>CBDBCD010000001.1:0-1125803 GCA_965202815.1 Dehalococcoidia bacterium
GACTCTGCGCCGCATTGGTCCGGTAGCTCGGCAGGTCGAACTCCAATATGACCGAGTGATGCACGATCCGGTCTATCGCCGCCGCGGTCGCCATGGGGTTGGCGAACACCTTCTCCCATTCACTGAAGACCAGGTTCGAGGTGATGCCCAGAGACCGACGCTCGTAGCGCTCGGCTATCAGGGTGAACAGCACCTCGGACTCACCGGCACCCTGCGGCAGGTAGCCCAGGTCGTCTATCACCAGCAGGTCGAAGTTATCCAGCTTCCTGAGCATCCGAGGCAGTTCCAGGTCCCGCTTGGCAGCCAGCATGTCCTGCACCAGCCGGTACGCAGGGATGAACAGCACCGAGCGTCCCGCCTGCACGAGCCGGTGTCCTATGGCGCACATCGCGTGAGTCTTGCCGGTGCCGGGCATACCGAAAGCCAGAACGTTCACTCCACTCTCCACGAAGTCGCCCTCGGCAAGCCCCTCGAGCTGCTGCCTCAGCTTCACCGGAGCGCGCTCGTGCTCGAACGTGTCCCAGGTCTTGCCCGCCGGCAGCTTGGACGCCCGCCTGAGCCTATCCACTCTGCGTATGCGCCGGTCCTCGGCCTCCTGCTCCAGCACTTCCACGAGGGTCGGCAGGGCGTCGGCATGTCCGGCTTCGCTGAAGCGGCCGACGGTCTCCGACGCCAGCGTCGGCAGCCTGAACTGTCTGCACAGCTCCCTGATCCGCTCTCCCACCACGCTGGGCGTGTACGTCTCCGTCGTCATCGCACACCTCCCACGAGCAGCTTGTCATACACGCCGAGGTCCACCACTCCGGACAGTTCCACCGCCGGGATCTCAGGGGACGCGGGCGCCGACAGCTGCCGCACCGTCGCGTAGTCGAACCTCACCCTGCACTCAAGCAGCCTCCTCAGAGCCCTCTCCACATCGCACTCCATGGTCGTCGCCGCAAGATGCAGTATGCGAACGTAGTCCACGTCCGCCCGCTCTCCCTTCCAGCCACGCATAGCGTCGTATGCCAGGCGGAAGGTGTGCGAGGGGAACATCTGCTCCCTGAAGCGATAGCGCGCGAACGCTCCCGGCTTACGTACCAGGGACCCTATGATGTGGCGGTAGTCTATATGCGCCTCGCCCCCGCCTCGTATCCGCTCCATGCTCTCGACGAGATGCCCCTTGTAGTACACCTCGACGTGATCGGTGTACAGCCTCACGTCCACCTCCACGCCTATCAGACGGGAGGGGACCGAGTACGTCCTACCGCTCACCCTGACGGTGCTCCACTTGCGCACCCTGGTGCGGTAGCTGACGTACTCCGGCACCGGGGCCGGAGGCAGCGCGCGCAGGTGTGGATACTCACGCGCCAGCTTGTCCTTGATAAGCCTGTTGCGTCTGTCCACGATACTCCTGACGAACGCCGTGTACGCTTCCACCGACTCGAAGTCGTCGCTGCCTCTGAGGACCAGAGCCTGCGCTATGGCGTCCTTCAGGCGGCGGTGGCCCTGCTCGGCGACCCCGTTCTCGTGCGAGCTTCGCGGGTTGGTGCGTGTAGCCTTCAGCCCGTAGTGGTCGAGTACGGCTTGGTAGCTCTCGTTGAACGCACGACCGCGACTGTCCCTCAGATCGTGCGTCGCAGCCGACAGGTTGTCGGTCCTGACCACCTCGGGCACGGCGCCAAGCTCCCACAGCGCTCCCTGGAGTCCGCTCACCAGCGCGGTGAACGTCTCGGCGTATGCCACTTCCGCATATCGCCAGCCCGAGTGACTCATAACGAACTGGAACAGCAGATGGCCGAACGGCTCTCCGCCTATCTTCACCCCGAGCTCCCCGCAGTGCGTGAAGTCCATCTGCGCCTCGCGTCCAGGCGGATGCTCCTGCTCGAAGTACACCTCGCGGTCCGGTCCGTGAAGAGCGCGCCAGTCCCGCATCCTCCGCTGCAACGTGCGAAGATGAGACCTGCCGAACCGTCCCGGATGCCGCCCGTCCAGCCAATCGAGCACTGTGGGCGCGCTCAGCACCCCTTCCACATCGGACCGAAGCAGTGGCTCTATATCTTCAGTCCACACTACGGCGAACGGGTCCGGTCTCGTCCTCTGCCTTCGGCTTGCCTTCTTCTCCGACGGCAACGGACCCTTACGCCAGTTCCGTACCGACCTCTCACTCATCCCTGATGCCGCCGCCGCTGCCTGTTGACTCTTGCCTTCCATAATCTTCTGCCTCGTCAAGACTACCTGTCTGTCGGTCATCAATCTCCCACCTCCTGGCGGGAGATAATCACCCATTACAACCGGCAAGTTCTATTGTCGTGACCGGCAAAAGTCATTGTCGCGTATCAGGGATTGTCGATCACTGAACAGTAGGCAATGAGGATGGACCAGTCGGAGCAGATTTCGGTTCGTGTATCCAGGGGACCGCTGAGTTCTGAGAAGGGGATGTCCTTCCCCCCGCCGGAATGTCTTCTCACATCCAGATGCGCCGACTTCCATCTCCGGCTAAGCTCTGCGGTATTATGTTTCGCAGCCTTCGGGTCCGGGTGATACGGCGCGACGACCCATTACCACGGAGAGGTGTCCAATACGATTATGACTGTTTGCTCCGGCGAGAAGTCAGTGCTCTCCAACGTTAGGGATACTCCGTTCGTCTCCCACACTTGATTCAAGGGCAGGGGCTTATCCAACGCGTCTGCCTTAGGATGGAGTGACCGCGAAGAGGACGCCACTGCTAAACCCCAGGACCGTCTTTCGCTTCCCACGGTCAGTCGAGCCCTGGACAAAGCTCACCTCCTCCAGAAGGCCAAAGTACCTGCCGGGCTGCAGAGCTGCGCTCATGTCTGACGTAATTCGTGAGGTGGCGGTTATCTCCTCGCCGGGCTCCAGAATGCCGGAGGCGACACCGCTCCACTCCAACCTCATATGGACCTGCTCGTCGCTATCTTTATCGTGCAGATTGAGGGTTGCCGATGAAGGGAGGTTGGTGAGCTCTAAAGGTTCATCCCAGATGCTCTCCATAGAGAATATGATGGCGATGGTGTCGCCCGGAGCTATCTGCTTCTTGTCGGTCTGCCATGCGGTACTGAAGTAATCGGGCGCGGGCGCGCTTGCGGTCCCGGGACGATAACGGGATCGGTCCTTGGTTCCGTCACGTTTACCGCCCCCGGCGCCGCAGCCCCAATAGAGAAATCAGGCGCTTGGGAAGTATCCGCCCCCCGGAGAGATACTATCCACAGCAACACAACGATGGACATGACAGTTGCGCCAACGATGAACACCAGAAAGACTACAGGATGCCAAGCGACACGCCTCGATATGATACTCCTGATCTCCATACTCTGTTTCAATTCCTCAATTGCCGCTTATGAGTTTGCACCCTGACACTTCAAGGTTCGCCTGCAAGTGGGAGACACATCTCAGAGCAGGGCTACTGTTCCCAGTGTAATGTGAAGGCATGACAGTCACCCTCAGAATCCTGGAGGGAGGTAATGTTAGAAGTCGTGGAAACAGGGATGTGGTGATGAAGAGAGAAGCGTACCCTTCCATGTAATCGAATCAAGTCCATAGGACAGAACTGGAGGGATGCGCTGTGAAGGAAGTATATCAGAGCCAGGAGGACATCAACACGGTCGCGATACTTTGGAAGATCTGGCCAGGGAGCGCACGCGGCGGATGCCTGCAGCGGCGGTCAGTGAGGGACGTGAGTGGATTCCTGGGCAGTCGGTGATATAAGCGTTCCGACGAGTTTCGCGGGTATCACAGCGGCTAACACTTCAACGGCGAGTCGCTGGAGGACGCGCGTGCCAGCGCTGCGCACGAGTCTTCGCAGACGACCAGGCTGGATGACCGCACCAGGGACAGGATCACGCTGGACGAGATAGAGAGGATCAGGTTCTGAGAGGGCTGGTCTTTGACTAAGGATAGCGGCCGGATATGTTCACTTTGGTGGTAGAACACCGAACCGGTCGATGTGTATGTCATGATGAACATCGTCGTCATGGACACAATTGCTGAGCTAATTGTCTTTGCCCAGCCTCATGTCGCTGTGTTGCTGCCTATCTCAGCTTACCACCGGATAGTAGGGAGGTCCCCACTCATGTTCAGGATTGTCCATCATCAGACTGACGAAGACGGGTACAAGAAAGGACATGATCCTTGCGCCGTCCCTGACCTGGTCGCGATTAACGGAACTGTTCCACGTGGCTCCTCCATGAATGATCTGATTGCGCAGGACATACAGCCTGTCGAAGAGAATGGACAGCACCGCCTCAGTGTCTGAGTGGCCGAGTGCCCGGGCTACTGCATTCTTACTTCCCTGAAATCTTGACTCCCAGTGATCGGTGCCCGGGATCCCATTATGATAGTTCCAAAACTGCTGGAACACGAACTTGTTGTCCAGCAGCACCCTGATGGAGTCGGGAAATCTATCCCAGACTGCACTGAAGATTCGTTTCTCAGTGTCAAGGTCGACAAGGCTGCTGAAGTACTGCCCAAAATTCCGTCGTTCCGTGGCGTCATGGGTCTCCAGAATATCCTGGGCGTAGGCGGCGTTGAAAGCAATCCAGTAGAATACGAACGCGGCATCCAGGTCCTCAGCTTCCTGCTCGGCGCGCTCAATCCAACTGATAGCACGGTGCACACGAAGCGCTAGGCCATCGTCCTCGGGAAATCCTTCGGGCCAAATAGCTGACTCCTTTGCCCTCAAGGTTCCGGCATTGGGCTCTTCGGCGAGCCTGTCGTCAGCCGCATTCATTGATTAGCCTCCGTTGTAGAAGGATAGTTTCTCTCGTATAACACAGGATGTCCGGGATTCCATTGCGAGCGGCCTTCCGCCTGGGCTGACCGCGAAACATGAACCAATTGAATTTGCATAACCGAGGCTACCACCACGGGCCTTCGTGCACTCTTCAAAGTGCTCGGTCCCACCGCACATTTCCACAATATCACATCCCACCTTCCGGCACAGGCTGCTGAGGAATCTTGCGACCGTCCAACTGATATTTCCACTTATCAGAGGCGGCCCATGTGCGTGTGCGCTGCGGAACCAACCCCACAATGGGACGTTGTAGCCGAATGCACCGGAACAAGGGATCTGGTATGCGGAATGCACATCGTGGATATGGGTCATGTCCGTGATTGGCAATAACGAAGCGCAGGCTGATAAAGTGTCGTCGTTTGGGACGGGTTCTTCTGGACAGATAGCGGAGGGCAATCCAGGCCCGAGGCGTTATATCACTCAGCGAAGGGACATACGTATGGAAGCAATTCTGGGACTTGCAATTGGCCTGCCTGTCGGATTTCTAATCGCCTGGCTAATCACGAAACTGAGAAACAAGGGTAACGCAGTGCGCTTGGAGACCGAGGTCAGACTTGCCGAACAGAAAATCAACGATGCTGAACGGTCGAGGCACACACTTCAGGGTGAAGCCGATTCATGGCGTGAACAAGCGGTGAGTGCAAGGGAAGAGGTCGCCGGCCTGAATGCCCAACTCAATGCCACTGCTCAGAACCTGGATGACGCCGGCAAGGCTAACGCGGAACTCAGGGCTGAGAGCGACAACTGGCAGAGCAAGTCCGCCGAGAACGCGAAGAAGGTCGCCGAACTGCAGGCGCAGCTGGACGCCGCGAATAGGCGTCTCTCAGAGCAGACGGACATCGAAAAGAACCTGCTGGACCAGTTCAGGGTGATGTCGTCAGAGGTGATTGCGAACAACAACGAGACATTCCTGGCGAGCGCTGACGAGAAGGTTGGGACACTGGTGAAGCAGGCCAAGACCGACTTTGACTTCAGCAAGGAAGCCGTCAGCACGTTGGTCAAACCGCTCGCAGACGAACTCAAGAGGATCGAGGAGGCGCGGAATACATCGCAGGGGAGTCTGAAGCAACAGATTGAGACGCTCACACAGGACAACAGGACACTTGCTCAGGAAACCAGGAATCTGACCAACGCGTTGAAGCGTCCAGAGGTCCGCGGGACATGGGGCGAGGTCCAGCTGCGTCGCGTGGTCGAGTTGGCCGGAATGTCCCAGTATTGTGACTACTATGAACAGGTCAGCGACACATCCGAAGACGGCAAGCGAGACCGTCCGGACATGGTGGTGCGTATGCCCAATGAGCGTACGATAGTCATCGACGCTAAGACACCGCTGAATGCCTATCTTTCCGCCATGGAGTCCGATTCTGACGCCGACCGAGACGAGTCGATAGGACAACATGCCAAGCAGGTCCGGGAGCGCACGAGAGGGCTGGCCCAGAAGTCTTACTCGAACCTGTTCACGCGCACGCCTGAATTCGTTGTCATGTTCCTGCCCGGGGAATTCTTTCTCCAGCCCGCACTTGAAAAAGACCCCGAGCTTCTGGAGTGGGCCATGGGCCAGGGCATTGTAATAGCCACTCCAAGCACGCTTATGGCGCTGCTCAAGACGGTGGAGATGGGATGGCGAGAGGCGAAACTGGCAGAGGAAGCCGCGGCCATCGGCGATCTGGGCAAGGAACTCCACGATAGACTGTACACGTTCGCGGAAAATATGACGAAGACGCGGCGGTCTCTCGATCAGACGGTCAAGCACTTTAACAGCAGTGTCGGATCGCTTGAGAGCAGGGTCCTGCCTTCCGCCCGCAGGTTCAAGGAGCTTGGCGTCACATCTGTCAGGGAAATAGACCAGATAGAGCCCATTGAGGTAACCCCGAGGCAGCTACGCTCAGCGACAGCCGGCGACAGAGACTGAATAGTCTAGGCGTCTGGCTTCTACAGAAATCGAGGCAGAGCCCTGTAGGAAGGACTCGACCTGATGTCTGCAAATCTCTACCGACCCGGTCTGGTGACAAAGTCTCCACGGCTCCATCTGCCTTCAAGAGGGCAGATATGATATGAAACGAACATCGCTGTTGGATGACCATAGGCTTTCACTCGGGAATAGGAACAGGGAAAATCGAAGCGACGACCTTACTGTGACGATGGGTTCAATTTTGACAAAGACGACTTTCTCAGGAAGGTGGGACAGGAGCTTGACGCGGGGAGTCTCATAGCCGTTGCCTAAATCTATGAAGGCGACTATGTATTCGAAAACGACGAAGAAGGCTATCCCGAACTCACAGAGCAGAGTGTACGGTTCAGGAGAAAGCCCGCCGGATCATATCCCAGGGCAATCTATTTTCATTTCTTATCTTCGACACCAAAGACTGGGAAGAGGGTATGTTCTTCGTGTACGACCGCGAGAGTTTCTATGAGTTGAGCGAGGAGTTTCGCCTTACGCTGGAAGGGCCCGTTCCCAGCGCGGTTAGTTCCTGTATCGGTGCCGGGAAGCAGGACGAGGTTTCTGATGAAAGAACCTCCAATGTGTAAGTCGGCTGAAGCCGTCTGTACGGGAAGAACGTGGGGCAAACTTCACCCTGGAAGTTCAAGATGACCTCCCCTCAGAGACTGAGGATACTGGTCAGGACGAAGAGATATTTGATATCGAATTTACGTCTAGGATCCGGCGAATGGTACGGAAAATCCGTGATGCCAAAGGGGGCTAGCCATCCTCTTTGCATTCCTCATGACGGGGCCGTTGGACAGAGAATATCAGAAATTGCGGGTTGTAGTGGAAGGCATGGCTTCGACAGACTGAAACGTCAGGGCCATGAAGAAACGGCGACGATACACATGGTCTGAAGGAAAACACTATGAATCTGAAAATGGTGAACTGGAATGTCGAATGGGCGGGTGCCACGAAGCGAGACGAGATAATGAATCGGGTCAAGGCCCACGCCCCTGATGTAGCGTGTCTCACCGAAGCGCTCACCGGCCTTTCCCCCGACGGGCATTCAATCTACTCGGAACCGGACTATGGCTCTGGAGACATGGGACGAAAACGAAAAGTGATGCTGTGGTCAAAGGAACCCTGGGAGCAGATCGATAGCGTGGGGAGCGAGTCCATGCCGCCGGGCCGGTTTGTGTCCGGAACCACTCAGACTCCCTTGGGAAGGGTAGCTGTGATCGGCATCTGCATACCCTGGCACGACTCGAGGGCGCGGGGCGAGAACGCCATCCGAAAGAGGTGGGAAGATCACGGCCAGTACATCGATGCCCTCGGTCCCTTCCTGGATCAGGCGCTCGCCAATGTATCGGGAAATCGGTTGATAGTAGTGGGTGATTTCAACCAGAGGATCGGGCAGGGGACATTTGTGCCGCGCAGGCTCCGAGAGGCTCTTCTCGAATCGATGCCCGATCAGTTGACTGTTGCGACCTCCGCCCTTTTGGGCGCCCGTGGGCTCAGGGGGATAGACCATATTGCACTGAGCCAGGACCTCGCCGCCGAGTCCCTCGGCGTGATTGGCAATATGCATGGAGCTACCAAGCTGTCAGATCACTTCGGAGTGGTCGCTAACCTCGTTGCCAAGGATACTTAGTCTACGCCAATGCACATGACAGTGGACGCGCCATCTCATCGAAGAGATTCTGGCGCGAGAAACGGGTTGCCGCCCCGGTTGGCGAACCTCCCATGATAGCTTCATTGATGTTCTGTCCGAGGTGGCCACAATCTGGTTGTCGTCGACTACAAGACCGCCTCCATAGACAGAGGCGGACCGGACTCAGGAGGCGCGGCGACGATACCAGCTTCGGACGGGATCATAGGGGCTAGATGTTCAGAAAGCTGCCGGCATGAACGTCAAGGAGTTCGTGTTTCCGTTTCTGCGACCCAGGAGCAAGATCATGGTGGCCAATGCTCAAGAGATTGCGAAACGGGCCGAGAGGTCGGCCGAGATGTACATTCAGGAATACTAATGGCACGGCCATAATCGCACTAAATTGGCGATTGCCAGTTTAGCATTCATCGTCATTATCCAGTTCATCTACCGAAACATCATGAACATGCCCGTGAATGCTCATAGAGTCCGACGGCCAGCTTGTCTATCTCGGCTCCCCACGCGAGTCTCTCCCGCCATTCGACTGGAATCCCATCGATACCGTAGTATGCGCCGGCGATCTGTCCATAGATCGCCCCGGTCGTGTCCGCGTCGTCCCCAAGGTTGACGGTCCTCAGCGCCCCGTCCCTGAAGTCGCTGGACTTGTGGAATGCCCAGAGAGCGGCCTCGAGCGAGAGTATCACGTACCCCTCTCCCTTGATGTCCGGCGGCTCCTTCCGCTTGAATGAACCGTCCGCTATCTCGGCGACCTTCGCTGCCAGGGGTGAGCGCTCCCAGAGTCCCTGGACCGGGCTGTAGGACGGGGAAAGAAGCGTCTCCTTTTCCACTCCACCGAGCGCCCCGACTATCAGCCCGCCGAAGTAGCGGCAGGCGTCCACGGCCTCCTCAGCGCCATGCGTCGTCCTCGAGCTGTCCGCGCATCGAGCAATTGCCTCCTCGGGCCTGTCCGCATAGAACATGGGAACGGGAGCGAGCCTCATCAACGAGCCGTTACCGGCGCTGAACGGGTTAGTCCAACCGGAGTAGGGTTCCCCGGTTCCCTGTAAGCGAGACAGCGCGTTCCCAACGGTTATCCCGATGTCGAAGCAGGTTCCCGTCGGGGACATATACCCCTCCCGCCACCATCGGACATAGCGTTCCACCTGGTCGCGGGGATCGAACCCGCCCGTCTCAATCAGGCTGGCCGCCAGGCAAAGCGCCATCGAGGTGTCATCGGTCCAGTAGCCGGGTTTCAGTCCGAAAGGACCGCCGCCCACCATGTCGTCAATGGGCTCGAAGCTGCCCGGACTCCGAAACTCCAGCGTGGTGCCGAGGGCGTCCCCGACGGCGAGTCCAAGCAGACAGCCTCTGAAACGGTCCCGGGGCGTTATGCGGGCCGATGATGATGCGCTCAAGTCAGGACTCCTTCCAGTTTCGGACGTATTCAAACTGTTCCGGCGTTTCAGGCGAACGGGGGACCCGGTATGCCTTCTCCATGTGCCGCCACCGCTCGGCAATCGTGCGCAGAGCCTCCTCCCCCGAGTGCCCGTGCCTAACGAGCCAGCAGCCGACGACCGTACCTGTTCGTCCCACCCCTCCCCAGCAGTGGACGTAAACGGTCTTCCCGTCATTCAGGGCGTCGTCTATGGCGTCGAGTATGAGCGTCATCTGTTCCGGGGTCCGCGGGACCGACAAGTCGCGTATGGCGTGACGCTCCCATCCAACCTGCCGGTGAAGGGAACTGGCAGTCTGTTTGGCTATCCTTGCGTATGGGACGAGTTCGCCGGGTTCGGTCAGGTCGATGAAGTGGTCGATACCGGCATCAAGCAGTTTTTCGAGCTTCTGAGCCGCGAACTGCGGGTTCTTGTCTCCGGGATACTCTCCTGCGGCGAAACAGCCCTGCTGCACCCAGTAGCTGTTTGATGAAGGCTGCTCCGTTTTCATTTCTGATGAGTCCTTCTGTCTACTAGCTGAGTAGCCATTGCCACTCGTCGTTCAGTTCTTGCATGGAAACTTCAAGCAGTTCTGAGGCACGAGACTCCGAGATGGCGCCCTCAGCAAACGCCCGCAGGCACAACCGCTCGAAGCGCCCGATCCGTTTGCCCTGCGTATCCAGGGGTTCCCTGTACGGCGGACGTCTCCACCCAAGGCTTTCGAATGTGTCAAAGAGCCTGTTGGACAGACTCTGGCTGATTATCCCCAGGTTCCTGCACCGGTGCGTGACCGCCTGTATGCTCATACCGAACGATAGCTTCAGCGCCAGAAACTCCCTCCAGTCTATATCCGAGCGATGCTTTCCTATCTTCGACCACAGGACCTCCTCCGGCATAAGGAACGCTCCGGCGAATCGGTAGGTTGCCTCGTCACTGTCAACATCAGAGGAAGTGTCCAGAACCATGTGGCCTATTTCATGCGCAATAGTAAACCGCTGTCGGTCCCTGCTGACATCCTGGCTTACAACGATGACGCGGGCATCGGGCTGGTTCTCCCTCTCGACGTGGGCTGTAAGGCCGTCGATTCCCTCCTCCAGCGGGCAGAAGAAGACCTTAACCCCATGGTCCTCCATCAGTTCCGCCATATCGTATATCGGGTTGAGTCCCAGCCCCCAGTCGTTTCGCAGAGCGCTCGCGGCCCGGTCCGCCTCCAGTAGGCCGTTGACGACAGGGTAGGGCGCCAGATTGGGCCTGTCCCAGTGGACGCTCGGCATATTGAGGATTTCCTCTATTGTCAGGTAGCGCTCCAGCTTTTGCAGGACCATCGCCCCGATTCTGTGCTCCTCTCGCCTGCTGGTAACCCTTCTCGTGCGAAAGTCCACTGCCTGAAGGCTCATACCCGGATGCCCGGACAGGTAGGAGACCGACACGTTCAGAGCGTCGGCCAGCGCGATCAGGACTCTCGACCTGGGCATCGCCTCGTCGCGCTCGTACTTGCCTATTGCCTGAGCGGAGACCTGGTTATCCATCCGGTCGCTCAGACCCCGGAGCGATAGGCCCGCGGCCGAACGCGCCAGCCTGAGCCTATTGCCGATCATGTCGCTTCTCCCACGGTTGCCTAGTTTACACTATGGTGATATAATAAAGTATATGTAAACTTACTGTCAATCCCGCCGATACGTCCCATCTCGATGGGGTCTCTGTTCCCGTGGCATATGGACATTGAAGTCGGAGCAGCGTCAGGCGGCTAGGAATTCTTGAGTAAATCGATTCCGATTGAGGAGCGGCCCACTTAAAAGCAGGGAGAGTGCCCGATGATCCACTTTGCGTCGTTCCGCTACTGCGGAGAGAACTACATGGCCATCGGAGAACAGGAGAATCGGCTGTTAGTCTATGTCGAGAGTTATCCGGAGCGGTATGCGAGACACGGCGGCACCCTCTGGCCGTCCTGGAGCAAGTTCATGGACGGTGACGAGGTCGAGAACTATGAGGAGGGATCGGTAAGCCACATAGAGGAGCTTGGGCACAGGTTTCGGGTGGTCGCCCGTAGCGCCTTGGCTTCACGCTTCAGCGACAATCCCTATCAGCCCGCGAATCCGACCCCTGAACAGCTCGAATGCTACGCGAAGCGGGATGAGGCGCTCAGGATACACAGAGAGTCTGGGGATGACACCCTTGCAATAGAGATAGGCCTGTGCCCGTCCCCTGAAGGGAAAGCGCAGATTGTGGAAGAGGAACGGCTGCAAGATACGCAGGAAGACGAAGGAGAGGGAATGACCCAGGAGAAGAGATGCTTCGGAATGAATGAAAGCGAGTTCAAGGTAACGCGCACCTCGAAGGATTCGGCAATTGTCGAAATTATATGCGAGGAACACGATCACGAGGAATACATTGTGGGCAGGATCGAATGCCAGAAGGGATGGGGGGTCGGACAAAGGGAGAAGGGCTATCCTCACGACGGGGATACGTTCTTCGAGGCCGTGGAGCACTGCGCCGTCATGCTTTCGGAGGAGTGCGAATCTCGCTCAGCCATCGACGAGGTCGATGCGTTCTTCGAGAAAGAGGAGGTTCCCGGCCTGCAGGAACGTCTAGAGGCGCTGGCCGCTTTTCTTCCAATATTTGAAGAGCCCGGCTTCAAGTTCGGTGAGATGACTTCGCCGCCGGGGAACATGCCGTTCTTTATCCTATCGGAAGATGCCTCTCGCTCGTGGAAATGTGCGATGACATGAAATGGGTGCGGCCATTTGACTGAACCAAGTGGAATCAGACTCCCGAAGCAATTAGTCTCAGGGACGATCCGGATTCTATGAAAGGAGCGACGCATGATCAATTGGAGAGACTGCTGACCGCCCTTCTCCGGCAGGACCGTTTCGTCGAAGGCCTGCTGGGTGAGGCATTTGAGTCCGGCTTGTTGACAAGGATCGTCAGAAGAGCATCGGTCCTGTCAGAGATGCTGGACGAAACAGAAAGGGCGGCGGGATATGCGAGGATCCCGGAGTTTGATTTTGATCTAAGCGATGAGTAACTGCGCGAACGCTTCAGTCTACCGGAGGGGTATTCGATTTCAGGATCGGGTGTTCCTCATACCACATTCTGCACCCTCGACGTCCAGAACCCTGGTGCGGACATTGCGCACTACTACGTCGTCGCCCCTGTCGCGCGACCCAGTGGGAACAGGATTGGACTCATTATCAACGAGCTGTTCCGACATACACAGCCCCCGAGCGTCGAATACTATATTCATGACGGTGGCTCTACTGTGGAGTACTTGAGGTCGTTCGGAATCAGGTTTGACGACTCTACGAAGCAGCGAGCCGGGGAAATTCTTGCGAATCGCGAGGTTAGTTTCAACTTCGACGAAGAGCCCTTCCTGATTTCGATTATGTCGGACGGTCGCCATTTGGCCCGGTCCGTGCAAAGACTGGCAGAGGCTGTCATGGCTACATCCGAACTGGTCGGGTTTACTCGCGGTATAAATCAGAACTAACTTCTCTCATCTATCGCTTGCTGAAATGACCGGCGCAGCGGACTGGGATAGCAACAGGAGTAATAAGTAATGGCTTTCAGAGACGACTATTGGGCACTGGAGCGCAAATTCATTGGACAGGTGGAAAAGGATAGAAGATGCGGGGCGGAGAGTTCGTTCGTACACAATATCGAGCCCTCAGGCCCGGTGGACTTTGTGCTGATTGCAATGGAGCCTTCGACCGGAGTGCCGGGAGCGGCGGACCCCCCATCCACCGGCGCATCCAAGAAAAACATCAACTTTTTGTGGTCTGCCGAGGATTTCATTTTTCACTACTGCGTCAGGAAGTACCTTTGTGGGTCCGGCCAGACATATCATCTTACCGACCTATCGAAGGGCTCTATGACGGTAAAGGACGCTGGCGCCGAACGTGAGGGAAGATACAAGACGTGGTTTCCCCTATTGGAAGAAGAACTCTGCCTAGTAGGTAAGCCGGGGAAGACTCGCGTGATAGCTGTCGGCAATGTTGTGTGGAACTTCCTTAAGGATAAGGGACTTTGCAGGTCTATACAGAGTGTGTTGCACTACACGCGGACAGCAGCCCCGCACAGAAGGAGGAAGGTCGACGAGTGCTGGACTGCCCGGTGCGGTAAGGAAGCAAGCGGAAAGTGGCGCCCGCACTTCGACGAGTTCTGCCGGGGCCTTGATGAGAAAGAATTCGAGGCGACTGTCAGGAGCGTGCTGGAAGAAGCCAGCATGGACGAAAACGCCATAAGGCATAGGCTGATGGGACCGGGCAGCAAGTCTGGACTCACGCATTCCAGAAAGATGCTGATGTTCTACTACAAGCTCCGATTTGAGGAGCTGAGGCTCTCGGACGACATTATCCTTCACTTTGGTGAGAAGTAGTGATAGAGATGCTGGATTATCCTGACCATCTGGCTGCCACATCATCATCGTAATTTGCGGTGATACGAGAATAGTGTTTTCCGACCAGATCATTAGCCAACCGGCACAATGACGCACAAGGTCGGCCCCGACATATGACGAATGGGCCATCCGAGAAAGCGCCCGAATTCGTCTTGGAACGTACGATGCAATCGACATCGCTCGTGTACCCATGTTCCTGGGAGGTAAACATAATGACCCTGGAATCGTTGGAGCGATATGTAAGTGAAATCCTCGGCACCGAAGAAGACCGCCCTTGCTGCTGCCACTCTGACATGGTACTGCGTCGTTTAAGGGAACACGGTGAAGGAGGATACTGTGTCGTCTCAGAGTATGCCGAACTGGATCGTTGTTGCTACAGTTCTATCTCCTGGGATGCATCGCGACGATGAACGCTGAGACTGTTGCACGTTTGAGAAACCGAGAGGGGTGCCTCATACCAACGACCTCCCGGATGTCGCCTGGGTACTTACCCATACATGTCCATGGAAAGGACTGTAATGCCTGTTCTGCAAGATGCTAAAGGATAGGAACATGGCGACTCACACGTCCGCATACTGCTAAACCCGGCCTTGTGTGTCATAATACGGCGGCGCTAATCAGCGACAATTATAGGAGATGCTATGAGTTCCAAAGTGACTTACGAGGGGGCGGAGCGGATATACGACGTTGCCAGTGCATGGGTCGACCGCGCGCTGAGGTCTGACGACTCGCTGTTCACGCCGGGGAAGACAATCTGGTCCACTCAGTGGCTCGGTGAACTCCACCGCAGATTCCTTGACCGTCCCGACGCGGGCGACGGTGGCTTCACAGACAAGCTGAGAGTTCAGCTTCAGGACAGTCCCCCGGAAGTCTATCAACTCATGGCCGAGGTCCTGTACATTCATCTCCTCATAATCTGGCCTGACACGATGGGTAAATCGGCTAAAACAAATCTGGTTAACGAAGTGCTGCGATGGGGATCAGCCGACGTGACGATGCCCGCTCGAATGGCCGACTGTCTGGCATACGGCATTGCCCGACCGGGCATGGCTTACCTGACCTATCGCCCATTCCAGGTCGGCTTGATCATCGAATTCGCGGAGCAGTGGAAGGGACTGGATGAAGCCGAACGAGACAGACTGCTGAGCGATCCCTGGGCATTCAAGGAGTTCGTGATGGGCGCCCGCCTTCGGAGCAAGTTGCTCGTCGACAGTCAGGATACGCCCCGCGCGCAGCGACAGGTCCTGCTGCACCTCGTACACCCCGACACCTTTGAGGGAATAGTGTCCGCCGACCACAAGAACCGCATCGGCAATGCGCAAGCGTTCGCCCACCACATTACCGAGGAGACAACGGACATAGATCGAAGGATATGGCTGATTCGACGCCAGATCGAAGAAGAAAAGGGAGATGACTTCGGTTTCTACGACTCCGATGTTCTCAGCAGGTGGGACAGGCCGCAGGCATCTCCCTGGAACGGCTACATCTGGCGCGCCGAGAGATACCTGTCATCGGGATACAAATGGCTGGACAGGGAGGAGATCGACTACAAAGTAGAGGCCTGCCGAAAGCTCGAGGCCGCGCGTCAGGCCGTCCTCGAGGGCGCCGACGGCTGGACCGATCTCGTCAGGGCCGGAATTGCGGTCAACTTCATCCACTTCACCCAGATCGCCAGATTCCGCGACTGGATGGACGAGGCACCCGATGACGCTCTGAGAGCTCTCAGGGCCATCTGGACGCAGGATGACACAGCCCTGGTCGACCGCATCAGATCATTCAGCAGTCTATTCCCCACTTCCGTGATGAGAGGGATGGGCACCCGCGCGAACGTAATTTCCGCTCTGCTCATGGGAGTGGATGCCACGCAGTATCCTCCGTTCAGGGTGGGCGTCTTCAACGACGCATACGATCTGACCGGGTATGGCCGTCCCGACCAGGACGTGGACGAGGCTGACGTCTACGAATACGCACTCGGGTTCATGGACAGGTTCATGGAGGAGGCGGCCGACCGGGGACTGGAACTGCGACATCGCCTGGATGCCCAGTCGGTGGTCTGGGCTCTCCACCAGGGTCGCGACGAGCGGGAGGGAACCGACGACCAACCGGAAACAGATGAACGCGACCTGGCTACCCTGGCCGGCGAACTGCTGATGCAGGAGGAGGACATCCGCAGGATGGACACGCTTCTTGAGGAAAAGAGACAGGTCATATTCCAGGGGCCTCCGGGCACCGGGAAGACCTACGTGGCTATGAAACTCGCCGAGTGCCTTGCGGGGAAGGAGGGAGGCGTGCAGCTGGTGCAGTTCCACCCATCCTATTCCTACGAGGACTTCATCCAGGGCTTCAGGCCGGCAGTCCTGGAAGGTGGCCAGCCGGGCTTCGAGCTGAGGTCGGGACCCCTGATCCGCGCCGCCGAGCGCGCAAGGGAGAAGCCGGAATCCAACCACTACCTGGTCATAGACGAGATCAACAGGGGCAACATAGCCGGGGTGTTTGGAGAACTGTACTTCCTTCTGGAATACCGCGACCGAGAAGTGGGGCTGCAGTACTCCAACGAGGACTTCAGCCTGCCGTCCAATCTATACATCATCGGCACGATGAACACCGCCGACAGGTCGATTGCCCTGGTGGACCTGGCGCTGCGCCGACGCTTCTACTTCGTGGAGTTTCATCCGGACAGGGATCCGGTGCGGGGACTGCTGCGCCGCTGGCTGGAACGAAACGCCCCTGGCATGGCGTGGGTGGCCGACGTGGTCGCCCGCGCGAACGAACTGCTGAGCAACGATCCGCACGCGGTCATTGGCCCCAGCTACTTCATGAGACCGGGCCTCGACGAGGACGCCGCCGCGCGCATCTGGGAGCACAGCGTCCTGCCGTACATACAAGAGCGTCTATTTGGATCGGAGAGCAGGCTGGACGACTTCAGCCTGGCAAAACTCCGGAAGGCGGCAGAAAGCTCCGCACTGGGCGAAAACTCCGACCTGCTCGTGGCGGACGTCTCCCAGGATACCGGAGGAAATTGATGCGACGCATCGACCTGCGCGAGTACGTGAAGAGCGCACCGCATTACCTGGCCGTCGAAGAGCGCGACATCCTCAAGGAGGCGCTGCCCTCACTCACGCTCGAGCCCGTTGCGGGCGTGTCCGGCGAGTATCATCTGACCCCGGGATCGGAGGTCGGAGCGCTGGAGACAGGAGACCTGTCGGTCCTCATCCGTCCGAAGATAGAGATACCCCAGCTTCTCTCGCTCGCGTGCTATGCGATGAGTGGCTTCAGGCCCCGGGCCGAGTCCTTCGACTTCCCCGAAGAGTACGCCCTGCCGGACGTGCTTGCGCTTGCGCTGTCCTCTGCTGCCGCCCGCGCTTTCTCGCGCGGCCTGCTGCACGGCTACCGGCCCCGGGAGGAGTCTCTCCATACGGTGCGCGGGCGGATCATGTTCGACGAGCAGATTCGCAGAAGATTCGGCATTCCCGTGCCCGTGGAGGCGCGCTATGACGAGTTCACCGACGACATTCTCGCGAACCGGCTGGTCAAGGCGGCGGCAGTTCGACTGGGCCGCCAGCAGCTCCGCTCGGCCGAAGCCCGAGGCGAACTGGGCAGGATCGTTGGGATGTTGGACAATGTCTCCCTTGTATCCTATCCTCCCACGGACGTTCCGGATGTCAGGCTGGACAGGCTGAACTCTCACTACGGCGAGGTCATAGCGCTGTCGCGGCTCGTCCTGCGCCATGGGGAATACGAGTCAGACCGCGGCGCGACACGCGCCTCCGGGTTCGTCATGGATATGAACGTGGTGTTCCAGGAGTTCGTGGCGGTCGCTCTCAGGGAAGCGCTTGGCATACGCGACGCGCGCGCCTTCGGGGAGAGGAATATACCCTCGCTGGATGATTCCGGTCATATACATCTCAGGCCCGACCTTGCGTGGTATGAGGGCAGACGCTGCGTGTTCGTCGGTGACGCGAAGTACAAGAACCTGACAGGCCGGGCAGTGCCGAACAGCGACATGTACCAGTTGCTCGCTTACGCTACCGCGCTTGACCTTCCAGGAGGTTTGCTCATTTACGCGAAAGACGAGGCCGAGGCCAGGACATATAGGGTCCGAGGTACGTCCATGACCCTGGACGTTGCCGCTCTCGATATATCGGGCACGCTGGAAGGTGCGCTTGAACGCGTCGAGCAGTTGGCAAGTAAGGCCCTCATGCTTAGAGAATCAGGTATCGCTAAACGTCGTGTGGCGTAGGTAGGAAATATGAAAGATCATTGCCGAATGAGGCAGCTCGCATCGCTTCTCGAAAAGCGGAACCACATCGAGGCGGAGATAGCGCAGATCATAGGCCGTACGGCGGAGAGAGGCCATATCGGAGAGTTCGCGGCCTCGGAGATATTCGACATCGAACTGCACGACTCGGCGACACACCGGGGCAGCGACGGAGTCTTCCGAAGAGGACCTCTTGCGGGGAAGTCCGTGAATGTAAAGTGCTACGGCAAGAACGAGGGCATTTTGGACATGAATCCTGACAGTCCTCCGGACTACTACCTTGTTCTCACCGGCCCGAGAACGGGGGCAGAATCTTCACGCGGAGTCGTCCGCCCATGGACCACATCATCGGCGTTCCTGTTCGCTCATCACGAACTTGTGAGCCGGCTGAGTGTGAAGATTGGAACAGCCACGAGCGTCACGAGTCATTTCTGGGATGAAGCCGAGATATTCCTTGGTCGGAACAGCGAACTTCTTCCGTTGACCGGTGAACAGCGCTCCATGCTCAAAATGTTCAGAGAGTCTTAGAAGGATGAGTTGAGTTCTACAAAATTTACCACCGGGAGGATCGACAAGTGACTTCCACCAGGATGTTCCCCATCAGTATATGGAAGCCAGCATGAACATAGAGTCCAGACTATTTCTCCAACATCAGAACCCCGACCTGTCCCGGTCCCTGGGCGAATTCATAAGCTCGCTTCAACGCGATGATCCGCTTACGCCAGTCACGGTCGTCGGGCCTTCCACATACGCCAACCTGACGCTCCGCCACGAACGAGCGCGACAGGGATTCGCCAACGTCCAGTTCCTGACGCTTCCCCGGCTGTCGGAACTTCTGGGAGCGCCGTCTCTAAGCGCCCAGGGACGCAGGCCATTGACATCAGCGCTGGAAGGCGCGGTCATACGCAACGTAGCGGCCGGGTCGTCCGGGATGCTGGGCTCCGTCGGCTCGCATCCCTCGACGCATCAGAGCCTCAGGAACACGTTCCGCCAGCTCAGGGACGCATCTGAGGACACACTGGACCGACTAGCCAGGCGGGGCACGCTTCAGAGGGAGGTCGTAGAACTCCACCGTAAGTTCAGACGGGACACGTCGGCCTATTACACCATGGAGGACCTGGCACAGGCGGCAGCCGACGCTGTGTCGGATTCAGTGCGGAAGGGCGCGGACTTTGGAGAGGACATCGGTTTCGTCGTCTTCTACCTTCCCAGGGAGGTAACGCCTGCCGAGCAGAACCTTATGCAGGCCCTGTCAGAAGCCAACCGCTGCGCGGTCTTTCTCGGTCTCACGGGCGATGCTGCGTCAGATGCCAATATACTCAGCCTGGCGGACAGACTGGAGCCCTGCCTTGGCCAACCTGTCTCAGAACCTGATCCCGACTTCACAGAGGAGACGCAACTCCTGATAGCTCCCGACACGCACCAGGAGATCAGGTGGGTGATCCGCAGCCTGATGTCGCGAGCGGAGTCCGGCGTTCCCTTCAGGCGGATCGGAGTGCTGTACAGGCAGAGCGCGCCGTACGGTTCGCTGATACGCGAGGAGATGGAACTCGCCGGCATTCCCACGTCGGGCCCGAGCGGAGCGCGCCTCGCCGACTCTGGAGCCGGGCGACTTCTCACAGGTCTCATGGAACTTGCCGAGGGCGAGTTCACGCGGTCTGCGGTCATGTCCTGGCTGACTGGGTGCCCTGTGCGACCCGTCGGCGTGAGTCCCAGCTGGTTCAACCCAAGCAGGTGGGATACCGTTTCCAAGGATGCGGGCGTGGTGGGCGGCGGGGACCAGTGGTTGGAACGACTGCGGGCGCACGCGGAGCGGCTGGAAAGGGATGCAGGAGACGGGGAGGCCCGGGGAGACCTGGGCGAGTCACGCGCCAGGGCCATGAGAAGAGAGGGGCGAACGACCCGTGCCCTCCTTGCCTTCATCCAGCGCCTGATTGATGACATTTCTCCCCCTGCGGACGGAAGTTCCTGGACCGAATACAGCCACTGGGCGAGCGGTCTGCTCGACAGTTACATTTTGCCAGGATCCGAACTTTCCGAAACCGAGGCCGACGCTCTCGAAAAGACCAGGACATCCCTGGCTTCGCTGGAGGCCGTCGACTCCGTGTCGCCAGGTCCCACATTCAGGGTATTCAGGGACGCTCTGTCGGAGTCCCTGCAGGTCTCGGTCGGACATTCGGGAACGACCGGCCGGGGAGTGTTCGTCGCGCCTGCCGGGGCGGCAATCGGTATGAGTTTCGATGCCATCTACATGGTCGGCATGGTCGAGGGCGGCTTTCCTCCCGCCATCGCGGACGACCCGCTCGTATCCGAAAGGGACAGGCAGGCCGTCGGGGGAGAAGGCGCGCGACTTTGGCTTCGCCAGCACACCATGGACATTGAGAGGTACGAGTTCCTGTCCGCGCTCTTCACCGCGCCGAACCGGACGCTTTCGTATCCAAGAGCAAACCCGGCGTCGGGCAGAACGAACTACCCATCGCGCTGGTTCCTCGAGCGGGCCTCGGAACTCGAAGGGGCTCGCATCGGCTCCTCGGCTATAGAGTCGCTCGGCTCCAGGCCCTGGCTGACCATAATCCCCTCCATGGAGCAGGCGCTCGGCAGCGTTTCGGGGCTTGCCGCCGCCGATCTTCACGACCATGACCTCGAACTTCTGTGGACATGGAAGGGCGAGGGTCTGCGGGTCGGGAACCACCCGATTGCCTCGTCCGGTCCGCTGGCCCGTTCTATAAGGATGGGCGGTGAGCGGTACGGACGAAGGTTCACCGAGTGGGATGGGAACCTGTCCGGAGTTGCCGGAGGTTCGGGCCTGGGAGATCGAATCAGAGACGCTCTTCACTCACCGACGAGCCTTGAGCGATGGGCGAGGTGTCCATTCAGCTACTTCCTCGGGAGCATCTTGAGGATAGGCTCCACGGAAAGTCCCGAGGACGTGCAGTCCATCAGCCCGCTTGAGAGGGGATCGCTCGTTCACGGGATACTGGAAGACTTCATCAGGGAGTCTCGGAGAGAATCGCAGATTCCTTCACCGGGTGAGCCGTGGAATCAGGTCCACAGGGAGTCTCTGATAAAGATCGCCGAACGCGCCTTCGCAGACGCCGAGCAGAGGGGCGTCACCGGCAGGCGGCTGCTGTGGAACCTGGAGAAGCAGAACATCCTCACCGACCTCGAGACATTTCTGGACGCCGATGCGGAGTTGAGGAGCCGGTTCGGTGTGTCGCCCGCGGAGGTGGAGGCCAGGTTCGGGCTTGGCGGCGACTCATGGGACGAGGCATCCTGGACGATCAGCGATGGAAACCGGATTGGGTTCAGGGGACTCATCGACCGGGTGGATATCGCCCCGGACGGCACCAGCGCGCTCGTGCTGGACTACAAGACCGGCAGCAGGAGGCTGTACGAGGGCCTGGAGTCCGATCCGATAGATAGGGGACAGAGGCTGCAGCTTGCGGTGTACTCACTGGCCGCGCGCGCCAGGTTCGGCTCTGATGCCGACGTAAGGGCCGCGTACTGGTTCGCCACGAGCAGGGGCGACTTCGCCCTGGTGCCCAGTCAGCCGATCAGGATAGACGAGGATACGGCGAAACGGTTCGAGGAGGGGGTCTCGACCATCGTGTCGGGCATCGAGGAGGGCCTGTTCCCGGCCAATCCCGGCGGGCCGGGCTGGCAGAGAGAATTCGAGAACTGCGGCTTCTGCGACTTCGACTCGCTGTGTCCGTCCAGGAGGGGAAGGATCTGGGAGAACGTGAGCTCCAGTCCCCTTCTGAGGGACTACATCGAACTGTCGGCGGAAGAGTAGCCCGACGGCGCCGCGTTCCGTCACCGCCTATGAGACATATGAAGGAGTCCTGAAACATTGGTCGTGAAATTCATTCCAAGCGACGCAGCCGAGCGTAAGAGGATCGAGGTTGCGCTCCACGAGACCCTATTCGTCGAGGCGGGCGCGGGAACCGGTAAGACGACGAGCCTCGTGGACAGGGTTGCCCGGCTTGTCTCCACCGGAACCACGACGCTTGACAGGATAGCAGCCATAACCTTCACCGAAGCGGCTGCTTCCGAGCTCAGGGACCGGGTCAGGGAGAGACTGGAAGAGTCCGCCGCCGATTCCGACCTGGGCCAGGACGAACGGAACCGGTGCGCCCAGGGCGTCCAGGACCTCGACCACGCCTCCATTCAGACGCTGCACAGCTTCGCGGGCTCAATCCTGCGTGAGCGCCCAATCGAGGCGGGCCTTCCCCCCTTGTTCGAGACAATGGACGCCATAGCCAGCGACATCGCCTTCGACGAGGCGTGGTCGGGATGGCTCGAATCGACCCTCGACGGGGATGGTGATCACCCCGAACTGGAACAGGCGCTGTCCCTCGGATTTTCGCTGGGCCTGACGGTCGAGAATCTCAAGGACATCGCGCTGAGGTTCTACCGGAACTACGACCTGCTGGAGGGGGTTGTCTTCGAGGATGATTCTCTCCCAACGGCCGCGGCAGTAGGGACCGTCATAGAAGCTGCCGATGAACTCGAGAGGCTGTGCGCGTACTCCGACCTGGGGGATGGCGACATGCTCTTCAACCACGTCCAGGGCAAACTCGGTTCCATCAGAAGACTGTCCGAAATGGATCTCAGGTCGGCAACAGCCTACGGAATGCTGGGCCGGGTTCTGCCTCTGAAGTACGGCAGGGGAAGGCAGTCCGACTGGCAGACCGACCCGCACACGGGAGTGAACGCCTGCAAGCTGCTGAAGGACACGCTGTCGGATCTGGACACGGACGCCAATTCGGAGATCGAGCGGGCGCGGCGACACGCTCTCATGCCGGCGCTCCGCTCCCTCAGCCAGTTCGTGATCGAGTACTCGCGCGAGAACAGACGCCGAGGACGGGCAGGGTATCACGACCTCCTGGTATGGGCGCGGGACCTGCTGCGAGACGACCTGGAGGCGCGAGACCACTTCAGGAATCGCTACTCCCACCTGCTCATAGACGAAGCACAGGACACCGATCCCATCCAGGCCGAAATAGCGATGTTCATCGCCGAAGAAGCATCCGAGGACACTCCAGCCGAACAGAGGCCAATGAGATGGGACGAGGTGACTCCGGAGCGCGGAAAGCTGTTCGTCGTCGGAGACCCGAAGCAGTCCATCTACAGGTTCCGCCGCGCGGACGTGCGCCAGATGGAGGCGCTGAGGATGCGGATGGCGGGCGATACGCTCCGCCTGGTGCAGAACTTCCGCTCCCAGGGGCCGGTCATAGACTGGGTGAACCAGCTGTTCGGCCAGTGGATGGCGCTTGGCGAGGAGCAGGCGGAGTACGCGCCCATCGCAAAACGCTGGGAGGCGCAGACATCCCACGAAGTCGCTCCAAGCGTATGGTCTCTTGGCGGGCCGGTGGACGGCAACATGGATGTCGTCCGCACAACCGAGGCTGAGGCTATAACCAATCTCCTGATGGGTATTGTAGAGAGCGAATGGCAGGTCCTGGACCCACGCGCAAGCGAGGATGCGGGAAAGGAAGAATACAGAGATGCGACTTACTCGGACGTCTGCATGCTCATGCCGACCCGGACCGGCCTGCGATACCTGGAGCAGGCGCTTGAGGACGCGGACATCCCCTTCCGGCTGGAGGGATCGTCCTTGGTGTTCGCCACCCAGGAGGTCAGGGACCTTCTGAACTGCCTGAAGGCAATCGACGACCCGTCCGACCAGGTGGCGATGGTGGCGGCGCTGCGGTCCCCTGCCTTCGCATGCTCGGACGCCGACCTGCTCAAGTTCCACGATGCGGGCGGGAGGTTCGACTATCTCTCGGAACGCAGGATGCCCGAAGGGGTTGTCGCGGACTCGCTCACTGAACTCTTCGCGTATCACAGGAGGCGGATGACATCGTCACCCGCGGCTCTGACAGACGGGTTCATCAGGGACCGGCTGCTGATGGAGGCGGCCCTCGACCATCCCCGAACGAGGGAGCAGTGGAGAAGGTACCGCTTCATAGTCGAGCAGGCGCGCGCCTTCGCGGAGTCGGGGGGAAGCTCGATGCGCTCATTCCTTGACTGGATACAGGTACAGGCCGAGGAGGGGGCGCGGGTCAACGAGGTCCCGGTGCCGGAGGGCGACGAGGAGGCCGTCAGGATCATGACGATCCACGGGGCGAAGGGACTCGAGTTTCCAGTGGTCGTACTGACAGGGATCAACTCGGCGCGAACCGCCAGGACGGAGAGCGTCCTGTTCGACCGGAACGGTGGGGATGTACAGGTCAGTGTGGGAAGACAGGGACGGCGCTTCGAGACCGCAGGTTACGAGGAACTCAAGGAGACCGAGAGCGGGTTGGACGAGGAGGAATTCGTCAGGCTGTTCTACGTTGCCACGACCAGGGCCCGCGACCACCTCGTCCTGAGCATGTACCGGACCGACAACCGCAGGGGCGAGAATTCGGCCGCCGGTCGGATATCGGCTTTCATGGGAGAACCGGATGGGACCATGTGGGAACCTGTGCCGCACTACGGTGCAGCCTCCGAAACTCCAGCCGGTCAACAGGAGGGCGATCAGGAAGTCACAACCTATTCCCTGGACCAGAGGGAACAATGGATACGAGAGCGTGAGCGACTCATCGGCGAGCGCGGCAGGCCGGTCTCGGTCGCAGCCACAACCCTCTCCAGCGTGAACAAACCCGAGCCAGAGGCTGACGAGCCCTGGAAGAGGGGACGCGGCGGCAGCTCGGTCGGAAGGGCCGTTCACTCGGTCCTCCAGTCCATCGATCTCCGCACAGGTTCCGATATAGAGAGCGTCTCAAACGCCCAGGCCGCGGCCGAGGACATACCCAACAGGGCAGCAGAAATCGCCGGGCTCGTCCGTACGGCGGTCGAGAGCGACATAGTCAGGCGCGCCGTTACATCGAAGCGGTTCTGGCGCGAGATACCGGTTGCGGTCCCTGTTGGCGACGGCGCCCTGGAGGGGTTCATCGACCTCCTGTTCGAGGAGGACGACGGGCTGGTCGTCGTCGATTACAAGACCGACTCCATAGACGCGGACCGGACCCGGGAGGCGATGCAACGGTACGAACTTCAGGCGGGGTCATATGGGCTGGCTGTTCAGAAGGCCACCGGCATGAAGGTAAAGGAGATCGTGTTCCTGTTCCTGAGACCCAGGAGCGAGGCCGTGGTTGCGAACGTTCGCGAGCTCGCTGAGCGGGCGGAGATGGAAGCCGAGAAGTATCTTCAGGAAACCAGCCACAGCCGTCTTTAGTAGTTTACGATGCCACTCTGCGGCGGATTACAACTTATTCGAGAAGCGATCAGCCAAGAAAACTCTTCGCCGACCTGTGGTGAACACTCAAGATGCGCTCGATGTAATGCGACCGAACGGTTCTGAAGATTTCTCCGGAACCTATCCTATCTCAAGCTCGATTGTTTCAACACCTTGGCTGTGTCGCATAAGAGCAAGTGAATCGTTTCGTCGGCCGGCCCTGCAGAATTTCTGATTGTGGTGCGGTGTCCGCCTCACATTTGGATCTGCATCAATTCCAATCTCTGCTTCTCTTTCCACAATTTCTCAAAGTCCGAAAAGTCGACAAGACGGTAATGTGCAATTTCATTACGTAACGTCCTACTCATTGATGCAATACCCAGAAGGTCAGACTTATCCTCAAATTTCGGTATGTTCTTCAATAGGTATTCGATATGTCCAAATTCAGCGCCTCGCGGATTGTCTGCAACCGCCTCGTACTCGTAGTCTGTTTGAGGGCGGTGAGGGTTTATCGGCCAATCTTCTCCGAAAGAATCCGTAAGGATATCACATATTTTGATTCTAACATTATTCAAAATTGGCAAAAGCAACTCAGATTGACCGCGCCAAAGTCTCTGTTCCACATCGATTCTGCGTCCCCCGTGTGCGAGTGAGGCCGGATGATGTTCTACACCGTATTCCGGGGCCGATAGGATGTTCCCGCTGGACCATTGCGCCCAAATACTAGCCGGAGGCGACGTCGATAAGTGTGGAGTGCTGATTTGATGTATTTCCTGCTCGAGTGGAGCAGCCAAGCCTTCACGACGGGCATAATCATCCAGACTTCGAACAATTTCCTCCGGAGACTCCAGAATAGTGTCCCAGAGGTGCTCAGCGAGGCCAAAGTCTGTGCCTGCGATTGAGGGCAACACCTGTTCACGCCATCTATTCGCGGCTTGGTCAGCATCCATATCCTCGCTGCCAATTCTACATGCCAACCTCATTTCCAAAGACGACGGGAAACCCCACCACCAGTGAAGCGACAACTCTTCCTGCTCTTCAGGCGGCGCATAATCGAAGTCTCTTAACTTCGCGACGATACAAAGTCTAGGGGCGGACCTGATGCCTTTCACTGCGGCATTCCTGCCTGCCTCAACCCAGTCTTGAACGAGGCCTAGCCAGCGCTGGCGTGCAACCAAGTTTCCCGTGTCCCCTGTGCTGAATCCACGAATGTGGATTAGTTCAGGTAAACCTTCACATCGGAGTAAGTTGTGAAGGCTCTTGACGGCGTTCCGTGAAGGCCAATGTACGTTCAATTGACTAGAAATCGATATCGCGGGAAAGTACTCTCCCGCGTATCGAATGTCTCTCCAACAAAGCCGCAAGACATCAAACCTGTTGTTGATTAGGCTAGCCACCATGTCACGACTGATCGTATCGGGAATCAGGACCAAGACTGATTTGGTCCGGGAGGCGTTACAAATGTCGTCAATGAAGGTCCGCACCGATGGTAAAGCCAAGATGGTAGATTCTATTCTCATCGAGTCAACTTTCTGTGATGCGTTATCTACTCTCATTCATCCTGGATAACTCATCTGTGACATCATCCCTAGTGCCAAAGACACGGGCTATGCGTTGGCTGCGTATGCGATACCCAGTACTTTGCTGGACTAATATCCCCAAGCCCACGAGTTCATTAAGCAAAGCTTCCAGTTCTGCATTGGTGAGTTTGCTTTCGTCAAATTCTTCCCACATCTGGTCATTCACTATTTGATCGCGCACCAAATTTCTGACTTCGCTTATCGACAGAGGTTCGAGTGAAACGGCGTCGGTGCCGTGATAGTAATGCACCATGGACAGACTGATGGCGCGATAGCGTTCATCCAATCGAAAAGTTAAGTCATACCTTCGGCGAATGCCCTTACGAATGGCTTCGCTATTTGCAACTTCATCAACATGACTTTGCCGAATCGTGTACGGCGGGTTCTCCAATGACTCGCCTCTGCGGAACAGTTCCACTAGACTATAGCAGAAGAACTGTATCTCGGCAGCATGGCACTCTGTGTGTATCAGAATTGTATCCACAAGGAGAGGATTCTCGAACTCTATCCCTATCGCCCGCATGGGTTCTACAACAAAGCGCTGTGCTTCGTCATATTTGAGAGGCCCAAGGCCACCACGCCTTGGACTGTTCGGGTCGAATCCGAAATTTGCAAGGGGCGTGTTGGGTCTGTTAGCGTGCTTTTGTACACTATGGAGGCCGGCAAACACCACGTTGAATCGGCCGTTCGTGTCCACCATCAGCACACGCATGGCCTCTACAACTGGTGAACCTAAATCTGTGTCTAATTCTAAGAATCTGTCGGATTCGTCAAGCAGTACAAGCACCCTCAGTCCGGAATCTTGCTGAAATGTCCTTCTCAGAAGCCTCTGAATACGCTCCAATGGTACGTCGGCCGGGTCTTCTCCTATCAACTTTTCTTCCTTGAACAGTTGCAGAAGTAACATCCAAACATCCTCTGTGTCCTTATCAGGAGAATCTGGACGATATCCTTCGTTCTTGAGGTCAATAAACCAGGTAAAGCGTCCTTCCGCAGGGTTATTCCCCCGCCTTTCGATGTGTCGCAGCAGGGCCGTTTTGCCGACTTGTCGTCCCCCAAAGAGAATGTGCGTGCTCCCGCGTTCAATGCTGTAGGCTATACTCTCCCTGCCGTAAAAAATCTCGGGAGGCACATATGCGCCCAGCCTATCTTCAGGTATGTATGGGTTTGGCGCTGAATATGCAAGGGCGCACCTGATCAATGTTTCGAAGCGTGAGGACCTTTCGACGGTAGCCAAGTATTCAAAAAGCACCTCGTCCAGCAAGACGAACGATAAATCATCGGTGATGCAGTTTCTTCTTATCTCGTTTCGCTCTGACTTCGTTAGGCCGTCAAGGTATATGACAATCAATGCGCTCCTTCCGCCACGAGCGCTACTGGTCACCCAATCGAGGGATGTAAGGGAATGCGGTCTATAATTCCAGGTGCATACGATGTGATAAATGTTGTTTGCGTTAGATCCGAACTGGGGGACGCCCTTCAAATGGATATTACCGTCATGTTCGGAATTGACGCCTATACGTCTCCTCGCGGGACTATTTTGGGCCGTGCTTCTGGTTGCATATTCTTGTACATCGTGCGAATCACATTGCAGTCCTACGAATCGGAGAATCTTGAGGATATTTTCGAGCGAGGGCCTTTGCTCACGGCGGTGCCACGGGGCACTTTTGAGATCCATCCACGCTTGGATGGCCTCGGCTACTCCAGACCCTTGATCCCCAGAATCGAGGAAGCGTTGAGGTGCACTTACCATATTTACACTGCTCTCCTAATCATGTCAAACCGAGGCGAGACTGAAGGGTAGCCAAGCCGCCACTATGCGCTACATATCTCTCTATGTCCGATATGCTGTCAACGAAGGAAACAAACTCTGTAAGGGTCTTACTATTGGCGGCGTCGAAAACCTCATTAGAATCGGAGTCAGGGAGTGGTTCGCCTAATGAGTGACTATTTAGGCGTATCACACACTCTTCCATCACACGTATATTGCGGTTGTCTCGCGCAGCCTCAAACTTTTCTCGCCATGCCTCTACCGCTGGAGAACCACTATCATCAAGGTCAGTTAGAAGACTGTCCCATTCCTCCTGAAAACTATTCTGTCTTTGAAGCTCCAAGCGTTCAATTCCTTCTTGGATATCCTGCAACTGAGTTGATATCGGCGGATAGTTGAGTATGTCGTCGTCGGCATCTACAGCCGCTGAAATGTCCGACATCACAAGTTCATAAAGAATCCAGTCATCATCATCAATTTCAATCACACCATCCCTCAATGCCTGAATGATCCTTTCATTGACTTCTTTAACACGACCCTCAAGCGTCACCAGTGAATCTTGTTGTGCTACTTCACGGCGGTGCCTCAGGTCCTCCTTCTGTTCAACGGTAAGGTCCCCTTCCATCATTGCTTCAAAGAACCTGAAGTCTTGGATATCTAAACGTCGCTTTATCCCTTCCTCCAATGGGAGTGTCTGTGAGAAGCCTCTTGCCAGCGAATGGATCGCCTCGTCTAATGATCGGCCCTCCCAGTTACCGTCGTCATTGAAGTCAACGGAATCGGTCCACAGCAAGCGCCTCGATATCGCGACGGAAAGACTATGGCTGCTTGCTTTCCTATTGATAGTGTTCAAGTCTCTAGAAACGGGAGCTACAACAGGAATGCCTACATCGATACTAATGTCTAGGGATTGGAACACCTGGGCCATTGAGCGCAGAGCGCATTGGGCGGCCGCAGCAATGTCTGTGGGATGAGAGTCGGTAGTCAACTCACACAGTGCTCCGACGAACTGACTGGATTGTCTCTGGATTTCACTGCGCAGACTTGTTACGTGTTCAATCAAATATCTGTCTTGCGCTCCTGTCTGTACATCACGTTCATAAACCACTAAATCACACCAGCGTTCAGCGAGATCACTAGCTTCATTGATCCCGTTTATTAGCCAATTCCGGGCGCGCCCAGTTATCGGCACCCAAGGACCATCTGACAGGGAACACCCAATTCGGCTTATCAATTCGTCAGAGTCTAATTCGATGGACTCTTTCACTGATCTGACCAGCGTTCGATCATCGCTTCTTACGGGCGCCAGCATCTGCCTAATTGTCCCGCCCTTGCCCGTAAGATGTAGCCATACATTCGTAGCTGGCGGAAAAGTGCGGTACCTTCGCGCGACCGCGCTTTCAAGCCAAGACTCTGCAGCTACGCTTGCTGCGATTATATCGTCCTGGAGACGTACAGACTCGCCCATACCCTCAACGTACTCTGGTCTCAGCGCATGTCCATAGCGGGCGAATTCATCGAGTGTCGACACGATGGGACCCGCTGACGGGCAGGCATTAGGAATCTTCAATAGGCCCCACATGTTTGAATGAGGAGCTATGAGAGACGAATGGAGAGAAGAGGCCAGTTCCAGTAACTCTTGTGCGGCGCTGGCATCTACACGGTGATGTGCGTGGGAGAACTCAGAGAGATCACTAACATATCGGTTAGAGGCGGGGGCTAGCCATCTTGATCCCTGTACCGCCTTCAAGAGTTCAGGCGTGACGACATCCTCGTAATTGTGTTCAGCCAAATGTCGAGCCACCCAATACGCCCCCGACAGGTCGTCCTCTGCGACAAGGCACCACATCAACGATTCAAGGTCGTGTAGGGACGAGGTATTCAAGTAGCGAGTCGCTGCTGAACCGGATTTCTCAATCCCATATCGTCGTTCATCTGGCGCGGGAGCGGAATCTAGGACATCCTCTGCAGAAGAGAGTTTACTCTTCCTGGTCCCAGCCGCTGCCGAATTCCTGCTCTTGTCTTCCGGGGCAACATCAGAGGCTTCAGATGCCGTATTGTCATCGCCGCCAACATTGTCAGGACCAACCGCAACTTCTATTGCGTTGGCGGTATCCATAGAGGTGTCGCCGAAGTCTAGTTCATCATTAGAGGGTTGGGATTCCTGCGGCTCCAGTACTTGCGATGGTGAAGATCCAGAATGTTCTTCTCCGTAAGATTCAGGACCGGCCTGCTCGCCAAGCTGCAGTTCGTTGTTTGCGAGAATCTCTCCTTGAACTTGTGGCTCTTCCTCCTGAGACTCCGCTGCCACTTGGCCGTCGGCGTTACGGGTATTGACTTCTTCCTCTAGTTCAGCCTCCTCAGGTGCTGATTCTGTAAGAGTATTGAGATGCTCGTCTTCTGTGGCAGGATCTCGTGGTGAGTTTGCCCATGGTCTCTCATCAAGAAGGTTGCGTAACGCATTGTAGTGCGACTCGGACGACTCAGCCGCTCTTTCCAGATTTGTGAAATTTCGGATCAGACGTTCGTGGTCTCTTGAATCATCGAGCATTTCCCTTGCTTCTCTATAGGCAACAAGTGAAACTTCAAGAGATTCGATTACTTCTAACACATCCTCTACATTACACTGCACGGTTGAGGTGTTCAGCAACGACATGCCGTCTTGGAGTTTGAGAAACTCTAACTCTTCTGAGAAGTTGTTTATGATTTCTCCGATGGCGCCAACTAACTTGGCTCTTCGATTGCGCTCTGTCTCTTTTTCGGTGATGATTCGAGCCACTTCTTCGATGAACTGACTTGCGAACGCCCATTGCGACGCGTCACTCGGCATCTCCCGCAATTCATTGGTCCACTTCTCAAAATCTACAGAACCCATCACAAGAACCCTATCTACTGTTTAACGCGCATCAGAGGACAACGGACATTTTACGTGAATGGTCTTGCTTGTCAAACAAGCAGGTCGATCACGGTAGCGTTTCCTTTTAGGTGGTAGAAGTTATTAGTCCGCGCCTCTGAAGCAGAACCAATAGGTTATGTGGACTCCACCAGGTTCCCATTCTCTCCCGACGCCGAAGTTCACGATTCAACCTCTCAAGCAGCGAAGTGGTCTTGTAACGCGACTGTCCGCTCTCAAGATGCGCCAGCCCCTTGCTCAACGCCTTCTCGCACCAGTATTCAGCTTCGCCCTCACTCAGATATACCGCGTGTCCGGCATGAGTCCGGGCCTCAGCCAGACTCTCAGACCTCAGTAGTTTCAGCGCTTCTGAGAACCCAGCGTCTCCTATGTTCCTCAGATACTCTCTCAGCAGGTGGAACTGACATAGCTGATGGTTGGCATGGTTGCCATAGATCATATCTATCGCCGACGCTATCGCAAGGTCTCCGTCGCTCACTACGTGTCGAGGCGAGTGCGCTCCGCTCATGTACGCCTCGTTCACAGCCTTCTGCCAACTGTCGAACGTCGCCATCACATTGCCCAGGTCGTCGCGGATCACCTTCATCTCCACAGCGCCCTCCGACGTTCGCGTCCACAACCCGTCCATCTCCAACACCTGTCCGTTCAGGCTGCCCTTTCGCAGTTTCTCCCCTCTTATCCACTTGCAGAGCGTACTCTTTGCGAACCCGAACAGCTTTCCCACCTGCGAGTAGCTCAGACCCATCGCCGCCAGAGCTATCGCTTTCTCGCGGGTTTTTTTGAGTACCGATTCCGCTTCTCGTCTCCCAGAAGTTCCATACCGCTGCTCATCCGTCCACACTCTGAGCATCGAAACTTCGGAACCGAAAGCCTCAGTTCGCCATCCTTGGTGATGATGGAACGCCGGTAGCTCTGGTGTTTGCTCATCGCAAGGTCGCACCCAGCACACATGGGTCTATATGCGTCCAGAGCCTCCTGGAGCCTATCCTGCATATACTGGGCTATCGTCCGGTCTCTCTGTTCTTCCAACTCATATAGCAGGCCTGACATTCCATCCCTCCGAGTGTTGTCTCTGACCACATCCTATAACCCACCCACCCGAAAGGAAACGCTACCGTCGATCACATCGAAATCAGCCGTGTGTCAAGTCCCTTCTCGAAAACTACTATCGAACAGCGTTCACTTCAAGCTGAACGCCTTCGTGCTACTGAATGTGGCTGAGGACCTCGAACAGGTTGCGGGTGTGGGGATTGCCGGACGGATCGAACATGTGCATCGGACTCTTGAGTGGCTTCTTCGTCAGGGACCCCAATCGCCCCGGCGTAGGTCGGTCTCTCCGTGCCGGGCAGCAGCTAAAGCGTACAATGACGATACTTCACGATGTTGTCCTTTGCCACCTTGCGACTATGCTTGAAGCATAGCACCCGATCCAAGCATGTTCCCGTATCCATGGGTCAGTAGGCGACTTCAGATTCCCGCGCCGGTACTCCGAAGCGCTTGTTGAAGTGAAGGAGGAAGTCTTTCAGAATGACATTGGCGTCTTTGATGGTGGTCGCGCCCGCGATCCGAAGCTCGGTTACAAGTCTGTCCTGGAAGAGATGTCGGCAACATGCTGAGCACTTACTTCGGATTGGAAATGGTCGTTCTACATGAGCCGCTATAATTTGCCACGATATTCGTGAAACCCAAGCATACTTCAGCAATCTTCTTCAGGTGCTACATAGTCTGAGGTTTCAAAATTGAGGTAATTGGGGACAGACTGGCCTGTAGAGAAGCCTGACATATCTTCACTAGCTGCATTGAATGCGTTCACCTGGTACGCGGACGAGTGCCGGTGATAACTCGGATTGACGCCCTCATGTGTCGCAAGCTGCTCCACACGGCTGCTGATCAACCGCTGGCAAGGCAGGCAGGGCTTCACCGTTCGTGAATATCTCGGATAGCGTCCTGAGCGTAAGGTCTGTTCTCTTGCGGAAAGCCTGGTCCGTCAGTCTCTGCGATGGGAAGTGCTTCGACCTCTCCTCAAGAGCAATTGCCTTCTCGTAGAGGTCAGGGTGGTTCTCGTGAATCCATTGCCAACGCTCTACGGAGTTGAAAGGACAGAAGAAGCAGGCACTCCTCGGCGGGATTGGTAGTCCTGCATCTTCTATGATCTCCACACAGCCCTCTCTCGTAATGCGGCGGTCTATGAGGGGGTACAAATTGGTTACGTAATCTACTCTGCTGTCTTTCATTCGAATGATTTCATCCCATGCGATTGCAAGGTACTGGTTAATGTGCCCGCCGGACTCCCTGTAATGCCGATGAATAGGTGTAACCTTGAAGTCTCTGGTCGACCACCTCCAAATCGCAGACGGAAACACTCGTCGTCTCCAGGAAGTCTCGTAGAGGGATTCTCCCCTCTTCGATACAACTGTGAACGGGATGCCATGTTCGGCGAAGTATTGCCTGGCAATCTTGACGTACTCATACGTCTCAGGTACTTCACCACCGGTATCGGCGAAAACCACCTCGTCTAGCGGTAAACCATCTCGGATCAACAGTATCATCAATGCGACGCTATTCACGCCTCCTCCGAAGCTCAAGACATGTCGTGTTCCCATATTCCACCTCTATGCAGGAGAGTTAAACTTAGTTTCTCCTGCAATAGTATCATGTCGAATCATGAATGGCTATACCCGCCAACGAGGTTTGACTATAATGAGCAACCGATGGAGTCATTTCAGATGGCTGGAGACAAGTAATGGCCGTTAACATTCATGTTCCTCGCCACGCGGAGGTCCATGGCTTTCGGATTGATCCGACCGGCACACATCTGAGCAGTACAATAAGGTTGGAGGAGTTACGCTCTCTCTTGGGCAGACGCTCCTCCACTGCCACGGTGGGTGACTATAGGGCTGCTATCGTTGACCAGAACATCTTGGGCAAGCCAACGGCTAGTGCACGCCGCATCTCGTTCGAGCGGCTTCGCGAGCTGTATGGAATGGATCCTACCCTGCTAGTTTTCAGAGCTCTTAATGATCTCTGGGATGCCGATGATAGTGCGCAGCCAATGATTGCACTTTTGTGTTCAACCGCACGGGATCCGATTCTGCGGGCGATGACTCCTTACCTCCTACGTGTTCCCGTTGGCGCAACGATTACGACCCGCGAATTTTCTGATGAGGCCGACCATCATTTCCCTGGAAAGTTCGTGCCGAACTCTCGGGCTCGGCTTGGGCGAAACGCAGCATCTTCCTGGGAAAAGGCGGGGCTACTGTCAGGACGGCGGTCGAGGTCAAGAGCCAAACCCCAGGCGCGTCCAACCTCGCTTGCTTACGCCCTTCTCCTAGGAGACCTATGTGGAGAGCGGGGTCAGGCACTCTTCACCACACTGTGGGCTACCATGCTTGACGCACCACTTCACGAACTCAAGGAGTTGGCGGTCGTTGCCTCCCGCCAGGGTTGGATTGAATACAGATCATCCGGAGACGTAGTGGAGATAAGTTTCCGGCATCTCATGCGCGACCGAGGAGAATCCCCCACATGAGCGAAATCGAGGACCTACTTAGACGGTACGAACAGTATGTGAAACACCCGTGGGACCGTAGGCTCGCTGGTGCGCAGAGGGTCTGGTTCGCAAGCTACGATCCTGCCCAAGAGCGTCGTCTACGGCTACACATTGGGGCGTTTGAGGCCGCAACGGTCGAAGCTGAACACAAGTGGCGCTTAGTGGATCTCACCAACGAATTCGCAGAGTGGATGGCAAACCACGAATATAAGGATGCGTATTTTGAGCGACCGGAGGATATGAAGTTGGCGATAGTTGACTTCTCAGAAACCGTAGCAGAACATGTAAGACAAGTTTTGAATCGACCAGATGTCGATGAGGACACCGTTGTAGCTATTGTTGGTCTGGCATCTCTGTTCGGTTTCACACGGATTGCCGAACTCGTCTCAAGCGTTGATTCCGATATTCCTGGCCGTCTACTTGCGTTCTTTCCAGGGCAGCGTGATGGCTCAAACTGGAGACTGCTGAATGCTCGTGACGGCTGGAACTACCACGCTGTACCGATATAACGGAAGGTAGATCATGTCAGAAATGAAAATCCGTGAAGTCTTCTCCAGAGATCCCCTCACCACAACTATCCCTAACGACGGCGTTACGAAGGTCATCCGGCCCCGGTCGGTGCAAGAATGGGATGTCCTAAGATACGAGCTTGAGTCCTTCGTATGTGAAGGCGAATACCGACAGGGATTAGAGCGAATACTCTCGGCATTTCTTACAAACGTCTCACAACCTCAGCAACAGGCCGCTTGGGTGAGCGGCTTCTACGGTAGCGGCAAGAGTCACTTGGTCCGAGTCCTTGAGTATCTTTGGCGCGACGTGGAGTTCCCTGACGGTGCTCGAGCTCGTTCTCTGGTGACTTTGCCTTCTGACATTGGTGCCAATCTTGTCGAATTGTCTCGTCTCGGTAGGCAAGAAGGCGGCCTATGGTCCGCAGCGGGCACTTTGGGTTCAGGAGCTGGCACCGTCAGGTTGGCACTCCTGGCTGTCTTATTCAGGAGCGCAGATCTACCGGAGCAATATCCCGCCGCTCGGCTCGTTCTGTGGCTGAAGCAAAATGGCTGGTACGACACCGTGATTGCCGCGGTCGAATCACGGAGCAGGAATATTACTACAGAGCTCCGAAACATGTACGTCTCCCCAGTTTTGGCTGAATCCTTGCTAGAGGCGATTCCAGGTTTGGCTTCCAGTCCGTCTGATGTCCGGACTCTGCTCCGCGAGCAGTACCCCAATGTTGAAGACATATCGGATTCCGAGTTACACAGTGCAATTGCCGAAGTGCTCTCCCTCCAATCCACGACGCAAGGTAAACAACCCCTTACCTTGCTCGTTTTCGATGAGCTCCAGCAGTTCATAGGAAACGACCCGCAGCGAACCCTTCATGTCCAGAACACGGTCGAGGCGTGCGCCGCCCAGTTTGGCAGTCACCTTCTATTCGTTGGCACAGGACAGTCTGCGCTCCAAGCCAATACAGAACTCTCGAAACTTCAAGGCCGATTCTCAATTCGTGTGACTCTCTCCGACGTCGACGTTGAGAAGGTGGTTAGGGAGGTAGTTCTGCGAAAGACCCCGGATAAGGCGGCTGCTGTCAAGAAAGTCCTCGATGCGTCAAGCGGCGAGATTGACCGCCACTTGGCTGGCACCAAGATTGGCCCCCAGCCGAATGATGTTCAGGAACGTATAGCAGATTACCCTATCCTACCCGTGCGACGTCGTTTGTGGGAGCGACTATTGCGATCAGTTGACAGCGCCGGAACGGCCGGACAACTCAGAACTCAACTGCGCATCGTCCACGAGACTGCTCAAGAGGTTGCGGAAGAGCCGCTAGGCACTGTCGCACCAGCGGATGCGATCTATTGGCAAGTTGAGACAGAGATGCTCCAGAACGCAATCCTCCCACGCGACGTTGCAACTGTGATCAGGGAATTGGATGACCGCACTGAAGACGGCAGGCTCAAGTCCCGCCTATGCGCACTGATATTCATGATTGGCAAGCTCGAACGAGGTGAGGGGCCATTGGCGACAGGTGTGCGGGCGACCGCGGACACGCTGGCCGACCTTGTGGTCGATGACCTTACCGAGGATAGTGCGCCTCTTCGTCAAAAGGTCCCCGCTTTTCTCCAGTACCTTGTGGACACGGGAACGCTGATTCTGGTCGATGGCGAATATCGGCTCCAGACTCCAGAGAGCATTGAATGGGAGTCTGACTACCAGAGTCGTCTCGCGCGGATTATTGGAGACGATGTGCGCGTGGCAAGTGAGCGTGAAACAGCCATGAGGCGGGCTCTGTCCACCGCTTTGAAAGGTCTCACCTTCCAGCAGGGAGTTACTAAGACCTCGCGAAAGTATGATGATTACTTGGGTTCAGAGAAGCCACCAATGAACGCAAGCAACGTCCCTATCTGGTTCCAAGATGAATGGTCAACGTCGGAAGCGTCTGTGCGGAAAGAGGCTCGGCAGGCTGGGGTCGAAAGTCCTACCGTATTTGTCTTCCTGCCTAGGCTTGAAGCCGACGAGATTCGGCAGACGATTGGTCGACTTCGGGCAGCAGAGGAAACTGTCAACACCCGCGCAGTTCCGCATACCCTTGCGGGGGGGGAAGCAAGGGGAGGTATGCAGTCCCGCATAGCTCTCGAAGAAAGCCGCCTCAATGCACTCGCGGAGAACATTGTGAAGAACGCGCATGTCTACCAGGGAGGTGGTAATGAAGTCATCGCAGAGTCATTTACCGAAACAGTCCGACAGGCTGTTGAAGCATCGCTGACCAGGTTGTTTCCGAGATTCTTGGATGCTGACCAGGACGGCTGGCACTTAGTAGTTACTAGAGCGTCCCAGGGTGGCGCTGACCCTCTGTCGGCCCTCGGCTACACATCCGATGTAGAAAAGCATACTGTTTGTCAGGAGGTGCGAAACTTTATTGGGAGCGCGGGCAAGAAAGGTTCCGAAGTACGCCGTCACTTTTCGAATTCTCCTTATGGTTGGGCTCGAGACGCCATCGACGGCGCTCTGTTGGCGTTACTTGCAGGGGGCTTCTTGAGGGCCACACGGAGCGGGCAGGCGGTTACCGCCAAGGGTATGACCCAACAACAGGTAGCAGGCACCGACTTCTTCATTGAGGGCGTAATCGTTTCTGCTGTCCACAGAATTGGTGTTCGTAATGTGGCGTTGGAAGTGGGCCTAACAGTGAAGAGCGGTGAGGAGGCTCAGGCTGTTCCGCTGATCTTGGAGCGCCTTCTGAGCCAAGCCCAAAATGCAGGCGGTGAGGCACCGCTTCCCAAACTGCCTGACACCACCATAGTCAGCCAGATTCAAGAGATGAATGGTAACCAGCAGATTGTCGGATTGGCTGAGCAGAGGGACACCCTCATAACCCACTTTAAGACTTGGACCGCATCTAGCGAAGCCGCACGAGAACGTCTGCCAGATTGGAAGCGGCTAGAGAGACTACTGTACCATGCTCGAGAACTACCTGTCGCGGCGGAATTGAATCTTCAGACGGAAGCGATTCGGTCCGCCCGTACTCTATTGACTGATCCTAGTCCCATCTCGCCACTTCTTAGCCAGGTGGAAGCTGCCCTGCGAAAGGCGGTTTCCGAAGCTCATGGTCTCCTGCGCGAGGCGCGAGACCGGGAGATGTCAGAACTGGAAGAGTCGGACATATGGGTCAAACTCAATCATCGAGACAGAGCGGATATACTGGAGTCGAACGGCCTGGGGGCGATTCCAGATCTCAATATTGGCACCGATCAGGCTCTCATGTATTGCCTTGAAGATACCGCCCTACAAGACTGGGACGACCGCCTTCTAGCCATTAGGACTCGGATTAACCAAGCGAGAGAGGAAGCCGCGCGACGCATGGAACCGGAGGCGGTAACAGTCCGACCAACACCGGCAACCTTGAATAACAGGGAAGACGTGGAGGCTTACATCCTCAGCCTGAGAGAACAGTTATTGGCAGAGATAGACCAGCATCCTATAATCATCCAGTAAAGGTAAGCAGAATAGTATGCCATCACTCGATCCTATTTTACGAAGTGCACTGGAAAAGGCCGTCGTCGAGGCGCGCGTGGAGGCTGAAGATGCGGCACTGGCCGCCCTGGATGTTCTGGCAGTCAACCACCCGAGGGCATTCGCTACTCTCACGAAGGAGCAGCGGACGCTTCGAAACTCACTGCGAGCGAAGGCTCGTCAACTAGGTACCGGAAGCCGTTCTACTGGGTTTGATTTACTTGTAGAAGAGGTAGCTTATGTACAGTGGCATCGGATGCTGTTCGCCAGGTTCCTTGCCGAGAACGACCTCCTCATGCACCCGACGGGTGTGGCAGTGACACTGGAAGACTGCGAGGAGTTGGCAGCGGAAGAAGGCGACGACGATAGGTGGGCAACCGCAGCACGATATGCCAGTAGCATGCTGCCGGGCATCTTCTCACCAGATGACCCGAGTATCCAGGCGAAGTTCTCGCCAGAGGGCAGGGCAGCACTCGAAGCTGTCCTTGGCACCATTCCCGTTCCAGTTTTCACATCGGACGACGGTCTTGGTTGGGTCTACCAATTCTGGCAGTCCCAAAAGAAGAAGGAAGTCAGTGGCAGTGGCAGGAAGATCGAGAAGCTCGACCTAGCTGCCTACTCGCAGCTCTTCACCGAAGACTATATGGTGCGGTTTCTGTTGGAGAACTCACTTGGCGCGTGGTGGGCTGCCCGGCATCCAGATAGCCCATTGGTCAAGAATTTCAAGTATCTGCGATTCCGGGAGGACAACACACCGGCAGTTGGTACTTTCCCTGGATGGCCAGAGAAAACTGCTGAGGTAAATGTGATGGACCCGTGCTGTGGCTCAGGGCACTTCTTGGTAGTTGCGTTCGACATGCTCCGCCGGATGCGCATGGAGGAGGAGGGTCTCGACGAGATAGATGCCTCAGATGCTGTGATCCGCGACAACCTCTTTGGGCTTGAGATAGACCCTCGCTGCGTTCAGATTGCCGCTTTCGCCCTCGCCCTCGCAGCGTGGAGGATAGGCGGCTATCGCCAATTACCTCTACCTAACATTGCTTGCTCGGGTACTCCAGTCTATGGACAACCGGAAGTGTGGCGGAGGTTGGCGGATGGTGACGTTAATATGGAGCGCACATTGGAACGGCTTCGCAGCATGTTCGTAAATGCACCAGACCTGGGGAGCTTAATCGACCCAATAAATGTTCCGCTTCGGGAGCGAATGTTCACGCCCGATTATGGCAAGGTTTCACCTCTCTTGAGAGATGTCTTGGAGAAAGAGACGACTGACGATCCAGTAGCAGCGGTTTTTGGGAGCACCGCCCTAGGCGTTGCACGTGCTGCCGAACTGCTGGCTCGCCAATATACGCTGGTTGCTACTAACGTGCCATATCTCGCGCGTGGCAAGCAAGGTGATGTGCTCAAGGCATTGATTGAATTGCATTACGATGAGGCGAAAGCTGACTTGGCCACTGCCTTCGTCGAACGATGTCGTTCGTTCTGCTTTCCAGGAGGAACATACGCGGTAGTCACGCCTCAGAACTGGCTGTTTCTCGCCTCATACAAGAGACTTCGGCAAACAATGCTTCAAGAACAAGAGTGGCATATTCTAGCAAGGTTGGGGTCATCGGCTTTCGAGACGATTAGTGGGGCCGTGGTTAATGTTGCGCTTCTGGTTGTAAGTAACCAGAAGCCAATACTAGATGACACATGGGAAGGCGTTGATGTCTCGGACCAGGCGGTGGCTCAGGACAAAGCTGCGGCATTACTCTCATACCCGCTTCGTTCCTCAACCCAGTCCGGGCAACTGCAACATCCTGACTCTCGAATAGTCATCGGCGGCCTCTCATTGCAAGGTGAACCATTGAGTAGATTTGCCGATACGTACGAAGGATTACATACAGGTGATTACCCTAGGTTTGGTCGTTACTTTTGGGAATTGCCTCATATCAGTGGTGGATGGGTGCTGCAGCAATCAGCCCCCGCTACTCCTGTGCCGTGGGGAGGCAGAGAAAACATCCTATTCTGGGAGGACGGCAATGGAGAATTGCTAAGGTTCGTTAAGGAACGCCTGCAGTCGGAGGTGACCACGCAGTGGATAAAAGGACATCGTGCGTGGGGGAATAGAGGCATCGGGGTTGCAGCGATGCAGGATTTAAGGGCGACTCTTTATGATGGAGAAGTGTTCACGCACGGCGTGTTCGTTGTTATACCAAGAGACGAATCATTGCTGCCGGCGTTATGGATGTTCTTGCGTTCTGACGCATTCAGAAATGCGGCGCGAAGCCTTGATCAAAAGCTAGCGATAGCTCGGTCTGTGTTTGATGGTGTCCCGTTTGATCTAGTGCATTGGAAATCAATTGCAGACCAAAAGTATCCAAAGGGTATGCCTGAGCCTAAGTCTCAAGATCCGACCCAGTGGGTGTTCATGGACACTCCTATACACAGCACTGAACCCCTTCATGTAGCTGTTGCTAGGCTCTTGGGATACCAATGGCCACAGCAGAAACCGGATAAGCTTTCCCATTACGCCATCTCCGACGGAATACTCCCGCTCGCGACCATGTCTGGCCAGGATCCTGCTTCCGAGAGGTTACGCCGTGTATTATCAGCGGCCTATGGCGCGAAATGGTCGGTCGAGGGACAGACGGAACTACTGCGACAAGTCGGATTTGAAACAAAGGGCCTTAGTGCGTGGCTCTGCGACGGATTCTTCCAGCAGCATTGCAAGTTGTTTCGTCAGCGACCCTTCATCTGGCACATCTGGGACGGTAGAAGGGATGGATTCTCGGCTCTGGTGAACTACCATAAACTGAATGCGGCTAATCTCGACAAGCTCATCTATTCCTACCTAGGCGAGTGGATTCGGGCACAGAGGGCTGCTGAAGAGTCGGGTACTCCAGGAGCTAACGCTCGCTTGGTGGCGGCCTTGGAGCTTCAGAGCGAATTGGAGAACATTCGCGACGGGGAGCGGCCTTACGACATATATGTACGGTGGAAGCCGGTGCATGAACAACCAATGGGCTGGAATCCCGACCTGAATGATGGTGTTCGGCTCAATATCAGGCCGTTCGTCGAGGCCGGCGTTCTCCGTAGCAGAGTGACTGTTGGCTGGAAGAAGGATCGTGGTCGTAACCCAGACGGTTCCGAGAGGTGGAATGACCGTCACCTAACTTTGGAGGAGAAGCATGCCGCCAGAGAGGCGAAGGCAAGATGACTACTGTCTCCATTGAGCCGACTTTGCTTGATGCACTCGTTTCTGAGATAGAGGCTGCAAGTACGCACAACAGACAGGACCAGGTACGTCCCGCCGCTGTCCTATGGACGGATAAGAATCGGCAATGGGAGGAACTGTTACCGCTACTGAAGAAGCGTCTGCCCCTTTTCGCTCTAGGCGGGTACTCCCCAGACGAACACATCGGTCCCGCCTATTGGCTGAGGTGCATCATTGCCCGTACGATTCCTCACCCGGGTCTTCTGCCGGACGATGTGCCGGTACTCTACTTGCCTGGCTATTCCCGACAGGATTTAAGAGCCTTGGAGACATGTCCCCCCGAGTTGCAGCCGTTGGCTGAGCTGCAATACCGGGGCGTCCTCTGGACACAAAAGAATGGGCGCGACTGGACGGTCAACGCGTTCCTACAGAGTAAGGACGGCGGACTCGGTATTATGGTAGAGGGAGACCATAGTACCCAGCAGGCCCTCCAACGATCCCTCAGAAAGCTGACAGAAGAGCCTGTCGAGGCTATTCGTCAGGCCGCTCCGCTACGGGCATTTTACCTGGATGAGTTGGTCCTCCCTGACAATGTGAGGAACGTTCTGCACTGGCTGAATGACCCCGAGGGATTCCGAGATAACTGTTCCGACCAAGAGTGGGCAGCGTTCTTGGCGTTGTGCGAGAGTCAGTACGACCTTCAACCGGATAAGGATAGCCCCGTCACAGCAGCCGAGAAGCTGGGCCAGCAACAAGGTAATTGGAACATGGCCTGGCGTCGCTTCGCAGAAGCGCCCGCATCGTACAGGGCAATTCCCGACCGGTTAAGAGACGCCAAGCCCCAGATGACTTTACCGCTTCTTGACCACTCAGAATCATGGCCCCAGAACAACGAGGGGGCAGAAGCGACCTTGCACGATGCTCTGATCGGTTTATCCTCCCTTGATTCCGATACAGCTAGGAGTAGAATTATCGAGCTTGAGAAGGATCATGGCGTTCGGCGGAGATGGGTATGGGCCTCTTTGGGATCAGCTCCCCTCGCCCAGGCTATTGGACATCTCGCAAAAATGGCCCAAGGTGCTGAACGTATGGTGTGGGGGACATCTGTATCGCAGATAGTAGACAATTATACCGAGACTGGATGGAGGGTGGACCTAGCAGTTCTCGACGCACTTGTCTCTGTTGAGAGTGTGGACGATGTCAGGGCCGTCAGATCAGCCGTGAGGACAGTATATCGCCCGTGGCTGGAGAGAATCGTTGAAATGTTTCAGGAGGTCGTTACCTCCCCCGAGATTGGTGGATACGAGGCTGCATCTCCTCCCAAGATAGCGGACAGAACATGTCTCGTGTTCGTCGATGGTCTTCGGTTTGACATCGCTCAGCGCCTTGGGATGATATTAGAACAAAAGGGTGTGGAGATAGAAATAGAGCCGCGGTTAACGGCTCTTCCCTCGGTGACCTCCACTGCAAAGCCTGCAGTTTCCCCAGCAGCCTCCGCGTTCGTGGGCGGCGACGGCTTAGAAACGGTGGTCAAGTCGAGCGGATCAAAGGAAAATGCTCAACTCTTGCGCCGAATCATCGAGGATGAAGGTTTCCAGATTCTAGGCCCTGAGGATGAAGGGGATGTCGCAGGTCGCGCTTGGACTGAATTGGGAGACATTGACGAATATGGCCACAACAATGATGGCTGGAGAGTTGCCCATCACACGGTCGCCGAGATTCGAAGACTAGCTGACAGGATAGTTGGACTGCTGGACTATGGATGGCAGAAGGTGACTGTGGTAACTGATCACGGGTGGTTGCTGATGCCCGGCGGTCTTCCAAAAGTGGAGTTGCCAGAACACCTAACTGAGATACGGAAGGGACGTTGTGCGCGCCTGAAGGAAGGCTCTCAGACTGACCAACGGGTCGTATCATGGCATTGGGATGAATCGGTCCGTATCGCAATGGCTCCCGGCATCCACTGCTACGAAGCTGGCAATGAGTACGAGCACGGAGGCTTGAGTCCTCAAGAGTGTGTAGTGCCGATTCTTACGGCAATGGGACGAACGTCTCCAGCCACTGTTTCTATCAGTGACGTGAGGTGGGGGCGGCTACGCTGCAACATCACGATTCAGGGGTCGGAGTCTGGTGCGTTTGTGGACATTCGAACGAGAGGAGGTGATCCTTCAACCACCTTAGCTATGGAAATGAAGGAGGTTGGCAGCGACGGAAAAGTCTCCCTTTTTGTAGAAGATCCCGACCGTGAGGACGAAGCTGCGTTAATCGTGGTAGTTGGTCCAGATGGTACCGTTCTTGCTCAGACCAGCACGATCATTGGGGACTCATAATGGTCACACTCGTTATGGATGAACTCGACCAGTTAGCGGCTCAGGCGTTTGATGGATACGTGGTCCGTAAGGACCTCGCCCGGTCTTTCAAAGGTAGGTTCCCTGTCCCTGAATACGTGGCAGAGTTCCTACTGGGCAGGTATTGCGCGAGCACCGATGAATCAGAGATACAAGAAGGTCTCAATATTGTGGAATCGCAGATGCGGTACCGGACAGTACGTGCCGGAGAAGAGGAGCTCTTCAAGTCCCGAGCTCGAGAACTCGGCTCCGTCAAGCTCATAGACATTATCACAGCTCGGTTGGACACCCGTTCCGATTCCTACATGGCTACGCTTCCGAGCCTTCGTCTCAATGACGTACGTATCTCTGCGGACCTTGTAGCTATCCACGAGCGAATGTTGACCGGGGGCTTTTACGCAGAATTACAACTTACCTACGATGCAACCGTGGCGGAGGAAAGAGGAGGCAGACCGTTTGGAATCGAGTCCCTACGCCCGATCCAACTCTCCAAGCGAGGGATGCTGGATGATCTTTCCGTTGGGCGGAAGGCGTTTACAACGGAGCAGTGGAAACACCTGATGCTGAGAAGTGTCGGTTTCGAACCGTCTAGGCTTGGGACACGAGCTGAGGACATGCTGTTACTGCGAATGGTCCCGTTCGTCGAACGCAACTACAATATGGTTGAACTTGGCCCCCGTGGTACAGGGAAGTCGCACCTGTTCCAACAGATCTCGCCCTACTCGCACCTTATCTCGGGTGGCAAAGCAACCGTAGCTAGGATGTTTGTAAACAACGCGACCGGACAGCGTGGGCTAGTCGCGCAGTACGATATTGTCTGTTTCGACGAAATATCGGGCGTATCCTTTGACCAAAGGGATGGTGTCAACATAATGAAGGGCTTCATGGAGTCAGGGGAGTTCAGTAGGGGGCGAGAGAGTATCCGAGCGAACGGCAGTTTGGTATTCGTTGGAAATTTCGAGATCGACGTCGAACATCAGCAGAGGGTCGGACATCTTCTGGGACCCCTACCATCTGAAATGCGAAATGACACGGCCTTCATGGACCGCATTCATGCCTACCTGCCTGGATGGGATGTCCCGAAGCTGGATAGGACATACTTCACCGACCATTTTGGACTGGTCAACGATTTCCTATCCGAGTGTTGGACCCAACTGCGGTCTGAGACGCGGCTCTCCGCAATCCAAGGTCGCGTGCAGCTTGGAAGTGCTCTGAGTGGTCGTGATACCGCAGCTGTTCATCGAACGGTAGATGGTTTACTGAAGCTCATATACCCTGATCGAGAGACTATGGTTCCCGACGAGGATGTTGAGTGGGCGGTTCGCTTAGCTCTTGAGTGTCGGCGACGTGTGAAAGAGCAGCAGAAGAGAATAGGCAGCGCCGAATTCAGAAATACACACTTCAGCTATGTTGTGGGTGTGGATGGGGTCGAGCGGTTCGTGGCTACTCCAGAACTTCACAGTGAGGAGACAGTCGGGAGCGACCCTTTACCTTCTGGTCAGGTCTGGGCCGTTAGTCCTGGAGGACTTGATGACAGTCCTGGATTATACAGAATAGAGGTTAACGTCGGACCGGGGTCGGGTGTGAAGATCACAAATGTACCGGTGCCAGGCCCGTTTCGTGAGAGCGTAAGATATGCCGAGGGAAACCTCACCACGAGAGCTACGGAGTTGGTAGGTGACCGTGATCCTCGCGGCCACGAATTCACAGTCCAACTCCGTGCTTATGATACCTCCCGAGATGGGGCACTGTTGGGTGTTCCAGCTTTGTTGGCGCTATCAAGCGCATTATTGGGAAGGGGTCTTAGAGGCGGACTGACGACGGTGGGCGGTCTGAATCTCGGGGGTACGTTGGATCCGGTACATAACGCAGTGAGCATCGCCGAACTTGCTGTTGAAAAGGGGGCGACTGAGTTACTGATGCCAATTTCGGCCAGAAAGCAACTCAACGACCTTTCCGACGACATGGCTACTAAGCTAAGTATCATCTACTATGCGGATGCCAAGGAAGCCCTGCTCAAAGCGTTGGCGAGTTAGCTCAGATGGTGAACTACCCCCATAAGTGCGATTGCATGAGTAGATTCCATGCGATGTCCACACTCAAATTGACGATGCCTTAAGTTAGGAGGTCTGCTTCGAAATGGAAGAGATACATCTACAGCTATCGCAGATTTGGACTTCCGCAGGCGTTTTAGCTGGATTTCAGCTTATTGCGCTTTCCTGGCGAATACAGCGCGAAGTGAAAATGGAACTGCTCCGCGAGCGAACGTGGATAACGATAGCTGATTATATTGCAGTTGTGTCTCTCCTCATGTTGGCTCTCGGAGTATTTGCAGCACCTGTACTTAACATCTACTCGGTTAGTATCGCGGTAAAGGTATTTGGAGCAGCACTGGTTGTTTTCGTATCGCACCCAATTATTTTACTTGGGCACTATAATCTGTACTGCTCCTGGGACAAGTACGACGAATTGGGCAAACCAAAACCTCGCCCTCCAATTACCAACCAAGAAAAGGTAGCCTCCGTAGCCTGTGCATTTCTTTTCTTGATTTACGCAGTATTAGCGGGTATCAGTATCTACGCAGCTTGAGCATACTGACAATCGAAGAAGCACTAGGCGCGCGCTAGACATAGAGTGCGTCGGAGCAAGCTACAGGGCAACAAAGAGGGGGTGCCTGTAGTCTAATGTTCCTCACTTAAGGGAGGCTGAACATGTAACTGCCACGGAAACCTGCTTGAGAAAAGTCATCGGCAAGTCACCTCTGCGAGACTTTTCGTTACGCAGGGCCGGGAAGTTGAAATGGACCCCAATGACCGTTAACCCAAGGGTGCCGAAGGTCTGACGATTCTGGCCGCATTTGAGTCAAGCTGGAATTCCAAGCTCTATTCCAACAGGCAAGCGTAAGTCGAGACACGCGATTCCACTTGTCCGCAATCCGCATCTCGTGCTTGGAATATAACCGAGCGCCAACGGGCGCATTCACGAAAGGAGAAACCGCTATGCCAGAATGGGACGTCTCTGGCTGAACCCTCATGCGGGGACGCCAAGGTGGTTCGGAGACTCGCAGAGCGTTGGCGGCTGCTGTATGGGGGGAGGAACCTGACGAGCTTGCTGGTGGATTGAGCGAGGTTAGAGGACGGGATCCTGGTCGAACTTCCGCCAAGTGAGGAGGCTGCCGCAGACGCCTGAACGAACTATATCCTAGAAGGGACTTTCCACAGCTATCGACACAAGCTCCGTTTCGGAGGCGGTTGCAAACAGTCGAGAGAACCTGACTTCGTTCAGAGCGTATGTACACGCCAAGCCCACTGATGGACTGTACGGCACGAACATCCAGTCGCCAGGACAGGCGGTGGACGTGGCGTTGCGCGTGATTACGGCAACGAGAGAAGCACGGCGGAAGTACGGCGTTCGCGGAAAGGTTCACATATTCATGGTGGTCCCCGTAGGACTCGCGATGCTGGTGGGTCAGCTTCTCAACACTCTGGGACAGGTGCAGACTTACGAGCACATCCCGCAGGGAGCGACCGGCCACTATGAGCCGGCGGCGCTGCTTGGAGATTCCCATTCTGTTTAGGAGAATGGGAATTTGGAACGAGCTTCAGGAAAAGTTCGCTCAGAATATAGAGCGACGTGGTAACGGGTATTCCTGCATGAGATGAGGATGTTCCAGAATGAGTAGCTCGTAAGATAAGGCTCCGAAGACGATTCATAATAACTGGTCAGTGTATCGCAGACGCCAGAATGTCAGTTTCCTGGTCGGCGTTTTCGGGCCCACGGCATCACCGACCTGGTGCTTCGATGTGCTCGACTGGACCTACGCCAGAATCGGCCCAGAGCTCACACTCTCTAAAGAAAACTGCCGTCCAAAGACCTGAGAATACACGCAGCGGCTAAAGTCCGCTATCAGAAGACAGGCACTTCGTCCGCGTTTTCGGACATCGAGTTCGATATCCTCACCAGGTCATGATATGAACCCCCTCCATAAACCTCTGATAGATCAGCGACGTCTGGTTCTGTTGCTGCTCCTCGGAGCATCCGGCAGGTACTCTGCTGTCTTCATCGCGAGATGGAGTGGAAGCGGAAGTTCCAAGACATCGTTGTAGTGTGCGGCCATCTCACGAAGGCGGTGTACGGTACCTGCCCATACATCGGGATCATCGTCCTCCTGCCACTGGACGACGACAATCTCGTTCGCCCTGGTTAGCGCATGTCGGGAACCGGGCTGGTCCCACTTAGAACTCTTCTGTGAGCCGGACTTCATAGTAACCGACTTGGGGCCGATGCTGAAGTAGGAATTTTCACCAAGTCCTCTGAACAGGCCGGACGACCACTTGAGAGATTCCTCGAACCATTGGGGCATCTCGTCTCTCCCGGTATGTGTCCGGACCAAGCGCGGCCTCAGACCAGCGGTATTCCAAGGCATATTGGAACCTTTCCCGATCACGAGATTCTTGTTCTGTGTCTCGGGCCAGAACTGGCGAACATTCTGTGCGTCGCATAGCATGAGCAGGGGGATGTCCTCTTCACCCAAGCTCTCGGCGAATTCACCCAGCATCCGCTTCAGAACGCCCGGGATTCTATCACTTGGAATGTCTCGGATCGCACCGCTCCCGATCATTAGTTGAGCCTCCGGATAAGAATGCCATTCACCTCCTCTCACTCCGACCGGCAGCATAACTCGAATTGGGTTGAAGCCTTCCTCCACCTGAGAAGGGGACACGATATGTATCAACACCGGGAATCTCACACGCCTGTTCTGACGCAGAATCCACACTCCCAATACTTGCAGATCTTTGGGGAACCCGACCCTGGGATTCATTTCATCGAACGGTGCTGCCGGCATGTTGCCAAGTTGTCGCAATATGTCTGCCACAGAACCCCTTACCCGTTCGGCATAACTAGCGGGCCGCTCATCAGAAGAAGATGGGGTTATGAACTGAGACAGGTGACCTGTTTCTGCGAGGCCTCGCCGGATTGCTGACTTGGGGTCTTTGTCACGAGGGAAGTGCTCCGCATTGTGCAACTCAACGAGGCATCCAGTGGGGACATAGGCCCTGTCTATTGCATTGATTATCTCCTCAACCCTTCGTTTCTCCCCGGCCGTGCCCGGTCCTGCGAGCTCGCTACCGAGGGACCCCAACTCTCTGAAATCGATCTCGATACGAACGCCGCAGAGGTCGGCTCGGTCGGCGACTGGACTTGAGTTGGGCTCACCATTCAACAGCCGTTCCCAAATTTCGGAACGAAGCGCTTTCCGCATCGTCTCAGTCTGGTACAGTACCTTGAACTTTATATGATCACCGATTGTCCTACGAAGAGACTGGAGGATTCTTCTTCCGGGCATGGCTGTGTACTTCGACGCTCTAAGGGGACTCTGTTTTCTAACGCCCCGGAGTTGAACGCGGCTGGAAACTGGAGCAGGTTCGAGCCCAAGGGTCTCAAGAGCTTCGGATACGCCTACAAACAGGTCTCGCCGGTCTGCCAATGGGACGCCCGTGGTCACTCTATTGCTGTTATCCGAAGTTCGGAGGGCTATGCCCGCCGAACCAAGTTCGTGGTTTAGAAAGCGCGCCGGTTCCTCGGATATTTCGACCGCCGCTGGTAGGGGATGAGCAAGTCGGTTCAGTATCCGGTCCACGGAACCGATCCAATCGGGCTTCCATACTGTGTCTCCATCGACTTGACTGCGTTGTACTTTCATGGGGATTCCGACTAGGTTGTGACTACGCTCGTTGCCTGCTCCGGCGAACCACGGGCTGAGCGCCTCGATATATGCGGTCGTATTCTCCCGGTTAGACAATTGGAAGAATCCATTCTTGCCTTTTAGCGACTTGCTGGCCCACCTTCTAACGCTTGCCCTGAGGGATAGCAACGGCTCCCCACATCCAGGGAAGTTCAGTATCCTGGGAGTCAACTCATACGACCAGTACCACGGGGACTTGCCGATGGCGCTCTCGTTAGCAGGCCACGAAATCAGGGAAGGTCTGCGACCATCGTAGGTACGCCGGAACTCCAAGGAACGACCTCCCATCCGAATCTTTCTACCCGATAGTTCCGCACAGACCAGGTCGGGCAGACATTCATACTGGACGGACTCAAGCAATGGTGAGCCATTCTCGTTTAACCCGTATTCACCGAAATTCAACTTCTGACTCGTCCAGTCGAGATCCTCCCACTGGATCCGCTCTATGACTGAGGCGGTATCTTTGCGGTGTGCGGAGGTTACGACCCAAGCCTCAACGAGAGTGGTGAACTGTTCTGCGCCCGGTTTCTCCCAGCATGACAACCAGTCGCGGGTAATTTTCCAATTCATCTGCTCTATATGGGCGATGCTTGGGAAGAGAAGTCTCAGGGAATCTCCGAGCGATGCATAGGGGACTCTTCCTCCCTCGCGCCTGCTGTTCGGGGATGGCCAAAAGTCCCCGAATAGTGCATCCCACTTCTCCGGCAGGGACACCCGATGTATCGTCTCTCCAAACGCAATATCTCTGGGTATCTTGAACATCATAGTTTGAATGTCGGATGAATTTGGCACGAATGATCCCTCTTACTAATCGTCCAGGTTTCTTATATTTGACAGAGTTTCAGCCCACGGGGAGTAGAGAAACCGACAAACGTCACGTTCCCGCTGGTCGAGACTATTTGTCTTGTGGGAATCGTCCAGGTATCGATTCAACTCCGCTCGCATAGCCAGCAGCATACTGGTTCGCTCGGTGTCGGTTTCCCCTCCGGCGCTCTCCGGAGCGAAGGCTGCATCGCAGAAATGCACTCTGACGCTCGATCCTCCACGGACGGCTCGTCCCACGGTCTGCCACAGCGCGACAAGCTGTGTCCACACGAGGTTGCGACGAACGTGTTCCGTTGCATTCCTGAACTGGCCGGGATTGTGGAGTATTTCCTGCCAGGCCGCATTGGCCTTTCTGCGATACTCTCTCCACTCCGTCAGTAGGGAATCGCGTGCGTTCGCCAATTCGTTGTCGTACCATGTCTTCACGGCCCAGTGGTTCATTTCCCGGACCGCCGAACTGAATTGGTGTGGCACAGGCATTGGACGTACGAGGAAGTAAACGCTTCCTATCGCAGCGCGCCCGTCCTCGGAGATGATGTTGTGACCTCTCTCTATGGCCAACAGTGGCGCGATCAGGATTCGCTCGGGAACCTCGGCGAATCGATTGACCTGCCCACGCGCCAGACCATCGCCGGATTTGCGGTGATCGGTTTCGTACTCGTTGTCCCGTGTCAGGTATCGAACTCCGCAGCTTACCCTGCCGTTGAGGAAGTCGTATGCCCGATGCGCCTCTTCATACGATCCGGTGATCATCAATATGCAATCACCGCCCGCCTTGCTTGTCGCCAGTAGGGCGAGTTCTCGTTCGATCTGGCTCTTCCCGTCGCTACCGATCTCCGATAGAAACGCCAGTAGTGAGGTGAGGTTCTTCTCCCGCAACTCTCCCGATGTCCCAGAAATGCGTATGGGGAGACGGCTGCGCTCGTCAAGCGCATAACTAAAGTATGAGCTTGATTTCGAGATCGCCTCGACCATGGTGTCCGGCGGCAATAATACTCCATCCACGGTGGCCTGGACGTGATATGTCGACGATCCCGGCGCCCAACTGCTGCCGGATAGAAGTATGACGTGCGGGCCGGCAGCCCCGTCAAGGTTTCTAAACATATCGTGCAGGTTCGTGAGGGCCCATCGTCCCACCCCTGTGCAGCGGAACATTTCGAGCTGGGCATCACCGTCATCCTGATTGCGCCGGTATCGGAAACCGAACAGATTGCCGGTAGGGGACGTGGGTATCAATGATTCATATTCGCGCGGCGGTCTGTGAAAAGGCGACTCGGCCTCCAAGCCGAGTCTGTATGCTCCCTCGCCCACTTCCCAGTTATCGAAGACGCTCTTCAGGCGGTTGTCCAGGGAGGCGGTGAGAGCGATGGCATTCAGCTTGTTCTTCAGAAATTCGATTTCCTGCCTGTCCACAGAATCAGCAGAGTATATTCCGCGTAGCCACCGTATACATTCCTCCTCCCTGGCCGACAAATTGCTCTCGTCTTCATACACACTCAGTTCCATGGCAAGCCGTCTGAGAGGCGAGTCTAGGTCTGGTTGGTTGAGGAAATCGATCAACTCTTCCGGCATCGGCCTCCGGTCCTCAGAGGAGACGAGTTCGGAGTGGAGCTGGTTGGCCAGGCCGAAAGCTGTGAAGTACTCGCGTTGCGTGGTCCACATTCGAAGATCGCAGCTGTTTTCGCAGAGGTGGAGTAGGGTATTTGCCGCCTGTTGGCTGGTGCGCTGCGCCCTCGACCAACCGAGTACGTCCGGTCGGGACAGGATCCTGCTCAGCGACCTACCCTCCGGAGCTGCGCTGTTCCTGTCGAGTATCTCCATGAAGCCACGCCCGCTTGGCTGGATCAGGTTGACCGATGGCGCGAACATGTCGTCGAGTTGTGCCTGCACCTTGTCGGCTTCGTCCACTATGAGTAGGTCGCATTCCCTGTACACAGTCTCGAGAAGCCGGACATTGTCAGCCACAGTCTGCGCCGGAGTTCGTGTGAGGAACAGGCTCTGGGGCGTGCCCACCCAGATTGATGCTTCCATCATTTCGTTTCTTGACAGGTGAACTGGGCATACGGGCATAAGAGGGCATGTTCGCCGAGTGGAATTCAGGTCGGCCTTTTCATAAAGGTTCTCACACGGTTCTGAGCCGGGTGGGATGTCCTCCATGTCGCTGGCCCCGAAGTCAATGATCGGACAGATGGGACTGACCCACCTGAGCCGGGAGTCTTTCCACGGTGGGTTGTCCTCACGTGATTCGCTTAGAGCGATTCGTTCGATCTGTTCTCTTCGTCGTTCCCGTCTACCGAGTCCCATGAGCGGAGCGCTGCTAAGGCCGAGTTTTCTAAATCGTTCCACCCGCGTGGTTACGTCCACGTTATCCCCCACGACGAGCATGATTCTCATTCCGGAGCGCGCCGTCCATACTGCGATGATGTCCATGAGCGTGGACTTTCCGGAACTGACCATGCCCACGAGGTGGAACATACCGTCCAGTGCCAGGTCTGGATGACCATCATCTTCATTGAGGTTCTGTTTCAGGCGCATATTGTCCAGACGTCTGAGCCAGCTTCCGGCATCCTGCCTGTCCATCCATTCGGCGGTCTGTCTCAGATCCTTCCATGAGATTGTCAGCGGATGCCGAAGCTTTGCGGGTCTCAGAGGACGGGGCTCCATGCGTGGGATACTTTGGATCTCCTGTTCGGAGAAAGTGACTGAGCGCCACTCCTGCGGTCCAGTGCCGTCATCCGTGCGAATGGGAAACAAGTATGTCCCGGATTCTGCTGAGACCGATGTCCTGTCCGAGTATGGAGGTGGAGAGTTGAGTGCATCAAGATAGGCCTCACGCCTGTCGGGGCAAATGGATGATTGCCTGGAAGTCGCAAATCCATCGCTACCGACATCATAGATCCGGACGAGTTCGCTTTCCGATCTGTACGATCTCAACATTTCCTTCCAGCGTATATCTCCTTGGCATCGGAGCAGTGCCCTAGCCCGGGCCAGCATACCTCTCTGAGTGCCAGACAATGCGCCGGTTTTCAGCGCCGGGAGAGTGTTCGCTGACATAAGCGCCGGAACGACGCCATGAGACTCCCGAGGACACACCTCTGAAACAAGCGTCAGCGCCAACTCCACATCGCAAAGGACACTTGGGTTGTCCGCATGTGTGGACAGTCCTTTGATGAGTTCGCACTTCCAACTGGTTGAGTTACGCATCTTGTCCCGTTTCCCTGAGCCGGTCCCTGACCATTCTCAGCAACTTGTCGTCGAAACTCCAGCTAACGAACCGGTTGCCAGTTCGCCAGCGGGACTGGAAGGTTCTGCCGTATGTAGGAGTAATCTCCTGCCGATAGTTAGGAAACACGAAGAATGCGCGCTGCCATGAACCACTCATGGGGAAATCTTCCCTGCTGAGTATCGCGGCAAGCATCTCTGGCCTTCCAGAGTCCTTGCAGTCCACAGCCCACGACTCTCCGTCCGGGAAGATGATTCCTATGTCATACGTATCATAACTGGGCCAGAGTTCGACTCGAAGATGCTCTAACTCTTGGAGGCTTTCATATAGCCTCAATTCCATGCCTCCTGGTTGCGTCGTATAGCGCGCTAATCCAACTTTCACTCTGCGGAGACCCTGCTCCCAAGTATGATGTCTGGGAAATCGCGTGGGTTGCACGCCCTCAAGCTGAAGACACCCTCGGTTTGCGCAGCGGTTCGAGTTCCCTCTCAAGACTCTGGGGAGCGTCCACCCACACCTCTCACAGGTACGAATATCCGCTCCGTATATCGGAGGAACGGGGACCTCCTCATATGCTTCGTTCAAAAGAGTGCGTAGGTCCTCGTCATCGAGCGAGTTCAGAGATCTAATGAACTCCAGCTGGGAGACCACAGGGTGTTCAATGATGAATCTGCGAAATCTCACGTATCCTTCCTGGTCACCCCTCGCGCGGCAGTTCTGAATGACTCGCAGCATGACGCGCTGAGTCAATTCAGCGGAGATGTCTGGATTGTCGATGATGAGTTCCTCGGCGTCCTCCGTAATGTACTCACCATCCAACAGCGTAATGGCTCTCAAGTATTCCGGAGGCGGGGGAGAGACTTCCCAGCAACCCACGGGATCCTGCAACATCCTGATGGCATCGGGAATAGAGTGAATCGGTTGTACACCGGTGCGAATCATCGCGGCGGCTAGTCGCGAGATTCCGAGGCGAAGCTTCCGTGGATATACGTCGGACACTTGACTACCTGTCGGACGATCCAATAGCTGAGCCAAGCCGGAAGCAAGTTCGGCCAACGTAATGTCCCAGTCTATCGAATTTACAGAGGAGCAACTGTTGGCTCCTCCGTAAAGTATCTCTGTTCGTGGAGGCATGGAAAGAATATAAATGAAATGAAACTTAGTTCTGTGTGAACATCTATGCTAGTCGAGTGCGTAGTTTATTTACAAGCATTGAGAGGCTTGGAATAGGGCAATTTACAGGGCTGTTGCAGGGAAGCATCCAGAGAACTCAGGTCTGCATGGGCACTATCGCCACACTGTTTGCCTAGAACCATTACTCCATCTCATCGCAGCTCACCAGAGCCTTGATACGCTTAGGACTGGTTTCTAGTTCGCTAGGACATTCATTCGCGGTTGTCATATTCTTCGTGTACGCTCCACGACATCCATTTACATGTTCTTCCACGGGATTCTTGGATGCATGACGATTCATCCTAGTGGCCTATGCCTACTGGTGTCAGCAAGATTTGTCCAGCACGCTTATCCTCTCCCTAACGTCACAGGAGCTCAGCATATTATGTCTTATGGAATACACATAAAGTAGCGTTTAATGAGGAAAGCGTAGAGAAAGTACGCCGAAGGGATGTCCGGCGTGTACTGATAGGAGGGATACTCTGGATAGCGCAGCAGTCCCGACATCGCCCGGAGTTCTGGTACAGCAGGGTTCGCACCTGTCGTTATGGGACTTATCGATTCTGTTGCACCTATTTGACACCGCCCTTGTATATTGGCAATAGTTCCCAATAGTGACTTCACAGACTTGGAGTGGGGTGCGGCGGACCGGTCCGCCCCTGGTTGTCGAAGGCCGTCGTCAAGCAAGGTGTGAGATGAGCATCATCATACTGATGTCGAATAAGTTCTTCGCCGAAAGGGGAGGGCTGCCGGGAAGCACCGTAATAGCGACTTCTTTCCTTGACAGACTGCTGCATCACAGCCACATGCTGGCCCTTGTGAGTACCGACTCCGATGACTACTGGATCGTACGACGACTTTGGTGACCTGCGATTCCTCACCTTCCTACTTCCTAGAGTATAGGGCGCAGGCTGGATGAGCGGACAAGAGTGCAGCGGGACTTATTGCCACACGCCGATAATCTCATGGCTCACCGAAGCTCACAGTGCTGTACTAACCAAATCGAGAACAGGTTGACAGATCGCCTTGAGGGTATATGAGCCATTCCGATTCAGAGTCAGGTCCGACCCTGGATTGCCCGTGAAGCATCATGTCAGTTCCGTGGGTTCGGCTCGACTACTCACTTTTGGATACGGCTACTTTCCGTGGCACAAGCCAAGCTGAGGACGTCCTGAGAAACGCCGGAGTTGACCCGCAGCAAAAGGCACTCGAATTGCATCGGCACGTTGAACAGCCTCGGAGACAGAGACATGAGCAGTACTTCATATGGAGTGAACCAGACGCAAAGGCGATGAGACTCAGAGCCCGGCGTTGTAAGTGCAGTGGGTAGACGATCCAATGGAAGACTCGGATGTCTTCATAGATTCATTTCCAGTGCGAAGTCCGCTAGACATCTCAGCGGCCGACTGATTCCACGACGCTCGCCTCTCAGACTCCTTTGCAGTAGGCAGAGTTTCCTTGATAGAAAACGACTGTGGGGAAATTTGTGGGGGAAAAGGCCAAATAGCCCATAAACAAAGCTAAAAATGGAGCGGGAGACGGGATTCGAACCCGCGACAGCCTGCTTGGAAGGCAGGGACTCTACCACTGAGCTACTCCCGCTCGTCGCTTACAGAATACCATATTGGCGTAGCGAAATGTAGTATGCGCCGGCGGCTGGCAGGGTCTTTCGGTTATCCGAGATTGCCATGGCTTCATCCTGTGGATTCCCGCTTTCGCGGGAATGACGATCACAAGATAACCAGCGCGTGCAAAGAATACCTTTTGTCTGAATCAGGATGTACAGGATAGGCGGTGTAAGGGATCACCCCCATCCGAACCTTCCTCCGTCGAGGGGGAAGGGACTCCTACAAAGCCCCTACAAGCCCGTCGAGGGAGAGGGGGTTTTCAACGCACAGATGACAGGACGAAGACGAAAGCCCCTGTATCCGCGCTATGGAGGGGGTAGTATTGCCGGTGTCAGGCTGTGATACAATCGGGCGCAGACTTACATTTCCGTGAGCGACGAACCGCCGCGCCTTGTCGAACAGAGGTCGTTATGGCTACCGCAACGGCTACAATCGAGACGCTGCCCTACAAGCGCATGGGCGAGATAGACTACGACAGCCTGGAATTCGACCCGAATGAACCAGTACTGAAGCCGGACGCTATGGAACAGAACCCCGCTTTGATGCTCCTTCACGCCCTGATGTACGCTCACTTCACGGATTATGGCGCCAGGCGCGACATCTTCCTCGATTTCAACACCATCATCTGCTACGACCCGCGCAACCTGAACATTCGTGTCTCGCCAGACATCTACATCGCGTTCGGAGTCGAGGCGACGGCAATTCGTCCACGCAAGATATATCTGCCCTGGGAAGTGGGCAAGCCGCCCGACTGGGTGATAGAGATAGCGTCGTCGAGCACGGGACGCGAGGATGTTGGCAGAAAGCGCGTCATATACGCGCGGATAGGAGTGCCCGAGTACTGGCGATTCGACCCGACGGGCGGCGAGTATCACGGGATCGAGCTTGCGGGCGAGCGTTTGGTGGGGGACGAGTACCAGCCCATAGAGTTGACGACGGAGCCGGACGGTGTGTTGAAGGGTTATAGCGAGGTCCTGGGTCTGAGCCTGTGCTGGGACGATGGCGAGCCTCGGTTGTACGATCCGGTGGCCGGCGCCTACCTGGAGGACGCGCGGGATATACATATAGCGCGCGAAGCCGCCGAGGCAGAGAACGAGCGCCTTCGGGAACTGCTTCGGCGCTTTCAGGGTTAGCGCGCGAGGGAATGAGCGACCGCTCCGGTTTTCAGATTATCGAAATGCGCTGGGGAGTCTTTGGGTTGTTAGAGAGCGTGAGTTATAATTGATTCGATATTCACATCTCTAACAAAGGGGCGCATCGGCAATGACCTACGAATTCATCGAATACGACGCATCGGACGGCATCGGGAGGGTTTACCTCGCCAGGCCCGAGAAGCTAAACGCGCTCAGCCGCGAACTCCAGGCCGAGCTCGTGGACTGTATGCAGGCGCTGGACGACGATCCCGACGTTCGCGTAATGACTCTCATGGGCAGGGGACGCGCCTTCTGCGCGGGCTACGACATCACTCCGCCGGCCACGCCCGAGGCGACGCGCGTCGCCCAAGAAGCGCGAGACAACATCCGCACCGACATCCACCGCATGAAGCAGACGCCCAACACGATGGCCCAGATACTCAACCTGAGCAAGCCGGTCATAGCCGGCATCCACGGCTACTGCATCGCGGGCGGCACGGACCTGGCGATGCACTGCGACATATCCATCGCCGCTGACGACGCCCAGATAGGCTTCCCGCCCGTGCGCTCGATGGGCGCGCCGCCGACCCATATGTGGACCTACATGGTCGGGCCGCAGTGGGCCAAGTGGTTCCTGCTCACCGGCGAGTCCGTATCCGGCAAGCGCGCCGAGGAGATTGGATTCGTGTGGAAGTCCGTCCCGCGCGAAGACCTCGAAGAAACCGTGGAAGAGCTCGCGCGAACGATGGCCCGGATTCCATGGGAACTCCTCGCGGCCAACAAGAGCATCGTGAACAAGGCTATGGAGCTTATGGGGCGCGACACCCTCCAGCGCCTCGCCGCCGAGACCGACGCCATCGCTCACCAGGCCCCGATAGTCAAGGAGTTCGCCCGGAGGTCGAAGGCGGAGGGCCTGAAAGCCGCGCTCGAATGGCGCGACGGCCCCTTCCGCGACTATCGCGGCAGCCGAAGCTGAAACAAGTCTTGACTTTCAGTGTGGCCCTTACTGGCAGGGTGTGGCTGAAATGGTTCGGATCCTGGTGATCCTTCTCGTTTTCGGAGCGTTCTTCATCCCGTTCAGCGTCTTGGCGTTCTCTCTCGCCGAGAAGTGGGCCAAGATGACCGGCCGCCTGTGATTGGTAGTCCGGCGCGTCCGCTTTAAGTATAATCGGCGCTACCGTACCGATTGCGGTCGAAGATAGGTTGACGGGAGAGCTAGATGCCTGACGCAAAGAACGTACTGATTACCGGAGCGGCCGGACTCATCGGCGGCCTGCTCCGGGACGGCTTGAAGGACACGCACAACGTAACAGGCGTGGACATCAGGCCGGTGGACAGCTTCACCAGCCTGGTCGCCGACACCTCCGACCTCGACGCGGTATTGCCAGCCTACGACGGCGTGGATACGGTCATAGACCTCGCCAGCGTGCCCGACCAGGACAGCCCATGGGACGTCGTCTATCGGAACAACCTGCCTTCGACCTACAACGCGCTGGAGGCCGCTCGGCGGTCCGGAGCGAAGCGGGTGATCTTCGCCAGCTCCAATCATGCGACCGGAAATTACGAGGAGGACGAGCCTTACGCCTCTATCGTCGCGGGCAGGTACGATGGATTGGAGCCGGGAAACTTCCCCCCGGTAACGGTGGATATGCCCATACGACCGGATGGCCCCTACGGAATAGGCAAGGCGTTCGGAGAAGCCGCGGGACGATACTACTCAGACCATTTCGGACTGTCCGTGATCTGCCTTCGGATCGGCACCCTGAACAGCGAGGGCAGGCCGCAGGTCCCGAGACAGTTCGCGACCCTGCTGTCGCATCGCGACCTGGCGCAGCTAGTTCGCAAGTGTGTAGAGGCGCCCGATACGGTCAGGTTCGCGATCTTCTACGGCGTTTCCAATAACACCTGGCGCTTCTGGGACATCTCGAACTCACGCGAACTAATCGGATACGAACCCGAGGACGATGCCGAGCAGTGGAGAACCGGCTGAGCCGGCGATAGGAGAGAAATATGAGCAACTTTGAGAAATTGCAGAGTCGTCTGGCGGCTGGGGAGACTATATTGATGGACGGCGGTATGGGCTCGGAGATCGAGAGGCGAGGGCTGGCAAGTCCCACCACCTGGTCCGGCGGTCCGATGCTCACTCACCCGGAGGTCGTGAAGGATATCCACCAGGATTACATAGAAGCGGGCGCCGAGATTATCATCACAAACACCTTTGGCACAGGGCGCGACATGCTGGAACGGGGCGGCCTCGAGCACAAGGTGGCCGAGGCCAACAGGCTGGGAATCGAGGCGGCGGCGCAGGCGAGGAGAGACTCAGGGGCAGAGGACTCGGTTGTCATCGCGGCCTCCGTATCTACGATGGTTCCCAAGGAACATGCGGAAGTTCCGGCGTCCTATGAGGAAGCTCTGGAGACCTACCGGGAGCAGTTCGGAGTGATGGCCAAAGGCGGCGCGGACGTGGCGGTGGGCGAGATGTTGATCCGCGTATCGGACACACTGGCGGTGATAGAAGCGGCGGCGGAGTCGGGTCTTCCGGTGTGGGTCGGGCTCTCTCTCGTCCGGGATGGAGACGGGCTTTACCTGGGCATCCGGGACAGGCACGGAGGCGAGACCCTTCAGGACGCGATGGACGCCATCAAGGACAAGGACATCGCCTCGGTATTCATAATGCACACGCCGGTGGACGACACCGGCCCCGGGCTGGAGATAGTCAGGAAGAACTGGTCGGGAACCTTCGGCGCCTACGCCCACTTCCCTGGTCACGGCGGCCCAAACCCCAGGGCAAATTCCCTGGACCCGCAGCAGTACCTGGAATACGCCAAGCGTTGGAGCGAGCAGGGGGCGCGGATAATCGGAGGGTGCTGCGGCACGACACCCGACCACATCCGGGCGCTCAGAAAGTGGCTGTCCGACTCCTGACCCGGAGTCCGCCCAGGAGCATCATGGACAACGCTCACTCCATACAATGGGAGATCAACCGGATCAATCACAACCGTAAGATTTCTCATGGGTTGATCCTAAGAATCGCCAGTATGAACGGGCCAATGCAGCCAATGCGCTCTTCACGCTACCCTGAACCCTGTTGTTCTGCAAAGTGCTATTCCTTTTGAGCGAATTCCCTGAGCAGTTCCCAGACTTTGAGGGTGTCTTCCTCAGCTCCGAAGTGCTTCGCCCTTCGTAAGTACCGCCTGTGCTTTTCGTTGTCCCCAGTCAACAGGGCGATCTCCGATGCCGCAAGTAGGGCAGATGTCTCCTCGGGGTCCAGTTCAAGCGAGGTCTCGAAAGCCGACAGAGCTTCGGCCAACTCGCCAGCCTTCCAGCACGCGGCCCCCAGCGCGCTGTAGTAATCGGAATCTAGGGGCCCCACGGTCTGGCCCCACGTTTCTCAGGTGTTCAACCGCCTCCTCCGACCTGCCGGTATAGTGTAGTGTCTCCCCGATTTTGGTCCAGGGGAGGATCCAGCTGGGTTCAAGCGCAACCGCCATCCATAACGAGTTCAGTCCCTCGTCACAAGGGGCGCCCCGCCAGTCCACATGGCCCCACCGGTCTTCATCAGCCCCAGCGAACAGTGGTATTTCGAGTTCAATGGGTCGAGTCGAGCCGCCGTCTCCATCTGGTCCAGCGCCTCATGGGATCTTCCCTGCATATCAAGTTCCAGGGAACGCCGGTAATGGGAGTCAGCCTCAGAATTGCCCGCATCACCTTCCTTGGTTGAGTGTAATTCCGCTTTCTCACCGGGGTCGTCCACACCAGACAGGTGGGCGTTGAGGTTGGCCGAGAGAATGCGTCGCATCCAATCCATACCGAAGGGCCGCAGGTCCTCCCGCCGGTCGTCATCCGGTTCCTGTTCGATCAGGGCTTCAAGCAGTGAACTGTTGAATGTCAACATGGCCTAGCAGGGCGGCCCCGAGGATGCCCGCATATCAGGCTCCGCATCCGCGGTCGCCATCCCATTCCCTACTCTCGTTCCACAGGCGGTTCCGTTCGCTCTTAGTTGATGGTCAATACCGACTGTGACATTTCGCGTCTTTCGTCGTGTTGCGCTTTGGGTTGTTTCCATGTTGGCGACGATGTGACGCCAGACTTGCGGATTCGACTTTCTCCGCGCGCGCTTACGACAGCATCCATGCGCGACTACGCACCGGAAATCCGGCGCTTTCTGGTAGAATCGCGGCATGGTTCCGGTTCGCACAGTTGGTCCCAGAAAAGTGGTCTTGCTGAAGAAGGCCGCTGTCGTGTTCATCACGCTGGCCCTTCTCTGGGCAATCGTGTCCGGGGTCGCGTCCGCATCACCCAATGAGCAAGCGGAGGTCACACCGTTCGAGTTCCTGATGGCCGTCCTGTGCGAGGCATACTACAAAGGCGCGCTGACCGACGAGATCAGCCGCGCGCTGGCCGAGCTCTTCATGGACGACCTCATCCCGTCCGCCACCGGCGAGTCTGCCGAAGAGGTCAGAGAACGTCTGAAGGCGAGATTCTATCCCAACTACAAGTACAAGCCAGACCATTTTATGGTTCTCATAGCGGCTATGACCGGCGCTGACGAGAGCGGCGCGCTCACGCATGAAATCAGCGAGACGCTGGCCGACCGCTTCATGGACGACCTCATCCCGTCCGCCACCGGCGAGAGCCCGGAGGAGGTCAAGGAGCGGCTGTCTGATCCGGCGCGTATCGGGGAGAAAGTAGCCGAGTTCTACGTCACGCGGGGACTGCGTTACTATGAGAACGGACACTTGGACCTGGCCGTCGCGGACTACGACAGGGCAATCGAGGTATATCCCGAGCACCTGTACGCATACGTGGAAAGAGCGTTCGCTTACAGGGACAGAGGCGACCTCGATCTCGCCATCGCGGACTTCACCGAGGCCATCGAATCCGGCGCCGAGGCTGACTGGATATTCAACGGCAGGGGAATCGCGTACATGGAGAGAGGCGACTACGACCTCGCCATCGCGGACTTCACCGAGGCCATCGAGCTTACCCTGGACCATGCGCCTCAATATCATCTGGATCGCGCCTCCGCCTACCTGTTCAGCGGCGACTTCGAGCGCGCGAGGGCGGACTACATTCAGGCCGCTCGGTCGCTCGGGTGGGACGACGTCTTCGAGCGCGCGATAGAGGACTGCGCCGAGGCCATCGAACGCGACCCCGACAATGGCGCGCTGTACCACCAGAGAGGCTGGTACTATCAGGAAATCCGAGAGTTCGACAACGCGATGGCGGACTTCAACAAGGCCATCGAACTCGACCCGAATAGCGCCGACAGCGCCGACTTCTACTACCACAGGGCGCTGATATATCTCTCCATCTTCGGCGAACACGAGCTCGCGCTGGAAGACCTCGCCAGGGCCATAGAACTCAGGCCGGACGACGTGAAACTGTACAGCGAACGCGCTCTCATACTCGATAATCTGGGCTATATCGAGCAGGCGGTAGCGGACCTCACCAGGGCCATTGAACTCGAACCCGACAACATAGACTTCTACACCCACCGAGCTTGGCTGTATCACAGACTGGGCCAAGTCGACTTGGAGCTGGCGGATCTTTCCAAGCTCATCGAACTGGAGCCGAACAATCTGCATAGCTACGTCAGCAGGGGAGAGAGGTATCTTGATCTAGGCGAGTACGACCCTGCCATCGCGGACTTCGACAAGGCCATCGAATTAGCCCCCGGAGAGGAGTGGTTGTACATTCTCAGGGGAAGAGCCTATCGGGGGCGAGGCGATTTCGATCTTGCCATCGCGGACTTCACGACGGCCATCGAATTGGAGTCGCACTGGCCGCGTCAATATATGGAGCGGGCCGCCGCCTATCTGTTTGTTGACGAATTCGAGTTCGCCAGGGCGGACTACGAACAGGCCGTGAATCTCGAACCTCATAACCAGCGAGATTTCTACGAACGCGCGATAGAGGACCACACCGAAGCCATCGAACAGAACCCGGACAGCGCGACGCTGTACATAGGCAGGGCGTATTTCTATATGCGTATTCAGGAGTACGACCTCGCAATATCGGACTACACGACAGCCATCGAACTCGACCCCGACAACCCCGATTCCTACATCGAGCGCGCATGGGCCTACTTTGACGAACCCGACCTTGCGATTGCCGACTTCACACGGGCTATCGAACTCGATCCCCACAATATCGGTTTCTACCTGGAAAGGGCTTTGGCCTACAGCCGAAATGGTCAGCATGAACTTGCCATAGCCGACTATACAAGGGCTATCGAACTCCATCTCGACGACCCAAGGCCGTACTATCACAGGGCATGGACATATCGGTGGCTGGGCGAATACGAGCTCGCCATAGCCGACTTTACCAAACTCATCGAGTTCTATCCCGACAATTCGATGGATTACTTTCTCAGGGGATGGACATACCACGAAGCGGGCGAATACGAGCTCGCCATCGCCGACTTCACCAACGCTATTCAACTAGCTCACAGCCGCCGGGCGGACTACTATGAATACAGGGCGTTAGCCTACCATGAACTGGGAGGCCATCACTCTCAAGCCATAGCCGACATCACCAAAGCCATCGAATCAACGGACGCCGGATATGAGGACGACAAGGCGGGCCTCTACCTCACCAGGGCGTCAATATACAGGGACATTGGCGATTATGACCTGGCGCTGGCGGATTTCGACAAGTCTATCGAAATATATTCTGTGTACCCACACACCCGTCTCTATGATTACGAATACGCTGGCTATTTCGAAAGAGGAATCGAGTTCTATCCTGAAAACGTGAATCCGCTCACCTACATCGGCAGGGCGCTCTTGTACGCGATAACCGGCGAATTCGGTCTCGCGGATCAGGACTACGAACGGGCGGTCACGGTTGAGCGCTTTGAAAAGGATAGAGACGTCAAAGGCGCGATAGAGAACTACGCGAAGGCCGTCGCAGCCGGCTCCGCCAACGCTGAACTCTATCACTTCTATCTGGGATACCTGTACTTCAAGCTGGGCGAACGTGAACGCGCGATAGAGAACTCCACCCGCGCCGTCGAACTCGATCCCGACAACGAGGTCGCATATCGCCTCAGAGCGGATGTGTATCTCGACACGGGCGAATACGAACGCGCCATCGCGGACTACACCCGCGCGCTGGAATTGAGTCCCAACGATCCGGACAGCTATGCGCGCCGCGCGGAAGCCCACCGCTTCTTTGGCGGCCACAAGCCGGCGATTGAGGATTACACCCGCGCCATCGAACTCGACCCGAACGATCCGGACCTGTACGCGGACAGGGCATGGACCCACTATGAAGCGGGACTGTATGGACGCGCGTCCAGCGACAACTGGAAGGCCATCACACTCGACCCGGACAATCCCGACCGATACGCCGACAGGGCGCTCCTGTTTCGGAAGATAGGCCACCATGAGCCCGCGCTGTCGGCGTATGGCCGCGCCATCGAACTAGAACCCGACAACCCCGATTTCTACTACGAACGGGCGACCCTGTATCGCGAACTCGGCAGGCACGAAGAGGAGATAGCTGATCTGGACAGGGCAATCGAATTCGATCCCTATAACGCTCGGTTCTACCAGGAGAGGGGAGTCGCTTACGAGGCCATCGGGGACGACGACCGGGCCATGGAGGATTACCTCATGGCCATATCTTATGACGCAGATCTCATAGAACTTCATCCCAACCTGGGAAGTCTTTACTTTCAGAGAGCTTTGACGCAGGGGATAGCCAAAACGGGATCGGAACTTCCGTGGCTGGTTCCTGGACTGACGACGTCGCCTCCCGGTATCGAAGTTGACTTGTCCGACTTCGCCACTGCCTTCTACCTCCACGTAACTCTGCTGTATATTGACCACACCAACATACCAGCGTATATCTCTGCGGCGCATATCCTTATATGGTATGGCGAGGCTGGAGCTATCACGGGGGATTCCAGCTACCCCGAACCTCCCCATCCCGCCTCCGCCCACTTTGAAGATGTGTACCACAATCCCGAAGCCTACACTGACGGCGCCGGCGTACTGGCGATTGTGGGCAAGGCGCGCAGGGAGACCGGCGACTACGACCGCGCCGTCGCCGACTTCGACAGGGCAATCGAACTGGAACCCGACGCCCCGCTCCACTATCGGGACAGGGGCATCGCGCGCTACCTCAACGGCGAATACGACGAGGCCATAGCGGACTTCGACACCGCTATCTCGATATGGCCGGACGACGCCTACTTCTACTTGTTCAGGGGCCTTGCCTCTCACATGACGGAGGATTATGATGGCGCCGTCGCCGACTACGACCGCGCTATCGCCATGAATTCCGACAATCCCTACTTCCGCTTCTTCCGAAGCGTAGCGGTGAAGGCGCTCGGCGAAGAAAACGAGTACGAGAAATACTACGCGCTGCTGGAATACGAGTACGACATACAACTCGCGCTAAGGCTGCTGCCGCCCGCTGCGCCGACCTACGAATCCAGGGTTGGCGCGAGCTCTCTGGGGCCGCGCAGGCGGATGCGGTTGCGGAAGAACTAGTACCTCGTCCAGTTGATTTTGACATTTGCGAGCCTGCCCCCACCCCTAGATTCCCGCCTTCGCGGGAATGACGGATAGCTGTCGGAATATGTCATATTCATATGGTTTTGGTACTAGATGGGCAGTGCGGCGTTGGTGTGGAGGAGGACGCGGGCGCCGTCTCTCCGGGCCCCGCTTCCCTCAAGGTTCCGGCTCCCCGCTCTACTCCCAGGCGGCCATCCGGTATCCGACGCGGGGTTCGGTTACGACGTATCTCGGGCTGTCGGCGCGGTCTCCCAGCTTGCGGCGCAGCCGCTTTATCACGTCCCGCAGGATCCACGCCTCGCCGACCCGCTCCGGGCCCCACACCCGCAGCAGCAGCGCGCTGTGGTTGATCACCCTGGGAGCGCGCACCGCCAGCTCGTAGAGCACCGCGTACTCAGTGGCCGTCAGCTCTACCGGCTCCCCGTCAACCGCCACCTGACGCCGGGCGTAGTCGATGCTCAGTCCGTCCGCGGCGTAAGGCGTGGACGGCTCTCCCGGGAAGGGATCCAGCCGCCTTCTGAGGGCCGCCCTTATCCTCGCCGCCAGCTCCGTGGGTGAGAAGGGCTTGACCAGGTAGTCGGCCGCCCCCATGTCCAGAGCGCGGGCGACGGTCTCGTCCTGGCCGTACATCGAAATGAATATGACGGGCACGTCCGCCGTCTTCCGAATGTCGTTCATCAGCTCGATGCCGTCTCTGTCCGGCAGCACCATGTCCAGCAGCGCCAGTTGGGGCTTCTCATCCGCCATGAGGCGGAGCGCGTCATCGGGGTCGCCGGTGACGACGGGCGCGTAGCCCGCTCCCGTCAGTATCTCGCGCGCGTATCGCAGGTCCTGGGGGTTGTCGTCCACGACCAGGACGCGGACCCGGCGGCGGGCCGCCGGCCGCGCATCCGCCGGAAGGGGAGCGGCGGATGCGGTCTCCGCCGCCGGCAGCGTAAAGGTGAACCGCGCTCCCAAGCCCGGGCCGTCGCTCTCAGCCCGGATGCGGCCGCCGTGCGCCTCCACGATGCCCTTACAGATAGCCAGTCCCAGCCCCGACCCGTCGTCGCCGGACGACCGCGAGAACTTGCGGAACAGATCCGGCGCAAGCGCCGCCGGGAAGCCGTTGCCCACATCGGTGACGGCGATCTCCACATGCACCCCGTCCCGCTTTGCGCCCACTGTGATGGGCGATCCCTCGGGCGAGTTCCCGGCGGCGTTGGAAATCAGGTTGCCCAGCACCTGGAGGACGCGCCGCTTGTCGGCCATCACCAGGGGCAGGTCCTCCTCAAGCTCCACCTCGAGGGGATTCCGGTCATCGGCTGCCAGGAACCTGCTGACGGCCTCTTCCACCAGTGCATGCAATTCGGACGGCTCCGGGGCCACCGGCAGCGCGCCCGTCTCGATGCGGGCCACGTCAAGCAGCTCGCCGATCAGGTGTCGCATCTGGTCCGACTGGTCGCGGATGATGTGGTGGAACTGGGCGGTCTCGGCCGGGTCCAGCTCGCCCGCCGCCTCCAGGAGGGTGGTGACCGAGCCCTTGACCGCCGCAAGCGGCGTCCTGAGTTCATGGCTCACCATGGCCAGGAACTCCGCGCGCATCCGCTCATGCTCCTCCAGCGGCGCCATGTCCTGGAGGGTGATGACGAAGGACGCCACCTGCCCGTCCTCTGAGTGGATGGGCGTGGCGTTGAGCAGTACGCTGACGCTGCGCCCGTCCGGGACCCGCAGAGCGATCCGTTCGGCCCGAACCGTCTCCGCCGAACTGGAAAGCTCCGCCAGTGTGAACTCCCGGAGGGAGACATCCCGTCCGTCGCCCCGCACGCAGGTCACCGCGCCGAGTATGTCCTCGGCCCCCTGGCCCTCGTCCAGCAGGCCGGCAACCAGGCGCATGGCCTCCCGGTTGACCGACGCCGGCGCGCCCGTCCGGGCGTCGAGGACAACGACGCCCACGGGCGAGGTGTTGACCAGGGTTTCCAGATCGGCCCGGGCCTGCCGCTCCTCCCTGTGGGCGCGGGCGTTGGCGATGACCAGCGCGGCCTGGGAGGCGAACATGACAAGGGTTTCCTCGTCCGCCTCGGTGAACTCCTCCCCGTCCTCGCGGTCTCCCACGAAGACGTGGCCCACCCGGGCGCCCCTGTGGAACATGGGCGCCGACATGAAGCGGAAGACTCCCACCGGCAGGGGGATGGCGAAGTCCGTGAAGCCCAGGGCGTGGACGCGCGCCGCCAGGTCGGGAACCCTCATGGGTTCGGAGATGTCGGTCAGCGCCTGGAAGATGCGCGGCCCCTCCGGCATTAGCCAGAGCCTTTCCGACTCCTCGCCGCTCAGCCCGGAGGAGAGGAAATCCTCGACCATACCTCCGTTGCCCAGAAGCGTCATCACCCCGTAGCGGGCCGAAGTCAGGGAGCGGGCGGAGTCCAGCGCGCCCTGGAGCACCTGGTCGAAGTCCAAGCTTTCGTTGATGCGAAGACTGGCCGCGCTCAGCCGCGACAGGCGCTCCTTCAGCGCCTCAAGCTCTCTGTCCCGTCGGTCTGACTGGGTCAATTGTTCCCTCCTGACTTGTGTGCAGACGTGTCTGCACACTTCCGCAGCGTATCAGAATTCACACACAGTTATACACTATATTACACATAATACATTATAAATCATATGTATGTGATATGCCCATAACTGATATGATCTGGCACGGTTTCGGTTGCCCTGCGCTTCTCCGCTTCGAAAGGGGGCGCGGGCAGCAGCCGGAGACGGCGAGTCCGTCCCGACCGACGAAGCGAAAGCCAGCATACAGGAGGCAAGACAGTCATGTTCGACGCCGGAAACGACAGCAGCGGGGCGCGCCGCCTTTTGAGGGCGGCCATGCCCATTACCCCCCCCCCCCCCGAACTCTCGTTCTAGTCTAACTCTCCGCCTCTTACGCCTATCCCCGCTCCTCCTCCTGGCCGCCGCGCTCGCTATGCTGGCGGTCTTCCTCGTCAACCAGGCGCCGCCCGCCTCCGCCGATCACAGCCGCGACATGACAATCTGGTCCGGCGCTCTTACGGTCAAGGACTTGGGTAACTTCACTGCCGGCTGCGACACCGCCCAAAGCCAGCAGGCGAGAAAGTGCTCCACCTCGACGACCCTCTCGGAGGACGAATTCACGTACAAAGGAACGAACTATCAGATTGGCGGATTACTCAACTATCAGGCAGAAGAAGACCTTGCGATATTCCTGAGTTCCGGCAACCAAGTCGTCAGCCCCAACATTTTCAGGGGGCTGGCGCTGGTGGTGGACGGAAAGAGGTACTCCTTTTTCTCCGCCACCATAGATGATCAGCACGGGAGCGCAACTTGGGATGTCTCCAGCAACTGGAGCGTCGGCGACACGGTGAACCTGAAGTTGACCACCCAGTACTGGACGGGCGTGGACCTGTACGGCGGCGGCCTGGTGCACCACTCGGACGGCGCCCAGACCCTGGACATCACGTCGGAGAGCGGCGAAAGCTTTTTCTACGTCAGGCTCGACCAGGCCCCCACGGCCACCACCACCATCACGCTGCAGAAGAACTTCACCCAGTGCAGCGGCTGCGGCAGGGAGTACCACGGCGACGTCAACGCCGCCGACGTCTCGCCGACAACACTGACCTTCACCACGTCCGACTGGCAGACCGGCCAGACCGTGTTCGTCAACGGCGTTCCCGACTCCGACAGCGTCCACGAACACGTGCTGATCCTCGCCAATGTCTCCATCGCCAGCGGAGCGGACAGCGACGACCCGTACCGCAACCCCGAGAGGGTAAACGGCGTTTGGGTGACGATCCATGACGGCTCGGACGACGGCAGCGATCACGGCGGCCTGTAGGGAAGGATAAGGAACACCTGAGATGCTCACTCGATTAACGCTCGGTTCAATCATCATCGTAGTCGTCGTGTCGGTCGCGCTGGCAATATCATTGCCCGACGGCGGCGGCGTCTCCGAGGCCGCTCCGACGACTCAGCCCGAAGCCGTCGTGGATTCCGACGACCTCGCCAGGTTCGTCGCCGTCATTCGGTACATCCGCTCCGAGCCCACGCCCTCCGACGTAAAGGCGGACAACATCCCCCTGCTGTCCAACCTGGACACAGCGCTCTCCGACCTGTACATAACCGGCTTCATAACCCCGTACACCGGGGAGACGCCCATTCAGGTCAAGGCGCGCCTACTCGACGTTCCGGAAGAAGACAGGTTCATCGCCCTGATGGTGGAGTCGTATCGCCTGTCGCCGGACCCGCTGCTGCTGGACATAGTCAGCCAGTTTCTGGCGCTCTACTACGTTGAGTCCTTCACCACGGCCGAGGACCTGAACGCCTCGGAAGAGTTTCTCAAGCGTGACGAGATCCAGACCCTGGCCGACGGGTTCGATTCGTCCGAGTACGCCATCGCCCCCGTTCCGTCCAGGACGTCCCCCGCCGAGTACACCCGCTACTTCGTCCGAAGCGCCATCGCCCGCTACGAGTCCGAGGGTCTCGACGCCACCCTGGCCCACTACAACAGCCCCGAGAGCGTGGACGGCCAGTGGTACGTGTTCATCATTGACGAGAACGACCAGTTCATCGCCCATCCGGACCCGGGCCGCCTGGGCCTGGACCTGAATGGCTGGGTGGGAACCGACCTCAACGGCTACCAGTTCGGGCCCGCGATGCTCTCGGCGACTGAGGAGGGCAAGTGGGTGTCCTACGTGTACCGCAACCCGGAGAGCGGTGGCGTAAGCTCCGGCGACTTCGATCTGAAGAACGTGTGGGTGGAGCGGCGGGACGGTCTGCTGTTCGCCTCGGGCTGGTACATAGACGCCGACGCGTTCACCAGGATGCTGGTGTCCGTGGCGGTGGAGAAGTACCGCGAGGGCGGTCTGTCGGGGACGGTCGCCTACTTCGCCAGTCCGGGAAGCGCGCTGGCGGGTCTGGAGGCGGCCGTCGCCTACTACAACGCGACCGAGACCGTTGACGGCCACTGGTTCGCTTTCATAGGCGACCCGGACGGGAAGATAGTCGCTCACTCGGAACCGCCGCTGATCGGACGGGACATCCAGGCCATCTTCGGCGATGAGGCGTTCCAGGCCACTGAGGACGGCGGCTGGGTGGAGTCCGAATCGCTGCGGGTGTGGGTGGCGAGCTACGACGGCTACCTCTTCGGCTCCGGCTGGCGCCGCGACGACCACGGCCCGTAGGGAGCGGCCTCGCTGATGCGGGACAGGAGTTCCTGAAGCTCCTCGAAGTTGTGGTCCCACTGCGCTAAACCCACTGACTCTCACCTCTCCGAGTTGGGTGCAGCCGCGCCTGCGCGGCCACGTCACGAATCACACAGAATTACACGCTATATCACATAATAGAAGGCTGTATTTATACGTATGTCATAGCTATCAATCGTATATAATCCCTGAAAGATTGTTCCGCCTCGATTCTAAGGGTCCACGGGCCGGAGCCGCGAGCGACCGTTCCGCCGCCTGGATCGGTGGGTGCATCCCGACCGACGGAGACGACCGTTTCCGATGGGAGGCCAAGATAGTCATTTTGGAGAACACCAGCAGCATGATGCGCAGCCTGGCGTGGGTGGCAATTCCCTTTACTCCCGCTTAGAGAGGCGGGGGCTTTTGCGCCAAGTAGGAGCCCTCAATCCCAACTATGTGGTTCGGTCTATATTTCATGAAGCTGAAAGCCCAACTTTGGCGCACTTTCCACACAGTGTAGAGCCGACGCCGTTTTCCTACACGCTTCACAGTGCCGAGGAGTTCATAAGTTCAGGCGGTTCACCAGCGCAGGGATCTGAAGTCAGAGAAGGACTTGGCGGACTGTTAGACAGGGCAAAGGGAGAAGTTCAGAGCGCTACCAACGTAGTTGTTGACGTAGTCACCGCTCCTCTCCAATTGCTGATTGACGCCGCACAAGTCGTATTGGAAGCGGTACAGAGTGTAGTGGACGCCACGCGGGAATCGCTTGACAGCATTGACCAATCGCGTTGCACCTAGTTCAAGGGTCCATGGCGGGCAACGGTGAGACACCCAAATGCCGCGTCCATTGAAACTGTCGCGCCGACAGTCGAGGGCCGGAAAATCAGATTCCGGGTCGGGGGCCGTAATTTCGTGTACGACCGTTTGGGGCTGCGACGCTAATCAGGTACAGGCGCATTTGCGCTATGAACTTGGAGAATCACGATTGTTGAACATACTAACAGAACCCATAATTCGCATGGATGCCTCCGGCGGCGGCCAGGTGAAAGCGTCCCTGCCTGAGACATATTCGCTGCTGACGGCAGACCAGGTGGATGCCTTTCCGGCGCTCCGGCCTCACCAGAGACACCCGTGGCACGCCTTCCTCGTTCAGCTTGGCGCGATAGCCATGAAAGAGGCCGGGCTTTTCGAGCCGCCGGAAGATCCGGATACTTGGCGCGACATCATCCGGCGCCTGACGCCAGGCTTTCCCAACGACGAACCATGGCGCATGGTCGTGAAAGACATCGCCAAGCCCGCCTTCCTCCAACCACCGGCCTTATCGGATGAGAAGGCGGGGGATTACAGGAACGTCGTTAGCTCGCCCGACAAACTGGATATGCTGGTCACTTCCAAGAATCACGACCTGAAGGCGTCTATCGCATATTCCCCAAGCGTGGAAGACTGGCTGCTGGCGCTGATCACCCTACAGACGTCCGAAGGATTCTCCGGCGCGGGCAACTACGGCATTTCCCGGATGAACGGTGGATTGGGGTGCAGGCCGGCATTCACGACAACGCCCTCTGTTCGACCGGGCGCGCACGTCCGGCGCGACATCACCGTCCTGCTGGAAAGACGCAGCGAGTTGATGGATAACCACCCATTTGCTGAGGAAGGGCCGGAACTCATCTGGACACTGCCGTGGAACGGCGCCAAGTCGGAAGCGCTGACATTGAATCATCTTGGGCCATTCTACATCGAAGCGTGCAGGCGTATCCGACTGGTGAATGATGGTCGCATCATCGCTCACGCTGTCAGGGCCACATCGAAAGCTCCGCGTATCGAAGCCAGAGCGCTCAAAGGCGTAGCAGGCGACCCCTGGACTCCGACCAGCAAGGACGGCAAGTCGCTCACGCTCTCGGCGGGCGGTTTCACGTATCGCAGAACCGCCGACTACATCAATGCTTCCAAATGGGATTGGCCGACGCTGTTCAAGCCGACCGACGCGGAACTCAGGTCGCCGGACCCGCTCACGCTGGTCGCCCGGGGCATGGCGCGCGGCCAGGGAAAGACCGAGGGCTACCACGAGAGGCACATCCCGATCAGGCCACAGACAAAGATAGCCGCGTTCGGAAGAGGCGGAGGGGCCGAGGCCCTGGGGACTCTGGCCGAAGCGCGAGTGAACGACGTAGGCGAAATCCAGCGCATACTCAGACACGCGGTATCCGTATTCGCGGCCGGAGGCAATTCCGACAGTGTTTCAGATGACCACCGCGCCCGCTCCAACCCCTGGGCAAACAGGCTTGGCGGGATCGTGGACAGGGATTTCTTCGACGATCTCCAGGAGGAGTTCGTCGAAGACGACAGGGACGCGCGTGGCCGTATCCGCGACAAGTGGCGAAGGACCGTGATAGACGGCGCGCGCAGCCTGTTGAACGAAGCCGAAGACACTCTGCCATGTCCCGCGATGCGGAAACTCCGCGCCCGGGTGCGGGCCGAAAGCATATTCAGCGGACGAATGCGTAGAGCGTTCCCCTCACTCTACGGAATTCAGGAGACCGATGATGACCGCGACACCCGTAACGGATAAGACAGTCAGCGAGCCGCGAACCAGAACATTGGAATACGTCGCGGTACAGATAGCAAGCCACATAGCCAACCCGAACTTCGACCGCGGCGACCTGGCCGAACTGAGACGAATGGACCCCGAACGGGAAATCACGCCCATCGTATGGAGACTGCTGGCGCAGTGGAATATAGAGACGCGCAACGTCGATACCGAGCGCAAGTGGGCTCTAATCATGCACGGCATAGCGCTTATGACCAGAACCAACGGGAATTCGGTCGCAGTTCGCGCCGCCCACGACAGAGCGACGCCCGTCGGACGCGCGCTTTTCACAGGAGGGAACCCCGACCGCAAAGACGCCTACTACAGCCCATCAAGGTTCAGCAGGCTTATGACCGCGCGAGGCGGTATGTTCCGCGCGCTGCTTTCAAGAATGTTCCGCATGATGGCGTCAGCGGGACAGCCCTTCAACTGGTATCAGATGGCGCAACTCATCCTGGCCGAAGGTTACGACGAGGAGCGGGCCGAGCGAATGCGCCGCAACATCGCCCGCGACTACTATTGGGCCGAAGACCGAGCGAGGCGACGGTCAGCCTAGTCAGCGAACACGTCAGGAGAAAATAGCTATGACCATCCCGAGATTCCTGCAAGTACATACCCTACACTCATATCCGGCCGCGCTTCTGAACCGCGACGACAGCGGACTTGCCAAACGCCTGACTTTCGGCGGCAGCGTTCGCACCCGCGTCTCGTCACAGTGCCTGAAGCGGCACTGGCGCGTAACCGACGATGAATTTTCGCTCCGCAACATCGAGGGAGCGGCTGAAGCGATACGATCCCGAAACATAGTGGAGCGCCGCGTGATCCAGCCGCTGCGCGAATCCGGCGCCGCTCCCGAAGATATACTTGACAAGGTTGCGGAAGCGTTCAACGCGGGCGTCTACGGCGCCAGCGGAACTTCGGAATCCGGTCGCCAGCCGCTGCTACTCGGACTGCCGGAGGTCGAGTTCCTGCGCGACCAGGCGGAGGCCATCTGCGCCGCGCACGCGGACGACGCCGAGGCCGCGGACGCCGCCGCCAAGCTGCTGTTCAGCGAGACGCGGCGCAACGAGCGGCGCGGGAACTTCCGCGCGTTCAGGGAGAGCGTCCAATTCCCCGGAGGGCTTGAAGGCGCGCTGTTCGGGCGCATGGTTACGTCCGACCCGGCCGCGAACATCGAGGCCGCCGTCCACGTCCAACACGCCTTCACCGTTCACTCCGAAGAGTCCGAGAGCGACTACTTCTCGGTCGTGGACGACCTTCAGCGTCCCGAAGAGGACGCGGGCGCGGCGCACATCGGAGATATGGAGCTCACCGCGGGACTGTTCTACGGATACGTCGTGGTGGACGTGCCCGGCCTGGTGTCGAACGTTAGCGGATGTGGGGCGGACGACTGGCTGGACGCCGACAGGGATATGGCGGGCAGGATCGTAGAACGTCTCACGCGGCTGATCGCCTCCGTGACGCCGGGCGCGAAGCTCGGGTCCACCGCGCCCTACGCCTACGCGGACCTGATGCTGATAGAGGCGGGCTCCCGCCAGCCCCGCAGCCTCGCCAACGCCTTCCGCAAGCCGACGTCGGCGCAGACCGACGAAGCCGCCCGCGCGATGGCGGACTACCTGTCGAAGTTCGACCGCGCATACGGCGTACACACCGCGCGACGCGCGATGAGCCTGGAGGGATTCGACTTCCCGAACTCGGTCAATGTCAGTATGGACGAACTCGCGTCCTGGGCCGCGGACATAACGCGCGACGGCGAGGCGGTGTGATTCGATGAGACACCTGATCATCAGACTGGAGAGTCCGCTGATGGCGTTCGGAGGCGAGACCATAGACAACCTCGGCGTCATACGCCCCTTCCCCGCGTTATCGATGCTGACCGGTATGTTCGCCAACGCGCTCGGCTTGCGCCGGGTGGAGCGCGAGCGGCACCAGCGTCTTCAGGACAGAATCGTATTCGCCGCCCGCATTGACCGCGAGCCTGCGGGCGGTCTGCATATTACCGACTTTCAGACGGCGCGCCTTGGCGCGAGAGACCAGGGATGGACGACTCGCGGCGTACCGGAGGGCCGCGCCGGAGGCGCGGGCACCTACAACGCGTCTCACCTGCGTTTCCGCGACTACTTCGCGGACATGAGAGTTACCGTCGCGCTGAGACTCGAACCTTCCGAAGACGCGCCTACCCTGGACGACCTGGCCGATGCGCTGGACGAACCCAGACGGCCACTCTTCATTGGACGCAAGCCCTGCCTTCCGTCCGACAGGCTGTGCGGCGACTTCCAGGAAGGAGATACCGCCCTGGACGCGCTTCTGCAAGTTCCTCTGTCCGAACCGCGCGCTGAGGAAGATTCCCGCGTCAGGTTGACGTGGCCCGAATCTGAATCCGTGGATAGTTTGAGCGCGTCCCGCTCGCATATGCTCACGGACGAGCGCAACTGGCAGTCCGGTCTGCACGGCGGCGCGAGAGCGGTCTGCGACGGCTCCCTGCCAGCCAGAGAATTTCCACAAGCGGACGACGATGGACCCGGCGAGGAGTAGAATGCGATGACGTCCTCAACCGCAGCGCCCGAAACGACGGATAAGCCTCGGACGGACATACGCATGGTCCGCGCCGACATAGACCTGAACGCCTTCCAGAGATGGGCAGGGTCCCGTCAATTGATACGCCGCGACGTATTCGATGAGGGATTCGCCATGCACTGCCTCCTAACGGAGACGTTCGGCGAATTCGCGCCCAAGCCCTTTCGCCTGATAGCTCCCAAACGCCGGGGGGTAACTCGCGGAACGCTGTACGGATACTGTCGCTGGGAGGCCAACGCGATGCGCGAAGCGTCCGAACAGTTCGCCGACCCGCTCCAGGCCACGGCGCTGCCCTCCGGCGGCATTCAAACTAAGCGAATGCCGATGGAGTGGCCCCCAGGTCGCCGACTGGGATTCGAGATACTGGTCAGACCCGTGGCGCGTGGCGCAAGACAGAACGAACGACGTGGGGCCGAGATGGACGTCTTTCAGCGCGAGGCGATGCTTCACCCGCCCAACCGGATGGACCGCGGCCGCGAGCAGGTTTACTCGGATTGGCTTTCAGACCAGCTTCAGAGGCATGGGCGCGCCGAACTCGAGAGCGCCACCCTGCAATCGTTCCAGCGGACGCGCGCCGTCCGCAGCCTGCGGGGGCAGCCCGTCGAAGGCCCGTCGGCCCTGATGCGCGGCGTTCTGCGTATCGGCGACCCGGAGACGTTCAACCGTCTCATCGAGCGCGGAGTGGGAAGGCACCGCGCCTACGGCTACGGGATGCTGTTGCTCAGGCCACCGGGACCCGCAGGAGAATGACGGGCGAGACGCTGCGAGAGATAGTCGAAGCGGACGGCGTTTACCTGGTCAAGTACAGCTAACATTATTCCTCTGGCAGATGAAGGCTACAGTCCTATATCATCTTGCCAAGAGGCTTCCCCGTAGGCGCGGGGATAGACCTGAGACTTATGCAATTTTCTCAACTAAGGAGGAGGCTTCCCCCGTACACGCGGGGATAGACCTGAGAGGGATGACAGAAGTCTCTGATGTTATTCGGCTTCCCCCGCACACGCGGGGACAGAACTTTAGCCCGATGTGCTGACGCTCACCCTCTATTCTCTCCTCCCGTCCGACGAACAGGATAGTCTCCGTACACAGTGACGCTGACAGGGCTCTCGTGTAGAAGTTGAGACGGACACGATACTTCATTGTTCATTCCCTGTCTTCCCGCTGGTCATCCGGTAGCCCACCCGGTGTTCTGCGACGATGAATCAGGGACTGGCAGCGGCATCCCCCGGGCTTGTGGCGGAGCCGCTTCAACAGGTCCGCTATCAACCATGCCCCGTCGTTCAGCAGGATCATCACGCCGTAGGTAGCCAAGTCCGGGCCGCGCCCAGGCGCGACAGGCGTTCCCGCAGCCACTCTATCTCCCGACGCCGATGGTCAGGCGGGGCCCATGGTTCCCTCCCGACTTGGGTGCAGACGCACCTGCGCACTGCCGCAGCGCATCACGTCTCACACAGTATTATACGCTTAATTACATATAGTCAGTTAACTTTTATACATATATGATATGCCTGTCATAGGTGCAGTCTGATATCGTTACGCTCGGTCTGCGCGTCTCCGCTTCGAAAGGGGCGCGGGCAGCAGCCGGAGACGGCGAGTCCATCCCGACCGATGAAGCGGAACGCTGGCCGATAAGGAGGCACTATAGCCATGTTCAACAAGAGGATCCCGTTCGTGCTGAGCCTGTCGAAGTACGCGCCGGCGGCCCTTCGACACGTTACACGTTACCCCCCCCCCCCCGAACCTTCGTTCTAGCCCGTCCCGGCGCCACGCTCCCGCAACCCGCGGGAGGCCCGGCGTGACCCCGGCCCTCCGTCTTCCCCGCATCTCCCTCCTGCTGCTGGCCGCCGCGGTGGTTGCGCTGGCGGTCTTCCTGGTTGACCGTGCGCCGCCCGCCCAGGCCCAGGCCCAGACCACCGACGCTCTGGTCGCCAACACGGGCCAGACGAAGGTGCAGGCTGGTATGACTCTCACTTCTGAGCGGGTCCAGGCGTTCACGACGGGCAGCAACGCCGAGGGCTACACCCTGACGGGCATTGACTTCCACTTCCACACTGCCACGAGAATATACTTGACGTCTAGTCTCCTGAAGACGCTGAAGGCTTCGGTCTGGACCTCCGGCGGTACGACGCTGAGCGGCACTGGGACTATTAACGACCTGGGCACCAAGCTCGCGGACCTGGAGGTGCCGACGATCGAGACGACGGGTGTGGTGACCTTCGCGGCGCCGTCGGGGACCACGCTGGCGGCAAGCACGACGTACTACGTGGTGATCGGGTCGGGGGACTTTGACGACGACACGCATCTTCTGCTCAGCAACACGACCAGCGACGACGAGGACACGGGCGGGGCCGCGGGCTTTAGCATCGCGAACGTCTCCCATAACCTTGCTGCCGGCACGTGGTTGGAGAACGGGGGCAGCGTGGCGCTGTCCATTGGAGTCAAGGGCTACGGCAGGGCGACTGTGAGCCAGTCGTCGGTGAGGCTCTTCACCGGCTCGACGGCGACCTACACGATCAAGCTCAACAAGGCGCCCACGGCAAATGTCACGATCACGCCCAGGAGCGGCACGACGGCCGTGGCTACGGTGTCGCCGTCGTCGCTGACGTTCACGACGACCAACTACAGCAGTGCGCAGACCGTCACGGTGACGAGCGGGAGGGTGGGCAGGTCGACGATCACGCACTCCGCCACGAGCGCCGACACAGCCTACCAGGGCACCGCCATCGGGGGCGTGTCGGTGACGGTGGTCTCGCGGCCCGCCTATCTCAGTCAGGGGGACGACGGCTGTGGAATCTGGGAGCTTGACGTGGCCGTGGGTGATGGCACGCGAGATCAAGTCAACAGAATCTCCAAGGACTGGACCAACCCCACGGAGGTGAAGGTCAGCACCGGCAATCCCGAGATCACGGTGAAACGCCAGGCGTTGGACCGGTATGTGAACGTGTTCCGCTTTCCGTTCTTGAATAGCGTTCGCTCCATCGTTCCCAATCGAGCGCAATTTCCGGATCGCTTTTTTCGCTTCTATCTCACCGACGGCAACGGACAAGTTCCGCTGGAGGTGGGGGAGTCTCGAATGCTGCGGATCCTCCTCTCAATCAAGCACGAAAAGCTAGAGGAGTGCGACAACAAGCACTTGCTTTCCTATTACCTGAAGGTCACGAGGGTCGCAGCTGGCGAGACGCTCGGGTTCGTCGAACCCCAGCAAGGGACTTCAGGCCAGAGCGGTGACACGCCGCCGCCGCCAAACCAGGCGCCGACGGTCTCCTCCGCGATCTCGGACACGACCATTACTGACGAACTCGGATCGCAGGTCATCCCATTGTCGGACGTGTTCGCGGACGGCGACGGCGACCAACTGACGCTGGAGGCGACATCCTCGAACATTGATGTCGCGTTGGCCTTTGTCCAGTACATCGACGGGGCGGAGCTGGTGGTGCTGGCGGGCCAGCGCGGCACGGCGCAGATCACGGTAACGGCCAACGACGAGCGCGGCGGCACGGTCTCGGACACGTTCACGGTGACCGTCAAGGCCGCGCCGACGGTCGCCTCGGCGCTCGCCGACATCAGCAGCCTCGATGCGGGCGCGAGCAAGCTGATTTCGTTGTCCGGCGTGTTTTCGGACGCCGACGGCGACGCGCTGAGCTATAGCGTCTCGTCGTCGAACGATGCGGTCGCCACGGTATCGAAGCGGACCGACGACAAGACGAATGCGGTGACCGGGCTCACGGTGGTCGGCGTGGCCGAGGGCACAGCGACGATTACGGTGACAGCCCGGGACTCGGATGACAACGAAGTCAGCGACAGTTTCGATGTGCGGGTCGCGAACTCGGACGGCAGCCAGCCCGGCGGCCTGTAGGGAGGAAAAGGAAACGCCTGAGATGCGCACTCGATTAACGCTCGGTTCGATCATCGTAGTCGTCGTGTCGGTCGCGCTGGCAATATCATTGCCCGACGGCGACGACGTCTCCGAGGCCGCTCCGACGACTCAGCCCGGCGACGTCGTGGATTCCGACGACCTCGCCAGGTTCGTCGCCGTCATACGGTACATCCGCTCCGAGCCCACGCCCGCCGACGTAAAGGCGGACAACATCCCCCTGCTGTCCAACCTGGACACAGCGCTCTCCGACCTGTACATAACCGGCTTCATAACCCCGTACACCGGGGAGACGCCCATTCAGGTCAAGGCGCGCCTACTCGACGTTCCGGAAGAAGACAGGTTCATCGCCCTGATGGTGGAGTCGTATCGCCTGTCGCCGGACCCGCTGCTGCTGGACATAGTCAGCCAGTTTCTGGCGCTCTACTACGTTGAGTCCTTCACCGCGGCCGAGGACCTGAACGCCTCGGAAGAGTTTCTCAAGCGTGACGAGATCCAGACCCTGGCCGACGGGTTCGATTCGTCCGAGTACGCCATCGCCCCCGTTCCGTCCAGGACGTCCCCCGCCGAGTACACCCGCTACTTCGTCCGAAGCGCCATCGCCCGCTACGAGTCCGAGGGTCTCGACGCCACCCTGGCCCACTACAACAGCCCCGAGAGCGTGGACGGCCAGTGGTACGTGTTCATCATTGACGAGAACGACCAGTTCATCGCCCATCCGGACCCGGGCCGCCTGGGCCTGGACCTGAATGGCTGGGTGGGAACCGACCTCAACGGCTACCAGTTCGGGCCCGCGATGCTCTCGGCGACTGAGGAGGGCAAGTGGGTGTCCTACGTGTACCGCAACCCGGAGAGCGGTGGCGTAAGCTCCGGCGACTTCGATCTGAAGAACGTGTGGGTGGAGCGGCGGGACGGTCTGCTGTTCGCCTCGGGCTGGTACATAGACGCCGACGCGTTCACCAGGATGCTGGTGTCCGTGGCGGTGGAGAAGTACCGCGAGGGCGGTCTGTCGGGGACGGTCGCCTACTTCGCCAGTCCGGGAAGCGCGCTGGCGGGTCTGGAGGCGGCCGTCGCCTACTACAACGCGACCGAGACCGTTGACGGCCACTGGTTCGCGTTCATAGGCGACCCGGACGGGAAGATAGTCGCTCACTCGGAACCGCCGCTGATCGGACGGGACATCCAGGCCATCTTCGGCGATGAGACGTTCCAGGCCACTGAGGACGGCGGCTGGGTGGAGTCCGAATCGCTGCGGGTGTGGGTGGCGAGCTACGACGGCTACCTCTTCGGCTCCGGCTGGCGCCGCGACGACCACGGCCCGTAGGGAGCGGCTGGGGAGCTCCATACCCCGCCCCCGCCAGGGCTTGCGCAAAGTTCCGATTCCGGGATTCCGGCAGGTATCGCCCGGCCACTTCACTACGAGGCGTCATGAGAAGGGAAGGGATGGTGGAGATAGGGGGGCTCGAACCCCCAACCTCGGCATTGCGAACGCCGCGCTCTCCCAATTGAGCTATATCCCCACTCTGTTGGACGCGCCCATTATACCACGTCGGGCGTTGACCATTACAAGCCCGCCAACTGCCAGGGACCCGATTCTTCCGATATGCGCGGCTCGACCTCATGTGCTAAAATGTCCATACGACGAACACAGCTAACACAACACAAAACATAAGGCAGGAGTTATCAATTGAGCATTTTAGGGCTTGGAAAAATTCCCCCGTAGCTAAACTCAGGCGATCTCTGGTCAATCTCTGGTGACTTTTTCACCTGTTGCCGCCTGTTCGTCAACCTGTTGCCACCTGTTCGTCAACCTGTTGCTCACCTGTGTAATATAAACTGACATCTATGAAACTCTTGAATCCGGTCCCGCCGCCGAATCAATCCCAATGAACCTTGATTATCTATAAACTTGGCAATCCTGAAACAGCGGAACACCCACATGCAAAGGGGAGACTCCAATGGCTGACTTCGACGGCAAAGTAGTAATCGTTACCGGCGGAGCCCTCGGCATGGGCGGCGATACCGCCTCCGAGTTCGCCCACAACGGCGCAAGCGTCGTCATCGCCGACCTCGACTCAGAGGCCGGTCTCCGGCGCCAGTCCGACATCCGCGCCGACGGCGGGTCGGCCCTTTTCGTCGAATCGGACGTGGCCCGCTCCGACGACGCCCGGAACGTCATCGAAAGCGCAGTCGCCGAGTTCGGCGGCGTGGACATTCTCTTCAACAACGTCGGGATACAGCCTGTGGACTCCTACACGAACGTCGAAGACACGTCCGAATCAATGTGGGACAGAATCCTGGACGTCAACCTCAAGAGCTACTTCCTCATGGCAAAGTACGCCATACCCGAAATCCGGGCGCGCGGCGGCGGCGTCATCATCAACAACGCCAGCGTGCAGGGCCTGCAGTCGCAGTATCTCGTTCCCGCCTATGCCGCCAGCAAGGGAGGCGTACTGTCCTTCACCCGCCAGATGGCGCTCGACTATGCCCCCGAAAACATCCGCGTACTCGCCATCTGCCCGGGCACGATTGACACCAATATGGTCAGGACCGTCGCCGCGGCCGAGGGCGGAGACATCGAAGAGACCCTCGACCGCTACGGCTCAGGGCACCCCATTGGCCGAATCGGGACTGGCCGGGACATCGCAAACCTCGTCATGTTCCTGGCCAGCGAGAAGTCCTCCTTCATGACAGGCGCCCACGTGGTAATTGACGGCGGATACATGGCCCTCGGGGCATGGGCCGGCGGGGCCGGCTCCGGCTCCGGGCAGTAGTTTCGGTTTATCGCCGAGCCCGCTTTGGCGGGGTTGCATTTTGCCCTCGCATTGTCTATATTGGGCGCACCTGAACCCCTGCTTGTCCGGTAGGTAGGTTCGGGTGTGGAGCGCTCGGATGCGCGCGTTTTCCGCAAGCGATTGACATTCACGGTTTAGCTTCGTTTCAAGGAGTAGGGCAGGATGATCACATCCAATGGCAGCAATAATGACGTTGTACTCGACGTCCAGGACCTGCGAACATATTTCGTTACTCGTTGGGGAGTGGTGAAGGCGGTTGATGGCGTCAGCTTCCAGCTCAAGCGCGGCGAGACACTGGGTATCGTCGGAGAATCGGGTTCCGGCAAGTCCGTAACCTCTCTCTCCATCATGCGGCTGATTCCATCCCCTCCGGGGCATATAGTCGGCGGCCAGGTCCTGCTGGAAGGCGAAGACATTCTCCAGCTCAGCGAAGGCGACATGGAGAAGGTCCGCGGCAGCCGTATCGGTATGGTCCTCCAGGATCCCATGACCGCTCTCAACCCAGTCTTCGACATCGAGGACCAGGTTGGCGAAGCCCTCAAGATACACAAGGGATTCGGCGGCGACGTGCTCAAGGACACAATAGTGGATATGCTCCGAAAAGTGCGGATTCCCGCTCCTGAAGTAAGGATGCGAGACTATCCCCACCAGCTTTCGGGCGGTATGCGCCAGCGCGTCGTCGGCGCTATCGGAATCTCATGCGACCCGGCGGTGCTTATCGCCGACGAGCCCACTACATCCCTCGACGTCACGATTCAGGCGCAGTACCTCAGGCTGCTGAACGACCTTCAGCAGGAAACCGGCGTGGCCATCATGTTCATCACGCACGACTTCGGAATCGTGGCGAAGATGTGCGACAGGGTCGCGGTCATGTACGCGGGCCGTATCGTCGAACTCGCTGACGTCCGCACGATCTTCAACGACCCCAAGCACGAGTACACCAAGGCGCTGATAAACTCGGTTCCCAAGCTGGAAGAGAAGACGGGTCGCCTGGCGCAGATAGATGGTCAGCCGCCGCAGCTCTACAACCTCCCCCCCGGCGACGCTTTCGCCGAGAGGTCCCCGCTTCCGACGACCGACCTTGATTTCCAGATAAGGCCCGAACTCGTGGAGGTTGAGCCCGGACATTGGGTACAGCTATCCCATAGCTCGGTCGCCGAATTTGATAAGTATGCCCACCTCGTCTCCTATGGCGGGGAATACAGGTAACCCGGATTTAGAGACAGACAAGGAGTGGTGAAACCAAAATGGTAGCAGATGCTTCGACAAATGGCTCCAATGGGACCACGAATAGGTACGGAGTCGAGTCGGCTCCGGGCGTTGACTCTAGTTCCGACGCCATAATTTCGGTTCGGCACCTTCGCAAGTGGTTCGATGTCGGCGGAGGCTCGCTCTTCAGGCGGCAGAAGAGCATCCTCAAGGCCGTGGACGACGTCAGCTTCGACATTGACCGTGGCAAGACGATGGGTCTTGTTGGCGAGTCGGGCTGCGGCAAGACGACTACGCTTAAGGTCCTCCTGAGCTTGGAAGAACCCACAGAAGGCCAGATCTTCTATGAGGGTGAAGATATATCCACCCTGAGCCGCGCCGGAAGGCGTGAACTGAAGAGGTCCGTCCAGGCAGTGTTCCAGGACCCCTGGGCCTCGCTCAATCCCAGGATGCGCGTCGGCAGCATTATCGGCGAACCCCTCGAAGTCAACACGAACATGACCAGGCAGCAGATAAGGGACAGAGTAAGCGATCTCCTCGTCGAGGTCGGACTCCGGCCTGACCAGGGTTCGCTCTTCCCCCACGAATTCAGCGGCGGGCAGAGGCAGAGGATTGGCGTAGCCAGGGCGCTCGCGCTCAATCCCCAGGTCATCGTTCTGGACGAGCCGGTATCGGCGCTGGACGTCTCCATCCGCGCTCAGATTATGAATCTGCTTGTTGATCTCCAGCAGGAGCATGGCCTTGCATACCTGATGGTCGCTCACAACCTCGCGACCGTCCGGTACATGTGCGACCGGATGGCCGTCATGTATCTCGGCGTATTCCAGGAGATGGGCGACACTGAGAGCATTTTCAACAACCCAGTGCATCTCTACACCAACGCGCTTCTCTCCGCCGCCCTCTCGTCCCACCCGGACATCCAGAGAGAAGAGATAATCCTGCCCGGCGAAGTGGTTTCCCCCGTTGACCCGCCTCCCGGAGACGTGTTCCAGACACGGACCCCGCTGGAAGTGGACCCCAACCACGAATATGCGAATTCGCGTCCGCCCCTGGTGGAGGTAGAACCCGACCACTGGGTAACGCTCACGCCTTGGAGCACCATTAGCGGCGCCGCGGAACAGGGAGTCAACCTCGCCGCGACAACTTGGTAACGTCGCACGGAGAACTGCCCATATCTGACAACCGAAGGCGCGCCGCTTGTATGGCGCGCCTTTTCATTGCAGGTCGAATTTGCCATACTGTCGCAAATGCTCGGTCGCATGACAGATGCGACGGGGGGATTGAATACACTCACCGTTCACAATCGCAGTCTGGCCAGGTGAATCTCGGAGAAACTATGCCGAATAACCCAATCGAAGCCGTAACCACGCTCACATTCGACATCTTCGGTACTGTGCTGGACCTCACCGGCAGCCTCGAAGGACCGACTGGGGTGTTGCTCGAAGAACTTGGCTCGGATATGACCGGCGCCGAATTCTATCCTCAGTGGCGAGCGAGACAGCGCATAGAGCAGTACCAGGACTCGCTCATCATGCTGGGCCACAGCGGATACCTCGAGACCTGCCGCAGGGCATTGGTTTACGCCCTTCGCGCCAACGGCATCGAATTCGACCCTGAACGAATCCGCGAGTTCATGGGTGTATGGCGGGAACTGAGCCCGTATGCGGACTCGCTGGAAGGTTTGAACAGGCTGGCCGCTAAGTACAAGCTCGTTGCCCTGTCGAATGGCGAGCCCGAGTTCCTCGACCGCTTGGTCGCCAACAGGATCAAATTCGGCTTTGACGCGGTAATCTCCGTCGAGGAAGGAGGAGCGTTCAAGCCTCACCCCTCTGTTTACCGTTCGGCGGCGCGCATCCTCGACTCCGATCCCTCTGAGATAATGATGGTCGCCGCCCACTCCTTCGACATCATGGGCGCGAGGGCCTGCGGATTCAGGGGAGCTTACGTGAACCGCTACTCGCTACCCTACGAAGATACCGAACAATACACGCCTGACATAGTAGTGAGCGACTTCAACCAGTTGGCGGACGCCCTGGCCGGGGAGGATTAATCATGCCGGATACTCCCGACGTCATAGTTGTTGGCGGTGGAGTCGTTGGCGCTGCCGTTGCCTATTTCCTGGCAAAGCGTGGTATATCCTGCGCGCTTCTCGAAAGTGGGAGAGTGGGAGGCGGCGCTTCCAATGCCGCATCGGGTATTCTGAGCTCTTCTCCCGGCGGTTCTCAATACTCTCGTCTCGCGCGGCGCAGCCTCAGACTGTTCCACGAACTTGCGCCCGTCATCCGCGAGGAGTCCGGCATTGATATCGAATTCGCGGAGTGTGGAGACCTCACTCTGGCAATGAATGAGAGCGACGCAATCGCGTTGCGGGGTCTTGCGAACCAACTCTCTTCTATGGGCGAGGAAACAAGATGGGTTGACGGCGAAGAACTTCGGGAACTGGAACCCCTGCTGAATCCCGCGATTCCCGGAAGTATGTACGCCCCCGAATCCTGCCGGGTCAACAACCAGAGACTCGCTAACGCGCTGGCACTGGCCGCGCAGAGACACGGAGCCGAAATCAGGGAGGGGGTCGAAGTAGCAGGCCTTATCATCGAGGACGGTCGGGTCGCGGGTGTCATGGACAGGCATGGCCCTGTGCGATCTGAGTCCGTCGTGCTGGCGTCCGGCGCCTGGACCGGCGCGATGGATAGATGGCTCTACGGAGAGCGCGGGCCAAGCGTCGCCCGGATGCCGATGGTGAAGCCGGTCAAGGGTGTCAACCTCAATGTCCAGCCGGCTAATGGCGGCGTCAGCCGGATTATTCACGGCTCATGGGGAATCCTGGTCCCGCGCAACGACGGCTCGATGATAGTGGGCGCCACAGTCGAGGAGGCAGGCTTCGACACCAGGGTAACAGCCGGCGATGTGCAGTCTATACTCGGCATGGCCACTGCGCTGATGCCCTCTCTGACCGACGCGGAAATCAACTGGAGTGTCGCCGGCCTCAGACCCGGTTCGGGCGACGAATTGCCTGTAATCGGACGAATGCCGGAACATGACAACGTTATCGTCGCGTCCGGCCACTACAGGAACGGAATACTACTAAGCCTGGCGACGGGCGAGGCGGTAGCTGACCTGCTGGACGGCTCGGAAGGCGAATCACTTTCCGACTTCGATCCGGCTCGATTCTTCTGATGTGATGTATAGTTGATACAGCAATGACGGCAAGTGCGACACTGTGGCAGAATACGGCGTGAACGATACACTGGTGTCCCCGACGCTTGAAGGCTTTTCAGTCGCCTTGGATAGGATATTCCGTTAGCGAAAACTTCGCCCTGCATATAGAAATAGAAATTAGGGAGGGGCAAATGTCGGTCAAGATAGGAATAGGTTTCGGCGGGTGGCCATTCCCTTCCGCTGATCCGGATTACCTCTGGGAATACACCGACCTGTGCGAACAATACGGCGTGGACTCTCTTTGGCTCAGTGACAGGATAGTCTCTGAAACCCTCAACATGGAGCCGATGATTGCGCTCTCCTTCATTGCCGCTCGGACAAAAAACCTGAAGTTCGGGACCAATGTGCTCGCTCTTCCGCTCCGAAATCCGACCGTTCTTGCCAAGGAAGTCGCGACCTTGGACTTCCTCTCCGGTGGTCGCTCTCTTCCCGCCGTCGGACTGGGTACGGGCGAGGCCGGGGAGTACGAGGCCTGCGGAACGATCAAGCGTCAGCGCGGCGGCAGAACGGATGAGGCCATCGAGGTCATGAAACTGCTCTGGTCGCAGGATAACGTCACCTATCACGGGCGCTACTTCACCCTGAACGACGTGACCGTGCAGCCCAAGCCGGTGCAGAAAGACCTTCCGCCCGTCTGGATTGGCGGACGCAGTGAATTCGCCATCAGGCGCACGGCCAGACTGGGGGACGGCTGGCTTGTATCTCAGGCTACCCCCGAAGAGGTCGCCGACGGCGTCTCTCAAATCAAGACGATGGCTGCCGAGTTCGAGAACGACATCGAGGACGACCACTACGGCGCGCTCTTCAGCTACTGCATCGCCGATAGCTACGAAGAGGCCCGACACATAGCCGAGCCTTATATGCTGCGCCGACGAACCGACATTGACTACGACGGCTTCTCCGCCTTCGGAACAGCCGACAGGATGCGAGACCTCATAGACTCGTACATAGACGCCGGCGCGACCAAGTTCGTCGCCAGGCCCGTCTGCCCGCCCGAAATGATGAACCAGCAGCTCGACGCCTTGGCCGCCGACGTCCTGCCCATCTATCACGACTGAACCGCGAAGGGACACCAAACCATGTCTGACTATTCGGTCAAAGTCGGAGACGCCGAGATAATCTCCGTATCCGACGGCCACATACACTTCGCTCCGTCCGACTTCTTTCCTTCTATTGATTCCGCTGAATGGGATCCTTACGCTGACCAGCTTACGGACGAAGGGCTCATCCGCATGAATGTGGGTTCCTTTGTGATACGGGTCGCGGATGTCGTCGCCCTTGTGGACACCGGACTCGGAGAAGGCGACCATCCATTTGATAATTCCGAATGGGGCCTGCTCGCCTCTGATATGGCAGGCAAGGGCATTGCTCCCGACGAGATAACCACGGTCATCATAACCCATCTGCACCGCGACCACGTTGGTTGGAACATGGTCGAAAAGGACGGCGCGCCGACTCCCTTCTTCCCAAACGCCAGATACTACATCCCCAAAGCCGACTGGGACGTCTTCACCCGCCGCGCCGGTATGCGGATGTTCGCCTACATCGCCGAGCAGGTGACTCCTCTGCTGGAACTCGGCGCTCTCGAGTTCGTAGAAGGCGAGCAGCCCATAGGCGGCCATCTCACCGCGCTTCCGACGCCTGGGCATACTCCCGGCCACACAAGCGTCCTCGTCTCATCGGCGGGCCAGAGCGCCGTCGTCCTGGGCGACGCCGCCCATGTGCCGGCGCAGGCCCACCACACCGACTGGAGCCCCCGCGCCGACACCGACCCCGAAATGTCCCGCCAGAACCGCGCCGACCTCTTCGACCGCATGGAGAAAGACCACTCCCTTGTCGTCTCAGGTCACTTTCCCGTACCCGGGTTCGGCAGACTCGTTAGGGTAGAGGGGCGTCGCTACTGGCAGGCTCTCTGACGAAGAGACAATTGCAAAAGTCCGTTGCCGTACTCAATCGTCATTCCCGCGAAGGCGGGAATCCAGAATTGGCGGCTTTGTAGATGCTGCAAGTCCACTTCTGAAATCGTCTCGACGAAAGAACGGCCCATGCCTGTTGGTCAGCCATGTTAGAATTAGAGTATGGCTTCTGGACAGTGCAACAGGAGGACTGACATGGCATATACGCGAAGACTTTATAAGAGTTCGGGCGACAAGATGATATCCGGTGTTTCCGGCGGCATCGCGGAGTACTTTGGGATTGATCCCGTATTCGTAAGGCTTGGCTGGGTCGCCTCGGTGTTCCTGACTGGCGGCGTCTCGATTCTGATCTACATCATTATGATCATCGTAGTCCCCAAGACGGGCTACACCCCCGCCGCAACTGCCGACGCAGGCGAGGAAGGCCGCGAATCTGCCCCTGAGTCCGATGAAGCTGAGCCTCAGCGCAGAGAGCGCAACCGATACTTCTTGGGCATAGGGCTGGTTCTGGCCGGAGTCGCTCTGCTGCTCTATAACATGAACCTATACTTTCTGAGGACGATTGACTGGGGCATCCTGGGAGCCGTAGCTGTAATCGGCGTTGGAGCGGCCCTACTCGCTGCCTCTATCTGGAAGAGATAGAGGGCTATGGACGAACAACGCGAAACTCGGACTGCTGGAACATGGCTTCCGGTTACAGCGATACTGGTTCTGACCCTCGGAATAGTGCTTCTCCTCAACACCACTGGCTTGGTCGGCTGGGGAATTTGGTTGCCTCTCTTCAATTTATGGCCACTGATACTAATAGCCGTCGGTCTTCACATCATACTCGCGCGCCGGTTCCCGATCATATCTGCTGTGGCTATCACACTGATTCTCGCCATCGGCGTCGGCTTGGCCTATCTGGCGTTCTGGGAAGCGCCGAACGATGGCGACAGATCGCGCCAGTATGGCATTTCCTCTAATCGATCTGAACTTCTGGAACTGGACGCAAATTTTGGCGCGGGCTCTCTTGTCATTGATTCCATTGTGTCGCCGGACGAAGACGAGGTGCTCATGGCGCACTTCAACAACTTGGGAGCCTATGTGGACGATAAACATGTCGAAAACGGCACGGGAGTTATCCTATCGGTGGACACCCCGGGCGTGCGTCTGGAAGACCGCGGTGACGGATGGAAGTCACAGATAGACTTGTTCGGACTGTTCTCCACTCTGGGTAATTTGAGATGGGATGTTGAAGTGTCGCCCGACATCGCCGAGGTCGTATTGGACATCGAGGGTGGCGCGGCGGACATGGACCTGCGCCTCACCGAACTGAATGTAAAGACTCTCGACATGGACGTCGGAGCCGCAGACGTAGAGATAGAACTGCCCGCGAATGCCGGACACACTGATGTTGACATAGACGCAGGCGCGGCAGACATTGACATCGCCGTCCCCGACGGCGTGGCCGCTCTCATAGAGTCCGATTCCACGTTGGTCTCGCTTGATGTGGACACGTCCAGATTCCCCAGGAATGGCGGCATGTACCAGTCCTCGGACTACGCCACCGCCCAAAACAGGGTTTACATAAGAATAGATGCCGGAGTTTCCGACATCTCGATATACTAGACGCCCGCGATGGCTGACAACTGAGAACCATCCCCGGAGGAACAGCTTGTACAACATAGACCTCAGCGGCAAGAACGCCCTTGTATTCGGTGTAGCCAATCAGCGCAGCATAGCGTGGCACATCGCTCGAACGCTCGATCAGGCGGGTGCGCGGATAGCGCTGTCCTACATCAACGAAAGAGTCAGGCGGAGCGTCGAGAGGCTCGGAACCCAGCTTTCGTCGCCGCCCATTCTCGTCGAGTGCGACGTCAGCGACGACACGAACGTCCAGAGCGCGTTTGACACGCTCGCAACTGATATGGACGGCATTGACGTCATCGTCCACTCCATCGCCTTCGCCAACAGGGAAGACCTCGGTGGCCCCTTCATAGACACTCCCAGGGAGGGATTCCGCCTCGCCCTCGACATAAGCGCCTACTCGCTCGTGTCTGTCGCAAGACACGCCGCGCCGATGATGAAGGGCAGGGGAGGCAGTATCATAACCATGACCTTCCAGGCATCCGACCGCGTGTTCCCGGGCTACAATGTGATGGGCACCGCTAAGGCCGCCCTCGAGAACGAAGTCCGCCAACTCGCCTGGGACCTAGGAAAGGATGACACTCGCATAAACGCCATCAGCGCCGGCCCGGTTGACACGCTATCCTCCAGGGTCATCAGCGGCTACCGCGATATGAAGCGCGCCCACGCCGACAGGTCCCCAATGGGACGCAACATCACCCACGAAGAGGTGGCGAACACGGCCCTGTTCCTGTGCAGCCCGATGTCTTCTGGAATCACCGGCGAAGTTATTCACGTCGACACCGGCTACCACATCATGGGAATATGAAAAGATGATATGACATGAACGAATGGTGGAACTATCCCCAAATGCGAAGTAATGAAAATCCACATCCTGGAGGATCCGATTCATGGTAACTACAACCCGACTCATGACAGCGGAAGAACTCCTGAATATGCCCGACGACGGTTACAAATATGAGCTTATCAGGGGAGAGCCGAAGAAGATGTCACCCGATGGACAGTTTCACGGAGAATACGGCTCCAACATAAACATATCGCTCGGCGGATATGTGAAGTCCAGTCGCCTAGGCAAGACTTATAATGCGGACACCGGCTTCATACTGGAGACAGACCCGGATACAGTCCGGGCCCCTGACGTCGCTTTCATTTCCAACGAGAGGCTGGGCTGAGATAGGGGAGTCCACCGGCTATGCTCTGGGCGCGCCGGATGTCGCGCCGTCATAGTCGTGAACCCGCGCAGGCGAACAGTGGATATCCATCGCTCTCCGTCGGAGACGCTTACTCTGACAGAGTCCGATACTCTTGAAATAGACGACATAGTTCCGGGCTGGCGCATGGCCGTCAAGGACATATTCGAGTAGAATCGGCTGTCACTATATTATCTCTCAATCCTGCGACCCACCAAGTCCAGACTCTGAAATACCGGAAAGCGAGTAATGAATGAACTGGGCCGAAACCATCGTAAATTCCCTGAAAGATGCCGAGGTGTCCCTGATAGCCTACGTCCCCGACGTGAGCATCCACCAGGTTACCCGTCTTATGGAAGAGGACGACTACTTCCACGTCGTTTCCGCCACACGAGAAGAAGAAGCGATTGGCATCGCCACTGGAGCGTATGCCAGGGGCAGAAACGCCGCGGTCTTCATGCAGTCCAGCGGCTTCGGCAACTGCGTCAACGCGCTCGCCAGTCTCTGCCTGCCCGCGCGCGCGCCGATCCCTATGTTCATTAACCTGCGGGGCGAGGTCGGCGAGTTCAACATAGCCCAGGTAGCTATGGGGCGCGCTACGCGGCCCATTCTGGACGTGCTCGGCATCCAGCACTACACACTTGACACCGACGACAGGCTCGACCTACGAGTCTCAGGAGCGCTCAAGCTCTGCTACGCATCCCGCCAGCCACTCGCGCTCTGTCTGACCCCGCTGCTTCACGGAGGCAAACTTGCATAGATTCTCAGCTACCCAACGACTGCTCACCCTTGTTGGCGACCTCCCCGTCGTCGCCAATCTGGGCCCGACCACAGATGAACTCTGGCACGCCGGACACCGCGACCGGAACTTCTACACATACGGCTCGATGGGACTCTGCTCCTCCATCGCGCTCGGCATGGCGCTATCCTCAGAGGAGAAAGTGATCTCGCTGGACGGCGATGGCTCCCTCCTGATGAATATGGGGACTATAGCCACGATAGGGCGCGAAAGTCCGAAGAACCTGATCGTCATAGTATGGGACAACGAACAGTGGGCGCAGACCGGCTATCAGTCCAGCCACACCGCTTTCGGCACTGACCTGGCGCAGGTTGCGAAAAGCTGCGACATCCGGAATACGACAACTGTGTTGGACGAAGAAGAGCTCGAGTCCGCCGTCCTCCAGGCATTGAAAGAAGATGGCCCCTGGTTCATCGTCGCCAAGATCGAAGAGGAAGAGTATCTTCCCGTTGCCCCCATCGAGCCTGAAGTCACACTCCACAGATTCAGGGCTACTTACGGCGCGTAGATTCAGCGCGTTCAGGCTGTAAGCTAGACCTTCTTTCAGTCCTTCAACATCGGACTCAGTAGCGTGAAGTCCAGGGGCCTATGTACGCTGGACCGCGGGGCTGGTTGCCTCCGACTGGGGGTTATTCGCTTCCTGGGCTATTGGAGCGCGGATCTCGGGCATCAGCAGTCCCACTGCCCCGACGGTCAGCAGTCCCAGGGAGGCGAATACCGCAATCGCCAGTGGGGGGGAGGTCGTCTGGGCCAGCGCTCCTATCAGCAAGGCGCCAATCGGGCCCGCCCCAATCGCCAGCGATATGACGCCCAGCGCCCGGCCGCGCATATCCTCACTTGCCGCGATTACCACTATCGTTGACTGCATCGTCCCGAATCCGGCTGTTCCCAGCCCAAGCAGGAAGAGGATCAGCATGGACAGGATAAAGACATTAGACGCCGCGAAGAAGAGGACCATGACGAGCCCGATTATCGAGCCGCCAAGATATACCCGGCCGTGATGCCTCAACCTGCCTGCCGATGCGATAGATATTGATCCTATTATCGCCCCCAGTCCGTCCGCGCCCATCATTATGCCCATCAGACCAGGCCCCACATCGAGGATCTCGACGGCGATGACCGGCACCATCTGCATGTAGGGGAACAGCAGGAGATTCATCAACACGGTTATTATCACGGTCGCAAGAATTACCCGGCTGCTTCGAACGTAGCCAAAGCCTTCAGCGAGGTTTCTGATGATGCTCCGGGTAACGACTGAAGAGGTCCTTGGAGGCAGTTTGAGCATCAACATGAATGTTATCGAGATGATGTAGAAGGCGATGATTACGAAGAAGCCGCCTTTCACCCCGATGAGGGCAATCAGCCCACCCGCGAGCGCCGGCCCCGACATCCTGCTAGCGTGCATACCCACGGAGTCCAGCGCCATACCGTTGGTGACGCCGGCCCTGCCTATAAGATCGTGCACCGCCGCCCGTCTCGACGGCATGTCGAAGGCCCATCCCAGTCCGCTGGCGAACACGACTATGTACGAATGCCAGAACACGAACATATCGGTAACCAGCAGCACAGTCATGAATATGCCAGCCGCAAGGTTGAGTATCTGGGTGCTCAACAGCAGCGTATGGCGGTTCATCCGGTCCGCGAGCACGCCGCCGAATGCGCCGAACGCCAGCAGCGGGAACATCCCGAAGAAGCCCACCAAGCCCACGTAGAACGGGGAACCCGTCTCCTGAAGTATGACCCACGCCAGGAATGTCATCTGCATCCAGCGCGAAATGTACGAAAAGAAGTTGGCGGGCCAGAGCAGCCGGAAGCCGGGATTCCTGAAGGCGTCCAGTGTCGAGGGCACTCGCGTGAACCTGGGTCTTAGTAAAGAGGAGTTGGCCATAGTCTTACGCGCGCCGATTGTACATCCTCAACGCCAGTTTAAGAAGGGGATGGCAGGCTAGAGTTGGCAGGTTTTGGATGGCGAGTTAGCTCCGGCGGATTCACCCGCCCGGGTCGAGCACGCCTTCCACGCCGGTCGACTCCACCCAGCCTTCGACTCCGGTGTCGAAAATGCCTATCTTCGACCACCTGCCTCTTGTGTCGAGGAGTTTGACTTCACTGCCCGCGTCCAGGCTGAATCTAGGATCGAGGCTCTCTCTTGGACCATGGTACACTCCCGCTGATTCGGCGGTTACGACAGCGATCCGCTCCCAGTGAAGCCGCTCCATGTGTTTGCCAATCGTGATCGAGCCGAATATGAAGATGCACAGCACAGCGACAGCGGCAAGCCGACTCACGGTCATGGAAGTTCGGAAGCGACCTCCCCAGATGTAGAGCGCCGCCAATGTTCCGAAGACCAGCCATGAGACAAGAACGGCAATCGCGGCCTGGTTGAACGTCATCCAGGGCACGAATCCCGCGATCTGGACGAGCGCTGGCGTTGCCGCCTCCCGTGAATTGGGATTGTCAAGCTGCCGCCGCACAAACTCCAGATTCGCCGCGATATCCTCATCGAAAGGGGCGAGCCTCTTCGCCCGAAGATAGTTGAGTATGGCGCGTCCCATGTCGTCCGACTTATAGGAGGCGTTTGCCAGATTATAGAAGAGCGTCGGGTCCTCGTACCCGAGGCCGACAAGGTGTTGGTACGTTCGCGCCGCTTCTTCGTAATTGCCGTCGTCATAGAATGCCCCGGCGGTCGCGAAGATATTCATGTCCGTCAACTCGTCGGCGTAGCTCACGCTAAACACGGCAAATGCGGCTACGAAGGCGGCGACAACTGAGATGAGGATCTTCATGTCTGAACCTCCCTCTCCAGTCTGCGGACTATTTCAGCCACAGCCTTCGCGGCGGCGCCTTCGTCAGCCAGCCACTGCGGCGCGAATCGGGATTGGTCGAGTTCTCGGAGCGCCCCCATGAGTCGCTGAATCGTGTCGTCCTTGACTCCAAGCTCGCGCAGTGGAGCTTCAAGTTCGGTGATTGGTAGAGAGGAAGATGACCGTCCCAGAATCACGCTCAGGTACCCGTGCAGGGCGGCGGTAGCGGCGTCCGCGCCGGAGGACGAGGCGTCGAGGTCGGACATCCTCGCAAGCGCTTGCTGCCGAGCTCGGATCGGCGCCGAGGCAAGCATCGCGGCTTCGCGCCTTGCAACCGCCCAGCGCCAGGCCAAGGACGCGAGGAGCGCGGCAAACGGCAACGCTCCCAGTCCCCAGATCACCGTATTGACTTGAGCGGGGTCAGAGGGCGCGCCGATGCCGCGCGGCGCGGGCTTGATATGCCTGATGTCCGTTACCGCCGGCGTACCGTCTTCGTTTATGTCGCTCACCGCAGGATCCGGCGCCGGGGCCGCATTCGGGTCGGGGGCCACGCGGACGGAAACGCTCTGGGTGGAAGCGGTAACATACTCCTCGATTTCGGGATCGAAGTAAGAGTATTCGATTGGGGGCAGGTCGAAGTCGCCGGCTGAGTCGGGAACGAGGACTCTTTGGAAAGTCTTTGTGCCGTTTATCACTCCGTCCTGCACGAATGAGCGATGGACGGAGTCGTTCTCGAACGCGCGCCATCCGGGTATGTCCTGCCAGACAGGGTCGGGAAGTGTATCGAAGTTGCCCTGACCCTCGATCTTGACGGTCAACGTCAGCGACTCTCCGACTGCCAGCGAATCGGTGTCCAGGTCCGCTTCGATGTCGAACTTGCCGACCGCGCCCGTGAAAGAGGCAGGTTCGTTCGAGGGCAGGGGCTTCACCCGCAGCTCTACGAGCGGCGACGCGTACTCCCGGAAGGATGACGAGAGGATACCTCCTGGCACGCCCACGGTACTTGGCTCGATGGAAATGTCGCCGGCGATGGTCGGGAATACTATCGCGCTGTACTCGATAACCGAGTATCCGTTGCCCTGAATTATCTCCGGGTATTCGCGCCTGTCCGTTCGGTCCGGGTCCCAGAAGCCCACGAAGTCGGGCGGGCGGTGAATCGGCCTGATGAAGAACGGGTCCGAGGCGTAGAACTTCGACCGGTATGTAATCTGTTCTCCGAGGTATGGAGCGTCGTTATCTACTTCGGCCTCGATGAAGAATGCGCCGTCGTCCACGGACGTATCGAACGATGGGTCGCCCTGGTTTGGGGACGACTGCGGTCTGAGGAATGAACTCGCGGGCGGGAGCAGGGGCGTGGGTATGGGCGACGGGGTAGGAGGCACTCCCTGCGTGACGTTCAGCGTGATAGGGGACGTCTCGTAAGTGTCTCCGCCAATGGGCACCTGCACCGGACCTATCACAATCGTGCCGGTGTGCCTGGGCCGCATCTCGATGATGAACCTGAATTCAGCGGTTACTCTTCCCTGGTGGTAGGACTGCTGCGAGTTTATCTTTCGTCCGACGATCTGAAGCCCGCTGAGCGTTGGAAAGACCGGCGCGCCGATATTGTTCTCGCCGGTCACCGTGACCGTCAGCGTTACGGTATCGTAGAGCGTGGGATCGGCGCGGTCCACTTCGGCGGTGACAGAGGAGGTCTGCGCGCGCGCCGGCAGCGGCGCGGCGAACAATGTCACCGCCAACAGCAATGACAGCAGCAGTCCAGTCCTTACTATGTTCGTTGATGCCATGCCAGTCAACTTCCTGAGTAATCACAGTCCGAGGTTTTTCAGAGTCGTCGGTTCGAGTTGGGATCGTCAATCATATATTGCGCTTTATATCGTACAGGTGGGGTTCCAGGTGAGTTTCCAAGCGGAATAGGCGTTTAGAACACCTGGAAACGACCTGTCGTCACCTGTTGTTAGCTATGAGCCGAGAAATTTTCGCCGGCGAAATCATTTTTGATAATCTGCTGCTTATATAACGATTGGTGTGTTCGCAGTCGGTTGAGTAGATATATGATAGCATTAATGTTCTGTCGAATTGAAGGGCGTCTCAAGACTGGATGCTGTATCAGTTTGGTCGGTTTAAGGAATCATCCCCATCCTAGCCTTCCCCCATCGAGGGGGAAGGGACTTTGGATACATAGGCAGCGCCGACTAAGTTGATACAGGTTCCAAGGCTGCGTAACATCGGTTAATTCATAATACTCCGCTGTTGGCTACCATTGCTGTTCGGGCGGCGTTCCCTGAATGTAGAGTATTCTGCTTCTTAGAGTATCGGTATTGTCGGCGATGGCTTCGAGGAGTTGTTCGGCCTGTTCCTCGGTCATGCCGGTTGGGGGAACCTCTCCCGGGTCAGAGGGTGACTGGGTTGAATTGGATTCGCCCTCTTCGGGTTGAGTCTCTTCTGAGGGCTCGCCGTCTTCTTCGGAACCCTCATCCTCTTGGTCCTGCGGCTGTTCCTGGTCCTGCGGCTGCTGATCTTGCTGTTGTTGCCCGGGCGTGTTGCCTTCCCCGTCTTCCTGCTCCTGGTTGCCTTCCTGTTCCTGTTCTTGCTCTCCTTCTTGTTCTCCCTCCTGTTCCTCCCGCTCTTGCTCTTGCTGTTCTTCAATGCGTTGGAGAGCTAGTTCCAGGTTATGCTTGGCTTCCTGGTCCGCCGGATCGAGCCTCAACGCCTGTTTGTATGCCTCGACTGCCGCTTCGTACTCCTCGGACATATACAGAGAGTTTCCGGCATTGAAGGCGGCGTATTGAGACAGGCTTGGCTCGGCGGTCTCGGCGCTAACGTCTAACTTATACTTTGCCTCGCCGAACTGCTCCTGCCTGTATAGCGTGTTGGCCGAGTTATAGGTCACCTCCGGGCTTTCCGGCATTGCCTCCAGGGCGCGGTCGTAGGCTTCCTGCGCCTGTTCGTACCGCTCCGCCTCGAACGCCTCGTTGCCTTCCTGTATGGAAGCAGGACCTTCGGAGGCACACGCGGACAGCGCCAAAACAGCGAGCGCGGCGGTGATGAGTATGAGGATCTTCATATTTATGACTCCCCACTTCCACTCGCGCGTCCGGTCAGACGACGCCTGTCCGGGATCAACTCACCGGCTATAAGCAGGAGAACGGACGCGAAGGCGAATATCTGGAAGCGTTCGATCCTGGTGGTTTCGACCTCGCTGCCCACGGAGGCTTTCTCGAGAGATTCAAGTTCAGCGGTGAATTCGCTTGCGGCGTTCGTGGAACCGCTTAACCTGATAAACCGCCCTCCGCCAGCTTCAGCGACGGATATGAGCGTGTCCTCATCAAGCCGGGAGAAGACCATGTTTCCGTCCCCGTCCTGCACGTATCCGCGCACGCTCCCGAAGGAAGTCCGAATAGGGATTGGCTCCCCTTCGGCTGTACCTACGCCAACAGGGTAAATCAGGACGCCCTCGTCGGCGGCTTCTCGCGCGGCTTCCACCGCGTCCCCGTCCAGGTTCTCGCCGTCAGTGAAGATAAGGACAACCTTCTGGCTGATGAGTTCCTCGTTGAAGCTACGACTGGCAATTTCTATCGCCTCAGCGATATTCGTGCCTTGTATGGAAATCATCTCGGTGTCGGCATCTTCTATGAAGTTCCTCGCGCTCAGATAGTCGAATGTCAACGGGAACTGGAGAAACGCTGCGCCTGAGAAGAGCACCAAGCCGACCTCATCGCCCTGAAGTCTCTGCATCAGGTCAACTATCTCCAGTTTCGCCCGTACCAGGCGATTCGGTTTGATGTCTTCGGCGAGCATTGACTTGGAGACATCGAGCGCGATGATTATCTGAACGCCCTCGCGCTCGATGGTCTGTACGTCTTCGCCCCACTGCGGTCTCGCGAGCGCTACGATGGCCAGACCGAGCGCCGCGATTGTCAGAATCCTGCCGACCATCCTGCCCCTGGAGTTCACGTTCTCGGTCAGCATACTCACCAGTCGCGGGTTGCCGATGCGTTCGAGCATACGTCTGCGGTTCCGGACTGCCCAGTAAACAATCCCAATCGCGATTGGCACGGCGACCAGCAAGAGCAAATACTGTGGGTTAGCGAATGTCATACTGTCTCAATTACGGCATTGGCCTGAAGATAGTTCCGCGCGCGACGACTTCCAGCAGCAATAGCAACGCGGCAGGGATGAGCAGCCAATGGGCAAGCTCTTCGCGCTTGGTATATACCGAAACTTCGTATTCGGACTTTTCGAGGCTGTTGATCTCTTCGTATATCTGGCGCAGTCCTTCCGTGTCGGTGGCGAGGTAGTATTTGCCTCCGGTCATGGCGGCTATGTCCCTGAGCGTGTCTTCATCGAGGTCGAATCTCTGGATACCTCTCCTGTTTCTTGGTTGGGCCCAGGGAGCAATCGAGGAAAATTCCGGCGAACCCATCCCTACCGTATAGACTCTGATGCCCAGAGTCTCGGCGGCTACCGCCGCGGTCATAGGGTCTATCTCGCCGGAGTTATTCACGCCGTCGGTCAGCAGGACGACGACCCTGCTCTCAGCCTCGGAGTCCTTGAGGATGCTGGCCGCGGTAGCCAAGCCTGTCCCGATGGCGGTGCCGTCCATGATACCCAGCTCGGAGGCCAGCGCCACATCCTGCATAAGCACATCGAGAGTGTCGTGATCCACAGTCGGAGGGCTGTGGACGAACGCCTCGCTCGCGAATACAACGATACCGATCCGATCATATTCCCTCTGCTCGATGAACTCGGAGATAACGTCCTTAGCCGCGTCCAGGCGATTGCTTGGATCGAAGTCCAGCGCCGCCATCGAGCCGGAAATGTCCACTGCGAGAGATATATCCACGCCTTCGCCCTTCACTATCTCGCTCGCTTCGCTGGACTGCGGCCTGGCGGCGGCGACTATCAGGAGGGCGAGCGCGAGCCATCGCAGCAGCGACAGGAACGGTCGAACTCTCAGCTTCCAGCTGCGCGACTCCGGTCTCGCGGCGTCCGCGCTTGTGAATCTCATCGCAGCCGGTCGCGCGCGGGACCTTGCATACCAGGGCATAAGCGCGAGAGCGAGAACAACCGGAAGCAGGAAAAGCAGATATGGAGTGGCGAAGTCGTAGCTCATGCGGGCTCGGCTCCAACAGCGACGGGTTCCCGCTCAGGAGTGGAAACGGCCCCCGTCTGTCGAATGAACTCCCCGGACCGCTCGACGACGCCAATTGCATCGTCCGCGTCCGGCAGGAAGCGGGCGAACTTCACGAGATCACATTCGTCGAGTATTCGCGCGAGGTCGTCCCTCTCTGAAGTCGAAACGTCTGAGGATTCGATACTCCGCATTATCTGTCGGGTCGTCAGCTCCAGCGCAGGGAAGCTGAACTGTCCCCATAAATAATGTCTGAGACAGTCTGACACGAGTGTATAGCGTTCCTTGAAGTCGGAGTCCGACTCCAGGGGCAGGGCCGCGATTCTATCCAGTTCGGCGAGCGCGGTCTCCGCGGGCGTACTGAGGTCGGGATAGACTGAGGGTCTCATCAGACCCCATAGATAAACCGCCAGCGCAGCAAGACCCACGCCGCCCAAAACCGCCAGTATCGCCAGTCCTTCGCGGTCTCTGAGGGCCGATAGCGGATCAAGCGGGACCGGAAGCTCTGCCTGTGGCTTGATGTCCTTCAGATCATTATCGTCGCCTTCGGGGAGAAATCTCGCCACCGCGACGTCAATGGGCTTCACGGGCCTGTTTATAATTTCGCCGTCCGGCTTGCGGATCGCAACACTGAGTTCCGGCGTTGGAATGTCTCCGGTGGAAAAGAGCACGGCTTCTATTTGAATGGACGACGTTACAGCGCCGTCCTCGTTCCGCGTGGTTGGCTGCGAACTCTGACTCCTGACCTCGAATTCGTCGCCCCACCGGGAGGGCACCTGAGGGAAGATGACGAAGTGGTCGGGCGGGTAGGTTGCGGACAACGTGATGATGAACGGGTCGCCAACATAGATGTCCTCAGACTCCGCCTTGTCCACTTTCTCCACTGTCATGTTCAATTCGACCGGTGCGCTCTGCGCGGAGATTGGAAGCGCGCCGTGAACTGCCAGCGCAATCCAGACGGCAACTGTGAGTGCCACGGTCGAAATCAGACCGAGAAGCGGGGTGGCGGCTTTGACGGAGCGTACAGTCATCGGGAGAGCCTGATCGCGCGTCTGTGAAAGAATTCGTTCAGTCCGGCGACGTATGGCTCGCCGGTTGTCAAGTCAATCCGGTCAACACCGAGCGAGTTCATGGTCTGGATCTTCTCAAGCTGACGTTCCGCGATGCCAACGCCGTAGGACCAGCGCCAGTCTTCGTTGTCGGTGTCAACCCACACCATCTCGCCGGTCTCGGCGTCTTCGAGCGATATGACGCCGACGCGCGGGATCTCGTACTCGACCGGATCGTGCAGGTCCAGCGCAATCAGGTCGTGTCGGCGGGCGGTGGCGGACAGGGCGAGCCTGTATGATTCGGGCGGCGCGATGAAGTCGGAGATCAGAAAGATGATGCTGCGCTGCTTGAGTAGAAGCCTGGCGGTATTAAGCGCGAGACTTATATCCGTTCCCGTATTCTCGGGTTGAAAGACGAGCATGTCGCGCACCATTCTGAGTATGTGCCTCCTGCCTTTCTTTGGCGGGACGAGCAGTTCAGTCTTGTCGGTGAAGATCGTGAGTCCGACGCGGTCGCTGTTGGCGGTGGCGGCGAATGACAAAACGGCCGCCAGTTCCGCCGCGAGTTCTCTCTTGAACTGACCGACCGTCCCAAAGTCTGATGAGCCGCTCGCGTCCACAAGGAGCATTACCGTAAGCTCGCGCTCCTCCTGGTACCTGCGAATGTAGGGAGACGCCATTCGTGCGGTTACGTTCCAGTCAATTCGCCTCACGTCGTCGCCGGGGGAGTAGGGGCGGACCTCATCGAATTCCATCCCGCGCCCTTTGAATACCGACTGATATTCCCCGGCGAATACATCGGTCGCCAGGTGGCGGGCGGTAATCTCAATGCGGTTGATCTGTTGAATCAGTTCCTGGTCCAGCAAGGCGGGCATCCTCGGTCAAGGAACTTCGACATGTTCGAGAATAGTAGAAACGATCTGGGAAGAGGAGATTGCCTCGGCCTCGGCTTCATACGTGGGTATGACGCGATGCCTGAGCACATCCTGGGCAACGGCCTTTACGTCCTCGGGAGAGACATAGCCGCGGCCCTGGATGAAGGCGTTGGCGCGGGCCGCCGTGACCATGTAGATGCTGGCGCGCGGCGACGCGCCGTATGATATAAGGGAACCCAGGCTGGACAGTCCGTTGTCCTGTGGATAGCGAGTCGCCATCACCAGATCCAGGATGTAGTCCTTCACCTGGTCGTCAACATATATGTCGCGGACGGTTTTTCGCGCATTCAGGATGTCCTCGGGAGAGACGACGGGAGCGATCTCCAGTGGGTCGTCTCCGGTCATCCTGTCTATGATCGCCTTTTCCTCGTCGCGGTCCGGGTACTCGACGATGACCTTGAGCATGAACCGGTCAACCTGGGCCTCGGGCAGGGGATATGTCCCCTCCTGTTCGATGGGATTCTGGGTGGCTAGTACGAGAAAAAGCTCTTCCATCCGGTAGGTCGTGTCGCCGATAGTGACCTGGCGTTCCTGCATCGCCTCCAGGAGGGCGCTCTGCACCTTGGCGGGAGCGCGATTCACCTCGTCGGCCAGAACCAGGTTGGCGAAGATGGGCCCCTGGTGGACGCTGAACTCGGAGGTTCGCGGGTTATATATCTGGGTGCCGATCAGGTCGGCGGGGAGCAGGTCGGGCGTGAACTGGAGCCTGGAGAAATCGGCGTCTATGGCGCGTGATACCGTGTTCACCAGCAGCGTCTTGGCAAGTCCAGGCACGCCTTCGAGGAGGATGTGTCCATCAGCGAGCAGCCCTATCAGGACTCTCTCGACCAGGGCGTCCTGGCCGACGATCACTTTGCGTATTTCGTCAAGCAGGCGATTCAGAAACTCGGACTCCCGCTGCACGTGTTCGTTCAATTCCTGAATGCTGTTCAGGTTCATTCGAGCCTCCGTTAAAATTCAGCCTGAATAGTGGGAGAACCGACGGTATTCAGACTTTGGCAATCTACATAAATGTACGAACTTCGGCGTGACTGCGGTTTTGAATACGCCGCCGGACTGTCGCGTGTGAACAGATCGTTAATGTGTTAGAAATCAGACGCCCTCGTACAGTTCTTCAGTGAGGCGTGAATTCTGGAAGGACAGATATTGCGACTTGCTCATCGTAGGCCGGGCGGAATCCAGAATGCGTTTTGCCTTCTGCGCGTCGTCGCGCAGAAGGTCAATGACGGTCATCGCCATGGCTATGGCGGGGTTGACGACCGCCTGCTCGTAGTCGGTAACCACGTAGTCGGTACTGTGACCGGAGCCCACGGCGGCAGTGGTATAGGGATGTATGACGGGCATTATCTGGCTCAGGTCACCCATGTCGGTCGAGCCTCCGCGATTCAGATTATCCGGATGCACGGCGATTTCGTTTTCACCCACGAGATCAGTCGCGTTTAGCTCGAACAGTTCCATCATGTCCGGGTCATTCTTCATGGGAAGGTATCCGGGCAGGGTAACGATCTCGACGCTCCCGCCCATGGTCAGAGCGCCCGCGCGGAGGCACCTGTCCATCTTCTCGTTGGCGTCGGCTATCGCCTCGGCGGTGCGTCCCCGGACGCGGCCCTCATACCTGACGTCGGCCGGGATCGAGTTGACCGCCGCTCCGCCCCTGGTCATGATGCCGTGCAGCCTGACGTTGTGCTCGTTTCGCAGCGTCTCACGCTGGGTATTCAGGGCGTTGAGGGCGACCATAGCGGACTGAAGCGCGTTGACTCCCAGGTGCGGCGATCCGCCCGCGTGAGAAGCCTTGCCAATGAACTTGACGTACTTCACGACGTGACCATTCGACGTGCCGCCAAGGGCGAACTTGGCCGTCTCCTGGGAGTTTGAGGCTGTGTGCACCATCATCGCCATGTCCACGTCGTCGAACGCGCCGAGCCGAATGAATTCCTGCTTGCCGGCCATGAGACCGAGCTTGCCCTCTTTGTGAAGTCCCCAGCGGTACTCGACGTCTATGAACTCCTCGGCCGGGACGGCGATGAACGCGATGTTTCCAGCCAGGGATTCCAGGACTTCAGGCACGAGAAGCCCGACTGCGGCGCCGAGCATCATGGGAGTCTGGCAGTGGTGTCCGCAGGCGTGCGCCGCGCCGGTTTCGGGGTCCGTGTGGGGATGCTCCAGGACACGCAGCGAGTCAAGCTCTCCGATGACCGCGACAGTTGGGCCGGGGCGACCTCCTTCGACCACGCCTTTTAGTCCGGTCAGCGCGATGCCCGACTGGTGGGCGATACCCAACTGGCTCATCTTCTCGCTGATGAACCTGGAGGTCTTCACCTCGGTGAAGCCGGGTTCGGGATTGTCCAGTATCGTCCTGGCGGACTCAATCAGCCAGTCGGCTCGATCATCTATTGCCGCGTGCGCGATGGATTTAAGTTCTTCGATTGTGGGCATATCCAGTCTCCGGTGGGCTACTCGGTGTGAGACGACTCTTTCAGCATGGACCGCATGAGGTCCAGATAGGACTCTTTTGTAAGCGGCGCTCTATACTCGCCCGCAATCCGACGGGCGTTCTTCGCGCCGTCGAACAGCAGGTCAATGACCGTCATCGCCATTGCCTTCGCTCCGGTCAGGACGCCGAGCTCGTAGTCCTGGACAACATAGTCTATGCCGTGCCCGTTGCCGGTGGCCGCGACGACATAAGGGTGAATCACGGGCATAAGCTGCGAAACGTCTCCCATATCGGTGGAGCCGGTGCGATGTCCGAGTCTTTGTACTTTTGTCTTTCCGACCAGCGCGGCAGCGTTCCGCCCGTATAATTCGAGCATACTCTCGTCCGATCTGATCGGCAGATAGCCGGGGAGCGTGGTGATTTCGACGGAGCCGCCGACCGCCATCGCTCCGGCGCGGAGGGCGCGGTCAACCTTGTCCGAGGCGTCCATGAACGCTTCAGTCCTGGCGCCGCGCACGTAAGTCTCCATTCGCACGTCGGCTGGCACCGAGCTTACGGCCACTCCTCCCTGGGTGATGATCGGGTGGACGCGCACGGTGTCCGGGTCCCGGTATGTCTCGCGCTGGGCGTGTATCGCGCTCAGCGCGATCATCGCGGCGTTCAGGGCGTTGACGCCCATGTGGGGGGCTCCGCCAGCGTGAGACGCCCTTCCGAGGAAGCGAATGCGCTTGGCGACCATGCCGTTGTTGGTGCCCCCGAAGGCTATGCTTCCGGCGTCGGCGTCGCCACTGGAAGTATGCGTCATCATGGCAAGGTCAACGTCGTCGAGGGCGCCGAGACGAATGAACTCCGGCTTGCCACCGATGAATTCCAGCTTGCCCTCACGCCTGAGGTCGTCTCGGTATTCGACTTCGATGTACTCCTCTGCCGGGACGGCCATAAACGCTACTCGCCCCGAGAGATTCTCCAGCACACCTTCCGCCTGGAGCGCGGTGGCTACGCCGAGCATCATCCCTATCTGGCAGTGGTGTCCGCAGGCGTGGGCGGCGGTCGTTTCCGGGTCGGCGTGGGGGTGTCCGAGCACTTTCAGCGAGTCGAGTTCGCCCATGACCGCTATCGTGGGCCCTTCCGTTCCGCCCTGGAGGTCGCCCCTGAGTCCGGTGATGCCGATCCCGTCCTTGTAGGGGATTCCGAGTCCCTGGAATGCCTGGGCGACGGTCCGCGCCGTCTTGAACTCTTTGAAGCCCGGCTCAGGGTTGTCGAGAATCGTCTTGGCAATGCCGATCAGCTCGTCGCCCCGGCGGTCTATTTCGGCGCAGGCTTTGGACTTCAGTTCAGCAACGCTTGTCATATTCAATCTCCGAACAATATCTGCCAAACGATTGTAACAGAGGCGGCGAGGCTGTAAAAACCGAGTCAGGCGCCGCCGCCTGTAAGGAGCCAGAGTCGGACGTTGCGCCTTTTGATGAGCTTGAACGCAATCCAGCAGATAATGATCAGTCCCAGCGCCTCGGAAGCGATGTAGATCGAGTCTGCTCGTGGGCCCCATTCGTGTATGTATCTTGGACTGAAGTCGGGGGTCGTGAAGGGCCAGAGCAATATCCGGTGACTGAACCACATCATGTCCAGGACGAGGTGGCCAGCGGAAGCCAGGGCCAGCGCGAGCGGCCATTGGCGTTTGGTCAATACCGCAAGCCCTATTGCGACCGCCAGTACCAGCGCGGCGAAGACCAGTGTGTGTCCGTGATTTCTCAGGCTGTGTCCGACGAGGGTAGGGGCAAGGAACAGGGCGAGAGGCTTGTCCACGACGTCGGGCAGCATAGAGCCAACGATCAGCGCGCGGTCGTCGAGGCGCTCCGTCCAGGGCTGCCTGAACGTATGAAGGCCGCGAGGGAGAAACAGATACAACCTGTATCGGATGTCCCTGACGATGCGAGGGGCATACTTGGCCGCGGCCAGGGTTATTCCTATGTGTCCGGCGAACAGCATGACGGTATCCCGTGGGACTCTTAGCGGGGTTGCCCCTTTATATTCGCTGTGCTACATTCGCACTATGGTCGCGAGCGACAGATCATCCAATGGAGCGTTTAAGATGCCAGGTTCTTACTCCGTCACGTTCGATTATAACGTACCTATTCTAATGAGGGACGGAATAACCACTTACGCCGATGTATTCAGGCCGCAGGTGGAAGGATCCGTTCCCGCTCTATTGCAGCGCACCCCTTACGATAAATCCTCTCCGGCCAGCCGAACAGGTACACTTGACGCAATACGCGCTGCGAGCCACGGGTATGCCGTTGTAATCCAGGATGTTAGGGGGAGGTACTTGTCGGAGGGCGAATTCTACACGTTCTTCAACGAGATAAACGACGGTCACGACACCGTCGAGTGGATAGCCTCTCAGCCCTGGTGCAGCGGGAAGGTGGGGATGTTCGGCGTGTCCTATGTAGGAGCTACGCAGTGGCTCGCCGCCAAGTCCGGCGCACCGTCGTTGGCCGGAATAGCGCCGGGCGTAACGGCCTCCAATTACCAGGAAGGCTGGGCCTGGCAGGGCGGCGCGTTTGAGCTAGGGTTCAATCTGTCATGGGGGATTGGCTCGCTGGGGGCCGCCAACTGGGGCAACTTGTCCCAAAGGCTTCATCTGAATGAGGACGATTTTGAACAACTGCTGGCCGCAAAGGACGGACTGACCGAATGGTTCCAGTATCTTCCGATGAAGGACATGCCTCAATTGAAGGATGTCGCGCCATACTACTACGACTGGCTGGACCATCCTGAGTACGACGACTACTGGCGGCAGGTGTCCATCGAAGAGTCCCACGCCGACATAACAGTGCCGGCGTACAACTTCGGAGGATGGTACGACATATTCCTAGGCGGCACTATCAGGAACTACGAGCGTATGAGTACCATGGGCGCGACCGAGATTGCGCGAAGCGGCCAGCGTCTGACGCTGGGTCCCTGGATTCACGGCGGATCGCCACCGTCGGTCTCAGGTGAGTACAATTTTGGCACGCGCGCGGCGGGCGCGTCTATTGACCTGATGGGGGAGATACTCCGGTTCTACGACCACGTGATCCTGGGAGAAGACAACGGATTCGCGGACGATAAGCCGGTGCGCGTATTCGTAATGGGCGAGAACGCCTGGCGATACGAGGATGACTGGCCGCTGTCTCGCGTCGTAGATACGGACTACTATCTTCGCAGCGGAGGGAAGGCCAACTCGCTTAACGGCGATGGCGTCCTGAGTCTCGAACAACCCGGAGAAGAGCCACCTGATACCTATGTTTACAACCCGATAAATCCGGTTCCGACGGTGGGCGGCGGACTGTGCTGCGACCCTGCGTTCATGGCGAATGGCGCCTACGATCAGCGATGGGTGGAGGCGAGGGACGACGTTCTAGTCTATTCGACGCCGCCTCTGTCCGAGGACACGGAGGTGACAGGGTGGATAAAGGTCACTCTGTTCGCGTCCAGCAGCGCATCGGACACGGACTTCACCGCCAAGCTGGTTGACGTGGAGCCGTCGGGGTACGCGAGGAATCTGACGGATGGGATCGTGAGGGCGCGATACAGGAATCCGCGCCAGCCCGCGTCGCTGATACAGCCCGGAGCGGTCAACGAGTACGAGATTGACCTGTGGGCGACCTCGAATCTGTTCAGGAAGGGGCACCGAATCCGGGTGGAGATCTCAAGCTCGAACTTCCCAAGGTTCGACCGGAATATGAACACGGGAGAAGAGATCGGTTCTGATTTCGCGTTCGTGCCTGCCATGCAGACGGTGCATCACACGTCGGGGTATCCTTCCAGGCTCACGCTGCCGGTGGTTCCGCGATAGCTAATTAGGAGAGGAACCCGGTCACGGTCTTTGCGAACTCTGATGGGCGTTCGTGGGGGAACATGTGGCCGGAGTCTGGCATTGTCACTGACTTGGAGCCGGGGATGCGCGATGTGAGCATCTCGGCGTAGGCGGGCGGCACTATCTGGTCGCCGTCGCCGACTATGACCAGGGTTGGGTTCTTTATGCGGCGGGCGCGCCTTATCAGTCCCTTGTCCGGTATGGGCCACAGGAATTTGCCGACCGCGTTGAGAGACTGGACGCGGTGGATTATCTGCCAGCCAAGTTCCTCGTCGTCCTTTGGCTGGGGGTACACGCTGAGAGCGACGTCGGAATCGGGGTCGGCGAAGAGGGCCTGGCGCATCTCGGTTATGGGCGTGGTGTTGTAGTCACGGCCGGGATTGTCGTCCTGCCATAGCCCGGCTGGGGCCGCGAGGACTATCTTACCGAGGTTGCATGAGCAGAGCACTGCCATTTCAGCCGCGACCATCGCGCCGGAGTAGTGGCCGACTACGTGTGGGGCGCCCAGCCCGAGCGCCCCGATGAGGTCGTCGTGGTAGAGGGTTAGATCGAGTAGGTCTTCGATGTGGTCGAGGCCGTCGTCTCCCTCGAAGCCGGGGTGAAGCGGAGCATAGACTGTGAAACTCTGGGAGAGCAGGTCCAGGAATTCGGGCCAGCCGTCGTATCCGAACGCGCCATGGAGGTAGAGTAGGGGATCGCCCTCTCCGGCTTTCAGATACTTGGTGGTTATCGGCCCGACCTGGACTGTGTGTTGTTCCGGGGTTTTGGTCATTTCGTCTTCCTGTTGATTTGTAGAGAATGTAGTTCAGTATGGGCGCTGAGGGGAATCACCCCCATCCTAGCCTTCCCCCATCGAGGGGGAAAGGGACTTTTGCGTGGACTTCAGGCGACGGGGGCGGGTTCGGCGCGCTCGGACTCGGCTGCGGGCTGCGGCCACCAGCGGTCCTCGTACTCGTCCCACATATCCTCGAGATATGGCTTGACCTGCGTGGCGAACATTTCGGTGTTCTTCATTGTCAGGTCTTTGGGCATGGATCCGATCTGGAGAAGGGTCATAAGATGTCCGACGCGAAGGCCCTCGACGGCGTTGCGGAGTTGCTCGATGACGGTCTTGGGACTTCCCGCAATGACGTAGCCCTGCTCAACGTAGTCCTCCCATGTCAGGCGCTGCCTGAATCTGCTGGCGGCGGCTCCTACCTGCTGTACCGCGCCGGACTTGATCGTGCGGATCGTGCGGTATCCGGGCGCCTCGGCGAATCCTTCGTAAACGTGCAGGCACTTCTTGTAGAAGAAGTCGACGTGCTCGGCGTAGAGTTCCTTGGCCTTCTCGTCGGTCTCGGCGACGCAGACAAGCTGGAGGAATCCGGCGCGGTAGGGATTGTCGTCAACGCCAAGCCGCTCCATCTCCTTCCAGAAGCCGTCCATTACCTGGATGCCGCGCTTGTACCCGAAGTAGCTCAGGTAGCAGTAAACGTAGTCCATCCGGGCGGTCCACTCCCAGGTTTCGACACTGCCGCCGCCCGGAATCCAGACGGGCGGGTGTGGGTCCTGGAGGGGCCGGGGCCAGATGTTCACGTAGCGCACCTGGTTGTGCTTGCCGTTGAACGCGAAAGGCTCTGGTTCTGTCCACGCCTTCATTACCAGGTCGTGCGCTTCGTAATACTTCTCGCGCAGGCTGGCAGGGGTCGCGCCGTAGGCGTAGTTGGTGTCCATGGATGTGCCGACGGGGAATCCGGCGACGAGCCTGCCGCCGCTGATGCAGTCGAGCATCGCGAACTCTTCGGCGACGCGCAAGGGCGGGTTGTAGAGCGCGAGGCTGTTGCCCAGCACCACTATCGCGGCGTCCTTCGTGCGGCGAGTGAGCGTCGCGGCGGTTATGTTGGGCGAGGGCATGATGCCGTAGGCGTTGTTGTGGTGCTCGTTGATGCAGATGCCGTCGAAGCCGACCTGGTCCGCGAATTCCAGTTCATCCAGATACTCGTTATAGAGTTGGTTCGCCTTTACCGGATCGAACAGGTGGCTGGGGACGTCAACCCAGACGCTTCGGTACTTCTCCTCGAAGTCCTCGGGCAGGTATCGGTAGGGCATAAGGTGGAACCAGCAGAGTTTCATTTGGGGCGCTCCCGTGATCAATTATCAGTTTTCAATTTTCAATTATGCGACTGTTTCCGTGAGTAGGTGATCCCGCTTTTGTGAAAATCCTGGATTTCATATATTGAGATTTATATTCTTGCTGGTGAGTGCAGGTGCGCTTAACAGGTGGGTGCAGGTTATATGCTGGTGAACACGCAGGCGGATTTTCACCTGCACTTGACCTGCATACGCCAGCATTTATAGCTACGAGAAAAATTTCCATTGCGTAAGAGGCGATATATATATAATCCTGTATTTATGTATTGATCAGTACATTTCTCGCTTTTCACGCCGATATTGTAGCATGGAACGGGGATATGTGTATAGCGCTATGGGAAACTGGACGCTTGGAGATGGAGGGTTGTTCGGGATGGGCGCGCTCAAAGATGGTGAAGTCGCTTTCCACTGTGTGGGCAAGGCCGATGTCCTTCATTCGTTGTCTAACGACCCGATGGGATTCGGGGGCGTCGTCCATGCCGATGAAGCGGCGTCCGAGACGGGCGGCCTCTGCGAGCGTACTGCCGCTGCCCGCGTAGCAGTCCATGACGGTATCGCCCGGATTGGAGGAGGTGAGGATGACGCGCTCGAGCATGGCGGCGTTCTTCTGGGTGGGGTAGAGGGGGCGCTGCGGGTCCTTGTATTCCCAGACGTCCTGGGGCATCTTGCCCTGGGCCTGGTCGGCGTAGTTGATCTTGCGCGGGTTGCCGGTGGCGCTCCAGTGGATTAGGCCAGCGTCGTCGAGTTCTTGTAGTCTCTCAGGTGGGTATCGCCAGTGACGACCGCGCGGGGGCCTGACGCCTCGCCAGCGTTGTCCGGTTGGGCCGTCGCGAGTTACGCCGGGCGCGTGCAGGGGGGTGGTAGTGTAACGGCGGCCATGTTGGTCAACGCGGGGGTAGAGCCTTTTCAGATCGTCTTCGCTTAGTGGCGTCCTCTGCGGATTCCAGGTTATCTCTCTTGGAGAGACGGAGTAGAAGAGGATGGTGTCCTTGATGTTTCCGTACGAGAATCGCTCAAAGTTCTTGGGATTGCTCTTTATCCGGGTGATGCTGTTGCGGAAGTTCCGAGGGCCGAATACCTCGTCCATCAGCAGGCGAACGTGATGCTCCATGTTGACGCCAATGTGGACGTATATCGAGCCGGTGGGAGACATTACATCCTTGATCGCGAGCAGCCGCAGTTTTAGCGCATCGAGATAGTCGGAGCCGCGGGTGGTGTCAGCGTAGGCGAGCCTGCCGGAGGCGCTGATCGTATTGGCGCGGTCGGTGTCGAGCAAGAACTCGTTGTTGGTGGCGAAAGGCGGGTCAATGTAAACGAGGTCGGCGCGGATGCCGTGCTGGTCAATCAGGTGCAGGCCGGCCAGGTTGTCGCCGGGGTAGAAGAGGTGTCGCATTGTCTTATGCCACTTCGTCCAGCGTGTCCAGAAGTCTTTCCACGCTGTCCAGATTCATGGCGATGTGTTCTTCGTTCATCCATCCTTCGTAGAAGTTCTGGTGCAGGGCATTTGCTACGCTGAACAACTCGGCTATTTCCAGCCTACCAGTCGCGGCGGTTAATCTGCTGCTTACCACGAACAGGTCCCGGTGGGAGTTGTGTCGCCAGCCGCGTCTTTGGGCCAGGGCCTTGACAGCGTGGGCCGCCGCGCCCCAGCCTTTTTCGGATGCTTGGAGGCTGTCGCCTAGCGCTAACTGCTCTCTTGCGTGGATGAGAAAATTCCGGCTTACTTCCAGATGGGCTTCGGCTAGCAATGTTCTCTTCTCCCTGCTTACAAGCTAGTCAAGGTTAAATAGTCCAGTTATGAATCCACGAGACAGAATTTCTACGACAACGCTAAAGACCGTGAGTCCTGCGGTTGCAGCAATTGTTATCAGGACAGTTGACTTAAGGCGGGAGTGACGCGATCTTCGGCGAGATCGCCTGCGTGAACGCGGCTTGGATTTGCCGCTGTTGGAGTGTGGGCGGTAGAGTATGAAACCCACCTCTGGGATATGTTCTGTTGAGTTCTTGACAACATCCCTTACATCATCGAAAGTCAGTTTTCCCGCCCCGGCTCCAAGCGCGGGAATCGCAACAGACTCTATCTGATGTTCTATGACCGCATCTACTAAGGCGTCCATTCCCGATTCTATGTCCATTAGATGGGATGACGCCCCGGGTTCCCTAACGGTAGGAAAGTTAATGATATATCTGGAAGCCCCGCCTCCTTCTGTGACAAGAACCTTGCCCATCGTGAGCGTCCCTTTCTTACAGGCGGAAACGTACTGTCGATGATTTTCGGGGAACCTTTCCATAAAGATTTTAGCAAGTCCACCTCCAACCTTGCCCTTGATGTTTACAGGGTTGACGATGGCTTCCGCTCCACTTTTGAAGATGTCTCCATTTTGGACAAATAGAGTCATGGTCAGTACTCCTCATAGTAATCCAGCATCCGGGGACGGTCCTTAGACTGCCCCTGGATTACTGAACTTCTAATCGTCTTCGAGGGTGCTGGTGTCGCCTTCGGGGAGGCCGAGTTCGCGGGCCTTGAGGAGGCGGCGCATGATCTTGCCGGAGCGGGTCTTGGGAAGCCCGGGGATGAAGTCTATCTCCCGGGGGGCTACGGCGGCGGAGAGCTTGGTGCGGGCGAACCGCATTATCTCGCGGCGGAGCTGCGGGCTCTCTTCGTAGCCGTCCTTGAGGGAGACGAACGCCTTGACGACCTCCATCGCTATGGGGTCGGGCTTGCCGATTACGCCCGCCTCGGCGACCGCCTCGTGTTCGATGAGCGCGCTCTCGACCTCGAATGGGCCTACGAGGTGTCCGGCGGTATTGATCACGTCGTCGGCGCGTCCGACGAACCAGAAGTAGCCGTCCTCGTCCATCCTGGCCGTGTCGCCCGTTATGTACCATCCCTTCTTGAAGCGGGAGTTGTACATCTCGGTGTTCTGCCAGTAGGTATGGAACATCGAGGGCCAGCCCGGTCGGGCAACGAGGTTGCCGTCCTCACCGACGGGAACGGGGTCGAAGTTTTCGTCAACGACGCCAAGCTGGATACCGGGGATCGGTCTGCCCATGGAGCCGGGCTTTATGTCGGTGGAGGCGTAGTTGGCGCACATTATCGCGCCGGTCTCAGTCTGCCACCAGTTGTCGTGGAAGGCGTGGCCGATTGCCTCCTTGCCCCACACGACGGCCTCGGGGTTCAGCGGCTCGCCCACGCTGGCCGTGAACCTGAGCGAGGAGAGATCGTATCGTTTGGGAACTTCGTCTCCCGCCTTCATCAGCATACGGATGGCGGTGGGGGCGGTGTACCAGACGGTCACCTTGTGCTTCTGTATCTGCTCGTACCACCAACTCGCTCGGAATCCGCCTTCAAATATAAGCTGGGTCACGCCGTTAGTCCAAGGCGCGAGCATCCCGTAGGACGTGCCGGTTACCCATCCGGGGTCGGCGGTACACCAGTAGATGTCGTCTTCGTGCAGGTCTAACGCCCACTTGCCGGTGGCGTATTGCTGGACGACCGCCTGGTGCCTGTGGACGGCGCCCTTGGGCTTGCCGGTGGTGCCGGAAGTGTAGTGCATTATGGAGTAGTCGTACTGCGACGTGGCGACCGTCGTGAAGTTCGCCGGCGCCTTGCCCATCTCCTCATAGTAGTCGAGGTCCTGCGAGTCTATGGGCATCGGGTCGCGCCCGTCCTTGTTGACGATGATGATGTGCTGAAGGTCGAACAGCTCCGGGATGATGTGTGTGATCTTGCGGCGCAGGTCGGGCTGCGTTACCAGCACCTTCGCGCCGGAGTCTTCCATGCGGTCCTTTACGGGGTCGGGGCCGAACGCCGAGAACAGGGGGCCGGCTATCGCGCCCGCCTTGAGAATGCCGAACACCGCGATGTACTGTTCAGGGAGTCTGTCCATGAACGTGAATACGCGGTCTCCGGTCTGGATTCCCAGGCTCTTGAGGACATTGGCGAACTTGTCCGTCTCGCGCTTCATGTCACCGAACGTGTAGTCCTCGCGCTCGCCGTTCTTGCCCTCCCATATCATCGCGATCTTGTCGCGCTTGGGGCCATTGGCGTGCCGGTCAATGGCCTCGTGCGCCTTATTCAGCCCGCCGCCTGGCAGCCAGTCGAGTTCATCGAACATCTTCTGCCAGTCGTAGTCCTCGACGTTGTCCCTGTCGAGGTTCGGCGCGACATCGAAGTCGCTCACCGGTTGTTTGTGAATCGTTTCGAACGAAGTTCCTGTGGTCATGTCTCTCACTCCGGCGTCAGAATTTGTCCTTGAGCGCGGGGTCGCGCATGTATGGGCTTTCGTTTGCATTATACACCAGAGGAATTTGGAATTGTGAATTTGGGTGGTTGTGCAAAGGTCTCAGGGCTCAGCCTTTCTTGACCCGTGTTCTACCCGTTCATATAATGGCGCCAACTAAACGTACATGGAGAGGCGATTGAGTTACGAACATCTTCTTCTCGACATACAGGACCACGTCGGCGTAATAAAGCTGAATCGCCCCGAGGTCCTCAATGCGATGAACCGCAAGCTATTCAGCGAGATTGACGCCGCCGTCAGCCAGCTCGAGGACGACGACGACGTTCACGCCATCATCTTTACGGGCGCGGGCGAGAGGGCGTTCTCGGCGGGCGCGGATATACACGAGATGGCCGAACAGGCCAATATGGACAACCCTCCGCCGCCGGACCCCAGAAGGCCGGAGTATTCTTGGCACATCGCGGCGGCGACCAAGCCGACCATCGGCGCGCTGAACGGGCTGGCCTACGGCGGCGGCGCGGTGCTGGCGTCCAGCTTCGATATTCGTGTCGGCTGCGAGCGGACGCGGTTCCGCTTCCTGGCTGTGCAGTACGGACGGGTGAACTCCACCTGGAGCCTGCCCCAGCAGGTGGGCTGGCCGATGGCCAAGGAATTGCTGTTCACGGCGCGGGTGGTGGAGGCTGAAGAGGCGCAGAGGATAGGGCTGCTGAACCACCTTGTGCCGTCGGACCAGCTTATGGACAAGGCGATGGAACTGGCGGGGCTGATAGCCGCGAACGATCCTCGCATGGTGCAGGGCGTGAAGAGACTGCTGATTCGGGACATCGGCGAGGACTGGCGCTCTCACTATCAGAACGAACTGAATGCCCAGGCGGATGAACTCGCGCCGACGCCGGTGCTGGAGGGCTTCAAGCCATTCCTGGACAGAAAGGGACGGATTTAGACATGACAGAACTTAATACACCGCTCGAAGGACTCAGGCTTCTGGACCTGGGACGCTACCAGGCAGGCCCTCGCTGCGCGCTGATGTTCGCCCGGATGGGCGCGGAGGTCATAAAGATAGAGTCGCTTGGCGGAGACGAAAGCCGGCGCAACGGGCCGCGAGTCCGGGGACAGAGCGCCTACTGGGTGCAGTACAACTCCGGTAAGAAGAGCCTCTCCATCAACCTGAGAACGGATGAGGGCAAAGAAGTCCTGCGTGACCTTGTGAAGGAGTCCGATTTCTTCTTGCAGAACTTCAGGCCCGGCACCATAGACATAATGGGTTTCGGCTACGAGGAACTGAAGAAGCTGAACCCGCGCATCATAATGATAAACGTATCCGCCTACGGGCAGTACGGCCCGTACAAGGAGCGAGTTGGATTCGATCCGATAGGGCAGGCGATGGGCGGCCTGATGTCGCTGACCGGGTTCGAGGGTGACCCACCCATCCGCACATTCTTCCCGCTCATAGACCGGATCACGTCGCTGCACGCCACGATAGGGGCGCTCGCCGCTCTCAGGGAGCGCGAGTTCTCAGGCATGGGGCAGGAGCTTGAGGTCTGTCTCGCCGACACCGGATACACGACTAACGAGATACCGATCTCGGCGTACCTGGGAGACGGCTACGAACAGCCGCGCGAGGGCAACGGACGCGGAACGGGCGGAACCTATAAGACTGCCGACGGCTGGATGATCGTAGCGGCCACTAATGAAAATATGTGGGGTCGTCTGTGTCAGGCGGTTGAACGACCCGAATGGCTCGAGGACGAGCGTTTCGCCACGCGCGAACTGCGCACCCAGAACGCCGACGCGCTGGAGGAAGGGCTGTCGGAGTGGTTCGCGGACAAGGAGATGCAGAAGGCCGCCGACCACCTGGCCGCGCTTGGCGTGCCATGCTCTCCGGTCAACACCACCGCGCAGGCGGCAAAGGACCCGCACCTGACCGAGCGCGAGATCATGATGGAGATTCCGGACCCGGTGGCTGGCACGATGTGGGTAACGGGCAAGTCAATCAAGTTCGGCAGGACGCCGATGGTTGTCGGATCCACGCCGCTCGTGGGTGAGCATACGACCGAGATTCTGCGCGACATACTTGGATACGGCGACGACAGGATTCAGTCCCTCCAGGACGCGCAGGTCGTGCGGTCGGCTGAGATGGCGGCGGCGGCCGCGGACTAGGGACTCGCGTTGGAGATTATGGAGTTGATAGCCCGCGCCCCCTGGCGCGAGGCTGTCACCTACCGCGACACGTGGCCGCATGAGTATGTGGTCGTGAATAAGGACGGCCAGCAGGAGTTGCTGGCCGCCTTCCTTCATCGCGTATCGCAGGGCGAGGGCGTGGAATGCCGCTTCTTCCACCGGACGCAGAAGTATCTCTTCCTGGGCGAGTACAAATACTGGGCGTTGCGGGACGGCGACGAAACGATCCTGAACCGCGCGCTGCTGTATAGGGACAGGCGGGACTTTGTGATTCGGGAGGGGGATACGGGCTACAGAGGCGTAACTGTGGGCGATAATATGAGCGCTGAGGAGACTGAATTGGCAAGCGATGAAGGTGTATCCGTAGCGCCTGGGCCGGAAGGCAGAATAGAGGCATTGGAAGTACGGGAGATTTGGGAGGATGAGGCCGCCGACTTCACGCCCTGGTTAGCTGAGAATCTGGATTTGCTTGGCAAAGAGCTTGGTCTGGACTTGGAGCTAGTTGAGACGGAAAAGCCGATAGGTTCATTCTATCTCGATATTCTTGCTAAAGATGGTGATGGAAGGCGGGTCGCCATAGAGAATCAATTGGAGTGGACAGACCATAGCCATTTGGGTCAGCTTCTGACCTACGCGGTGGGATGCAATGCCGGAATCGCCGTGTGGATCTCCCCTTGGATCCAGCCTGAGCATCGTCAGGTTATAAACCGGCTGAACCAAGTATCTGATGGGAAAATCCAGTTCTACGGAGTTGAAATAAGAGCTATACAGATAGGTGATTCACCACCCGCGCCAGATTTTCGTCCCGTGGCTGTTCCGGATTCGTGGCAATGGTTGGAAGATGACGTCTAAGTCAGAGAGATTTATGACAGGGGGGCAGGGTGGTCTTAAGGGTAAGGGCGGGCTATGAGTCTGGGGCACAGGTGTGGTGGTCAATTCAAGGTCGAACCGATCAGCTAGGTGAACGAATATGGTAATCATAAACACCAAAGACGACCTGATGAGACTGCTCAAAGAGGATGCCGAGCTCAGAGCGTTACTGCAAGAGGTGGTCTCGGAATCCGTCTCAGAGGTGCAGAAAGAGACGCTGGAAGTCCAGCGCGGCATCCTTGCGGAAATACGAGCGATGCGCGGGGACATCGGTCACCTGGTCGGGGACAACCTAGAGCGAAAGATAGGCTTCAGACTGCCCGCGTTGCTAGCTCACCGACTGGAACTGAGTGACCTGGAGATACTGCTGTACCAAGAACGCGAGGTCGTCGTGGATCCCGAGTTGCAGGATGTCGTAGCGCAAGCCTATGCGCGCGGATCCATCAACCAGAGCCAGCGGCGCAGGCTTCTGGAGACTGACATGATAGTGAGAGCTCGCAGATCGGACGACAATCTGGCTTTCTATCCGGTTGAGGCTTCGGCGGCCATAGGCGTTGAAGATATATACAGGGCTGAAGAATCGGCTCAGATAATCGCGGCGATCACTGACCTGGCCGCCAGCCCTATCGTCTGCGGTTACCGGCTCACGGCAGATGCTCGGGACTACAACCGAACATCGCAGGGTAGAAGGGCCACGGTAATCAGGATAAAGCGTTAAGTCATCGTAGAACTTACAGATGACTGGGAGACAGCAATGACAGACAAATCGAGGCCGCTTGAAGGTAGAGTCGCGCTCGTAACCGGATCGGGACGCAACATAGGCCGCGCTACGGTTCTCGAACTTGCGCAGCTTGGAGCAGACGTGGTGGTCAACTCCAGGTCGAATCGGGATGAGGCGGAAGCCGTAGCCCAGGAAGCGCGTGAGCTGGGCGCGAACGCTGTCGTCGCTGTGGCGGATGTCGCTGACCAGAGACAGGTTTACGATATGGTTGGGGCTGCGATCTCAGAATTTGGTCGCGTTGACATTCTGGTGAACAACGCCGGCATGAGGCAGTCGAAGCCCTTCACCGAGATGACGGTCGAGGACTGGCGTATCGTGAACGGCGTGAACATGGATGGGCCGTTCTACGCTTGCCAAGCTGTCGTTCCCGGGATGATAGATCGCGGCTGGGGCAGGATAATCAACGTGTCCGGTCTGAATGCCTTCACCGGACGCGCGGAGTGGGCGCATGTCTGCGCGGGAAAGATGGGCGCGCTTGGAATGACACGCGCGCTGGCGGTCGAGCTTGCTCCGCATGGCATTCTCGTCAATCATATAGTTCCGGGGGCGTTCGATACGTCTCGCGTAGAGGGACAGAGCGCTCCGGCGGGGCAGGCGTCCGGCATACCTGTGGGCCGGTTCGGATTGCCCGATGAGATAGCGAAGACGGTGGCGTTTCTTGTTTCGGAAGGGGCGAATTATGTTACTGGACAGACGATACATGTGAATGGCGGGGCGCTGAGGGGGTGATTGGAGAGTCGCGTGAAAGTAGAAGTGTTGCTCTTCGCGAGCTACCGAGAAAAGGCTGGAGCCGGGCGGCTGACATTGGAATTGGACCAGGGCGCGACGGTTGGGGACCTGGCTGGCGCGATGCGCGCGAAGTTTCCGGAGCTGCCGGAGGCCGAGCGTATCGTAGTCGCGGTGAATAATGAGTACCAGGAACATGATTTCGTCCTGAGCGACGGGGATGAGGCCGCGCTGATTCCCCCGGTCAGCGGCGGTTAGCCGGAGGGTTGTCTTTCCATGATAGTGATAACGCATGACGAACTGGACACCGGGCGGGTCGTCTCGGAGGTGGGGCATCCCGGAGCCGGGGCGACGGTCACCTTCGTCGGGACGACCAGGGACAATACCGCCGGGCGCAGGGTACTCTTTCTGGAATATGAGGCGTATCGTCCGATGGCCGACCAGCAGTTGGCGCGAGTCGCGGAGGAAATGCGCGACCGCTGGGACTTGACCGGCGTGGCGATTCATCACAGGCTGGGCAAGCTGGAGATCGGCGAGGCCAGCCTGGTGGTAGCGGTCTCCTCCGCGCACCGCAGGGAGGCGTTCGAGGCGTGCCACTACAGCATAGACCGAATCAAGCAGATCGTACCGATTTGGAAGAAGGAGTTCTTCGAGGGTGGCGAGGTATGGGTCGGCAGCCAGTCGGACTTCGATCCGGTCCACACTAAACAGGCTGTCGTTTGACTTTTGGATCGCCTGTTATTGCCTTCCAACTCGATTATCGCCAATGCCGAAATTACGTGAATGTTTGGATCATTCGCCTTTGAGAGCCAGTTTTGCTCTTGCGAGGTATTCCAGTCTGTGTAAATATGGCAAAAAGCCCTGTGAAGATTACGATATTCGACATTGTTTATTCAGATAGTGCAGAATTTCACAATCACAATCCTTGATGATCGTTGTCTTCTCTGATATAGTCATAACTTAACGCGGATGGCTCGCACATCTGCAGTTGCATACGTTTTGGCGGCATTGTGACGCAGGTATGACATCAAACTTCTGAAAGACGTTATCCACTGAGAACCAGACAGTGGGGACATGGAAGATCTTACGATTCGGGCCGGGTCCGCGTTGTCTGCTATATCGAAGTAACGAGAGATAGGAATGCAAAGTTATTACGTCTGGACGGTTGGCTGCCAGATGAACAAAGCCGACTCCGAGCGCCTGGAAAGTGCGCTGGGACAGATGGGACTGTCGCCCGGAGAGTCCGCGCGGGACTCGGACGTGATCGTCCTGAACAGTTGCGTCGTCCGCGAAAGCGCCGAAGACCGCGTCGTTGGAATGCTGACTCACCTCAAGCCTGTCAAGCAGCGAGAACCCGAAAAGGTGCTAGCGCTGATGGGCTGCATGGTCGGCCCGCGCAAGGACGCGCTCAGCGAGCGGTTTCCGTATGTTGACGTGTTCATGCAGCCCCAGCAGTACGCGCCCCTGATCGAACTTCTTGGCGACAGGCTTGGCGTTGACCCCGACGGCTGTGTCGGCCCCCTGTCGGCAACTCCCAGCGTCGCCACGTATATCCCGATAATTCACGGCTGCGACAAGTTCTGTTCCTTCTGCATAATTCCGTATCGGAGGGGCAGGGAAGTAAGCCGCGCAATCGAGGATGTAGTGAATGAAGCGACGCTGCTGGCGCAGCGCGGCGTGAAGGAGATTACACTTCTGGGACAGAACGTTGACTCGTATGGTCACGATCTGCCGGGAAACGTTGACCTCGGCGACCTGCTCGCCGCCGTAAACGAAATAGATAATCTGGACCGCATCCGCTTCCTCACTTCCCATCCCAACGACATGAGCGATCACATCATCAAGGCGATTGCGGATCTGGACAAGGTATGCGAACACGTTAATCTCCCGTTCCAAGCGGGGGACGACGGCGTGCTTGCGGATATGAGACGCGGGTACACCAACGCAGAGTACCGTGAGAAGATTGACAGGATCCGAGACCGCATTCCTGATGTCTCGCTGGCGACCGACCTGATAGTGGGCTTCTGCGGTGAGACGGATGAGCAGTTCGAGCGCACTGTGGAGCTTGTCCGGGATATAAAATTCGACAAGGTTCACGCCGCGGCGTATTCGACCCGTCCCGGCACGATAGCCGCCCGGCTTATGCCGGACGACGTTCCTGAAGATGAGAAGAAGCGACGTCTGAAAATGATAGAAGAACTCCAGGAAGAAGTGGCTACCGAGATCAACTCAAGACTGCTGGGAACCATCCAGGAGACGCTGGTCGAGGGCAGGCGCAGGGGGAGACTCTTCGGAAGAAACCGCAACGACAAGTTGGTGTTCTTCGACAGTACGGAAGACCTGACCGGCGATATGGTCAGCGTCAGGATAGAGCGCACGAGTCCCTGGTCGCTCCAGGGCGCGCTTGTTGACGAGAAATACACAGGGGCGGTAGTGGCCTGAATCCGCCTGGGGTTGGAAAAATCATGCTGAAGACAGAGACGAAGCTGCCGACGATTCCCATTACCGAGATAGAGCAGTCCGCGTTCTGCACCAGGGACGACGAACTGAGTTCCAGGACCTTGGATGATGAGTTCTCCGTTGGCGTTCGCTGGCAGAAACTGCCGATTGAGTATATGCGGATGAAACCGGAGGAGCTGGACGCTCGGATCACCGAGGCGCGTTCAAGGCTGGGTGATACTGTCGTAGTCCTGGGCCACCACTACCAAAGGGACGAGGTAATCAAGTTCGCGGACTTCCAGGGCGACTCATTCAAGCTGTCCCAGTTCGCCGCCTCGCAGGAAAACGCCGACCACATCGTCTTCTGCGGCGTTCACTTCATGGCTGAGACAGCGGACATCCTGAGCAGTCCCTCGCAGAAGGTCATCCTTCCCAATCTGACCGCCGGATGCTCTATGGCGGACATGGCCCAGATTGACGACGTTCTGGACTGCTGGGACGACTTGGAATACGTTCTGGGTGACCATGGCGGCGCGACTCCGATCACTTATATGAACTCCACGGCGGACATAAAGGCGCTCTGCGGACGGAACGACGGCATCGTCTGCACGTCCTCCAACGCGCCCGCTACTTTCGAGTGGGCTTTTGGACGTGGAAGCAGGGTCCTCTTCCTACCGGACCAGCACCTCGGTCGCAATACGGGCCTCAAGATGGGCGTGGACCTGGACGACATGATTCTGTGGAACCCATTCAAGGAGCTTGGCGGGAATACTGAAGAAGACCTTGTAAATTCAAAGGTTATCCTCTGGCAGGGACACTGCTCAGTGCATACCCGCTTTACGGTAGATCAGATTGAGCAGGCGCGCGAGAAGTATCCCGACGTCAATATCCTGGTCCATCCCGAATGTACGATGGAGGTGGTCGAGGCGGCGGACTACAATGGCTCGACCGAGTACATCAAGGCCAAGATAGCCGACGCGCCGCCGGGTTCGGTGTGGGCGGTCGGCACCGAGATAAGCCTGGTGAACCGGCTGGCCGCGCAGCACCCCGACAAGCTGGTGTTCTGCCTAGACTCCGTGATTTGCCCATGCTCCACGATGTACCGGATTCATCCGGCGTATGTCTCTTGGGTCTTGGACGGCCTCAATGAGGGCGTAGTGGTCAACCGGATAGAGGTGGAAGAAAACACCGCTGAAGAGGCTCGCGTCGCGCTCGACCGTATGCTTGCAGTGGTGTAGGCAAGGCGGTTGTCACTCCTCACTGGATCGCACGCGCCTGTTCCGTATCAGCATGACGATGGACGCGACTATCAGCGCAAGCGCGATAGGGCCCGTCAGAAGTCCCAGGCTGATGATGGTCAGCGCGGAGAAGGCGAGCGTTACGACGCCTATCAGTCCGACGGACAGCCACCGCGTGATAATGTCTTGAGTCAGTATCCCCAATCCGGCCATGACCACGACACATATACTCGTCAGCGTCAGCAAAGCCCACGTCAGGCGGTCATTGGGATTCATTCCCACTATCCAGTAGGCGAACATCAGAGCGATCTGCGACGCGAAAGCCGCAATGAACAGAATGAACAGCGACAATCGCATATCGAGCCTCCCCGTATATGTCCGTCTGCACTCAGTATGAGAAATTTGCATAAGTGGGGTTGCAGCAGTCGCAGGGCCTCCCCACCCCTGGATTCCCGCTTTCGCGGGAATGACGAATAAGCTGGGCAGGGGACTTATGCAATCGTCTTCTCAGTATAGCAATCGTCATTGGCTTATTAAGAACGTGTTGGAGCCCTTACAACCATGCTGATCACCTCGGATATTCAGAATCTCATTGACGCCGCTTTCGCCGAGGATGTGATGTTCGGCGACCCGACGACCGACGTTCTTATTTCACCCGACCTAGCAGGCCGGGCCGCCTTGGTGACGCGCGATTCCGGGGTTCTCGCGGGAATAGACTTGGCGACCGCCGTGTTCCAGTGCTTCGACCCGTCCCTGCGGACTAAGATACTCACTGCGGATGGATCCAGAGTGTCTCCGGGCGACCGCCTCGCGCTGGTGAGCGGCAGCGTGGCGTCCATACTCAAGGCGGAGCGGACGGCGGTGAATTTCCTCCAGCATCTGAGCGGCGTCGCCTCAGAGACCCGCCGTTACGTTGACGCGGTTTCGGGTCTTCACGCGATGATCGTGGACACCCGCAAGACGATCCCGGGACTGCGCAAGCTGGAAAAGTACGCGGTAACAATGGGCGGAGGTCGGAATCACCGTCAGAATCTCGCGGATGGCATCCTGATAAAGGACAATCACGTAGAAGCGATGGCGCTACAGGGATTCGGCATTGGTGATGTGGTCAAGAGGGCTAACGCGCGAGCCTCCCACACTATCAAGGTCGAGATCGAGGTGGATACCATCACTCAACTCGAGGAGGTCCTGGACGCGGGCGCCGACCTGGTGCTGCTGGACAATATGTCCACCGAACAGATGCGAAAGGCTGTCGAAATCACAGACGGCAGAGCCGTGTTGGAAGCCTCAGGGGGAATTACGCTCAAGACAGTCAGGGCTATTGCCGAGACAGGCGTTGACATAATCTCGGTTGGAGCGCTGACTCACTCCGCGCCGGCGATGAACGTCAGTCTCGACATGGTAATTGACGGATGAATTTCTCCCCGGGAAAATACTCTTTCCTCGCCGTGACTGTGGCTGCCTTGCTGACCGTGGCGGTTCTTGGGGGAATGGGAGAAACTGTAGGCCAGAGTGACGCATGGCCTCCTGAATATCTGGTAGATCGCATCGCCGTCGTCTCCGCAGACGGACAGGTAAGCACAATGCGGAGCGACGGGTCCGGGGAACGTCCCATCTCGGATGGCAAGGGATTCTTTACCTGGCCCACGTGGTCCCCCGGCGGTCGGAGCATCGCTTACTCCGGGGTCGTCGAGAATGCCGACGGCGAGTTGGTCACGACGCTGTTTCTCCACGAATCCGCCAGCGGGGAGTCTCGCATACTGTACGAGAACGCGCCCGGATTCGCCGGTCTGCTCGCCGAAGGCGTCGTCCACTACCCACTGTGGTCGCCCGACGGGAACAAGATCGCTTTCATTGCCGCCACCGAAGAACGTGGCTTGACGCTGTTCCTAGACGACGTGGGAGACTCGGAAGATCCCGTTTATCTCCTTGACCGCGGGCCACTCTGGATGTCCTGGTCATCCGACTCGTCCAAACTTGCGGTCCACAGGGCAGAGGCTCACTTTGTTGTAACCGCCGATGGGGAGCCGGCCGTTTCACTGACAGGGCTGCAGTCCCGCGCGTACAGGGTTCCGGCCTGGGTTCCGGGCGTAGATGAATTCAACATCGTGAGAGGAATCACCGGGCCTTACTTCGCCATTTCCTCGGTGTCTCGGTCGAATCCTGGAGACGAAAGACTACTCACGGAGGCAGGAGCCAATGCCGCGTTTCTGTGGTCGGGCGACGGCTCCCACCTCGCCGTCGCCGATGAAGTGAGGCCCGTCTTATACGGGAATACCGTTCTATTCGTGTACAGGCAACTCCGGGCACTCGATGCGGAAGCCCTCGAAGTAAAATCCAGGTTGAACGAAAATGTCGTCGCGTTCTTCTGGTCTCCGGATTCGTCGAAGATAGCGTATGCCACGCTGTCGGACCCGTCAGGCGGAATGCAGTGGAAACTGCTGGACATCGCGTCCGGCGCGACCAGTCCCCTGGTGAAATTCCGACCGTCGTCGGATCAGCTCACTATGTTTCAGTTCTTCGACCAGTACGCCTACTCACACCGACTATGGTCGCCGGACAGCCGCTACCTGATATTCGCCGGCGCGCTGGATGACGCCGCCGCGACAGCCGGATATGGCGCGCAGCCTACCGGTGGAAGCCGTATCTTTATAGTGGACACCGGCCCCATGCGCGCTGTGCAGCCGTTAGCGGAAGGCGTGTTGGGATTCTGGTCCCCGGCTTGAGAGAACCAAGTGGCGTCCTCAGTCGTTATGAGGCGTGAATGCCCATGCCGTGAATGCCGGGTAAGTAAACCCTATCCCTAAGTCCAATCCCCATGGATTTTGAACGCCGACCAGATGGTGGCTTCGCTGTACGGAGGCGAGGCGATGGATGAACAGGGCGCTGCGGCGAGGAATATGTACGCGGACCTGGACGGTGAGACTAAGGGTAAAGTCAATGCAACTGCATATGAGTTGTACGGAGAGGGCGGACACTATAGTGTGGGCGCCTGGTGGGAGACGCTGGACTGTCGTTTGATGCGCGTGGCTGCCGGAGACGGCAACATGGCTGATCCTGAGAGTCCGTTCTGCGCTCACTACCCTGGTTCGGGCGCGGCGAAAATTCTGGACGCCGAGTCTAAGATACACGTTGACATGGTGGGCAAGGCGCTGCTGGGGCGCTACGACATAGGCGTGTATCCGATGCCCATGGACGACGCGGGGTGACGCGCCTCTTGAGTAACCTAAGTGGAAGGCAGGCTGCTTGACGGGTTGCCTTCCACGGACAAGAAGAATCGCCAACCTGCGTCTATGGAAGGACTTGAAGCCCCCGGATGGAAATGACCATCCGGGGTTCTCTTTTGTCGGGGAAACGCCGTATAGACTTTGCAGCAAGATTGATAGTCTGATAGGTTAGTGCCGTGAAGAAGCAAATACGATAGATACGCGCCTGGGGAGAGGAAGTTATAGCCGTTCAAGGCTATCCGATGTGAACCTGATGGAGAGGTAAAATTGGGAGAGATCCCCGACATTCTGAGCCTGTTTATTTCGGTGGCGATTGGCTATCTGCTCGGCGCGATTCCATTGGCGGATCGTGTGAGCAGGCGCAAAGGGATTGACATCTTCAGCATAGGCACCGGGCTCGCGGGCGCGACGAACGTGCGGCGCAATGTTGGCCCTAAGTCTGCGGCGGTCGTGGTTCTGGGCGACGCGGTAAAGGGCATGATAGCTATCTTGGCGGCCAAGCAGATGGGCGTCGAGGGGCCGTGGCTCTTCGTGCCGGCCGCCGCAACCGTAGTCGGACACTGGAACTCCATCTTCACGCGCTTCAAGGGCGGGGACGGCTTGGTCGTTCTGGGTGGAATCTGCCTGGTAGTCTTCTCGCCATTCCCTATTGGAAACCTGATCGCCGCGCTGGCGGTGTTGGTAGGGATAGCGGTGGCGCTCGGCGGCCAGAAGTTGCCCTACACCTCCCTCTTGTGCATTTTCTCAGGTTATGGAGTTGTCATCGCGCTCACTTATCTATGGAATCCCGGCGAAATGAACACCGTGCTGGCGATAGGCGCTCTGGCAATAATAGTGTTCGGGCACGCGGTCCTGGGACACGCGCGGCGCAAAAGGGGAGAAGAGTCGGAAGACTTCACAGCCGACGGACAGGCAATCGAGAACCGGGACGGATTGGCTTGACTCACTGAGGCGGACGCGGACCGACTTTAGTTTTCGGGTTGCGGCTCCGCTATGTCGTTCATTCTCAGGAGCAGAGGGGCGACTCTCTGCGCGTCCACTATATAGACCGTAGATGTTGTGGGTATCTTCAAGTAGAAAGAACGGTCGTCGCGCTGTAGAAATCGCAGCCTGGTCGAGGGGGTGGGAGCGTCGTCATGAGTTATGACACGGACCATCGCGTCAGGCGTGGTGAAGTTCAGAGTTTCGGCGACTTCCTCGCTCTCGAAACCCGAGGCGATGACGAGTTGCAGAATGCCGATGATGCTGTTCAGCGCCGCCGGCCTCGATGGATTTTCCGTTCCATCAGCTCCCATGACGAACCACTCTCCCTCTTCGTTGGGTCTCAGAATGAACTGTTCATCGCGATAGGTGTATTGGATTTCGGCGATTTCATTTGGAGGAATCGAAGCGACGACAGGATTCTTCCATCTGTCGGGATCCGGGTCGAATATGTTTCCGCCGGGACAGGGTATGCCGTAGGTTTCGTCGTGTCCCGCTCTCCTTACATAGCAGAGCCGAGCGGCCGGCTTCCATGCGCCGACCAGGAACTTCTCCTGCAACGAACGCCTATCCTGGAAGAACGACATTTCTATGGAGTCGCCCTGGGCCACACCCAGGCGATCATGGTTGGCGGGGTTCGTTGAAATGAGCTGGGCGTCATAGAGATCGTCAACTCCCTGCCAGAACTGCTGAAGCCAGGGTTCGAACACGGGCTGGTCGTCAACGAACCATGCCCCCTGCTCGGCTTCTCCCAAGCGCTGAAGCTCTGTCGTGAAGCCATCCCCCTCGACGAGCACGCGGTCGCTGGCCTGAGACGAAACCTGCACCAGCCCTTCGAGTATGACCTCGTCAGAGCCGCCCGCAACAATCCGAAACACGAGCCCGGCTATGCCGACCGCTATCAGGGCCATCAGGACGAATCCAACCTGCCTGCTTTTCACTCTTCTTCCTCCTGGTCGGACTCGGCGCGTCTTCTGGCGGCTCTACCTCCCGCGGTCTGGCCGTACAGAGTGAATCCGAACCTCCGCCTTCTGACGGATCGAATCGCGCCGAACAGAATGAATATCAGAGGCACTCCGGCAATGTTAATCCAGCGCGCGGCGTTCTCGTGGGTGGGAGAAGAGTAGAGCAGATCACGCGAAGAGACTACCTTGGATCGAACGGACGCGAGTCTGTCTTCCTGCGCAAGCCAGTCAACCAGATTGAGGGCGAGAGCGACGTTTTCCTGCGAACGAGAGACGACCGCGTCTGTGAGCCAGCCGGAGTCGCCGACTACGACCAGCCTGTAGGCTTCCCGGTCGTCATCGGATTTCTCGGCTATTGCGACGGCTACCAGACTCTGTACCAGGTTGTCCGGCGTAATCTCCTCGAAGACGGTGGAATTCGGTCTCAGGTCGCGATATGTGAAATCAATCGCGGCGAATTCGCTGGTTTCCAGAATTGGGATCACTTCGATGAGTTCACGCTGGGACTCGACGATTCCCAGTGAACTTGCCCAGGGCAGTACCGCCGACTCGACATTGCCCGCCACTTTCTTGTCTATGACAGGCGCGCGCACCCAGTACGGGTAGGGCAGGAAAACACTTCCTACCTGGGTCCCGAATGACAGGGTTTCGTTGGCTTGGAGGTCGAACACGAGGTCCTTTTCGACTACTACTCCAAACCGTTCGGCCAAGTCCCTGAAGCTGTAACGATTTTCGCCGGCAATCAGCTGGGCCTGGTCCACCAGTATGGAGTCAATCAGAAGCAGCGCCTTCCCGCCGTTCGCCACGTAGTTATATACGGCTTCGGAAGCCTCATCGGGGATGGCCTGTGTGGGGCCTCCGATAATGAGGACGTCAACGCCGGACAGGTCAATCGCGGGATCTTCGGAAGCGTTTATCTCCCGTACCTCATAGGCGTCGGTAAGCAGGGCGGAGAAGGTCTGGTAGCCGCCTGACGGGCCCGCCTGGCCGTGTCCGGTAAGGAAGACGACAGACTTCTTCTGGTCCTCGACCATCCTGTTGATCAGGGAAGCCAGACGATACTCGAATCCGTCGAAGCTGTTGATGAACGGAATAGTCTCCCGTTGGTCCACATAGGTCATGGACAGGCCGAGGTAGCTGGCCTTGATCTGAAGTTCACCCTGGCTGCGGACGTTAAACTGCCTGGGCGGCACTCCCGCAATCTGCGCCTTGCGGAGTTCGTCCTCATCTTCCTCGGGATACCTTCTTACGAGCTTGACTTTGCCATCCGATCCGGCCGCGAAGTCTTCCAGGAAGTCCCCGATATCGCGTGTTGCCAGGGCAATCGGCACGGCCGGCTCGCGTGATTCGTAGAATTCCAATGTAAGGATGTCATCCAGGTCCGCAACTAGGTCAGCAGTAGCGGGGCTGATCGTAAACAGCCTGTCTTCGGTGAGATCGAATCTGCCCTCGATTGAGTTGCCGGACCAACCGATGAGTATGCTGAATACGATCAAGCCGGCCGTCCCCAGTTGAAGGTTGCGGTACTGAGTTGACTTGTGGCTGAGAGTCCTGCCTCGGATGATCAGGAAGGTCGCGCTCAGGAAAGTCGAGATGAGGGCTATGAAGTAGAGGACGTCTCTCAGGTGTATAACACCCCTTGCGACGCTGGAGAAGTGAGTCACCGGACTTAGGTCCTGCAAGAGTGAGGCGAGTCGCTGAGGCAGGGTGACGGCAACGATGTCCAGCCCCATGATCATCAGGAGCATCGTGAAGGAGAGGCCCAGAATAAAGGCTACTACCTGATTTCGGGTCAGGCTCGACGTGAACAGGCCGATTGATACGAAGGAGGCCGCAAGGAACAGGCTGCCGACGTATTGACCGACCGCGGCGCCTATGTCTAGGTTTCCGGCGGTCTGGACAGCTATCGGTATGCCGATGGTAGCAAGAATCGAGAAGGCGACGAACACGAAGCCCGATAGAAACTTGGACAACAGAACTATCCATCCGCGTATCGGATGGGTAAGCAGAAGTTCCAGAGTGCCGTCCCTGTTTTCCTCGGCGAGAAGTTTCATAGTCGCCGCCGGAACGAAGATAGCCAGCAGCCAGGGAAGGGAGGGGTTGTCTATCTGGAAGTCAACGGTGAACAGCGGGCGCAGAGACGCCTCAGCGTTCAGAAGAGCCTGGCTGAAGAATACGTAGGAGAGAACCGCGACGAATGGCACAATAAGAATGTACGCGGCGGGCTGGTCGAAGTAACTCTTGATGTCCTTCTTGACAAGAGCGAACAGTGGTGAGCTCATTTACTAGGAAACCTCTCCCGCAGTAGTGGTTTCAGCCGTCAGACCGTGGAACACATCTTCGAGGCGAGGACGCTCTTCGTGCAGTTCCCACAGGACCCAGTCATTCGATTTTGCCATCTGGAATATGTCGGGACGGGGGTCGGATTCGGCGGTCACCGACAGAAGATAACGTTTTCTGCCGTCCTGGATGCCTTCGCTCTGGACACTTGAAATGCCTTCGATCTTAGCCAGGCCGGACTCTATTCCGTTTCCTTCGACCTCAGATGGACTCTTCTGAGTTCCAGCGCCTGCTGGAGGAGGTCCCGCACGGGACTGTTGGCAACCAGCTTTCCGCGGCTGATCACCAAAACGCGCTCGCAGGTGTTCTCTACTTCCTGCATGACGTGGGTGCTTAGCAGCACTGTCCTTTCGCCGCCCAGGTGTCGGATCAGATCGCGGATGGTGATTCGCTGGTTGGGGTCGAGTCCCTCGGTGGGTTCGTCGAGAACCAGGACGGAGGGCCTGTGCAGTATAGCCTGCGCGAGGCCGACGCGCTGGTGGTAGCCCTTGGACAGTTCGTAAATCGGGCGATAGAAGACTTCCTGAATGCCGGTCTCTTCAACCGTGAGGTCGAGATTGCGGCGGCGGTCGTCTCCGGTCAGACCGCGCAGTTCGGCGACGAAGGCCAGATACTCGGAAACGAGCATATCTTCGTAAAGGGGGTTGTTTTCGGGCAGATACCCGATGGCCTCTCGCGTGACTATGTCGTTTTCCTGTGTGTCCATGCCGTTGATAGAGATATTTCCTATGTCCGGCGTGTAGTACGAGGTGAGCATCCTCATCGTCGTGGTCTTACCGGACCCATTGGGGCCGAGGAAGCCTACGATCTCGCCTCTTTTGACATCGAAAGAGAGATTGTCAACCGCGACGCGCGGACCGAATCGCTTGGTGACGCCCTTGACCTGTATGGTGGCGTCGTTGTCGGCGCCGGAATCACGTATTGCGGCTGCTTCAGTTTGTTCAGACATCTCGACGTACCTCACTATAGATACGCGGCAGGTTGCGCACACGGTTTTCGTTCGTGTTGGTTGTCCGTTATAAAATAGCAGACCCTAATCGGAATGAAAAAGGGTCTGCCATTGCGAAGCTGCGTGAATCACCCTCACCCTAGCCCTCTCCCATCACGGGAGAGGGGACTATCGGCTGGTTGGGTACGACGGGTTTAATCGTCGTAGGGCGCCGGCAGCGGCATAGGATTGAGTTCGGTGATGAGCGACTCGGTCGTGAGAACCATACCCGCCACGCTTGCGGCGTTCTCGAGGGCGGACCTCGTCACCTTAGCGGGGTCAATGATGCCAAGTTCGTACATGTCGCCGTAACGCTCAGTTTCGGCGTCGAATCCGAAGTCGTCCTCAGCCGAGGAAATCTGGTGCAGGACGACCTCTCCGGTCAGTCCGGCATTGCGTGAGATTACCCTGACCGGCTCTTCGGCGGCGGTGAGGACTATGTTCACGCCGGTGCGCTCGTCGCCGGACGCTTCCAGTTTGGCCGCCGCTCTCTGCGCGGCTCTCAGAAGGGCGGTGCCTCCACCCGGCACGATGCCTTCTTCCATGGCCGCTCTGGTGGCGGACAGAGCGTCTTCGAGACGCTGTTTCTTTTCGCGGAGTTCGATCTCGGTTGCGGCTCCGACCTTAAGCACGGAAACACCGCCAGCCAGCTTGGCCGCGCGCTCTTCGAGCTTTTCCCTGTCGTAGTCGGATGTGGTTTCGGCGGCCTGGTTATGTATCTGGCCGATTCGCGCCTGAATGTCGGCCTCCGAGCCGCCGCCCTGGACGAACGTGGTGTTGTCCTTGTCGGCGATGACTCGGCCACAGGTTCCGAGGTCGGCGACAGTGACCGAATCGAGGCTGCGGCCCGATTCGCCGCTTATGACCTGGCAGCCGAACAGCACGGACATATCATCCAGGATTGCCTTGCGGCGTTCGCCGAAGGCGGGGGCCTTGATGGCCAGACAGTTGAGAGTGCCGCGCAGATTGTTGACCACGAGAGTGGCAAGCGCTTCTCCATCTACGTCCTCGGCGATGATTACGAGGTCCCTGGAGACCTGTGACGCCTGCTCCAGCAGGGGAAGCAGGTCGCTGACCGCGGAGACCTTCTCCGAGGTCAGCAGAATGCGCGGATTTTCGATCTCGGCGATCATTCTGTCTTTGTTGGTGACGAAGTGAGGGGACAGGTATCCTCGGTCCACCTGCATACCCTCTACGAAGTCAATCTCGTAGTCGAGACCCTTCGACTCTTCCACGGTGATGATGCCCTGCGGTCCGACCTTGTCCATGACGTCGGCGATGAGTTCCCCCATCTCCGGGTCGTGGGCTGAAAGCACCGCAACCTGCCCGATCTGCTCCCTGCCATTCACTGGACGAGCCATATCACGGATCTCGCTTCTTACGCCGGCGACCGCCAATTCGATGCCGCGCTTGACCGCCATGGGGTTGGCCCCGGCCGCGAGATTCTTGAAGCCGTCGCGAATCATAGCCTGGGCAACGACGGTCGAGGTGGTCGTGCCATCGCCGACATCGTCGTTCGTCTTGCTCGCGGCTTCCTTGAGGAGCTGGGCGCCCATATTGGGGAAGGGCTCCTCGAGCTCTATTTCCTTGGCAATCGTAACGCCGTCGCTGCATATATGTGGAGGCCCGAACTCCTTATCCAGAACAACATTTCTTCCGCCTGGCCCAAGAGTAGCGCCCACCGCCGCGGCCATAGTATCTATGCCGTCCATGAGCTGGCGTCGGGCGTCCACGTCGAACTGAAACTGTTTCGCCATTTCCGATACTCCTCGCTATTTTTGATTTACTTGAGTGTTGTCGCGGTCTTCTACGACCACTGGATTCCCACTTTCGCGGGAATGACTGAATTTTAGTTGAGGTTTCACCCCCATCCTAGCCTTCCCCCATCAAGGGGGAAGGAATCTTCAACATACAAATGACGGTGATGTTTGACTTATTCGCTTTCTTTGCTACTTAGCGCACGGACTATCGCGGCCGGATTCATTGGCAGTTCGTCCGGTCGTATTCCTGTGGCGTCGTGGATCGCATTCGCAATCGCGGCCAGGGGAGGGACAATGTTGGCTTCGCCGACTCCACGCACTCCGAATGGGTGCCCGGGATTAGGGACTTCGACGATTACCGCTTCGATCATCGGTACATCGAGGCTGGTGGGCATACGATAGTCGAGCAGCGTGGCGTTGAGCATCTGGCCGTCATCGCTCATGTAATACTCTTCGTTGAGCGCCCATCCAATGCCCTGAACCGCGCCACCCTGTATCTGCCCTTCGACGTAGGACGGGTGGACCGCCGTGCCGACATCCTGGAACGCGGTAAACCGGAGAATATCAACCTTGCCGGTCTCCGGATCAACTTCCAGGTCAACCAGATTGGCGGCGTATGAACCTCCCACACCTCTCATGGGGTTTACGCTTCCACGTCCCACCACGGGACCTCCGGTGGCGTTGAGGCTCGGAGCGATTTCCTTGAAGGTGACGCTCAATTCAGGATCGGACTTGTGCCTGAGAACTGCGTCGTCGTACTCGACGTTATCGCTGTCGGTTTCCCATAGGAGGGCGGCGCGTTCTATAAGCTGCCTCTTGATGTCCTGGGCGGCTTCGTAGGCGGCCCAACCGGTCTTGTACGCTACACCGCTTCCGCCGGTGTTGGATGTGTATCCGATGGAGTCGGTGTCCATGACCTGTGGATTGACGTCCGTGACAGGGATGCCGAGTACCTCGGCGAGTTGCTGCGCGACGGCGGGGCGTGAGCCGCCGATGTCCACGGAGCCTTCGTTGAGGGTCACTTTGCCGTCAGGAGTTACACCGGCCACGACGTTGGAAGGCCCGGCGTTGTTGCGCCAGAATCCGAATGCCAGACCACGTCCCCTGAGTTTGCCTTCTGACTCGCCGAGCGGCTGGGATAAGTGTGGGTGGTTACGGACAGCCTCGACGGTCTCCACCATGCCGATTCGACCGTTGACAACGCCGTCCACGCGGCGAGTGCCCTCTCTCGCGGCATTGAGCATCCTGAAATCGGTTAGCTCGATGCCAAGTTTGCCGCAGATTTCGTCAATGACGGTTTCGACGCCCAGCGCGCCGAGCGGGGCGCCGGGAGCGCGGTACGCGGTCGTCTTGGGCTTGTTGGTAACGACGTCGTAGCCGTCTATATGCACGTTTTCGATGTCGTATGGCGAGAACATGCAGGCCGTCGCGCCGCCTATCGGCGAACCCGGGTACGCGCCCGCCTCGAAAGCCAGGTAACCCTCGGCAGCCGTGATCTTGCCCTCGTTAGTGACTCCAATCTTCACGCGGACATGGGATCCGGAAGTCGGGCCTGAAGCTTCCAATACCTCGGCTCTTGTCATATACATCTTCACGGGAGAGCCGGACTTGCGGGATAGGACGGCAGCCACAGGCTGCAAGTAACTGGCGAGCTTTCCTCCGAATCCGCCGCCTATTTCGAGTGGGACTACCTTGATCTGCGAAACAGGGATTCCCAGAACGGTCGCGGTGGTGTCTCGTATTCCGAAGTGTCCCTGGCTGGAGCACCAGACCGTCACTTTTCCGTCGGAGTTCCAGTCGGCGGTGGCGTTCTGAGGTTCGATGTAACCCTGGTGGACCGACTTTGTCCTGAATTCGCGCTCGACGACAACGTCCGCCTGGTCGAATCCGGCGGCAACGTCTCCGAGGACGAATTGCTGATGGCTGGCTATGTTTGTGCCAGTCGGCGAGTCGTCGCCGAGGCTGGCGGTGGTCATGTGGTCGTGGAGGATCGCCGCGTCGGGGGCCAGCGCGGACTCGACGTCGGTTACGGGCTTGAGTACCTCGTATTCGACTTGGATAAGGTCGAGGGCTTCCTCCGCCGCGTGGGGCGAAGAGGCGGCGACAGCGGCGATGGCGTGTCCCTTGTAGAGAGCCTTGTCGGAGGCGAGTATGTTGTCCCGGATGTACTTCATACTGGTGTAAACATCCTCGCCGACTTCCTCGATTCGGTCCTCGACGTTGGCGAGATCCTTGAAGGTCGCGACAGCCCTGACTTCCGGGTGGGCCTCGGCCCTGGAGGTGTCGAGCGACTTGATGCGGGCGTGGGCGTGGGGGCTCCGCAGCACCTTGCCCCAGAGCATACCGGGCAGATTGAGGTCTGTTCCGTAAACGGCCTTGCCGGTTACTTTGTCCGCGCCATCGTGTCGGATCGGTCGCGTTCCTACAACTTTGTATTCCGGTTTTGCCGGGGCTGTTTCCGTAGTCATCGAGGCTGTTTCTCACCTTCTCGCAGTACTAATCTGGGCTGTTACGGCTCGCAGATTGCATTTTACCATCATTGGCGCGGCGACCGCACCAGCAGAATTGAAAGCGCCTATCCGGTGATCAGGCAGAACTCATTGCCGTCCGGGTCGGCGACTACGGCCAGATTTTCTCCCGGCTCGATGAAATCCCTGAGCGCCCTTCCACCGAGCGCCTCCACCCTCGCCAGCGCGGCAGGCACGTTCGGCACCGTCAGGTCCATATGCAGCCGGGTCTTGCTGGTTTTCTCTTCGGGGACGCGCTGAAGATAGACTGTCAGTCCGCCGGGCAGGGGTTTGAACGCGAGATACTGGTCCCACGCCTGAGCTCGCTCGATACCCAGCAACGCGGAATAGAACGCCTCCGCGCGCTCGAGATCGGCAACGTCTATGCCGATGTGAGTCAGTATGCCCACCGACCCAGATTCTTCTGCCATAGTGTGATCCTCCCAAGGCGCCTCGACTCGCGCTGACTAATCCGAATCATAGCAGGGTAGCGGCGTTTGGTGGAGCGCGTGGACGATGAACTGCGCGAGGTTGCCCATGGCGGGTGGGGTGTTCGCGCGGTAGTCTGTCATGGCGTCTTCGTCGGCGAGGTCGCTGACGCAGCGGACTTCAATATATGGGACTCCGGCGAAAGCGCACGCCTTCGCTCCGCCCGCGCCCTCCCAGGCGGCGACGATTCCGCCGGTTCCGTCTATCAACTCTTTGGCCCTCGCCGAGGAATCAATGCCTTCATCGCCAGAGGCTATGGGGCCGTATGCGACCGGGACGCCGTCGGGCAGGGAAGACCCGGCGGCCTGGAACGCGCTCAGAAGCGCCGGGTCGCTCTGGAATCTGGGAATCGGGCCTTCCGTGAGCTTGCGATTGAAGTCGTGTTCTATGGTCTCGGTCGCGACAACGATGTCTCCGATAGCCAGTTCCGGGGCGAGCGCGCCGCAGGTTCCAAGGCAAATCAGCCCATCCAGAGGCGGGCCGCGCTCTATCAAGTGAAGCGTTCTGACCGCGAAATCCACCTTGCCGAGACCGCCCTGGGCCACGAGCAGTCGCCCGCTCCAGTATGAGAGGCAGGGGATTCGTCCGACGCTGCGGGGTACGCCGTGACAGCCGAGCGATTCCATTGCTCTGACGAACGCCTCGAACTCGCCCGTCGTCGGAACCAGGGCAGCTATCGTTGACGCAGGTTTATTCATCAGATGTGTTCGTGGCCCACTGCCGCGCTACGTCAACGGCGCGGGCGAATTCGACCCCTGGGAATTCCCGGATGTATCCTATAAGCCGTTCGAGCATTCGCAATCGCCCGGGTCGGCCTATGACGTGGGGGTGCATGGTGAGCACAAAGGCGCGTCCGTAGTGGTAGGCGCCCTCGAATCCCGACGACCATACATCGTAAACGTGGCTTGGGCCGGACATGGGGAATCGCGCTCCGAGCGAGGGGGCGTAACTGAAGTAGGGCGCGTCGTCGAGTTCCCAGTGGACGGGTATTTCTACGATTGTTCGATTATCCACGTTGACGATGTATGGGATGTCGTCTCCCATCAGGCTGGAGTCGTAGATGAAGTCGCGGTCGGCGAGCAGTTCGAGGGAATGTTCGCTGAGCTCCCAGCTTGGGGAGCGGTATCCGGCGGGAGCCTCGCCGGTGAGACCGGCCAGGATTTCTATTCCCCTGTCCAGGACATCGGCCTCTTCATTTCGCGCGAGAGTGGCGGGCGGCTCGTGCATATAGCCGTGATGGGCGACTTCATGTCCGCGAGCGTGGATGTCCTTCACCAACTCGGTGTGCGTTTCCGCCACGTAGCCGGGGATGTAGAAGCTGGCCGGGAGGCCGTATCGCTCAAGCAGGTCGAGTATCCTGGGCGTGGCGACGGAAGGGCCGTACTCTCGCGCGGACATGAGGCTGGGCAGGTTGGCTGAGGCGGGATCGCGGTTGATCGCGCTGGATACGCCGTCTATGTCGAAGCCGAGCATCACCACGCATCTCGTGTCACCGGGCCATATTCCGCTCATGTCAGTCCTCCTTGGCGTGACGCCATTCAATTGGATTCTATCGGAATACGGTGGTTGACTTGAAGAGCGATCCGGCCGGGGCGATGCTATAATCGGTTCCCTGCCGATTGACGTTGTATATAGCCAAAACGCCGGAGCGTAGTCCACTGATTCTAGTTGTCTTGGTCATTCTGGGAGCGTTGATTCTCTCCATCCTGTACCTCCTTGCTTCGTATATGATCGCGTCAGGCTTGACGAAGGTCGAGGAGCCTGAACTCGCTGATAGTCCCTCCGACTACGGAATTGAGTTCGAGAGCGTGAAATTCATGTCGCGGCGCGGAGATGTAACGCTGGACGGCTGGCATTTGCCCAGCGGGGACGGGATGCCGTCCATAGTATTCGCGCACGGGATTGGCGCGGGGCGGACAGGGGATGGCATGACCGAACTCGCCGCTATGCTGAACCGACGCGGGTTCGGGGCGCTGCTGTTCGACCTTCGCGCTCACGGGGCGTCGGAGGGGGACAGGGTGTCGGGCGGCTGGCATGAGCGTCTGGACGCGCTGGGCGCTTACGACTACCTGTTGACCAGGGGAGTCGCGCCCTCGGACATCGGATTGCTTGGGTTCTCGATGGGCGCGGCTACTGCGGCGCTGGCGGCGGCGGACGAGCCCGGCGTGGGCGCGCTGCTGCTGGACGCGCCATACGCGAACGCCTCCGACATGACGCTGCGCGAGACCGCTCTGAGGACGCCGCTGCCCGGCTGGATTGTTCCCGCCTTCGCCCCTTGCGTGACCTACCTGGCGCGTGCGCTGTTCGACATAAGCATGGAGGATATGTCGCCCGAAAGGGCAGTCTCCACGCTGGACTACCCGGTGATGGTGATATACGTGACCGACGACCCCCGAGTGCCGCCCGAACAGAGCCACAGGGTGTTCGACGCCGCGCCCGAGGGCAGCGAGTTGTGGGTCATCGAGGGCCCGGCGCACGTAGAGGGCTTTCTGGAGAACAAGGAGGAGTACGCCGCCCGCGTCGCGGACTACTTCCTATCCCGACTGCGCCCCGATTAGCTCCTTCACTCTCTCGACCGCTTCTTCAAGCGCTACCGATTCGGCGTCGGACGAACTCCGCGTCTTTATCTCGGCCACGCCCTGATTGAGATTGCGCCTGCTCACCACGACACGGACGGGCAGTCCGATGAGGTCGGCGTCGTTGAACTTGACGCCCGGGGACTCGTTCCTGTCGTCGAACAGCACCGACAGACCGGCCTGGCTGAGTTGGTCGTACAGCGAATCGGCAGACTCCACGACCTCGTTCACGTTCGTATTGAGACCCACCAGATGAACGTCGTAGGGGGCAATCGGGGTTGGGAATACGATGCCCGCTTCGTCGTGGTTCTGCTCGATAGCTGCGGCGAGAAGCCGTCCGACGCCTATGCCGTAGCATCCCATGATGATCAGATGGCGCTCGCCACCGCTGTCCAGATACTGCGCGTCCAGCTTTTCGCTGTAACGTGTGCCCAGCTTGAAGACGTGTCCGACCTCTATACCGCGTCGCTCGGCAAGCGTTCCGTCGCACTTTGGGCACTGATAGCCTTCCTGGGCGAGCGCGATGTCGGCGACGACCTCCGGCGTGAAGTCGCGACCGACGTTGGCGTTGAGCAGGTGATAGTCGTCGAAGTTGGCGCCGACCGCGAAGTTGGCGCCGAGATTGATCGAGTCGTCGGCGACCGTTCTTACGTCCAAGCCGACCGGGGACGCGGAGCCGGCGACGATTCCGGCTTCGGCTACCTCAGCGGGTGAAGCTAGGCGCAACTCGGCCGGGGTATCCAGCGCGTTGCTCAGCTTGATCTCGTTGACTTCCAGGTCTCCACGAATGACCACGAATATCAGCTCGCCGTCCACTATATAGAACACGGCCTTGATGGTCTTGCTCTGCGGGATGTCCAGGAAGTCGCAGAGTTCGTCTATCGTCTTGACGCCCGGGCTATGGACTTCCTCAATCGGGAGCGGGGCTTCCATGGGCATAGCCGGCTTGGTGAACTCAGCCTTTTCGGCGTTGGCGGCGTAGTCGCAGTCGGCGCAGAGGATGATGGTGTCCTCGCCGCCGTCGGCCAGCAGAATGAACTCCTGGGAGTCTCTGCCGCCAATCGCGCCGGAGTCCGCTTCGACGATGATAGGATCGAGTCCGCAGCGCGAGAATATGTTCTTGTACGCCTCGACCATTGCGTCGTAGCTCTCATTCAGCCCGTCCTGGTCGGCGTCGAAGCTGTAGGCATCCTTCATGTCGAATTCGCGGACGCGGATGAGCCCGGCGCGCGGCCTCGGCTCGTCGCGGAATTTGGTCTGGATCTGGTAGAGCGTGACGGGCAGATCGCGGTAGCTGAGCACGTTCGCCTTGACGATGTTCGTCAGGAGTTCTTCGGATGTCGGCGCGAGCACCATTCGCCTGTCGCGGCGGTCCGAGAGGCGCATCATGTCGGGGCCATACTGCTCGTCGCGCCCGGACCGCTCCCAGATCTCTCGTGGCTGGAGCATGGACATGTGAAGTTCCTGGCCGCCGGCCGCGTCAATCTCCTCTCGGATGATCTCCTCGATCTTTCTGATGGACCTCCAGGCGAGAGGCAGATAGCTGTACACGCCCATCATCGTCTGATGGATCATGCCGGCCCTGAGCATCAACTTGTGGCTATCCAGTTCGGCTTCGGCGGGATCGTCTCGCAGTGTCTTGCCGAAAGCCCGGGACATTCTCATGGTTTCATTCCTTGCTAACTTTGGAGTCCTTAATTGTTCGATTGTTCAGGGTCAGGAGATAGGCGCCAGCATCTCGGCTTCAGCCTTGTCAACCTCTTCCATTAGCGCGGACAGCATTTCGGCCTCGGCGACTATCCGGGCTTTCTGGCCCTTGCGGAAGATGATGGCGCGCCCGGCGCCGGCGGCGATTCCAACGTCGGCGTCCTTCGCCTCGCCCGGTCCGTTCACCTCGCATCCCATGACGGCGACCTTGATCGGGGACTTGGTCTTCTTGAGCATATCGTCCACTGCATTGGCGAGGCTCACCACGTCCACGTCCGCCCTGCCACAGGATGGACAGGCGACCAGAACCGCGCCCTCTTTTCGCAGTTCAAGCGACTTTAGAATCTCGAAACCGGTATAGACCTCTTCAACAGGGTCGTCGCTCAGGGACACGCGGATCGTGTCGCCTATGCCGTCGTAGAGGAGGGCGCCAAGTCCGATTGCGCTGCGAATGCTACCTGATTTGGCGGTGCCGGACTCGGTTATGCCCAGGTGCAGAGGGTAGGGGACGAGCTTCGCCATTCGCCTGTACGACTCGACGGTGGTGTCAATGTCGAACGCCTTAAGGGATATCTTGATCAGGTCGAAGTCGAGGTCTTCGAGTATTCCAATCTCCCAGAGGCCGGTTGCGACCATGTGATCAACTACGGAGTATTCGTCATCATCGCCCGCGCCCTTCGCGAGCATATTAACGCCGTCTCTGTGGCGGGAGAGGCCGCGCGTCTTGCCGATTCCTCCGACGGGGGGCAGGCTTCCGAAGTTGACGCCTATGCGGATTGGCACTCCTCGCGCCTTTGCCTCCCTGACAACCAGTTCGACCTTCTCGCGGTCGCGGATGTTTCCGGGATTCAGTCGCAGGCAGTCCACGCCGCTTTCGAGCGCTTTCAGAGCGAGTTGGTAGTGGAAGTGGATGTCGGCCACCAGTGGGATTCGTATCTGTCGCTTTATGTCGGCCAGCGCTTCGGCGGCTTCCATGTCGGGGACCGCGGAGCGGATTATCTCGCATCCGGCCTCTTCGAGTTCCCTTATCTGCCGAACGGTGGCGGCCACGTCGCGTGTGTCGGTCTTGGTCATAGACTGGACCGAAATTGGCGCGTCGCCGCCAATCTTGACGTCGCCAACATGGAGCGCTTTCGTAACTCTTCGCTTAATCATGCTGGGTAAGCTCCCACTTCCAGAGGACTGTGTTACTGCCTGTTCGCTTGTCTAAGAGCTTAGGGTATAAGGCTTTCACCGGACAAGATTCGGGTTATGTCGAAGAAGCTGACCACGAGTATCAGCCCGATGAGGACCGCGAACCCCACCAGGTGGACCAGGCCCTCTTTTCTCGGCGAGACGCGCTTTCCTCCGCGTATCCATTCTATCACTACAAAGACTAGTTTCCCTCCGTCCAGGGCCGGAATGGGCAGGATGTTTATTATACCCAGGCTGATGCTGAGGAACGCGACCAACTCGAAGAAGATGGTCAGGCCATATTGATCGGACGCTTCCGCGACCTCTCCGGTGACCTGCGCTATGCCTATGGGGCCTGTGAAACCCGGATTGGGACCGCCGCCAGCCCATTGTTGGAACGCGTTCACGGTGGATGTGAGTATCTCCCATATCCGGCCCGCCGCGCTTGGGACGGCCTGGAGCGGGGGCTGCCGTTCCTTGACGAAGCGGACATTGCCTGTGCCTATTATGACTCCGACGGCGCCCTGGCTCAGCGTATCGCCCACTTTTAGCTGTCCGTCGTACCGACGCGCTTCCCGGAGACTGACTTCGGTCTGAGGGTCGGTGACAGTTTCCACTACATGGAAACTTGGGGGATTCGATCTGGGTACGACGGTTATGGTCTCGACGACCGAGAATTCGGGGGACTGCCCAAGCCCGGATACTATGGAGCCGCGCCGTATGTTGAGTTCGGTCTCATTTCCCAGGCTATCGTTGACTCTTTCGATCAGTTCGTAATGGTTTCTGACCCGTTCCCCGTTGACGGCGAGGATCTGGTCTCCGGGCCTGATTCCAGCTTCGGCGGCGGGGGACCTGGGTGCTACGCCGCTGATGGATACCGTTCCGACAGGGACGTCGCGCGGGAATAGGAAGATGATACTGAATATGACCAGCGGAGTGAGAAAGTTCATGAATGAACCGGCTACAAGCACGATGGCGCGCTTGAGCGGGGTCTGGTCCGTGAAACGGCGTCCGCTGTCGGGGTCAGGGTCTTCAGATTCGAGCCGGGCCTGTTCGGCGGAGTCTGGGGTACCCGCGGCGTTGTCCTCGCCCAGCATCCTTACGAATCCGCCCAGAGGTATCCAGTTTATGGAGTATAGGGTCTCGCCGTATCGGACTCCGAACATGCGGGGAGGGAAGCCGAAGCCGAACTCGAGGACCTTTATGCCGAATCGCTTCGCGGCCAGGTAGTGTCCGAGTTCGTGAACGAAGATCAGGAAGGCCAGCACCGGAACTATGAGCAGCCAGGACGGCAGTCCAAACATGCTATGACCTCACCAGATCGCGTACCCTGTCATGCCCGTCCTGTCCTGCTCGGATGATGTCGGATAGATCCGGATCCGGGACGCTGTCGTGACCGTCGAGGGCGGCGCGTATGACCTGTTCGATTTCCAGAAAGCCGATCCGTCCATTGAGAAAGGAGTCCACAGCGGCGTCATTCGCGCCGCTGAGGGCCGCGGGCCAAGTGCCTCCGCGCTTTGCGAATCCGATTGCCATGTCGAAGCAGGGATAGCGGTCCCGGTCCCAGTCCTGGAACGTCAGGGATGCGGTGGCAAGTGGATCGAACCGATCAATCTTTGGATTGTCCAGGCGGTCGGGGTAGAGCAGGGCATACTGAATTGGAAGACGCATGTCGGGTTTGCTCATCTGGGCTTTGACCGAGCCGTCCACGAATTCGACCATGGAGTGAATGATGCTCTGAGGGTGAATCACAATCTCGATGTCGTCCCAGGGCATACCGAACAGCCAGCGCGCCTCGATTACCTCGAATGCCTTGTTCATGAGTGTGGCGGAGTCAACGGTGATCTTCTGCCCCATACTCCATGTCGGGTGCCTCAGCGCCTGCCGGGGGGTAACTGAGGACAGTTGATTCAGGGGTGTGTCCCTGAAAGCGCCGCCGGAGGCCGTGATGATCAACCTGGACACGGTGGCGCGTTCGCCCCGAATGCACTGCCATATCGCGTTCGGTTCACTGTCCAACGGCATCAGGTCAACGCCCTCGGAGTGCGCCGCCGAGGTGACCATTTCGCCGGCCATTACGATGGTTTCCTTGTTGGCGAGAGCGATCTGCTTGCGGGCTGAGATAGCGGCCAGGGTCGGGGCTATCGCAACGTCTCCGGTCGTAGCGGTTACCACCACGTCAACCTCGTCCTGGCAGACCAGATCCGTCAGGTCGCGCTCAGTGACGCCTTTCGTGAGCAGGCGGGATTTCTCATCCTCAGAGCCGTTGCAGTGTATGTATCTGGGCCGGAATTCCCGTACCTGTTCACTCAGCAATTCGACATTGCGGTTGCAGGCCAGTCCGACGACGTCGAATAGGTCGGGGAATGTCCGAACTACGTCGAGAGTCTGGGTTCCCACCGAGCCTGTGGAACCGAGTATCGCCAGTCCTTTTTTATCGTTGCTCATAGTGTCAATCTTACACAACAGCGGCGTTCAATCCAACGGCTGGTAAGTCCTTAGCTTCTGGCTCTCGGCGCGCGCCTGCGTCTCTGCCACATACGCAGCCAGAGACGAGGATTGCGCTTCCAGCCCAGGTTTTCCGACACGAAGCGGGCGACGGGCGGACTTCCGAGGATGAGCGGTCGCGCCCAGCGCCTGAGGTCGCGGACTTTTGTCTCGCCACTGCTCCAGTTATCTATGAGCGCGCTCGATTCGCGCCAGTGCAGAGACGGGAACATCCCCATGGGGCCGGCGCGTCGCTGTCCGACCATGAGCGCGGAGCCGGCTTCCATCGCAACCGCCACGCCGCCCACAATGTCCCAGAGGTGCGGGTTGGAGGTGTACATATATTGTGTAATGCCCCGCGCGACCATGATGAGTTCGTAGGCAATCGAGCCGGTAACCCTGGGATCTCCGGTCTTGCCTCGCATCGGAGCGTCGAAGTTGTACAGCCTGTCGAACATACCGGGCACCGTGATTAGCTGATTAGCTTGCGGCGAATCTAATTCGACCGCGCTGATGGGCGCTCCGTCGGTGAACGCCCCTCCGCCTTTGCGGGCGTGATGCACGACCCCGCCGCCTTTGGGCCAGGGCGTATAGACCGCGCCCACGATGGGCTCGCCCCTGTACAAGACTCCGACTGAGCAGGCGTAAACGGGGAGACCGTGCAGGAAGTTCTTGGTGCCGTCCAGGGGATCCAACACCCAGAGGAAGTCTCCGGCGGGCGCATCTCCGTCTTGCGAGTCGTCGTCCTCTTCGCCCAGGATGTCATGATCGGGGAAACTCTCGCTGATGCCCTTCACGAGGAATTCCTGGGTATTGTGATCGGCGTCAGTAACCGGGTCCCGCTGGTTGTCGTCTTTGTACTGTATGTCCAGGTTCCCACCGAAGTACTCGGACAGGACTGAACCACCGCCTCGCGCCAACTCGATTGCGCGCGCCTCGATAGAGGCCAACAGGGAGTCGTCGGGCGCAGGGGCATCCAGGTTCGTTTCGTTCATCAGCTTAATCCAGCGTTCGCAGGGGCGGAAGCTGCAGTTCGGCGCAGATGTCGCTGAACCACTCGATGACTTCCTTGTGGAGCGGTATGCCGTTCTCGCGCCGTTCCTGTTCCTCTTCGTACTCCGAGAGGCCGGGATAGATAACCCGGTCATGTCCCGGCGCGGGGGGAGTCTCGCGCAGCGCGCGCAGCATATCGTCCATGTTCTGCTTGAACTCGTCCAGGTCGCAGAAGGACTCTATGTTGTAGGCGGCGAAGTAGTGATGGCTCGCGCCGCCTCCGGAGAGCATCGAGGGACGGTCGCCGGAGAGCATCGAGGCCAGCACCTCGGACATCAGGCTGAAGCCGTAGCCCTTGTGCGACCCCTGTTCGCGCGTTCCGCCGAGAGGCAGCTGGTAGTATTGGCCGCGCTCGGGCATAGGGACTTCATCGAGAATCGGGGCGCCGTCCGTTCCGGAAATCCAGCCGCCGAGCAGGTTGGCTCCCACCCGGCTGGCGAGTCCCAGCTTGTTGCCCGCGATGGCCGAGGTGGCGGCGTCGAACAGCAGGAACGGCTCGGACTTCGCGGGCGCGGCGATAGCGAGCGGGTTGGTTCCGAAGCGGGGTTCGGCCCCGAACGTGGGCAGGACGAGCAGGCCGCCGGCCGTGGCGGTCATGCCCACCATGTCGGCTTTCGCGGCGAGCATAGCGTGATGGCCGATGGCGCCGGAGTGTCCGGCGTTGTACATAGTTACGGCTCCCATGCCCACGTCGCGCGCCTTGTCTATGGCAATTTGCATCGCCTTCGGGCCGAGTATGACGGCGAGGCCCCTGTCGGCGTTGATGGTCGCCGTAGCCGCGGACTCGCGCTCCACTCTCCAGTCGGGTATCGGGTTGAGAGTCCCCTGCGAGTATCCCTGCACATAAGACCTGAGCATATTGGATACGCCGTGCGTCTCCACGCCTCGTAGGTCGGTGGAGACGAGGACATCTGCGCCCAGTTCGGAGTCTTCGGGCGTGACGCCCATCTTCTCGAATATGGACGCTACCGTTTCGCGCAGCCCGTCTTGCGGCACATGGATCTCGTCTTCTTTGGGTACTTTGAATCGTTCGAGCATATTGTCCACCTCTTGAACTTGCGATATGAAGCGACAGGATTGTATCAGCAATGGCGGGTCTATGGGGTTTGTGTCCTCGGTTGCCCGGGTATTCGCTTAGAATAGATGGCTGTAATGAACTCTGGAGCGCTTGAAAGTTCGGGTCGCGCTTTCATAGAATTGAGCCTAGGTAGGGCTTGTCTTATTCGGATTGAGTCTTGGTGCCCTTTAAGCTGGTTCAGTGAGGCTGGCAAGGGACGAAATAAGGCGCGGAACGTCTTCCGCTCCGTATCGCGTACCTCTTGTCGGCATGGCAAGAGGTTTTTGTTTGGCACAAAGGGAAGCTACATTTCGACGCCGGATACTCACCGGCGATGAGATGCGCCGCGCTCTGATCCGGGTCGCTCACGAGGTCATGGAGCGCAACGGCGGCGCAGAGGGCGTAGCGCTGGTCGGGATGCACACGCGCGGCGTTCCAATCGCGCGAAGGATCGCGGACTTCGTGAAACAGTTCGAGGGCGTCGAGGTACCTGTCGGGATGCTGGACATCGGACTGTACAGGGACGACGTGGCCGCCGGTGCCAGGCCCGTCATGCGCCCCACATCCATTCCCGACATACAGGGGAGGACCGTGGTGCTGGTGGACGATGTGCTGTACACCGGGCGCACGGTGAGAGCGGCTATGGACGCGCTGACCGATCTGGGCAGGCCGAGCCAGATTCAGCTTGCCATTCTCGTGGACAGGGGACACCGCGAACTTCCCATTCGCGCGGACTATGTGGGCAAGAATGTACCGACTTCCCTGGACGAGCAGGTTTATGTGAAGTTGACCGAGATAGACGGGACCGACGAGGTGATACTGGCAAGGGAGGAGGAAGCATGACAACGAGAGTGAGTCCGCAAACCCGCGCGCGGCAAGCCAACGGCGCCTCTCCCAGACCGAGAAACAGGGTCGGGCGCAGGCACGTCCTGGACCTGGACGACTTTACGGTCCATGAGATCGAGGAGGTGTTCCAGAACGCCGACGCGATGCGCGATGTGATGAACCGGGACATCAAGAAGGTCCCCACCCTGCGCGGCAAGACGGTGATAACGCTGTTCACCGAGGCCAGCACGCGCACCCGCGTCTCGTTCGAGCAGGCGGGAAAGATCCTGAGCGCCGACGTGATCAACGTGTCCGGTTCGGGAAGCAGCGTGGAGAAGGGAGAGTCGCTGTACAACACCGCCTTGACTCTCCAGGCGATGAACGCGGACATCATCGTGATAAGACACAGCCACTCCGGCGCGCCGCACTTCCTGGCGAGAAACCTGGACGCCTGCGTCATCAACGCGGGCGACGGAACTCACGCGCATCCCACGCAGACGCTGCTGGATATGTACACGATGCGCGGACATTTCGGGCGGGTAGAAGGGCTGAAGGTGGTGATAGTGGGAGACATACTGTACAGCCGGGTGGCGCGTTCCAACCTGTGGGGGCTGACGAAGATGGGCGCGGAAGTGACTCTGTGCGCGCCTCCGACTCTTATTCCCCAAGATATGCTGGACGGTTTCTCGGGTGCGCCAGACCACCCCTTCGCCTCGGTGAAGATAGAGAGAGACGTTGAAAAGGCGCTGGAGGATGCGGACGTGGTTTACGCTCTCAGGCTGCAACTCGAACGCCAGCGCGCCGGACACCTGCCCTCTCTCAGGGAGTATTCCAGGACCTACGGCATCAACGCCGAACGGCTGGAACTCGCCAAGCCGGGCGCGCTGGTAATGCACCCGGGGCCCATGAACGAGGGCGTGGAGATAGATCCGGAGGTCGCTCACGGAACAAGGTCGGTCATAGAGGAGCAGGTGACGAACGGCGTAGCGATCCGAATGGCGCTGCTGTACGGCGTCGCAACGCCAGTGCGTGAGCAGCTATTCCGCGCGGACAGAAGTTAGCGGAGATTGTCGAGTAAATGATTCAGCCATCGCAGAGTGATCAGCCCGCAGAGCGGCCTACCAGCTATCCCGGCTGGGACGGCGAACTGCCCCGCCATAGGGCTACGGTCATCGTAAGGCGCGACGACCGTGTGCTTGTGGTGCGCGACAGGGGGCGTCCGACATACGCGCTGCCCGGAGGAGGCATAGAGAAGGGCGAACTCCCAATCGTGGCGGCGGCGCGCGAACTCTACGAGGAAACGGGGCTCGAAGCCTCCACCATAAGATTCCTATTCGTCTTCGAGGGCAAGTACAACAATCATCATCTGTACGAAGTGGAGGCCAATGGGGAGGTTGCCGTTCGGGGTGAGGTGGACGGCTTCACTTGGTGGGATATGGTGGACGATACGCCCGTCTATCCCCACGTCCGAGGCATACTTGAAAGGCTCAACGCTCTGAATGGCTGAACCAAGCGACAGACTAATTCGTTACAGGGCGACTTCTATCGTCGCGCGAAACGGGAAAGTCCTGCTTCTGCGAGAACCCCAGGACACCGAGTTCCATCTGCCGGGCGGTGGGATAGAGCAAGGCGAGTTGGCCGTATCAGCGGCGGCGAGAGAGTTGCGTGAAGAGACCGGACTTGTGGCTTCCGAGTTGGAATACCTGTTTGACTGCTGCGAGCTATGGGGAATTGACAGCAGATATGATGGGCAGGTCCACCATGTGTTCCGCGCGGACGGGGATGGCGAGGTCGTGCTGAATGAGGAACACTCTGAATTTACCTGGTGGGACGGGGACGAGAACCTGCCTGTTCTCGATTACGTGAGACCGATGCTATGTATGCTTTCTAGGAGAGAGTGAGTGGAAAAGATACTCATCAAAGGCGGCAGAATAGTAGATCCGTCCCAGGACATTGATATGGTTGGCGACCTGCTTCTCAGCGATGGGAAGGTCGTGGGCCTGGAGAAGTCAATCTCTTCAACAAATGGCGCTCGCGTCATAGAGGCGGCGGGTATGGTCGTTTCGCCCGGTTTCATTGATCTCCACTGCCACCTGCGCGATCCGGGCCTTGAGTACAAGGAGACCATCGCCAGCGGCACTCGCGCCGCCGCTAAAGGCGGGTTCACCACGGTCTGCGCCATGCCCAACACCGAGCCGACGATGCACACCCGCGCCACGGTCGAGTATGTCCTGGACAGGGCGCGAACGGAGGGGGCGGTCCGGGTGCTGCCCATCGGCTGCGTCACCAAAGGCTCGCTGGGCAAGGAACTAGCGGAGATGATGGAGCTGGCCGAGGCAGGCTGCATCGGCTTCAGCGACGACGGCCACCCGGTGGCGGACTCGAACATCATGCGCCAGGCGCTCAGCTACGCGGCCGGCCTCGGTCTGCCGATAATCAACCACTGCGAGACGCCGGACCTGTTCAGAGGCGGCCACATGAATGAGGGCTGGGTATCCAACCGGCTGGGGGTGCAGGGCGCGCCCAACTCCGCTGAGGAGACGATGGTCGCGCGCGACATATCGCTTGCACAACTGACCGGCGGCCACATCCACCTGGCGCACATCTCGACGATAGGGACGCTCGACCTCGTGAGGCGCGCCAAGGACGCGGGAATCCACGTCACCTGTGAAGTAACTCCACACCACCTTACGCTGACCGACGAAGCGGTCATGGGCGGGCAGGGAGGCAGCGCCTTCGAGCCGCTTGGCGAGGAGGCCTACGACACCTATGCAAAGGTGAACCCGCCGCTCAGGGCGCGTCCCGACATGAACGCGATGGCCCAGGGCCTCGCGGACGGCGTGATTGACATAATCGCGACGGACCACGCTCCGCACGGACGGGTGGAAAAGCTATGCACGTTCGAGGACGCGGCGATGGGCATAAGCGTGCTGGAGACGGCGCTGGGGTCGTCGCTGTCCCTCGTCCACGACGGGCATATCGCTCTGCCGCTGGTGATAGACAAGCTGACCACCGCTCCCGCAAGCCTGCTCGGACGCTCGGACATCGGAACGCTGCGGCCAGGTTCGGAGGCGGACGTCACCATATTTGATCCGGATGCGGAGTGGGTTGTGGACACGGAGGAGTTCGTGTCAAAGGGCAAGAATTCGCCGCTGCATGGAGCTAAGCTTAAGGGGTGGGTGGAGATGACGCTGGTGGGGGGAGAGGTCGTGTATGGGAATGGAAGGTCGGCATGAGAATCATCTATGATCAGGAAGTGGACATACTCAGAATCGTGCTGAACGACTCGGAAACCGAGGAAAGCGACGAACACAAGCCGGGCGTCATCATAGACTACGATGAGCAGTGTAACGTGATTGGCTTGGAGATACTGAACGCATCCGAGTGCATCGAGAATCCGAGGACATTGGAGTATGCGGTTACGGGTTAGTGTTCCAATTGGAGGAAAATAAAATGGAAGAAATCAAGATGGGCGTCATTGACGGCTCCCAGATAGAGGAGTTGAATTCAGTCAATGTCATGGAGTCTGAAAAACTCCTTGAAGCCGTGCTTGTCAACAGCCCAGATTTCCTGTTGGAAGATCTGACGCTGGTAGGGCGTCAGACTCGGAATGAGGGGGGTGCTCTTGATCTACTCGGTGTGGATGGTGACGGCAAATTAGCCGTCTTCGAATTGAAGCGTAGCACACTGCATAGAGAAGCTGTGGCGCAGGTTATAGACTACGCATCCAGTCTTGACAGCATGGACTTGGACGAACTCGCCGAGTACATATCCGAAAAGTCCGGTCAGTATGATATTGACAAGATCGAAGATTTTGAGGATTGGTACAGCCAGTACTCTGAGGACTTGGAGTCATTAAAGCCGTTGCGTATGTTTCTAGTCGGATTGGGCGTTGACCCCGATACCGAGCGGATGGTGAAGTTCCTCGCTGAGAACAGCAGCATGGATATCTCGTTGCTCACATTCCATGGCTTCAACCACGACGGCAAGACTATTCTGGCCAAGCGAGTCGAAGTCGAGGGACATGATGGTGGAGGTACTCCATCGGAACCGCGAAAGCGAAATCTAAGCGACGTAGAAAAATGGAATATGTTGCTTAATCGTGCTGATAAATATAGAGTATCCCGCAACTTCTTCAACTCTGTGTGGGCTATGTTCCAGCAAAACTGGCCTGAATCCATAGAAAATACCGGAGGTGAGAGGCTTAGTTTCAAGCTCCCAGAATCTAGGCGTCAATCGGGTCATGTATATGCACGCCTGAGCTTTCAGAGTGATAAATTGGTGATACGATTCTATCCACGTGCTTTCCGCTTGTGCTGGAACAGTTTCACGCAAATCAGAGAAGAGATTCCATGGTTGACATCGCCGCGAGATGGAAAGTTGGTAGAAGGCGAAGACTCTGATACGAAGATCGAGTTCATTCTATCCTCGGACGAATGGGATACGCATCGAGGAAGGTTAACTGACTTGGCGAAAGCCATATATCAGGCTTGGCAAGACAGAGAACAGCAGGAAGGGAAGGGTGATGCAAGTCAATGAACTGATTCGGAAAGCTCAGACTGTCGTTGATTGCGACGGCAATAAGAAGGCTGTGCAGCTTGACTATGCGACTTGGGAAGATCTGCTTGAACTGCTGGAAGACATCGAGGATATGGAAGAGATGGACCGTATCCGGGTGTCAAGTGGAGAGTATGTTCCCTGGGAACAGGCTAAGATCGAATTACGCGCGAACGGAATAGATGTATAGGATTCAGGTGGAACGTCGCGCAATGAGGGATATGTCCAGGCTTCCATCGCATTACACTCGCTTGGTAAGCCAGCATATTGATGAACTGGCAGAAAACCCTCGCCCTCTAGACTCAAAGAGACTCCGAATTAGAACAGATTACAGTCTTCGCGTGGGAGTCTATCGGATTCTGTACCGAATAAGCGACGATGAACGGATCGTATCTGTTGAGCGCGTTCTGCATAGAAGAGAGGCCTATCGGTAACAAAAATGATTGGGAAATTCGCCCACCTCGTACTTGAAGACGGCTCCGCGTATCGCGGCTTTGCGTTTGGCGACACTTCGCGGCAGACGCATGGGGAGGTCGTCTTCAATACGTCTATGACCGGATACCAGGAGATACTCACCGACCCGTCATACGCCGGGCAGATCGTAGTGCCGACGTATCCGCTAATCGGGAACTACGGGATCAACCGGCAGGACTCCGAGTCGCGCGAGATACAGGTGTCGGGCTTCGTGGTGCGGGAGCACTGCGACGCGCCCAGCCACCCGATGAGCGAGATGACGCTGGACGAGTTTCTCAGGTCGCAGGGCGTTCTGGGGATAAGCGGAGTGGATACGCGCGCTATTACGCGACGGCTGCGTTCGAGGGGCGTGATGATGGGAACGATTGCGGTGGGCGAATCACCCGAAAGCGCGCTGGAACGGCTGCGAGGACTGCCTACATACGAAGGAACGGACTTCGTGCGCGAGGTCTCGACTTCCGCGCCGTATCCCTGGAACCAGCCGGTTCCGGGAGCGACGCCCTCCGAGCCGCGCTTTAGGATACTGGTTGACGACTGCGGACTGAAGTACAACATATTGCGGATACTGCGGACGCGGGGCTGCGAGGTGATAGCGTACCCGGCGGCTACGTCGGCTGAGGATATGCTGGCGCTGAAGCCGGATGGGATTCTGATGTCGCCGGGGCCGGGGGACCCCGAGCTATTAGACTACGCGGTTGACGCGGCCAAGGGGCTTATCGGCAATGTTCCGATCATGGGTATCTGTCTTGGCAACCAGATTCTGGCGCGCGCGTTCGGCGGACGGAACTACAAGCTGAAGTTCGGGCACAGGGGTGGCAATCATCCGGTCAAGGAGATAGCCACCGGTCGGGTGCATATCACGGCTCAGAACCATGGCTATGCGGTGGACCCGGACAGTTTGCCCTCTGAGGTGGCGGTCAGCCACGTCAACCTGAATGACGACACGGTAGAGGGGCTGGAACACAACTCGCTGCCGGTCATGAGTATCCAGTACCACTCGGAGGCGTCGCCCGGTCCGCGCGACAACGAGTACCTCTTCGACCGATTTCTGGATATGGTCGAGCGGCACAAGGAAGGCTGACGAAGATCAGATCGGGGAGAATCAGAAACTGGCTCTCCCCGTTTTCCGTTTCGATTAGGTTTCAAGCCCGGCTGTTTGGCGCCGTTACCAAGAGAGCGCGTAGCAGGCGCGGCGTGGGTCTGCGGACGACGCTAGTACGCCAGTTTCGGGATCGCGCGTGTTCACAGTAGCTCCCATTCCGGCGCTGGCGACGGTTACGATGTCGTGTCCCATGCTCCTCAGCTCTCCGACGACTTCCTGGGAAATACCCGCTTCGACGCCAAGCTGTCCGGGGTAGTAGGTGTGGGGATAGAAGCTGTTCTTCACGCCCTGGCTGGCGAACCTCGGAGCCTCGACCGCCTCCTGGGGGTTCATGCCCCACAGCGCCATGTTCAGCACAAGTTGCATGTTTGCCTGCGCCTGGTGGTCGCCGCCCGGGCAGCCAATCGTCATGGTCGGCTGACCGTTCTTCGTGACCATGTAGTTGACCAGCGTCGTCCTGGGACGCTTGAACGGCTCCAGCCTGTTCGGATGTCCGTCCTCGAAGTTGAACATTTCGATTCGAGTGCTGAGAGCGCAGCCCAGTTCGGGGAAGTACACCGACTTGCCGAACGAACCGCCCGAAGGCGTGGCGCACACCATGTTGCCATCGCGGTCTATGGACGAAATGTGAGTGGTGCCGCTGTCCGCGCCTCCGCCGTCGGCGGCTGCGGTTGGGACCTCTTCGCGCGGCTGAGCGGCTGCGCCCGACATCTCCGAATACTTATAGGGGTCTCCGGGAGCGGGAAGTTCAGGCATTGCCCTGTTCGGATCAATCAGCGCGGCGCGTTCTCTGGCGTACTCCTTGGACAACAGCCCGTCCACCGGAACCTCCGCGAAGTCGGGGTCTCCGTAGTAGGCTTCGCGGTCGGCGAAGGCGAGGTTGACCGCCTGGCTGACGGTGTGGACGTAGGCCGTGGAGTTGTGGCCCATGCCGCGCAGGTCGAAATTTTCGAGGATGTTGAGCGCCTGCATCAGGACCGCACCCTGCGTCCAGGTGCGCTGGCCGTGCACCTCGTGCCCCATGTAGGAGGTCTTCAGCGGAGTCTCGTACTTGGCTTCGTATGAGGCCAGAGACTTCAGCCCGAGGATGCCGCCGACACGATGGGCGCAGTCGTGGATGATCTGGGCTATCTCGCCGGTGTAGAAGCAGTCGCGGGCGGCGCGGACGCCATCAACGCGGTGACCGGGCGCCGCGCTCTCCGCTTCGACCAGTTTTCGCAGGATGAGGCCGAGCGACTTCTGCACAAGGATGGATCCGGGTTCGGGGACTCTGCCGTCGTCGTAGAAGACGTCCGTTCCGCCGGGCGGGTACTCGTCCCACTGGCTTCTTGTGCCCGGGCCATCTATCCGCTCCAGCATGTACTCGTAGTTGGGAATTCCGCGTTCGGCGTAGTGGATGGAGGGCTCCAGAACCTCGCCGACCGTCTTGCTGCCGTATCTCTCCAGCAGCGACAGGTAGGCCGCGACTACTCCGGGCACGGTGAAGCTGAGATGGGCGAGCGGACCGGGGCCGGTCGGAATTTCGTCCTGGCCCTGCGAGCGATACCAGTCAACGGTTGCCAGCCTAGGGGCGGTTCCCTGTCCGCTCAGGGACAGCAGATCGCCGCTCTCGGCGTGGTACAGCATGAACACGCCCTCGGCGGCGAGCGAGTAGGACGCGATTGGCTCTGTGGCCGCGGCGGCGAAACCGGCTGCTACAACCGCGTCGAATGCGTTGCCGCCTGAGAGCAGCATCCGCATACCCGCCATGGAGGTCAGGTAGTGTCCGCTGGATATGACTCCCTGCGTGCCATAGACCACCGGGCGGCCCGTGGCCTGCTGTCCGATGTTGCCCTGTTCCATTGCCGATGCCGAAAGAGTCATGGTTATCTCCTCAAATATATTCTGGCGGATTCGGGATAGTAAACGCCGTCGTTGGGCGTCGGCGACCTGTCTGTCTGGGCGTGCAGCGTGGTCATGTCTGCGCTCCGTTCCGATTTGATTCTTGGACGCTAGTTTATAGTGTTTTGCCGTCGGTTGTCAGTATCCTCTCGGAATCCGACCGCGCACTCTTGTACATCTGTACTGATGTGACTACAATGTTCCTACGACTTGTGGCTATGGAACTTTCGACCAGACGCCAAGCGCAGAACTGATAATTGACGATTGAGAATTATAAATTGAAATATATGGCAGACCTGACGGAAGAAAAATTTTCGGCGACTTAGCTATAAATGCTGGTGGATACAGGTCAGATGCAGGTACCAGGTCCCGCCAGCAGCAGCCTGTAGAGTCACCAGCAGGCCACCTGCGGGATGACCTGAAGATATAAACGGACATATATGAGACCGCCGACATTTTAGATGCGATTCCCTCGGTAGAGGCAGTCGTTTGACTTTTATCGCTGCCCATATTGGGTTAAGATGAAATGAGTGTCGCCGAGGTAGGGAACGCCCGATTGGGCGCACAGCAACATGGAAGGTACAAACAATGACTAAGCTGAGCGGTTTTGGCCTGCTGGTGCTCGGGGCCGTCCTCGTAATACTGGGCCTCGTCTTCAGATTGGGCATCATACAGTGGCTGATAGACATCACCGGACTAATCCTGATTATTCTCGGAATCGTGATTGTGGTTGTCGGGATCATCTCGATGTTCACTGGCAGGAAGTCCTCCGATTTCTGAAATACATTCCAGATTGGATGACGGGTCAGAATGAATTATTAGGGAGTTGGGAAAATGGGCCTCATGTCCCGAATATCAACGGTAGTCAAGGCTAAGATCAACAGGCTGGTGGATGATGCGGAGGATCCGGGCGAAAACCTGGATTACGCTTACGAGAAGCAGCGCGAGATGCTTCAGAACGTCAAGCGCGGCATCGTCGAAATGGTTACTACAAAGCGCAGGCTTCAACTCCAGGCCGAGAAGGTTAGAGCCAGCGTCGTGAACGTCGAGAACCAGGCGCGCCAGGCGATGGCGGCGGGCAGGGAGGACCTGGCCCGAATGGCGCTCCAGCGCAAGCAGACCGCCCTGATCGAATTGGAAGGACTCGACGAACAGATAGCGCAGCTTGAACTGGAACAGGAAAAACTGACTCGCGCCGAGCAGCGTCTGACTGCCAAGGTGGAAGCCTTCCGCTCTAGGAAGGAGATCATCAAGGCGCAGTACAACGCGGCGCAGGCGCAGGTGCGGATTGGCTCGGCGCTCTCTGGCATATCCGAAGAGATGGGCGACGTCCAGCTTGCGGTCGAGCGCGCGGAGGATAAGACTGAGAACCTGCGCGCAAAGGCCGGAGCGATAGACGAACTGGCCGAGTCCGGCGTCCTGGACGACCAGCTAACGCCGGGCGGGGGCGACGTGCTGAGCCGGGAATTGGCGCAATTGACCGCCGAACAGAACGTCGAAGATGAATTGGCGGCGCTCAGAACGAGTTTGCCCGCTTCAAGTCAGAATAGAGCGCTTCCGGGCAGTTGAAGCGCGTTTTGGAGATTGGGTTAACCGATGATTGTACGCATACTGACCGAGGGCCAGTTCAATCTACCCGGCGCGTTCATTGACGAATTGAACGAACTGGACAATAAACTCGTCGAAGTGGTGGAGCGGGACGACCAGGAGAATTTTGGCCCTGCGCTGAAGGCGCTGCTCGATCTGGTCCGCGAGAATGGGACGCCGGTTCCGATTGAAGAGCTGGTCGAGTCCGACCTGGTTCTGCCAGAACCGGATATCACGCTCAGAGAGGCTGAAGAGCTGTTCGTCGGCGAGGGCCTGGTTCCAAACTAGACGAGCTGCTATCCGACTCTAAGGGCGGGCGTCGAAGCTTACCGCTTCTTCGGCGAGGTGAGAAGCGTCGTTCAGACGCACTACCGACCAGCCGTTCCGGTCGAACACGAACCGCGAGATGGACGTGTTGTCAATCGCCACTCTCCAGAGCAACGCGTCATTGAAGCCCATTATGTACTGGAAGAGACAGCGAGAGGCTGTCCCATGCCCGACTACCGCTACGGTTAGTTCCTTGTGATTGGTCACGACTTCTTCGTTGTAGATGATCTCCGACTCCACCCAGTTGGATACGCGCCGCCTCACCATCCTGAGCGACTCGCCCTGCGGCGGTATGAAGTCGGGTCCCTTGCTCATGATGTAGGCCACGTTCTCCGGGGTGAAGACTTCCTCGACGGGCACTCCTCTCCAGCCCATAGCCCTCTGTTCGACAATCTCGTCCACCGCCGGTACGGATCGTTCGGTTTCACCCATCGCGTCGAGCATGTGACGCGCAGTCTTCCTGGCGCGGTCGAGGCTGGAACTGTAAACCCGGTCGAACTTCACGCCTTCGCGTTTCAGCCGCTCTCCCAGCAGTCGCGCCTGGCGGACACCTCTGCCGGTAAGGGCTGAGTCGTAGTTCTTTCCGGCGGCAAATCCCGGGGCAGCGTTAGACTCGGATTCGCCGTGTCTTATAAAGTAGAACTCGCATTTGAAATCTCTGTGTATCAAGTCTGTCTCTCCGAATGTCCTATGAGTTCCTGAGCGAGGGCGGGAGCATGTTGGGGATTGTATTCGTTATCGGGTAGATTTCACCACACTCGATGCAGGTCAGTTCCCCTTCGACGACCTCTTCGCCGTCTTGCTCCGTGATGCTGAGGTCGAGTTCGCTTCTGCACATCGGGCAGACCAGTATCTCCATAAGTTCCATCTTCAATATACTCACCTCTCAGCAAGTGTATAGGAATGCGCTGGCGGCGCAACGGCTCAGCGGATGGCGACCTCGTAAAGAGTGTTGAGCAGGTCGGCCAGCAGTAATACTATCACGCCCAGAATGAATATCGTATTGTAACCCGACAGGGCGTTGAGAATCTTCCTGAACTTGCCCGACGGCGGGTCAGGATTCCGCCGGTACATATTCAGAAGGGCCGTGCGCCGTCGTCTTCCGCGGGCGAGGATGAACATCCAGACACTAAGCGCGATCTTGGCGACCAGGACCAACCCGTAGGACGGGCCGGTTACTCCGCCGGTCAGGCGGTTGAAGGTGAGGATGACGCCGGAGGCCAGTATCACGAAGATGCAGGTATCCACGAGCGTCCCGAACTCGGCCGCTGTCGCCTCGTTGATCTTTCGCCCGGTTTCAGCAGAATGGCGCAGCGCGGGCCTGAGAACGAAGAGATAGAAAATGCTTCCGCCCACCCACGCCGCCGCCGCGACGACGTGAATCCACCTGACCACCACAAGAAAGAGGTCGCCGCCTGTCATTCACACTCTCCGAGATTCTGCGCGGGCATTGTACACCACTGTCGGAATCAGGATTTACGGGATTTGGGGATAAACGGGACGCAATCCCGCGCAGCGCGGATGATTCGGAGACTAGCCTTCACGCAGATGGAGAGGCTAGAGTATTTCCTGGATCAGTTCTTCGAGTTTTTCCAGGTTCAGCGCCCCCGACCAAGTCCTGACGATATTCTGGTCGCGGTCTATGAATATCGTCGTCGGGAATCCCTGGATCTGGTAGTTCTTCAGGATTTCCCCGGAAGTGTCGCCCTGTCTGTCGGGACCGAGCATGTAATTGACATCGAGGTCCTCGACGAATTTTTGTCCATCCTCGGCGGTGTCCAGCCCCAGCAACTGCACTCCGATCATCCGCAGTCCGTCTCCCTTGTACTTCTGGTACGCCACTTCGAAGTCGGGCATCTCGGCGACGCATGGGGGACACGACGGGAACCAGAAGTTGAGCACGACCGGCTCTCCGTCGAATTGGGACAGATTTATGGTATCTCCGGCCTGGTGTTCGGCGTTGGCGTAGAGAGTCAACTCAAAGTCCGGGGCGGCGTCTCCCGAAGGGCCTCCGCAAGCGACGGCGACCATTGCCATAATAACTAGAAGGGCGACTGCCAGGAATGAGCGGGCAGTGAAAATAGATAGGCGTTTCATCATCCACTCTTGTCTAATTCAGGATTTCCGGGAAAGTGATTACTCCCAGATATTGATTTAGATGTGTGAACATCTTGCGGGGATTCATTCGGGGCTGCTTCCTGCGATTAGTTCGCTCCCGCGTTCGAGTAGGTCTTTCGCGCGGTCGGGTGGGGTGTCGCGTGAGTCCAGATAGCGTTCGAGCAACTGCGAAGGAGTGAGTCCCTCGGAATACGTTCCGTCCAGCCTGGTGCGTGGACGCTCGGCTATCTGCCGCGAAATCGCGGCCACATAGTGAGCTTCCGAGAGCGACGCGCGGACTTCCGAGTCGGACAGCAGCGGCTCAAGGTTCGCGGGCATTTCGACGTTGAGCTTTACGATGGCGTCTCTGGTGGCGTGTCGGCTAACCCGGTCGGCCACGGTTTGGTTGGGCGAAGGATCATCCGCGTTGAGCTTCACGTCAATCGTGAGAAACCGCCTGGCGCCGACGGGTTGAAAGTGGAACTCGCTCATGCGATTGCCCTGAGCTTCGGCCCGGTCGAGTTCTACGACGCAGAAGCCCTTTTCGTCTCGCTCCTCGCCAAAGTCAATCCGCTGCAGGCTTCCCGAATATACGACATGCGGCTTCTGACCGATGACCTGATGCTTGTGAATGTGCCCGAGCGCCACGTAGTCGAACTGCGGCAACGCGACCGAACTGCGAAGAAGAACGTGGTCGCTGCCGAGCATCATGGACTGCTCCGAGCTCGTCCTGGCGTCGTTGACCGTGACATGTCCCGCAAGAATCGCGGGGATGTCCGGGTCGAGGCGCTGCGCCTGAATCTGGATCAGGTTCGTGAGCGTGTCGCTGATCTTGGCGTTGATCTCGATTGTCGAAAGACCGCGCATTTCGTCTCTTGCCAGAAGTTGGCTGCGCCTGACCCAGGGGACCGCGACTATCTGAATTGGGCCCGCCGGAGTCTCCATCCGGTAGGTTGCGGCGTTATCGCCGATGGTGACCATGGGCAGCGGCAAGGTCCGATAGATGTCCAGCGACGTCGCTCGGCCCTGGACGTGAGGGGTGTCGTGATTGCCTATGAGCAGGAAGGATGGGATACTGGCCTCCGACAGACGGACGATGCGCTTGGCGAATTCGCGCTGGTGGGTCTGAGACGGGTCGCGGCTCTTGTACGCGTCGCCGCAGAACAGGGCAAGGTCCACGTTGGCGTTGATCGCATAGTCCACAAGCTCATCGAACGTATCGAGGAAGTCATGCAGTCTCGTGGACAAGCCGGTATCCGGGTGGGTTCGAGAATAGTTTTCGACCCCGATGTGAACGTCCGCAAAGTGCAGTATTCGCATTGATCCCTGCCAGAGTCCCGGTTGGCGCCGAAGCGCGGTTGATAGTCAGACCCTACCGCTACACGTCCAAGTCCTGTGAGAGTCGCTGCACCAATTCAGAGATCGGCGCTCGAATCTGCTCCATCGTGTCGCGATACCGGATTGTAACCGCATTATCGTCTATCGTGTCGAAGTCCACAGTTACGCAGAGGGGCGTTCCAATCTCATCCTGCCGACGGTAGCGTCTGCCGATGCTCTGAGTATCGTCGTACTGCACGAAGCCCGGAATTCGCCCGGACGTACGCACCGTCTCGAATACCCCGCGCGCGGTCGGAGCGAGTCGCTCGTTCCTGGACAGAGGTAGAACGGCGACCTTGACGGGAGCGAGTTCAGGGTGCAATTTGAGCAGCGCTCGAGTCTCTGTCTTTCCTGAAGCGGTCGTTACCTCTTCCTCTGTGTAAGCGTCAACCAAGAACGTCATAACCGCGCGGTCAACACCGGCGGCGGGCTCTATGACATATGGCACGATGCGCTGGCCGCTACCCTGATCGAAGTACGTCAGGTTCTGGCCGCTGGCTTCGGCGTGGGCTTTCAGGTCGTAGTCTGTCCGGTTCGCGACGCCCTGTATCTCTCCCCAGCCCCAGGGGTAGAGATACTCCAGGTCGTGAGTCGCCTTGGAGTAGTGGGAAAGCTCGTCCGCGTCGTGCGGCCTTACGCGAATCCGGTCCGGGTTTACTCCGAGGCCGGTGTACCAGCCCACGCAGTCTTCTATCCACCTTTCGTGGGCCTCTTCATCCTCGCCGGGCATAACGAAATACTCAATCTCCATTGCCTCGAACTCGCGGGTGCGGAAGATGAAGTTGCCGGTGGTTATCTCGTTCCTGAACGCCTTGCCAATCTGGGCGATGCCGAAGGGAAGGCGCTTGCGAGTCGCGTTCAGCACGTTTTCGAAATTCACGAAGATGCCCTGGGCGGTCTCTGGCCGGAGATAGGCTTCGGCGGCCTGGTCTTCCACGGGGCCTATGAAGGTCTTGAACATGAGGTTGAACTGGCGCGCCTCGGTGAGTTCGCCGCCGCAGTCGGGGCAGTTCGGGCCTTCGAGATGGTCTTCCCTGAAGCGGTGATGGCACTGGCGGCACTCGACGAGTGGGTCGGTGAAGCTGCCCACGTGTCCGCTGGCGCGCCAGACGTCCGGGTGCATGAGGATCGAGGCGTCCAGTCCAACGATGTCGTCGCGGCTCCATACGAACTTCCGCCACCAGGAATTCTTGACATTATTCTTGAGTTCTACTCCCAGGGGGCCGTAGTCCCAGGTGCTTGCGAGGCCGCCATATATCTCGCTGCTCTGGAATATGAAGCCCCTGCGCTTGCACAGCGAGGCCAGCTTGTCCAAATCAACGCGAGAGTCTGTTGTAACCACGATCACCTCTTCGAGAGCAGAAATCACTGCCGGATTGGGAATAATAGTAAAGGATGAACGCGGGCAGTTTCCAATCAGGGCGAGACGCCCCGGATCAGGTCGGCGACCTTTTCCGCGATCATTATCGTGGAGGCGTTGGTATTGGCGCGCACGACGTCAGGCATAATCGAGGCGTCAACGACCATCAGGTTTTCAAATCCGTGCACCCTGCAATGTTGATCAACTACGGCCATCGGGTCTGTATCGGGACCCATCTTGCAAGTTCCAGACGAATGGTGCTGGGTCAGTACGTTCGCCATAAGCCAGGCGTCCAGCGCGTCGTCGTCCTGTAATTCCTCATCTGTAGGGGAGAGGCGGGACATTCGTGCCGGAGCATATTCGTGCCGTGCCGACAGTTCAGCGCAGAGCCGCACGGCGCCGCGCATTCTCTCACGGTCGAACGGGTCGGTCAGGTAGCGATATTCGAGGACAGGCTGATCTGTCGGGTCGGCGCTGGCCAGCCGCAGTTCCCCATGGGAGAGCGCCTTCTGCATGGCGATGCTGAATCCGGTTGGGATGCGCCCGTCGGTCAGTTGGAAGTCGGCCGGAATATGTTCGGTGCGAATCTGTAGTGGGCGCATCTGCATGTCATTGCGATAGGGCGAGCCCGGCGTCGTGTATCGCATCCCGATCTGAAGGGGCGGCGGACGGGTAGGGAGCTCTACTTCGCACTCATAGTGCATGAACACGGCGGGATGATCCCGAAGGTTCCGGCCCACACCCGGAACATCGGCCAGGACGGGAATCCCGATTTCGGAAAGATGGTCAGCGGGACCGATACCTGAGAGCAGGAGCAGCTGAGGCGAATTGATCGCTCCGCCGCTCAGAATCACCTGGTCGGCTTCGACCCCGAAGACCTCGCCTCCAGATTCCGCTTCCACACCGACCGCGCGCCTGCCGTCTAACAGAATCTTATGGACCAGTACCTCGGGCCTCACCGTCAGATTTAGCCGGTTCCTGGCCATTCGCAGATATGTAAGGGCGGTACTCATGCGAATGTTGTCTATTCGGTTGAGGGCGTAGAATCCGACGCCCGTGGACTCGGGATGATTCATGTCGTGGGTCTGCGGAAATCCGGCCGCGACGCACGCTTCCAGGAATGCCCTGGGACTGGGGAGAAGTTCGTCGTCCGTGTAGCGCCGGACCGGGATGGGGCCGTCCGAGCCATGAAAATCGTCGCCCGCGAAATCCAGGTCAGTCTCAGACTTACGAAAGTAGGGTAGGACGCCGAGGAAGTCCCATTCGTCATTGCCGAGGCTTGCCCACTCATCGAAGTCTTCGGGTATTCCCCGGAACCATATCTGTCCGTTGATGGCGCTGGAGCCGCCCGTCACCTTGCCCCGCGGCAAGTTGAATGGCTCCCTGTCATCGGAGGCGTGGGCCTCATATTCCCAGGTATGCGCCATTGGATCATAGGATTCGTACCAGGCGCGGACTCCCATCTTGATCTGGTCGGGTAGATTCTCGAAGTCGGGGTAGTCCGGGCCTGCCTCGATCAGCAATACTGAGCGGTCGCGATCCTCGCTGAGGCGGGAGGCAAGTACGCATCCGGCGGAGCCAGCGCCGATGATCACTGTGTCGTATTTCATTTGTTCTTCCCGTAGCTGTCCGCTTGTCAATCTCAGCAGTTCCAAGCGCGCCTGTCAATGGATTGTGAATTTCTTGTGTCGCTACGCATCGTTACGTGAATTCTCAATCTCCGCCTACCTGTTCAGGAATTGACTTCTTCGAAGAAGGACCCCGTGGCGGAAGAGAGCAGCGTTGTCAAGTGTGTGTAAACGTAAGCGACACCGTGGCCCATGTATCTGCTGATCGCGGCGCCGTTCCCAGCCGAACCGGATACTTTGCCAGCGGCGGCAACGGCAGCGAAAGCGCCGTCCATCGCGTCCCGCACTTCGGGAGCCTCCGGCCGTCCCGGGAATCCCAGCGACTGCGACAGGTCGGACGGGCCAACGAAGAAGACGTCCACGCCTTCAACTTGAACTATATCGTTCACGTTCGCGATAGCCTCAGATTCCTCTAGTTGGACGCACACGAGGGTTTCCCGGTTGGAGTTCTCAGTGTAGTCGGCCATTGACATGCCATAGCCGTATGCCGACGACCGCACTCCGGCGGCCAGGCCGCGTTCGCCGATGGGGTGGTACTTGACGGCCTCGACGGCGCTCCGGGCGTCGTCCGCCGTGTTCACGTGCGGCACCTGAACTCCCATGACGCCCCTGTCCATGAGCTGTCCGATTGCCTCGAACGAGTTGACGGGGGGCCTTGCGATGGGCGTAATGCCGGCCGACTCCGCAGCCATCGCCATAAGTTCGACGCTCTCAAGCGAAATAGAACCGTGTTCGCAGTCAATGAGTACCCAGTCAAAACCCAGCCGACCCACCATGTCAACGACGTGGGGCGACGGGATCATAACGGAGACTCCGAATGCGGGCAGCCCGGAGAGCAACTTTCGTTTCATGCGATTAGGTGTCATAGTGTCGTATTTCCAACAGAGTCCGGCCGCATCTACTGGCAGGGGTCAGGACTCTTGTTTCCCGTTCTGTGAAATCTGTCCGGCGATCCAGTCATAGGTGTACTTGATTCCCTCACTGACCCGGATTTCGGGCTGCCAGCCTATTATCTCAGCGAGGACAGTGTTATCGCTGTTGCGTCCGCGCACGCCCTGGGGCTTGGTGAGGTCGTGTTGTCGCGTTAGGGTCTTGCCCGCCGCGGAGCAGACGGCATCAACCAGTCCGTTTACGGTAATCAACTCTTCGGTTCCAAGATTGATCGGCCTGGTGTAGCCGGACTCCATGATGCGCCTCAGTCCCTCGACGCAGTCGGAGATGTAGCAAAAGCTTCGGGTCTGCTCGCCGTCGCCCCACACTTCTATACTGCCCCCGTCGGGAGCCACGGCCACCTTTCGGCAGATGGCGGCCGGCGCCTTTTCTCTGCCGCCGTCGTATGTACCAAGCGGGCCGTATATGTTGTGGAATCGGATAATGCGAACGTCGAGGCCGCACTCTTCGTGGTAATAGGCTGTGAGTTGCTCGGCGAACAGCTTCTCCCAGCCGTAGCCTTTTTCAGGATCGGCGGGGACGGCCTCTTCCTCTCTAAGCGGGGTTACATCCTCGCTTTCCTGGAGAAAACTTGGATAGACGCAGGCAGAGCTAGTGTAGAGGTATCTGTCCACTTTCGATACTCGCGCCGCCTCGAGCATATGGCTGTTGATGAGAGTGTTGTTTCGCGTGAGAAAGGCATGGTTGGCGGTTATGTATCCAATGCCGCCCATATCCGCCGCAAGCTGATAGACGTCGTCAACGCCGTCTGTTGCCTGGAGACAGCTTTCGAAGTGTCTGAGGTCGGCGACGAGGAAGTCATCCGCGGCGCTCTCTTCGAACTCCGGGTACTTGATGTCCACGCCCCTGACCCAGTGCCCTTCTGACTTGAGCCGTTTCACAAGGTGATGACCTATGAATCCCCCGGCTCCGGTGACTACTACTTTCATGGTTGTATCCTCTGAAATCGCCCGATTAACGTGGTCGTCCCACGTACTGGAATATCTTACTTGCCGGCTTCAGGAAGGGTACGAGAAATCCGCCTCGCAATCCGTTGAATCGCCACGCCCGGGCGACTTCCGTATTTGCCCTGACGATATTAGAGACCGAGCCGTTGGACTCGCCACCCAGGGCCATTCTCACCAGCACCCGGTCCAAGTATCTTACGCTGATACGCTGTCTGACGAAAAGGCGCAGCATTAGCTCGTAGTCGGCGGCAATCGGGAATTCCAGGTTGAAACCGCCGTACTCGTCGTAGATCCTTCTGCGAACGAAAAACGTGGGATGTGGGGGCATCCATCCCCAGTACCACTTCCTCAGACTGGCGTCGCCAGTCTTCCAGTATCTCACTATCTCGTCGTTGTGATTGACGTAAACCAGATTGCCGTAGCAGGCGTCGGCAGCATCGTCGGCAAACGCTTCAGCTACGTCTCTCAGCACGTATTCGTCCGCATAGCGGTCGTCGGCGTTGAGTATGCCGACGACATCGCCGGCGGCGTGGCGGATGCCCTTGTTCATGCCGTCGTAGATTCCGTTGTCAGGCTCGCTTATCAGTGTCGTTATGCTGTCTCGGTATCGCTCCAGGACTTCCATCGTCCCATCGGTTGACGCCGCGTCCACTACGATGAGTTCCAGGTCATGATCGTGCCGCTGGGACAGTATCGAGTCGAGGGCGCGACCGACGCGCGTGTCGTTGAACACCGGGGTTATGATGGAAATCTTCATCCTACTCTGTGAGGAGCCAGCGCCTCTTCGTTCAGGCTTATACCGAAGCCGGGACGGTCGGGAGGGCTGACGTGGCCGTTCTCGACCATGAGGGTTTCGTTGAACATGTGGCCCCACATCGGGTCTGTCGAGTTGCTATAGTACTCTACCGTCAGCCCGTTGGGTATCGCCGAAACCAGGTGGACGTGCACGTCCTGGTTACCGTGCGGGGCTATGAGAAGGTCGTGCGCCTGAGCGAGCGCCGCGACTTTCATGAACTCGGTCACGCCCCCCATAATGAGGCCGTCGGGTTGAAGGATGTCGCAGCATCGCCCCTCGATGAGTTCACGGAAGCCGTAGCGCGTGTACTCGTTCTCGCCCGTGGCGACCGGAATGGTGGTTGACTGGCTGACAAGCCTGTGTCCTTCGTAGTCGTCGGGGTTGACCGGCTCCTCGAACCAGAATACGTCGTAGGGTTCCATCTTTCGAGCGATTTCCTGCGCCTCGAAGTGCCGGTAGGCGCAGTTGGCGTCAACCATGAGCCTTGTGTTCGGCCCAATCGCCTCTCTGACCACTCGAACGCGTTCGACGTCCTCGTTGATCGGCGCGCCGCCGATCTTCATCTTGACGGCCCTGGCGCCGAGACCGACGGCGGTTACCATCTCCTCCGCCAGTTCTCCAAGACCCTTGCCCTCTTCGTAGTAGCCGCCCGCGATATACACAGGCACCTTGTTAGTGTAGCCGCCGAGCAACTTGTACACGGGCAGCCCCGTAATCTGGCCCTTGAGGTCCCAAAGGGCAATATCTATTCCGCTGATGACGCGGGTTGTGATTCCTCGACGGCCCACGAGCTTGGGCTGCCACATATTGTCCCAGATTCTCTCCGTATCGAAAGGGTCCTGTCCGACGACCACTTGCGCGAAGTGATCCAGAATGGCCGCTCCGATCTCCTCAGCGCCCTGAACGCCGCCCGCGAGGCCGATGCCGGAGACGCCCTCGTCCGTCTCGACTCTCACGACGTTCAGGCCGGCCGTCGGATAGACGTACATGCCATTCCTTATCGGAGTGGCGCGCTTCCATCGGTAGGTTTCCATAGTCAAGCTTGTGATTTTCATGCTGTGTATCCCTGTGAGTGATTGAAGTCGAGTATATCACAGACAAACTGGAGTAGATCACCCAACTCTGGGGTTCAAGTTTCTGGCGCGTGTCCAGAGGAGCATGTCAATGCCCAATACCTCCGTGTCGCTTCGTGTCCTTCGTGGATAGAATCGAATGCGCCGATGCGCGTCACCTTGTGATGCTTGCGCTACGCATCGCGTGGTTGACAAGATTTGTAGCGTGGCCTATAGTCTTGACCGAATCATAAGCGCCAGAGTCGCGCTTATGGGCGGTTTTTGCGTAATTACGAATGTGGAGGGCAATGTTGGTTCGTCTGTGGTTTCTCACAGTTCTAGTTTTAGTCGCTCTCATTGCCGTTGCCGCATGTGGCGGCGGTGGCGGTGAAGAAGTGGAAGAATCAGCCCAGGAAGTGGCGGAGCAGGCGCTGGCGCAAGAGGTAGCGGAAGACGCGAGGCGCGCTCAGAGGCCAGGTCAGAGGACTGTCACCGAAGAGAGGCCGCAAAGAGTCGCGGCTGAAGGAGAGGTCATTTTCCCCGATCCTGTGGTCGAGGAGGCTGTCAGAAAGGACCTGAAACAGGAAGAGGGTCCTATCATGATCGCTGACGTGGCGGAATTCACGTCTTTCAGCGTGAACCAGTTACTATACGTGGCGGACATTTCCGGTATTGAGCATATGGTCAACCTGACTGAGTTCGACCTGTCGCAAAACGCCACCGGCGACATATCTCCCGTTGCCGGTCTTACAAAACTGACCAGGCTTGACATGGCTCAAAATGATATTAGCGACCTCACCCCGGTAACCGACCTGACAAACTTGACTTACCTTCGCGTGAAGGACAACCGCGTCAGCGATTTGACCCCTCTCAGTGGACTCACAAACCTGACTGAACTGGACCTCTGGGAGAACCAGATAACGGACATAACTCCGCTGGCCAGCCTCACCAATTTGGAGACACTCAACCTTACCAAGAACCAAATCAGCGACATTTCCCCACTTGCTTCGCTGTCCAGTCTGAATCACCTTGAACTTACCAGGAACGAAATAACGGACATCTCGCCGCTTCTTGAGTCGGGTCTGGGTGAAGGCGACACCGTCAGGCTATGGGGCCTGAGTCTGGATGAGAATTCCATAAACGTCGTGATTCCCGAACTGGAAGCAAAGGGCGTCAGAGTAGATAAGTGAGGGTGACACCGTCCGATGACCACGTACATTATTAGAAGGCTACTCCTCACTATACCTACCCTTCTCATCGTCACGCTGCTGACGACCGCTGCCCTCCGTGTAATCCCGGGCGATGCGATTGATGTACTCATCGGTCAGATGGACCTCTCCGGCAAAGAAGACCGAGGGTTGCTGCGCGAAGAGCTGGAGAAGCAGCTTGGGATCGACGTCCCCATTTACATCCAGTACTTCAGATGGTGGAGAGACCTGATACTCCACCAGGACCTGGGCGACGCAGTCATCATGGGCTTTGACGTGAAAGACCAGATTATCCAGAGGCTGCCTGTCACTTTCGAACTTGGCATTCTGGCTATAATTATCGCCATTTTAATCTCGTTCCCGGTAGCGATACTTTCGGCTGTGCGACAGGACTCATGGGTGGACTACGTATTCCGTAGTCTGGCAATTCTGTTTATCAGCCTTCCATCATTCTGGGTAGGAATTATGGTGATTGTATTTCCTTCGCTGTGGTGGAACTGGTCGCCGCCCATAATCTACGTCCATATCTGGGAAGATCCGTGGGAAAATCTGAAGATGATCCTGCTCCCGGCAGTCATAATGGGCATGGCAATCAACGGCGTCAACATGAGACTGATGCGAACGATGATGCTGGAGGTGGTAAGGGAGGACTACATCAGGACTGCCTATTCGAAAGGACTGGCAGAGAAGGTCGTAATATTCAGGCACGCGGTCAAGAACGCGCTGATACCGGTGATTACGGTTCTGGCGCTTGGCGTGCCGGTCGTGATAGGCGGCTCCGTGATAATCGAGCAGATATTCGGTCTTCCGGGAATGGGTCGGCTGGCTGTGGAGGCGGCTTTCCTTCGAGACTTCCCGGTGATAATCGGGGTAACGCTCGTGTTCAGTATGTTCGTGCTGCTCATCATTCTGATAACCGACTTGAGCTACGCCTGGCTAGATCCCAGGATTCGTTACAGTTAGAGGAGCGCGGGAAGAATGGCACAACAAATAGGCTTGGGCGCTCCGGTCGTAGAAAAGAGACGGAATCCGTTCACCGACTTCACCACGCGGCTGGTCAGGACGAAGCCGCTTGGCACAGCGTCGGCGGTCATCGTCCTGGTGTTCTTCTTTGTTGGCGTATTCGCGAATTTCATCGCGCCTTACGGCTACAATGAGCAGAAGATCAGGAATGAGGATGGGACGACGACGCGCTTCGAGCGGCTGGCCTCACCCTCATTCAAGCACGTCCTTGGCACCGACAGCATAGGTCGAGATATGTTCAGCCGCATCATCTACGGCGCTCGCATCTCCATGCTGGTGGGTGTGATCGGAAGTATCACTTCACTCGTCGTATCGTGTCTGATAGGCATCCCCTCAGGATATTTCGGAGGCAAGTTCGATCTTGTCGTGCAAAGATTCATTGACGCATGGCTTGTTTTTCCCGACTTGATACTTCTGATACTGCTGGTGGCCCTCGTTGGTCCCAGCCTTTGGAATATAGTATTCATCCTGGGCCTGCAGTATGGCCTGGGAGGTTCGAGGTCGGTGAGGGGAGCCGTAATAGGAATCAGGCAAAACGCCTATATCGAAGCGTCGCAGGCCGTAGGCGTATCCACTCCCAGGATTCTAGTGAGGCACATTCTTCCAAATGTCGCGCCATTCCTGCTGGTGCTGGTGACCACTCGAATGCCCGGTATGATGCTGGCCGAGTCGGGACTCAGCTTCCTGGGTCTTGGCGTTCCTCCCCCGGCTCCAAGTTGGGGTGGGATGCTCAGCAGCGCGGCAATGTCGTACATGCTTAGAGCTCCATTGCTGGCTGTATGGCCAGGCCTGGCCCTCAGCGTGGTGGTGTACAGCACAAATATGTTCGGAGACGCGCTCAGAGACCTCCTCGACCCAAGGCTCAGAGGGGCCTCGGGCGGGCGGTATTAAGACGTAGAAGGATACTGGTTTCCAAGGAGACATCTTGACATAGAGTAAAAGTTTACTATCATTGACTGGCTCGGATTTGGCGGCGTTCAGGACGTTGCCTAACGTATAGGAAAGGATGGGGTATCGAAATTGAGTAGAATGAAATCGGCAATAATAGTAATGTCACTCGCGATAGCGCTAGTGGCATTGATGGCGTGCGCAAGCGAAACGCCGGCGGCTCCCACCGCGCCGACGCCGGACGTAGCCGCGATTGCGGCGCAGGCGGCTCAGCAGGCGGTGCAGCAGGCACAGGCGGCGCAGCCAGCGCCGGCGGCGCAGCCAGCGGGCGCGAGTCCTGAAGAAGTAGCAAAGGCGGTGCAGGAAGCGCTGAAGGCGCAAGAGGCGCAGATCGCCAAGTCCGTGGAAGAGGCCGCGAAGAGGGCGGCTGAGGCCGCGGTCGAGGCCGCGCCGGTCGCGATGACGCAGCTGAGGCCTGAGGACGTGAAGGCCGTCGAAATAAGGACGGGCCCCTCTTACGGCGGACAGCTGAGACTCGCGACAGCCAGCGATCCAGGCTCCAAGTGGGATATGTGCGAGTTCAAGAACCAGCATATGCTCACCTATTCGGTCGAGAACTTCCTGTTTGGCGATTACAACAAGGGACCATCCGGAAGCGGTGAGACCACGTATCTCCCGGTGCTTGGTTTCGGAACTGACAAGCTCGCCACAGGCGCCTTGGCCGATAGCTGGGAAGTGCCGGATCCACTGACGTACAGCTTCCACGTGAGGCCGGGAGTTAGATGGCAGGACAAGCATCCCACATTCGGCAGGCCGGTCGAAGTTGACGAACTGGTCGCTGAAATGGAACGCATCAAGGACTGCCGCTGGCCCAGGCACGACTTCCTGGACAAAGTCACGGGCGACGATACGGACGGTGACGGCGTGAACGATACGGTCACGTACCACACCAACAAGCCTGTCTCGTTCTGGGGTTACGAGTTCGCATGGGGGCCTTACCTCATAGCCGCTCCTCCCGAGACCATCGAGCTCGGCACGGACGATCCCTGGAACCAGTCCGGCACCGGCCCATGGATGACGGTCGAGAATGGATACGTAGCCGGCAGCAAGACCGAGTTCGAGAAGAACCCGGACTGGTGGGCTACCTACACTTACGAAGGCAGTGAATACTCCCTACCCTTCATAGATGGGATAGTCGAGATAATCATTCCGCAGGAAGCGGCCAGGCTGGCCGCTCTGAGGACGGGCAAGATTGACAAGCTCAGAGACGTTCGGACGTCCGACTGGGCCAGCATCGAAGAGTCGAACCCTGACCTCGGCAAGGTTAAGCCTCTCCAGGGCGCCCACATGTTCTGGATGCCGATGAACAAGCCACCGTTCGACGACCTCCGCGTACGTCGCGCGATGAACATGGCATTGGACAGGCAGGTCTTCTCAGACAACCTGTACGAAGGTGACTCCGTCCTGTTCGCATTCCCGTCGTCTCCTGAGTGGCCGCTGCACTACGTGCCGCTGGAGGAGCAGCCGGAGTCGGTGCAGGAATACTTCGAGTACAACCCAATGAAGGCGGGAGAACTTCTGGATGAGGCGGGATACCCGTTGGACTCCGACGGCACGCGCTTCGAGATAGAATTGATGATCAGGAACACCATCGAGCTCGAGCTGGAATCGGCGCAGATAGCGGTGGACATGTGGGATGACATTGGTGTGAAGGTAACTCTCGACTTGGTGGACAGCCCTGTGATTCAGAGCCGCCTGTTCGAAAAGCAGTACGACTTCATGTTCAACGCTCTCGTAGCGAGGCCGAACGCCTTGAATGACTTCAGGGCCGGACACCAGTGGAACAGGGCCAACCTGAATGATCCCGAATGGCATGCCATGTGGGAGGACGTTCTGGCCGCGACCGAGTCTGACGAGCAGATTGCCCGAATCAAGGCCGCGAATGTCGGCTTCCTTGAACTGTCTCCTGTAATCCAGATACCCGCCGGCTTCGGTGGCGACTACTGGCAGCCTTGGGTGCAGAACCACAACGGCGAGAGAATCCTGGCGTTCGTGGACTTCTCCACGAAGTGGGCCTACATCTGGCTCGACCGTGATATGAGAGAGTCCAGGACCGGATTCCGGTAGGCGATAGATCCTACGTCTAGCAAATAGGACGACTAGTGAAACGGGGTGTGGCGATTATGTCTCCACGCCCCGTTTGCGATTCCGAAGACTTTATGACATGTGATCATGCTTAGAATTCGCGCCGGAACCAGCAACTTCCCGAACTCGCTCTACGACAGCGGCCTGAAGAAGCGCCGCGTCGTTGGGCTGCTTATCATCGCCGTAATGCTGGCGCTTTTCCTGGCGTTCAACAGAGTTCCCAAGTTGGACACGGTGCAGGCCGACCTTGTTGTCGCAACATCGCCTGTCGCGGAGTGTTTTCAGGGATTCTGTATGGAAGGGGAGCCTGAGAAGTCCTTCCTCTCGCGCTGGTGGGACTTCTCCCTGACATATCTCAGGCTGGTCGCGGTGGGAATGACTTTCGCGTTCCTAGTGGCCGGCGCGACCGAGGCTTTCGTCTTTCCCAAGTCGGCTAACTGGAGTGTAACAGGCGCGGGCATCAAGGGTTCTCTGAAAGGCTTGGCCGTAGGCCCGGCTATGAACCTGTGCTCCGCCTGCATCGTACCGGTGGCTTCCGCGTTCCGTAGAAGGGGATCGAGTATCGAAACGACCCTGGCTATCACTCAGGGTTCTTCCACATTCAATCTGCCCGCCCTGATCATGGCCGCCATGGTGTTCGCGCCCCTGATAGGTGGAACTCGCATAGCCGTGAGCCTGGTTGGGGCGCTGTTGATCGGGCCCTTGGTCGCAAGAATCGTGAATCAGAGGAGGCAAATTGCCGTTGACCCGGCTCCCGATTCAGATTACTCAGACGACGTTGGATGGGGCCGGACTTTACGAGAGGGCACGAGAGAGTGGCTAAGAATTACCGCGGGCCATGTAATCAGACTCGGCCCGGTGATGGTACTGGCGGGATTCGCCAGCGGACTCGCTATCCAGTGGCTCAGTCCACAGACCGTCACCTCCTGGCTCGGAGACGACATCGTTGGAGTGCTAATCGCGGCAACGATTGGGATTGCCATAAACGTCCCGCTGTTGTTCGAGATTCCTCTCGTGGCCGTGCTGTTGATGGCGGGCATGGGGACGGCGCCCGCTGCCGCCTTGCTGTTCACCGCCGCCGCGGCGGGACCGATAACCTTCTGGGGACTGTCCAAGGTCATGCCCAGGAATGCGGTCGTCGCCTTCGGCGCGAGCACCTGGTTGCTCGGAATAGTCGGTGGGATAGTGGCGCTGACGTTCGTCTCGCTGGGTGGCGGGCCGGACTTCGGTTTGCGCGCCAGTTACACGTCCTCGACCAATGACGCGCCTTTTGTCGCCGATAAGGTGTCCTACACATCCAGCAACTGGGTTAGCTCCATGCGGTTCACCGACGTTACCCTCTCAGCGGGGCTCACACACACTCACACCCCACCTGAACCCCTGTTGGGCAAGACTGAACCCAGAGACATGGTTGGGGGAGCGGTAGCGGAGGACTTCGACGGCGACGGCTGGGTAGATATCTTCGCGCTAAGAGGCGGCGAAGCTCCCAGTCTGCTGTATATGAATGGACAAGACGGCTCGTTCTCCGAGGAGGCGGTCTCGAGAGGCGCCGACCTGCCCACTAAGTGGGGCGTGGCCGCCGCCGCCGCCGACTACGATAACGACGGCGACATTGACATCGTGGTCGCCGGACAGCAGGCGCCTCACTACCTTCTCATAAACGACGGATCTGGCAAGTTCAGCATTGACGACACGATGATAACCAAGCCGAAGATGTTCGCAACAAGCCCGAGCTGGGGAGATGTGGACAATGATGGAGTCCTGGAGCTTGCCTTGGGTGAGTGGAATCCCGAAACGGCGAAGAATTATGACGCCGCGACAAAAGCCGCAAACGACATGCCTGAAATCGCGAATGGGAATCCACTGGTAGGCGACAGGCGTTCCCCCCTGTTCATGTATGCAAACGATGGGGAGGGAGGTCTGAAACCCTACGAATTCCGCTCCAGGCCGGCCATAGACCTGTGGGTATTTGCGCCGAGATTCGCTGACCTGGACGATGACGGACTGACGGATCTGGCGGTAGTTTCAGACTACGGCATGTCCAGAATATATCGCAACGTCGGAGGCGGTATATTCCAGATCCAGAGGGACGCATCATCGGCATTCACCGATGAGAACGGCATGGGCTCCGCAATCGGCGACTACGACAACGACGGCGACTTGGACTGGTTTGTGTCCAGCATATTCGGACAGGACAACCCGGACAAGGGCGTGTTCGGAGGCACCGGGAACCGTCTCTATCGCAACGAGTCGGAGATGTCGTTTGTGGACCTGAGCGCCGAGGCGGGAATCCGAGACGGCGGTTGGGGATGGGCGGCCAGCTTCGGCGACCTGGACAACGACGGCGACCTCGATCTCTACCATGTGAATGGATGGGTGCAACAACAGTCTGAGGGAGACCCGGCTGAGTTCGACGAACAGCCCGCGCGCTTGTACGAGAACGCAGGCTATCTCGGGTTCCACGAGGTCGCCGAACAGACGGGCGCCGACGACAAGGGGCAGGGCAGGGGGTTGATCTTATTCGATTTCGACAATGACGGCGATCTGGACATATTCATCACCAACAATCACGAATTCACGCCCGACGGGGAGAATTCGGTTCGCAGACCGGCTTCGCCTACACTTCTTCGCAACGACACCCTCACTGAGAACCATTGGCTGAAGGTGACCCTGGAAGGAAGTCCGCCGCTTCACCGAGACGGTATCGGTTCAAGAGTCTATGTCACTACGAACGGTCACACCCAGATGCGCGAACTGCACGCATCAACGAACTTCGTTACACAGGAACCGGGCAGAATCGCTCACTTTGGCTTGGGAACCGCCAACTTGATTGACGAGGTTCGCGTTGAGTGGGTCAACGGCGAGACGACCCTGCTGACCGATGTCGCCGCCGATCAGCACATTTCCATATCCAGCAGGTAAGCCGCGCCGGCAATTGCCGAGACGCTCCAACCCATTGACACCCCTACGATACCTAAATATGATTGGCCCAATTCGCTTGGCCGATTGAGCGGCCGTCTGAGAGGCATCCTATGGTCAGCTACCGCTATTCCCACTGGGACGGAACACAGAATCCGTTTGATCTGGACGAGGATGACCTTCTCGAAGCCCTGTCCGAAGATATCATGGATCATGGCGACGTCAACCGCGCGATGCGAAACCTCATGCGCCAGGGAATGAACGGCGACCAGGGGCAGCGCATTACCGGACTGCGTGAGTTGCGCGAGCGACTCAGCCGGCTCCAGCAGCAGCAGCTTGAGCGTTACAATCTCGAATCGGCGATGGACGACATATCCGAGCGGCTCGAAGACATAGTATCTACGGAGCGAAGCGGAATCGAGCGACGCCTCGATGAAGCGAGACAGCAACTCGAAGCCGCGGGCGACGATTCCGAAATGTCCGATCTGCTGGGCAATGCGATGGATTTGCTCGAGCGGCGCGCCCAGCAAAACACGGAAAAGCTGGACCTGCTGCCGGAAAGCGCAGCCGGCCAGATGCGCTCCCTGTCCGAATATGACTTCATGGATCCGGAGGCCCAGGAAAAGTTCCAGGAACTCATGGAGATGCTGCGCCAGCAGATGATGCAGAATTTCTTCCAGGGCATGAAGGATGCGATTCAGAATATGTCGGCGGAGGATATGCGCGGCATTCAGGAGATGATCCAGGCGCTCAACCAGATGCTTCGAGACAGGGCAATGGGCGAGGACCCGGATTTCGAGGGGTTCATGGAGCAGTATGGACACTACTTCGACCCGGACCGTCCCGCCAGCCTGGACGAACTCATAGAGCAACTCCAGCGGCAGATGGCGTCAATGCAGTCCTTGATGGACTCGATGTCGGGGCAGATGCGGGACGAGCTGGAAGAGATGCTCCAGTCTTCGATGCCGTCCGAGATGATGCAGGACATGGCCGAGCTTGCTTCGATAATGTACGACATGTTTCCGTTTGACGATATGGCGTCAGAGTATCCGTTCATGGGTGACGAGTCCGTTACGCTCGACCAGGCGATGCAGCTGATGGAACAGCTGCAGGATATGGACAGGCTGGACGATCAGCTGGAGTCGGTCATGCGCAACGGCGGTGTCGAGAACGTTGATCCCGACAAGGTCGAGGAGCTCATGGGTGAGGACGCGCGCCGGGAACTCGAACAGCTCCAGGAACTGATCCAACAGCTTGAAGAGGCGGGATACCTGCGGCGAAAGGGCGACAGGCTCGAATTGACCGCGAGAGGGATGCGGAAACTAGCCCAGAGTGCGCTGCGCGAGGTCTTCTCAGAGATGAAGAAGGAGCGTATGGGAAGGCACGAGGTCTTCACGCGCGGCGACGGCGGCGAGTACACGGGCGAGACGCGCCAGTACCAGTTCGGCGACCCGTTCGACATTGATATGCACCGCTCTCTCTTCAATTCGGTGCTGCGGAACGGTCCGAGCGTACCCTTGCGCCTGACTCCCGAGGACCTGGAGATACACCATACTGAGCACCTGACTCAAACCGCGACGGTCCTGCTCCTGGACCAGAGCAAGTCAATGGGAATGTTCGGGTACTGGGGCCCGGCCAAGAAGGTCGCGCTGGCGCTGTACTGGCTGATTCACTCTCAGTTCCCGAGAGACTATTTCTACTTGGTAGGGTTCTCCGACTACGCAATGGAGTTCAAGGAAGAGGAACTGCCGGAGATTACCTGGAACTACTGGAACTCGGGCACCAATATGCAGCACGGCCTGATGCTGGCGCGCAAGTTGCTATCGCGTCAGAAGGTGGCGAACAAACACATCATCATGGTAACGGACGGCGAACCTACCTCTCACTTGGAAAACGGTCACGCCTATTTCAGCTACCCGCCCAGCTATCAGACGATTGACGAGACGCTCAAAGAGGTAAAGCGCTGCACGCAGGACGGGATAACGATCAACACGTTCATGCTGGAGGCGAACTACTACCTGATGGACTTCATAGACCAGGTTACAAAGGTCAACAAGGGTAGGGCGTTCTACACGTCCCCCAACCAGTTGGGGCAGTACGTAATGGTGGACTATATGCGCGCGAGAAAGAAGCGGATAGCCTAGATACGCCAGGTCCTGGCTGCACATCGAATCCGTCCTAAAGCAAAACCCGCCATCGAACAGGAAATCGTGGCGGGTTTACTATTTACAAGTCTGAGTTTGCCGCTCTCAGTCGCATCCTGAATTGACATCACTTTCGATGTCAGCGGTCGCACGGAGGAACCGGGTTGAGGATGATGGATTGATAATGCCTTTTTAGCCGAACGGCCACCACCATCGGCGGCGTCCCGTATCTGCGCTTGCCTGGCGCGTTTCCGACTCGGTCGGAATCGCGATAGGCTGGCGGCTGAACAGTCCGAGGGCGCCGAGGACCCTGTTGAATTGCTCCAATTGTAGCGGCTTGCGCGCGTAGCGGCTGGGAGGAATCGCGTAGGATTCCAGAAGGCTGGCTTCGGCCTCCGTGCCGGTAAGGAGCATCACTGGTATGGATACCAGGTCTTCGTCGGCGTTAATCTCGGCCAGAACCTCGGTGCCGTCCTTCCGAGGCATTCTGAGATCCAGAAGTATGAGGTCCGGCCTTGGCGCGGAGGAGTATTCGCCCTCTTTTCGCAGAATCGCGAGAGCGATCTCTCCGTCCTCTGCGTGCGTGATGTTAGCCTGCTGGCTCGATTGCTCTATCGTATCCTGGGCGAGCCGGGCATCCGCGGGGTTATCTTCCACTAATAGGACTTCAATAGGTCTGTCATCAACCTGGGTAACCATTGGCATCACCTCCTACGGTGGGAATCATTATCCAACTACCGGGATGTTGAAGCGGAAAGTCGCTCCTTTGCCGACATCCGATTCAACCCAGATACGTCCTCCGTGGCGTTGTGCAATCTTACTACACAAGGCAAGACCTACACCAGTACCTTCATACTGCGCTCTTGAGTGAAGTCTCGAGAACATTCCGAACACCTTTTCACGGTACTCGGGCGCAATACCTATCCCGTTGTCCTTTACTGAGAAGACCCACTCGTCGCCGTGCAACTCCGCCCACACCCTTATGACAGGGCTGTTGTCGCCTCGGAATTTCAAGGCGTTGCTCAACAGGTTCTGGAACAGTCTATGCAGTTGCGACTCGTCGCCGATTACCACTGGAAGCGGTGAGATCTTTATGTCCGCGCCATTTTGTTCAATCGCCTGGTTGAGACTCCTGATCGCCGCCTCCAACGCGTCGTCGCAGTTTACCGACTCCAGTGGCCTCTCCTGAACGTTGACGCGAGAGTAATCGAGCAGGTCATTGATCAGCGTCCTCATCCTTTCGGCCCCGTCCACGGCATAATCAATGAACTCCTGGGCCGTATCGTCCAGACTTTCGGCGTACCGGTCTTTGACAAGTCCGAGGTAGGAGGTGATTGTTCTCAACGGCTCCTGAAGGTCGTGAGAAGCGGCGTAGGCGAACTGTTCCAAGTCGGAGTTAGAGCGCGCCAGGTCGTCCTGCGCGCGAACGATGTCCGCGTAGAGCAGCGAGCTCGCAATCGCCGGGGTAATTTGAGACGCGACGCGGGAAAGCACCTCGGAGTCCACTTCCGAGTATGCGTTCACTTTGGAAGACCTTGCGTTGAGCACTCCGAAGAGCTGCCTTCTATAAATGAGAGGCGCCAGGGCAATGGAAGGAAAACCCAGTAGATTGGGAAATCTTTCCTTGAGTTCGGCGGGGTCGCCCTGGATAATCATTGACCGCCTGGAGCGCACCGCTTCGCTGGTCACTGTACCCTCGAGAGAGATGACGTCCCCAACCTGTCTGCCCTCAACGTTGTGGCCTAGAATGTAGGCGTTGGTGAAAGTATTGTCGTCGAGGTTGACGAGGCTGATGGAGAGTCGGTCGAATTCGATCAGCCTTCTAACCTGATTCGCGAATCCCTCGTAAACTTCGTTTATGTCCAGGCTGGAGGCAATGATTCGTCCGATCTCTCCGAGTATCTCATTCTCACTCGCCAGCGCGCGCGCCTCATCTCCCGCGGCCCGCAGCGACTCGTGCGCGGCCCTCAGCCGGGAGATGTCACTGGAATAGATGCGTATCGCCAGGTCCTCCGGGATATAGACGATTTTCTGCTCGAATGTAGCCTCTTGTACTGTGATCTCCCGCGTTGCGATACCCGCGCCGGCCCGGAGCAGTCTTCCAAGGAGCGGACCCAGGTCCTGGGCGAGCGGGTGACCGGCGGAAGCGCCGGGATCGGACACATACACCTCAGCCGCCGGATTCATGAATGTGACATTCCCGTCGAGGTCAACTTCGACTACGGGATTTGGGTTGTGTTCGGGAAACGATGCAAGCCGGCCCGCAAGAAGTTCGGCGTCTTCTTTGATCTGCTGCTCAGAAGCCTCGCCCACTCCTGTCAGGCGTCGCACTATACCTGCCAGATGATTCTCACGACTTCGCATTATCAAACCTCGGCGCGGATTTTACTTCATACTGCTTACGTACCGAACCTGTCGCCAGGTTTCAGGCCGATTTGCCCGGTCCATTCCGGAGACATTACCTTACGCTGACCGTCCGGCTGAACACGACCAACACTGATCGCCCCGCCACTTGCCGCTACCGTAAAGCCGTCTTCAGAGACGTCCACAACTTCCCCGGGGGGCTTGCCGGTGTCGCCGGCCAGCTTCGCGGCTCTGAAGAAGGCCACCGCCGAGCCGTTGAGGGTTGTGTTGGCGCCCGGACTCGGGTCGCCTCCACGGATCATGTCGTAAATCTTATCCACTCCGCTATCCCAGTCAATGACGACATCTTCCGGATTGCACCATCCTTCGTAAGTCGCCTGAGAGTCGTCCTGGACTATCCTCGGGGCCGTTCCGTTCCTGACCATCCGCACCGACTCCACCATGGCGTCCACGCCCATCTGGTAGAGCTTCCCAAAGTACAATGACCCCAGTGTATCGTCAGGGGTTATTTCGACCTCTTTTTGGAGGAGCACAGGGCCGGTGTCCAAGCCCTTGTCGGGCCAGAAGATTGTCAAGCCCGTCGTCGTCTCCCCCCAGATGATCGGCCAGTTCATCGAACTCGGCCCGCGGTGCTTGGGCAACAGGGAAGGGTGGTACTGGATCGTCCCATGAGTCGGGGCTTCGAGTATTTCGTCCGGCACTATGTCTGTGACGAATGCCATAACGCACAGATCGGCATTCAACTCCAAGAAGGCGTCAATAGCGCGCTTCCGTCTCATCCGACGAAATTGGAAGACAGGAATTCCTCTCTCTTCCGCTTCCTGCTTGATGGGGTCGGCGGGTCTGCCTTCCCGGTCGGGCGGACAGAACACGCCCACTATATTTTCGGAATTGTCTGCGAGCGCGGCCAGAACGTCCTTGCCAAAGGCTGCCTGGCCGATTACAGCGATTCTCAAGTCATCCGACATACCTTTATCCCCCATACGCGCAAATACGGGTCATCCGACCCGATCATGTCCTCAACCCGAACGGGAAGTGGACGAATGGAAATGTACACTGCTTATTCTGACCCTGAATTTACCACTTAACAGCTACGGGGGCAAATCGGAATCATAGCCGCAGCCGTTCTCCAATTCTTGCGTAGATCTTCACCAACGTGAAAGTGAGGCGAATGGTTCCGCGCGCTCCTTGAAATCCATCGATTTGAATTGACTGGCAATTGCAGACATCGCTAGAATTCTATTACAGGGGTGGGAAGCAATCCCGGAGAAAACACAGGCAAAGGAGGAGCGCAGTCATATGAACTCAAGCTTTATAAGGAAGGTCGAGAAGGCCAAGGATTACGCGCTTCAGAAAGAAAGAGTAAACCTTACAGGCTGCACTGTGCGATTCCAGGGTGAAAACGGCGACCATACGATAACTTATGGAGCGGGCAGTTGGCATTGCGATTGCGACTATCACATAGGTCGGGACACATGCACGCATGTTATGGCGATGCAGATGATGCTGGAGGATATAGTCGGTTCGGCGCCAGTACCCTCTTAGACTCCCAAAGTCTCCGAAACAAAGAAGGCCACCCCTGCAGAGGTGGCCTTCTTTGTTACTCTGGGATGGCGGATGCCCACCCGCTTGGTCAGTCGTCGAACCTGCCGAAAACTACACAGGCATTCTGTCCTCCGAAGCCAAAGCTGTTCGACAGCACGTTCACGACATCGGCCTGCCTCGCATCGTTGGGCACATAGTCGAGGTCGCACTCCGGGTCCGGGTGTTCATAGTTGATCGTGGGATGGATGACTCCCTGCTCGATGCTCTTGACGCAAGCGACCGCCTCGATTGCTCCGGCCCCTCCCAGCACATGTCCTATCATGGACTTGGTAGAACTGATTGGGACTTTGTAGGCATCTTCTCCGAACACCTTCTTTATTGCCAGGGTCTCCACGTGGTCATTCTTGGGCGTGGAAGTGCCGTGCGCGTTTATGTAGCTTATCGCCGACGGTTTCAGATTCGCGTCCTCCAGCGCCCAGCGGATCGCCCTGGCCGCGCCGGAGCCGTCCTCATCCGGTTGAACGGCATGGAACGCGTCGGAAGATACGCCGTAGCCGATGACCTCCGCCAGAATATTCGCGCCCCTGCCGACCGCGTGTTTGAGGCTCTCCATCACCAGGACTCCAGCGCCCTCTCCCGGCACGAATCCGTCTCGTTTCAAATCGAACGGCCTGCTTGCCTTTTCCGGCTCTTCGTTTTGCCTGCTCAGCGCCTTGATGACGTTGAATCCGCCAAGTCCCAACTGGCTGATGCCAGCCTCGCATCCGCCGCCTAGAACCACGTCCGCGACGCCTCTCTGAATAGCGACGGCAGCCTCTCCGATGCCCTGCGTACCCGCCGCGCATGCCGTGATAACCGTCGAGGTATAGCCCTTCAGTCCGTATATTCGGCTGACGTTGGCCGCCGCCATGTTCGGTAGAATCATGGGTATGAAGAAAGGCGACATACGCATTCCGCCGCGTCGAACCAGAATGCGCGCGTTGTCCTCGGTGGTAGGGAAGCCTCCGTTGCCATTGCCCATGACAACGCCAATCCGGTCGCAGTCTTCATTCGAGAGAACGAGCTCCGCGTCTTCAATCGCGAGCCCCGCGGCGGCTACCGACATCTGAGAAAAGCGCGCCATTCGACGATGCTCTCTCCTATCAATATACGAGCCAGGGTCGAATCCGCTGACTTCGGCTGAAATCCTGGACGGGAATTCCGATGGGTCGCAGAGCGTCATGGGGCCAATTCCCGACACTCCATTCACCAGATTCCCCCAGTACTCTTCGACAGTTTCACCGAGTGGAGTAATCGCGCCCATGCCTGTTATGACGACCCTCGTTTCAGCGCCTTTCATATTGCTTCTCCTGCCTGGTCAATTCGATCAAGATTACTTGCTGGCGCGCGGCCCCTTCAGATTCTCGTAGATCTCGGGCTTGATGCCGTGAATCTCTTCCAGCGCCTCGGCCACGACGGCAAGAGACCCGGTGCAAAGAATCAGGTCGTTCTCACCTGCTATGTCGAGCGCGTGTTTGAATCCTTCCGACACTGTGTTCGTCTGCATCACCAGGTTCATTCCCAGCTCGCGAATTGTGTCGCCAATCGCGCTGGAGTGGGACGACCGGGGATGCCTCGAGTGAACCGCGATAACCCTCGGTTCAAGACTCGACAATTCGCTCAGCATATCCACAGCGCTGTGACCGCCGAGCGCGCCGTAAACCAGCGCTACACCGTCAAATTCCACGTAACTCCGAAGATTCTGAACAAGCCGCCGGATCGAATACGGGTTGTGAGCTCCGTCCGCCACTATCGTCTTGCCATTTCTGCGATACACTTCAAAGCGACCTGGCCATGATACTTCCCTCACTCCCGCTACAATCGCCTCTTTCGGAATATCGTAGCCCTCTTCTATCAACACCTCGGCGGCGGCGATTGCGGTCGCGATGTTCTCTGCCTGATAGTCGCCCAGCAGAGGCGTCCTGAGGCGATACGCGCTATTTGTACCGGTCAGCGTAATATCTTGACCGTGAATGTCGGAACGGCCCATCTCCCAAGTGTAGGTGTCGGCCGTGGAAATCATCTTCGAGTTTCGTTCCTGCGTAACTCGCTCGAACACACGCATCGCGTCATCTTCGGCCTGGGGGCCGACCACGCAGGGCACGCCGTCCTTGATTATGCCCGCCTTCGCGGTGGCGATCTTCTCTATCGTGTCTCCCAATACGTTCACGTGGTCGAGGCTGATCGAAGTAATGACTGAGACTTCGGGAGTAACTATATTCGTGGAATCCAGTTTTCCACCCATGCCGACTTCCAGCACCTGAAAGTCGGCTCCGATATTTCTGTAGTGCAGCATCGCCAACGCCGTCAGCATCTCGAAGAAAGAGACGCCGCCGTATTTGCCGTCCCTCTCTACCGATTCTACGGCGGGCCATATCTGCTCGATCAGCGCCGCGTAGTCAGTGGTGGAAATCGGTTCGAGACCGACGCGCACTCGTTCGCATACGCTGTGAAGGTGCGGAGAAGTGAAAAGCCCGACCTTATAACCGGCCTGTGTCAGTATCGAAGTTATAAGGGCGCAGGTACTGCCTTTGCCTTTGGTTCCGGCGACGTGAATCGTGGGCACCGCTTTGTCAACATCGTCCAGACGCTCAGCAAGCATCTGTACGCGCTCGAGGTGAAAGAATGAGTGCCCCGGCCAGTTCGCGGACCGCTCGAAATCGGCCAGGCTCATCGCCATATCTACGGCCTGTTCGTATGTCAGATCTGTGGAATAGTAGTTGGCTGTCATATCCCGATGCCGTTCTTGTCTTGCGCCTGTCAGAGGCGCCTGAATACGCATCTAATTATAGCGCAGCGTCTTGCGGGCTTATAGTGCAGAATACGAGAGAGGGTGTGGCGCTTGCGGGAGAACGATGCAATTCGGACGGCGCCCTATTGGGCGAGCTCGGACCATTCAACTGCCCGCGACAATATATTCAACAGAATCCACAGCCATCTGCAGGAGCGCCGGTATGTACTTCTCCAGCGTTCTGAAGTCGGGATAAGGGTAAGGCAGGTACGGGACGATGTTGCGGTGGTAATGGAATGTGGACTCCAACGCCACCATAACCTTTGCCATCTCGAATCCACTGCGAAGAGCGCTAATAGACCCGTAGCTCGACCATTCACCCAAGTAGGTGTCCACCAACTCTGGATACCGCCGAGCCTGCGCCGGAGTGAGCGGCGTAAAGAAGGGATGGGAAATACAGGCGTCCGACCAGTCCATCAGAACCGGAACTCCATTCCGAATGAAGATGTTCGTCGAGTCCAGGTCTCCATGTTCAAGCGTCTGGGGAAGCCCGAGCTCATTGAGACTGAGCGCCATCGCCTCGATTCTATCCAGATTCGCGTCCAGTCTCTTCAGCTGGACTTCGGCTTCCGGCTGGAACAGCCGTAGCCCGGCGCGGGATGGATCCTGCGTCCATTCGACGAGCGTTTTAACTATCTGCCTGATGCTCCGCCTCTCAACTCCCATGCGCTCCAGTTCGTCGGTGCGGCCTACATATTCGCGCTGGACGTTCGCGATGGTCTTCATTGCGTCGTGCCACAGTTCCATTCGATCAGCCTTCGCAAGCGTTACGTCGCCCAGATCATTCATGAGCATCCATCCCTGTTCAGGCTCGGCTGAGAGGATTTCAGGGCTGGCTTCGGGGAGGCGATTCGACACGTCCTGCGTTACGGCGACTTCAGTATCGAAGTACCTGGGCGACGCCTTGAAGTAGAGCCTTCTGCCTCCTGAAGAGATACGAAACACCGATGAGATTGACCACGACCTGATCTGGGAGATTCGCCAGGACTGACCGTCTTCTGCCTGGGGAAGATTCCCCTGTATCCAGTTTCGCGCTCTCCTGTGCCAGTTCGTTGGCGAGTCCCATGGGACCGGAGAATCGGTCTCCGAATTAGAAGAAAGACGCTCGACCTCCAGCCGCGCAATCCCCGCCAGGTTCTCGCGGACGCCTTCGTCGAAACTCGGCTCATCCAGGTCGCTCCATCGGAACCCCGGACGCAATTCGCCATCGGACAGGGAGACTGCCGAATACAGCCGAGGCTTGCCCTCATTGGAGTCGCCCTCTGCGAGGCATCGGAGGATTGCGATGTCCAGTCCGCATTCGGAGCGAACTCTTTCTACAAGCTCTTCAACCTCGGGGTAGAAGACAGGCGTCACCTCGAAGATAGGAATGCGGCCGGAAGGATCGCGGACCATCATCCTTCGACCATCGGGGTCGAGAAGCAACAGGTAGGCGGGAATCACCTCTGAATATGGCGGGGGTGGGGCAGTGGACATTCAGGGCCTGACTACGCCAATGCCGTTCTTGACCTGCACATCCACGCCAAAGCGCTTGGACAGGCGCCTTATCCGGTCCAGCGCGACGCGCATGACCCGACCTTCCGCGAGTACCGGGCGTCCACGCTGTGAGCGGGGTTTGCCGTGCCCCATATCAATCGGATGAAGGGTAATCTGGTCCAGTTTGCGAGCCTCGAACCGGCACTCCGCGACGACGCTGTGCCAGTATGTGGAATCGCCGGGGAATCCTCTCGTGTCGTTCTCGCTGCGCTTGTCGTAGAAATCGGCGGGAGTGGATTCCGGCCCGAGGCCGACGCTCTCAAAGTTCGCCGCCGGCTGCCAGCGCACCGTATCATTCTGGAATATGAAATTGCCAAGACTGTAAAAGATAGGCCGCCCTCGATGGATTTCAATGCCTCTCGTGACATGCGGCCCATGCCCCAGGAAACCGTCCGCGCCTGCCTCGATGCACGCGCGCGCGAAAGTCTGCAAGAACTCAGGCGGATCATCCATACTCTGGCCGTTCTCATGACAGTGGAACGAAACGAATACCCAGTCCGCCATGCGTTTGGCGTCCCGAATCCACTTCAGATTCTCCTCCATATCCCGTCGGTTCGGGGTGGTAGAAGTGCCGAATTCCTCTCCCCTCAGGAATTTTCTGCCCAGAAAGCTGATCTGCGTATCGTTGTCCTCCATGACGGCGCCCTTGGGCCTGAAGCGGCGCTGGGCCGCGTTGCGCGACTCGAATCCCAGCTCGCGGCTTACACGCCTCATTGCGTCGAACGCCCGCTTGTCAACCGTATGGGCGGTCGAATGTCGGAGCGCGTTGAGACCGGGCCTTCCGTTCAAGTCCGGGCGCTGGTCCATCGCGCGGCCGGCTTCATGGAATGTGGAGGACGCGGAAATCAGCGCCACTCTGCCAGCGGGAGTGTCGAGGTAGCCCGGCGCTCTCGCTTCGCTCAGATTTCCACCTGTGCCGGCGAACACCAGGCCCGCGGCTTTCAGGTGCCCTATGTTGGTCAGCGCCCCGTCTCCGCCATAGTCATAGCTGTGATTGTTCGCCGTGGACACCAGGTTGATGCCGGCCCACTGTAGTTCCTTCAGATTGGCAGGCTCGGAAGCGGTGAACGTTCCGCCCGCCAGTCCCGGGGAGTGCTCGAATTCGTGCATCACTATCTCGAGATTGGTGTATCCGACGTCCGCGTTTCTGAATATCTCCACGAGCGAGACGAAGCGCGGCTCTCGAAAGACGGAAAGCCGCCTGGTTATCATCGTGTCGCCACTCGCCGCTAGTGTGAGATTGCCAGATTCAGACTCGTACAGCATATTGCCTCAGACCTCCGACTTACTCGGAAGATCCGGTTTGCTGCTGGTACTCCGCCGCGAGGATTCCCATTACGGCAGAGTCGAACCTGGACCCCTCGTGCGGCCTGCTCTTACGCAGCGTGCCCTCATGTACGAAACCGAGACCCTCGAACAGCGCGCGCGCCGCCATGTTGTACTCAGGCACGTCCACCCACACCCGGTACAGCCCGTACTCGTTGAATGCGGAATCCAGCGCGGCGCGAACGCTCGACCTGCCATAACCCCTGTTCCAGAGGTCTTTGCGCCCTATGAGAATTGACAGCTGGCCGTCGCCGAGCGCCTCCTCGAGAGTGACGTGGACCTCGCCAATGTGGTCGCCCTCTTCGGTGTATATGGACAGCGTGAGATGGTCCGGGTCCTCCAGCGTTCTGGTGAATTCCTCGTCGCTCGCTTCTTCCATCTCATGTGGACGGTATCCGAGGTGAGCGGGTTCACCGTATGAGTACCTGCCGAACCAGCTGTCCGCGACCTCGTCGTCTTCGAGCCACTGGCGTATGCGAGATACATCCTCGCGCGTTACCTGTCTTAGCGAAATGTTCCTTCTGCTAGGCATAGATTTTCTCCATATTTGTCGGAGTGGCGAGCCTTTTGAGTTTCCCATTAGGGGAGCTTGCCTATGGTCTAAACTAATAGCAGATTTCGCGCCGATTATCTACTTCAATCACATCGAAGACGCTGGTTCACACAGGAACCCTTGACACCACCTTAAGCGGTATTCTTCAAACGCGCTGATTATCTGCCGACCGTCATTCCCGCGAAAGCGGGAATCCACCCTCCCAGTAAGTATTGCCAGCGCGTACTATGAACACCCCTTAAGCAATGCCATTGACACGGATCACAGGATGTTGCTATCTTAGCTTTCAAATGAACGAACTGCCCGCCAACATATATTTTGGATATTACTTTTACCGCACCGGCTGTGAAGCCGTCGGCTGAGAGGTTTTGTCCAAAGTCCTGAAAAGGCGAGACACCGAAAACCAAACCCCAGTCGGCGCCGACTGGGGTTTTTGATTGTCGGCCAAGTACCATATAAATCCCGCAGGAGAGAAGTTCCGATGCAAGAGTCACCAACAAGGGATGTGAATGTCGTGAGCACAGAGCAGCTAATCAGCCCGGTAGAATTGGTAAGGCAGGTACCCGTTAGCCCGGCAGCTGAAAAGACAGTTCTGGAAGGGCGTGAGCAGATTCGACGAATCCTGAACGGCGAAGACGACCGCATGATGATGGTCGTCGGACCGTGTTCGATCCACGACGAGAAGGCCGCTGTTGACTACGCCGCCCGCATCCTCGAACTCCGAAAGGAGCTCGAAGACAAGCTGCTGATAGTCATGCGCGTCTATTTCGAAAAGCCCCGCACGACCGTCGGATGGAAGGGTCTTATATACGACCCACATCTGGACGACACGTTCGATATTGACGAGGGCCTTCGGGTGGCGCGTCGCCTGATGCACTCCATCGCCGACATGGGCGTTTACACCGGAACCGAATTTCTCGACCCAATCGTGCCGCAGTATCTCGCCGACCTCGTCTGCTGGGCGACGATAGGCGCGAGGACGACCGAGAGCCAGACTCACCGCCAGATGGCCAGCGGCCTTTCTATGCCCGTCGGCTTCAAGAACGGCACTGACGGCAATCCCCAGACGGCGGTTGACGCCATGATCGCCGCCGAGTCCCCTCACGCATTTCTCGGTATAGACCACTTCGGCCAGACCTCGGTGATCCACACCGGCGGAAATCCGGACGGCCATGTCGTGCTGCGGGGTGGACGATCAGGACCCAATTACGCCGAGCGGTTTGTATCCGAGGCGCAGGATCTTCTGCGGAGCGCGGGCATTCGGACGGACCTGCTCGTGGACTGCTCGCACGGCAATTCCAACAAAGACCATGAACTGCAGCCCGTCGCATTCAGGGATGTTGTCTCTCAGCGCGCCGAAGGCAATGACCACATCATCGGATGTATGCTCGAATCGAACATCAACCCGGGCGCGCAGAAACTCAACGGCGATCCCGATTCGCTCCAGTACGGCGTGTCGGTTACCGACGCCTGCCTCGGTTGGGAACAGACGGCAGACCTTCTCAGGTGGGCAGGGGACAAGGTAAAGGGCCGGGTACCCGTTACCGCTGACTAAACCCCGGGTAGGGGTGGGGAACCACTCCCCATCCCTCTACAACCCCTCGAACTCCGCGACTTAATCCGCGCTATACAGCGACGTGTCAGGGTGGAAAGCATACCAGCCGAACCAGAACACGACGAACGACGGCAGCCTCATAAGCGATTCAGTCTCTTCGCCCGATCTTCTCAAACCCGTCTCACTGACAATCCAGGTATCCCCGTCGGAGTCAACCAGCGAGGTTGGCGCTCTCCCGACGTCCGCCCCGTCCTCGAGCCTGAACGTTTCGTCTCCGCTCTCGAACACTCTGACATCCGACGACACGCCCGAAGACACTATCACCACATTCTTGTCGCCTATGGAGTCGTTGACGACTCTGAGTTCGCGCAGTTTCATGATCGGGTAGGCCCTGTAAACATCCCCCACCGAAAGTCCAAGCACCTCGTCCTTAGCCTCCAGCGCCGTGTCCCTGTTCCAAACCGGGAACATAGTCTCCGCGCTCACGCGGTAGTCGTAGTAGATGGACCTGGCGTCCTTTTCCGGCTCGTAGAAGCGGGGAGAGTAGTAGTCGGTGTCCAGCGACAATACTTTGGTATCCGGGTTCTCAGCGACCCATTCACCCCAGGTCGTGAGCGCGACGGGGAAGAAGTCAAGTTTGATGATTTCGTCCCGCTCGGCCAATTCACCGATTACCGGCTCTCCGACCAGTGAACTCCAAAGTGAATTCGTCTTGCGGTCGTACATCAGCTTATTGGAACGATACAGAAAACCAGAGGTTCCGAATGAAGTTGGCTGCCCATCTATCTTCGCGGAATACACGATTCCGGCTCCGCAAAGCGTTCACCACATCAGCGAGATAGGTTCGCCTCCCACTGAGTCGTTCACCATTTCGTGCGCGTTCACTACCCTGAGCGGATACGCTCGTATGTCGCCGTTGATTTCCAGACCGAACACTCTATCGTCGTTGTTCATGTAAGTGGCCTCGCCAGCATCGAGGAACGTCGGCCTCCGCAGGTCCGGTATGCCGTCGGGTCGCACTCCGCCCCAGACAACCTCCTCCAGGTTGATTCGAGAGAAGTCGCGCGCCGGTCTCAGGAAGTAGGCAAAGCGTTCGTCAATCACGGAGTAGAGACCCGCCTTCCAGTCCGGATACCCAGGGGGAGGCTCGATCTCGTTGAGATTCTCTCCCATCCAGTCCATCCACTTGTCCCAGTCGTTCCCCGCGTACTGCTGCCCGGTGAGCGACTCGAGCGTATTGGCAACCCTGTCGCGAGAGGATTGAGACGGCATGAATCGAAGTATTTCGACCAGAACCGGAATCATGGAGGTGTCTTTGTTCGCGCTGATTTGTTCCAGAGTTTCGTTCGTCCTTGCCATAGAGACAGTAAAGCCTGGGAATATGTCGTACATCGCCACGTCTGAATCATATTCAGCGGTCACAGCAGTTGGGGAAGGTGTCGGCTCGGGCGCCGGAGTATCTGCGGGCGCGGGCGCGGGCGTCGAAGTAGGGCGCGACGTCGCCGTCGGAACGGGCGTGGATTCCTGAGCGTTCATATCCGCTTTTGCGGTAACCTCCACCGGGGTCGGCTCGGGAGTGGGTGGCGCTGACGCCCCGCCTATGCAAGCAAGAGTCGCGATCATAGTTCCCACAACCAAGGCAGTAAGGGGGATTTTCGTCAGGTTGCTTGACATCAGTCTATCGCCTTTCTCTCACGATACATTACGTGACGGGGCGAGACTGTGGATTGGCGGGGAGCGTAGCTCGGAGGGAATGTGAATAGTTCCCAAATCGTAACTACTCTCCGGCGGCAATCCAACCCGCTATTCGTTCGGCAAGCATCATTATGGGTACGTTCGTGTTCGCGCGCGGGCAGTCGGGCAGTATGGACCCGTCAACCACTCTCAGATTCCGCACCCCCTTTACGCGCCCATGCTGGTCAACTACCGCCATGGGGTCATCGTCCGGCCCCATCTTGGCGGTGCAGGATATGTGGTGCATCGTGCTAACGTTGCCGAGCATCCACTCGTCCAGCGCTTCTTCCGACTCCAGCGCATCGGGATCAGGCGCGATGAGCTCCCCGGCAATGTCAGCGAAGGCCTGGTTCTCTATGATGCCCAGGGACAGTCTCACGCCTTCCCTTAGACGCTGCCTGTCGAAAGCCTCGGTAAGGTAGTTGTAGTCGAGCAGTGGCTGGACATGCGGGTCTGAAGACTGGAGCCTCAGGCTGCCCTTGCCGGTTGCCAGATACAGGCCGACGCTCATTACCAGTACGTGGTCCCATCTGCCGAAGCGCATCACTGTGATCATGTCGTCGGGCAGGTGCGATCCCGGCGCCGTGTAGCGGAGCGCGACCTTCTGAGGCCCGACCTCATGCGGCGGAGCGGGAACGTGCTCCTGCGCCTTCCACAGCATGGTCACACATGGGTGGTCTCTCAGGCCCTGTCCGACTCCGGGCGAGTCGTGAATCATCGGAATGTTGAACTCGGCGAGATGGTCGGAGGGCCCGATGCCCGACAGCATCAGAATTTGCGGAGAGGCAATCGGCCCTGCGCTCAGCACAACTTGGTCGCCATACACCTCGAAGACTTCACCACCGCTCTCGACCTCCACTCCAACCGCTGTTTTCCCCTCGAACAGGACTCGGCGGGTGAAGCAGTTCGGGCGAATCGTCAGGTTCAGCCGGTGTCGGGATTCGCCCAGGTAGCCGATGGCGGTACTCCAGCGCACACCGCCCGGATTGTTGAGCGGGTACGGCCCAACTCCGGTCGCGCCGGGATGGTTGTGGTCCCGTATCGCCGGGAATCCCAGGTCGAGACACGCTTCGTAGAACGCGCCCTGTTCGGGCTGAAGTGAGTCCAGCGAGTGCCTGCGAACGATTATCGGCCCGTCCGTTCCGTGGTAGTCGTCCGAAAAGTCCGTATCCGTCTCCATCTTGCGCAGGTAGGGAAGCGTACTTTCGTATGTCCATTCGTCGTTGCCAAGGGATGTCCAGTAGTCGAAATCGTGGATCAGCGGCCTCAGAAAGACCTGTCCATTGATTGCGCTCGTGCCGCCCGTTACCTTGCCGCGCGGCACCTCCATGTCAGTCCTGGATGGAGTCGCCCGACCTGTGAACGCCCAGTTGTGCTCGTCCTCCACGACAAAGTCCGCCCCGGTTCCCCAGCCGTACTTCAAGTCTTCAGGAATAGAGTCGAAGTTCGGATAGTCGGGTCCCGCCTCGATCAGAAGCGCCGAGACGCTCGGGTCCTCGGACAGCCGGGTTGCCAGCGTCGCGCCAGCCGACCCCGCGCCGACAACGATATAGTCATACTTCAAGCTTCACGCTCCCTTTGCCTGGCGCGATTGTGAATCGTCATGCGCCGGCCGCTGTCTAGCGTCCTTCCCTGATGAAGTCCGCCATCTTCTCCCCGATCATCATTGTGGTGACGTTTATATTCGCCCTTACGCAGTCCGGCATTATCGAGGCGTCAATCACGCGTATACCTTCGAGTCCATGCACACGACCGTACTGGTCAACGACCGCCATCGGGTCGTCAGCCGGTCCCATCTTGTTTGTGCACGAGATATGGTGGCCGGTCGTCACTTCCCGCGCCATCCATTCGTCCAGGTCGTCGTCGGAGTCCATTACCTCTTCGGGCGGCTCCATGCGCTCATCTAAGATTTCGCTCCACGCCTCGTGTTCGCCCAGCTTGGAGCAGATTCTCACCGCTTCCCGCATTCGCTCCCTGTCGAACTCTTCGGTGAAGTAGTTGTAGTCGAGAATCGGCTGGTCTGAAGGATCGGCTGAGTTCAGCTTCAACTCTCCCGAACCCATCGCTAGGTCGAGAGCTACTATCATTCGGATGCCGATGGGATCCATCCTCCCACCGCCCCGGTTCACGCGCTCGGTAGCGAACGAGTTCATATAGACAATCATGTCGTTGCGCAGGTCGGATCCCGTCGCGGTGTACCGGAGTCCGAACTGCATCCTGGGGCCGTACAAGTCGAATTCGTGCTCCGGCTTGGCCTTCCATGTCACATAGACCAGCGGGTGGTCGCGCAGATTCTGTCCCACGCCGGGAACGTCCTTCACCGCGGGTATGCCGACCTCGTTCAGGTGCTCCGCCGGCCCGACACCCGACAGCATCAGTATCTGCGGCGAACCGACGGCTCCCGCGCTCAGTATTATCTCCTCGCCCAGCGCCGTGAAGACGTCGCCGCCGCTCTCTACTACCACTCCCGTCGCCCGGTCGCCCTCGAACTCGATTCTGTGGACCGTGCAGTTCGCGCGGATGGTCAGATTGAGGCGGTGGCGGGACAGGCTCAGGTAGCCAAGATTCGTGCTCCATCTGATTCCGTTGGGGTTGTTCAGTGGAAGCGGACCTACACCCGTCGAGTCCGGGTCGTTATGGTCGGGACAGTCCTCAAACCCGTAGTCCAGGCAGGACTGGTAGAACGCCTTGGAGACGTCCTGCCAGGTCTCAGGCTGGAACCTGTGGCAGATGATCGGCCCATCCGTGCCATGGAAGTCGTCCGAATAGGTCGTGTCCGTCTCCAGCTTGCGGAAGTAGGGCAGGCAGTCCTGGAATCCCCACTCCTCGTTGCCCCAGGACGCCCAATTGTCGTAGTCCTCCGGAACGCCGCGCAGGAAGATCTGCCCGTTTATGGCGGATGATCCGCCCGTGACCTTGCCGCGCGGGACCAGCATCGGCTCCGCGGAATCCGTAGCGCGGCCTGTGAACTGCCAGTTGTGGTCGCTCGTCATTATGTCGGTAGCGGTAGCGTAGCCGTAACGCACCTCATCGGGAAGATGCTCCATCTCCGCGTAGTCCGGCCCCGCCTCCAGCAGCAGGACGGACTTGGACGGGTCTTCCGTAAGCCGCGTCGCCAGAATCGCGCCGGCGGAACCGGCTCCAATGACAATGTAGTCGTACTTCATGCCTGCGCTCCTTTTCACCCTCACTTCGAGGAAGCAATCGGGTTAGTCTCCGCTTATCGTAACCCCGGCCATGTCCTCTATGAAATTGGCGATTGCGGAGTGGTCCGCGTTGCCCTTGCCCTCGTTCATCAGCGAGACGATCATCTGCTGGACCAGCGATGTCACGGGCAGTCCGACACCCAGGTCCTTCGCCGTAAGCAGGGCGTTGTTCAGGTCCTTATGGTGAAGGACGATCCTGAATCCGGGAGTGAAGTTGCCCTCGATCATCATGGGCGCCTTGGCGTTCAACACAGTCGAACCCGCAAGTCCGCCCTTGATGGCGTCGAATACCACGTTGGGATCGAGTCCGGCCTTCCTGGCGAGAGTCAGCGCCTCGCCGACCGCCTCGATATTCGCCGCGACGATGATCTGGTTGGCCAGCTTGGTCGTGTTTCCCGCTCCGTAGCCGCCACATAGCACGATGCTCGAACCCACAGCCTCCAGCAGGCCGACGTGCGCGTCGAACACTTCCTTCTTGCCTCCGACCATTATCGCTAATGTGCCTGAGATGGCGCCCGGCTCGCCGCCTGAGACCGGGGCGTCCAGAAACGCCACGCCCTTCGCCTCGCAGGCGGCGGCGATCTTCTGAGAACTCGCCGGAGCTATGGAGCTCATGTCAATGACGACCGACCCCGCCGAAGCTCCATCGAGAACGCCGTTCTCGCCGAGAATCGCGGCTTCGGAGTCCGCCGAATCCGGCACCATCGTGATGACCGTCGGCATTGCCGCCGCCACTTCAGCCGCCGATGACGCGGGCTTCGCCCCGTCGCCTACCACCTCTTCCATCGCCGAGCCGACGACGTCATAGACGGTGAGTGAATATCCCGCATTCATCAGGTTGCGCGCCATCGGGCGCCCCATAATACCCAGTCCGATAAATCCTACATCTCCGCTTGGCATTCTATGCTCCTTTCTAATGGGCGTTCTGAACGCGGAAATACCCGACGCGAGACGCCCTGACGAGGGTGTAATGTTTACAATCGAAACTCGCGTCAAGGTTAATCTGACAGCGCGAAACGGTCAAGTGACCATCGGATCGTGAGACGATTGCAAAAGTGTATTGCAATAGAGATAATATGCCTATGACTTTGGTTCTACATTCGGTAGTCTTACGCACGGTAGTCTTACGCAGGAACGGCTTATGAGTACAGAAACCGCGACTTGGCCGAGAGTCCGAGAACTCCTGGACGGCATCATGACGCGCTGGGAGCGCAAGGAAGGCCGCAAGGGTCTCCCCGGAATCCACTCCTATTCGTGGGACACGCCGGAAGAGCTGGCGAATGACGAATCAATGGGCTCCAAGTTCATCGAACCCGGACTGCCCGCGGAGGAAACCGCTCTCATAATCTCACTGAGGCGGGGATTCGGCTCGATACCGCGTATGCCCATGGGCGGCCCGTTCCTGAAGCCCGACGAGATTGACGAAATATCCGCGTGGATTGACGCCGGAATGCCCGAGTGAGGTTTATCCTTTGACCGACTCCGAAAGACCATCCAGTACCGTCAGTCTCAACTGGGAAGGCGGATTCAGGTTCGACTCCCGCGACTCGCACGGTCACTCTCTCACGCTGGACGCGCCCCAGAGCGACGGAGCGAAATTCGACGGCTTCATGCCCGGCGATATGCTTCTGACCGCCCTCGCGGGGTGCAGCGGGATAGACGTCGTGAACATCCTGGAGAGGATGCGCCAGAACGTCGAGGGAATCGAAATCAGCGTCAAGGGACAGCAGAATCCCGAACCTCCCTGGACCTGGGAGGACATCGAGATTCACTACACGATTCGCGGTTCCGGCCTGAAAGAGCGTCTCGTCAGGCGCGCAATCAATCTTTCCGAGAATAAATACTGCTCAATCGGCGCTACCATCAGTGGACGCGCCCGGATCACCAGCGACTTCGACATCGTAGAAACCTAATAAGGACGCGGCCTCTTGCCGCAAGTCCCAATATAACCGTCCGAGGAGGACTAACAAGTGTCAGACATCCAACCGATAGACGCCAATCTGCTTGAAACCCTGCGCAAGATCCCTTCCTGCTCCATCGCCAACGCGATAGAGACTTTCTCCGTGCAACCTCGCAACGTCGGCTTCATGGGCCCTGAAGTAAAGAGCATTTTCCCGAACATGGGCCACATGATTGGGTACGCGGTGACCGCCAAGATAGCCGCCGACGCCCCGCCGTCCAGCCACATGAACGTGTCCCGGACCGAGTGGGTGGACTCTATTATGAAGGTTCCCGCTCCGCGCGTCCTGGTTCTCGAGGACATAGATTACCCCAACCCGATTGGCTCGTTCTGGGGGGAAGTCCAGGCCAACCTGCACCGGGCGCTGGGCGCGGTCGGCACTGTGACCAATGGCGGAGTCCGCGATCTCGACGAGATGCAGGAAGTGGGCTTCTTCGCCTTCGCCTCCTGCGTTCTGGTTTCCCACGCCTACGTACACATCACCGACATAGAAGTTCCAGTGAAGGTCGGCGGTCTCGAAGTCAATCCCGGAGACATCATCCAGGGCGACCAGCATGGCGTCATAAAAGTGCCGCGCGACATAGCCGCCGACATCCCCGCCGCCGTCAAGCGAGTGGAGGACGGTGAGCGGGAAATGATCGGATACGCCAACTCGCCGGAGTTCACGGTCGAGGGACTAAAAGAGATGCTGGCGCAGAGGTACTAGGTTCTGATGACATTTGATGATTCAGTCCTCTAAACGATCACAGCGATAGCAACGTCAGCTATACTCCGAACTTCTGGATTCCCGCTTTCACGGGAATGACGGTAATTGTCAACACGGCCTAAGGAGATTATCACAAGTGGGACTGTTCAACGTTCCAGTAGGAGTAGGAGATCCGCAGGGTGAACGCTTTCGGATAGTGGAAGCGCTGGTAGATACCGGCGCAACCTTCTCAATCGTTCCCGCGCCTGTTCTGGAAGACCTCGGCGTCGAACCCCAGCGCAGCAGTTCTTTCGAACTCGCAGACGGCAGTTTTCGAGACTACCGTATCGGCGAGACTATCCTCCGCGTGGAAGGCGAGGAAGTCCACTCGGTCGTAGTTTTCGGGGATGAAGATATGGAGCCGATATTGGGAGCGGTTACACTCGAGATTCTAGGACTTGGCGTTGATCCAGTCGGTCAGCGCCTGATTAGAGTCCCTTACAGGCTGTTGTAGCAGTCTGAGACTGTGGGGAGATATGGTGTGTCGAATCCTAAAGTAGTATTCATCACCGGGTTGCCCGAGCGCATCGCGGAAGTCGTCATCGGCTACAACCCCGACGGCTGGACGACCGAGATCGTTCGCGGCGACACGCCCTGTCGAGGATCAGAAGCGCGCCGTCGCCGACGCGGACTTCATCATAGTCTATCGCGCTCATCTCCACGATGAGACGCTGCGCGCGGCAGAGAAAGTCCGCGTCGTGCAGACGCTCGCCGCCGGGTACGACAGCATGAATCTGAAGCTGATGCGCGATCTTGAGATAGCCTGCTGCAACAACGGCGGGGCCAACTCCCTCGCCGTCGCCGACCACGCCGTTCTGCTGATGCTCGCGCTCTACAAGCAACTCCTGGCAGCCGACAAGTCGGTGCGCGCGGGAAATTGGTCGCAGGCCGATAGACGGCCTCAACACGTTCGAGATGACGGGCAAGCTGGTAGGAATACTCGGACTCGGAAACATTGGCAGGCAGGTCGCGAGGCGGGTGCAGGGCTTCGACGCCCAGGTGCAATACTTCGACCTGTTTCCGCTCGCTCCCGATATAGAACGGGATCTGAACGTAACGAGAGTCAGCCTCGAAGAACTGTTCGCCACTTCCGACATCATCACATGCCATACGCCTCTTACTCCGGACACGCGCCACATCGTCAGCCGCGAACTCATAGCGTCTATGAAGCCCACTTCCATTCTCATAAACACGAGCAGAGGCCCAGTCGTTGATGAGCAAGCGCTGATCGAAGCCCTGTCCGAAGGCCGCATCGCCGGAGCCGGGCTGGACGTATTCGAGACTGAGCCCATCAACTCCGACAATCCCATGTTGACCATGGACAACGTGGTGGTCACTCCACATTCCGCCGGCACGACCTGGGACACATGGTTTCGCCGGGCCGAATTCGCTTACCGCAATCTGAAGGGAGTCTGGGAGGGCAGCCCGCCTATGGCTATAGCCCAGGATTTCGAGATCCACGACTGATTAATAGCAAACTTAATCCACAAATTGAGGATAATAATGGAACCTGTGATAAAAACGTAGAAGGCAGGGGAAACCCCGTTCTCGGTCCCGAAGACGGCGTGCCGAACTATGTAATGCTCTGGGTACAGCATCCGCCTGGCGGAACGAGCGCTCAGCACGTACATCCCTGGGAACACCAGGCGTACATCGTCGAGGGCGAGGGAGTCCTCTGGGTGGAGGACGCCGAGTATCCGATAAAGGCCGGAGACGCCGTACTCGTGCCGCCCGACGTAGAGCACCAGTTCCGCAACACCGGCGACGTAACCCTGAGCCGCGTCACCGTCAATCCGCTCAGTTCCGTGGGCCACGAGTAGCGCTATGCCCGAAGTCCATGACAGGGGAGGACTCCCCACAGACGAACCGATTGACCGCTCCGAGCGCGAGTGGGCCGACTGGGAGCATCTGACCAACGCGCTGGTCGGCGCGCTAAGGACGCGCGACCTCATGAGCGTTGACGAACTCAGGCGCGGCATCGAGTCCATTCCGCCCGAGCTATACGAGGCGTACAGCTACTACGAGCGCTGGTCCGCGTCACTGGAGACCCTGATCGTCGAGAAGGGAATCCTTACGACCGAAGAAATTGACGCCAAAGTGAAAGAGTTGGATGAACGATGGGGCTAGTATTCTCAGCAGAGACAAGTGAGTTCCGGCCGGGCGACGATGTGCTGGTGAAGACCGACATCGTAGATCACCACCACCGCACGCCCTGGTTCATCAAGGGAAAGAGGGGCAGAATACGCGCTGTCAGCGGACCGTTCTTCGATCCCGAAACCCGCGCGCGCGGTGGCAGCGGAGTCCCCAAGCGTCTTCTCTACCAGGTCGAGTTCGAGCAGGCTCATGTATGGGGCGGCTCTTACCCCGAAGACGACAACGACCTGCTCATAGTGGACGTGTACGAACAGTGGCTGCAATCCCCCACTGAGAACTGGGAACTAAAATGACCGAATACCACCACGACGAATCCGAACACGAGGGAATCCATCCGGACTCCGAGTTGAGTTTGCCCGCCAGACGCGCATTAGCGATTCACGAACTACTCGTCGAAAAGGGCATCATCGCCGCCGGCGAGGTTCGCGAACGCGCTGAGGCCTATCGCTCCAGAAGTCCTTCCGACGGCGCTAAAGTCGTCGCAAAGGCGTGGATGGATCCGGCGTTCAAGCAGCGCCTGCTCGACGACGCCCGCGCCGCGGTGTATGAACTTGGCTACACGCTCACGCGCGACGCCGAGCTCGCGGTCGTCGAGAACACGCCTGAGGTCCACCATCTTGTTGTCTGCACGCTCTGCTCATGCTATCCAACGTCTCTGCTTGGCCCGCCTCCCGACTGGTACAAGAGTTTCGCATACCGCCAGAGGGCCGTCATCGAACCTCGCTCCGTCATGCGAGAGTTCGGCCTGGAACTCGACGGCCAGGCGCAGGTGAGGGTAGTGGACAGCGCCGCCGACCTGCGCTATCTCGTCCTGCCGCGCCGTCCCGCCGGAACTGAAGAAATGACTGAAGAGGAGCTGGCCGCGCTGGTCACCCGCGACAGCATGATCGGTGTATCGGAAGCTCTCTCGCCGCAGGCCGCGATCAGTGCCTGACACGGATAACATGGCTCATATACCTCCACGCAGCAGGGGCGTTCTGGAAGCGCAGGCCGAGACATCCTATCTCGCCCGCAGGGTTCGCCTGCCCGTACAGCGGTATCTTCACACCGAGTCGCTCGGCGGACTGGTTCTGCTGGCCGCAACCATCGCGGCGCTCATCTGGGCCAACTCGCCCTGGTACGACCTCTACCACGACATTTTCGAAACGCACCTGGCCATTGACCTCGCCCTTCTGGAAATAGACCTGTCGCTCCATCACTGGATAAACGACGGTCTGATGGCCCTCTTCTTCTTCGTGGTCGGCCTCGAGATAAAACGCGAGGCTCTCCTGGGACATCTGTCAACGCCGCGCCGCGCCGCGCTTCCAGTGATAGCCGCGCTGGGCGGCATGATCGTTCCCGCCGCCATCTACCTGGCCTTCAACTTTGGCGGAGAGGGCCAGCGCGGTTGGGGAGTGCCCATGGCCACCGACATAGCCTTCGCGATAGGCGTGCTCGCGCTTCTGGGAAACCGCGTGCCTATGCAGCTCAGAGTATTCCTGCTCGGAGTCGCCGTAGTGGACGACCTCGGCGCCATAGTCGTCATAGCCGTCGCCTACACCGATTCCATATCATTCGGCTATCTCGGCATGGTCGCGGTTCTGGTGGCCATTGTGTTAATTGCCAACCGGGTCGGTTTCTCCCACGCCGCCGTCACTTCCATGCTCGGCTTCCTGATATGGATGGCGATGCTCAAATCCGGCGTACACGCCACCATCGCCGGGGTGCTGTTCGCCCTCCTGACCCCGGCTCGACCTCAATACAGCAAAGAACAGTTCGCCGCCGAATCCGAGTCCCTCATAGACGAATATCGCGAGGCCCTGGACAACGGCGACACGGAGCATTCTGAAGTAATTCTGGGCCAACTGGAAGAGCTATCCCAGGGCACCGAGTCCCCTATGGAGCGGCTCGAACGCCTCGTCCATCCCTGGACGAGCTACGTCATCCTGCCCGTATTCGCGCTCGCCAACGCCGGCCTCCAATTCTCGGACGTCGACTTTGGCAGCGTGATAACCGGCGACGTCACCCTCGGCGTCATCGCCGGCCTGCTATTCGGAAAGGTCATCGGCATCACCCTGTTCCCCTGGGTGGCCTCCAGGTTCGGAATCGTCGAACTTCCCTCCTACGTATCCTGGTCCAGCGTCATCGGCGTCGGACTCCTCGCCGGCATCGGATTCACAGTCGCCATATTCATATCCAACCTGGCCTTCGCCGACCCCGCCCTCATCCTCAACGCCCAGCTCGGAATCATGTGCGCCTCTGCGATTGCGGGCCTCGTCGGCTACTCCATACTCCGCCTCGTCTCCCGCCCGATTTGACGCTCGCTTTTCACCCCAACTAGAATTGACCCCAATTCAAGAGTAGGGGAGAGCGGCATGACAAACAAACTGATCCCGCGCGGAGATATGCCCCGCGCCTACGACCCCGGCGCGGTCGAAGAGCGAATCTACAAATTCTGGAACGACAACGGCTACTTCACTCCTGAGGTAGATCGTTCCAAAGAGCCGTTCACCATCATCATGCCTCCTCCCAACGTGACCGGCGAACTCCACATGGGACACGCGCTCACCATCGCCCTGGAAGACCTGATGATCAGGTGGCGCCGTATGCTGGGCGATCCCTCACTCTATCTGCCAGGCACGGATCACGCGGGAATAGCGACGCAGGTTGTCGTCGAGCGCCAGATCGCTTCGGACGGCCTGAGCAGGCACGACCTCGGACGCGAAAAGTTCATAGAGCGTGTGTGGTCATGGGTGGACGACTACGGCGACCGCATCTATCGCCAGACTGAGCGCCTCGGCGCGTCCTGCGACTGGACTCGCCGCGCGTTCACGCTGGACGAGGGCCCGGCCAGGGCTGTTCGCGCCACCTTCGTCAACCTGTACAAGAAGGGCCTCATCTACAAGGGCAACCGAATCACCAACTGGTGTCCGCGCTGCCGAACCGCCCTCTCCGACCTGGAAGTGAAATACCAAGACGAAAGCGCCCACCTTTATCACATCAGGTACGACCTGGAAGATGACCCCGCCCAGGTTGTCATCGCCACGACCCGCCCCGAAACGATGCTCGGAGACACGGCGGTTGCAGTCAACCCTGAAGACGACCGCTATTCGGACCTCATCGGCAAGAACGCGGTCCTTCCCATAGTCAATCGCAGCCTGCCGATAATCGGAGACGACTCAGTGGAAATCGAGTTCGGAACCGGCGCGCTCAAGGTGACTCCCGGGCACGACCCGGTTGACTTCGAGATCGGCCAGCGCCACTCACTCGACTCTGTCAGCATCCTGAACCTGGATGGTTCACTCAACGAGAACGCGGGCGTCTATCAGGGCCAGACGGTCTCGGACGCAAGGCGAAACGTTGTTGCCCGGCTCGAACAGGACGGCGTTCTCGATAAAGTGGAGGACTTCCATCACGCCGTCGGCCACTGCGACCGCTGCGACGAGGTTGTGGAGCCGATTCTCAGCGACCAGTGGTACGTGAAGATGGCCCCGCTCGCCAAGCCTGCGCGGGACGCCGTCGCCGACGGTCGCATCAAGATGGTCCCGGAACGCTTCACCAGGGTCTATTTCAACTGGATGGACAACATCCGCGACTGGCCCATCAGCCGCCAGCTATGGTGGGGACACCGCATACCTGTCTGGTACTGCGACTGCGGCGAGCAAATCGTCGAACTCGAAGACCCGGCGAACTGCCCGAAGTGCGGCGGCGGCGACCTGGAGCGCGACCCGGACGTGCTGGATACATGGTTCAGCTCCGGCCTCTGGACGCACTCCACGCTCGGCTGGCCGGACGATACCGAGGACCTGGACTACTTCTATCCTACGTCGGTGATGGAGACGGGGCACGACATCCTCTTCTTCTGGGTGGCGAGGATGATCTTCTTCGGCATCGAGAACATGGGCGATATACCGTTCCACACGGTGTATCTGCACGGCTTGGTGCGCGACCCCGAGGGCGTGAAGATGAGCAAGACGAAGGGCAACGTCGTTGACCCGCTCGAGCTCGTTCGTCAGTACGGCGCGGACGCCGTCCGGTTCGCGCTCACGACCGGCACCTCCGCCGGAAACGACATGAGGATGAACGAGCAGAAACTGGAGGCGAGCCGCAACTTCGCCAACAAGCTCTGGAACGCCGCCCGATTCGTGATCGGCAACTTGGAAGACGCCTCGGACCTGAAAGACTGGCATCAACTGCCCGAATTGGACCACCGCGAAGACAGGTGGATAGTCAGCCGCCTGAACCGCGTCGCCGATCAGGTGGACTCGAATATGCGCGACTACCAGTTCGGCGAAGCGCAGCGAGTCATACACGATTTCCTCTGGAACGAGTACTGCGACTGGTACATCGAAATGTCGAAGGTGCGGCTCAGGGCGGGCGATGGGCCTTCGCCTCTGCCAACCCTGGCGCACGTCCTCGAAAAGATGCTCAGGATGCTCCATCCCTTCATGCCGTTCGTTACCGAAGAGATATGGACTCGGCTCACGGACACCCTCCCTGACGCTCCCGACAAAGCCGAGGCGCTGATAGTCGCTCCCTATCCCTCGAACGACGCGCGGCGCCACGACCCCGAAGCGGAAGCCGAGGTCGAGTCAATCATCGAACTCGTCCGCGCGGCGCGAAACCTGCGCGCCGAGTTCAGGATACAGAACAACGAACGCCTCGACGCCCAGATCTCGGTTGGCGACCCACACTCCGACGTGTTCGAGGACGCCCTGGACTTCATCGCGTCCCAGGCCATGATAGACTTGGACATTACGGACGCGACCAGCGAGTCCGTCGCGTCGTCCGACAGGGCCGTTCAAGCTCTTTCGTCGGGAACACTTGCCGTATCGCTCGGCGGTCTTGTTGACCTGGGAGAAGAGACCAGCCGGATAAGGTCCGAACTGGGCGAACTGACGAAGTATGAGCAGCGCATCACACGGAATCTCGCCAACGAGAATTTTGTGAACCGGGCGCCGGAAGATGTGGTTGACCGCGAACGAGACCGGCTCGCCGGGGCGCGGGATCGCATATCTCGCCTGACCGACATCCTGGACCGGCTCGCCGGTTAGGCGCAGGTCCTCCACCCCCGGCCCCATTCAATCCCGCTGACCCACCAAGCGGAGCGCACCTGCATGGCGCTCCGCATTCGCAACAGGGACTATTATAAGATTCTTAACTCGCTGCAATCGCTTCGCAATTCGATCATCCCGACGGTGGACCGCAATGGCCAGGTGGTGGTCATAGCCTCCGCTATCCGTTCACTGGACTATGGCTTCATCAGCGTTTTCCTCGGCGTGTATCTCGACCTGCTCGACTTTTCGCCGCTTCAGCTCGGAATCGTGCTAAGCGCCGTCATGGCCGGAGGTACGCTGTCGAACATCGTGGCAAGCTGGAGAGGCGACACAATCGGTCGCCGTCGAATGCTGGTCGCAATGGCGTTGCTCATGGGACTTGGCGGCGTTCTGTTCCCCCTTACCGAACAGACAGCCCTTCTCGTAGCCATCTCCCTGATGGCGATGACCACCTCCACCGGCGGCGACAGGACCGCTTTTCTCTCTCTGGACATGGCAATCCTGGCCCAGTCAGGCGCCGCCGGACAAAGAACGATGCTGTTCAGTTGGTACAATCTCCTGGGCAGGCTCACCAAGGCGCTCGGCTCGCTGATGATCGCCGTTCCAGCCCTGCTTCAGGCGTGGGCCGGAATGGACGAAGTGGCCTCGTATAAGGCGATGTTCGCCGCGTACTCGCTCATCGCGTTCGCCGGGGTTGCGATCTACTGGAAACTGACGCCCGGCGCGGAGTCGGCGCGGGCCGAGTCCGCCGAGTCCGAACCGCCGCCGCAGATGCCCAGAAGCGCTCGCACTATAATGATCCAGCTTGCCGCGCTGTTCAGCCTGGACTCGCTCGGTGGCGGGTTCATGGTCCAGAGCTTCATGTCGTTCTTCTTTGCCAACCGCTTCGACATGTCCCTTGAGACGATAGCCGCGATATTCTTCGCGGGCCAGATTCTGAACGCCGTTTCGATAATGCTGGCCGTCCCCATAGCGCGGCGCGTGGGACTCATCACCACCATGGCCGCCTCGCAGGGACTCGCCAACTCCGTGATGATCCTCATGGCGCTCACCGGAAACTGGCTGCTGGCCGTCACTTTCTTCCTGGTGAGGGAGCTCATCAACGACATGGATATTCCTACCCGCCAGTCCTACTCCATGGCGATAGTTCCGTCCGAGGCCCGGACCGCGACCGCGAGCGTCACCAACCTGGGCAGGACCATGGCCCAGGCCATCAGCCCGGCCCTCGCCGGTGTGGTCGCCCAGTCCACCGCGCTTGGCGTTCCCATCATCGTGGGCAGCCTGATAAAGCTGGTTTACAACGGCGCTCTGTACGCGATGTTCAGGTCGGTCAAAGCCCCCGAAGAGGGGCAAAGTTAAGCCTGTCTCAGCGCAAGTTGTAGGAATAGTGGCCCGCGCCGGACTCCAGTTCCCACTCCGAGAACCAGCGGTTTATGTACGGCATAATCTCTTCCGACAGGCGCGCGCTTCTGGCCTCCCTGTCGGTAAGTTCGCGCGACAGCGACTCCTTCAGCCTGGCCGCCACCTCGGATTTGTCCGCCTTCAAGAACTTCTTGTCCCTGAGCAGAACCTCTCCATCCACCAGCACGGTATCCACGTCCAGTCCTTTGCCGCGGTAGATGAGCGCGTCAACGATGTCAGTGTCCGGGTTGAGATACGGCTCCTCTATCCGCGTCATGTCAATCAGTACCAGGTCGGCGCACTTCCCGCGCTCGATGGTTCCCACTTCGTCGAAGAACGTAACCCTGGCCGCGTTTTCCGTGGCGAGCCGGAAAACGTCGTGAGAGGTGGGATGGGAAGAGGAGACGCCTGGCTCGCGGTGTAACTTCTGCGCCATGCGCATCTCCTGGAGTATGTCGTTGTCGTCGTTGATGCCGGCCTCGTCAATGCCCAGGGCCACATTGACGCCGCGCTCCAGCAGCCTGTTGACAGGCGCGACCCCGCTCTTGAGCCTAAGATTGGAACTTGGGTTGGTGCAGACGGCGGTTCCGGTCTCAGCCAGTATGTCCAGGTCGGACTCGGACAGCCAAACGCCATGCGCGCAGGACACCTCTGGTCCCAGTGTCCCGAGATCGGCGAGGTGAGTGAGCGGCGTCTTGTTCCAGTGACGAGTTCCGTACATACGCTGGTAGATGGTCTCCTGCAAGTGTATATGCAGCCCGGTACCCAGCCGCCGCGCCAGGTCGCTCATGGCGGCCAGCATCTCGTCCGAGCACCAGTGCACGTTGTGAGGACTTACGAATATGTTTGTTCGCGGACCGCTTCGCCGGGCGTGCAGTTCGGCGGTGGACGACAGGTACTCTTCCAGGGGCGCCGGCCTCGCGCTGAGGCGTTCACGAGTTCGGTCCGCAAGCTCAGGGGGCAGCGTTGACAGGAATCGCTCGTCGTCTTCATAGACCAGGTTATTCTGGTCGCGCGTAAATATCGAGAACGCCACCCTCATTCCACTGTCGTCGTAGGCGTCGAGAACTTGGGACGACGCTTCGTACAGTCCCAGGTTCTGTGGCAGCCTCGAAGCCATGTGATTGTGCTGGACTGTCGTAATCCCCGACTCGATCATCTGGATCGCGCACCACAGCGTATCCAGATAGGGGTCAACCTCTCTCAGCGCCCAGCGAGCGATGATCCATGTCTCCAGGGGCATATCCAGCGATCCCAGTTGGAACGGCGTTAACCCCACGTGGTGATGGGCGTTGATCAGTCCGGGTATGACGACGTGGCGGGAGGACCCGATAACCTCGTCGGGCCGATAGCGTTCAATCAGTTCGTCGAACCTGCCAACTTCGGTTATCACGCCGTCCTGGACGACTGCGGCTCCGTCTTCTATAACTTCAGCCGAGTCTCGACCGATGACCCTGGATACTACCTGCCTGCCTCTGACAATCGTGGTCGCCATAATCTACCTCTACCTTGTGGAATAGTACACAGAGTTGAACAGCAGCTTGTAAGCGCCTCTCGCTTGCGCCCTGAAGTGCGGCCTGAATCCGAACAGGATTATCTTGCCGAGCCCGACCGGGACGGAGACCAGCGCGGACAGGCCCGCGATATGCTCCTGGCCGATGAGCAGCCCGCTCAGCAGAGTCTCGTCTTCGGAGAAGCTCGCAATCGTGTCGCCCTTCTCGACCCGGTAGGCGGGGCCGTTCATGTAGAGAGCCGCCGCGCTGTCGGGCATACCGAATCCTATGGGATGGCTGTTGTCCACGTTGATCTTCAGCAGGCTGCCGGGAGCGAAGAAGTCGGAGGTTGACATCCTGGCGAGAGGGTTGCTGACGGGAAGTTTCAGGTGGTGAACGAGCAGCCGGCTGGCGTCGTCCCACGCGATGACGGTTCCGCCGCGCTCCGCGAACCGCCGCAGTCCGGCGATGCCGCGATCTCCCAGGCCGCCGGAGAAGCGTGGAGCGTAGTGAGCGCTGCTGAATCCCCGCCGGAGCTGGCGCACCCTCTGGTGCGGGACGATTATGCAGTCGAAGCGACTGTCCAGGCCCGGTTCTTTGATGTCGCCGTCAACGAGCGAAGTATATTTGAAACCGTAGCTGTCGAACATGAACCTCGTCCAGCCCTCTTCGATGCACGGGACATAGCTGGCGTAAACCCCAACCCTGGGCGGGCGCGCCAACTTCAATCCCTCGTCCGGCCTGGAGTGGATCGGTCGAGTCCTCGCAATGGCGTCTTCAGAGGAAAGCGCCTCCCGTGCGGTTTCGGACGCGGGTATCACCCATGTCCCCTGGCTCAAACCATCATTCCCCCCGGGTGAAGCGGGCCCAATCCGAAAAACCGGATGACCGTCGAACAGCAGCCTGTTCACCAGCTTGTAGGCGCCGTTGGATTCAGGTCCTATGGCGAAAGCGCGGGCGTCCGATTCCGCCGCCCGCCTGCTGTAATTCCCAAGCTGCCAGGAGCCGCCCGCGCGAGTGGCGCTCAAATCAGCCGGAGCCTTGAGTTCATGGCAAGTCACGCCCATCGAGAGGGGGAGGCTATGGGCCGTTGCGTCGTATGGCTTCTGGGGCGGGCCTCCGGGGAACTGTCGGATGTCCGGGTAGCTCTGCTTTTCGAGCATCGCTTGAGCGAAGGAGCCGAATCGCTGCCGTGTCGGGATCAGGTAGTCGCCCGCCTCCAGCATGACACCCTCATGGAAGCTCTCCTCTTCCACCTGCTGCACTTCGACATCCGCGAATTCCAGCAGGTCCAGCAATTCGGCGGTCGCGCTGAGGTCATGCTGCCGGCGGGGAATCACGAACGCAAAAGGATTAGACTGGCTCGTTACACGCCGCTCGAGGGTCTCGAAGGCGTTCCTCACCCACCACTCCCGATTGCGCGCCGCGTGGTCGAGGCAGGCGAGGGTCGCCGACAGGTCGTATTCTACAATGTCTCGGAGAGTCCAACGCCCTCCCTTCCAAGGGAGAGGATGTCTCCAGGACTTGACCTTCGGTCGCTCTCCTCTGTCGTCTCGGAGGCTTGCGACCGGAATGTCAATGGGGGTGGCGATTTTCGCGCTGGCCGCCTCGGAGAGTATTCGCAGACCTCCGTGGTAGTGGGGATAGGAGCGGCTGGGACTGTATGAGTCGTAAACCATGTTGACCGCGACCCCGCCTTTGCCCTCCGAGATAAGCTGGGCGGCCATGTGCGCTCCCAGCGCGGCCATTTCACTTTGGATTACCGGATCTACGTGCGGCCCCATGGGATCGAGCAGGGGAGGGAGAATCATGCGCATTCCGTCCGCGCGAGTCTGGTGGATGTCGTAAGTAATGTGCGGACGCCACGCGTTGTGAATATGCTCGACAACGAGTCGCGTCTCTTTCTGCGTGAACATGAACCAGTCGCGGTTGTTATCGTGTCCGGTGTACTTGTGGTACAGATAGGGCGGTATCGAGCCTTCGAAATGAGTTCCCAGCGACGCGTCGTACCAGTCCTTGACTCTTACCAGTCCGTCCGGGTTCATGCTGGGGACCAGCAGCAGGATAACGTTGTCCAGTATCTCCCGGACCCTGTCGGTGTCCGAGGACGCAAGTTGGTAAGCCAGTTCCAATGACATCTGGCTTCCGCCCACCTCGGTGGCGTGGATGCTGCAAGTGACGGCGACAACGGTTCGCGCCTGCCCGAATAAGGGCGCGGGATCTCTCTCGCCGAGTGACGCGGGATCAGCCAGAATTTGCTGAGTCCGTCGGATTTCATCCATCCGGCTGAGGTTATCTGAAGAGCTTATAGAGCACAGGATGAATGGAAGGCCCTCAGTGGAACGGCCAATCTCTTCTACGGCTACCCTGTCGCTTTCGGAATCGAGACGGTTGAAATAGCCAACCATATCGCTCCAGCCGGCCAACTTCCTGTCTTCTCCCGCTCTGAACCCCAGAAACTCCTCCGGCGTGGTTATGCGGGCCATAGCCGAAGTCCGCCGATATGTGAATTGGTGTACAAGTGGCGTCGCCTCCAATGTTAGTATGTTCTATCCGCGGTATAGGATACATCCTGAACAGCGAATCGGACAAAGGAGATATTCAAGAGTATGACCAATCCAACGAATACGGTCCTAGTCGTAACCCCACATCCCGACGACGCCGAAGGCGGCGCGGGCGGAACGATAGCCAGGTTTGCCCGCGAGGGAAAGAAAATCGTCCTGGTAGTATGCACCAATGGCGACAAGGGAACCAGCGACAGGACTATGAAGCCCGAGACGATGGCAGCCATACGCGAGAAGGAGCAGCTTGACGCCGCCGAAGTTCTCGGAGTCGAGGAAGTCGTCTTCCTGAGATTCCCGGACCAGAACCTCGAAGACTGCCGCGAATTCAGGCTGGCCGTCTCGCGCCAGATACGAAAGCATCGCCCCGACCTGGTTATCACCATAGACCCGGGCAGCCGCTACATCAGGCACCGCGACCACTACATGACCGGTCGCGTCACCCTCGACGCGGTTTTCCCCTACGCCCGCGACCACCTGGCCTTCCCCGAACTCCTGGATGAGGGCCTGGAACCGTTCAATGTGCGAGAAGTCTGGCTGTTCAGGCCCCTGGAACCGGACGTATATATTGACATCACCGACACGTTCACCACGAAGGTGGACGCGCTTTACCGCCACGTCAGCCAGATGGGCTCTCCAAGAGAAGAGCGCGAGGCGTGGCTGCGAGAACGCTCCGCCGAGACCGGACAGCATATAGGCGGAGGGCTGGCCGAAGGGTTCAAGCGGATAATCATCGGGCGCTGATCGCGTTGATGGTCGCCGTCATCTGTACGTCGAAAAATCCCTTCCCCTCGATGGGGGAAGGTTAGGATGGGGGTGAACTACCATGAAAGCGGCAATCCACACCCCGCCGCTAATCAGGTTCCGTCTCTTCGATAGTGGGCAGCTTGCCAGAGCCCTTGAGCATGGTGAGCGCCTGCTTCTCCAACTGTCGGACGCGCTCGCGGGTCACTCCGAGTTCCCTGCCGACTTCTTCGAGCGTTCGAGGTCTGTCGTCAATGAAACCGAATCTCAGCGCCAGCACCATTCTCAGGCGAGGCGGGATGTTCTCCAGCGCCTCGATTACGTCTTCCCTGGTGAGCATCTTCATAGCCACTTCGTAGGGCGTTCTGCCGCTCGTGTCCTTGATGAAGTCCTCAAGCGTGGAATCCTCGTCGCCGACCGGAGTGCCCAGCGAGATCGTATGCTGGCGCTGGCGCATGAGGTTTTCGACCTGCTCTACAGTCCACTCCAGTTCCTCGGCAAGCTCCGCCGGAGTGGGATCGCGGTCGTTGTCCCTTATCAGCTTGCGCTCGGCGGTATTGAGTTGCTGGAGCCTCTCTACTACGTGGACGGGAAGCCTGATGGTCCGTCCCTGGTCCGCCAGGGCCCTGGTGACAGCCTGACGGATCCACCATGTGGCGTAGGTGCTGAATTTGAACCCCCTGTGCGGGTCGTACTTTTCGACCGCGCGCATCAACCCCAGGTTGCCTTCCTGGATCAGGTCCAGAAGAGGGAGGCCGCGCCTGAGGTATCTCCGGGCGACGCTCACGACGAGCCTGAGATTGGAGTTGGTGAGCCTCTCCGAAGCGGCTTCCCCTCGCGCCTCGATAACTCTCCACCATCGCTCGAATTCAAGCGACAGCCCATCAAGGGATTCCTCGATGGTCTCCTTGTCCAGCGACTCATGATACAGCTGAGGGCCCAGTTTCCGTTCCAGTTCGCTCACGACCTTTACCGGAATCAACGCCGATACCTTTGACATATCGGTGATTCTGGGAGCGGACTCCTCTATCTCGATTTCGAGCTGGTCGGCCACACTCTCTTTCAGCCGGTCGGGAATGGGGCTGTCGAGTATCTCGCGCGCGTCGTCCCTGGAGAGGATAACGCTCGCGGGCGCTTCCAGCGGAAGCTCCAGTTCCGTCTCTTCGGCCAGTGTTCTCAGCACCAGCAGATCCGTGAACAGGTCGTAGAGAAGCGCCGCGGCGACTTTTGCGGTGGTGGGTTCGAGTTCGAACTCCTCCAACAGCCGGGCGCGGGTGTCTTTGAGCAGCATCCAGCGCTCTACGTCACGACCCAACGCCAGTTCCTGCTGCGCGGTGAGCAGCGCGTGCTGGCCGATTGCGCGCAGGTACTCCCTGACCGTGTCCGTCGGCTCGTCGCTCAGTTCACGCTCGTAAGCCTTCAGCAGCGCCATAGACTCTTCCGAGGCAACGGAAACATGATCGTAAGACTGCCTCGCCAGAGGGTCCTGCCCGGCCCCATCGAACTCTGTGCTCTGGTTGTCCCAGAGATGTCTCTCTTGCGTCATTATCACGCTTTCTTTACTAAGGGAGCGGCATTATACCACATTATATATTATACCCCAATTTGGAAATGGACATCGGCAGAGGAATAATCTTGACAATATCGGCGGCGGCTTGTTTACTACTGCGTGGCGTAGCAGACTCTCGGAGTCGCGTCGCCGTTCCTATTCCCGACAAATCCGTTTTACAACCGGCGCGACAATCGCGCCAGAAGGAGATTCAACGTGTCCAGGAGAGTCTTGATTACCGGAATGAGCGGCCTGATAGGCGGGATTCTGAAAGAGCGCTTGCTGGAAGCGGGCGGCTACGACCTGACGGCGCTGAACCGGCGGGAGGTGGAAGGCGTTCGGACGGTCCGCGCCGACATTTCGGACCTGGATGAAATCCTACCCGCTTTCGATGACCAGGACGTGGTTGTCCACCTCGCCGCGTACCTGGGATCCCAGGACTGGGAGGGTCAGCACGCCGGGAACGTACTGGGCGCTTACAACGTCTTCGAAGCGGCGCGGCGGTCCGGCGTGAACAGAGTGATATTCGCGTCGAGCGGCAACGCGATACGCGGTTTCGAGCGCGTGCCACCATATTCGGACATAGCCGCCGGAAACTACGAGAAGGTGCCTTCCGATTTCCGCAAACTTACTCACCACGACGTCAGGCCGGAAGCGCTTTACGGGGCCGCGAAGGTTTGGGGAGAGGCGCTCGCCCGCCACTTCTCCGACGACTACGGAATGAGCGCGATCTGCGTGCGAATAGGCTCGGTTACTCAGGGCAACCGACCCAGGACGATGCGCGAGAATGCCATCTACCTTAGCCACAACGATGTCGCGACCCACCTGAAGGCTTGCATAGACGCGCCGGACGACCTCAAATTCGACATCTTCTTCGCGGTCTCGAACAACAGGTGGAACTACCGCGACCTGACACATCCCAGGGAAGTACTCGGCTGGGAGCCGCGTGATTCGGCGGACGACTATCCGTTCACCGGATGACGGATGAATTCGTTCGAGGGGCGCGGTGATCAGTTCGGAGACCGGCTTGACAGTCGTCGGATGGAGAATTCAAAACCATGACGCAGTTTGTGAGAATAGACAGGTCCAAGAGGCTAAGGGAACAGCCTGAATCGGGGCACAATCGCTGGCATCCCGACATTCCGCCGATTATCGAGGTCGGGGAAAACGAGAACATCATCATCGAGACGCGCGACGCCTCCGATGGCCAGATGACGCCCGAAGTATTGCCCGAAGACATGGCTTCTATGGACCAGAAAGTCAGCCACCCGCTGACTGGGCCGATAGCCGTCGAAGGGGCGCGGCCGGGAGACCTTCTCGAAGTCGAGTACGTTGATATATTTCCCGAACCATACGGCTGGACGCGCTTCAGGCCCGGCGCCGGATTCTTGAGGGATGTGTTCACTCAGCCGTTTGTGGCGCACTGGAGCATCGAGCACGGCTACGCCACCTCAGAACAGATTCCGGGAGTGCGGATTCCCGACGGGTCGTTCATGGGCACCGCGGGAGTCGCGCCTTCGCGTGATCAGCTTGAATCATGGGCGCGCCGCGAACAGGAACTTCTGGATCGCGGAGGCGTGGTACAGCCGCCCGACATCGAGGACGCCGTGCCTGGGGGACGCATCGGCGAGGAGGGGCTTCGCACCGTTCCGCCGCGCGAGAACGCCGGCAACATGGACATCAAGCAGCTCACCAGAGGCTCAAGGCTGTACATCCCGGTGGCGGTCGAGGGAGCGCTCTTCTCGGTTGGCGACGGCCACTTTGCCCAGGGAGACGGTGAAGTCTGCATCACCGCCATAGAGATGGGAGCGACAGTGGGTGTTCGGTTCAAGGTTCACAAGGGTGAAGCCGAGCGCAAGAACATCAGAACTCCGCGCTTTTCCCACCCCGGCTACTTCCTGCCTCCCGACATTTCAGTTCCGAGGAACTTCACCGCCACGATGGGCTACCCGATCCGGGAGGACGGAACCCAGGAGGGCGAAGACGTGACCCTCGCCGCGCGAAACGCGCTACTCGACATGATAGACCTTCTATGCGACAGGGGGTACAGCGGCGAACAAGCATACGCGATCTGTTCCGTCGCGGTTGACCTTCGCATTAGCAACATCGTTGACCTCCCCAACGTTACCGTGTCGGCATTCCTGCCGGAGGACATATTCACCCAGTAGCAAGACGCAATCCACGCAGGGGCGTCCCTTGTGGCCGCCCCCAATTTCGATCTAAATTCGGTACTTTTTCCAGTACGGGGAATCCAGTTCCCGCAGCGCCTGGCGCCATGCCCACTCTGTGCCTTCATCCCTCCCGATGGTGGTGGCGATTGCGAGATACTCCCGGAAATCGCGCCTGAACTCCGACACAGCCACGTATTCGCGTCGCCCGATCCGGGACAGTATATCGAGTGCGCCGTCAGTGCGGCTGTCATTAGCTGTCGCGTACTCTTGCGCGACCGCCTCCGACCTCCTCTCCAGCGTTCCCGATAGGCGAACTTCCCTCGTCCGGGTGAATCCCTCCGGCTCCCTCGGCGGCGGCTCAGGGGTAGTATATTGCCAGAATAGATCGAACAGAATGTCGTTGAGGTCGAACGGAGGATGCCTGGATGTGGCCTCCCTGGGCAGGGTCAGCGTTCCCAGGTCAATTATCATGCTTGTTCTCGACGCCGGCGAAAAGAAGACATTCTGCGGGCCAAGGTCCTGCGCCAGGTAGCCCTCTTCATGGACTCGCTCGATGACCGCGAGCGCCGCGAGCGCGGGATGCTCATAGCCTGAAGACATGAACGCCTTCGAGGGATGAAGCGCGAAGAGATTCAAGGGCAGCGATACCGGATGGCCTCTCACCAGGTCCGAAACGCCTCCGACAAGCGGAATGCCCTTAGCCCGCTCCTCCACCTGGACGGAGTAGGGATGTCCGGGGTCGTCGCGAAAATACCACGCGAAGGAATCCGGTTCGGTCAGCGCATAGAGGCGGACAAGGCCGCCCAGGTCATTGATTCGCGCCCTGATCCCTGCCTGAAGCAGCGTTAGCGTCTCAACGTCGCGGTGCATATTCCGCGAGACCAGCGTCGGGTGAGGTCTCTTGACCACGACGGTCTCGCCGGTGTCCGAGTCCGTCGCGGCGAATACCTGGAGGTCGGCGCCCTCGCCAAGCAGACTGCCAAGCGTGAATCTCCCGATCTCTTCGGACCCCAGTAGTCTCATCCAAATTATCCCTGATCTCTTTTTTTCATCTGGCGGTTCATCCCGTCTTTCAACCGAATATGGGATTATCATATATGGCGATTCGCTGTGGTACAATCCGTCCCAGCAAGGACAGGGCCTTTCAATTATTGTATCGCCGGAGACCTCATAGCTATCCGTCATTCCCGTGAAAACCGGAATCCAGTAAGCGCCGCGCTGTCGAATCTGGATAACCGAAAGATCCTGCCAGCAAGGAGAAGCCATGGTCACCCAAGCCCCGACAGCCATATTCTATCCTGAAACGGACGGTATGCCATTGCCAGACGGAGAAACCCAAGCGCCGCAGTATGTCAGAGTCCTTGGAACTGTCGCCGTTCATTTCAGGAACGTTCCAGGGGCCAGGGTAAACGGCAACACGTTCATCTACTACGTGAAGGGCAACCGCAACCGTCGCGTTTCGCCTGACTGCTATGTCCTGCTGGGGATGTCCCCGGAGGCGGAGGAGTCGTTCGAGCGCAACAACACCTACCTTCTCTGGGATGTTGGCAAGGCCCCGGATTTCGTGTTGGAGATAGGATCGGAGAGTACGGCGGATGTTGACCTGGGCGGCAAGCGGGACCTGTACGCCGAGTTGGGAGTAGGGGAGTACTGGCGCCACGATCCGACGGGCGGAGAGTTCTACGGCGACCCATTGGTGGGCGAGTTCTTGGTGGATGGCGAGTATCGTCCGATTCCCCTGAATTATGAGAGCGACGGTCGGGTGTGGGGACATAGCGAAGCTCTGAACCTCGATCTGTGGTGGGATGATGGCGACCTTCGTTTCTGGGATCCCGTGGCCGGGCGCTGGCTTCTAAGCCAGGAAGAAGAGAAGGAACGCGCCGATGCCGCCGAACATCGAGCGGAGGACGAGCGCGCCAGTCGCGTCGCCGCCGAATCCAGAATCGCCGAACTGGAGGCTGAAATCCGCCGCCTGCGCGGACAGTAACCGTATCCATTGGGCAATTATATAAGCATCTTGGCCCGTATAAAGCGGTCAGGGCCGCGTGGAAGATGAAACTGGAGAAAGCGGAGAACCACGGCAATCTAGTGCTGGCGCGTTACAGGAAAGTGATAGTGGGAGCTTACAGGCCGTGTAGATGGATGAAAGGCATGGCTAAGGATATTCCCGACCAGATTGGTTTTTAGGGCAAGGAAGCGACGGATGTTTGGGACAAATATGTCGGCAAGAGAGTACCCGACAAGTACCTGAAAAAGGGCGCTGCGAATCCATGCCGCTATCTATTCAAACCGCCTAATCTGCAAGACTGACCGAGATGCCTCATGCCTCCGTCCGCGCTATCCGTCATTTGCCCATCCCGCTCGGATTAACACGAGTCCCTTTTCTTTAGACGATCAGCGCACAGGTCTCCCGCACCCTACACATCCACCCACCGACTCCGCTATAATACGAATATATGACCTGCTAACCAACCGCTGACGACCAAAAACCCATAACCCAAAGATTATACCATCCCAAAACAGGCAGCCGAAAAAAACACCCTTATAGCTAACGCAGGCGAAACGCTGGCAAACGCTGGTGACAGCGCAACCCTGTCGTCCCCCTGTTATACCCCAGCCGCCCACCCAGCCCGAGCCCAGCGCATCTATAAACCCGGCGTTATGAAACCCCTCAAAACTAGGCGCTTCCGCCGGCCCAGACGGGGTTTCATTCCCCCGGTTGCATATCGCGCCAAGTCGTAAGACAATGAGGCTACCATGCCCCACTACGACATGATTGTAATCGGATCCGGCCCGTCGGGTCAGCGCGCCGCTATTCAGGCTGCCAAGCTGGGTAAGGTCGTGGCCATCTGCGAGAGGCGGGAACTCGTGGGTGGCGTGTGCGTTAACACAGGCACGATTCCCTCGAAGACCTTTCGAGAAGGCGCTCTCTACCTGAGCGGATTCATCCAGCGCGACATCTACGGCCAGTCATACGTCGTGAAAGAGAATATCACGATGGGCGACCTGGTTTCGCGCTGCAACATGGTCATAAACCGCGAGGTGGATATAATCCGGCACCAGATGCAGCGAAACCAGGTGTCCGTCATTGATGGCCGGGCAAGATTCCTGTCCGACCACGAACTGGAGATCGCCAGCGAACATTCCCGCATCAGGATTTCGGCGGACAACATCGTGATTGCCGTCGGGACCGAATCGGCCCATCCAACCGAAGTGCACATTGACGGAAGAATGGTCGTTACGGCGGACGAGGTCCTGGATATGCCGGCAGTGCCCCGGACCATGACCGTGGTTGGCGGGGGAGTGGTCGGCATGGAGTACGCCTCGATCTTCGCCGCGCTGGGCGTGGAGGTCACCATTGTGGACGGGAGGAAGAAGCTCCTGGAGTTCCTCGACGGAGAGATCGTTGATTCGCTGATTTACAGAATGCGCGACATGGAGTGCGTATTCCGACTCGGCGAGCAGGTAGTTCACGTCGAGTCCTCTACGCCGGGCAGAGTGGTCGCCACGCTGGACAGCGGCAAGCGAGTGATTTCCGAGGCGCTGCTCTACTCCGTCGGGCGCGTGGGCGCGACCGGCGACCTCGGCCTGGAAGCCGCCGGTCTGGAAGCGGACGACAGAGGCAGAATAAGCGTGGACGACTGCTATCGAACCTCCCAGCCTCATATCTACGCGGTCGGGGATGTCATAGGATTCCCCTCCCTCGCGTCAACTTCGATGGAACAGGGTCGCATTGCCGCCTGCAACGCGTTTGGCGTGTCTTACACCTCGGAGAAGAACCTGTTCCCCTACGGAATCTACTCGGTGCCGGAAATCGCCATGGTAGGCCAGACGGAGGAGACGCTGACTGAGAATCGCGTCCCTTACGAGATAGGCGTCGCCAGATACCGCGAAATCGCGCGCAGCTCGATTATGGGCGCGACGCAGGGACTCCTGAAGATACTCTTCCACCGCGAGAACAGGAAGATCCTGGGAGTGCATATCATCGGCCACAACGCGGCGGAGCTAATCCACATTGGACAGTCCGTGCTGGCATTCGGCGGCGGCCTGGACTACTTCGTCAACACCGTCTTCAACTATCCAACGCTGGCCGAAGCCTACAAAGTCGCCGCGCTCGACGGGTACAACAAGGTCGAGCTGGATGGCGCCGGCGCGCCGCCGCCCGCCTGAAACCAGGGCCGGACTACGGTTCCACCCTGAAGGCGTGCCTGGACAGCCTGCCGAGATTCAACTCCTCAGACGCGCGAATGATTATGTCGGTAGCGGCGTCGAGGTTCATTTCGCTCGTGTTGATGACCAGGTGGTAGTGTTCAGCCGCGTCCGGGCTGTCGATTCCGAAGAATCGCTGGAAGTAGTTGAGTCTCGCCTCGTCCCTCGAGCGTATCGCCTGTTCGGCGACTCCCTGCTCCATCCTCTCGCGCACCATTACGCGCTCTACCCGATCCTCGAACGTAGCGACCAGCCCGACTCGCAGAACATTCGGGTTGTCCTTGAGAATGATGTGAGCGCCCCGGCCTACGATTACTACATTGTCGCCTGACGCAAGCTCAGTGATTACGTTTCGGATGGCGGTGATATAGGCGTCGTCGTCTATCTCATGTCCACGAGTCGCAATCAGGTTCGGCAGTTCGTCGTATTCTGAAACGAGGAATTCAGGATACACCGTGCCGAAGTAAGGGTCGGATCCGCCGCCGGTGTAGGCGGTGCGCTCCATGATTCGCTGGATTATCCTGGAGAACCGTTCCGAGCGGGTGGGCGGACGCTGCTCGCGTTGGTCGAGCGCCTCGACGGTCGCCTGTAATTCGCGGGCGACATTGGAAAGTATGAGCCGGTCAACGTAGTCGGCGTCTATCCTCCGGGATAGTTCAGGTCCCAGGAATCGTCCGCCGCCGCCTGCAAGTCCGCCGGTAACTATTACGGTCATCTCAGACCTCGCTTTCAGAGTTTGCGCGTACGGTAGGTGAAGAGTTTCTCAGATGTCATGGCCCATTTGCCGCGCCAGCGCGGCCTTGACCCGGAAACGCTTGCCACCCTCTGGTTGAAACGTCATAATGCAAATGGACATATCCGACTGTTTGCGGGTGCGCGGGCATTGTGAACCGAGTGAAATCAAGCAGAGTCTATATGCGGCTTCACAAATATGTCAACATGGTAATTCAGACATGAATTCACGTTCTGTATTGACGATTGCAGAGAATCGGCGCTGAGGGATTATGGTGACTGTCAGGGAAGCGGAAACGGTGGCTCCGGAAAGGCGGCTGCGGCTCGCCCAGGAGCGAATTGCTGAACTCGAAGCCCTTCAACGCAGGAACAGGCGCGTCAGTGGAGTTCTGACTAGGCTTGCGACTCTCGCCGATCACAGCCCGAGCGCGATAGTCGAGTTCGACGGCGCGGTGACCTACCTGAACAACGCCGCCCGGGAGAAATTCCCCGCTCTTGCTGTAATGGGTCTGAACCATCCACTGTTAGACGCTCTGGACGGGATAGTTGACGACATGCGGCGCGCGGGCCTGATGATCAAGACGCGCGAAGTAAGTGTCGGAGAAAGCATCTTCAGACAGAAGATTGTGCTGGAACCGGACTCGCCGCAGGTGAGCATCTACTCTGACGACATTACTGAAGACATGGTCTTGCAGAATGCCCTGAAGAAAGCGTCTGAAGAGACCGAGCTTCTTGCCGCAGAAAACGCGCTCCTGGCCGAGATCGGACGAATCATCAGCTCTTCACTGGACATCAGCGAGGTTTACGACGGGTTCGCCCGGCAGGTGAGACAACTGATCCCATTCGACCGCATCGCTATCAGCCTGGTTGACATGGAATCCTTTACTTTCAACAACCAGTACGTCTTCGGAGTTCCGGCGGAAGGCAGGGAAGAGGGAACCGTCGTCGCGCTGGAAGGCACTATGATTCTCGAGGCGGTAGAAGCCAATGAGGCGATGATCCTGCAAGGAGACGTGGAAGAACTTTCCAAAGAATACCCCATGATGGTCAGGTCGGGTCTGAAGTCAGTTCTTCTCGCCCCAATTATATTCAAGAATGAAATTCTGGGCGTGCTGCATATGCGCTCTCTCGAAGAGAACTCGTACAATCCGCACCACCTTGACCTGGCTGTCAAGGTCGCCGCCCAGATTGCCCCGGCCATCGCGAACTCGCAGCTTTACGCCCAGCATACCGAGTCCGAAGCTGAAGCCAAGCGTCTTGCATTGCAGAACGCCGCGATAGCCGAGATTGGCAGGATAATCACCGCCTCGCTGGACATCGAGGAAGTGTACGCCGGATTCGCGGAACAGACTCGCCGGCTGATCGGATTCGACCGGATCGTCGTCAGCCTGCTCGCCCGCGACTCTGACGACTTCACCAACGCTTACGTGATTGGCGTGCCGGTTTCAAACAGGGACCGGGGAGATATGATCGGGCTGAAAGGGACGTTTACGGATGAAGTGGTGCGGCAGCAGCGGGCGATCCTGTTTCTCCCGGAATCCCTGTACGAAACCCGGACCATGTTCCCCGGCCTTCTTCCACAGTATCGCAGCGGACTTCGATCTTTCATAAGTGTGCCGCTCGTGTACAAGGACGCGACCATTGGCGTGCTGCACTTCAGTTCGGTGACGCCTAAGGCGTACAGCGACTACGAGGTCGCTATCGCTGACCTGATCGCCGCCCAGATAGCCGGCGCGATTGAGAATTCACACCTGCACGCTGAAACGCTGGAAGCCGACCGGGCGCTTCAGCGGCAGGCGCAGGAACTAGCCCGCTCCAACGCGGAGTTGGAGCAGTTCGCATACGTCGCGTCCCACGACCTGCAGGAGCCGCTGCGAGTAATCGCGGGCTACGTAAACCTCCTGGAGGAACGCTACGCCGACAAGCTGGACGAGGACGGCCGCGACTTCATCGGTTTCGCTACCGACGCGGCTCACCGGATGAGGGCGTTGATCAACGCCTTGCTCCAGTACTCTCGTGTAGGGACCCACGGCAATCCGTTTGAGAGGATGGACTGCAACCGCGCTTTGTCGGAGGCCCTGGCCGATCTCGAAGTTTCCATCAGCGAGTCCGGCGCCGAGGTCACGACCGACCAACTGCCTGAAATCGTAGGCGACCAGATTCAGATTACCCACGTGTTCGAAAACCTGATATCGAATGCGATAAAGTTCAAGAAGGATGACTGCCAGCCCAGAATCCACGTCTCTTGCGACCGCTCCGGCGACTGTTGGCGGATAGCCGTTTCCGATAATGGCACCGGCATTCGGCCCAGATACCAGGAACGGATATTCGGGATGTTCAAGCGGGCGCACAAGCGAAGCAAGTATCCGGGTACTGGCATTGGGCTGGCGCTGTGCCTCAAAATCATCGAGCGCCACGGAGGTCGAATCTGGGTAGATTCGGAAGTCAACCATGGCTCAACGTTCCACTTCACAATTCCCGCCATCAAGGAGACGATCAATGACACTCGGAGATAGCAGGCCGGTCCAGATATTGCTGGTAGAGGATAACCCGGCAGACGCCCGCCTGACACAGGAAGCGATTAGAGATACGGAGTTCAGATACCAGTTACACCTAGCGGAAGATGGGGAAGAAGCGATGGAATTCCTATACCAGGAAGGTGAGTTTGCTGACGTCCCCAGACCCGATTTGATTCTGCTCGACCTCAACCTGCCCGGCATGGACGGGCGGGAAGTGCTGGCTGAGATCAAGGCAGACGAAAATCTGGGATCAATTCCCGTGGTCGTGCTCACGACGTCCACGGCCCAGCAGGACCTGCTGTATTCGTACGGACTCCGCGCGAACAGCTATGTCAACAAGCCCATAGACAGAGACAGATTCAACGACATGATAAAGAGCGTGATGGAATACTGGATTAACATTTCCACCCTTCCTGGTCGTCAGTAGCCGTCACCCGGAGACAGAGGTGTGCCAATGACCGTAAGGAGATTCTGGCTGGTAAAGTCCGAACCCGGAGCTTATTCGTTCGACGACCTGCTTAATGAGGAAGACCAGACCGCCGAGTGGGACGGCGTGCGGAACTACGCTGCGAGAAACACTATGAGAGACGACATGCAGGTGGGGGACGGCGTTCTCTTCTATCACTCCAATTCCAGGCCCACCGCCGTGGTTGGCTATGCGACGGTAGTCCGTTCCGGCTACCCCGACAACACCGCCTGGGACCCCGACTCCGAGAACCCCGACCCCAGAAGCACGTCTGAAAGTCCGATCTGGTATATGGTTGACATAAAGGCGGAAAACAAGTTCCGCAACCCGGTGACGCTGCAGCAGATCAAGGCCCATGAAGACTTGAAAGACATGGTCCTCGTCAACAACTCCCGCCTGTCCGTGCAGCCGGTCGCGAACCGGGAATGGAAGATCATTCTCACGCTTGGAATGGATGGCTGATTTGTACTCTTGGCGATCCGATCCGAACCTGAGTAGTATCAGCGACCGCGAATACCTCGGCGATCTGGCCCTTCACCTGACCGATGAAATCAGTCGAGAACCCGGCTCCTCCAAGCTTTACTTTCTCAGGGGAAACGCCTATCTCGACGCCGGCCGATTTCACGAAGCGATCAGCGACTATACCAGGGCAATCGAATTATCTCCGGACGATGCCCCCTGTTACAACAACAGGGGTATCGCGCGTCGTTTCCTGGAAGACTTCGACGCCGCCATAGACGATTACGAGGTTGCGCTCGGCATTGACCCCAATTACCGCGACGCATACACCAATCGCGGCATCGCGTTTGCCGACAAGGGGGAACTGGATCTAGCCGTGCGAGACTTCGACAGGGCAATAGAGCTCGATTCGGATTTCTGGTTTGCGTACAGCCAGCGCGGTCTCGTGTTGTGGGCGCTGGGCAGACGCGAAGAGGCCGAGGCCGACTACGCCAGGGTCCGTGGCCCCCAGATCCGATGATTGTTCGGAAATCCGGCGAAATTTTGTTCTTTCAGCGCTTGACAATACATCCGTGCTGTTCTATTATTAGAACACCTAATTCGAGACTGAAAGGGACGCCGCTAAGCTCCCCACGCTAGCGGCAATTCCATTCAGGACGAGGAGGCCAAGTCACTCTCCTCTCTAGGTCTGCACGGCCTATTTCTCTTTCCGCAACGTCTGAGAAGTAGGCCGTTTCGCGCCCTTGATGACGGTTGCTTAGAAAGAATCTGCATATCGGGAGCGTTCATTGAAGGCTACGACAAGCATTTTGATTGACAAGCCCATTTCGGCGGTCTGGGATTTCGTGTCGGATGTGGCGAACATGGAAATATGGGTAAACGGAGTCAGCGACCTGGCGCCGACCTCGGAAGGGGAGTTCGGTGTCGGTTCGACCTTCAAGAGCGACTACACCTACGCCGGCAAGACTCACGCTGTAACCTACGTGATAACCGAGTTCGATCCCCCCAATTGCATATCCATGCGCTCGACGTCAGGCCCATTCCCATTCGAAGGGTCCACCGAATTGCGGGAAGAGGCGAATGGGACGCGCGTCTTCAATACGATTGACGCTAAACCCACGAATGCGTTCCTGGCAATATGGTTCGCTGTATTAGGCGTCGTGCTGAGATTGATGATGCGTCGTCAGCTTCGTAAGGAACTTGTCGAGCTCAAGAGTCACCTCGAAGGTTCCTAGGCCGTGTTGACAGTTATCGTCATTCCCGCGAAAGCGGGAATCCAGAAGATCGGGGCATAGCTGACGTTGCTATCACCATGATCGTTTAGATACCTGAAATGTCAAACGTCAACAGAACCTGGAAATATGAGTAGGGACGTTGAGCGTCACCACCCAATAGCGTGTCCGTCCGCGCGCGGCTCGCTCCCTCCGGTGAGGACTCCCGTTTCCGGGTCGCGAGTGATTATCTGGCCGCTGCCGAACAGCCCCCCATGTGGAGACATTGCCAACATTCTGTGCCCCCTTGCCGCGAGGTCGTTTATGACCTCTGCGCCGGCGCGATTCTCGATGGCGACGCCTTCCCCCAGCCTGATGCTGAATCGTGGAGCGTCCAGCGCCTGCTGAGGCTCCAGGCCGAAGTCAATCATGTTGACGAGAACCTGGAGATGCCCCTGCGCCTGCTGCATCGCCCCCATGACCCCATAGCTCGCCCATAGCTCGCCGCCGCGAGTTACCATCCCGGGGATGAGCGTATGGTAGGGCCGCTTCCCCGGCTCCAGGCGGTTGACATGATCCGGGTCGAGTGAGAATGATGCCCCACGGTTTTGCAACGCTATGCCGGTTCCAGGCACGACCAGACCGCTGCCGAAGGGCATGAAGACACTATTGATCAGCGAACAGGCATTCCCTTGACCGTCAACCACGCTTACGTAAACCGTGTTGTGATGCGCCGGTGGCTGGCCGTGGGGCGCGACGTCCAACATGCGATCCGGCGAAATCAGCTTTCGTCTCGATGCCGCGTATTCCTTGGAAATGAGAGTCTCGACGTCGGTGATCATCTTGCTTGGATCAGTTACATGGTGCAGCGCGTCCGCGAATGCCAGGCGCATACTCTCTATGAGGCGATGCAGAGTGTCGGAAGTCTGAAAGCCTGTGGCTTGCAGGTCGAATCCCTCCGCGATGTTGAGAGCCATCAGCGCGTTCACGCCCTGAGATGGCGGGGGGCACTGCCAGCACTCGTATCCGCGATACGATGTTGATATTGGCTCCACCCACTCGGGCTGGTAAATTCGGAAGTCATTCTCCGACAGCCAGCCTCCCATGCTCTGCGTGAACTCCGAAATCTTCCGGGCGATGGGCCCTTTGTAGAATGCCTCGCTTCCGCCTTCCGCGATTTCATTGAGCGTTGTCGCCAGGGTCGGAAGTCTCATCAGGTCGCCCGGCGCGGGTGGCCTTCCGTCAAGGAGTAGCTCCGCTCCGGCGAGTCCCGCGCTCAACCTCGGCGCTCCGGCAGACCAGTGGTCGCTGATGACCTCCGAAACCGGGTATCCTTCCTCGGCATAGCGTATGGCCGGGCCCAGCGTGTCCGCCAGTCCCATGCCGCCGTAGCGGTCGAGCAGCGCTTCCCACCCGCTCACGGCGCCCGGAACCGTTACCGTATAAGCGCTGGTATCCGGTATATGGGTGAGACCGCCCCTTGTCAACTGCTCGAGCGAGGCCGACTGGGAAGACTTGCCCGAGGCGTTCAAAGCGCGGACGCGCTTCTCGCCAGCCATCCATACCAACGCAAATAGGTCGCCTCCAACACCGGTGGAATGCGGTTCGGTAACGTTCAAGGCGGCTGCGGTCGCAACCGCGGCGTCAATCGCGTTGCCTCCCCCTGTGAGCATTTGCATACCCGCCATCGCGGCGAGGGGCTGGGTGGTGGAGACCATCCCATTCATTGCCCGTATGTTCGACCTTCGGGAGTTGAAATTCATACTTCGCTCCAATTTATCCGTGGCTGCCGTAGGAATTGAGCTAACGCTGGTGGTCGTCAGAAAGGGGAATTCGTAACTGAACTGCCCGCCGCGATTTCGAGCGCCTTGCCGGGCTCGACGACTCGCGGGCCGTCCGCGCTCAGTCGGACCTCGACATCGGATTGAGAGTTGAGGCTGAATGACCGTTCGCCGTCCAGCGCGATGGTTGACGGCCTCAGCCTGACTCTTACTCCCGCTGGTTCGCCGGTTTCTATCGTCTTCCACTCCGCGATCTCGATGTCTTGAACGAGTCCCGGCGCGACCGGGGCGTTTACGACAGTCCGCCCCTTGCCCAGGCGTATGTATAGTCCTCGTCCTTCCTGCGGGGACACCTGCCGCAGTCTGGCGCCTATTGCCGAAAGGCCGATGCTGACCGGCTCTGACCTGGTCAGGAAGAGTTCGTGCAGCGTCGCGATGTCCCAGATGGCTCGAGCGCCAACGAAACGCTCCCTGGAGACCGCCAGATCAACCAGGGCTATATCTCTCAGCCGGCCGTCGAAGTAAACTTCGAGACGGGTGTGGCGCGTGGTGGCCTCTGCTGGGTCCACGTTGCCGCTGGCGATGGAACCGGCCGCGAGTCCCGCGATTGTGCCCTCCATCATTTGCGGGAAGACGTTGTTCGTGCCTGTCGAGATGGGCATGATCGGCACGTCGCGGCTCTCTTTGGCGACTACGCGGTTGGTCCCGTCTCCGCCCAGCGTGATGATGCAGCCCACGCCTCTTTCGCGCATAGACTTCGCAGCCCTGGACGAGTCGTTCTCTTCGTGAAAGATAGGCATGTCAACGAACTCGGCGCTCAGGTTCAGTTCCAGGCCCGCCAGCGCGTTTTTGCCAAGCGAGCCGGTGTCCGGCATGAATATGACGCGCTCGACATTCGCCGCGTCGAGTCCTGCCAGGACGCGCTTGAGGATGTTGACCTTCTCATGGTTGGGAACGAAGCGTCCCTGCGCGACGATGCGCCGTATATCCTTGCCGGCGGCCGGATTGGCGACTATTCCAACGGAACTCAATGCCGTCCATCTCCCGCGCCTGCGTTCGGTCGCATCTTGCTAATCATCGAAACGGAAGCCAAGTGGGTCTTCCTCGAATTCAATTGACGCCAGCGCCTGTTCGGCGGCTTCTTCCATGGCGTGGTCGCCTCTCTTCATTGCCTGCGTAAGAGCCCGTTTCGCCAGGTCGCCGCCAATGTTCCCAAGAGAACGCACCGCCGCGAGCTGGACCTGGGCGTCCTCATCGTTGAGCATATTGATCAGGTGCGGAACGGTCTGGTCGTCGCCGAGATAGCCGCAAGCTATCGCGGCCTCATACCTGATGGCGGCGTCTCGATGAGCCGTCTCGCGGAGGACTGTCGAAAGCCACCGGGAGTCGGAACTGCGGCCCATAGCGTAGATAGCACTCTGCTTCATGAGGATATCATCATCGCCATAGGATTGCTGAATGGTCTCATGTACGCGCGCGGAGCTGATCGGAGCTATCGCTTCTATAGCGCGCCGGCGCGTCTCGTTCTCTTCGTTTGGATCTTCGATGACCGCCATGAGAGCGTCGCTGATTCTCTGGCCGTCGCGCCGGATTAGCTTTCCGTCTTCCGCCATTTCAGCGAATTTGCCCAGGGTCGTGGCGGCGGCGGACCGCACTTCCGGCGAGGGATCCTTGCTCAACAGTTCGACGAGCGGACGAATCACGATGCGGTCATCCGAGTCCCAGAGGCCGCGCGCCGCGCTTGCTCTGACAGACGCTTCCCGGTCGCGCAGGCAGGCTCTGAACAGGGCAGTGAAGTCCAGTTCGATATTATCTCCGGCGAGTTCGGACATTCTGTCCAGTAGTTCGCGCCTTCGTTCCGGGCCGATGTTCGTCCAGTCCGAAATCACGTTCATCACTTCGACTCTTGAAAGACCAGATAGCTGCGCCAGGTCCGTGTGCCTGATGCTGGCGTCCGGGTCCGACAAGTCCGCCATAATCCGTTCGAGTGTCAATATATTCTTCTCCCAAGCTCACTCACAAACGACGACAGCGACATGACGCGCCATTGAGTCAGGGGCTTCCGGCGCCGCCGTCCACGGTTTCAAGGCGCCGAACGTTCAGGCGCGGAGGCATGTCCTTTAGTTTGCTGGAACAAGATGACAGTAATAGAGCAATTTAGTTTGTGTCAAGTGGATTGGGCACAGAACGCGGTTGAAGTATAATTCTGCATCATGGCGGCAATCGAGTAATCAATCGAGGAGGGGCACAATGGCTGGAAGACGTAAGAAGGTCAGGGCGACCGATGTAATGTCGCAGCTTGGAGCGCTCTATGGCCCGGTCGAATGGGAGCCCAGATATAATCCGGCGGAGGAGCTGGTTTACACGATTCTGTCTCAGCATACCTCGGACATCAACTCCGAGCGCGCCTTTCTCAACCTGATGAGCGTCTTCGGGACGCTGGAGAAGATCGCCGACGCCCCGGTCGAAGAAATCGAACTCGCCATAAGGTCGGGCGGTCTGTCGAAGCAGAAGTCGGGACGGATCAAGGAAGTGCTGAACATCGTGCGAGCCGACGTCGGCTCATTCGACCTTTCCTTTCTGGGCGAAATGCCGTTGGAGGAGGCCAAGGCGTGGCTGAAGAGCCTGCCCGGAGTCGGGCCGAAGACCGCGGCGATAATCCTGTGCTTCTCGCTTGGTATGCCCGCCATGCCCGTTGACACCCACATCTATCGCGTTTCGCAGCGTCTGCGACTGATAGGGCCGAAAGTGTCGGCTGACAAGGCGCACGATATTCTTGAGCCCATGGTGAGCGAAGACGACGTGTTCGCCTTTCATGTGTATCTGATTCAGCACGGCAGGCAGGTGTGCAAGGCTCAGAGGCCGAGGTGCGACGACTGCGCGCTGGCATGGGGCTGTCCATCGAAGGGAAAGGTGGGCAACAAGCGTCCCAAACGTCGCGGGCGGAAATCATCCAGTAGTGTTTAGGAGGCGCGGCAATGTCAGAGTCGAATAGGCTGGTGAGTCTTGCTGAAATCCGAAAGGCCGCGAGCGCAGTCGCGCCGCATATCCACAGAACGCCACTCACTTCTTCCGCGTATCTTGGAGGACTCGTCGGCGTGAACCTCTACCTGAAGTTGGAGATGTTCCAGAAGACGGGTTCGTTCAAGCCTCGCGGGGTGCTGAACAAGATGGCGAGCCTGGGCGACGACGAGAAGAGGCGGGGAGTGGTCTCGCTTTCCGCCGGGAATCATGCCCAGGCGCTCGCCTACGCCGCTACGATGGCAGGCGTTCCCTCCGTGATCGTGATGCCGGCCGGGGCGGTAAAGGCGAAGATAGAGGCGACGCGCGGGTATGGTGGGGAGGTTGTCCTGACTGACGGAGACCTGCTCGAGACCGCGCTCGAAATTCAGCGCGAGCGCGAGTTGACTCTCGTTCACCCCTTCGACGACCTCAATACGATTGCGGGAACCGGAACGCTCGGACTGGAGTTGCTCGAAGACGCGCCGCTGGTTGATGTAGTCATCTGCGGGATCGGAGGCGGAGGACTCATCTCAGGCGTCGCCGCCGCGCTCAAGTTGACCAATCCCGACATCAGAGTAATAGGAGTGGAACCCGATGGCGCGCCCGGCATGACACTCGCGCTGCGAAAGGGCGAACCCGTACACATGGACTCGATGAACACGATAGCAGACGGACTCGCGGCGCCCTTCGTTGGGCATCACAACCTGAATCACGTCCGGGCGTTCGTGGACGACGTGGTGACGGTCGAGGATGGAGAAATCATCGAGGCGATGCGGCTTCTGCTGGAACGGGTCAAGGTGGTCGCCGAACCCGCCGGAGCAGCCTCTTATGCGGCCCTGCTGGCGGGCAAGGTGAATCTGGACAAGGACATCAACGCGCTTTGCGTTCTCAGCGGGGGCAACATTGACAGTGGACGCCTCGCGGAACTGCTGGGTTAGCCAGTGTATATGATGTGCCCGCCTGTCTGGTCGCGGTTCAGCCTGCGATTGAGATAGAGGCCCTCCAGGATGAACTCGACAGCCGACGCGATTGCCGCCGGATCGTCCGAAGACTCGACGCGGGCCAGGAGTTCCCTCATGTTCGCCATCTGGGGCAGCTTGTCGGTGTAGGCGCCCGACGGCACCTCTGTCCCGGTCTCAATCTGCAAACCCTCTTCGAACCTCGTCAGCACCGCGCTGAATTCCCTGGGGCTGAAGTAGCGACCGAAAGTATTCTGGATCGCCTTCTTCACGAGCCCGTCCACGACTTTGAACTCGCGGCCCTCTTCCACGCTCTCCATCTCGACTTTGCCATTCGTTGACGCCACTATCGCGGGCAGGTCGCTAACCCTGGGACAGGCGCTCTCCTCAAGTCGCAGGCCGCGCTTGAACGCACTGCCTATGACGGTCTCGTAGTTGGCGATTGAAACGCGCAGGCTGACCCCGGAGCGCTGATTTATCTCGGGGCTTCGCCTGGCGAGAGTGGTTATCTCGGCAACTATCTCTTTCATGTACTGTGGAACATTCACCAGTTCCGACGAGTCTTCGAAGGTAGTGTGTTCCTGCTCCATTATCTGTATCTCTTCGCCAAGGTCGCGCGGGTAGTGGGTACGAATCTGCGCGCCGTAGCGGTCCTTGAGAGGGGTTATGATGCGGCCGCGGTTGGTGTAGTCCTCGGGGTTTGCGCTGGACACCAGCATAACGTCTATGGGCAGCATTATCCTGTAGCCCTTTATCTGAACGTCGCGTTCCTGCATCAGGTTGAACAGGCTGACCTGGATGCGCTCGGACAGATCGGGGAGTTCGTTGATGCAGAAGATACCGCGGTTGGTGCGCGGTATGAGGCCATAGTGAATGGCGAGTTCGTCGGAGAGGTAACGCCCCTCGGCTATCTTGATGGGATCAATCTCGCCAATCAGGTCGGCAACGGTTATGTCGGGAGTGGCGAGCTTCTCCGCGTATCGTTCTTCGCGCAGGACCCACCTTATAGGAACATCATCTCCGTTCTCCGCGACGGCGCTCTTGCACTCTGTGCAGATGGGCGCGAAGGGGTCGCAGTTGATCTCACAGCCGTCCATTGCGGGGATCGCTTCGTCGAGCAGGTCCACCATGTTGCGTATCAGACGGGACTTGGCCTGTCCACGCTCGCCGAGCAGGATTATATCCTGTCCGGCCAGGATGGCGTTTTCGAGTTGAGGGATGACTGATTCGTCAAACCCGACTATGCCCGGGAACAGGACTTCGCTGTCCCTGATCCTGGCTATCAGGTTTTTGCGCACCTCCTGCTTGACCGAAAGTACCTTGTAGCCGGACTCTCGCAGTTGAGCAATGTTCTGTGGGCGACCGTTAGATGCCATGTTGGAGTACACTCCTGTGTCCAATCTTGGGATGGGTCAGCGTTCAGGGACAGTCTTGCACACAGGCACGGAATTGGCAACTGAGCCGGCTTGCATGAGAAATTTGCATAAGTGGAATTGCGGCAGTCGCAGGGCCTCCCCACCCCTGGATTCCCGCTTTCGCGGGAATGACGAACAAGCGGGGCAGGGGACTTATGCAACCGTATCCTTGCATAAGTTGTATTGAGCTTTCGGATGTATCGCAGTCAGGGGTCTTCCATGTCCCTGGGAACGGTGGCGCAGGGACATGGAAGGTCGTCTTCGGAGCACAGGCCCATCTCGCACAGCTCCCAGTCCTCGTCGTCCCACCAGTCGTTCGGGTCCTCGGGAGCGGGCGGAACGTCGGTAACGGAATGGGCCAGAATCTTGTCGAACCACGCAGGGTAGGGTTCGGGGCTGATGGTCGGGCATTGGGCTTTGAGGAAGCGCTCTTTTTCCTGCCACAACCTACGGGCCTCGGTACGATAGACTTCTGGATCGCTGGACTTTTCCAGACTTCTGCGGACTATGGAGGCGTTTATGTTCAGGTCGTTCCGGCAATGCTTGTCCTCGTACATGAGAAGGGCTTGCTCGACGGATACGCCGACCGGAGCGGGCGCTGGCTGTGCCGCCGGAGTCGGCGGTGGCTCAGACGGGGATTCGGTACCGGTACCGGGACCGGAGCCTTTGGGACGCGCAGGGACGAAGATGGGGAAGGCGTAGCCGATGAGTTCCTTTCCAGCGGCTATTCTGAGCGAGGGACTGAAACTCTTGATTCCGCCCTCCATGGCCTCGATGAGGAATCTTATCATCCTGCGTCCGCCGCCGGTGAGTTTCTTGACGTAACCCGCAATCTCTTTCTCGGCTGCTGAGAGGGCCGTGTCTATCTCGTCTCCTATGACCCTGCGCTGGGCGGAGTCCCTGGTTCTTGGAGGGGAGGGTTTCTTGACTGATTCTACGAACTCGATGCCCTGCTCTATGCAGAGGATAGCGAGGACACGCCCTGCCATGATCTGGTGCTGGGGCGTGAAGTTGGGGAAGAGTCCGTTCATGGCTTGTTTCATGAACTGGACTACTTCTCGTCCGTTGTCGGTTTCTTCACGGACAATCTGTTGTAGTTCGGGGTAGGGAGTCAATGTTCAATTATCAATCAAGAATTAAGGGTTTGTGAAATAATAGCACGGGCGTTCTCTGAGGGTCAAGAGAATTTTGGAACTCATGTCTGAATCGGGATTTGTGGGGATAAGATAATAGGACAAGCTGACTGAAGCGATGCTTGACAGGTATCCGTTGGCTGTTCCAAACTTGGCATACCAGTATTCGAGGCAAAGTCAGCGAAGCGAGAGGAGCCAGAGCGTGGCAGATCGTGACAACTCCAGCGCCTTGAAAGATCAGGGGCGTCTCCATTTTTCCATGGAAGCCAAGCCACTACTTACCAGTTTCAGGGTTCATGCCTTGCAGACTATCTACGAATCCGCTCAGAAGGAGTTGGGGGAATCGCTTGAGTCCGCTACTGTATCGGTGTATCACGACCACTACGAGCCTGTCCCGCCGATACTGGTTCTCGGCATATTGGCCGACATAGACGGGAAGAGATTTGGTGAAGTTCTCGATGTCCTGATTGATTCAATTGCCACGGAAAGCATGTTGTGGTCAGAAGCGGAGAAAGCGGACTTCAACAAAATTATACAGTTGGACCTGATTCCTACGAAAATATGAGACCTCTGGACTTCTACAGACTCGGCCTGCGGATCGCTGAAACCACCGCCGCCGAAGCGGAGTACAGAAACGCTGTCGGCAGAATATACTACGGACTCCACCACGAAGCCTGTTGCCGCTATTTCAGAGAAAACCCTGACGCGGCGCCTTTGGGTCGAGGAAGCAGGCACTTGCGACTCATCGAGAGATTTTCAGTATCCGGCGACCGTACTTCCAATAAGATAGCTGTGCTGTTGGGCCGACTCTCCGTGATGCGGAATATCTCAGATTACGAACTCGGAAGTTCTGTAAGATACAACAATTTTCTATTAAGCCCGAGTCAACTAATGGGATTGGCCCTGATATTAGCCCAAGAGCTCCTAGTAACCCTGGACGATTATTCTCCCGGCGATGCCCCCGACGACTGCGAATGTCGAACAATCCAACGGACTGTTCCGAACTGAGATGAATCAATCGGAGTAAGGATAAGTCATGCCGAATTTTATTTGCCGTACCTGCGGAGTCCAGTTCGCCGAATCCGCAGAGCCGCCGTCCGAGTGCCCAATCTGCCTCGACCCGCGCCAGTACGTGGGCTGGGAGGGCCAGCGATGGACGACCATGGACGCGCTCATCCGAGAGGGACATCGGAGCGACGTCCGTGTCGAGGCGAAAGGTCTGCTGGGCATTGGAATCGAGCCTTCGTTCTCAATCGGACAGCGGGCGCTGCTGGTGCAGACCGAGCGCGGAAACGTGCTGTACGACTGCGTGAGCGTGCTGGACAGCGACACCATAGAGCAGGTAAACCAGGTCGGCGGCATAGACTACATCTGCTTCTCCCACCCGCACTTCTACGACAGCATGGTCGAGTTCAGCCAGGCATTCGGAGGCGTCCCGATAATCGTGCCGGATGCGGACAGGGAACACGTGATGCGCCCCGACCCCTCGATACGATACTGGGACGGCCAACCACTGGAATTAGCGCCGGGAGTGACGCTCATCCAATGCGGCGGACACTTCGACGGCAGCGCGGTACTGCACTGGGCGGACGGCGCCGAGGGCAGGGGAGCGCTGCTTGTAGGAGACAGCATCACCGTGGTGCCGGACCGCAGGTACGTCAGCTTCATGACGAGCTACCCGAACCTGATCCCGATGTCCGCGGAGAAGATCAAGAATATCGTTGACGCCGTGCTGCCCTACGACTTCGACCGTATCTACGGCGGCTGGTGGGGCCGCAATGTGATGTCCGGGGGCAAGGAAGCGGTGCAGAGGTCCGCCGAACGATACATCCAGCACATAGCAGCGGCCTCCGACTAACTGGCACCTAGATCGCCCAGCCTTTCGATCTCTCCACAGCCTCTTTCCAACGCGCATACAGGCACTCTCTATCAACATCCTCCATGGATGGCTCGAAAATCCTGTCCGCGCTCCACAAACCGGCAAGCTGGTCTGTTCCGTCCCAGAAGCCGACTCCCAGACCGGCTAGCCAACCCACGCCGAGCGACGTGGCATCCTTCACAGTGGAGCGATGCACGGGAATGCCGAGAATGTCCGCCTGGAACTTCATCAGCAGTTCGTTGTTGGTCGCTCCGCCATCAACGCGGACCGAGTCCAGCGCGAGTCCGGTGTCTTGTATAACCGCGTCCATGAGGTCGCGCGTCTGGTATGCGATGGACTCCAGGGCGGCGCGCGTGACGTGGGATCGGTTGGCCCCTCTGGTGAGGCCCACGATTGTTCCACGCGCGTACATATCCCAGTAGGGCGTGCCCAGACCTGAGAAGGCAGGGACGAAATAAACGCCGCCGTTGTCCTCCACCTCAGCCGCGACGCTTTCCGACTCTGCCGAACTGGATATTATCCTAAGCTCGTCGCGCAGCCACTGGACGGTCGCGCCCGCGGAGAAGATCGCGCCTTCCAGCGCGTAGGTAGTCTCGCCGTTCAGGGTCCAGCCGACCATAGGCACGAGTCCTGCGGAAGAGTCCACTCTTCGGGAGCCCGTGTTGGTCACGAAGAAGCAGCCGGTGCCGTAGGTGTTCTTGGTATCGCCGGGCGCGAAGCACGCCTGGCCGAAGGTGGAAGCCTGCTGATCTCCGGCCACTCCGGCTATGGGAATCGGCTGACCGGCAGACAAGTCTCCGGCGACGTAGCCGTAGATCTCGCTGGCGGAGCGGACATCAGGAAGAAGCGAGCGCGGTATGTCGAACAGGTCCAGCAGTTCGGAGTCCCATTCGAGTGTGTTGATGTTGAACAGCATGGTGGTGCTGGCGTTGGTGGTGTCGGTGGCGTGGACCAGCTTGTTGGTGAAGTTCCACATAAGCCAGGAGTCCACGGTGCCGCAGGCGAGTTCGCCGTTCTCGGCGCGCCTCTGGGCATCCGGCACATTGTCCAAGAGCCAGCGCAGCTTGGTGGCGGAGAAGTACGGGTCCATGGGCAGGCCGGTCTTTTCGCGCACCCACTCCTCCAGGCCGCGACTCTTCAATTCGTCGCAGAGGGGAGCGGTCCTTCGGCACTGCCACACTATGGCGTTGTGCAGAGGCTCGCCGGTGCGCCTGTCCCAGAGGATGATGGTCTCGCGCTGGTTGGTGATCCCAAGCGCGACTATCGAGCGCGGATGCGCCTCGGCCATGTCGAGCAGGTCTTCGATGGCGTGCAGGCAGGACTCGAAGAGCTCCGCCGGATCGTGCTCTACCCAGCCCGGCCTCGGATAGATCTGCCGTATTTCGCGGTTGACAGTCCACAGTGGCATACCAGTGGAATCTATGAGCATGGCGGTGGTGCCAGTAGTTCCCTGGTCGAGCGCGAGAATGTAGCCGGGCGTTGACATGAAGGACTCCTGTTGAGGGGATGGGGGATGCAGTCGCTGAAGGGGGTTCGGTTGCAGGGCAATCGGGGCTGAATTTCGGCGGTTTCATAAATGTTGGTTTATAATTGCGCTGGGCTCGGGCTGAGTGAGCCACTGGGGTTTAACAGGTGAGCCACAGGCGACCGCTGTGACCAGAGTTTGCCTGCGTTTTGCCTGCGTTAGCTATGAGGCCCCTTTTCTCCAGCGTCCTGTTTTTGGTTCGGATAATCGTTGGTTTATGGGTTTTTGGTTATGAGTTTTCAGTTTTCAGTTATTAATCTTTAGTTATGAATGGTGGTTTAGTTTGTATGTTCGGATTATAGCATGGATGGGGAGGGGATGGGTAGTTCGGTATCAGCGCTCTGAGCGCCTATAATCGTTGATTCGACACCACCGGCTCCGTCGCCAGCAACCGCCGCAACCCTGACAGGTCCGGCAGCCCCAGTATAGCTGCCATCCCTTCGTCCAGACGCCGCCGCGCCGCGCACTCCGCCATCGCGGGCAGACGCTCGAACTCTTCACCCGCCAACTCATCGAACAGGTCGGCCAACGCTTGCAACTGCGATTCTGATATGGCGCGTACATCCAAGACGGGCATTTCTTTTAAGTCCGCTTTCTTCAGTTTCACCCATGCTCCCATCGTGGTATTGCGTGTTGCCAGCAGTGTCAACATTCCGAGACTGCTGTTCAGCCATGCGGCAATAGTCTTGTCAACGTTGTCGCTATCGGTTTTGACTGCCCACCAGACATTGGACAACACAGGGCGGTCAGCGCACATCGCTGCAACGCGAACTGTGTTAAGCCTTATTCGTTCAGATACAAGAAGCCGTCCCGCCATTTGCCACAAGTGGATGCCATATCCGGGCTTCTGTCCACCTCTTGGCGTTGGCAACGGTGAAAGCCAACAATTCGGCGAGCATTTCATTGAACCGCGATGTTCCGTTCCGTGTCCTTCAACCATAGGGTAAGCCGTTGGGGAAGTGGTTCTGTCAAATCCGTCGACAAGTCTGCGCTGGTCTGGCCCGATTTCTCCAATTTCACTTAACGCACACAAAGGAACTTTCACGGCAGTCTGATCCCCAGGAATCCATACTACGCCATCATCAAGCAGTCGCATCGCGCTGCGTGTCAAGTCGGCGCGTGAAAACTGTATTCCCACCCATTGCTTGCCCGTAATTTTGGATTCGGATATGGAAACGGATTCGCCTACATGAACGCCGTCAACTTCCAGCAGAGCCGCGCCCGTATCCTCTATTTTCGCCGGAGATGTATCAACTATCGTCTGCGCCAAGCGGTGAGCGTCCAATACGCCGTCCGGGTTCTGCCAGAGGTTGACGAAGTTCACATGATGTTCGGGCGAACCGCCCCGGCTCGGTCTTCGAGTGGCGATTATCAACGCTTCTGATAAGTCCGTGCTGTCCGAGAAGTTCCAGCGCAGCGGGTCGTGCGAAGCGATCACCGTATCAAGCGTAAAGTCGCGCTCAATCAAGGCGCGGGTCTGACGCCATGACGGCCCCGTGCATACCGTAAGGGGCAGCACCAGCGCCAATCGTCCTTCGCCAAGGCGCAGTTTCGGCGTAGCCGCCGCGACGAACGCCGCGCCCAATCCCGCCGTTGCCGACGCCTGCCTTGCCTTGAGGCGACTTGATAGTTCCTTCTGCAACCTGCTCCTCTCCGATTGGGGCAGACTGCCAAACAACAGATTGCCGCCGACCGAGCGCGTAAATGGCGGGTTCATAATCGCCAGGTCCAAGTCGGGAAGTTGAGCCGTGACGCCCTCTTCCGCGCCGCGTCCGCCAGTCCCTGAAACTCTTTCCGCTTCCTGGGCGCTCACGCCAATGTCGTCCGACAGCGCGTATTGCACCGGAACTTCATCCTCTCCCAGAAAGTCCAGCGACCCGAGCGACACATTGCCGCCCTCGACGCCGAGCGGCATCACGTACAGGTTCATGCGGTCGAACTGGATATGCGGGTTGAGCATCGCCAGGCTGGTAGCCGCGAAGTGGACGGCCGACAATTGCACGTCGTAGCCGTGCAAAGCCTGCTCCACCATCGCCTTGTGCAGTTCTGAGGCGTTCTGACCGCCCGCCGCCGTATGGCGACGCTCCGCTTCCGACGCCACGGCCATCAGCAGCGTTCCCGTGCCGCAAGCCAGGTCCGCCACATTCAGCGACGCGGGAAACTCGTGGTCGCTCCAGTCAACTCCTTCCGGCCAATCCTGGAATACCAGCCGCGCTAGCAGCGTCGCCGCCGGAACGGACGTGTAGTACGCGCCCGTGAACTTGGCGTCCGTCAGCAGCGTGTGGAACAGCCGCCCGGATAAGTCATGCCCTTCCAGGGTACGCGTGTCTTCCATCGCCTTTATAAGCGGCTCTATGACAGGTTCGCGCATCTCCGATGGCCCGTCGCGCAGAATATCAATGATGCTCGCCGCCAACTCGAACACAGGAACATAGTCAATGTTGTCGCAGATGTATCTCCAGGCGTCATATAGTCCATCCAGACGGGCGCGCCACGCCTCGCCAACCGTCGGAACGTCCTCATCCTCCTCAGCCAGTCTGTCCTGGAATGCCAGCGCGTTGAATAGGACCAGGCAGCTGATGCGCAGCGCCGCGGCGCGGTTCTTCTCCTGGTCGGTCTCCGCGATGACGTCGGCGACTCGGCGCGAAATGCGGGCGCTCTTGGCTATCTGTTCCGCCGCCTGCTCAACTCCATATCCCACAACGCCGGCGGCGGCGGAAACCCTGTCAACGCCTTCGAGTTCCAATGGAAGGACGCGCAACTGGTCGGCTATATCTCTCGGGGTCCCTGATCGCAGGCGTATCTCAGCGAAACGCTCGCCGCGTGTCCCATGTATCCACCATTGCAAAGCCGCAGTTTCCAGCGCCCCCTGCGTATCTTCCGCGTACTTCAGATTCTCAGGATAGAGGACTCCCACCACGGCCAGCGCGTTGGGATATTGTTGCAACCTTTCATCCAGCTGGGCTTCCAACGCGGCGCGTGATTCATCCCACTTGCATTCCAGCAATGCCAGGTCTCCGGTTTTGAGCGTAACCTGTATGTCCGGGGCGGCGTTGCGCCTTCGACGCTCGGCCTTCGCCGACAGTCCATGCCCGCGCAGCAACTGGTTTAGCGGGACATTGACGCCCTCTTCCCGGATGGCTTCACGATTGATCATTCGCGAGGTCATTGACCCCTCCAAGTTGAAGTGCGTGTCAAGTTTACACCATATCCAGCCTCTCGCAGGACTACACATCCATGCCTCGCATACGCTATAATGCGAACATACAAACTAATCAAGGAATGCTATCTTGAATCCAGTCAGAGAGTAGAATACATTTGGAGCGAGACGTGGACAAATCATCGGGAAGTCGGAGAGAGCCCGCGCTGACGGTTCGCAGAGAGTTGCGGCCGGCCTTCGCCGCGCTGTTCGTGTTGCAGACCTTCGGACTGGTAGCGCGACGATTCTACATCGCGCTCGTGGACAATCCTAGCGCCGCGTTGTTGGACATAGCGGCGATGAGTCTGAGCCAACTGGAACGAGACGGCGCGAAAGCGATAGTAAGCACAGTAATACTGATGGAGGTATGGGACGCCATGATGGGCACGAGAGACGCGATAAACGACTGGCTGGAAAAGCGCCGTCGGCAAGCCCGCGCTGAGGGCATAGCCGAGGGCATGGCTGAGGGCCGCGCTGAACTGATGGCCGAGGTCGTCGCCTGGAATGAGCGAAGGCTGGCGGCGGAAGCCAGGGGAGAATCCTTCGACGAACCGCCGCCCGGGGTTGACGACGAACAGGGTTAGGTATCGGTTTTCGTTTCCACCGCGCTTGCTTCCGCGCAACTCGTCCGGTTGAGAAAAGAGTAGAATACATTTGGAGCGAGACGTGGACAAATCATCGGGAAGTCGGAGAGAGCCCGCGCTGACGGTTCGCAGAGAGTTGCGGCCAGCCTTCGCCGCGCTGTTCGTGTTGCAGACCTTCGGCCTGGTGGCGCGACGATTCTACATCGCGCTCATGGACAGTCCTAACGCCGCGCTGCTGGACATAGCGGCGATGAGTCTGAGCCAACTGGAACGAGACGGCGCGAAAGCGATAGTAAGCACAGTAATACTGATGGAGGTATGGGACGCCATGATGGGCACGAGAGACGCGATAAACGACTGGCTGGAAAAGCGCCGTCGGCAAGCCCGCGCAGAGGGCATAGCTGAGGGCATAGCTGAGGGCCGAGTCAGGGGCGCAGCCGAAGGCCGCGCTGAACTGGTGGCCGAGGTCGTCGCCTGGAATGAGCGAAGGCTGGCGGCGGAAGCCAGGGGAGAATCTTTCGACGAACCGCCGCCGGGGGTTGACGACGGACAGGGTTAGGCGTCGGTTTTCGTTTCCGCCGCGCTTGCTTCCGCGCGATCCGTCCGGTTGTCCCAGGACACCCCGACAGGCTAATATGACCCAACCCACGAAGGCAGGATTTAATGGTATGACGCCACGAAATGTTAGAATCACGGCGGGCGGCGTGGAAGTGACCGCCGAACTGAACGACACCCCAACCGCGGACCTCGTGTGGGACGCCCTGCCCATCTCGGCTTCGGGCAGTACATGGGGCGACGAGATATACTTTCGGACTCCCGTAGTCGCAGAGGAACAGGACGCCGTTCCCACCGTGGATATGGGAGCGGTCGCGTACTGGCCGCCCGGGCAGGCGATCTGCCTGTTCTTCGGTCCGACGCCGATGAGCGTCGGCGACGAGATACGGCCCGCGAGTCCGGTAAACGTGTTCGGTCAGATTCTCGGTGACGCGACTGCGCTAAAGTCCGTGCCGTCAGGCTCGGAAGTCAGGGTGGAAAGGGCTTAAGCCCGTCTGAAAGGAAGCGCGCATGGGATTTTCTGATGAACTGCGACAGCGTGGAGGCTCGACCTGGGACAAGGAGAAGGCTCACCCATTCGTAACCGGAATAGGGGACGGAACGCTCGACCTGGACAAGTTCCGCTACTATATGCGGCAGGACTACGTGTTTCTCATCGAATTCTGCCGCGCGATTTCCCTCGCGGTCGCCAAGGCGCGCACGCTGGAGGACATGGGCTGGTTCGCGCAAATGATTCACGAAACGCTGAACATGGAGATGGCCCTCCACGTGAGCTTCTGCGCCGACTTCGACATCACGGAGGAGGAACTGCTGGCGACCAAGCCCTCGCCCACGACCTGGGCATATACCCGGCACATGATCAACACGGCCCACCAGGGGACGGTCGGCGAGACGGCCACGGTTATTCTGCCGTGCTCGTGGGGCTACTCCGAGATCGGCCAGACGCTCTACGCTCAGGGGACGCCCAAGGACCAGCCGCTCTATACGCGGTGGATAGAGACGTACAACTCCCAGGAGTTCGCGGACATCGCCGACTGGCTGCGAGGCTTCGTTGACAGGCACGCCGAGACCGCCGGGAAGTCCGAGCTCGAGGCGATGGAGCGCGCGTTCATGATTAGCAGCCGCTATGAGTACATGTTCTGGGACGCCGCCTGGAGAATGGAGGACTGGCCGGTTTGAATCCAGCCAGGGGTGAGAATTACAAATTCTACGTCTTCGCGGCGCTGGCTATCGGACTGTTCGCGTCGGTGGCCGACCATGGAAGCGTAGGCGTCGCTCTCCCGACGATAGCCGAGCATTTCAATACCGACCTTCCCACGAGCCAGTGGGTGGTAATTGGATACGCCCTCACGATAAGCGCGTTCCTGCTGCCCATGGGCAGGCTCGCGGACATCGTGGGAAGAAAGAAGATATACCTGCTTGGCACCGTGATTCTCATTACGATGGGAATAGCGGCGGGCTTCGCTCCGAATATAGGCGCGCTGATTGCCGCGAAGCTGGCGCAGGGAATCGGGTCGGCGATGACCCAGGGCACCTCGATGGCGATGCTCATCGCCAGCTTCCCGAGCGAGGAGCGCGGCAAGGCGCTCGGACTCCAGATGAGCGTCGTCGGCACGGGCAACGTCGCGGGTCCGGCAGTGGGCGGTCTGCTGGTAGGCGAACTCGGCTGGGAGTGGGTCTTCTTCGCCACGTCCATCATGGCGACCGTCGGCTTCTTGTCGGCGTACTTCCTCATTGATTCGCGGCAGGCCGATAAAGGTTCCGCCATCGGGCAGAAATTCGACTGGCCGGGCGCGGCGCTCTCCACGGCGACTCTTCTTACGTTCCTGCAAGCGCTGACCTGGGCCTCGGTTCTCGGTTTCGACAACCCGGCTATCATCCTGTCGTTCGCCATATTCGCGGGGCTGCTGGCGGCCTTCATCATCTGGGAACTCCGGACCCCGAACCCCATGATGGATGTGCGGCTGTTCAAGAGAAAATTGTTCTCGCTCGGCGTGGCGGCCAACTACATCGGCTTCGTAGGCATGTCGTCCGTGCGCTTCCTGATGCCCTTCTACTTGCAGGCAGTGCTGGGACTGACTCCAAGCCAGGTCGGTCTGACCGTCGTGCCGGGCGCGATCTGCATGATATTCATGGGACCGCTTTCGGGCCGTTTTTCCGATAAGTTCGGCTGGCGATGGTTCACGATAGGCGGCCTGTTGACCGCTATCTGCGGACTCTCCATCCTGGCCACGCTGAGACCGGATTCCCACTTTGCGGTGGCGATGGCGGGCATGATACTGCAGAGCGCGGGCATGGGTACTTTCTACGCGCCAAACAACAGCTCGATCCTGAGCGCCGTGGAGCCGAGCAAGTACGGTGTGATTTCGGGATTCCTCAATCTTGTGAGAAACGCCGGGAATCTCTCGGGAATCGCTATCGCCACTGTCATGGTGACGACTACTATGGCGGTTCTCGGACATGAGCCGACGCTGGCATCGGTATCGTCCGCGGGAGGGGATTCGCTGCTCTCGGCGTTCACGTCCGGTCTTCGGGTGACATATCTTGGCATGGCTGCCATAGCGCTGGTCGGCGTGGCGGCTTCCACATTCAGGGGAAAGCCCATCCATTTCCCCGAAGCGGTCGAAGAGCCTGGCCAACCCGCGAGACAGGGCGCGGACTAACCTGGAAGCATGGCCGAAGCAATGCTGTGCTAGAATCGGTGCATGGCATCACGATTCGCGGCAGCGGTAATGGACCTCCAGGCCGTCAGCGCGCTTAAGCATCGCAACTTCCGACTCTACTGGATGGCCGGCATAGGCCAGGCCGCAGCCCTGGGAATGCAGTTCCTCATTCTGGGCTGGCTGGTGCTGGAGTTAACGGATTCGCCGGCCCAGCTTGGGCTGGTAGTCGCGATATACGGGGTACCCAACCTGGCGATGCTCATGTTCGGCGGAATCTTCGCGGACAGGCTCGACCGGCGCTGGATGCTGTTCTACAGCCGCGCTATCGTGGCGGCCCTGATACTCGTAGCCGCGACGCTGACCGTATATGAGCTGATTTCCATCTGGTACATTTACGCAATTTCGTTCACATTGGGAACGATCCAGGGTCTCAACATGCCGACCCAAATGGCAATAGTGCCCGACCTCGTCGAAGAAGACGATATCCTCAATGCGACGTCGCTGAATATGGCGGTGTTCAATACCGGGCGCATCATGGCGCCGTCGCTGGCCGGGTGGATCATCCAGTACATTGGGATAGGGCAGGCGCTGTATCTCAACGCGGCCTGCTACGTGATTAGTTGCGTGTTTCTGCTGTTAATCAATGGTGTAAAGTCGCGCGAGACACAGGGCAACGCGAGTATCGCCAGGGACTTCTGGGACGGCATTCGATTTGTGGCATCTACCCCTATCGCGTACACGATGGTCGGATTGAGTTTTGCCTTCGGGTTCTTCGGGGCGGCCTACGTGCAGGTGCTTCCGGCCTTCGGCAAGGAAGCAATGAATCTGAATGCCGACGGCGCCGGATTCCTTCTGACCGTTGCCGGAATCGGCTCTCTCGCGGGCAACGTATTCCTGGCGTCGCTGGGAAACGCCAGGCGCAAGAACTGGCTCCTGTTGGGAATGATCATCCTCTTTGGAATCGCCCTGCTGCTGTTCGCGCTCTCGCCAATGTACTTGCTGTCGCTTGCCCTCCTGTTCTTTACGGGAGTGGGCTTCACCGGCTTCATCTCCATGGGCACGACCGTCCTGCAGTTGAGCACGCCTTCGGAGCTTCGCGGCCGCATGATGAGCCTGTGGCTCATCGGAGCGGCGATGCACTACATCGGCGCGCTGCCGCTCGGCGCGGTGGGCGAACACTACGGCTGGCCCATGTCGCTCGGAGGCGGGGCGCTGATAATGCTGGCGTTCGTGCTGTGGCTGGGGATTCTCAGTCCCACGCTGCGGCGTCTGAGAGTCTAGCAATGCTCGACATCCGGCGCCCGTTCATGGCCGCCATGTATTCATTTACTGGACCCCGTGACGCCCTTACGGGAGAAGCCGCATTTCTGCCGCGGTGTTCGTGTCCCTGGCCCTGGTAGCGATCGTGTGGGGACTTATGCTGTTCGGCTAGGTTATTGACAGTCTGCTGGGCTATGAGTAGTCTTGCCGATAGTTCCAATGAACTCCAAGAAGTACCCAGATCAGCCTCTTTTGCCCTACACCGTCCTCGACCTGACTGAGGGCGGGTTCAACTGGTGCGGCAAGGTTCTGGCAGACCTCGGCGCGGACGTCATAAAGGTCGAGCCGCCGGGCGGAAGCCTCACAAGGAACATTGGGCCATTCGTTGATGGCGAGCGGGGCAAGGACAGGTCTCTATTCTGGGCCTCATACTGCGCCAATAAACGCAGCATAACTTTGGACTTGGAGTCCCCGGACGGCGTGGCCCGATTGCGCGATCTCGCGTCCGGCGCGGACATACTGATCGAATCATTCAGGCTGGGGGCGATGGACGAACTCGGACTGGGGTACGACGATCTGAGTCGGGTCAACCCTGGGCTTGTGTACACGTCCATCACGCCTTTCGGGCAGACCGGTCCTTACTCCCAGTTTGCCGCTCCTGATCTGGTCGCGTGGTCAATGGGCGGGATGCAGTACCTCGGAGGAAACGAGGACAGGCAGCCGGTTCGCATCAGCGCTCCGCAAGCCGAGCTACATGCGGGGGCGCAAGCGGCGGCGGGAACGATGGCCGCTCTGTGGCACAGTCGGAACACCGGCGTCGGCCAGCATGTGGACGTCTCGATGCAGACTGCGGTGGTATGGACGCTAATGAACGCCACGCCCTTCCCGCCGCTTCATGGAACAAACATGGAGCGGAGCGGCGACTACAGGGCAAGAGGAAGCATCACGGTCCGCCACGTATTCGGCTGCCAGGACGGGTATCTCAGCGTCGTGCAAGCTCCTCGCACGCTGCGGGGACTCACTGAATGGATGGAGGAGGAGAACGCCGCTCCAGACTGGCTCTCGGCTATTGACTGGGACGAGTGGAATCCCGCCACTATCGGAGAAAACGACCCTGAAGCGATAGATCTGTTCCATCGCGTTCAATCCCGCATCGAAGAATTCATCGCGTCCAAGACCAAGAATGAACTGTACTTGCGAGCCATTGATCACGGTATTCTGCTTGCGCCCTGCCAGACAGTCCAGGACATCGCCGAAAGCATTCAGCTGGAGGCTCGCGGATTCTGGAACGAACTGGACCATCCCGCGCTCGACGGCGCGCTAACTCATCTCGGTCCATTCATCAGAATGGGCGAGAGCCCAATCCAGATTCGCCTGCCCGCGCCGCGCATCGGTGAGCACAACGACGAGATCCTGCATGTCAAAGCGGATATCTCACCCGGAAACGGACAGCCAAAGAAACTTCAACTCCTGAAGTCACAGCCAGAGATGCCCTTCGAGGGCATCAGGGTTCTCGATTTTACCTGGGTGGGTGTCGGGCCGATAACGACCAAGCATCTGGCGGACTTCGGGGCGGATGTCATTCGGGTCGAGGCGGCGTCCAGACCAGACGTCCTGAGAGGCGCCGCGCCTTTCAAAGACGGGCAGCCCGGAGGACTGAATCGGAGCCAGTTTTCAGGCAACTACAACAGCAGCAAGCGCGGACTTGGGCTCAATCTAGCCATCCCTGAAGGTAGGGAACTGATTCGCAGCATAATCAGCGAGTGGCAACCGGATGTGATCGCTGAGAGCTTCACCCCACGGGTAATGAGGAACTGGGGCCTGAGTTACGCGGACATTCGCGAGATTGTTCCAGATGTCGTCTATTTCAGCACATGCCAGCAGGGACAGACCGGGCCGCACTCCAAGTACGCCGGATTCGGGCAGCTTGCGGGAGCGCTTGCCGGGTTCTACCACATAACGGGATGGCCGGACCGGGAACCGGCAGGACCGTATGGGGCGTATTCGGATTTCGTGAATCCTCCAAACGCCGCGGCAGCGATAATCGCAGCCCTGGAATACAGGCGTAGAACAGGGAAGGGGCAATATCTGGACCTGTCCCAGTATGAGTGCGCCACTCACTTTCTGGCGCCTGCGATCATGGACTACATGACGAACGGCAACGTTCTCAACAGGCGTGGCAACGATGACGACGACTTCGCTCCGAACGACGTTTACAGATGCAGGGACAAGGAGCGCGGATATACCGGAGTGGGGCCATCGTGGATAGCCATTTCGATTGCCAATGACGACCAGTGGCGTCGTCTGTGCGAGCGAATGGGCAGGTCGGACATGACATCGAGCGAGAAGTTCAGGAACACAGGGCTACGCCGCCGTAACGTATCGGAGATCAACGCGGTGATCGGCGAATGGACAAGGGACAAAGACGCTCACGCGTTGATGATTGAATTGCAGGAAGCGGGAGTGCCAGCGGGTGTTGTACAGAGCCAGGCAGACCTATGGGAAGACCCTCAGCTCGAACACAGAGAGTTCTTCCAGTGGCTGAAGCACGCGGAATGCGGACCTATGCCATACGACGGTCTGACTTACCACTTGTCCAGGACGCCGGGCGCGCTGCGGATGCCGCAGGCTCTCATCGGACAGCACAACGAGGAGATTCTGAAAGAGATTCTCGGTCTTGATGATGACGCTATTTCCGACCTTGCAATCAGCGGCGTACTGGAGAGTTCATAGTAAAACAGTGAGGTCAGTCCGATGGCAACGGCGTTAGACGGGATTAAGGTTATTGACCTTTCGAGGATGGCGCCCGGTCCTTTCTGTACGATGGTACTTGGGGACCTGGGCGCGGAGGTGATAAGGGTGGAGGAGCCGGGTGGGGGACGCATGGCGCGCGAGCGGACTGCCGGCGCGGACGAAGATAGAGCAAGCCGAAACGCGGCCTTCAATGCCTTGAACCGGAATAAGCGCAGCATCGCACTGAATCTCAAGAGCGATTCCGCCCGGAAGGCGCTCCACCAGCTCGTCAGCGAGGCCGACGTATTCGTCGAAGGATTCAGGCCCGGTGTCGTCTCACGGCTGGGCTGCGACTACGAGACATTGAGGGAACTCAATCCTCGACTCGTGTATTGCTCGCTTTCAGGGTATGGGCAGGATGGACCGTACTCAGGGCTGGTAGGCCACGACATCAACTACATATCCGTCGGGGGCGCGCTCGGTGTGATCGGAGACCGGGATGGTCCTCCCGTGATCCCGTACAACATCATCGCGGACTTCGCGGGCGGTGGACTTCACGCGGCGACGGCGATACTCGCGGCCATCATCGCGCGGGGGCATACGGGCAGGGGGCAGTACGTTGACGTGGCGATGTCGGACGGAGTGACGTACATGCTGGCCTCGATGATGTCGGCCTACTTCTCGGACGGTGTGGTCGCCAAGCCCGGGGCTATGTCTTTGAACGGCGCGGCCCCATATTACAACGTCTATCGGTGCCGCGACGGACGCTATCTGAGCGTCGGGTGCATCGAGCCCTGGTTCTGGGCCGCCCTCTGCCGGGCGCTTGACCGCAATGACCTTGTTCCCATCCAATTCGATGAGGATAAAGCCGAATACATCATGGGTGAGTTGCGGGACATCTTCGCAACCAGGGATCGCGATGATTGGTGGGAGAGCCTATCGGGAATAGACAATATCGCGGTGGCCAAGGTGTCCTCGCTGGAGGAAGTGGCGTCGGACCCGCAGAATCTTCACCGGAATATGGCGATTCAGGCGGGCGCGGTGAATGGCGAACCCGTCAGGCAAGTCGGAATTGGCCCAAAGTTGTCGGACACGCCCGGGTCGGTGAGGTTCATCGGAGCGACGACAGGGCAGCATACGGACGAGGTTCTGGCCGAACTTGGCTATTCGGTAGAGGACATAGCGGCGCTGCGGGAGTCGGGGGCGGTCGCCTGAGCCTTTTTCATACCTTCTACAACCCAGTCATGTATCAGGGCGTCGGGGAATACGCCGTGTTTGCTTGCCATCCGGTTGAGCTTATCGAACGTAACCGAGTCGAATCGGACTATGACAGCCTGTTCTATTACGTCGGAAAACTTCACGCTTATAACTTTGACTTCATCCAGGTAATCAGTAAAGTCGTGGGTATCCCAGAACTCCGCTTCTTCTTCTCTGCTTGCAAACTCCGGCACTCTGTTCTGTTCCTTTTTACGCTGTTCATCCGGAATAATCATCCGTTCCCTCCGTGTATAGGCGACGCTCTCTGCGACTGGCTGGACGGGCTGTTACAACATAGTACATAGCGTTATCATCGGGTTCAAGAACAACCGCCAGGGTGCGCTCGGCTAAGGTTCGACCAACCACCATGAACCTCCCGCCGTAGCTTCGCCAGAAAATGATCCTGCCCTGACAGACTTCCTGAACCTCGTTTAGCGTAACATCATGCCGCGCAATATGCTCTACGTTTCGCGGATTCCAGGTTAGATTATCGGTTGTGAGTTCGTATGGCAGCATAGCGGGACACGGCTCATGGACCTTCGGCGCGCAGGAAGTCGAAGTCGCAGCCGGTGTCGGCCTGGAGGACGTGCTGGGAGTACATGGAGGCGTAGCCGCGCTTGTGGACGGGCTTCTGGGGTGGGGATTCGTGGAGGCGACGCTGGATTTCCCTGTCTTCGACGAGCAGGTCGAGGCGGCGTTCGGGGACGTTCAGGCTTATGCGGTCGCCATTGCGGACGGCGGCCAGCGGGCCCCCGGCGGCGGACTCAGGAGTGACGTGAACGACCACGGTGCCGAACGCGGTGCCGCTCATTCGGGCATCGCTGAGGCGTACCATGTCGCGCACACCACTGGCCAGTATCTTCTTGGGAAGCGGGAGGAATCCCCATTCAGGCATTCCGGGCGCGCCTATCGGCCCGCTGGCGCGCATAACGAGAACGTCGTCGGGAGTGACGTCGAGGTCGGGATCGTCAATGCGGGCGAACAGATCGTCGTGGTCCTCGAAGACTATCGCGCGGCCCTCGCGCGTCATCAGGGACTCGGACGCGGCGGTCGGCTTAATCAGGGCGCCTGTGGGCGCGAGCGAGCCTGTGAGCACGGCCAGGCCGCCTTCGGGATCCATGGGTTCGTCCATGGAGCGGATTACGTCGGGGTTGTAGTTGATGGCGGGCGCGATGTTCTCGGCGAGCGTCTGTCCGGTGACGGTCATCTGGTCGTCGTGCAGGAGCGGCTGAATCTCTTTGAGCAGAGCGGCGAGTCCTCCGGCGTAGAAGAAATCTTCCATGAGATACTGGCCGGAGGGCTTGAGATTGAGGATGAACGGAGTAGTCCTGGACAGTTCGTCGAAGAGTGTACCGGGAAGTTCGATGCCGAGCCGTCCGGCGATAGCGGTCAGGTGGATCACGGCGTTAGTGGAACCGCCGAGCGCGTGCATAGTGCGGATCGCGTTCTCGAAAGCCTCCCTGGTCATGATCTGAGAGGGCCGCAAGTCCTGTTCGACGAGGTTCACTATCTGGCGTCCGGCGAGTTCGGAGATGCGGAGGCGACGTGAGTCAACGGCGGGAATGGCTGCGTTGCCGGGCAGCGCTATGCCCATAGCCTCGGCCATGGACGCCATCGTTGACGCGGTTCCCATGACCATGCAGTGGCCGGGACTGCGAACGATGCAGGTCTGGAGCTCTGCCCAGTCTTCGCCGGTAATGTTGCCGGCGCGTAGTTCGACTTCGTAGCGGCGGCAGTCGGTGCAGGAACCGAGTTCTTCACCGCGCCAGTTGGCCTTGAGCTGGGGGCCGCCGGTGACGATTATCGCCGGAATGTCGGCGCTGGCCGCGCCCATGAGCAGGGCGGGGGTGGTCTTGTCGCAGCCGCCGAGCAGCACAACGCCGTCGAGCGGGTTGGCGCGGAGGGACTCCTCGACCTCCATGCTCATGAGATTTCGGAAGAGCATCGTGGTGGGGCGCATATTGTATTCGCCAAGGGACATGACGGGGAACTCCATTGGGAAGCCGCCTGCCTGCCAGACGCCGCGCTTTACGGCCTCCGCCAACTGCCGCAGGTGAGCGTTGCAGTGGGTGAGTTCGCTCCAGGAGTTGCAGATGCCGATGATGGGGCGGTTGTCGTAGGCTTCGGGGCCGTAGCCCTGGGCCATGAACGCGGCTTTTCGGAGCCAGCCGTAGAGTTCGGGGGTGTCGAACCATTCTGTACTGCGGAGCCGGGGGGAGTCGGTAGTCATGTTTGGAGTCCTTGTCAGAGCCTCGGCGGCTTCAGGCGGGGTTGGGCTGGTTCATGAAGGAGTCGAGCCAGCGCTTGAGGTCGTCGAGGGCGCGGGGGGCGACGAAGAATACCTGCACGTCCCCCGGGAACTGGACGCGGTGGTCTTCGCGGATGAACAGGGCGGCGGACTGGCCTTCGGCGAGGTCTTCGGCTATCTTCTGGGCGATGTTCGCGTAGCGGGTTTCGAGAGTGGACTGGTAGCCTTCGATGGCGGCGGTCATCACTTTCTGGCTCGTGGGGCCGATGGTTATGATCCTCTGCCAGTCGGTGTGTTCGTGGATGAGTTCGGCGTCCTCCAGGGCGTAAATCCGGGCGGTTGACTGGCACATCGCGCGGATGAAGGGCCCGGCGCTGGGGTTCATCATCTCTATCTGGGCGAGGCCGTCATCGCCGTCGAGATATATGAGCTCGTGATAGACGTGGGAGACCGCGCCCAGCGATCTTTCGAGGTTGGATATGGAGTCGCGCACTTCGGACCAGTACTTGGAGAGAAGTTCCTGACCGTCCTTGGGCACGTCAGGAGGGAAGACGTAGTTGGGCACTAGGAAGAGTTTCTTCTTGTCGTCGAAGCGGCTGGCCTGCGGTCTGGGTATCTGGGAGAGTGGGGAGGTCATTTTCCAATTAGCAATTTTCAATTGTCAGTTAGTAGGTAGTCGCGGGGAATTGTAGCACGGGGCGGGAGGGGTTGTGTATGTGAAGCTATTGTCAACCGCCGCGCTTGGGCGAGTCTGGGTTAATCCGATAGGTAAGTTCTGCAATTGGTCTATAATGCGGAGGAATGATTTCAGCAGGATAGGCAATGAACTGGCGTTCCACATACGAATTAGCGCATCTATGCTTGATGCTTGTGGCGCGTTCGGCTTTGCTCACTCTGACGCTGATATGCTTTCTGTTGATTGGTATAGGGTTCGATTCGGTAGTAAAATGGGCTTTGGGATGGCTGGGCGCACCCGAATTTACAAAGAGCGTCCTATCTCAGATTACGCTCGCGTATGTTTGGGTAGTGGCTATATCCGGGGCTTTAACCAGCATGGTGGTGGTGTGTTATCTGACATTCGTGGAACTGCGGAGTCTTTCCAAGGATGACATTGACGGTCAGGACAAAGGTGAGGACGATGCTGAGTAAGAGATACTTGGGGATTCTGGCGCGGGAGTTCACGCTGGCTATAGGGTTTACCACTGTTTGCCTGATTCTGTTCGCGGTATCAGGCCATCCGGTAGAAGAGTGGTCGGCGACGGCGATAGTCTTGTACGTGTCTCTTTGGTTCTCGAAAGAGATTTTCCTGGGCCTGCTACTGTTTGCTATCAAGCGACTGCTGCGCTATGGATCTCGGGTTATGAGCAAGGCGGAAACCCAACTTTACGATATAGCCTCGATACAATCCGGTCCCGGATACAGATTGTTCATGGTCATCGCGCATTCGGTGATACTGGCGGTTGTTTTGGGGGCTTCGCTCGTTCTGGGAACTCAGGCAATGGCGCTGCTCGACTTCACTCCGCTCGCGGACTATTTCAACTGGATAGGATGGATGCTATTGGGCGTTGGGATTGCTTTCCTATCGCTATACTTGACTGTCATGTGGCTTGCATTCTCCACCTTGGAGAAGATGTTCGGCGGGCCAGTGGAAAGTCCGAGTGGAGGAACGACCAACTTGTACGGAGGCTTGGAGAAGGGGTCCGCACTAGCCGGGATGATGGGCTGATGAGATACAGGGTCGTATTCGAGGGGAGCGACGGCGAAGGGTACTCGGCGTATGTGCCTGATTTGCCTGTTTGCGCGGCGGCAGGCGATACGTTTGAGGAGACGAAGGCTCTGATAACGGAGGCGGTTGAACTGCATCTGGAGCTAATGGAAGAGGAAGGTTTGCCGATTCCCGATCCGACTCCCGCCATTCCAGAACAGATGCTTGAGGTAGCTGCTGTTCAGAATGAGCCAACAGCAGCCGCGCCCAGCGCTAAGAGGAAGTTTCATACCCGATATGAAACTTCGATAGTGTGATTGGTGCGCGTAGGACGGGTAAGAGAAGGTTGAGGTCCGGAATGATCATCGGCGGGTATTGTCGAGGTAGTCTTTCACGTAGAGGTCATCGAGTACCTGGTTAAGGGATTTCCCTTCAAGATTGGGGTTGAGCTTGCCGGGATGGGTGCTGAGAACTCTGACTTCGTTCAAGGTGTCCCCAGGTCGGACCGCATAGCCTGGCGCAGGAGCTCGTCAACTATCTGGTCGAAGGGCTTGTTCTGGGTCAGGCTTCGCTTTTCGAGATAGCTCGCGACGTCATCGGCCAGCGTTACCCTGAGAGCCATGGTCGCCTATCCTTTCTCCGTATCTTCTGAAATGCCAGAGCCTTTTCATAGTCGACGCCATCCAAGATTCCACCGCACCTCCCCACTGGATTCCCGCCTTCGCGGGAATGACGGTAGCGCCCGAGAGTAACTTTGCAAAGGCCCTGCTGAAATGCAAGCCCATTGTAACCTGAAACTCGCGCCCTTGTATAATTTGGTGGGTTCCGTTTGATCTTGGCTGACGCTGATATTGATGGAGGTGAGAGATGATAAATCCGGATAGAAGGAAACCTGTCGCAATGACGCGCTGGCTTCTACTTGGCTTCTTGTTTCTCTTAGTGGCCTGCGGCGACGGAGAGAATCCCCTGTCCGGTACGGAGTGGCGGCTCGTCGCGCTGGGCGACTCCGACGCTCCCGACGAGGTGGTAGAGGGCGACGCAACTGCGGAGTTCACCACCGCTACGGATATGACGGGGTGGACGGGGTGCAATGCCTACGGCGCGAGATATAGCGCGCGGGAGTCGGATCTCAGTCTGGACGACCTGACCTGGACTGAAGCGGGCTGCCCATCCATGGCGCTATTTCAACAGGAACAACGGATGCAAGACTTGCTGGCAACAGTAGAGCGGTTCGAGGTCTCGGGGGAGCAACTCACGCTTCATAGCGAAGGTGGGCAGGCGCTGGTCTTCGAGCGGGTTGGCAAGAGTGTCGAATGAACAGGAATCGTTTGGCGCTCATAGTACGCGCTGGCAATGCTTGCCGGATGACTGGATTCCCGTTTTCACGGGAATAACGGATAGCTATAAGATCTGAGGTTAGGGGGCATGGTGGGCGTCAGGCGACGGTGCGCTTGCGGCGTTCTCGCGCGAGGTCGTAATTGGCTTGAAGCCGCATCCAGAACTCGGCGTTCGACCATCCGAGAGATTCCAGCCCCAGAGCGACGCTTGGGGATATTCCGGTTCTCCCGTTCAGAAGCCGCGATAATGTATTGCGGGTTATTCCAAGCCGTTCCGCGCACTCGGTTATAGTCCAGCCGGATTCGACAATGCACTGGCGGACGGATTCGCCGGGATGTGTCGGGTTTATCATTCGGGTTCAGCGCAGCTCGAGTATCTTGCGGGGTAGTTGATGCCAGTGAATCGCGTCGGAGTCAAGTCGTGTCCTAGCTACTGGGGCGGCTTGGGCTCCGCTTACCGCGGCGAACGCGGACGCGCCGGTGAGCAAGGTGATGATCTCGGCGTGGGTGATGGCGCGATCAATGTCGGAGTGTCCGACGGTGTATGAAACTTCGACGGCTATGTAGTTCAATCGCCCGTCGGACGCGCGCGCCTTGATAATCAGGTCGCTGTCTATGAAACTCTGGATAGCGGGCTGGTCGAGGCCATGCGCCGCGCCTGTCGCGCACAACCGCGCAATCTCGACAGGAGTGAGAAGGTCTTCCGGTTCGAGTCCCATTTCGAGGGCGATAAGTCCGTAGCGTCTCTCCGCAGGGGCGAATATCGCCCACTGCTTCAGTACCCACAGATCGTTCTTGAGTTCGGTTAACTCCGTGTCTCTCGTGGTCATGAGCGCGCCTCTGTATGATTGTACACTAGCTCCCGCCGCCGGGTCCTTCCGCGGTCTTGGTCCAGTTTGTCCATGCGGACGGCGCAGACTTTGTATTCGGGGATGCGGGAGTCGGGGTCCAGGGCGGAGTTGGTGAGGAAGTTGGCGGCGTGTTCCTGGAGCTTGACGAACGGGACGAACAGCTCTCCGGCGCGCTGTCTTTCGGTGTAGTGGGCGCGGCCTTCGAGGTCGCCTCGTCGGGAGCGGACCCTTATCCACTCGCCGTCGGGGATGCCGTACTTGTCGCCGTCGCTTGGGTGCATGGAGACGGTGAGCTCGGGTGAGCGGGCGAGCAGGTTGTCGGCGCGGCGGGTTATGGTCCCTCCGTGCCAGTGGTAGAGTACGCGCCCGGTGTTGAGTATGAGCGGGAATCTCTCAGTGGGAGTCTCGTCGGCTGCCGGGCCCTGGTCGAACGCGACGAACCTAGCGCGGGGCCCGCGCGGGAAGTCGGACTCGTAGAGGTAGCGCGTGCCGGGATGGTCGGGAGTGGGGCAGGGCCACTGTATCCCGCCCTCGTTTTCGAGGCGTTCGTAGGAGATTCCGGCCAACGCGGGAGACAGCAATCTCATCTCGTCGAAGATCTCGGAAGGATGGTCGTAGTCGAACTCGTGCTCGAGTTCCAAGCCGAGTTTCTCGCTGACACTGCGAGCGACTTCCTGGATGATCTCCCAGTCGGGTTTGCTCTCCCCGACGGGGTCTATTGCCTTGCGAACGCGCTGGACGCGGCGCTCGCTGTTGGTGAAGGTGCCGTCCTTTTCGGCGAAGGACGTCGCGGGCAAGACGACGTCGGCTATCTCGGCGGTCTCGTGCATGAAGATGTCCTGCACGATGAGGAGTTCGAGCTTCTTGAACGTCTCTTCGGCGTGGTGGAGGTCGGGTTCGCTGAGAAGCGGGTTCTCCCCGGTGATGTACATGGCCTTCATGCGACCCTCGTCTATGGCTGGTACCATGTCGGTGACGACCAGGCCCGGATCGGGCGGGAGCGGCTGGCTGCTCCAGGCTTGCTGGAACTTGGCGAGGGACTCTTCTCCGATGGTCTGGTAGCCCGGGAAGGCGTTGGGAAGGCAGCCTGCGTCGCCACAGCCCTGCACGTTATTCTGGCCCCTGAGGGGGGAGATGCCGGAGCCGGGTCGTCCGAGCTGCCCGGCGAGAAGGGCGAGGTTCAGGAGACCGTGGGCGTTGGCGGTGCCCATAGTGTGCTGCGTGATTCCCATTCCCCATATAAGGCAGGAGCCACTGAACGGGGGTTGTGCGTAGATTCGGGCGGCGTCGGCTATCTGGTCGGCGGGAACACCGGTTATCTTCTCTGCGTAGTCGAGGTCATACTTCTGAACGGTGTCCCACCACTGGTCGTATTCCTCTGTGCGGTCGCGGACGAAATCGGTGTCGGCCAGGCCCTCGTCCACGATGACCTTTGCCATCGCGTTGAGGAGCGCGACGTCGGTGCCGGGGCGCGGCCTGAGCCAGAGGTCGGCGTAGTCGCACATCTCGATGCGGCGGGGGTTGATGATGATGAGCCTGGCTCCGCGCTCGACTACGGCGCGGCGCATACGCGAGGCGGCGACGGGGTGGTTGGAGTTGGCGTCGGAGCCGATTATGACGAGGCATCCGGCCTCCTCGTAGTCAATGTAGGAGTTGGAGGTCGCGCCGCTTCCTAGAGATGTCAGCATGGCCTCTACGGACGGGGAGTGGCAGAGTCGGGTGCAGTGGTCAATGTGGTTGCTCTGCATGATGAGACGGGCGAACTTCTGCTGGATGTAGCCATCCTCGTTGGTGGCCTTGGCGGAGGCGAGAGTGCCGAAGGCGTCGCCGCGATATTCGGTTAGACGGGATGAAACGAACTCGATGGCCTCTTCCCACTCTACCGGCGTCAGTTCGCCGTCCTTGCGTATCAGGGGCTTGGTGATACGGTCGGGATGGTTGACGAACGAGAATCCGAATCGCCCCTTGACGCAGAGCATACCGAGCGAGGACTGGTTATCCGGGTCGTCGAGAATCTCGATTATCCGGTCGTTGGGGTCAATGCGGGCCTTGATTCCACAGCCTACTCCGCAGTACGGACAGGTAGTGGTTACGGTTCGGACCGGGTTGGATACGTCGGCCTTCGGGGTGATGGCACCGGTTGGGCAAGAGGCAAGGCAGGAGCCGCAAGTGGTGCATACGGACTCGACGAGCGGCCTGTCCATGAAGGTTCCGATACGGGCCTCGGTACCCGCGCCGAGCACGTCAATCGCGCCAATAAACTGGTGACCGTCCTGGCAGGCCTGGGCGCAGCGGCCACACATGATGCAGGACTCCATCGCTATCTGGAAGACGGGGTTGGAGTCGTCAACGGCTTCGCGCTCCCGACCCGACCAGCGTGGGGCGTCTATGCCATGGTGACGGGCGGCGATGGAGAGCTCGCTATAGTCTTTGGATCTAGCGTCGCCGTTGGGAGGGAACATGGCCATGGTGAGTTCGAGAACGCCGCGTCGGGTATCGCGGGCGTCTTCGGTCTCTGTGTTGACGCTCATGCCCTCGGCGGCGGGGACGGAACAGGAGGCGGGAAGACCGCGCATACCGTCTATCTCGACCAGGCAGGTGCGACAGGCTCCGATGGCCTTCATATCGGGGTCTTTGCAGAGCTGCGATATGTAAGCGCCGGACTGGTTAATGGCGTCAAGGACAGTGGCGCCGTCGTTGACTGTAACCTGCTTGCCGTTGATGGCGAGTGTAATGGTCATGGTGGGCCTTTCTTTCTGGTAGATTAAGTGTACCACCTGGGTTCAAGGCTTGGGCTTGGCGGTCAATTCGTCGCGGAAGAAGTGCAGGCCGCTTAGGATTGGGTTGCCGGCGGCCTGACCGAGTCCGCAGAGGGAGGCGTTGTTGACGAGGCGGGCTAGGTTGGAGAGTTCGTCTATGTCGTGCTGGGTGGCTTCGCCAGCGGCGAGGGAGTCAATCATCTCGACCATGCGGGGAGTACCTTCGCGGCATGGCGTGCACTTGCCGCAGGACTCGCTTGCGTTGTACTGCGCGAGGTTGCGGACGACGGACAGGGGATCCATCGAGTCGTCCATGACTATGACCGCGCCCGCGCCGAGCATGACGCCGGATTCGTGCAGGAATCCGGGCTTGATGGGGGTGTCGAGCATGGATGCGGGGAATACGCCGCTGGACGGGCCTCCGACGCCTATGACGTTGACGGCAGAGCCGTCGGGAGGACCGCCGCCGATGTCGTAGATGATCTCCCGGAGGGTAGCGCCCATAGGGACTTCTATGAGGCCGGGACGGCGGACAGCGCCGCTGAGGTTGATTATCTTGGTGCCGGTGTCTGTACCATCGCCTATTTCGGCGTAGGCTTCCGCGCCGCCGGAAATGATGTAAGGCGCGCTGGCCAGGGTTTCGGCGTTGTTGATGACCGTCGGGCGGGACCAGAGGCCGGATTCTACAGGATAGGGCGGCCTGATGCGTGGCTCGCGCCTGTATCCCTCGACAGTGTTGATGAGCGTTGTCTCCTCGCCGCACACGTATCCACCGGCGCCTCTGCGGATTTCGATGTTGAAGTCTAGCCCTGTGTCCAGAGCGTTGTCTCCTATGATTCCGAGTTCGTGGGCTTGCTGGATAGCCGTCTCCATACGCTGGGCGGACAGGTTCGCTTCCGCGTTGATGTAGAAGATGATGTCGGTCGCGTCGGAGGCGTAGGCGGCTATGCAGGCGCCCTCGATCAACTTGTGCGGCACGCCCTCCATGAGGTGCCGGTCTTTGAACAGGCCGGGTTCGCCTTCCTCGCAGTTTACGATCATGTATCGCTGTGAGGCGGGGAACCCGCGCGCGGACTCCCATTTCAGGCCGGCAGGGAAGTACGCGCCACCGCGTCCCCTGATGCGGGAGTCTTTGACTTCCCGGATGACATCGGCGGGGGCGGATTGAATTGCCTTGACGAGCGCTGAATAGCCGCCGTGAGATAGGTAGTCGTCAATGGATTCGGCATCCAGCGTCCCGCAGCCTTCGAGCGCGATGCGATGTTGAGCGGCTATGAAGTCGCCTCCACCGGTTGGCTTGTCCGCGCTCAGATCGTCGTCCAAGGCGCGGCTGACAAGTTCCAGGTCCCCAACGGAAAGGCACTCGAGGCGGTGAACCTTACCGGTGTGGGATGCGACCAGCGCGGCAGGGCCCGCGAAGCAGGCGCCGTCGCAGCCGGCGGTGATGACGGTCGCCCTGTCGCTAAAGCGTTCTGCGATTGCGCGAGCTACTTCGGACGCGCCGATGGATGCGCCGCAGTGTCCGACCTGGACGATGATCTTCAGCCTGTCGCCGAGAGCGCGGATCAGCCTGTCGCGGGCTGAATTGACGATTGCCTGGAAGCGGGATTGGATGGAAGCGTTAGTCATTGTCGGCGTTCCTGACCAGTTGAATTGCGGATTGGGGATCGAGGCGACCGTGCCAGCGACCGTCTATCTCTATCGCGGGGGCCATCCCGCATAGGAAGCCGCAGGGGGTTTCTTCGAGCGTGAAGGGGCTGTCAGCGGAGCCGGGATCGAGTTCGGATTCGAGGGCGGAGAGTATGGCGGCGGAGCCGGATACAAGGCATGAGAGCGCCGTGCAGACGCGGACGACTGTCGCGCGGGGCTGTTGGATTCGCAGCTCGGTGTATGAAGTCGCGGCTCCGTACACTTCTGAGGAAGGGATGCCGAGGTGCCAGCCGACGACCTCCATCGCCCAGTCGGGCAGGTAGCCGAATTCGTGCTGGAGGAAGTGGAGGGCGGGCAGAAGTTGACCGTGGTTTCGGGGGAACTTCGCCCTGAGTTCGCGGCGCAGGGAGTTCTGATCTGTTATCAAGTAGCCAACCTCTGGTCTTTCTGTTCGGATGGCATAATTTTATCAGAACTTGCAGTTGGCGCAATCGCGTTGCGGGAGCTCACCGGATTCTCAAACCGATTGAAGGGACTGATGACGGCTAGACGATATGCTATCGAGCTCCAGATCCTGAAGTTTTTGGCGGGGGATGGAGCCATCTTCGTTCCAACCGCGCGCCTGGTAGTAGGCGGAGATCATCATGTCGAGGTCCGGCCTGTCGAGGCCGACGCCGGCGGCTACGCCGTCGGGGAGTGGTTCACTCAATACTCTCGCGGGCAGCGTATCGTCACTGCGGGTCCAGCCTTCGCGGATGTTGAAGAGTTTCTTGAGGTTGTTGATGCGCTCGCCAGCCTTCTTGAGTTCGTCGGGGGTAACATCCCAGCCGGTGATCAGGTTGAGGGAAGTGGCGGACTCGTCCCAGAAGTCGTCGAACGCCTTGCGGAGGAACTTGCACCAGATGAGGGAGTCCAGGACTGCGGAGAAGTCCTCTCCGTCGGCGGTGATGCGGCCCCGGAGGGCGTCGGCCTCTAGCCTGTTCACGCGGTTGGAGAAGTCGGCTTCGTATGCTGATGAGCGGTTGTGGCAGGCGCCGCGCGTGCTGACCGCGAGGGCGAGCGCCATCGTCTTGAGGCTGCGGGGTTCGTAGCCGGGCATCTCCAGTCCCTTGACGTGCATGGCCCAATCCTGGGAGTTCTGGCCCAGAGACTCGGATGCGATGCGGGAGCCTTCTGCAAGCAGTTCACCCAGTTTACCGTTTTTATTCGATATTTTTTCGAGAATAGTAAGAATTATTTCCGAGTTTCCAAAACTCAAATCCAGACCGCCAGTGTCGTCGAGTGTGATCAGTCCGCGCTCAAAGCACTCCATTGCCCAGGCAATTGTGCCGCCCGCGCTGATGGTGTCCATGCCCACCTCGTCGCAGTAGTGGGAGGCGCGGATGACCGTCTCGCGGTCGGAGACACCAACTAGTGGACCGAGCGCGAACGCGCTCTCGTACTCCATGCGTCCCGTGGACTTCTTCTCGCCACTTCCGACGGTGAGGATCTTCTCGCAGCCTATTGTGCAGTTGGCGCAGTGGGCGTTCTTGACGAAGTGGCCTTCGTATAGCGCCTCTCCGCTTACCTCTTCAGAGAACTCGAACGTGGACTTCTGGAAGTTGCGTGTTGGCAGCGTTCCGAGCCTGTCGAAGACTGCTACGTTGGCCATGGTGCCGGTGGTGCGATATTTCTCGGTGGCGGGGCCGAGGCTCTTTGCCGAGAGGTTTCGACCGATTGTGTTGAGGCTGTCCCTGTCGAACACGGGCGCGGGATTGCGTCCCCGGACGGCGATGGCCTTGAGGTTCTTGGAACCCATGACCGCGCCCGTCCCTGTGCGGCCCGCCTGGCGACCGCCGTCGTTGGCGATGCTGGCGAATCGCACTCCGTTTTCACCCGCCGGGCCGATGCAGGCGACCCTGAAACGTCTGCCGAGAGAGTTCCTCACGGCCTGTTCGGTGTCGAACGTGCTAAGTCCCACTAGGTGAGCGGCGTCCAGGAACTCCACTCGATCATCTTCTATGGAGAGTAGTGTCGGTCGGTCGGTCCGCCCCTTGACGACAAGCGCGTCGCAACCGGCGCGCTTTAGTTCGACGGCCAGAAAGCTGGAACTGAGCGAATCGCCAATCATGCCGGTAAGGGGAGACTTGGCGGCCACGGCGAACTTGCTGGAAGTTGTGAGCCTACTGCCGACGAGAGGGCTGCACGCGAAGATTAGTGGGTTCTCGGGGCCGAGCGGATCGGCTCCGGGCGGGCAGCGCTGGTAGAGCAGGTAGGCCGCGAGCCCGGTTCCGCCGATGAAGTTTCGCAGGACTGTCTCTGGGAGTGGCTCGCGGTGGACGGCGCGCGTGGACAGGTCAACGACCAGGACGACTCCGTGGTAGCCGTATATGTCAGTTTTCAGTTGTGAGTTTTCAGTTTTCAGTTTCTAGCCCCCGGCCTGGCTGGAGAATAGGAAGATTCTGTCGCCCGGAGAGATTGGGATTGGATCGTCGCCGATGAAGGCTAGTCCGTTGAGGTTGGCGGTGTAGCTGGGAAGCAAGCGCGAGCAGTCTGACTCAAGCGCGACGGACAGCAGGGACGGGAGCGCGTTGGCAAGCGCGGCGGCCAGGTCGGACGCGCCCGACCGGGGCGGAAGGGCGAGTTCGAGGTCGCGGACTCCGGCCACGGACCGGGCGTGCCCGAACAGTTCTACGTTGACTGTGACTTTTTTTTGCGTTTGGCTATTCATTGTTCGGTACTTATCCGCGCTATCCGATTGGCCTTTTCCAAGTCCTTCTGGGTGTTGATGTTGAAGAAGCTGAGAAGGTCGGGATCTATTTCGCGCACTCGGTCTTCGGTGAAGTAGCATACTCTCACGTCGTCGAAGAAGCCGGAAATCTTCAACCGGTCGGCGGCTAGTTTCTCGCGGATTGGTCCCAGGCAGGCGCGGGAGTACGCCGCGTGTATCGGCTCCGGCCTACCGTCCACGACGGGGACGACGGCGTCGTTCTCGTCGCGCTCAGACAGCAGCGCCTCATAGAGCCGGGGGCTTGGGAAGGGCATATCGCAGGCGCAGAAGACCGCCCACTCGGTAGGCGCGGCTTTGAGGCCGGTGTAGATTCCGCCGAGCGAACCTTTGCCCGGGTATTCGTCAATGACGGGGGTTACGGGGTCAGGGAGGTCGAGTTCGGCGACGCGCTCATCGTCGTTGGCGACGATGATGATGTTGGAGGCGATCTGTCCCATCCTGCGGATAACGCGGCGGATGAGAGGCTCGCCCTGGAAGGGTTCGAGAGCCTTGTTGCGGCCCAAACGTCTGCTCATGCCTCCGGCGAGGATGACTGCGGTTACGTCGGCGGGACTGTTCGGGTATTCGCTCATAGGTTCAGGCTATCAGAACTCAGCCAGACTCGCTACCCAGAACAGCCTTGAGAGTCCCCATTTGGCTGACGTTGTAGCCGCCCAAGGCTTGCACATCGGACTGGAATTCGGGGGAGCGAATCATGTCCAGCATGGGAGCAAGCAGGTCGCTTTCGTAGAACTCGGTAGGGATTACGAGGTCGTACCGCTCCTCGAACAATGGGATGAAGTCGAGTCCCATAGCGCGCGCGGCGGGCAGGATGCCGAGTCCGACGTCGGCGCGTCCCGCCTGGACGGCAGCGGCTACGGCGAGGTGGGTGTATTCTTCGCGGTCGTATCCGGATATGGATTCGGCGGGAATGCCAAGTTCACGGAGCTTGAAGTCGAGGAGAACGCGGGTGCCGGCGCCTCGCTGACGATTGACGAATCTGACGCCGGACTTGGCGAGATCGGACAGTGAGGATACCCCAAGCGGATTGCGCGGGGCGGTCATTAGTCCCTGGGTTCTGCCCGCTAGATGTACCAACGCCACCCGTCGGCCCGGAATATAGCGTTCCATGTAGGATACGTTGTACTCGCCCGTCTCTTCGTCCATCAGGTGTGAACCCGCGATGTGCGTCTCGCCACGTCGGACGGCGAGAAGTCCGCCGAGACTGCCAACGTTGGCCGATGCGAGAGTCGGGTTGCCGGGACGCTCGCTGAGATGGCTGGCGAGAAGATCGAGGATGAGGTCGTGGCTGCCGATTGCGACGATAGTGCGCCGGATGTCGGGCATTGGCCTGAGAAGGCGGACCTGAACGTCGCTGCCGGCCTCTATGCCCTCGGAATTTCTGGGTACGCGGGCTATGCCGTCCGCCCTGACGAGCGAGCTAATGACGCCCGCGCCGCGCTGGAGCGGCGTGGCGACAAGCGTGTCGCCGACCTGTCCGAGACGGACGCGCAAGAACTCGTCTTCTCCCATAGGGGAGTGGATGCGGCGGGTCATTGTGGCCGTGGCGACGGGATCAGGGTCGGCGGGGCGTCCCAGCCTGGACTCGACGATGGGCTGCACGAACAGTTCGCACGCTATGACGGCTGATACGGGGTAGCCCGGGATGCCGATGACGGGCTTGTTCTGAACTACGCCCAGAACGATTGGGTGTCCGGGCCGGATGGCGACGCCATGAATTATCAGGTCGCCCAGTTCTTCTACGCAGCCCGCGGTGTAGTCTTCTGTCCCTGCGGAGGAACCGGCGTTTACGAGAACGACGTCGAATTGGCTGACGGCTTCGGCTATCGCGTTCCTGAGCATTTCGGGGTCGTCTGGGACGGGGGGAAAGCGGGTTGGGTCTGCGCCCCACTCTTTGAGCATGGAGGCGAGGACGATTGAGTTGAATTCAACTATGTCGCCGGGTTTGGGGTCGTCGGAGATGTCAACGAGTTCGTTTCCGGTGGGGATGATGGCGACCGTGGGCTTTGGTCGGACGGGGATTGCGGTGACTCCGGCGGCGGCGCAGGCTCCGAGGTCGGCGGGCCGCAGACGGTGGTTCTGGGGCAGCAGCAGCTCGGACTCAACGATGTCCTCTCCGAGCGGCCTGATGTGGTTGTAGGGCGGGACGGGCGACCTGATCTCGATGGTCGAATCATCAACTCGGCTGACGACCTCTATCATTATCACAGCGTCGAATTCGTCCGGGACCGGGTCACCAGTGTCCATCCAGGCGGCCTGGTCGGGCAGGGTGAGCGCGAGTGGCGAGGTCTCGGACGCGCCAACGGTGTCGGCGGATCGGACGGCTACGCCGTCCATTGCGGATGCGTCGTAGTGGGGGACTGATCGGGTGGCCCAGACTGGTTCGGCGGTGATCCTGCCGAGGGCATCCTGGATTGGGATGCGTTCAGGCTGGGATGGGATAAGGGCGTGGGCTTGGCTCAGGGCGTCGTTGTAGCGGACGGACGCTTCGTTGAGCGGGATGTCCTGGAGGTAGTAGCGGCGGGGGTGAGACATCAGGCATCTTCTTGATTGGATCGTTCGTCTTCAAACTCATCAATTGCGGGTGTAAATGACTCAATAAATGGTCTGAGAGTATTAGAAATCCGTTTAGCAAAATTGTCGTCAAGAGGGTGGCTATCGCCGATCTCTACCCTCGTTGTACGCCGCTGACCTCCCTCAAAATATAACCGCTCATCGTGAATTTCGAAGTCTTGTAGTATTTTTTCCAGATTCTCGAAGTGTTCCTCAGAAAAGTTTAACTCCTTCAAGAATCGCTTATTGTACTCAAATCCTACATCTGCTCTCCACAACGAATCTGTACTTCCATCCTCGGGGAACAGGTTTATCTGGTAACGCATACGTCTCTTGCGCCATGGGAGACGTGAGTACCATAGTAGATAGAAACGGTGATTCGGTTGCCCCACACCCCATTTGCTTTTCATGTCTGGCCTAATTTCGTCAGTCAATCCATCTATTGTGAGATCCCCTACCTTTCTGAGGAAACGTGTGACTTCATCATTTCTCTTTCGGTCTATAGTTCTCTTCATTTTGACACCCAAAATACTACGACTGCCGTTATCTTCCGGCATAGTGTCACCAACTCCAACAGCGTATTCCTCAACGCCAGGCATCGGGATAATGGTATTGGCCTGTATATAAAGAGAATCACTCTTTTCGTCATGGTACGGTATCAGTTGGATACAGGTCATAAAATCTTCGCCCCACGCTTTCTCATTCAACCAGAGAGCGGCTGACGTGACTTCGGGTGCGAACCTGTGACTCGCCAAGATGATGCGCTGGTCGTTGTTCAGGCTGTTCAGATCATCTGTGCCAAGATGTTGGAGAAGTAAGTCTTCGGCGTCTGTCTCAGATACCTCTTCATGCTTGGCAAGCATCCCGATTATGTCCTCCTCGTCAGCGTGATGGAAATAGCTTGCGTATTTGATAGCCTGCCAGTGAGCATCCGCGCCTGTGTCGTCCCGCTTTAGTTCAATTACGACCAACTTTCCATCCTCATCTACGGCCAGAAGGTCTAGCCTTTCGTTAGTCTTGTCGAAGCCACTAAACTCCTTGCCGATTATCAGGAGTTCCTCTCCCAAAATTCTCGGATTGGCCGCTATCCATTCTTGGATGTCACGTCTTTCTCGTAGTCCTAGACGGGCGAATTCGACTTCCGCTATCTTCTCGGACTCGCGGCTTTCGGGATTGATTCTGAAGAGTTGCGGTTCGGCACTCATGTCTTTGTGGTATCCTTTCCAGATTCTTGGACTATCCGATTTTACAGCGAGGGAGTTGCGTCCTCGTATGTTAACCCACGCGACAGTTTAGAGGAAGGATCGAGCGATGTCATGGATTCGTGAAGCGGAAGAGAGGCTGCACTGGGCGAACGTGATCAACGTCATGTCTATCAACCCCGCCGCGATGGAGGCGGTGAACGACTTGAACAACGCTATAACCTTCGGGGCGTCTGCTCTCACTCGCACTCAGGAAGAGGCGATAGCTACCGCCGTTTCGGCCCAGAACGAGTGCCGGTTCTGAACTATGGCTCACGGGGAGTTTCTCCGTCACGTCTCCGATGATCCTGAACTGGCAAGTCATGTCATGCACGATTACAGGAACGCCGACCTGGATCGTGTTACCAGAGCCATGCTGGATTTCGCCACGAAACTAACACGTGAGCCGTGGGCTATGTGCGAGTCAGACGTGATAGCTCTCAGGGAGCGTGGACTGAGCGACGAGCAGATCCTTTCGGTGGTACTCATTACCTGCACCTTTAACTTCATGACACGCCTCGCTGACAGTTTAGGCGTAGAGGTGCCGGGTGAACGCCAGGAGTATGTGGAGACGTGGCTGAGCGGCCCGGCCAAAGAGCAGGAATGGTTGATGAAGGCCAAGTAGTAAGCTGTTTATTCAGTACAGCCGGACGGATACCCTCTCGCCTGCGTAGAGGCCGCCGGAGTGGGCGGGGACATGGATCATGCCGTCGGAGTTTATGAGGGTGTAGATGAGGTTGGATTTGCCGAATACGGGTGTGGCGTGTAGTGATCCGTCGGGGTTGGAGAGGGTTACGGGTACGTAATCTTCTCTGCCGGATTCAGAGGGTATGTCCGCGGTCAGGATTGCGTCCACGGTGTTGGCGGCAGGTGGGTTCTTCGCGCCGGAGAGCAGGTGGATCGTGGGGGCGACGAGCAGGTCGAAGACGACGAGGGCGGATACGGGGTTTCCGGGCAGTCCGAAGAGGGGCTTGCCGTCGGCTACGGCTACTATGGTGGGCTTGCCCGGCTTGATGGAGATGCCGTGCAGCAGGACTCCGGGCTCTCCAAGCTGGTTGAAGACGTCGGCGGTCATGTCGCGGGTACTGAGTGAGCTTCCGGCCGAGAATACAAGCGCGTCGGCTGACCGAATTCCTTTGCGGGCGGCCTGGAGCTGGGGTTCGTATTCGTCGGGCGCGAGTCCGACTATCACGGGGTCGGCCACACACTGGGCGACGCGGGCGGCGACTGTGTAGGTGTTGATGTCGCGTATCTTGCCCGGAGGCGGCGATATGTCGGGCGGGACGAGTTCGTCGCCGGTGGAGACGATGGCGATTCTGGGTCGTCTGAGGACCTCGATCTCCGTAATTCCGAGCGCGAGCAGGCCGCCGATGTCCTGGGGCCGGATAGTGTGGCCCGGACTGAATAGCGGGTCTCCGGCTCTGACGTCCTCGCCAGTATGTACGACGTTCTCGCCGGGCGCAACGGGGCGAAGGACTTCGATGGAGGTATCGTCTGCGGGCTGGGTGCGCTCGATCATCACAACGGCATCAGCCTCGTCGGCGAGCATACCGCCCGTGTAGGCGACCGCGGCTTCCCCGACGTTCAGTTCCACATCTGAACTGGAACCAGTGGGAATGTCGGCAACGACTTCCAGCATTGCGGGCAGAGACTCAGACGCGCCGAAGGTGTCTCTCGCGCGAACGGAGAAGCCGTCCATCGAGGACTTGGGAAATGAGGGCAGGTCTTCGGGTGAGCGGATTTCGTCGGCTATCACGCGACCGAGCGCGGACACCGTTGATACAGTCTCGGACTCAGTAATGGCGGTAATGTGCGGGCGCAGGTCGTCGAAAGCCTGAGAGGGGGAACGAACGTTGAAGAATTCGGGCATTTTCTTTCCGTCCGTCGAGCCGGATTACAGGGTTTGGCGGATCTCGATGCCCTGGTCGGGGAAGCGGCGGTCGAATGTGTAGATGGCGCTCGCGCGGTCAGTGCGGGCGGCGGCCCATATCATGGCGTCGGCTATGGATACTCTGCCTGAGGGTCGGCACATCCTCAGACCTTGAATAGCCAATTCATCATCTATCGCATAGACCGAGACGTTGTCTCTCTGAACCAGGGCGATTAGATGGTCAATGACAGCTTCCCTAGGAACCTCATGTTGGTTTCTCAAGACATACGCAACTTCAGTCAGCGCAACATCAGAGATCAGAAGATTTTCCGTTTCGTTAATGATACGGGACGCCTGAGCGAATTGTTCTATCGGGACGCCTGTCAGGTATCGGACGATCATATTGGTATCGAGGAAGACACTCATTATAAACGTTCTCTGAGACCCATTTTCTCTTCGGCTCTCACCTTCCCAGCGTATTCTCGATCATTGCGCCATTCGTTATCATAATCTTCCTCGATGGCCTTCCTCCAAGCCTCATCTCTTACTTTGTGCCAGTCCTCATCATCAAACCTGTTGTCCTCGTTCACGTACTTGGCAAGGCTGCCAGCCAAAGGGTCCGGGGGGATGAAGTATATCTTGAGATGGTCGTCTTCCAGGATCTGGTAGGCGCGCCAGCCGGGGCCTATGCCCAGCTTTTCGCGCAGTTCTTCGCCTATGACTATTTCGCCATTCTTCCCGACTTCTTCGACTTTATAGTCCATGATCGCGCTCCTAGATTCTTGGAGTGGTTACAAGCCCAGGATGTTGCCTTCGTCGTCAACGTCGAGTTGGCGCGGGGAGCCGGGCAGGCCGGGCATGGTGACTATGTTTCCGGCTATGGGATAGATGAACCCGGCGCCGATGGAGGCGCGAACGTCGGATAGCTGGAAGGTGTAGCCCGAGGGCCGTCCCTTGAGCGCGGGCCGGTGGGATATGGACAAATGTGTCTTCGCCATGCAGATGGGCAGGTCGCCCCATCCGCGTTCCTGGAACTGGCGGAGCGTGCGGCCGGCCGGAAGCGCCCAGCGGACGTTCCCCGCGTTATATACTCGCTTGGAGAGCGCGACTACCTTTTCTCGCAGGGTATCCTCAACGGCGTAGGCGTAGTCAATTTCGGGATATTCGTCCGCCTCGGTCGCGGCTATGACCGCCTCGGCGAGTTCCATGCCGCCCGCGCCTCCCTCTGCGAAGACCTTGCTTTCGACGGCGGCGAACGCGCCCGCTTCCTCGGAGCCCTGCCTCAGGATGGCGGTCTCTTCAGGCGTGTCGGTCGGGAAGTGGTTGAGCGCGACGACTACGGGCAGGTTGAAGGACTTGATCATGCCTATCAGGTGGGTAAGGTTCGCCATGCCCTCCTGAACGGCCTCCACGTTGGGCGTCCCGAGGTCGCGCACCCGGACTCCACCGTGGTACTTGACGGCGCGCACTGACGCCACGATGACGGCGGCGTGGGGCTCGAGGCCGTTGAAGCGCGCCTTGATGTGCATGAACTTCTCGAAGCCGAGGTCGGCGCCGAAGCCGGCCTCAGAGAGAACGTAGTCCGCGTAACCGAGCGCGAGCCTGTCGCCGACGACGGACGAGCAGCCGTGCGCTATGTTGCCGAACGGCCCGGCGTGGACTATTACGGGCTGTCCCTCAGTGGTCTGGACGATGTTGGGCTGGATCGCGTAGCGGAGCAGAGACATCATCGAGCCGACCGCGCCGACGTCCTCGGAGGTGATCGGCGTGCGGTCGGCGGCCCTGGTCTCGTTGGTGTAGCCGACGACGATGCGACTCAGCCTGGCGCGGAGGTCCTGCAAATCCCCGGACAGGGCGAGAATCGCCATTATCTCGGACGCGGTAACGATGTCGAAGCCGCTCTCGCGCACCGGGGCGTTGTTCGAACCGCCGATGCCGGTCATAATCGCGCGCAGCGCGCGGTCTTCCACGTCGGTCACGCGCCGCCATGTGATTCCCTCCGGCCTGAAGCCGGGAATCCGACCGCGCTGGGCTACGTTGTCAGTGAGCGCGGCAAGCAGGTTGTGGGCCGAACCAACGGCGTGGGCGTCGCCGGTGAAGTGGATGTTGACCTCATCCTCCGGCTCAATAAGGCTCAGTCCGCCGCCGGTCCCACCGCCCTTGATGCCGAATATCGGGCCGAGTGACGGCTCTCTGAGGGTGGCGACGACGTTCTTGCCGAGTCGTCCCATGGCCTGTGTCAGTCCGACAGTGGTTGTGGTCTTGCCCTCGCCCGCGGGTGTGGGCGTGATGCCGGTTACGACGACCATCTTGCCGCGCCGTCCGTCGTCGCGGATGGCGTCGAGGCGTATCTTGGCCTTGTGGTGACCGTATGGGATGATCGCGTCGCGGCTGAGTCCCAATTCCTCTGCTACGTCCATGATGGGCCGCATACGATAACCTCCAGTGAAACGCCGCGCGACAGGGCGCAGGCTTGCTAGTTGACAACGCGGATTGTAGCATAAGCCACTACCAAGTAAAACGCGGGGAGGGCGAGAAATGAGAGGCGTCGTATTCACCGGAGACCGGAACCTGGAAGTGCGGGAGCTCGGTAAACCGGAGCCTGGCCCCGGCGACGTGGTACTGAAGATGATGGCGTCCGGCCTGTGCGGAAGCGATCTGACGCGGTACCGGATGCCGTCAGACCGGCTGGGCTCGACGCTGTTCGTGGCCGGACATGAGCCCTGCGGCGTGGTTGCCGAGGTCGGGGCCAACGTGGAATCGGTGAAGGTCGGCGACCGCGTGATGATGCACCACTACACCGGATGCGACAAGTGCTCGATGTGCCGCATCGGATACACGCAGATGTGCCTCGTCCAGAATACGGTGTACGGCAGCGCGGCGGACGGCGGTCACCAGGACTACCTGCTCTGCCCGGCTTCGACCTGCGTCCCGATGCCGGACGCCCTGTCCTTCGAGGAGGGCGCGGCGGTTGCGTGCGGCACGGGAACGGCGTTCCACGCTGTGAAACGGCTCGGCATTTCGGGCGTGGACACGCTGGCCGTATTCGGACAGGGGCCGGTCGGGGTGAGCGCCACTATGTTCGGCAAGGCGATGGGCGCGAGAGTCATCACGGTGGACGTCATACCCGAAAGGTTGGCGCTCTCGGAGGAGTTGGGAGCGGACGTTGTTATTGACGCCTCGAAAGACGACGCCGAGACAGTTATACGCGGACTGACCGACGGCGAGGGCGCGGACGCGACGCTGGACGCGACCGGAATCCCCGACGTGCGAATCAACGCGGTTGACTCCGCGCGCTACTGGGGCCGCGTGTGCTTCGTCGGCGAGGGGAACACGACCACTTTCGACATAAGCGCGCAGATCATCCACAAGCAACTTACGATCTACGGCTCTTGGACGTTCAGCCTGTCGGGGCTTGCTGACGCCGCTAACTTCGTGGTGAACCGTGATGTGCCGCTCAAGAAACTGATTACGCACCGCTACGATCTGGACCAGGCGGACGAGGCGTACAAGCTGTTCGACACCGGCAGGACGGGCAAGCCGGTGTTCGTCTGGGAGTAGGCGGGCAAATGTCTCAAGTTGTGTATATAATGCCCACATAGATCGGGCTAGAGAAAGGAGACACAGATGAAAGAGCGCGGAGATACGATAATCGGCGACGGGACTATCAAGTTCGGTATCGAGTACAGGGACCTGCTTCACGACCAGGGCGTGTGCATCCACGTCCTGGGCGACGTGAGCGAGGACGACGAGCACGAGCTTCTGAGGTTCGACTGCTTCGACCACGAGCCGCACTACCATTACGGCCCGCAGAAGCTGAACGAGAGGCTGATGCTGGACAAGACGACGTCCGGCGACTCGCTCGACTGGACGTTGGGCAATATCCGAAGCCGGCTGCCCGATATGATAGACCGGGCCAGGTATCCTGAACTGGCGGAAGCGGCGCGGGACGCCGATCTGTCTGCCGAGATGGACGAACTTGAGTCGCAGGCGCGCGCGCTTGCGGTATCCGGACGCCGCACGGTTATGCACGACCGTGGCGACGTGATACTGGAGGCCGGGCCTGTGCGCTTCGGCGTCGAGTTCAGGACGCTGGCGAACGACCGGGGCGTGGCGATCCACGTGCTCGGCGACATCGGCGATGAAGAGCAGGAACTGCTTACGTTCGACTGCTTCGAGGTCGCGCCGCACTACCACTACGGACCGAGGGCGAAGAACCAGCGGCTGTACCTTGACATGACGACGACGCCCGACCCGCTGGGATGGGCGCTCGACCTGTTCAGGGGCGGCAAGCTCGGCACGATGCTGGAGAGGGCGGGCTACACCGACCACGCAGCGCGGCTGAATCCGGCTTTAGTAGCCAGCGCAGTCTCAGAACTGGAAACCGTGTCCCGAGAGATGGAGACGGCGAACGCGCAGTAAGTTCGCCGATTGACGGATAATAGAGAGGGTATTGCGGAGGCCGTGGGCTTCTGGATTCCCGCTTTCGCGGGAATGACGGAAGGTGGCCTCCGCGATTCTTTTAGCTACTGGAATGATCGAAGGCCCTTCTGGGTGAGCAGGACCGCCAGAGTCACGATAATCAGCAGGCCGCCGAGTATGGCTATGGCCGTCTGACCGCCCAGAGCGTCCGCGATCATGCCCGCCGGCAGCACTCCGAGCGGCATCAGTCCGAAGTTCATCATGAACACGCTCATCACGCGCCCGCGGTACTGGTCTTCCACGACCTCCATAATCAGGCCCATGTTGATCGTGCGCCGTCCGGCGTCGCCAAGTCCCACCAGTACCATTATCATCGCGGCGGCGTAGTAGAACGGGAACGATGCGATAAGCAGTAGCGCGATCCCGGACACGAACGATCCTATGATCAGCAGCATCCCCCTGCGCCAGTCGCCCAGCGCGGCTATCGCCAGAGAACCCACGAGCGAGCCGCCGCCCATTATCGCAACGAGCAGTCCCATCGAGTCCGGGCCCCGGTTGTAGATGTCCACCACGAACACGGGCAGGAGCATCCTGAAGGGCGAGGCGAGCAGGGTCGTGGCGAGTCCCATTATCAGCAGGACGAGCACCATCGAATTGCCCTTGATGTACACAAGGCCCGCGCCGATGTCCCTGAACATATCGCGCTTTCTGCTGTCCGGCGCGCTTCTGGTGGGTTTGGGCACAAGCGTCGTCAGCGCAACCGACAGCAGGCTCAGCCCCGAGATTATGAAGTAAACGTTGGCCGGCCCGGCGAGCGCGTACAGCCCTCCGGCGACGGCGGGCGCAAGCAGCGTCATCGCGCTCATCCCGGCGGCGTTCAGGGCCATGGCGTTGCCGATTCGCTCAGGACCGACTATCTGCGGGATGATCGCCTGTCGCGCGGGCATCATGAATGTCCACACCGTCCCCTGCAATATCGAGACGATCAGCAGGTGATACCATTCGATCCTGTCCGTGAATATGGCGGCGCCTATGACGAGCGCGAACATAGCAACTATGACCTGACCGACCTGGATCAGCCGCTTGCGCTCGACGCGGTCCGCGATTACGCCGCCAAACGGCGCGAGAAAGAGCATCGGGATCGCCATCCCCGCGCTGACGAACCCAAGAAGAGCGGCGGAGCCGGTGAGGTCGTAAACCAGGTAGCCCCGCGCGAGCATCTGCATCTGCATACCGCCCATCATCGCCATCATGCCGAGCCACAGAAACAGGTAGTCGCGGTTCTTGAGCGACGAGAAAGTCTGACGCCAGCCGCGAGTCTGGGTATTGCTGGGGGGAAGCACCGCGCCCGAAGGGGAACTGTTGCGGGAAGCAGCCTGTCTATTGGGAGCCTGCTGTTGTGAATCGCCGGTCGAAGCCGGCGACGGGGAATCCTCAGCGGAGGACGAGGGGGAATCTGTTCTCATGTATCGAGTTTATACGATTGAGTCGGGGAGAATCAATTTGGGGAGGGCGCGGTGGTCAACTACGCTCGTACTTCGTAGATTTGTAGTTCCGTGTGGAGCGCGAGCGCATCAAAGTCGGCGTCGTTGTGCAGAATCGGCGTATCTGTTCGCATAGCGATGGCAGCGATCAGGCAGTCAATCAACTTGCGGACGGTTTTACCCTGCCTGCGGCATCGCCGATAGAGAGTCGCGGCGTCATCATAGTCTGTCGCCTGAGTTGGTATAATCGTCGCACGCGCCAGCAAACGCTGAAGGCTCAACAGATGTCGTTCGTCTCGCGCTCCAGCGAGAATTTCCATCCTAACAGCGTCGCATACTGCGATTTCGTCGTCTAGCAGTTCCCTGACCATGGCGGATACAGGGGATCCCGTATCCCGCAGGAACTCTATCCAGGCTGAAGTGTCTATGAGAATCACTTCACACGGCTGTCGCGCATGGATTCGAGGTCGCCTTCCCAGCCGATTCCTTGCAGCGCGCGGGCCTCTTCGACAGACATAGGTTCGGACGCCAGAGTTCGGAGCGCGAAGTTGATTGCCTCGCGCTTGGTAGCGAGATGATAGCGCCGCATTACTTCGGCGCACGCTTTATCGTCAATGTCTATACTGGTTAATGTCATAGGTTCAGAATACAACAAAAGGCTGAAGGCGGAAAGGGGCCGTTGGCAACGAAGGCCGACCTGGCTGAACTCAAGGCTGATCTGAATCGAACGCTGATTCAGATGGTGATAGGTCTGGCAGGTCTTCAGTTGATCGGCTTGGGCGCGGTCGCCGCCATACTCAGATTCCTGGGAGCCAACTGATAGCAACCGAATTCAAGGCTGAGAACGCTGTCAATCGGAGGCCCCGCCGGAGCTACACGGCGGGGTCTTTTGCTCTGTATCCTCTGATATACTTGCGCTGAACAGTCTTCTGAGGTATTTGATGGCTAACGAAAAACATATCAAATGGCTTCTTGAAGGCGTTGAGAAGTGGAACAAGAGGCGCGAATCCCAAGATTTTCACCCCTACTTTGCCAGCGTGGATATTACAGAGATATTCCGTCAAGCAGGAAAACTAGACCATAACGGAAGGGTCTCTCTCAGTGGGGCCAACCTTGACGACGCTGTTTTCTACAGTGCTAATCTCAGCCGGGTAGATTTTTACCAAGCCAAGCTCAGAGGGGCAAAGTTCGCAGATACTATACTCGCTGACACAGACTTTAATGGCGCAGACCTTACCGATGCGTTCTTCGGAGTAGGCTATCTCGGAGACGCCCATTTTGATAGTGCTACCCTTCAATGCACAGATTTTATCAATGCCGATCTCGTAGGGGCCGATCTGGGGTGGTCACGATTTTGGCAGGCGAAACTGTTTCCAGATTCCATTCTCGAATCAGCATCAACTACAGATTCTGAGACTGACGAGCGAGTCGAGAGTATCGCAGATTTACTCAAGATATCCTTCGAGATTAAGAGTCGCAACAGTGAGTTCACGCTTTACTTCCGCGGTGAACGTGACTGCACTTGGGACTTGCGTCCTTCTGTGATGCGACCTGCACAGGACGGCAAGTTCAAACTTCGCACCAGAGAGAGCGACATGATGCGTGATCTGATGTCCCGACGTCCGGAGGATTTCATCGGAATGAATTCAGCCCTAGAGCAACTGGTGATCGCCCAGCATCACGGACTCAAGACTCGCCTACTTGATGTAACTCGAAATCCATGTGTAGCATTATTCTCAGCCTGTGATGACCGTGACCCTTCCGGTATGTCTCAGGATAATCAAATGAATGGCCGATTGCATATATTCGCTGTTCCAGAATACCTAATCAAGCCATTCGATAGCGACACTATTAGCATCATCTCCAATTTTGCCAAATTGGATCGTGGCTTCCAAAATCTGCTCTTGGGAAAAACAGGAGATGACAGCCTTAGCGAAGACCCTGACACCCAGATTCAATACGTATATTCTGAGGCGATACGCCCGCTCTATCACTTCATCCGGCAGGAGAAGCCACATTTCGAGGAACGAATAAATCCTAGTGACCTACTTATGGTATTCGTGGTAGAACCAAAACAGTCATTCGAACGCATCCGGGCTCAGTCCGGAGCATTTCTCGTTTCGGCATTCCATGAGAGGTTTGAACGCAAGGAAATTCTATCGAACACTCAGATTCCGGTTTACGATCACTACACACTGACAGTTCCGAGCGCGAGCAAGAAACATATACTCGAAGAGTTGAGCCTGCTGAACTTCACTCGCGAAACCCTTTACCCCGGACTCGATGAAATGGCTAACGCTATAACTCAGCAGTATTCATAATCTGGTGGAATCCCTTCAGTTCGGCTCATACATTTATGAAATGTCTGAATTCGCCGTCTCCAGCACCAACGCCCCTATCCGCCGGGCCGTGTCTGTGAAGTGCTGGACTTCGTCCGGCGTGAGGCTGCGGCCCAGGATTTGGCGCTCGCGGTAGGAGAGCCACTTCTTGAGGACCTGGTAGCCGCCGAGCTTGTAGTTCCAAACGGCGGCGGGGACGTTCTTCCAGTGGGCGCGGTCGTTGAGGCGTATGTCGAATGTGGTCCGGCCCAGGGCGGGAATTGCGTCACCAAGCGCGGCGCGTTCGTCGGAGGTGTAGTCGCGCTCGGTGGAGTTGCCCTGTCCGGGCATGACGGCTTGGCCTGGGCCAAAGTGTCCCCAGCCCGCGTCGAGGTAGAAGTCGTCGCCGCTCATGTTGCGGTTGTCCGTTGTGGCAGGGACGGCTATGGCCGCGATTTCGGGCCGCAGTACGCCGGATGTGACGCCGGCTACGTCGGATTCCGAGTCGAGCAGGCGGGCTATCTCACGCCCGCGAGCGGCGGATTCGGCCAGCGTCTCAGCCGCGCCGTCCTCGATGCCGTCGGGCCAGCCTGGGAGCGGGATGCGCGGCCATTCCATGCGCAGCGCACCCGCGTTGGACTCTCGATAGGTCGGATCGTGCAGGACGGCCAGGACGTGGTGAAACAGGTCTTCGACTTGCGCGCCGATTCGTGCGAGGTAGGCTTGGGCGGCTGGCGACAGGTTGGGACGGGGTTCGGATTCGTCGCTCATGCCGATAAGTGCGTTATCACGCAGGTATGCGGGAAACCAGAGAGCTCCCCGTTCGATCAGGTGATACGACGCCATGTCGCGTGTCAGAAAGGTTTGGGGCTCGGTCTCGCCCTTCCTGAGATGTTGGGCCGAAGACAGCCAGAGGTTTCCCTCGAACACATGAGGCTTATACTCAGTGCGCTTTCGGTCAAGCAATTCGGTATCCGCCTCCCAGTACAGCCAGCGGGTATCGAACGGACGATATGTGTATCGAATGAAGCCGTTTTCAACTGGCCCTCCACGAGCCAGCAGCGTCTCGCGTACCTGTTGTGCCGGGAACTGCGCGGTTCGCTTCATGGCGGCGGGATAGCGTCGCGCTATCTCAGTGTGGCTTAGGGCGGGATTGAAGTAGTCCGAGATGCGATCTTTGAGAGTGTCCAGGTCAGTATCAACGAGGAATCCGTCGCGGCTGGTCGTGACTCCGGGAAACGACGCGGGAAACAGGTCTGGCAGGGAGGGCCAGTCAAACCATCCATCGCTGACGGGTATGGGTTTGAACGGCAGGCCCATACGCAGTTCGGGATGCAATTCGGAATAGCCTGCGTCAATACCGGGCGCGTCAAGACTATCCATCAGTGCGCGTCGCCTGTCGTCAGCCCTCGACTGGTGGAAATCTCGATATCGGATACGCTTGGACTTCGATTCGTCCGCAACGGCTCCGGTCTTCGACAACATCGCAATACTCACGCCTACCCTGATGCCGGGCGACTGGCCTTGAATCGCAAATGCCGTTTCGCTGCTTCTGCCGTCGGGCGCGTACTCCGAGATTATGCGGTCACCATGCAGATTATCAATCCTCACGGCGTCGAACGCTTCCAGGAATCGCTCCCTCATTCCGCTGAATGACAGGCCGTCCAGCCATGAGTAGTTGGAGATGAAGCAGACGACGCCCTGCCCGGTCTTGTCCGCGATGCGCCGTTCGGCCATGCGGAAGAAGCGCACATACAGGTCGTTGAGGCCCTGCCCCTGCGGACGCGGCGCCCTCTTGGTGGAGCGGTACGCCTGCGAAAGCTCGCGCTCCTCGTCAACCGCGACGCCCGCAAACCCGTTGTAGGGCGGGTTGCCTATTATGACCAGTATCGGCGCGTCCTGCTTCACGCGCTCGGCGCGGTCGCGCTCTTCCTCAAGTTCGGGAAAGGGCAGCGGCTTCTGGGTCCTGGGTTCCCATCCAGTGAGCGCGTTGGTGAGGAAGATCCCCGCGCGTTCATTGGCGTCGTCCGAGAGCGAGGCGTCCAGCGTCTGCATCGTGAGGCCGACCTGCAAGTGCGCGACGACGAAGGGCGCGGGCATTATCTCGAAACCGAAGACGCGCTCGGTCGCCGCCCGCCTTACTTGCGCTCCGGCCAGCGCGCCCAGCCCCTTGCCCTCCAGGTTCGCGGCTATCCGTCGCAGCGTCTCCGCAAGGTACGCGCCCGTCCCGCAGCACGGGTCCAGCACGTACACGTTATCGGCGGCCAGGCCGTCCACGATACCCAGGTCCTCCTTCAGCGCCATGTCCACGCGCGCCACCATGTAGCGCACAACCTCGTTGGGCGTGTACCACACGCCAAGCTGCTTTCGGAGCTGAGGGTCGAACTCCTGCAGGAAGGGTTCGTAGAAGTATTGCACTGCCTCGCCCTGGCTGAACCTGTCGAAGAATGCGCTCTTGTCCATGCGGTCCAGCGCCTCCGCCGTCCAGTCCAGCGTCTCCACCAGTTCCAGGGGCCGGAGCCGGCCCGGATCGGAAATCTGCTGGAACAGCGCTCGTAGGACGGGCGCGCGCAAGTGCCAGACCGATTCGCGCCAGTTGAACTTTCCTCGCGGCGTTGGAGTTTGGTTCGCCCACAAAACCCAGGCGGAGAATATGCCGTAGAAGAGCGTTTGCGCGAGAGTGGAGTGAAAGAAGGCCGCGCCGCGTTCGCCCTCGAAGCGGATGCCCAGCGCGTCTTCCAGCGCCGAGCGCAGCGTCTCAAGCGATGTCGAGTCCGCGGCGGACTCGATGCGTGAAAGGCCGTCCCGCGCGTATGAAGCCAACAGCCAGGCGAGGTCGCGCGGCTCCGTAATGGACGCGGAATGGGACAGCGCGCGGCGCAGGTACTCGCCCAGCCGCGCCCCGACGTCTCGCGCGAAAGAGCGCGGGTTTTGCAGACGCGCCTCGAATTCGTCCGCGCTCGCCGCCAGCCGGAAGATCTCCAGACGCGCCGGATTGCCGTGCCGGTCCTCGCCGACCAGTACGAAATCGCGCGTGTTGGTGACCAGCGCGAGGCGGTATCGGTTCCAGTATCGGGATACCTGGTCGCCAGCGGCGGTGAGCCAGGCGTCGTCGTCGGGCGGCTTGACCTCCACCACGCCGCGCTCCGGCGTCTGACCCTGTCGCGGACGCCCGCGCTGGACCTGCCTTGCGGAGTACAGGCCCATGTCCGGGTGTCCCGCGCCCTGGTCGGCAAGCTCGGTAACGCAGAAGACCTTCGGCCTGAGCGCGCCGCCCACTGCGTCGAGAAGGTTGGCGAGCGCAACGTATGTCGAACGCTCCCCGGTCGCCCCGCCGGAGGCGCGGGCCAGGCGGAGGGCGTCGAAGTAATCGCGGGCGGCGGCGATAAGCTGCCTGTTGGTGGTGGTCATGGGGGTATAGCTTCTTGTTCCACATATCCGACCGGCGCTTCAGTCCGCCGTGACCGCCGCCGCTGTCGGTTCGTTCACGAATCGGGCGTTGTAGGTTGGCCCGACGGGATAGACCGACAGGGTTTGCGCCAGTGAGTTTGGTTCGGGTATGGGGTCGCCGCACTCAGCCATTATTTCCAGGTGAGACGCGACAGCTTCCGCTATCAGGTCTTTGGTTTCGTCTATCGTATCACCCGCCGCGACGCAGCCCGGAAGGTCCGGCAGGTAGGCGGCGTAGCCGTTGTCGCTCTTTTCGATAAGAACTGTGAACTCTATCATAGCAATCCCGCCTGCCTCATTATGCTCCTCCACGTCTTTGGTGGAAGGTCCTTGCTCATTCTTCCCGCTATTGTAACCAGCCCGGGCTTGGAATGGTGTTTATAGTGGCGATGGCTGCCTCGTGTTCTATCTTCCCGCCAGCCGTCCCGCGTTACTATCCGAATCGCGTCTCTTACTTTAGGCATACTATCTCCGTTGCGCTGGGAAAGCGCAAATCGGATGGGTCTGGGCTGCGAGCCGCACTCGCCCGCGCGAGGCGGGAGGCGCTCGCAGGTGTTCAGCCCAGACCCGTCATGATTTCGGCAACTCGATAGGGGTTTAGGGAAGGCTGAGCCTTCACCCTCATTTCCGCAAGATGGGTTGCAGACCGGCCAGAATCACAACTCTGACTCATTTCTAATCACACCGAGCGCGGTCTGATGATAACATACTCACGCTTGGAATTTAATGAGGTGATTGAGTCGCGCGTTTGAACACACGGCGACAATGGAGTTAGAGATGAGCAATTCGTTTGGGAAGATGTTCAGGATTACGACCTGGGGGGAGTCTCACGGCCAGGCAGTGGGAGTGACAGTTGACGGGTGTCCTCCCCAGTTTCCGATAGAGGAGGCGGATATTCAGCGCGAGCTTGATCGGAGAAGACCCGGGCAGAGCGTGATTTCGACCCAGAGGCGAGAGGGCGACCAGGCGGAAATCGTCTCAGGAGTCTTCGAAGGTCTGACGCTTGGGACTCCTATCCAGATCATCGTCTGGAACCGCGATGCCAGGAGTCGCGACTACGAGGAGATGCGTCTGAAGTACAGGCCCTCCCACGCGGACTACTCATACCAGGCGAAGTACGGAATCCGAAACTGGATGGGCGGCGGACGCGCGAGCGCGAGGGAGACTATCGGCAGGGTGGCGGGCGGAGCTATCGCCAAGAAGTACCTGGCCGAGGAGTTCGGTGTGGAGATCGTGGCGTATGTGAAGAGGGTTTATGACTTGGAGGCGGACGTTGACTCCGATCACGTTACCGTTGCCGACGTGGAGGAGAACATGGCGCGCTGTCCTGACCAGGACATGGCGGCGCGGATGATAGAGCGGATCCAGCAGGCGCGGAAGGACGGCGACTCGCTGGGGGGAGTGGTGGAGTGCGTCGCTAGGAACGTTCCGGTCGGCCTGGGGGAGCCGGTGTTCGACAAGCTGGAAGCGGACCTGGCACGCTCCGTCCTATCCCTTCCAGCGTGCAAGGGATTCGAGGTCGGTTCCGGATTCGCTGGGACGTATATGACGGGGTCACAGCACAACGACCCGTTCTACAACGACGCCGGTCGTATTCGGACGCGGACGAACAATTCGGGCGGCATACAGGGCGGTATCTCCAACGGGGAGAACATCGTGATACGGGCAGGATTCAAGCCCACCGCGACGATCATGCGTGAGCAGGACACCGTTGACGTTGACGGCAACGAGACGACGCTGATGGGCAGAGGCCGCCACGACCCCTGCGTCCTACCCCGCGCCGTTCCCATCGTCGAATCTATGATGGCGCTGGTGCTTGCGGACCACGCGCTGCGCCAGAGAGGACAGACGGGGAGCGTTGGAATTTAAGTTTTCAGTCATCAGTTCAGGGCGACCACAAGGGTCGCCCCTACGGGTTTTGCTGCGGTTAGACAACCGGCGAGGTTCCGCCGTCTATGTTGATGGCTATGCCGGTGAGGTAGCTGGCGCGGTCGGAGGCTAGGAACGCTATCACGTCGCCCGCTTCCTCGGACTCGCCGACGCGCCCTATCGGCACCCCTCCGCCCATGTTGGCGTAGAACTGGTCGAGCGTCAAATCCGGGTTGCTCTCCTGCATTGCCTTGAAGCGCGTCTCGTGCTGGCCGCTCTTGATAAGGCCGATGCACACGGTGGTCACCAGGATGTTGTCGGCGGCGAACTCCTTGGACATCGCCTTGGTGAGCGCGACACCGGCGGCCCTGCTGACCGAGGTCGGCACGGAGGCCGCACCGGGGGCCTTGGCGCCCAGGTTGGTTACGTTGATGATGCGCCCGCCGCCCTGTTCGCGCATCAACGGCACGGCCAGGCGGGAAGTCCTGATAGAGCCGTAGAGCTTGAGGTCGAGGTCGTGCTGCCACGCCTCATCGGTGACACCCAAGAACGCGCCGCCCGCTGATGTCCCGGCATTGTTGACTAGGATGTCTAGCCTGCCGTGGTCGTCTATGGCCCGCTGAATCAGGCTCTCCACCTGCTCGGGAACCATGACGTCGGTCTGGACCGCGGTGACATTGCCGCCGGTCTGGTCGCGTATCTCTGAGGCGGCCGCATCGAGAACGTCCGCGCGGCGCGCGGCTATGAGAACGCTCGCGCCCTCGGCGGCCATGCTCGCGGCGGCGGCTTTGCCTATTCCTTCGCTTCCTCCGGTTACTATCGCTACTTTGCCCTGCAATCCGAGGTCCATTTTATTCCTCCAGTTGTTAGTTATAAGTTTTCAGTTATCAGTATTCAGTTGGGATGGTGTGGATTCCCGCTTTCGCGGGAATGACGGTGGGTATCAACGTGTTTAGCTTTTACTTTCTTCTAGTTGATAGGCTTCGTCGAGTAGGTCGGTTACGTATTTTACCTGAGTATCGAGGCCGCGTTCCTGGACGCCGTATTGGAGCTGCATCAGGCAGCCGGGGTTGGCGGTGGCGAGCACGTCCGCACGGGTAGTCTCGAAGGCGTCCATCTTGAAGTTGAGGACGCGCAGCGAGAAGTCGCGCTCGGTTATCGTATAGGTGCCGCCCGCTCCGCAGCACTGGCCGGCGTTGGGCAGCTCGACGAACTCCACGCCCGGAATAGAACGCAGAATCTCTCGCGGGGCTGAGGTGATGCGCTGGGCGTTTCCGAGGTGGCAGGAGTCTTGGTAGGTTACGCGGTAGTCGAGCGAGGCTTTGGGCGGATCGAAGGGGAGTTCGACCAGGAACTCGTTTATGTCCCTGACCGTCGCGCTGAAACGTTCCGCCTTTTCGGAATAGGCGCGGTCTTTGGCGAGCAGGTGGCCGTACTCTTTCATGCGGGAGCCGCATCCGGCGGAGGCGACGACGACGTACGTGACGCCCGCCTCAGTAAAGACGTCAATGTTGCGCCGGGCGAGCTTTCTGGCCGTGTCGAGATCGCCGACGTGAGAGTTTATCGCGCCACAGCAGACCTGGCCCTTCGGGACTACAATCTCGCAGCCGTTGCGGGCTAGGACGCGGACGGCTGCATCCATTTCGGGGCCGTTAATCAGGGGCATGACGCAGCCGGATAATACGGCGACGCGAGCGCGTCTCTCGCCAACAGCCGCGACCGTCTGGCCCTTCGCCTTGAAATAGGTGTCTGAGACTTCGGGCATCGAGGACTCGAGAGCGGCCATCGAGGGCATTAGCTTATCGAGCAAGCCGGAGTTTCGGAGAAGGGACTGGACGCCCGACTTCTGGTACAGCTTTGTGATGGACATCAGCGCTTGCAGGCGTCCCTGGTGCGGGACTATCCGCTTGAGCGAAAGGTCAGCCGCGCCCTTCTGAACTATGTTCCGCTTTCTGTGATCGGTTACCTGGGCCATCGTGGCCTCGATGAGGTTGCCGTAGGGGACACCCGAGGGACAGGCGACCTCGCAGGCGCGGCATTGGATGCAGAGATCCCAGTGGCGTATCACGGTGTCGGTGATGCCGATTCTGCCCTCGTTCACAGCCTTCATGAGGGCGATGCGTCCGCGCGGGGATTCCGTCTCCAACCCGGTTTCTATGTACGTTGGGCAAGCCTGGAGGCAGAAGCCGCAGTGTACGCACTTGTACAGGTCCGACTCTTCGGGGGCGTCGGGGCCTGAGAACAGTAGGGAAGGATCAAGTCCAGGTTGTGTACTCACGATCAGATCCTCCCTGCGAACCGTCCAGGGTTCATAATTCCGTTGGGGTCGTACTGCCGCTTCATTCGCCGCATGACATCTATTCCAGGGTGGTATTCGCCCCATACGTCTATCGCGGATTTTACGCTTGGCGGGCAGAGTTGCACTACCGAAGTCCCACCCAGTCGGGACACGCGCTTGCGGACGTTGGAGACTATGGCGATCAGAGAGTCATCGGATACATCGGCGGGAGCGTACCACCCGGCTTCGACAGCGCCGAAGCCGGGTTCGGCGACGATGGCGGGTTCCAGGTCTGAATCGCGCAGACTTTCGATCAGCTTCATAATATCGCAGGTGCGCGAGGGAAGAGCCGTTGCCTTGATGTTCAGCGCCGGCATTGTTTCGGGTGTCCATCCGAAGTCGGAGAGTGAACGCCACAGGGACGAAGCCGGGCCTTCTATATCCTGAAGCGAGGATGCTCTGGCATCTTTGAATATGGAGCTAATCTCATCCGCCTGGCGCGCAAGAGTGCGGGACCTGCCTCCGAGTCGAATCGCAAGATGATGACGTTCGCTATGCTCGCCAAGACCAATGCGAGAGGCTACTGCGGGGCCGAACGCGGTCATGGCCAACGGCATGACGTAGGAGTTGAACACTTGCATCGAGGCGTCCATCGCGTCGTCAGCGGTGTCGAACGCCGCCGTCAGCGTCCGCTCGTACATGGGGATGGGAGTCAGCTTGAAGCTCGCTTCGAGTATTATGCCGAGGCTGCCGAGACCTCCGATGTGCAGCCTGGACATATCGTAGCCGCTGACGTTCTTGACGACCAGTCCGCCGCTCTTGGTGATAGTGCCGTCGGGCTGGACGACCTTCATGCCGATGACCGTATCGCGCGGGTGTCCGAAGTGCCACTTGAGGGGACCGCTCACGGCGGCGGCGAGCGTTCCGCCGACGGTGGCGCGACCGGGAACCGGAGGGTCAATCGGGAGCAACTGGCCCTGCTGGGCGAGTATCTCGGAAACGAAGCCGAAGGTCGCCCCGGTCTGAAAAGAGGCGGTGAGGTCGGCGTAGTTGTGAGATACGACGCGGTTGAGGTTAGTCATGTCCACGACCAGGCAGGGCCGCGACGGTGGATTGCCGAGGCCGATGCGAGTTCCGCCGCCGTAAGGTATGACGCCGAGGCCGTCCTTGTTGGCGGCGACGACGGTCTCGCAGAGTTGTTCTTCGGAGGAAGGAGCGACAACGTCAACCGGGGCAATGCCGTCTATGCGGTAGTTCTGCGGATTGGCCCTGTTCGTCATAGTGAGAAAGCCTTGACGATTATAGGAGTCACAGGTATCGGCTTCGAAACAAGACAGTCGCAAAGATTCGATAGCGTGGTGGAGACTGGATTCCCGCTTTCGCGGGAATGACCGATGGCACGCTGAAGGCTGGCAGGATTCATGCTTGGGGACACAGACTAGATGTAGGCGCCGGGGCCGGCGCGCTGGATTGCGGCGGCCTGGGACACGTCGGAGCAGGACGCCCCTGTGGGGAAGATCTTGCCAGGGTTGAACATATTGTTCGTGGCGAAGGACGGTCTGAGCTCGGCCATGGCCTGCATATCGGCGTCGGTGAACATCAGGGGCATGTGTTCCTGCTTCTCGAGACCTATGCCGTGTTCGCCGGACAGGACGCCGCCGACCTCCACGCACATCTCAAGTATCTCGCCGGCAATGTCGAGAGCGTTTTCGGTGTCGCCAGGCTTTCTTTCGTCGAAGAGAATCGAGGGGTGGAGATTGCCGTCTCCGGCGTGAAGCAGGTTGGCGATAGGGTATCCGGTTCGGTCGGATATGTCGCTTATGCGGGAGAGGACTTCGACCAATCGGGTCCTTGGCACGGTGCCGTCAACCAGGATGTAGTTGGGGGCGAGCCGGCCCAACGCTCCCAGGACGCCCTTTCTGCCGGACCATAGCCTTTCGCGCGCGACCGGATCGGTCGCGGTCCTGATTTCCAACGGGTTGTATGAACTGCACACCTCCTCGATGGCGGCGACCTCCTCCTCGACGGATTCGGCGAGGCCGTCAACTTCGACGAGAAGCACCGCGCCCGCGCCCGCGGGGTAGCCCGCGTTGACAGCAGGTTCGACGGCGCGGATGCAGGTGTCGTCCATCATCTCGATGGCGGCGGGGACTATGCCGGCGCCGATGATGCCGGAGACTGCCGCGCTGGCGTCGTCGAGTTCCTCAAAGATGGCGAGGAGGGTCTTCACCGATTCGGGCTGCCGGAGCAGGCGGACGGCTATCTTGGTGACCATGGCAAGCGTGCCCTCGGAGCCGATGATTATGCCGCGCAGGTCGAAGCCCGGGTAGTCTCTTCCGAGTCCGCCGACCCACTCGACGCTTCCGTCGGCGTAAACTACCTCGAGGCCGAGGACGTGGTTGGTGGTAACGCCATAAGCGAGGCAGTGGGGGCCGCCGGAGTTCTCGGCCACGTTGCCGCCAATCGTGCAGGCGCGCTGGCTGGAAGGGTCGGGCGCGTAGTAGAGGCCATACTGCGACACATGCTCGGTGAGATGGAGGTTTATCACGCCGGGTTCGATTATGGCGACGCGGTTCTCGACATCTACTTCGAGGATGCGGGTCATGCGGGTCAGGGCGAGGACAAGGCCGCCATGTTCGGCGACCGCGCCGCCGCTGAGTCCGGTGCCAGCGCCGCGAGCGACGACGGGAATCTCATGTTTGGCGGCTACCTTGACGCAGCGGGAGACTTCTTCTGCGCTGTCGGGCAGGGCGACGATGGTCGGCAGAGCGCGGTCAACAGAGCCGTCGTACTCGAAGACGATGAGGTCTTCGGGCTTGTGCAACACGTAGTCCGTTCCGACGACAGCTTGAAGCTCCTGAATTATGGCTTTGAAGTCCATACGCGTTGCCCCTCCCTTCAGGGCCAATCATAGTTGATTGGGGAAGGGATAGGCAATAAGCGGGTCAGGGGTCTTCGTAGAGGGGGTCGGTGTCATCTTCGAGATCGCGCATGAGTTCCTCGAAGAATTCGATTTCATCGCACTCGTCGCACTCTCGGCACAGGCAGAAGTAGAAGTCGTCGTGGTTCAGGTCGTAGTAGTCGGCGGGGTCGAACTCGTATGTTTCCGGGGCTTGCATCCTCTGGGTGAGGGACTTGGCGAGAAGTTGGTCTGGCACGGCGACGACTCTGTGGTTGGGATTTCGTTCCTGGGCAAAGCTGTTGAATTCCGCTATCAGCTTTTCGGCCTCGATCTTAGCGGAGCCTATGTCAGGCATCTCAGCCGCTCGGCGGATGATGGAGCGGTAGATGGATTCTTCCTCTTCGGCGCAGTGTTCGCTGGCGTATTCGTGGTGTGGGCGGGGTGGGGGATTTTCAATTGTCAATTTGGAATTATCAATTGGGTCGGACGCAGACTCAGAGGCAGGTTCTGTGGGAGTAGGTTCGTTGGTTGACGATGAGGCGGGTTCGGTGCGGGTAGGTTCGTCGTCGTAGTCGAACTCTATCTGGCGGATGAGTTCTTTGGCTGCGGCCATGCGCAGGTGGGGCTTGTATTCGGGGTAGTGGCCCTTCATTATGCCGACGAAGCGGATGATGATGTCTCTGCCGTCGCTGGTCTCTTTCCTGACCAGGCGGTACAGGTCGGATGTTGACGCGGCCATCTCCCGCTTGGGCAGGTCTTCTTCTTCGGGGTGGACTTCTCTGGAAGGGAGTCTGGACGTAGTTTCTCCTGAGGTATCGCTTGCCTTCCTCAAGGCCGATTCTGGCGAGTATTCGGGCTGCTGCTATCTTGTGCGAGCGGGCGTAGTCCTTGTGCCTGAGTCCGAAGATGAGCGGGGCGTCTTCGATGTCCATGAAGGTGCTTTTGAGAAAGCGAACGACGTCGCGTCCGTCGTTGGTCTCTTCGAGGACTATCTGTTTGAGTTGTGGATTGGGTCTTATTCTGGTTCTGGGCATGGTGGTCGGTTATTAGTCTTCAGTTGTCAATTTTGTGGCGCACGTAAGTTCTGTACATGATAGAGTACATGGGTTCTGTTGAGGTTGTCAAGGGGATTTGTCTGAACGTCAGACAAAGAGTTCTTTTTTCGGCAACTCAGAATGCCATTTGGGTTCACAGATAGCTACGCCTATGAGCGTTGACGTGCTACTTGGCCTAGCCCATAATGGTTTTGCCGTTTCCAAGTATCTCTTGAAGCTGTGAGTCTATCCAATGCCGTCTGCAAATCGCGATTCTGAGACCATCCGTGAAGAAGCTGTCAATACGCTGTTGGCTTGACTATTGCATGGATACGGGGCCTCAAGCTCAGCCCTGTCTAAACGCCGGAGCACTGCCGGTACTCCCGACATTCGGGTTACTCTCAGAACTGATACCAATTCGCAGTGATGTCGCCATGTTCTGCCCGATCTAGCGCGATGGATTCCCGCTTTCGCGGGAATGACGATAGGAGTTGGTCTCAGAGATTCACGGCATAGTCAGACTTAAGTGGTATGAGGACTCGGTGCTCCTGGAGTGCAAGTGGAGGGGTCGGCGAATCAGTTGGAGGCCCAGCTAGATGGGCGCCTCTCTGACTTTCCTGACTCGCTTGGGCTCATAGGGGTACCTACCCTGAACGGCTGCGCTACCTCGATGATAAGTTCTCAGAGAAGGCGCGGGTCGTATGGCTGAATTCCGTACTCGGCTTGATCACCACCTTAGGTGCTAGAATAAGCATGGAGGGAAGTTGAGTAGCCACGAAGAAGTCAGACTTGAGGGAACTGCCCGTCCTCGATACGCGGTGCATTTCTGAGTCGCAGACGCAAAGATTATCCAATCTGTTCGATGAACTGGACAGAAGACGAGTTCAAGCGACTTCCAAGCATGGAGGAACGTCCTGCCCGGAAACGTTTGTATGTATGATGGTATATCCGAGGTTCTGGAACTGCTCGATTTGAGCACTCTTAGCTGGTTGCTGGCCTCCGAGCTGGTGGTGACCAACGAGAGCCTTTAATGATTGCTAGCCTCATCGATTAGTCTTCATGTGCCGCATCATTTCTGATATACTTCCTGCGTCCAACCAAAATGGAATAGCGTATCCATCAGGGGTCAGGAGAATGGAATGTCCAAGAGAATTGCCCTGTTTAATCATAAGGGTGGAGTAAGCAAGACTACTACTACCTTTAATTTAGGGTGGATACTTGCCTCGAAGGGAAAGAGAGTAATTCTTGTCGATACTGACCCGCAGGCAAATTTGACAGGTCTGGTGCTTGGCTACAAGGGGCCTTCCGAATTGGAACGCTTTTACGAAGAGGAGCCTGAGAGAAATCTAAAGTCCGGACTTGCTCCAGCCTTTGAATCTCGTCCTTCTCCCCTAAAGGCAGTTGATTGCATTTCCATCGAAGACCAAGAAGGGTTGTTCCTGCTACCAGGACACATCGGTATATCTGAATACGAGGTTACGTTAGGAATAGCACAGACACTTTCAGGTTCTATACAAACTCTACAGAATCTGCCAGGTTCCATATCGTATTTGCTGGATGAAACTGCCGACGAGTTTCAGGCGGACTACGTTCTCATCGACATGAATCCAAGTTTGAGTTCATTCAACCAAAATATGTTAATGACTAGTGATTATTTCATTCTCCCGACTTCTCCAGACTATTTCTCAGTCATGGCCATAGACTCGTTGTCTGGAGTGCTTCCCAAATGGCATAGATGGTCGGAAACGGCACAGAAGATGCCAATTCTGAGAGATGCTGCCTACCCGTTTCCGGTCGTTGTTCCTCAATTTCTGGGAACGATAATACAAAACTATCGTCCACGTGGAGGAGCTCCTACACAGGGATTCCAAGTATGGATCGACGAGATAAACGAAAGGGTCTCCGAACAACTACTCCCCGCGCTTAAGGGGATAAATATGGTTTTCTCTGACGAACGGTATGAGGAATCAGGAATTGATGACTACTGTCTAACTACAATCCCTGACTTTAATACTCTCGTTGCTACATCACAGGATGCCCAAACGCCAGTCTTCGCACTTACTGCGGAACAGATAGGCCGAGGAGGGATAGTTTTACGGCAAGTCGAACAGCAACGGGATAGACTCCTCGAATTGTTCTCTGAATTAGCCGATAAAGTCATTCAAATGACGAGCGATGCAAGAAGCGATTGAACAGTTCCGCGCAAATATTGCGCGTGCCAGAGATTTAGGATCTATCGCGAATGTCCTAGCTGCACAATCTACATCTGCTCTGGATGTGTCTGACATCTTAAGAGCAGAGATGGTTATGGCGGTCAGTGTGCTTGATCACTATGTACACGAGCTAGTAAGACTCGGTATGTTGGATGCATATAGGAACAATCGAGTTCGGACACCGACCTTCATGCAGTTTCAAGTTTCTCTCTCGGGAGCAATCAGTGCCATTGCCAACCCCTCCGATGAAGTCTGGATAGAGCAAGAAATCAGGGATAAGCATAGTCGCCAAACCTTTCAAAACCCTGGGAATATAACAAGTGCTGTACGTTTGATTTCCGAAGAGGATGATCTATGGAATACCGTTGCTAGTAATATTCATATGTCGCAGCAAGACGTGAGAACTACGCTCACGACCGTAGTTGCCCGTAGAAATCAAATTGTCCATGAAGCGGATATGGATCCGTCATTCCCGGGCACACGTTGGCCGATAACGGCACAGATGGTTGACGACGCTGTTGACTTTATCGACAGTGTTGCCGAAGCTATATATGCAATTATTCGTATATAGCTGCGACTTGCGAGCTTATGCAATCTTCTCGTGAAGTAGGGATGATCACCCCTCGCGACGCACAGAACAGCTCGAACATTAGCTCAGAACCTGGGACATCATCGTGTCGGGGTTGGTGGTGGGGAGTTGGCAGGCGTAGTTGCGGCAGACGTAGGCGGTGGGCTTGTCGTCTATGACGGTTCTTCCCTGGAAGACGGGCCATTGGCTGTCGTCGGCGGCGTTCTCGGGAGCGGCCACAATGACCGTGTTTGTCTGGTAGATGGAGGCGAGGCGACGGAGCATCTCAGCGGGGGTATTTGGCGAGGGCTGGATTCCCGCTTTCGCGGGAATGACGGTGGGGGTCGTTGGCGCGGCGGCGGGTTGGTCGGGGGTGATTATGACTGCTTCTTTCTGGTCGGAGAGGTAGAAGTCGAGGACGGAGAGCCAGTGTCCGGCGCCGGTGGGGAACTGGATCATGATGTCGCGGACGGAGCGGAGGGAGTCGGAGGCCATTGTTCTGAGGTCGCCGTCTCCGGTGATTATTGCGAGCCGGGCCAGGACGCCGGTCATCATGGAGTGTCCAGAGGGCAGGGCGTTGTCGGTGACGTCGCGGGGCCGGATTATGAGACTCTCCTGGTCGGAGCCGGTGTCGTAGAAGCGGCTCTGGAGAGGGTCCCAGAAGAGGGCGACGGCCTGTCGCGTCAGTTTTTCAGCCTGAACTAGCCAGCGCAGGTCGCCGTCCGCGGAGTGCAGCGCGAGCAGGCCATCAGTGAGGTGGGAGTAGTCGTCGAGGAAGCCCTGCGCGCCGTTTTCGGAATCGCCGTCGGTTCTTCTCAGGCGACCGTCTCGCACCATGCTTTCGAGGATGAAATTCGCGTTGTCTTGAGCGGCCTGAGTGTAATCGTCCCTGCCAAACGCGGCTCCGGCCTCGGCCATGGCGGCCATCATCAGGCCGTTCCAGGATGTGATTACCTTGGTGTCGGTTAGCGGCGGTATCCTGCCGGAGCGTTCCTCAAGCAGCCTGGCGCTGGCGGATTCGACGAGAGATTCCAGTTCTTCTACGGACATGGAATGTCGTGACGCAACTTCCGAGGGAGGATTTGGAACGTTGAGGATGGACATTCCCTCGAAATTGCCTTCGGTGGTGACGTCGAAGTAGTCGGCGACGATTTCGGCGTTCTCTCTGCCGAGGATGCTTACGAGCTGTTCGGGACGCCAGACGAAGAACTTGCCCTCGACACCCTCGCTGTCGGCGTCCTGGGCGGCGTAGAAGCCGCCGTCGGGGTGTCGCATCTCTCGCAGAACGTAGTCGAGTATGCCCTGGGCGACCCTGGCGTAGGACGGGTTGCGGGTTGCCTGGTATGCGTGGGTATAGAGCCGCGCGAGCAGGGCGTTGTCGTAGAGCATCTTCTCGAAGTGCGGGATGAGCCAGAAGGCGTCGGTGGAGTAGCGGTGGAAGCCGCCGCCAATCTGGTCGTACATGCCGCCTGCGGCCATCTTGTCCAGCGTCAGTTCGAGCATCTCGAGAGCGAGAGGCGCGCCCGTCCTGTGGTAGAAGCGGAGCAGGAATTCGAGGGTCTGGGGCTGAGGGAACTTTGGCTGAAGTCCGAAGCCGCCGGAGCGGTCGTCGAACTGGTTAGTCAGCTGGTCGAACGCGGCCCGCAGGATCGTATCGGTGAGAGGTTCCACGCTTCTGCCAGCGGCGAAAGACTGGTTGATCCTGTCAACAAGCTGCCTGCCGCTGGTTATCACGTCTGAGCGGCGCGTCCTGAAGACCTCCGCCATCGTGGAGAGAACGCGGGGAAACGAGGGCAGGCCGCCCCTGTCTTCGGGCGGGAAGTATGTGCCGCCGTAGAAGGGGGAGCCGTCGGCGGTGAGGAAGACGGTCATGGGCCAGCCGCCGTGTCCGGTCATTGCCTGGATCGCGGTCATGTAAACGGAGTCAACGTCCGGGCGCTCCTCGCGGTCCACCTTTATGCTGATGAACGACTCGTTCATCATGGCGGCGATCTGTGGATTCTCGAAGGACTCGCGCTCCATGACGTGGCACCAGTGGCAGGAGGAGTAGCCGACGCTGAGCAGGACAGGGAGGTCGCGCTCGCGGGCGGCCTCGAACGCCTCCTCGCCCCAGGGATACCAGTCAACGGGGTTGTCTTTGTGCTGGAGCAGGTAGAGGCTTGTTTCTTTGGACAGGCGGTTGGGCATTATGCGGCCTCAGTCTCCACGGATCTGGAGGGTCGTTACCTCTTCGGAATCGAGGTCGGCGACCCGGATGGCGTGGTTGTTGGTGTCGGCTATGTAGAGCTTGCCGTCGTGGGCGCTGACTCCGCCGGGTTCGTAGAACGCGGCCTGGTCTGCGGCGCCGTCCGCGTCGCCCACTTCGCCTGAACCGAATACGGACCTGCACAGGCGGGAACCCGGTTCCAGAGACTTGATCTTGTTGTTGTACGAGTCGGTTATCCAGAGCGAGCCGCCGTGGAGTTCGAGTCCGATGGGGTGCTGCAGCCTCACATCGTCGCCAAAGCCGTCAACGTCTCCGAAGGTGAACAGGCCCTCGCCGACGAGCGTGTTCACCGCGCCCATCGGGGAGACGGAGGCGGACCTGACAGAGCTCGTCTCGCTGTCGGCGAAGTACAGCGTCTCGCCGTCAGATACTATGCCGCTGGGCTGCGCTAGTTCGGCATGCTGGAGTGGGCCGTCAATGATTCTCTCACGTCCGTTGCCAGCGTGGGGGCGCAGGTCGCGGCTGTCGAGGTCGAGCTTCCATAGCTGGTGGAAACCGGCCATCGCTATGTACAGCGAGTTTTCGACCTTGACCACATCCCAAGGGGAGGCGAGGGATACGAAGCGTCCATTGCCGCCGGCGTGACGTCCGACAGACTGTTCGCCGGTTCCGGCTATGGTCCTGACCTCGAGATTCTCCAGGTCTATCATCCGGATTGCGTGATTCTTGGTGTCGGCCACGTAGAGGCGGGGCCAGTCCAGGGCGGCGCCCTGCGGGTCGTGGAAAGCAGCCTCGGCAGCGGGGCCGTCCTTCAGACCGCGCTCGCCGCTTCCGATTATGGCTTTGATCTCGCCGTCCAGATGGGTCCAGATTATCCTGTTGTGGTTCGAGTCGGAGATGAACAGACCATGCTCGGAGGCGGTCACCTTGCCCGGGAAGGAGAGGGGGCGTTCCCACTCCAATTCGCTCTCGAGTCTGAAGGCGAGCGGCTTGCGGTCCATCTCGCCGGTCTCGGCGAATTCGCCGATCATTTCAGACAGAACGTTGTCCAGCGCCTCTATCGGGAACTCGCCTTCGTGCTTGCCAATCACCTTGCCGGACGGGCTGATGAACATAAGGGTGGGCCAGGCGCGGCAGGCGTACTGCTGCCAGACCATGAAATCGGCGTCGTTGATGACGGGGTGTTCTATCTCGTAGCGGAGGATGGCGCGCCGGACACTGTCCGTGGCCTTCTCCGCGTTGAACTTGGCCGAGTGAACTCCGACAACCGCGAGTTCGCCAGCGTACTTCTCCTCCAATTTCCGCAACTGCGGAAACACGTGCATACAGTTAATTCAACAGTATGTCCAGAAATCCAGGACCAGAACCTTGCCGCTGAAGTCGGCAAGAGTAAGGGGTCGGTCAGTGTTCAGCCAGTCGAGGCCCGTCGGGAAATCGGGGGCGTTGACGGTCCCAGTGAATCTGCGCGCCATAGCATTACTCCTCGCGTCATTTGCATCGTCAGCGACAGAATCGCTGGGGAATCGGTTTTGCCCAAGTCAGGCGGGCCAGTCTTCGAGATTATACGCCATTGTCCAGAACATGTACTCATAGCGCGAACTGGTCAGATAAGCCTCTTCCATCAAGGCGCGAGTATCTGGGCCGGCATCTTCGGCGAGTTCGTCCACGAATTCCGACCAACCGGCGACACTCGCTTCGAGCAGTCCTTCGGCGTAGGACGACTGCCATATCTTGTAAGTGGGATGTTCGGGCTCTTTCAGTATCTTGCCGACCTCGTGGTAGATGCGAGGGCAGGGGAGAAGCGCCGCGACGCCGCAGGCGAGACCGCCCATGTCCATCGAGACTTCGATGTGGTTCATATACGCAAGATTCGTGGGAGAGGGAGTCGAGGCTTCGGCCTCTTCCTCAGTGACGCCGAGCGCATCGAAGAGCGCGCCATGCAGCGGTCTTTCCACCGGGGTCGTAACCCGCTTCAGCAGCCTGATCGCCGAATCCGTGTCGGGAGCCTGCGCGAGCGCCGCGGCGGCCGCGCGTCCGAACGCGCCGAGGTATAGATAATCCTGCAGGATGTAAAAGCGAAACTTCTCTATGGGCAGTGCGCCGTCCTGCAATTCGGAGAGGAAGGGGTGTACGGACACCGATTCCCATATTGGGGAAGCCTGGCTCCAAAGGAAAGCGCTGAATGGTTCGCTTTTCATCTATTACCATATCTCCATTGTGAGTTGAAGGAAGCCGAAAGAAGATGTCTGTTCAGATATTTATATATTTTATGAGGTAAGGATGCGTCCAGTTGTAGATTCGATTTGATATTCTCAATTGAAGGAATACATATCCAGCAATTGCAATATCAATTAAGGCTATTCCGACGGATTGGTGAAGTAGGAGTGGACTATGCCGACCGGAGGCGTGGAAGCGTCCCTGGCAGGATTCGAACCCGCGACCCGCTGCTTAGAAGGCAGCCGCTCTATCCAGCTGAGCTACAGGGACACAGTCTGACTACGAATCCAGTTTAGCAATGGCTCATATTCGGGTCAAGGAAGTCGAGAATCAAGCCGCCGGCTTTCAGGATTTTCCCCGGAGCGCTGGTGTCAATCTCTTCGGGAAGCTTCCACGATTCGCGGCGTCGGAAGAGACGACTTCATCAGGGATTCTGAACCCCACTGTCTTCGGAAAGGCCGGACGGGTTGTTCATCCGCGTCATTTCCTGGAGGCAGATTAGCGCCGCGTCCGGTCAGTTTTGCCATGTTTGGGTCGCCCCGGTCCGTAGATTCACGCCTTCGCGGGAATGGCGTAATCGCGCAAAGGTCTCCGATGATTAGCTGTCGAGGTATGGCATATGGCAAGTCAGCAATCGAACCTCTAGAGTGTGTCGTCAAAATAATTTAGTCCACAGTACGAGAGCGCGTATTTGGCAGATAGCCAGGAAAGAATCTCCCCGTTTAGCGTAACGTGTTGCCACCCCTCGCCATTGCTTCAGGTAGAGAAAGGCATTTTCCACCAGATGTCGCAGTTTATACAGGTGCCGATCATACACGCGAGGGTTCTTACGATTGCTTCTGGGTGGGATAACAGGGTTCATCCCTAAAGCTAACGCCGCCTCCACGATTTCATTGCTGTCGTATCCTTTGTCCGCCAACAGATGTTCCGCCTCGATGTCCTCAATCAATGCAATTGCCTCAGAGCAGTCAGCGGTGGTTCCTTCGGTTAGAATCAGACGTACCGGCATACCATGGGAATCCACCGCCAGATGCACTTTGGTGTTCAGCCCCCTTTTGTACGCGCCATCTCCTGATTTCCTCCCGCTGCTCCCGCAGCATGGGGATGCACCTTGACATGGCTGGCGTCAATCATCAACCACTCAAAATCAGGCTCATCAATCACCTCATCCAGCAGTTTCCCTCAGACGCCCCGGTCACGCCAACGACAGAAACGGCGATGTGTATTCTTCCAGTCTCCGTAGTCCGGGGGCAGATCGCGCCAGGGCGCGCCAGTGCGTAAAATCCAAAATACGGCATTCAGAAACAGGCGGTTGTCGAAGGCAGGCCTGCCAACCTTGCCAGCGCCCCCTGGCAGAAGGGGCTCCAAACGTTCCCAGACCCGGTCTGACATATCGTGCCGACGATGTGACGCTCCTGTTTCACTTATGCAGCGCCAATTTATCATCGCTTCCTTCATTTGACGACACACTCTAGGAGTTCAAATGTGGCGGCGTCAAGACCCGTTCGGCTGAACATGGTCGTCATCACCACCGCCTCGCGGCGCGGCGGCGGGAAGAGAATTAACCTGACTTCAACGGCCGCTTGAGGCTGTCCTGATCCAGACCACTGACACCGATTTTTTGAAAAGTTCTCGAATTTCGACCAATTCTACCCCTTCGACATGCGGTAGGGTAGTGCAGTGACGCTGCAAAAGCCTTCCAAGCGGCCTTCCAAGCAACATCGCCGCTATAATCGCGGCGACCGAACCACGAACGGCGGACCAGAAGGTCCTCTTCCGACCCGAAAACAATTTCGCCGCCAACGCTCCCACGAGCGCGAAAGTCACGATGTTCGTTCCACAATACGGGGAGATCGCGAGCTCGGAATTGCCGGCTTTTAGAAGATCCAGAGCATCCCGGGCGGCGAGCGCAACATCGTCTATGGAGCCACGCGACCAGATAACGAATCCGGGGCCAATCGAGTAGCCTCCCATCGGCGCTGGCACGCCGCGCTCCAGCATGAGAGTCACGGTCGCGTGTTCGATTGCGTGATTCCTGCGAACACTTTCCATAAGGGCTATTCTCAAGTCAGGCCTCCTCGAATGCCGGAATGATGAAGCGGCTGGGAACAAGAATAGCATAAGTCAATAGTTCGGAGATCCCTAGATACTTGCATCATAGCGCTCGATCCCTTGGTCCTGCGTCAACACCATCCTTGGCGCGGCACCGTCCAGAATGCGATGGCCGCGAGCGGAGACGGGGAATCACAAGCGCTGAATGGGCCAGTTCGACACCGACCGAGAACACCCACGAGGCACTCGCAACAGGTGAAACATGCGAAGTGATATATAATTCCTAAACACAAAATAACAGTGTGATTGCAATACACATCACTGCGTAAGTCTATTCAGGTCGATTTCCAATCATTTCAACATCATAGCAAATACTGGAAAAAGTATTGAAAAGTGCATTGACACTTTGCCTCTGCAATACTAGAATGCTTACAACATCAATGAACGGAGGCACGGGAAAATGACCCGCAAGACCAAGAAGATGATCGCCGTCGAAGAGAAGTTCCACCAGCCGCTCGAGAAGATTCTGCCTGAGATGGTAACCGCTGAAGGGCTGTCCTCCACCGCAGACAGGCTCGGAGTGAGCAAAGCGACGCTGGGGTACTGGCTACTTAAGCTGGGGATAAACGTCAGGAGAGTCGCGCTCGCGCCGGGCGAGACCATCGAGATCAAGAGAGTAAGTTAAGATGGTCCATTCTCCCGGGCAGCGGGAATGGCCCAATACAGAGTCAAACAAAATGGTCGTCGGGATGCGAACCCGGCGGCCATTTTGTTTTCACAAAAGCGCTTCCTCTCATGTCTAGGGGAAGGGGAGAGCGCAGCAACTCTCAATATCGCCTGGCTCCTATCGCGGCCCGCGCCTCGCGCTCGCGTTCGCGCTCGATCAGCGCGCGCCGCTTGTCGAAACGCTTCTTTCCGCGCACGACGGCCAACTCCACCTTGGCCTTATGGTTCCTGATGTACAACCTCAGCGGCACCAGAGTCAGGCCGCGCTGGTCAACCTGCTTGGAGAGTTGAAGAATCTCGTCGCTGTGCAGAAGCAACTTTCGAGGCCTCTTTGGATCGTGGTTGTTCCGGTGGGCCGGAGCGTACTCGTCAATGTGGAGATTGTGCAGCCACATTTCGCCATCCGCGGGGCGGGCATAGGAGTCGCTGAGGCTCACCTTGCGGTCTCGGACGGACTTGATCTCGGTGCCGGTGAGAACCAAGCCGGCCTCGATGGTGTCCACGATATCGTAGTCGTAGCGCGCTCTTCGATTCGTCGTAATCGTAGAATTGCCCTTCTTGCTCAACGCTTCACCCTTTAAGCTCCGCCCGCGGCGGTTCCGTCCACAAGTTCTTCCATCACCTCGATTGCCTTTTCGAGCTGAGACGTATCAGCCTTCTGCTTGTCCCTGGATGTGACCTCGTGGTCTGGTTCGACACCATTGCCCTCGATGAGCCGCCCGCCGGGAGTGTACCACTTGGCAATCGTCAGGTAGAGTCCGCCGCCGTTGGTTAGTCGGCGCAGGATATTGACGCTGCCCTTGCCGAAGGTGGTCGAGCCGACGACCGGGGCGCGTTCGTGGTCCTGGATCGCGCCCACTACGATCTCAGACGCGCTGGCGCTGAAGCCGTTGGCAAGAACGACAAGAGGAATATCGACGAATTCTCCGCCGTTCCTGGACATATGGTTGTCCCGGTCACCTTCGCCGTCGAGTTCGTACAGGATGAGGCTGCCGTCCTCAAGGAACATACTGGTTACATCAATTACGCTGCTGAGCAGCCCGCCCGGATTATCGCGAACGTCCAGAATCAGACCCTCGGCGCCGTTGTTCCGCAACTCTCTGATGGCCTCGGCCAACTCTTCCGCGGTATTGGCGTAAAAGGTAGTGAGCCTGATGTGAGCGAACCTGTCTTCGGGCCGGCTGCGCACGAGAACGCTTTCGAGGGGGATAGTGTCTCGCACCACGACTATCTCGACCTCGCCAGCCTCGGTGAGGTGCTTGACCAACAGACGAACCTCGGAACCTTTCGGGCCGCGGATCTTGTTTACGGCTTCCAGCAGACTCAATCCGACGATGCTCTCGCCATTTACTTCCAGAACCAGGTCTCCGGGCTTCAAGCCGGCCGCCTCGGCGGGGCTGCCACTAATAGGAGCGACAATCAGCAATTTGCCATCGGGCCTCATCTCGACCCTGGCTCCGATACCCTGGAACGATCCGTACAGGTCCTCGTTCTCGATCTCGAACGCCTCCGGTGGCACATAGCCCGAGTGCGGATCGCCGAGCCCCTGAATCAGACCCCTTATCGCGGCTTCATTGAAAGTGTCGTTCTCGAAGTCGTTCCGGTCCACGTGCTGTTCGGTGAGAAGGGACCAGACCTCCCAGACGGTTTCCAGATCCTCCGGTACGCCCTGCGGAATCTGCAGATTGTCGGGGGCGGGAATAGCGGTAGGGAGGACCATTGGGTCCTGCGGCTTTACGGCGGGCGGGGCAGTGGGTTCCTTCTGCGCTGTGGATGCGCCGGCCTGTTCAGCCGGGGCGGCAGGTTGGGAGGCATCCGCGGCGGGAGGCGACGGGTCGCCTTCGTCCTGGCAGGAGCCGAGCGCGAGAACCGCGATCAGCGAAATGACCGCAACCCAAACGATCCGGCTCGACCGCCACGGAAAACCATGCGTCTTTTCGGGGTAGAGATACGTATTTGAAGGCATAAACCTATTCTAGCACCTGGTGAGCATTCAGCATATTCCAATAAAGAAAGCCTGTCGCTAGACAGCTACTCTCAATCGTGGAGAGGGGCGCGTCCCGTCGTACCAAGAACTACGTCGTCGGCAGACAACGCGGATTGTAACGCCAACTTGCAAAACGCCCCGGCAAAGAGGCAGGACATGATTTTCAGAAATGGGTGAAATATGATAGTATTTCAAATCAGACACTTCAGTGACCAGTGCATGTCCTCGGTTTCACTTTCAAATTGAAGACCTTTGCGAATCCCTTCAAATGGAAGCCCGACTAGCTTTAGAAAGTCGCGTATTACAAGCTACCTGCATGGCCCCGCACACTTGGATTCCCATTTTCACGGGAATGACGATGACTATGCAATGGCCTTCAAAACGCCGGAATATCATTTCTGAAATATGGAGCCTATAAAGGAATAACCATGGCCAAGCGAACGAGAATCACCAGGCCATATCCGACCCATTCGTTTCAGGATACGTTCCCGATAGCCGAGACTATTCAGCGAGTGAACGGCGGACTTCCCGTGGAGACGGAGCTCCTGGCTAAAGAGATGGGAACATCCGCCAGAAGCAGTTCGTTCATACAGAAGCTGAACGCATCCTCCAAGTACGGGTTGACTGTCGGTTCGTATTCGGACGACTTCATCCAGCTAACCGAACTCGGAGAGTCGGTTACGGCGCCGGGCAGCGCGGAGGAGCGGGAGAACTCGATCCTCGAAGCAGTGACCAAGCCTGAGGTCTTCTGCGAATTCTACCGGATATACGCCGGCAAGAGGATGCCCGAGGACATCTACGCATCGAACACGCTCGTGCGCGAACTGGGAGTGCCCAGGGAACTGACCGAGGAGTGCCTGGGCATCATCAGGCGCAACGGACTGGTCGCAGGAATCGTTTCGGACCGGGCGGGAGTCCTAATCGTAGGGGCAGTCGCTGAGAGCGAAGAGACAGCGGTATATTACGCTGGGGCTGCGCCGAGCCAGCGGGCGCAGGATCAGGTCTCCAATGACGAAGACGACGGATATCCCAAGGAGCACCCAGCGGGCAGCGGCGAGATACTCGTGGTCGGTACGGCGGACGACTCGATTCGCGGCGAGGTCGGCGGGCTGCTGGGGGGACTATCAGTCGCGTGCAGAATGGTGAGCCTGGACGGAACCGAGGGGCGGATTATATCGCAGGAACTCTCCGAAGCGCTGGGGTCGGCGCGCGGGTGCGTCCTCGTGTGGCCGCGCACCGCCGGGCCTGATTCCGAGCGGATACCGGACCCGATGCTGTGGGCGGCGCTTGGGGCGATATCGTACAGGGTTGGGCAAAGGCTGGTTGTCGTTATTCGGGACGGGGACGACGGCGAGGAATCAGCAGTTGGCAATTGGCAATTCGGAGTTGGCGCGGACACGACCGTCGTTCGCCCGGCGCGTGGCGAGAGCGTCTATCCGGAGCTTATGGGCGCGCTGGTGCAATCCGGGATCGTCAGGATCGTCGTCAATTAAGAACTAGAAATCAAGAATTGTCAGCCTTCGTTCCACAACGCAGCGAATTAAGTGAGTTGGTTATTATGTAAAGTAGAGGCAGACCGGACATTGAATCCAGCTACGCTGCTTTACATAACATTTATAGTGCGAACCAACGGTTGGGGGCGTCAGCACTTCCCTACAACAGGCTCATGCTCTTGCCGGAGCAAGGAAGGCTTCGGATTGGAAGGCGCCGTCGAGGGCGAGCCGGGACTCGATCTTCTGGAGCAGGTCGTCTATGCCATCTCCCTTGACGGTGACCTGCTCAGGGGCGTTTCGATACAACAGGCTCATGCTCTTGCCGGAGCAAGGAAGGCTTCGGATTGGAAGGCGCCGTCGAGGGCGAGCCGGGACTCGATCTTCTGGAGCAGGTCGTCTATGCCATCTCCCTTGACGGTGACCTGCTCAGGGGCGTTTCGATACAACAGGCTCATGCTCTTGCCGGAGCAAGGAAGGCTTCGGATTGGAAGGCGCCGTCGAGGGCGAGCCGGGACTCGATCTTCTGGAGCAGGTCGTCTATGCCATCTCCCTTGAGCGCTGAAAGCAGAACGGCATCCTCAGGGCCGGACGCTATCTCAGGGAGGTCATCCAGGTGGCCGTTGCCGGACGGCTGCAACAGATCGGCCTTGTTGAGGGCCATCACGGTCGGAATGCCGTCCATTCCCATATCGTCCAGGATGGACTCGACGACGGTGACCTGCTCAGGGGCGTTTCGATGGGTGACGTCAACGACGTGAAGCACGAGCGTGGACTCAGATATTTCTTCCAGCGTGGCGCGGAAGGCGGCGATCAGCGACGTGGGCAGCTTGTGGATGAATCCGACCGTATCGGTGAGCAGGACCGGCTGGCCCGAAGGAAGCTGGATTCGGCGGGTAACGGGATCGAGAGTCGAGAACATCAGGTTTTCCGCGCGGACGCCCGCCCTGGTCATGCGGTTCAGCAGCGTGCTCTTGCCAGCGTTGGTGTAACCGACGAGCGATACGACCGGAATCCCGTTGCTCGTTCTCTTGGAGCGATGCAGCCGCCGGTGGCGGCGGACATTCTCTAGGTCTTTCTTGAGCCTCTGTATGCCACCGCGCACAAGTCGCCTGTCCGTCTCTATCTGGGTCTCGCCTGGACCGCGCGTGCCGATGCCGCCGCCGGCGCCACCGCCGGAGCCGCCGCGAAGCCTGTCGAGGTGGGACCACTGCCCGGCGAGACGCGGCAGAAGGTACTCCTGCTGGGCGAGCTCGACCTGAAGCCGACCTTCGCGCGTTCGCGCCCTGGACGCGAAGACATCCAAGATTAGCGCAGTGCGATCTATCACCTTCCGTTCGGCATGGCCGCCGGTGTAAGCGAGCGCGCTTTCGAGGTTGCGCTGCTGGGTGGGCGTGAGCTCGTCGTCGCATATTACGGTGTCAACGTCCAACTCTTCGCAGAGACGCTTGATCTCTTCGAGCTTGCCCTTGCCGACGTACTCCTGGGTGGGCTTGGGAACACGCTGTGAGACGCGGTCGAGCACCTTCGCGCCGGCGGTTCGGGCAAGCTCCGCGAGTTCGTCGAGCGAGTCCTGCGGATTCCAGAGCAAGCGTCCACGCTTGGGAGTCGCGCTCACGAGTATGGCGCGCTCCTGCTTGGGCCTGGTGGTCTTCATTCTTCTTCTAGCCACGCGCTCCCCTCCCTTCGGGAATTGTCAATTTTCAATTCCCAGTTATCAATTATTTCTTTCGTTGCCCAGTACCGTATCCACATGTTTCCGAGGTATAGCAACAAACCCCAACCCCTGGATTCCCGCTTTCGCGGGAATGACTGAATTATAGTTGGGGTTTCACCCCCCATCCTAACCTTCCCCCGTCGAGGGGGAAGGGACTTTTGCACGTGGCCAAGCCACTAGCGTGAGCTGGTGTAGGTGGCGAGGCGTCTCAGTCCTTCTTCCAGCAGGTCGTCGGCGATGGTGAGCGAGAAGCGGATGTAGCCTTCGCCGTAGTCGCCGTAGCTGGCACCCGGGGTAACGACTATATCGCAATTCTCCAGTAGCTGTTCGGCGAACTCGCCGCTGGTGAATCCTTCCGGCGCTCGCGCCCAAACGTACAGGCTCGCCTTCGGAGGGTCAACCTCGAGGCCGATTTCGTCAAGCACGGCGAGAACCTTATCGCGGCGTCGCTGGTAAACGGCGTTTCGCTCGTCAATCCAGTCGTCCGATGTGTTCAGCGCCTCGATGCCCATGTGCTGGATCGCCTGGGGAACGCCGGAGTCCAGATTCGACTTCACGATGAGCAGAGCGTTGATCATATCGGCGTTGCCGACCGCCATGCCGAGACGCCAGCCGGTCATATTGTAGGACTTGGACAGCGAGTGGAACTCCATTCCGACATCCATAGCGCCCGGCGTCTCGAGGAACGACGGGTGGCGGTAGCCGTCGAACGTGACGTCGGTATAGCAGGCGTCGTGCATCACGGCCAGATCGTAGGACCTGGCGAACTCGACCACCTTCTCGAAATAGTCGGGGCTGGCAATCGCGCCGGTCGGGTTATTCGGATAGTTGAGCCACATGACCTTCGCCGCGCGCGCCACGTCTTCGGGAATATCCTCAAGCACGGGAAGCCAGTCGTTCTCCTCCTTGAGCGGCATCCAGTGGCACTCGCCGCCCGCGAACCAGGTCCCCACCGAGTACACGGGGTAGCCCGGGTCGGGCACGAGCGCTATGTCGCCGGGTTCGATGAAGCAGAGCGCGGCGTGTCCGATACCCTCCTTCGCTCCTATCAGCGAAATGACCTCGGTCTCGGGATCGAGCGAAACGCCGAACCTTCGCTGATACCAGTCGGCGGTCGCCTTGCGGAACTCCGGCAGGCCCTCCGATTCGGGGTAGCGGTGATTTGGCAGGTCTCCGGCGGTGTCGCGCAGGACGTCAACCACCGGCGCGGGCGTTTCGAGGTCGGGGTCTCCGATACCGAAGGAGATAACCTCGATGCCTTCGGCGCGCTTCCGGGCGATCTTGCGGCTGATTTCGACGAACAGGTAAGGGGGTATCTTCTCGACTCGGCTGGCGAAATTCATGCTTGCTCCGTTGTTCTCTAGTTGATAGTTCTTAGTCGTCGGTTGATTTTAGCATGGCGCGGGGCGGCGTGAAACTTGATGGATATGGACGGCGAGCAATCGGTCTGATTTTAGACGGTTCGGACGTTCTCATATATTTCAGCTTATATCGCACAGGCGGCAACAGGTGGCTTAACTGGTCGCTAACAGGCGTTCGGAACACCTGTTAGTGACCTGCTATTCACCTGCGTTGAAGCTAAGAGATTTTTTCTTTTGGACTCATCTCGCTCCATTATATATCACAGTTTATAGTCGTTAGTTCGCGGGGCGTCCGGTTGGCAGGGTCTTTTCATTTTCGAGTGTCACCTGCGTAGTCCGTTCGTGGTGAGCCTGTCTAACCATGAACGGAGGGCCCTTCGACAAGCTCAGGGCGAACGATAGATTGACGACAAGACGAAATGAAAAGACCCTGGTCCGGTTGGTATCTTGCTCGACAGTTGCGAATCATGGGGTTATTGTAGCTGAATCAGCACAGATGTACAATAGGCAACGGCTAAGAGAGAAATATGCATAAGTAGAATTGCGGCGGTCGAAAGCCCGCCAATCTCTGGATTCCCGCTTTCGCGAGAATGGCGAGACGTGGTACGGATTCCCGAATTCAGAACTTTGCACAGAGCCTGGCTAATAGGAAGCGATCCTAGCCTTGCCGCTCGCTTTCAGGGGTAGGCTTTGGATAAGTTTCCTTGGGCTGGCGTCAGTCGGGCCAGTGGCCTTCGAAGACGCGGGCGACTGGGCCCTCCATGACGACCTCTCCCCGACCGGGCCAGGACACGCGCAGTTCGCCGCCGGGTAGCTCGACGGTGACGTCGGCGTCAACCAGGTCGTGGAGCTTCGCGGCTACGACGGCGGCGCAGGCTCCGGTGCCGCAGGCGAGAGTGATGCCGGAGCCGCGCTCCCAGACGCGCACCTTGATGCGGTCGCGGCTCAGCACGTTCACTATCTCGTAGTTCACGCGCTCGGGGAAGAACGGGTGACGCTCGACCATGGGGCCGATGCGGGTCAGTTCGTAGTCGTCAACCGGATCGTCCATGAACACGACGGCGTGAGGATTACCCATCGAGACGCAGTTGACCAAAATCCGGGAGCCGTCAACGTCCAGCGGGTAGTCCAGGGCGACTTCGAGATCGTCGGGGGCGGCGACGGGGACCTGGGAGGGCTTGAGGATAGGTTCCCCCATGCTGACGGACGCGCCGGTCATCACGCCGTCGTCCCAACTGGGACGAACGGAGAGGACGCCCGCGCCAGTCTCGATTTCAAACGATTTCGAGGCAATATCCAAAGCAGAACTATCTATACCAAAACGCACAAAGCAGCGGATTCCGTTACCGCACATCTGCCCCTCTGAGCCGTCGGCGTTGAACATCTGCATCTTGGCGTCGGCCCTTTCGGACTCGCACAGCAGGATCAGGCCGTCGGAGCCGATGCCGAAGTGCCTGTCGCTGACCTGCCTGGCCACTTCGGGCCAGTCTCTACTCTGTTCGCGGGCGTCAACATATATGTAGTCGTTGCCGGCGCCGTGCAGTTTGACGAATTTCATTGTCACCCTCACTCCCGTATCAAGTACGGGACAAGCTCTAGCCCTCTCCCTGAGGGAGAGGGGAATTTCAATATACAAATGACCTTTTTAAATTCCGTAGTATGACATATTCGTATGGTTATGGTCGCCTCATTCACCTTTTGGTGGTATAGGCCGAAACCCAACAGGGATAGAATCCGGCTGACATGGCTGTCCTCCGAGACGCTATGTTGCCGACCGTGGTCCCATAGTATGGAACCCGCCCATGACTCAGTACCGCGGCCGCCACCCTGGAAGTCAAATCCGAGCCCAATCCTTTGTCTCTATGATCTGACCGCACGTCTATACCTATCTGCCATAGGGTATCCGAGTCGGCTGTGGCAGTTGCTACGCCGACGACCACGCCGTTGCGCAAAGCCAGCGCCACGACGGTTACTGGCCGTCCCTGAGCGGGAGCGCTGAGGGAAATCGCGTTCGGCCAGTCCGGGAAGCTCAATGTCTCAAGCAACTCCTGTCCGCCAACCTCAATGGCGTATCCCGCTGGAGTCGCACGCTCCCGCAAGTCGCAGCTGGAAGTCACGTGGTATAGGTGCGGTTCGTGAAGCGTGTAAGAGTCGGCTTCCGCTCTGGTGTAGGCGCGGCTGAGCAGGTCCAAGCTGAAAGCGTCGGCAGGTTCTACGTCTCGAAACAACTCCGATACCCAGTTCATCCAGTTCGACGTGGCGGATACGACCACACCCGCGCCCATAGTAGTGACAGCGAAGCTACATGCGCGCCACGGGAATCGTCGTCGTATCGGGTTTATAGCTTCTGAGGACGTTAACTCCGAGATCTGCAACTCATCTTCTTCAGCAAAGTCCTCGGGACGACAGCAGACTTCAGCCGCGAGCGCGGAGGCCACGGACTCGATGACGTACGATCTGGATACAGGCAAACTCTCTGTCTTCCCTCTTCACCAGTTCATGTAAATCCGGCTTCCTCCGCACCCTACCCCTAGATTCCCGCTTTCGCGGGAATGACGATAAATGCCAACACGGGCTAACCTATCCATCTGGCGGCGTATTCTATGGCTGAATCCAGTTGGGTTGGCTCGAACCAGCGGATGCGCTGGTCGTCGGGGCGGAACCAGTTCAGCTGCCGTCTGACGTACCGGTGTGTCCTGTACTTCGTTCTCTGGACCGCATCGGCCAGGTCCGCGCCTTCGAGCAGATGCCGCGCCAGTTCATGATAGCCGATTCCAGACATCGAAGACAGGTCCGGGCCGTAGCCCATAGTGAGCAGACGTCGGACCTCATCGAGGAAGCCAGCGTCCATCATGCGGTCAACGCGGTCGTCGGCGCGGCGGTAGAGAGCGGCGCGCTCCATTCCGAGGCCAATCACAGCCGAATCGAACCAGGGATCGAGCCTCTTGGGAGTATCCTGCGCTGAACCGGGGGCGGCGACGACCTCGATAGCGCGGATAACCCGGCGCGGATTGGCTGCGTCAACACGTTCAAGGGCGCTAGAGTCGAGACTTCGCAGGCGGGACAGCAGGCCGTCAATCCCCTGCGATTCGAGCAAATCGTCCAGTTCGCGGCGCAGGACAGGATCGGGCGGAACGTTCGGCACGTTCCAGTTTTCGAGCAGCGCCATCACATACTGGCCGGTCCCTCCAACCAGCAGAGGACACTTCCCGGCTATATTTGCGTTTAGGATTGCTTTTTTTGACAAGTCTAAGAATAGTCCGAGGCTGAAATCGTCATCGGGGTCAATTATGTCAACCAGGTGGTGGGGAACGGCGGAGAGCTGAGACGGAGAGGGCTTGGCGGTACCGATGTCCATGTGGCGGTACACCTGCCTGCTGTCCGCGCTCACTATCTCGACATCGGCATGGGCCGCGATTCTCATGGCGAGTTCGGTCTTGCCAACGGCGGTGGGGCCGACTATGGCGAGGATGCGGGGGCGGAGGGGGTTTTCGGACGCAGGCATGAGTCGAGATCAGGGGGCGGTCTTCCCTACACTACCGGGTCGAAATGGGAGTTCCAGGGGCTGCGAAGTAGGTTAGACACTCTGCGGTCCAGGACGACTTCATGCTCTTTCTGCGGGACGATGAAATAGACTCGCCCGCTTCCTCGTCCGTATCGCAGACGTATGGGCAACTTCGGCAGGCCGAGACTGGATTTCAGGCCCCGGGCGACTTTTTCTATCTGCTTGATATGCGTGTCCCATCTCGCCAGATGATGATAGACGACCAGGCTCTGGCCGCGCTCGTAGAACCGGCGGAGGTCAGAGACGAAGGCGTACTTCGGGCCTTTCTTGCGTAGTGGGTCAATGGAAGGCGGAATTCCACTGGCGGGATCGAATACGACGCTGTTATCGGGGTCAACGAAGATCACGTCGGCGTCAGCGGTAGCTTCTAAAGCGCCCTCGAACCAGCTTGCGCGGGCGGCCTCCCTTTCGGAGCGCGGCATACGTGGAGGAAACGACAGGCTCGGCTCATAGTACAGCGTTTCCGCCGGAAGGATCCGGCTTCTCTGGACCGCCGCAATGTAGCGGCGGTCGGTTTCCACCAGGTGGCGCATCGCGTCGTAGAGGTCGGGATCGCAGGCTCGATACCTGGAATGATTGGCGGGCGAGTCGTCCAGGTAGCCGGTGTGCTTGCCGTCGGCGTTGTGGGACTCGTCGGGGTAGAGATACCAGACTACGCCCAGCCTGATGTCCTGACCTGATGGCAGGGTTTCCATCTGTCCGGTCAGATGGCGCAGGAGGCCGTACTTGCCGAAGTCGCCGACGTCGCCTGTGTATCTGTCTTGCATGGATCCAGTTTCCTATCCTGTCATCCGGCTACCTCGGACGCTCTATTGATAATCGAGACGAAAGAGTCGGCGTCGAGGCTTGCGCCACCAACGAGCGCGCCGTCTATATCGGGCTGGCGGACGAAATCCTGAACGTTGTCGGCGTTTACGCTGCCACCGTATAGACATGGCACCGAATCGGCGGCGTCCGCGAACCTGGAGCGGAGGGCAGACCTGATGGAATTCATCATGTGCTGGGCAATCTGCGGATTGGCGGCTTCGCCTGTTCCGATGGCCCAGACAGGTTCGTAGGCCACCAGAATACCGGCGACATCTTCAATCCCTCCCAGGGAATCGAGCAACTGAGTTCTGACGACTTCTTCCGCCCTACCCGTTCGACGATCATCCAGCGACTCGCCAACGCAGAGAATGGGCTTGAGCCCGGCGTCGAGGGACGCGACGACTTTTCTTCCAACGAGTTCGTCAGACTCGCCGAACAGCGCGCGGCGTTCGGAGTGTCCGACGATCACGAAGTCGGCGACCTCGGCAATCATAGCCGGAGACACCTCTCCAGTGAATGCGCCGGAACTTTCAGGGTGAACATCCTGGGCGCCGACCTGGATGCCGGACCCGGACACTATTCGGGATACCCGATCCAGCGAAATATGTGGTGGACATATTATTATATCTATCGAATTATCTGCCAAGGTAGCTTTCTTAATATCATATGTTAATATTTCCGCGGCAGAAGGAGTCGTATTCATCTTCCAGTTACCCACTATAGTAGATGTTGTCATGTTTTTATATCTCTATATTACTATTTTGCATCGTACGGATTTCCAATTCCCTACCCCGCACCTCTGGATTCCCGCTTTCACGGGAATGACGAACTCAGGGGTCATGCTCCGAATTTGTCCAGTTTGCCCGCGTGTGCCAGAAGAAGCAAGGGCAGCGACGCAGCAGGCAGGCTTCCAAGGTATCCGGTCCTACATTCGCGTTCATTGAAACCCGGGGTACCCAGCCCTTCGTTTGTGGACTGCGAATTTATCAGCAGCGGAACCGGGTGCCAGCTATGCGCCGCCATGCTCGATGGCGTGGAGTGGTCCCCTGCGACGGCGACCACATCAGAGCCGAGATGGAGCAGGCGCGGGATGCGCTTGTCCAACTCTTCAAGTGTACTCACCTTTGCGGCGAAGTCTCCATCCTCCCCTGCCGCGTCCGCGGGCTTGTAGTGGATGAAGAAGAAGTCGTGATCGTCCCAATGTTCGGACAGCGTGTCCAGTTCGGCGTCAAAGTCGCCCCCGGTGGGGATCACGTTCATGCCGAGCAGACTCGCTATGCCCCGGTACATCGGATAGGCGGCAATCGCGGCCGGGTTCAGATTGTACGCTTCGCCGAACGCTGGCCAATCGGGACGCCTGGAGAATCCGCGCATGAGAATCATGTTCGCGGTGTCGTGGCCTGCGAGGATGTCGCGGGCTGATTCGATGAAGCGGGCCGCTTTCTTCGCTGTGCGAACAGCGGCGTCAGATTTGGCGACCGGTTCCAACGGTTCGAAGCCGGTCCGCTGCGGATCGGTGTCGGCGACGTCTCCGCCAAGCCCTTCGCCGCGAATAACGACGACGAAGCGGTAGTCCTGCACCGGCCTTACTATAATCTCCACGCCGGGGACCGTGATCCTGGCAAGCCGCTCGACCAGCGGAGCGGACTCTTCCGTGGGTATCCTCCCTGCCCTGCGGTCGGTAATGACGCCATTCGCGTCGAGCGTGCAGAAGTTGCAGCGAATGGCGATGTCGTCGGGGCCGAGGTCAACGCCGATACCCAGCGCTTCGAGCACGCCGCGTCCTATCACATATTTGAGCGGGTCGTATCCGAAAAGAGCGAGATGGCCGGGTCCGCTGCCGGGGGTGATTCCGGGAGCGACAGGCGTGGTTACTCCGCAGGCGCTGCGCGAGGCAAGCGCGTCCAGATTCGGGGTGTGAGCGGTCTCAAGCTCGCTCTTGCCCGTGTCCGGGCGCGGGAGTCCGCCGAGGCCGTCAACGACCAGGAGAACAATCCGGGAGTCGGTCTTGCGGCATATTTCGTTCAGGAATGGAAAATCTATCATGACAGTCTTTAGTTCTCAGTTCTTAGTTTTTATACCAATTCGGAGTGATGTCACTATATTCTACCCAGCCGGGCTGAGTGGATTCCCGCTTTCGCGGGAATGACGATACATAGACTATCGCCGAACTTCATGTCTTGGTCAAAGTGAAATGGTATTAGTATGTAGTACCGCTTCCATATATATCTGATTTATAAGTATTCACAGCCCATCACCCTTGGATTCCCGTTTTCGCGGGAATGACGATAAATGTCAACACGGTCTAGCTTTTAAGGGGGAACATATATCGTCGAGGGCCGCTATGCCGGGCAGTTCCCTGCCCTCCAGGTATTCGAGAGCGGCGCCGCCGCCGGTTGAAACGTGAGAGAAGGAGTCCTTCAAGCCCAGAGACTGGACTACATCCGCGGTGGAGCCGCCGCCGGTTACGGTAAAGGCTTCGTCGAGGGACGCGACTGCGTGGGCGATTCCGCGCGTACCGTATGAGAACTGCTGCCACTCGAACACGCCCATGGGCCCGTTCCATACGACAGTTCGCGCGGTCTCGAGTCTCTTCCGATAGAGGCGCACCGTTCGGGGGCCTATATCCATAATGATGTGGGCGCGAGGAATCGAGTCCACGCACGCCATGACTGGCTCGGCGGATTCATCGAAGCTGCGGACGACGACGACATCGCTGGGCAGCGCGAGCTCCACGCCGGCGGCGCGGGCGCGGTCCAGGACGCCGAGCGCCAGTTCCACGTCGTCCACGTCAACGCCGGAGCCATAGTCGAGCTTGCCCTGGGCGCACAGGAACGACGCGGCCATCCCGCCGCCGATCAGGAAGAAATCGGCAATATCGGCCAGGCGATCAATCACAGGAACCTTGTCCGATACCTTCGCGCCGCCCATGACGATTGCATAGGGATGCTCCGGTGTGTGAATGACGCCGTCCAGCGCGGATACCTCCGATTCGATCAGGAATCCGGCGGCGGAGGGCAGAAATTCGGTAACGCCGGCCGTGGACGCGTGACTTCTGTGCGCGACGCCGAAGCCGTCGTTGACGTAGAAGTCCGTGAGGCTGGCGAGGCTGCGGGCGAAATCTCTGTCGTTGCTCTCCTCGCCAATGTGGAATCGCAGGTTTTCCAGCATGACGATATGGCCGGGGCTCATGCCGGAGATAGCTGCTTCGGCTTCTTCTCCAATGCAGTCGGGCGCGAGCGCGATTGGACGCTGCATGATCTCCGAAAGACGGAGGGCGACCGGGGTCAGGCTGTACCTGTCGTCCCGGCGACCGTGCGGCCTTCCTATATGGGAGCACAGGATTACGCGGCAGCCGCGTTCCAAGAGATACTCTATGGTGGGAATTGACTCGACGATCCTGGAGTCGTCGGATATCTGTCCGGTGTCGCCGACGAACGTCACATTGTAGTCCACTCTGACGAGCGCCCTGTCGCCGGGCGCTATGTCGAGGTCGCGGACGCTCCTCTTGCGAAACACTATGCCTCTCCAGCCACATATCGAATGAGGTCGCAGAGACCGTCGGCGTCCTCGGCGGCGGGCAGAACGGAGCGCACTATATCCGTAGCTCGCGTCACGCGGGAAGCGACCTCACGCGCGGCGTGGTCATTCACGCCGAGGCCCGAGATGATCTCCGAGAGGTTCCTGGCGTCGGAGGGTTCCAGCACGCGCTTGAAATAGTAGTCGCCCAGTCTTCTGCGCTCCGAGGGCGAAGCGATCTCGAATGCCCTCACGACGGGATAGAGCTTCTTCTTGTTCATAAAGTCTTCGGATGGAGCGGCGTCGGCGCTCTGCGCGGAAGCAATCTGCCTCATATCGTCGGCGATCTGGACGGCGATACCTAGTTCGCGTCCGGCGTCGGCGAACGACTCGCGTGTCGCCGAATCGCCACCAGCCGCCAGTGCGCCGAACTCCATCGCGCAGGAGTACACCGAGCCTGCCTTCGCGGCCGCCATATCGAGGTAGGCGCCGGAGGACATATCGAGCCGCTCCTGCGCCTCCAAGTCCATGAAGCGGCCCTCGCAGGTCGCGAGGCTTGCCTTGTCGAGCAGCTTTACCGCTTCGAATACCCTGTCCGGGCCGATGCCTCGCTCGCCCAGTCCCAGGAGCGCGAGGCGGGCGAGCGCGTGCATCCCGTCGCCGGCGTTGATGGCCTGGGCGGGGCCCCACTTCCACCAGACCGAATCCCTGTCATTCCGGGAAATCTTGCCCGCCTGGATGTCGTCGTGTATTTCGCAGAAGTTGTGTACGAGTTCGATGGCCGCGGCGGTCGGGAGAGCGACCTCGAAATCGTCGGCGAGAGCGTCGCAGGAAGCCAGGCACAGCGAGCCAAGCGGCCTCAACATCTGTGAAGACGCGGAGGCTGTCCCGGAGTCCCAGCCCAAGTGGTGCTCCATCATCGAATACAACGGAAGTCCACGATCTGAGACTATACGCTTCAGCTCCATCTCCACCAGCGAGCTGTAGCCGATTACGCTTTCCAATCCGCGACTCCTTCCTGAACATGGAATCACCCTCACCCCAACCCTCTCCCATCAAGGGATGACAGGGGTAGGCATTTAGCCCTCACCCTAACCCTCTCCCAACGGGAGAGGGGACTTTCTGCCTACATTCGTAGTCGCTTTGCTCATTTGCCTACCCTTGTTAGCCCATCAAGGGAGAGGAAGTGTGTCGGTGGAAGGTTCAGACTGGATTTTACACTTCCAGCGAGATGCCTGCCAATTCCCGGATGCTGGATTGGGATACGGCTCCCTCCCTCAGAATACGGGGCGGGTTGGCGGTGACGTCAATTACGGTGGACGGCAGTGAAGGAGAGAGCAAGCCGCCGTCGAAGACGAGACCGAGGCGGCTGCCGAGTTCGGCCACGACATCGGACGCGGAAGTGAGTGGCGGTTTGCCGCTCACGTTGGCGCTGGTGGCCGTAATCGGGGCGCCAAGCTCACGGACAATCTCCCTGGGAACCGGATGGTCGGGGATGCGGAGGCCGACGGTATCGTATCCGCCTGAAACCACGGACGGAATCCGGTCGGTCTTGCCCACGACGATTGTCAGCTTGCCGGGCCAGAACAGTTCTGCAAGCCGGACAGCGACGTCCGGCACATCGCGTCCGTAGCGGAAGATGTCGCCTGCGTCGGATACGAATATGGGCAGCGGGCTGCGTTCCTCGCGCCCCTTGACGGTGAAGACTTTCGCGGCGGCGTCCGCGTCGAGCGCGTTGGCGGAGATTCCATAGAGTGTATCCGTCGGGAGAGCGATCACGCCTCCGCTTCTGAGAATCTCGACCGCGCGGTTCGTGGATGTAGAGAGAATGGATGGGTTTGACATTCGCCTGTCTGTTTGATTCGGGATTTGCGGGAGATATGGAGATGTACAGGATAAGTGGATTGGAGGAACGATAGAAACGCCTTTCGCGATCATCTTTCGGATGTATATTCCTTGACCCAAATATAGCACATACGCTAGCCTGAGATCAGAGACTGCCCATGTCTTCAAGCGATTTTCGACACTCGAATCAGCCCGCCTCCGCCGGTCGAAATCCGGTCGGATCGGCATACTCCACAGATACGCGGGCGGAGCGCGTTACGGTTCCCAAGCCTGCCGATTCAGGCCACCAAGAGACTATCGTGGTCATTGATTTCGGCTCTCAGTATTCGAGGCTGATCGCGAGACGAATCAGGGAATCCAGCGTGTACTGCGAGCTGATTCCCCACTCGGCGCCGTGGGAGACGGTGGAGTCGCTGAATCCCAAGGGAGTCGTGCTGTCGGGCGGTCCTGCGAGCGTGTATGAAGACGGCGCGCCGCTCGCGCCGGACTGGGTTTATGAGTCCGGTCTGCCGATTCTGGGCATCTGCTACGGAATGCAGGCGATGGTGCACCAGCTTGGCGGCAAGGTCGCGCCGGCGTCTCGGCGAGAGTACGGGTACGCGGAACTGCTCCAGGACGACCCGTCGGACGCGATCTTCCACGGCACGCCAGAATCCATGCAGGTGTGGATGAGCCACGGCGACCACATATCCGAGCTTCCTCCCAGTTTCAGCGCGCTGGCGCACACCGACAACTCCCCTATCGCCGCGCTGGGCGACGGCAACGGGAGACTTGGGATCCAGTTCCACCCGGAAGTCGTTCACACGCCCAAGGGCAAGCAGTTAATCGAGAATTTCCTGTACGGGATTTGCGGCTGCTCGGGGTCATGGACGCCGGGCAATTTCGTCGCCGAGACGGTCGAATCCATCCGGCGACAAGTCGGGGACGGGAAAGTGATCTGCGCGCTGTCGGGCGGCGTTGATTCGGCGGTGGCCGCGACGCTGGTGCACCGGGCGGTCGGCGACCGGCTCACGTGCATCTTCGTCAACAACGGCCTGATGCGTCACCAGGAACCGGAGCGAGTCCAGGAGACTTTCGAGAAGCACATGGCTATGAATCTGCGCCATGTGGACGCCTCGGAGCACTTCCTCGGAGCGCTGAGAGCGGTCACCGACCCTGAGACGAAGCGTAGGATCATCGGCGAAGAGTTCATAAACGTGTTCGAGGGCGAGGCTTCGAGGCTGGGGCGCGTTGATTTCCTAGCCCAGGGGACCCTGTATCCCGACGTGATCGAGAGCCAGGTCCCCGGAGACGATGTTTCGGCGAAGATCAAGACGCACCACAACGTGGGCGGGCTACCCGAACACATGCGTATGGAACTGGTGGAGCCGCTGCGCTATCTCTTCAAGGACGAAGTGAGGGAGGTCGGCCTGGAACTCGGACTGCCGCGCGAGATGGTCTTCAGGCAGCCATTCCCGGGTCCAGGACTGGCGATCAGGATTATCGGCGAGATCACGCACGACAGCCTTGAAACGCTCCGGGAAGCGGACCGGATCCTCATGGAGGAGATCGAAGCGAACGGCCTGTATGACGACCTCTGGCAGAGTTTCGCGGTGCTGACCGACTCTCGTTCGGTTGGCGTAACCGGGGATTTCAGAACGTATGGGAGCGTTATAGCGATAAGGGCGGTAACCAGCGACGACGCGATGACGGCGGACTGGGCGCGCATCCCCTACGACGTTCTGGCGCGGGTCTCGAACCGCATCTGCAACGAAGCTCCGAACGTGAACCGCGTCGTGTATGACATTACCAGCAAGCCTCCGGGGACGATAGAGTGGGAGTAGGCATGGGTTCTGTCATGACCGTTCTCATCGTTGGCGAAGGCGCGCGCGAGCACGCGATTGCGTGGAAGATAGCTTCCAGCCCGCGCAAGCCGCGAATTCTGACCGCTCCCGGCAATGCGGGAACGGCGCAGCTCGGCGCCAACTTCGACGTGTCAGCCGGAGACATAGACGGGCTCATCGCGTTAGCCCAAGAAGAGTCGGTGGACCTTACTATCGTCGGCCCGGAAGTACCTCTGGCCGCCGGGATAGTTGACCGATTCCAGGAGGAGGGACTGCGTGTGTTCGGACCGCCGCGGGCCGCCGCGCGAATCGAATCCAGCAAGGCTTTCGCAAAGGACGTGATGGACGCGGCAAACGTTCCCACGGCAAGGGCGGAAGTTTTTCACAATCTTGCCTCCGCAATCGAATATGTCGAGTCGGCGACACCGCCATTCGTCGTGAAAGCGGACGGGCTCGCGGCGGGCAAAGGGGTGATAATGTCGGATACGGTAGCGGAAGCGGTTAGCGCGCTGAACTCCATGTTCGTCAGCCGGGACTTCGGCAGCGCGGGAGACACGGTTCTCGTAGAGGAATGGCTGCAGGGTCAAGAGGTCAGCGTCTTCGCGTTCGTGGACGGTCCCTACGTATCTGAGATGACCGCAGCCTGCGACTACAAGCGCGCAAAGGACGGCGACCTGGGTCTGAACACCGGAGGCATGGGCAGCTACAGTCCTCCTCCTTTCTGGGACGAAGAGCTCGACAACAGGGTCCGCACAGAGATAATGGAGCCGGTGGCGAAACGGATGGCGGATCTGGGATGCCCTTTCCGGGGAATTCTCTACGCCGGTCTGATGATAACCGAGGGCGGGCCCAAGGTGATCGAGTTCAACTGCCGCATGGGAGACCCGGAGGCGCAGGTCGTCATACCTCGTCTGAAGTCCGATCTCCTGGAACTAGCCTGGCGCGCGGCAGAGGGCAACCTTTCCGAGCGAAAAGTCGAGTGGTCGGACGATTCGTGGGTTGGCGTCGTGCTGGCGTCGGACGGATATCCGGGTGGATATGAGACGGGCTTCGAGATTGATGGCCTACCCGAGGACTCTGAAGAGTGTATCGTTTTCCACGCCGGAACTATACTAGACAAATTATTAGAACCAGACCAAAACGCTAAGATATTGACTTCAGGCGGAAGGGTGCTGACCGTCTCGAGCCGTGGCGACACGGTAGCGGAGGCAAGACGCTCGGCATACGATGGAGCAAAGAGCGTCCTGTTTGGCAATGTCTATTACAGACGCGATATTGCGGCGGGTGTGTGAATAAGTGCCTATTTTTGAAATAAAATCGGTTTCCGAGATGAGATGAATGGATTCCCGCCTTCGCGGGAATGACCGAATTATAGTTCACCCTCACCCTAGCCCTCTCCCATCAAGGGAGAGGGGATCATTCAAACATACAAACGGCGACGAAGACGGGAATGACGCGACAATAGACGACAGAGGTAAAGAGATGCCACTTGTAGGTGTATTGATGGGCAGCAGTTCGGACCGCGGAGCGATGGAGCCAACGTCGGAAGTGCTGGAACAACTGGGAATCAGCCATGAAGTCGAGGTGATGTCGGCGCACCGGACGCCGGACAGGGTGCGGGAGTATGGGATGTCGGCGAGAGACAGGGGGATAGAGGTGATAATCGCGGGCGCGGGCGGTTCAGCGGGACTGCCGGGCGTGCTGGCGTCCTGGACTACCCTGCCGATCATCGGAGTGCCGATACCGTCCAGCGATCTGGAAGGAATTGACGCGCTGTACGCCATCACGCAGATGCCGCCCGGCATTCCGGTGGCGTGCGTGGCGGTGGGCGAGTGGGGAGCTAGGAACGCCGCGTTCCTGGCGGCTGAGATACTTGGCGGCAAGCACGAAGAGGTGCGGAAGGCGTATGACGACTACCGGGAGGGGCTGAGGAATCGGTAATCTGAACTGTGATTCATGGGATTGGCAGGACGGGAATGGACAGGATGGATTGCCGAGTGGTGAATGGATTCCCGCTTTCGCGGGAATGACGGTAGAGTGAGCGGACAAGCGCTGACGGAGATATGAGTAGATGATAGAGCGATACGCCCGACCGCGCATGAAACAGGTGTGGTCGGACGAGAACAAGTACGACAAGTGGCTTCTGATAGAGCTTGCGGTATGCGAAGCGTGGACGCAGGCGGGCGTGATTCCCGAAGAGGACATGGAGAAGCTGCGCGTCGCCACATACGATATAGATCGGCTGAACGAGATACTCCGGGTCACCAGGCACGACATGACGGCGTTCCTGGGTTCGATGACGGAGCAGCTTGGCCCGGAGGGCAGGTGGCTTCACCTGGGACTTACGACAAGCGACGTCTGGGACACCGCCACAAGCCTGCAGATGGTGGACGCGGCGGACGCGCTTGGAGACGAGATTGACGACTGCATCGAGACGCTCGCCGCCCGCGCCCGCGAACACAAGGACACGCTGATGATGGGGCGGACGCACGGCGTACACGCGGAGCCAATCACGCTCGGTCTGAAGCTGGCGCTGTGGTGGGACGAGATGCGGCGCAACAAGACGCGGCTGGCTCACGCCCGCTCGGAGATAGCCGTAGGCAAGATCTCGGGGCCGGTCGGCACCCACGCCACCGTCTCGCCAGAAATAGAGGAGCTTGTGTGCGAACATCTGGGACTCGCGGTAGCGCCGGTGTCGAACCAGGTAATCCAGCGCGACCGCCACGCGAATTTCGTGACGACTCTCGCCGTAATAGCCGCGTCTTTGGAAAAGTTCGCTACCGAGATTCGGGGGCTTCAGCGCACCGAGATACGCGAACTCGAAGAGCCGTTTTCGGAGGGCCAGACGGGTTCCTCCTCGATGCCGCACAAGCGCAACCCGGAATTGACCGAGAGAGTGTGCGGTCTGGCGCGGCTGATACGGGGACATTCGGTCACCTCGCTGGAGAACGTGGCGCTGTGGGGCGAGCGGGACATCAGCCATTCGTCAGCCGAAAGGCTGATACTTCCCGACTCCTGCATGGCTCTGGACTATATCCTGAACCTGTTCACCGGGGTGGTAGCGGATATGCGAGTGTACCCGAAGCGCATGAAGGAGAACATGGAACTCACGCGAGGGCTGCTGTTCTCCCAGAGGCTGATGCTCACGCTGATAGAGAAGGGCATGAGCCGCGAGGACGCCTACAAGACGATGCAGAAGAACGCGGCGCTGACTTGGGACGCGGACGACGACTTCCGCGAACTGGTCCGAAAGGACACGGTGGTGCGCGAGAATCTGGAAACCGGAGAACTGGACGATATATTTGACTATGGATACTACGTCAGGTTCGTTGACGACGTGTTCGAGCGCGTGGGACTGAACTGACGAAATACGGAGAACAGGGGAAAGAGCGATGACACTGACTACCGTACACGAAACGAATTTGCCCAACCTGCTTTATCGCGGCAAGGTCAGGGATACCTACCCTATTGACGACGATACGCTGCTGATGGTGGCGACGGACCGCATTTCGGCTTTCGACGTGGTTCTGCCGACCGGGATCCCGGACAAGGGCGCGGTGCTGAACGGGATATCCGCGTTCTGGTTCGACAAGACGGCGCATCTGATACCGAACCACCTGATACAGATGGCGGCTGACCGCGCGGACCTGGACATACCGGACGAGATAGCCCGGCGGGCCATGGTGGTCAAGAAGGCCGACCGCATAGACGTGGAGTGCGTGGTGCGCGGGTTCATAACGGGGTCGGCGTGGTCGGAATACCGACGGTCCGGCACAGTGCAGGGAAAGCCAATGCCCAAGGGCCTTAGAGACGGCGACCCGTTCCCAGAGGTTCTGTTTACGCCGACGACGAAGGCGGAGGTCGGCCACGACGAGAACATGAGCTTCGAGGAAGTGGTGGACATGGTGGGCCAGGAGATGGCCGAACGCCTGCGGGACACCACGATAGAGGTCTATGAGTACGCCAGGGACTACGCGCAGGATCGCGGAATCATCATCGCGGACACCAAGATGGAGTTCGGGACGGTTGACGGCGAACTCATCCTGATTGACGAGTTGCTGACGCCGGATTCGAGCCGTTTCTGGGACGCCGAGGGCTATGAGCCGGGCAAGTCCCAGCCGAGCTACGACAAGCAGTTCGTGCGGGACTGGCTAGACGACGCCGGATGGGACCATGAGCCGCCCGCGCCAGAATTGCCCGAGAATGTCGTTTCCCGGACGACCGAACTCTACGGGGAAGCGTATCAGAAATTGACCGGACTAGACCTGAAATAGCATAATTGTCTATCAGAAGCGCACCCTCTCCCTTCGAGGGCTGAGAGGGGTAGGCATTGAAATTGGATAGGCGGAGTCACCCCCATCCTGACCTTCCCCCGTCAAGGGGGAAGGGACTTTTGCCTACCCTTGTGAGCCCTTCGAGGGAGAGGGGATTTCACCAAACAGCGTAAGAGGACGTCCTAACCCTCTCCCATCGAGGGGGATTTTCACTGAATAGAAACAGGCGGATATGTCAACAACATCGAATCGCTCAAGTGGACGAATGACGCCAACGCAGGCGCGCGCCGCGCGAAGACAGCGACGGCAGCGGCGCAGGCGTGTTTACAGGTACGCGGGCGGACTGGCGATCACGCTGGTGGCCGGCGCTCTGATACTGTCGCTCTTCCTTCCGGGATTGCCGCTGGACAGTTTGTTCCGGGGCGGCGCCCCTGAAGGACCGGGAATTCGCGTCGAGGACCAGGGTCGTGAACACGTCGCGCCGGGCGAGGAGCATCCCGAATACTCTACCCTGCCGCCCACATCGGGGTGGCACTATAACGTGCCTCTCGCCCCGGCCAGATGGGGAATCTATGACGAGATACTGGAAAACGAGATTCTTCTGCACAACCTGGAACACGGGTATGTGAACGTACACTACAACTGCCCCGACGGATGCGACGAACTCGTGGCGCAGCTAACCGATCTGGTACAGGAAGGCGTTGACCGCGGGGGCAAGCTGCTAATGAGTCCGTACCCGGATATGGACAGCCGAATCGCTCTGACGGCGTGGAACTTCATTGACCAGTTCGAAGAGTTCGACGAGGACAGGATAAGGGCGTTCGTCAACGCGCACGAGAGTTCTCCCAACGCCCCGGAGTGGAACGTTTCAAGGTAGGCGATCATGGCATCTCGGCACAGTCCAGAGATTTCGACAGGCATATATTCCCGCCTGCGCGGGAATGACGAATGGGGTAGGCAGGAATGACGGAATTGGGTAGGCGATGTTTCTAGCCAAGGTCTATATAAGTCTGAAGCCGAGCGTGAACGATCCGCAGGGGCTGACGATTCGGAGCGGGCTTCACCAGTTGGGCTTCGACTCAGTACTGGATGTGAGGGCCGGCAAGTACATGGAGATACGTGTGGATGAGGGGGAGGAGTCGGCGGCGAGAGAGCGCGTATCAGAAATGTGCAGTCAACTGCTGGCGAACCCGATCATCGAGGATTTCAGGTTCGACCTGGAGCCGATTTAGCCGGGAATCTACCGCCGCTTGCCCGGCCCGCGAAACATTCTTCTGGATTCCCGCTTTCACGGGAATGACGGAATTGTAGTTGAGGTTTCACCCCCATCCTAACCTTCCCCCGTCGAGGGGGAAGGGACTTTCGACACGGGAATGACGATTATTGACTACTCCGTGATCGTTCCCTTGGTGCTGGGCACCTGCCCTGCCCTGCGCCGGTCGGACTCCAGCGCAGTCCTGAGCGACCTTGCCAGGCTCTTGAAGATGGCCTCCGCCTTGTGGTGGTTGTTGACGCCGGACAGCAGGCGGACGTGCAGGTTGAATCGTCCCTCACGGGCGAACGACTCCAGGAAGTGGCGCACGAGATCGCCCGGCAGGCCGCCCATGTCGCTGTCGCCGATCTCAGCGTCTATCACCGCGTAGCCGCGCCCGCCGAAGTCAACGACGGTCAGCGCGAGTGTCTCGTCCAGCGGCATGTAAGTATGCGCCGCGCGGCGGATACCGGCGCCGTCTCCGATTGCCTCCGACAGCGCCCTGCCAAGCACGATTCCGAGGTCTTCCACGAGGTGGTGCAGTCCTACATCCGTGTCACCGCGCGCGGTGACCTTGAGGTCAATGAGGCCGTGCCTGGACAGCTGCGCCAGCAGGTGAGCGAACATCCCGTTCACGACGTCCAACTCGTATTCGCCGGATCCGTCAATATCGAGTTCGACGGTGATCCGGGTTTCGGCGGTATTACGCTCGACTTTGGCTGTCCTGGGGGTGCGTTCGGTCATTTCTTTCATGTGTCGGTCTGTCCTATGGATTCCCGCTTTCGCGGGAATGACTGAGTTGCAGTCGAGGTTTCACCCCCATCCTAGCCTTCCCCCGTCAAGGGGGAAGGGATTTTCAACATACGAATGACGGTAAATGTTGCTGGCCACACCGGTCATTGGGAAATCTCTCTCACGGCGTTGAGGAAAGCGGCGTTCTCGCCAGGAGTTCCTATCGCTACTCTGAAGCAGTCGCCCAACCTGTCGGAACTGAATTTTCTGACGAATATGCCGCGAGCGGCGAGTTGGTCGAACATCCGCTGGGCGTCTTCGGGGCCGTCCATCTGGCAGAGTATGTAGTTGCCTTCGGACGGCCAGGGCTTGATGCCGTCAATTTCGGACAGGCCCTGGAACATGGCCTCGCGGTCAGCGACGATCTTCCGAACGTTGCCGAGCAGGTATTCACTGTCTTCGAGCGAGGCAATCGCGGCAGCCTCGGCGGCGACATTCACGTTGTAGGGGGACTTGATATCTACGATGTGATCCACGATGCCGCTGCCCATGATGCCGTAGCCGACTCTGAGCCCGGCGAGTCCGGCCCACTTGCTCATCGTGCGAAGAATCACCAGGTTTTCGTACTGCCCGATGAGATTTCCGACGGTCTCCCTGCTGAACTCGTAGTACGCTTCGTCAATGACTACGATGAGGCCGGTGTCCAAAAGGGCGCGAACCTGTTGCTCGGATACCATGTTGCCGGTTGGATTATTCGGAGAGCTCAGGAAGATGATCTTGGTCCTGTCGTCAATGGCCTCGCGGACGGCCTGGACGTCAATGTCAAATAGCTCGTCGCGCTGGACCAGACGCAACTCTCCGCCATTGATTCTGGCGCAGAATGCGTACATGGCGAATGTAGGCTCGCAATCGAGAATGACATCGCCAGGCTCGATGAAGAGCCTGAAGAGCAGGTCAATGAGTTCGTCGCTGCCGGCGCCCGCGATGATATTTTCGGTCGGAAAGCCGGTGTACTCGGAGAGCGAGGCGCGAAGATTGCGCTGGAACGGATCCGGGTATATGTGCATTGGCGTCCGCGCCATCGCTTCGGCGGCTTTGGGCGAGGGGCCATAGGGGTTCTCGTTACCGTTCAGCTTGACTATGGACTCGGCGGGAATGCCCGCCCTCTCGGCCAGCACTTCGGGCGGGTCAACAGGCTGGTAGGTCTGTATAGAGGCCAGATGAGGCCTGATTAGCTTTTCGACTCGATCTTCAGGCATATCGGACTCCTGAAATGCTGCTAACTTATGGAATTACGCTCAGGACAGTTCCTGGCGAATCTCGGCGGCCTCGGCGTGCGCCGTCAGGCCCTCGGCGCGAGCTATCACTGCGGCGCTGCGGGATAGTTCGACCGACTCGTTATCGTCAAGGGCGATTACGGGGATGGTCTTCAGAAATTTGTGCACGCCCACGCCGGAGTTGAACCTCGCGGTGCCGGAGGTGGGCATTACGTGGCTCGGTCCGGCGACATAATCGCCGAGAACCTCGTGTGAGAACTCCCCCACGAAAACCGCGCCCGCGTTTCTTATCTTGCCTATCCAGGACCATGGGTCGGCGACGGCGAGACACATGTGCTCGGGCGCGAATGCGTTGGCGAGTTCGATTGCCTGCTCGACGTCATCTACAACGGCGATGGTTCCCTGTCCCTCGACCGAGGCCCTGGCAACGGACTCTCGACTGAGCCTTCTGAGCCGGGTCTCGACTTCGCGGGCGACTTGATCGGCGAGACGATCCGAGGTGCAGACCAGGACAGGTCGCGCCATGGAATCGTGTTCAGCCTGGGCGAGCATGTCAGCGGCGCAAAGGGTTGGATTCGCGGAGGCGTCGGCGACAATCAATGTTTCAGTGGGACCGTAGAGGCCGTCTATGCCCACATCCCCGTAAACCAACTTCTTGGCGAGGGTGACAAACAGGTTTCCGGGGCCGCAGACAATGTCCACGGCGGGAACGGTCTGGGTTCCGTAAGTCATCGCCGCTATCGCCTGCGCTCCGCCAATGGTGAAAACGCGGTCAACGCCGGCAATCTGAGCGGCGGCAAGGACGACGGGATCGGGCAGACCGCCCTCCCTGGCGGGTGAGCAGAGCGTTATCTCGTCAACGCCGGCCACACGCGCCGGAATCGCGGTCATGATCGCGGTGGAGGGCAGCGGAGCGCTGCCTCCGGGTATGTACACCCCTACCCGCTCGCAAGGCCGGACAACCGCGCCATAACCGGCGGCGAAGTCCATCCAGTCGTTTGACATGGAAGCTTCGTGGTAGGCGCGCACACGGTCCGCGGAGAGCGTCAGCGCCTCGAGAACACGCGGATCAACAGAGTCGGACGCGGACTTGACTACATCCGGGTCAACTTCGATTCGATCCTGTTCGGAACCCTCGATGAGAAGCGAGAGTCGCCTGATCGCGTCGTCGCCGTCGGCCTTCACGTCTTCGATTATGCGGGATACGACTTCGAGCGGCGTCAGTCGCTCGCCGAAGATGCGCTCGGAGCTGTCGAGGAACGCCTGCGGTACGCTGGACAGGTCCAGACGCCTGCTCTCGGACAGGGCGGCGCGGGACTTCTCGTATCCCTTCACTACCTTCATGACAGGTAATCCCTGAGTGATTCAACTATCGTCTCGACGGCCTCAGCCCTGAATTCCTCGACGCATGAGCGAGGAACGTGTGCGTACAGGGTGTCGAGCGCGTCATCCACGGACGTCAGGAAGAGTTCCGCGTATTCATAGGCCGGGTGACTCTCGTCGCCCGCTGAGATGCGCCTGGCCATGAACCTGAGCCTTTCCCACGAAAAGCCTCCCGACATGACTCGCGCGACCCACTCCTTCCACTGCGCCAGGTCTTCCTGGGGAAGAAACCGTATATTCACATTGCTGGTGTCGGGGTCCATGCCCGCAATGGACCTCTGGACATCGTTCCAGACAGTCCTGTCGAAATCCAGTTGGAGGGCGCGGTCCCAGACCTTGGCCATGGCGTCGGTCTCGAACGCGTCCGGCTGCCCGAAGTACGGCCTGAACATCCTCACGATGTACGATTCGTCCGCCATGAGGTGCGTAATGTAACCGGCTATGAAGGCGCGCATAGGGCCGTCGTGCTCCGCGGCCTCCATGAGGTCGGGATGGGCGGCGAACATCGCGTCCACGCCGGTCCCAATCGTCTCGAAGTCCAGTTCGACGAAGTGGTACTCGGATCGGGCTCGCTTCGTGAGCGCCCGTATGTCGGGAGAGGTCGAGCCCAGATAGAAGTAAGGGAGATTCGCGTCCAGGTCGGAGTGGCGCATCCGGTCGGCGGCGGAAATCGCAAGCTGTATATGTGTGGGCAGGTTGGGCATGAAGAGCTTTCGGCAGGTATTACATCAGGCGCGAGTATGACTTGCATTCGGACTGGAATAGATAGTGCGGTTTGGACACGCGCACGCTGCTGCCTCCTATTTCTCGCAGCCGCGCAACGGCGGGGAGAAGCCGGTCCTCTTCGACCATCACCGTGACCGCGAACCAGCCTTCGCCGTCGGGATTGAAGACCGTGGAGATCGTCGGCCCTCTCAGGCCGGAGGTGTCGGAGCGCTTCATAACGTATTCGGCGACCTCGGCGTCGGTTTCCCCCTTCATATTGGCGGTGACCTCAAAGTATCCCCCGGCGTGAAGGTGCGCCTCCATCATTTCGAGCAGCAGTCGCGCCGTTTCGAGAGGTTCTCCCTCGTCGCCGGGGCGCATCCTGCGCGAGACGACGCAGGCTTCCGACTTCATGACGGTGCCGCCGTCTATCTCCTTCAGCCTGTTCTCCCTGATGGTGGTCCCGCTTTCGGTGATGTCTCCAATTATGTCGGCGAAACCCATCGCGGGGGCGGCTTCCAGGGTGCCGCTCGAGCGTATCACGCTGAAGTAGTTTACGCCGTTGGCGAGAAGGTGTCGCCCGACCAGGCGCGGGTACTTGGTAGCGACTCTCAGGTCCTGACCGCGGGCGCGGAATTCAACGGATATGTCCGCGAGGTCGGAAATCGAGGTCACGTCAACCCACGAGTCCGGCACGGCTGTCACCAGTCTGCTGCTTCCGAAGCCCAAGTTGTCCAGAATGATCCTGGTGTCCCCGTCCTCTCGCCTGCTCTCGAGGAACTGATCCTTCCCGACAACCGCGATGTCAATGCTGCCTTCATCAATCTTGCTGGTGATGTCCGAGCTTCGCTGGAACATTACGGTGGCGTTGGGCAGAGACGGGATGCGCGCGATATAGCGTCTATCGTTGGGGCGCGAGACGGCAAGCCCGCAGGAGCGCATGAACGACATTGCCGGATGTTGCAGAGCGCCGCTGCTTGGCAGGGCCAGGCGCAGAGTGGAGTTCGTCATGAAATTGCCCCGCGCTCCTGTTGAATTGCCCGAACCACCTCATCTACGTAGAGCGCGAATCCGCAGGCCGGCGCTCCGCCGCCGCCGAACGCCCTGACAAGGTCGTCGTATCTTCCGCCGCCGCCTATAGCGTACTCACCCCCGCCCTTGTTGTCGAGAAACTCGAAGACGATCCCCGTATAATACGTCACTCCGCGCACGAACGACAGGTCGAGATGTATGGTGGATTCGTCAATGCCCTCGGCGGCGAGTTTCAGTAGAGTTGCCTCAAGGCCCTTCAGGCAGCTCAACGACGCGCCGTTCGACTTCAGGATCGCCTCCGCGTCCGCCACGACCCGCAAGGCGGAACCATCGAGAGAGACGAGTTGGGATACATTATCCAGCGCGGCTACAAAGTCTGAGCGCGAGCAGGCGCGCTTGATTCTGCTGGAAAGACGGGCAAGAATCTGGCTCGCGCTTCGACGGCCGGTCGGGCCCGAAATCGAACGCCGGATTACTTCCAGTTCGGGCATCGCCTTGTCCAGCCCTTCGATAGCGGGGACAGTCCTGTCTTCCTGAATCAGCAGACCCGCCGCCGCCGCGTTCTCAGTCAACCGTTCCACGAAATCAGGGTCGCGGCCTATCTCTTCCAGATTGGAGATTATGAACATTTCCACCTGCTCGGAAAGACCCTGAGCCTGGACGATATCGTGAATCATTCCGATATGGCCGAGCCGAAGCGTGAACTCAGCGATACCCGCCGCGCGCAGGCACCGGACGGCGGTCGTCAGAATCTCAACGTCGCCGTTGGTGTCCGATACGCCGATGAGTTCCGCGCCGACCTGCTGAAACTGCCTGAACCTGGCCCTGCGAGCCCCGGCGTACCGGAAGACGGGACCGGAGTACTGGTAGCGGCGCGGCGCGAGTGAGTTCGGTACGTTTTCGATGTACCATCTGATTACAGAAGGCGTAAATTCCGGTCTGAGGCTGACGCTCATGCCTCCGGGGTCCTGGAAGGAGTAGAGGCTGCTCGAAACCTCTCCCCCGGACTTTCTGACAAAGAGGTCGGTGGGTTCGAGGACAGGAGTGTCGAGCCTCCTGAAGTCGCCTCCGGTGAGGACGTCCATCATGCGTCGGGAAACGTCGAAATTCTCTTCGGCCTCGGACGGGCCGAGGTCGCGCATATGGTTCAGTCGGGATATCAGGTCTGTCCGCAAATTCGGCTGCCTCTCACTTGGGGAATTCTACATTACCATCGCGGGGGCGTTCAATTGCCCTGACCGCTTGGGATCGGGGAATGGATGCGGGATGTGTGGTAGTATTCGAGCGGGAGATGGGCAAGTCCCCGGACTTCGTATTGGAGATAGCTTCTCCGAGCGCAGCGCGGAACTGCGACGGCTTCGAGGGAATAGCGCGCTCCCTTATTCCGGCGAAATCGCGCAAGGAGACTCACTTGAATTTGAGAGACTTGCCGGGACGAGTCGCCATAATCGTGGACAGCGCAGCCTCGGTCCCTGAAGAGTTCAAGGAGAGTCCGCTGACGTTCGTGGCCCCCATGCGTCTTCACGTGGGAGACAAAACATACAGGGACGGCGTGGATATTTCCCCCGGCGACTTCTACCGGAGACAGAGGGGAAGCAAGGACAGGACCAGCACGTCCGCTCCTTCTCCTTCCGATTTTCTGGAGGCTTATGCGGCGGCCTCTGAAGTAGCCGAGTCTGCCCTTACTATCCTGGTATCCGACGCATTCAGCGCGGCAAAGAGGTCGGCGGACACGGCGCGCGAACTGTTCAGGGACATCCATCCCGAATTCGAGATACGCAGCGTGGACTCGCGGAGCGCGGCGGGAGGCCAGGGCCTGATTGCGTGGGAGGCGCTCAAGGAGTCGTCAACCGGAGTTGACCTGGGGAAGGTCGAAGAGCGCGCCCGGGAAGTCAGGGCCCGCATCAGGCTTCTGGCTTACGTGGATACGCTGTACTACCTGTGGAAGGGGGGGCGAGCGCCGGGCATCGCGCACGCGGGGGCTTCCCTGCTGAAACTGAAGCCTATTTTCGAGCTGAACCAATCCCAGATTCACAGTCTCGCCCGACCCAGGACGGCGCAGAGGGCGACCGAGAAGATGATCGAGTTGATGTCCGAGCGAGTCGGGGATGCGACGGTACACGCGATAGTGATGCACGTTGCCGCTTTCGAGAAGGCAGAAAAGTTGCGAAAGTCGGTCGGTGAAAGGTTCGAGTGCGCCGAATTATTTCTGACGGAATTTACACCCGTGATGGGAGCGCACATAGGGCCGGGCATGGCGGGCGTTGCATTCTGGACGGAGGACTGAACGGCGTCAGGGAGGGGTTGGCACGCCCGGCAGGATTCGAACCTGCGACACCTGGTTCCGAAGACCAGTGCTCTGTCCGCTGAGCTACGGGCGCTGGATAGTCAGGCCGCTTCGCAAAACGGCCTTCACTCTTAGTTTACCAGCCCGTCACAGAATTGGCGAAATTCCATAGTGCCGGTGTGGCGTATCTTGGAATCCTCCGTGAATTCCACGTCGCCAAGGTCCTGGAGCAGTTCGATATGCGCGACGATCTCCGAGAGGGCCATGAACAGGTTGCCGCCGATCAGCTTTCGCCGCTCGAACACGCCCCTCGTCATCTCCTCCAGGCCGGTCGGCATGTCGTCTATACGCTGAACGATCTGGGAGAGACGCCGGCTGTGGTGATTTATCACCTCGGCGGCCCGGTTGACCGAAACGAAGTTGAACTTGTCCCGGTTGTAAAGTCTGTGCGCGGGCAGAACGGCGTAGCTCTCGCCGAGGTCCAGCACCGTCTTCAGCGACACCATATACGTCTTGAGGCCATACGATTTGGACGGGTCGCTGTATTTGGAAGGGATGTCCTCGGAAACGTGGTCGGAGTATCCGGCCCTGGTCGTAGGATGAGGGGTGATCTCGGGCAGAACGTGGTCGCCGGTGAAAACGATGTTGTCGAAAGTCAGGCAGAGTTCGTCGGGGGAATGGCCGGGAGCGTAGATGAATTCGACGTCTCCCACCCTGTCTCCGTGATCTACAGTATGCTCGACATTCAGGCCCTTCCTCGAATCTACATACCTTCTGTTGCGGGCGGCGTATGAGGAACTCCTCCTGTCCAGATTGCCGGACACGACGCGATTCATCTCGGCGTGAATAGGCGAGGCGTCCCGGTCCTGGACTTCCCACGGGTTGTAATTTATCAGCGCCGCGTACATCTCATGGGCCCACACAGTGGAGTCGGACGTCTCGACAAGCTGGGCGATGGAGCCGTCGTGATCGGAATGCCCGTGCGTAACCACGACCCTGTCTATGTCCTTAACTGAGTATCCGGCGACCCTGAGTCCATCTTCGAGTTCGGAGAACGACCCGTGCGCGCCAGGGTCTATCAGCGTTATACCGTCGCTGTCCAACACATAGCACCAGGTCGGTCCCGTGCGAGAAGGCCAGTCCTGCGGGACGCCGATGGCATGAATCTCATGGCCGGACTGAGTGGTCAGACGAAGCGCCATGCGATTGCCCTGTGGGTCGCCCTCGCGCAGGGTATCCACAGACGTGAATCCGGTTGGCATCAAAACGCCCTCCTAAAGTGATGGAAATCCCCGAACATGGAGACAGAGCGCGGGGCAATGAGTGGGGTGAGCGAGGGGATTCGAACCCCCGATCTCCAGGGCCACAACCTGGCGCCTTACCGCTTGGCCACGCTCACCACAGCTACCGAAAAATACTAACATTCGACGTTGAAACCGGTCAACGCGAAAGCCGAGGGCGAGAAGGACATTAGACAGCGACGGCTTCCTTTTCGGAATCGGTGGAAGATTCGTGAGATTCCATGATTCCTTGGAAATTACGGCTGGTCAGGGCCTCGAGGAGCTCCGAAACTATGATGTCCTTCTTCGTGTGATGGCGAAGCGGGAGATTGGGGTCCACGCTGTAAACGTTCCGCCGTCCCGACTTTCGCCTCGCGATATATCCCGCCCGTTCCAGGTCCGAGATGATCTTATGCACCGTTCTCTCGGTGACCTTGATCTGGTCGGCTATCTCACGAGCGGTGCTGGTGGGATGGTGATAGATGTAGCTGAGCACGAGGCCGTGGTTGGTGATGAAAGTCCACCGTGAAGAAATGTTCAAGATACTACGCCTCCGTCAACTATGCGTGTTATCAATTCTGAAAATGGTAGCATATCGCAGAATTAAATTTCCAACATAACGGGTTTCCAGCTATCTGCGCCGACGGTGTGATGGGCTTGGCCAAATGAAAAGGGGCCCTCCGATATAGCCGATATATATGACGGACCCCGCTTTTCCGACGCGAGTTTTCCCCGCCGGGCGCGGCGAAACTGATTTACCCGGAAGCCAGTGAAGTCGCCAGTTCGACCAAGGTACGCACCGGCACTCCGGTCGAGCCCTTCGGATTGATGCCCTTATCCGACGTGGTCCTCGTGGTGGCGGCAATGTCCATGTGCGCCCACTGGGAGTCGCCCGCGAATTCACCGATTATCAGGGCGCCGGTAATGGCGCCCGCGCCCCGGCCTCCAGTGTTCCTGATGTCGGCGATGTCGCTGCTGTACTCGGACTTGTATGAGGCGTAGGTCGGGAGTTGCCACATACGCTCGCCGACAGAGTTTCCGGCTTCGACCACGGTGTCCACCCATCCCTGGTCATTTCCGAAGACGCCGGTGGCCCCGTCTCCGAGCGCGACGCCGATTGCGCCGGTAAGAGTGGCGACGTCAACGATGCGCGTTACGCCGTTTTCGACGGCGTAGCAGAGCGCGTCCGCCAGCACCAGCCTGCCCTCGGCGTCGGTATTGCCGATCTCGATGGTCTTGCCGTTCATGGCCGTCACAACATCGCCTGGACGCTGCGCGCGACGACCGGGCATATTCTCGGTGGCCGGGACGATTCCCCACACGTTGATCTTCGGATTGAAAGCGCCGATTGCCTTCATCGCGGCGATCACGCACGCCCCGCCGGACATATCGCTCTTCATAGTAAGCATTCCGGCGGCGGACTTGATGTCCAGGCCGCCGCTGTCGAAGGTTATCCCCTTCCCCAGCAGGCCGAGGTTGTTGTCGGGATTGTCCGGGTCGCCGTCGTGCCTTATGACGATGAACTTGGGCGGCTCCTCCGTGCCCTGAGCGACACCCGCGAAAGAACCCATGCCGAGTTCCTCGATCTCAGAGCGGTCCAGTACGGTGAGGCTCATTCCCGTGCCGCGAGTAACGTCGAGCGCTATTTCGGCCATGCGGGTGGGGGTCATATAGTTGGCGGGCTCGTTGCCCATTTCGCGGGCCAGGTTCACGGCTTCGGCGATTGCCTTTCCTCGCTTGACGCCATCTTCGACGGCGGATACTTTCCCCGCGTCGAACTCGACGATATTTACGGCGTCAACAGACTTCGCGTCCGCGTTGGACTTGTACTTATCGAACGAGTAAAGGCCCAGAACCAGGCCCTCGGCGGCGGCCTGAGCGGATTCAGCGGCGTCCAGTCCGCCCACGCCCGCGCCGTGCAGAATCGTGGCATAGCCGTCAATGCCCCTGGCGCGCAGGAACCGGGCCACACCGGCATGGACCTCTCTGGCCGAGCTCGCGTCGAATTCCTCGCGCTTGCCAAGTCCGGCTACTACTACACGCTTCGACTTCAGCTTTCCCAGGGAGTAGATGAGTACGTTATTGCCCTTCTTGCCGGTTATGTCGCCCTGCTCTATCAGATCGCTGACCGCGCCGTCGAGCGCGTCGTCAACCGCTTCGGTCGCGCCGGCGGGCTGAGTTACCCCCTCGAACAGGTTGACCACGATTGCCGGGTCTTCACGTTCCGCAATGTCTCCTCTGACAACATCAATCCGCATATTTGCCTCCTTGTTCATAGACAATCGGCATTATATACGAATCTGATACAATTCAGGCCGACAGAATCCCCAGGGCTATGGGGCCGATATCCAGAATCAGGCACAGGAGAACGAGCATGGCACGCTCACAGTCGGACAGAGAACGCAATTTGGTTGAACGCGCTCACGCGGTGTTGCCCGGCGGCAACCTCGGCAACGTCGCTAAGGACATAGTCATCGAAAGAGGCGAAGGCAGTCACATCTGGGACGCGAGCGGAAACGAGTATGTTGACTACCTGCTCGGCTCCGGGCCGATGCTCATCGGACACAGCCACCCGGAAGTTCTAGAAGTAGTGCGCGAGCAGCTGGGCAAGGGAACGACCTTCTTCGCGAACAACGAGTTCGCCATCGAGCTTGCCGAGGAAATCGTGCGCGCCGTTCCCTGCGCCGACAAGGTGCGGTTCAGCTCGACCGGGACCGAGGCGACTCTCTACGCGATGCGCGCGGCGAGGGCGTATCGCCGCAAAGACAAGATTCTCAAGTTCGAGGGTGGATTCCACGGAATGAACGACTACTCCCTCATGAGTATCTGGCCCTCCCGACTGACCGACTTCCCCAACTCCGTCCCGGGTTCCGCGGGGATTCCGCGATCCGTCCAGAACGAAATGCTGATCGCCCCCTTCAACGATCTCGAAACGACGCGGGGAATCGTGGAGCGGAACCACGACGACCTGGCCGGCATCATCGTCGAGCCCTTCCAGCGCCTGATCCCGCCCAGAGAGGGATTCCTGCAAGGATTGAGACAACTCGCGGACGAGTTCGGAATCCCGCTCATATTCGACGAGGTGGTGACCGGCTTCAGGTTCGCCTATGGCGGAGCGCAGGAATTCTACGGAGTATCGCCGGACATCTGCACGCTTGGCAAGGCCGTCGCTGGCGGATTCCCCCTGACCGCCGTCGCCGGACGCGAGGACATCATGCTGCACATGGACGGCGGGGAAACGCCCGCCGAAGACTTCATGCCCCAGATCGGGACGCTTAGCGGAAATCCAATCGCCGCCGTCGCGGGACTGAAGACGCTGGAAATCCTCAGGCGACCGGGGACGTACGAAGCGATGCGGGAGACAGGGGCTACGCTCAGGGAGAGTCTCCAGAGGATGCTGGACGAGGCTGAGATACCGGCTCGCGTCACCGGCGAGGATGTGTTGTTCGACGTGTATTTCACCGACACCGAGATAACGGACTACAGGTCCACCCTGACCGCCGACTCGGAAACCATGGGCAGGTTCAACGGAGGTGTACTGGAGAGAGGGATATTCAAGGGAGACTCCAAATTCTACATCTCCGCCGCTCATGATGAGAGCGACATAGAGCAGACGCTGAACGCCTTCAAAGAGACCATCGAAGAGATGCGATAACGCCCCTGAGCGATAGAAGATAACTCACGGAGCCAAGCAATAGGGGTGTCGGTTTTCCGACACCCCTCCTAGGTTCAGGACAACGGAAATGCCTGAGTATCACCTTAAACGGCGTTACGAAATTCGTATCAATCAGTCCGATTTATAGCTTATATTGACTCTTAATCTGTATTATAAATTATTTTTCAACAAATTTAAGAAAAATATAAACTGCTCCACGCTTGACAGTACTGGCGACCCACGCATACCATTTAGATGGTGGTTGTGGGAAGAGCGGTTCCGTCAGAGGGGCCCATCGAAGGGTCATATCCGAACCGGACATTATCTCCGTTTACGGACCGAAACGGTCTGTCGCGCTGACTATCAGGACCTCGTCCAACTCAAGCGATTGAGCGACGATCACGTCATTCCGGCAAGGCCCCAGACCTATCCAACCAGTGGACAGCGGCAGGGCCTTAAAAAATGTAATCTTCATCTATCCTCGGATGACGTGCGTCACTCGATAGGCCCGGTTGCGGCGAATATCGCGCCGACCGGGCTCGCTCCCCTCGCCCGCCGATTACGACACAATAGTCACTTTTCAAGACAGTCCGGGGGTGAATGATTGAGAATAGGGAACACGAGTATTGACCTTTTGAAGGACGGAACATTCAGGATGGACGGCGGCATCCTGTTCGGACAAGTAGCGAAGAGCGAGTGGGAGCGTTACATCAAACCCGACCGAAGAAATCGGGTAACGCTGGGGTTGAACGCTATCCTCATCAACACGCCTGAACTGAAGATACTTATTGATACCGGCGCGGGAAACAAGCGAATCGCCGAGATGCGGGACGACTACAACCTGAACGGCAACAAACTTCTCAAGGGCCTCAAGGAGCGGGGGCTCAGCGCCCGCGACATAGATATCGTAGTTCTCAGCAACCTTCACTTCGAGCACAGCGGCGGATGCACAAAGCTCGACAGAACGGGGACAGCCATTCCGATGTTCCCGAACGCCGTTTACATGATGCAGAGGAGTTCCTGGGAAGCCGCGCTCTCGCCTAACGAGAGATACATGGACTGGTTTTACGAAGAAGACTACGAGCCGCTCGCGGAACGCGATATGATCAAGTTCCTCGACGATGGCGACGAGATCATCCCAGGGGTAAGAGTCAAGCTGGCACCCGGCCCCTCGCAGGGAAACCAGATCGTGTTCATAGAGTATGGGAGCGAGAGGATCGTATATGCGGGCGATCTGATTCCCACACCGTTCCATCTTCCGCTGCACCACATACCCGCGACCGCGGAGTTCCCGAACGATACGCTCGTACAGAAGCGCGAATTGCTGGAGACGGCGATAGAGGGCGGATGGCTGATCGTCTTCGGAAACGGCAATGACTACAATTCCGCCTATGTCCGAGACCGGGGCGGCGTCTCTCAGCTAGTGCCTGTGGAGATCTAGTCTTCCACCCAATATGCAGACTCGAAAGCCCCTCAAGTATAAGTCCTGAGGGGCTTTTCGTTCGCCCATTGGCATGGAACGCGCGCCTGAGCGCGATGCGATTGAGAATGCGCCTTGACTCAGAATGCGGCGATTCGCGCGCGCATTACTTCGCCTTCATACCCTTCCAGAGTGGCCGGAGTTATCCGGTTGGCGAGGTCGGCCTCCGACTCGCCGCGAACCCTCAGGTAGTTGTCGGTCAGCCCTGTCCACGCAGTCCCGTCCTCGGAAGTTCGGGCCGTCTCCCATAGAACCCGCCGCGTCTGCCCTACCGACGCCTCTCTGAACTGAGCGGCGAGTTTGCCCACGACAGAACTCAACTCCCTGGCCCTCATGGACTTTTCGGAGGGTTCGATGTGCCCTCCGAAGTACGCCGCGCTGGTGCCCGGCCTCGTGGAATACGGGAAGACGTGGGCGGAGGCGAGTCCCGCCTCGACGCAGGCGTCAACGCTGTCCCGGAAGTCGCTCTCCGACTCGCCGGGAAATCCGACGATGACGTCCGCTGTCACCGACACGTCCGCCACATTCCGCTTGATTCTGCGGACTGCGTCCTGGAATTCTTCAGAGGAGTAGCGACGACGCATCTTCTTCAGGATCGAGTCGCTGCCGCTCTGGAGAGGCACATGGAAGTGAGGGCAGAGCCTTGGATCGTCCCATAGCTCCAGCAGTTCGTCGGAAATGTCCTGTGGCTGAAGAGAGGATACCCTGATTCTGGGTACGTCGGTCCGATCCAGTATGTTCTTCAGGAGCCCGACTATGTTCATATTCTCCAGATCGAAACCGTATGAGCCGAGCTGCGTGCCTGTCAATACGATTTCCCGGCATCCCGCGTCCGAGTATTCGCTTGCGGTCGCCACGATCTCATCAACCGGAATGCTGCGCTCCCTCCCCCTGACCGTGGGCACTATGCAGTACGCGCAAACCTGGTCGCAGCCTTCCTGAATCTTGAGCATCGCGCGGGAGCGAATTCTCAGAACCTGGCTCACAGCCTCGTCGTCGCCGACCGCGCACGCGGAATCGGGCTCGAAAGTCAGCCTGCCGATCATTCGCGCCAGAGAAGGCTTGTCCACGTTGCCGGCCACCAGGTCTATCTCGGGCATGGAGCGCAGGTCGTCGCGCGCGCGCTGGGCATAGCAGCCCGTTACCACGATGAGACTGTCCGGGTTGCGGCGTTTCGCGGCTCTGACTGCCTGGCGCGCCTTGCGGTCGGCGACATGGGTCACAGTGCACGTGTTCAGCACGTAAACGTCTGCGTCTTCCGTCCTCGGAACCACGTCGTATCCGGCCTCAAGCAGCTCACGCGACAGAAGCTGTGTGTCGGACTGATTGAGCTTGCAGCCGTGCGTTTCCAGCGTTACGGAAAGGGGGTCAGGCAATCCTCTACACTCCCGTTCAACTTCCAGAATACAATTTCTCCTACATGGTATCATGCCGGGGCAGTCGTTCCCCAGAGTCGGACGGCAAGGGGACGATTGCAAAAGTCCCTTCCCCCTCGATGGGGGAAGGCTAGGATGGCGGTGACCGGCTTCGTTCAAACTTTCGCTATGCTATGATTGGGGATGTGAGAGCGATCCAACATGACACCGGCAGAGCAAAGCGCTGAACTCGAAACCTGGGTTGACCGTACAAGAAGGATGGTCGGCTACCGAGAAGAGGCTCTCGATTTCCTGAAACGGGCGGGCGGCCAACTGCCTGTCTTCGAGTCCGACATAGGAATCGTCTGCCGCCTCTGGGCAGTGGCGGACGAACACGATGAGTTGATCTGCCGAGCCCTCACGGAGTTCGACGCCGCAGTGTTCGATACCGCCGGGGAACTGGACATTACGAGGGGAGCGGAGACAAGACCGAGCTCGGCGAACGAGCCGCAGGTGGCGTTCCTGTGCACTTGGTCCGTAGTACGGCCTGAGGGGCTGGGCGTAAGCTGCGTTCTCTACGTTGAACAGATGACGGGAGCCATCGGACTGGAGGTCCAGGACAGTCGCGGCGTCAGCCATCCCCTCCCCTTCCCTTTCGGTGAACCGTCCGCGCTGTACGAAGCGCTGAGCGACGGCTTCTTCGGACTCGCGGCTGGGCTGTGAGCCACACACAACAGATGAACACGACTTCCCCGGATCGCCCGCGACGAGCAATACCCGTATCTGTGCTATAATCCCATCCGACGATCAGGCTTGGAAGGACGCAGATTGTGCGGACGCCCCTCCCCCAGGAGTTCCCCGAATGATACCCAATCGAGTTGTAGTAACAGGTGTGGGCATAGTAAGCCCTCTTGGACAGGACACCGAGTCCACTTGGAAGGGCCTGCTGTCGGGACGCTCCGGTGTCGGACCTATAACGGCCTTCGACTCCGAGGGCTACGGCACGACCATCGCGGCGGAGGTCAAAGACTTCGAGCCCGAAGGCCTGCTTGGCCGCAAGGAATCGAGGCGCATGGACAGGTTCGTTCAACTAGCGGCAGTGGCCGCACTGGAATCGGCGGAGGACTCGGGCATCGAGATAACCGCCGACAACAGCGCGCGTGTTTCAGTGATGATAGCCAGCGGCATCGGCGGCATCATTACGCTTTCGGACCAGGTGGGCGTGCTCGGAAATCGCGGACCGAAGCGCATTTCGCCGTTCCTGGTGCCTATGATGCTCCCGGACATGGCTTCCGGGCAGGTTTCCATGATGATGGGGGCCAAGGGGCCTAATTACAGCACGGTATCGGCCTGTTCCAGCGCGGCGGACACAATTGGCCAGGCATTCGAGGCGATTCGAAGGGGCGATGTGGACGCCGCGTTCGCGGGCGGCTCCGAGGCCGCTATCTGCCCGATAGGAGTGGCCGGATTCAATGCCTGCCACGCGCTTTCCAAGCGGAACGACGACCCTCAAAAGGCGTCCAGGCCATTCGACGCGGACCGCGACGGGTTCGTGCTGGGAGAGGGTGGCGCGGTACTGGTGCTGGAGAGCCTGGAGCGCGCCATCTCGAGGGGAGCGACGCCCATAGTCGAAATGACCGGGTACGGTTCCAGCGCGGACGCGCATCACATCACCCAGCCCGCGCCGGAGGGCGAAGGCGCGGCCAGAGCCATGAACATGGCGCTGAACCAGGCGCAGACCCAGCCTGAAGAGATAGGCTATGTGAACGCGCACGGAACGTCCACCCCCCTGAACGACAAGTACGAGACGATGGCCCTCAAGACCGTTTTCGGTGAGGAGGCCTACAAGGTGCCTATCAGTTCCACCAAGTCAATGACCGGCCACCTGCTGGGCGCAAGCGGAGCGTTGGAGGCTGCCGTCACGGTACTCGCGCTGTCGAAGTGGGCTATACCGCCCACTATCAACCTCGAAACGCCGGATCCCGAGTGCGATCTCGACTACACCCCGCACATGCCTCGAAGAGGGCGAATACGCTCCGCGATGAGCAATTCCTTTGGATTCGGCGGACACAACGCGTCGCTCGTGTTCCAGGAATTCGAGGAATAAGCGCGCCGCCTCGCTTTCGCGCGTCGGAATATCTGTGAGAATATCTGCCCAACCTAATTCATAGTTGGGATATGCGCCGTTGAAAAACAACTGGAAGCTAAGACCGCCCGTTCCTAAAAAGACAGTGAGCGCGCTCGGGTTCCCTCAACTTCAGTCTCAACTTCTCTACAACAGGGGGTTGAGCTCCAGGGAAGAAGCCCAGTCGTTCCTATCCCCTGATGAGTCTCATGTCTGCGACCCAATGCTGCTGCCCGATATGGACAGAGCCGTGTCCAGGCTCGGACGCGCAATCGAGGACGGAGAGCGCGTTTGCGTCTTCGGCGACTTCGACATTGACGGCATAAGCGGTACGGCGGTCGTCATGTCCGGTCTGAGAAAGTTGGGCGCCGATGTCGTGCCGTACATCCCCAATCGGAATCGGTTGGACGAGGGACACGGAGTTACCGGCGACGCTATCCGCGTCATCGCAGACATGGGCGCGTCCGTTCTGGTCACGGTTGACTGCGGCAGTTACGACGGCGAAAGCGTGAAGCTGGCGTCCTCTCTTGGAATAGACGCCATCATTACCGATCATCACGCCGTCCTGGAACCTCCGCCCGCGTTGGCGTTCATCAACTCCAACAGGCCGGACTCACAGTATCCCTTCCGACATCTGGCCGGCGTGGGAACTGCCTACAAGCTCATGCAGGCCGTCTATGAGGACGCGGGGCGCGATGAGCCGGAAGAGTTGCTGGAGTTCGTCGCGCTGGGCACCGTGAGCGACATAGTTCCACTCATCGGGGAAAACCGCTACTTCGTCGGCGAAGGGCTGAGCCGCATGAATCGCACCAGCGTCCCCGGTCTCAAGGCGCTGCTGGAAGTGTCCGGCAATCGTGGAAAGGCGCTGGATACCACTACCCTGTCATTCAGTCTCATACCGCGCCTGAACGCTCCGGGCAGGCTGCACGATGAACAGGACGAGCTCGATGCCCGCTACATGGCCCTCAATCTGCTCACGACCGCTGACCCCGACAGCGTCCGTTACATGGCCGCCGACATGGAAATTTCCAATAAGCGACGGCAGGCGCTGACCGAAGAAGGGGTGAAGCAGGCCAAAGCCCAGGTAGTCAAGAGATGGGGACGCTCTTCCCTGCCCGGCGTTCTGATGGTCGGGCATCGCGAATGGAAGCCGGGCATAGTCGGCCTGATCGCGTCCAAACTGGTGGATATGTACAACCGGCCTGCGATTGCCGTCGCCGTAGGCGAAAGTGAGAGCAGGGCGAGCGCGAGAACCGTGCCGGGATTCAACATATTCGAGCCAATCGAGATGAAGAGTAAACTGCTCATCAAGTTCGGGGGACACAAACAGGCCGCGGGATTTACGACTTCCAATCAAAACCTGCGCGCGCTCGCGGACCACTTTGAAGCCGTCTCCGAAGGAATCTTCGACACTGGCGCGGGGGATGTCCCTCTCGACATCGAAATGGAGGCCGGCCCTTCGCTCGTATCCAGCGATCTGTTCGATTTCACCCGTGAACTCGAACCGTTCGGCCAGTCCAATCCCCAGCCGCTGTTCGCTTCAGATGGGCTTTGCGTAGTCAATTCCACCCGCGTCGGAGCCGGCAGACACCTGAAGATGACCGTACAAGACCGCGATGGCTCTTCCTGGGACGCAATTGCCTTCAGGCAGGGCGAACGCATCAGCCATTCCAGACCGGGTACATATCTCGACATCGCGTACAGTATGGAGTTGAACACTTGGCGCGGCGCGACCAGCCTTCAGCTCGTGGTCGAAGACTTTGCGCTATCTTCTTAGTGGAAGACCGACATGAGACAGATTTACGTTGTGCCTCAACGTCTGCGGAACACGCTGTGATATACTAAACGGACTCAGGGCTATGTCGGCTACATTGCTTAGGCTCCAAGGAGAGAAGGTTGACCTCACCTACGGTTGAAAGTCAGATTGGCGAATTGCGCGAGCAGATTGGCGAACTGCGTGGTGAGTTCAACGGCCTGAATCGGCGCATGGACGATATGCACCGCCTGATGATGGTGATGATTGGCGTCGCGGGCGGCGGTCTGGTATCAGGTATCGTAGGCGTGATATTGCAACTGGTGAAATAACGACTACCCCGACTATCTTTTCTCTCAGATCAACCTCATTCCGTTCTGCGCCCTACCCTCGCCTTCGCCTTCTGCGCTCGGCTCTCGTCCCCTGCTCAACCGGCATGACCGGACCAACCGATACTTCATCCGCCGGGATCGGACGCGCCTTGATCAGCAGCAGAGGCGCCGTGATCGCGAGCACGAGCAGCGCGATGTACTGCGCTTCCTGCATCCCGAACGCCCATATCCTGTCCTCTCGTAGGAAAGTTACCCCGAACCTGCCCAGCGAGTACAGCGCCAGGTACAGCGCGAAGAGCATACCGTCCGGGCGCAGCCGGTTCCGCAGTTTCCAGATTACAAGCAGTGAGACCATATTCCAGATCATCTCGTATGCGATCACGGGTTGCACCGATACGCCAACGCCGTTTACACAACGCCCGGCGTCGGATGCCGGATTAGTCCAAATAAACCCAAACGCAAAATCCCACGCTTTCGCGCAGTGCTCGCCGTTCACTATGTCGCCCAGACGCCCGATGCTCTGTACGAAGAGCATCGCGGGGGCCGTTAGGTCCGCGATGACGCCGACCGGATGCTTCCTCCAAAGGGCGTATCCCGCCCCGGCGAGAAATCCTCCAAGGATGCCTCCCCAGAGTCCGATTCCTCCGTTCCAGACGGCTATCATCTGGCCCGGATTGCTCTGGTAGAAGCTCCAGTGGTCAATCACGTGGACGGCCCTGGCGCCGACTATCCCGCCCACAATCGCCCAGGTCGCAATCGAATACACGTCGTCGGGATGAACGCCCCGCATAGGCGCCCATCTGCCGACCAGGAACACCGCCATGGCAACGGCTATGAAACTGAAGAAACCGTGCCAACTCAGCACGAACGAACCGAAGGCCACCAGGTTGGGGCCGATGTCAATTTCAATCATCCAGAACTATCCTGAATTTCGCTAATCGTGGCATTTCTCGAGATTGCCGCGCGGAGCTTGCCAATTTGGAGGTCGCGGAACCGCTTACTCTCTCGATGTCGTCTGTTAGAATGGTTCCCTATCCTTACCGATACGAAGGCATAGTTCATGAACGAATTCGTGGAAAATTTCCTGCACTACATGACCGTGGAACGCGGCGCTTCGCCGAATACCCTGGCGGCCTATCGAAACGATCTTGAACAACTTACAGAGTTTCTCCAGTCGCCGAACGGAAATGTCGCCTGGGAGGACGTAAGCGAGCAAACGATCTCCGAATATGTACTCTACCTCCATGGATTAGGATATTCGGAAACGACCAGGGCGCGCAAGATTGCATCCGCCAAATCGTTGTTCGGGTTTCTGGTGGCTGAAGGTACGCTGGAAGGCAACCCAACGTCAAACGTCAGCGCGCCGAGAGTCGGGAGGACGCTTCCCAAAGCCCTGGCTGTCGAGGAAGTTGACAGGCTTCTCGCCGCGCCGGGCCAGGTCCACACACCCGAAGCGACCCGAGATCAGGCGATGCTGGAGCTACTCTACGCCAGCGGCATGAGGGTGAGCGAACTGCTCTCCCTCGACCTGGAGGACGTATCGCTCGAAACAGGAGCGGTCAGATGCTTCGGCAAGGGCGGCAAGGAACGAGTCGTGCCGGTTCATAACCAGGCCATCGAGTCGGTGAGATTCTACATCGAAGAGGTGCGTCCGGGCCTGCTGGGATCGAAGTCCGGCTCCGCCCTGTTCCTCAACCGGAGAGGAAATCGGCTGACTCGCCAGGGTTTCTGGCTGATCCTGAAGGGCTATTGCAGGAAAGTGGGCCTCGACGATAAGATCACGCCTCACACACTCAGGCACAGTTTCGCCACGCATCTCCTGCATGGCGGCGCTCCCCTGAGACATGTCCAGGAGTTGCTGGGACACGCTAGCATCAATACGACGCAGGTTTACACCCATCTGACGAGTGAACACGTTCGCAGTGAATATGACCACGCCCACCCCAGAGCCTGATTTGAAACTCGCCGCAAACAAGTTTATCCTTATCTTGTCGCATATCTCCTCTGAAGGAGGCAGAAACAAATGCCAAGCAAGAACAAGCGAGCCGCCTCCCGCCAGGCAAAGCTGAGCCAGCGTCGAAGACGCAGGGGCGGCGGACGCAGACAGAAGACATCCGAACAGCCGACGGCCAGTATAGCCGCGCCCAGCCGGAGACGCGCAACCCCTGCGGCGGCAACCGCGACGGCGCAGGCGCAGGCGCAGACCCCGGCGGTAACGGCTCCGACGGCGCAGCGCCGGCCGCGAAGCGTTGCGGCGGCTCCCAGCGCCCGCACCAGGGCCGCGCAGAACCGCGCGGCGACATACGAGCCGCTGCCTATGTACGCCTACCTGGGATCCGAACTCAAGCGAATAGCCGCGGTGACCGCGGTAATGGCGGTCGCGCTCGCGGCGCTCACGGTGGTACTGGGGCAGGCTTAGCGTTAGACACACACAGCAGAGACATCGGCGGCGTCTGATCCCTGGCGGAGTGAATGCCGTTATGAACGAGGTCCATGAGACCGCGAGGGGCAGCGTGGTCGTAGCGGAGACTCCAACTTTTATAGAGCGCTTGCGCGCCCTGCCGGCGAAGCCGGGCGTGTATTTGATGCGCGACGGCTCCGGCGCAATTCTCTACGTGGGAAAGGCGGCGAGACTCCGCTCGCGCGTCTCCAGCTACTTCGGCTCCCCTTACGACCTGCCGCCCAAGATCAGGCAGATGGTGCGCCGGATCACCGACTTCGAGTTCATCGTCACCGAGTCGGAGCAGGAAGCGCTGATCCTCGAAAGCAATCTCATCAAGGAGCGCCAGCCCCAGTACAACGCCCGACTCAAAGACGACAAATCCTACCCGTTCATCAAAATAGATACGACCGAGGAGTTTCCGCTCGTTTACGTTACCCGAAGGGTGAAGGAAGACGGAGCGCGCTACTTCGGCCCATTCGCAAGCGCGTCCAGCGTACGCAAGACGCTCGCGCTCCTCAAGAAGCTGTTCCCCTACCGCTCCTGCACCAAGACGATCACGGGGAACGACGACAGGGCCTGCCTGGACTACTACATCCACCGCTGCGCGGGCCCGTGCATCGGCGAAGTGAATGAGAAGCAGTACCACGAGATCATTGACCAGGTAGCCCTATTCCTCGAGGGTCGGACCGAGCAGGTCGTCAAGGGCATCCGCACACGGATGGAAGCGTCTTCCGAGAACCTGGAATTCGAGCGCGCCGCCGTCCTCAGAGACCAGATTGTCGCTATCGAGAAGGTTCACGAGGGCCAGAAGGTCCTCCAACTGACCAACGAGAACGTGGACGTCATAGCGCTCGCCCAGCGCAACCGAGACGCATGGGTCGAGGTATTCTTCATCAGGCAGGGTAAGCTGATTGGCCGCGAGAATTTCCTCATGCACCGCGCGGACGGAGACGAGCCCGCGGAGGTGCTTGCGGCCTTCGTGAAGCAGTTCTACACCGCGAATCCATACGTTCCACGCACCGTATTGCTGCAGTATTTGCCCGACGACCTCAAGGCCATCGAGGGTTGGCTGCGGACCAAGAGGCAGGCGGCGGTGTATCTGCGCGTTCCCCAGCGAGGCGAGAAGAAGAAGCTGGTTGACATGGTGGCGCAGAATGCCGCCCAGGGCCTTGAACAGCTGACCATCAGGAGAATCCACGAGTCAACCAACAACGCGAAGGCCACCGAGGAACTCCAGGAGGCGCTCAACCTGCCCCAGCCGCCTGCCCGGATCGAGTGCTACGACATCTCCAATATCCAGGGGACAAACTCGGTCGGAAGCATGGTCGTGTTCGAGGACGGCAAGCCCAAGAGTTCCGACTATCGCCGCTTCCAGATCAAGAAAGTCGCGGGCATAGACGACTACTCGATGATGCGGGAGGTTCTGACCAGGCGGTTCAAGCGTCTTGCCGAGGCTCGCAAGAGGGAGCGTGAGAACGGCGTTCATCCCACGAACGGCAAATCCAACAATACCTGGGGCATCATCCCCGACCTCGTGATAATAGACGGCGGCAAGGGACACCTCGGCGCGGCGTTGCAGGTTTTTCTGGAACTCGGTATTGACGACGTCCCGCTATGCAGCCTGGCCAAGGAGAACGAGGAACTGTTCGTCCCCTACGAGAAAGACCCGATTGTCCTGCCCAGAGATTCGCAGGGGCTGTTCCTGGTGCAGCGTGCGCGAGACGAGGCGCACAGGTTCGCCATCACGTTCCACCGTCAGCGACGCTCCAAGAGCAGCGTCAGGTCGTCGCTGGACCTGGTGCCCGGAGTCGGCCCCAAGCGCAAGAAGATGCTCATCCGCAGGTTCGGCTCGGTGAAGAACATCCGGGAAGCGTCGCTCGAAGACGTCGCCTCGGTGCCGGGCATGACTCTCACGGTCGCCCGCGCCATCAAGGACCACATTTGAATCGTAGTGGTACAATGTTCTCAGTAGGTGGCCGCTCCGTCCACCAAGTTCCGAGAGGTCCATGATGACCAGCAAGACGACCACACTCACGCAGGAACCGGGCAGACTCGAACGCTTTCCCGAGCTTCCGCCACGAGAAGATATGCAGAACACCTCCCACCTCCACCTCCAATCGGTTCTGACCAGTCTGCTGATCCACTTCTCCAAGCGTCATGGAACCCTGGTGCATGGGGAGGTCCCGGTCGCGCCGACACTGGAACCATGGGAAGGCTACCGGGTACCCGACCTGATCGTGGCCTTCGACTGCGACATCGCTGACGTCTATCGAATGGGAGGTTACGCGATAGACCGCCAGGGCAAGCCGCCTGACTTCGTCCTGGAGGTGGCGTCCAAGACGACAGGTATTGTGGACTACACGGCCAAGCGCCTCGACTATGAGCGCAACGGCATACCGGAGTATTGGCGGTTCGATCCGGCAGAGGGCGAGTACCACGACGCCGCCCTTGCCGGAGACCGTCTGCTCGACGGGGAGTATCAGCCCATAGAGATCAAGCGGCTTGGCAAGAGCCGGTGGCGAGGTTACAGCGAGGCGCTGGGGCTGTTTCTGTACTGGGAGGACGCAAGACTGCGGTTCTACGACCCAATCGCGCAGACTTATCTACGCACCCACCAGGAAGCGGAAGGCCGTGTGTCCGAACTCGAAGCCGAAATTCGACGCCTTCGCGGTGAGTAGCCTTTCGGTCCTTTCAGAATCGCGTTTAGAGGCGATTGTTGTCCCAGCCGGTCTCCCTGCTTGTGTCCTCCCTCGCTTGCTATAATCGCGCGCCCAATAACCCGACGCCGATCTTTCGCCCCTAGTCTTCCCCTGTCCCATTCCCCTGCCTGCCGGAAGTTGACCCGCCGCCCGCCGCCGCGTTCAGGAACGGGTTGAGCAACTGGGTAAATTCCATCGGGAAGATGAACTTGGAACTGGGGCTGTCGCCGAGCGATTTCAGCGTGTCGAAATACTGTAGGCTGAGCGTGTTGGCGTCTATCCCGTTTGCCACCTGGTGTATTTTGTCCAGCGCGGTACTGAAGCCCTCGGCCCTCAGAACCGCGGCCTGCTGGTCTCCCTCGGCGGTGAGAATTTCGGACTGGCGATGTCCTTCGGCCCTGAGAATGGCGGCCGACTTCTCGCCCTCCGCCACTGTGACTGCCGCCTGCCGCGTTCCCTCTGCCTCCGTAACCACCGCGCGACGGATCCTCTCCGCCGACATCTGCCGGTTCATCGCCTCCTGAATGTCCCGCGCCGGCTCGATCTCGCGGATTTCTACCTGGGTGACCTTTATTCCCCACCGCTCCGTAATCTCGTCCAGCTTGATTCGCAGTTCCTCGTTGATGCGCTCGCGCTGGGACAGCACGTCGTCAACGCTCATCTCGCCGATGACGGCGCGCAGCGTCGTGGTAGCTATGCCAACGACCGCGCTGTAGTAGTCCACTACCTCCAGTACCGCCTTCTCAGCCTGGTTTTCCATGATTCGCATATAGACCAGAAAGTCAATCTCGATGGGCGCGTTGTCCTTGGTGATGTTCGTCTGCCTGGGTATGTCCAGCACCTCTTCCCTCAGGTCCACCCTCTGGGTGGAGTGGAACGGCCAGAACAGGACTCGCAGGCCGGGCTGCATAAGCCCCGAGTACTTGCCCAGCGTGAATAGCGCGAGACGTTCATATTGCTTGATGACCTTTATGTTCGGAATCATGTTAGCTCCTCTCTGTTGGATTGGATGACAGCGGATCTCTGAATACTTTCAACGTTAGGCCATCCACTTCGGTGACCATAACTCTTTCACCTGACTCGATAGGTTCTCCGGAGTCCGATTCGGCTGTCCAGAGTTCGTTGGCGACCTGGACGGTTCCCGTAGGATCGAGGTCGGCTCGCACGGTGCCTACCTGTCCCACCATCTGAGAATCCCTCGATGGGCTGTGTATGTTTCGGGCCTTCCTGGCAAAGTACCAGAGGCCGGCGAGACTCGCGCACATTAACGCTACAGTGCCGCCGAATGCTCCAAATCCTAGGACGGTTCTGTTGTCGAATAGAAACAGGCCACCGACTGCGAAACTGATGACGCCGGCGGCACCAAACGCTCCGTAGTCCGATCCTCCGGTGAACTCGAACAGAAACAGCCCCAACCCGACTGCGATGAGCGCCAGTCCTATCCAACTGAATGGCAGGCTGAGAAGCGCCAGCCCCGCGAGGGCGAGCAGCGCCACGCCCGCGATACCGGCAATCCATCCCCCCGGGCTCGCAATCTCGACCAGGAGCAGAACCGTGCCGACGGCAATCAGCGCGAATACTACCTCGGCGCTTGAAAGCCAGCTAAGAGATTCCAGTTCTGGCATGACACTCTCCTGGCGGGAACCCGAAATCACGAAGCGCCGACGGCGTCACTCCTCTTTCCGCACTGTCAGTATAACACCGTCCATGTCTGTTACGACGACGCTCTCCCCCACTTCGATTGTTTCGCCGGAGAGCGACTCAGCCGTCCACAGTTCGCCCGCGGCGTACACCGTGCCTCTCGGCTCCAGGATTCTTCGCACAGTGCCCACCTGCCCGATGATCTGAGACTCTCTGGTCACGACGGTTATGTTCCTGGCCTTGCGCGAGAAGTGCCACAGCCCGACCAGGCTGATTGCCATGAACGCCGCCGTCACTCCCAGCGCTCCGTACCCGACCCTCACGTCGGGTGCGGGCAGGCCGGGGATACTTGTATCCCCGAAAAGCAGAAATCCGCCCAGGATGAAGCTGACGCCGCCCGCCAGCCCGAAGCCGCCCCAGCCCGGCGCTTGAAGCTCTACGAAGAACAGGATAAGACCGGCGCCAATGAGAACCAGCCCGATCCAGTTCACCGGCAGGCTGCCCAGCCCGAGGAAAGCGAGCAGCAGCATCCCGGCGCCAAGCACCCCCGCGACCCAGCCGCCCGGTATCAGGATCTCGAACAGAATGAATATCCCGCCCAGCGCGATCAGTATGAACACGAGCGTCGGGTTGGCGAGAAATCGCAGCGTCCGCTGAATAGGGGTAACTTCGGCGCGCTCGACAGACAGACCTTCGGTCTCGATAGTGCGAAGGCTGCCCTGAACCAGCGCTTCCCTGCCATCAATCTTGTCCAGCAGGTCGGATGTGTTCGCCGCAAGCAGGTCCAGAATCCCGAGCTCCAGCGCCTCGGTGTCGGAGTATGAAGCGGCCTCCGTGATCGTCTTCACCAGCGCTTCCGAATTTCTGTCGCGCTGGTCCGCGATGCTCCGAAGCAGGGCGGCGGCGTCCTGCGTGGTCTTCTCTTTTATGGTTTCGGGAAGCTCTTCCCCGCCCGCTCCGACGGGAGACGCGGCCCCCACGTTGGTTCCGGGAGACATCGCCGCGATGTGCGCCGACGCCAGTATGAACGTGCCCGCCGACGCCGCCCTCGACCCCGACGGCGTCACCAGGACCGCCACAGGCACGGGCGAATCCAGTATGTCCCCCACCATCTCGCGCATAGATTCCAGATCGCCGCCCGGAGTGTCGAGTTCGAGTACGAACAACCCCGCGCCGCCGTCGTGAGCGTCGCTTATCCACCCCCTGAGAATACGCGCCGTCACCGGATCAATCGGGGCGTCGAGGCTGCCGACTACAATCCCGCCGGTCTCCGATTCAGTTTGCGCGTTGACCACCCCGGCCACAGCCGAAACCAGAATTGACAGAACGCCGAGCGCGAGAAGCGCCCGCCGTAGTGTGCATAACCGTCGTTCCGTCATGATCCACGCCCGCTGTCTCGCATCCTGTACATCCCCTAAATCCCGATTCTGATACCATTTAAGTCTGGCTATGCCGTGAATCTCTGAGGCAAACCCTACCGTCATTCCCGCTTTCGCGGGAATCCATCGCGCCCGGTTGGGCAGAACATGGTGACTTCATTCTGAATTGGTATGACAAATGTGTGAACCGAAGAAAGTCATGGCAGCGATGCCACCTTGCACCCCATCGCCTCGAAGAAATCATCATCCACGCAGGCGACGGGCAGACCCGCTTCGAGCGCGGTCGCGGCGACGACGGCGTTGGGCATGAGAGAAGGGTCGTCCGACTCCAGTTCTCGCGCTATGCCACCCGCTCGCCTGGCGATCTCGTCACTCACGTCTATCACGTCCACCATCGAGAGCAGCGCGACAAGCTGTATCTCGGCGCGCCTGTCCGGGAGTCTGCGGACAGCTTCCGCGACGGAAAGCGTCGAAACGGCGGCTTTCGTATCCCCCGCGACGACCCTTGAAATCCAGTCGGACTCCGCGCCGCCACGCCAGACGCTCTCCACTATCCTGGTGTCCAGGATTACTTCGGCGTCCATAGATAATCGCTCCTCACCTCATAAAACGCGCACGACAGATCCCAGGGTCTTTCGTTTTCGTACCGACACTCCGCAATACTCAAACCGTCATTCCCGCGAAAGCGGGAATCCATAGCTGCGGAGTGCAACGAATGTTGTCCGACGACCGTCTGTATAGCCGAAACATCAAATGTCAACAGAACCTACCGCGCGTCGGAACCAACCGCTTCATTGAGGATAGCGGCAGCCTCTTCAGCCGTTAGCTGCACGGGCGACCCGACCGGCTGACGCTGCTGCATCGAGAGATATTCGTCATTCCATACCGATTCGGCCTTCGCCTGGCCGGGCTGCGACTGCTCGCCGTTCAGCGCCATCTCGAGAGCGTTTTCCAGAAAAGTTCTGAGCGGAACGCGCATTTCGGCGGCCCTCGCCTTCGCGCTCAGATACAGGTCCTCCCTGATCTGCGCGTACAACTGTCGAGTCGGGACAGAACTCTTCTGCCTGGGCATAGAAACATCCTCTGTTCAGTCTATGATTCATATACTATCACATCCAATTTCTGAGAAAAGAACTAAGCGCGAATTCCCATCGCGTGCATTCCCAAGATAAACCCCTCTCACCTCAAACTTACAATCAGCCGATACTTAACCTTGCAATTAGCCGCATACAAACCCGACAATCAGCCGATGTCCACAGAGACCATCGGCGAAATTAACGCAGATTCAACGCTTCCCTTCCCGATTGATTTTCACATAACCCTGCTTTACCATACTCCCTGAACCTACCACAGTTCTCCGGAGTCCTTCTCGGACTCCATTCCGAACCGAATATGAGTCTGCCCTTTGGCTTGGGTGGGGCATCCATGCCCCCTTGAGGCTCATATTCGGAGACGGGCGACTGTGGTAGGTAGCTTGCATCCAAGCCACAAGGGGGTTCCTTATGCAAGGAAGAACTCTACGCCACGCATTTTCAAGCCCTGGCCAGCCTGATGAAGAATCAAGCTCGGACGACCAGACAGATCAGAGCGCCGCGGGAGGAAACGCCGGTTGCGTCTTCGCTGTTCTGATAGGCATAGCGGTCGTGATAATAGTTGGAGTGGCGTCCCAATGTTCTGACACTTCCGAACCAGAACCTAGGCAACGAGCGCCGAGTCCATCCGAAATTCAAAGATACTGCCAGGAAGAATGCGCCGCGCTTGGAATGGGCCAGACCTGCGTCAACTCATGTATAGACGGCATATACCGCCGCCTGAACCGACCGGTGGAAAATCCGGCCCGCCAGGATTCGCTCGAATACGCCTATGCGCTGATAGACTCGGGCAACTTCGATGAGGCATGGAAAATATGCGGCGATGCTATAATCAATGCCCAATCATCCGAATCAGCGGCGGCTGGTTGGCTATGCCGCGCTAAAATCTCAGAATTGGAAGGCGATGCAGTCTCATACGACTTTGCCCTTCGTCAAGCGGAGTGGGAACTGAGCAACGATCTTAGCCCTTGAAAAGACTATCAGGAATGAATTTATCCTACTAGGAAGAACGAAGAGAGGAGTTTCCGTGTTCCCAGATAGAGAGGAGGTTAACCAGTTCATATGCGAACTGGAAAAGAAATTCAATCGGCATCCCAGCCGATGTAAGAATCTCATCTTTAGGGGTGAACCGGAGTATTACAGAGAGGTTCAATCCAGTCTGCTCAGGAGGATTGAGGATAGCGTCAAGGAAGTATCCTCTGCCGCAGACAAGAATATAGCCAAAGTGTTCAACTCAGATGAATCCAACCGAATCATAGCGCGAGAAGCATCGTCATATTTTGGCGGCGACATTATGGAAGGTAGAGAGTTTGAAGCGATTGCGACTCTCCAACACTACGGAGCGCCGACTCCCCTGATAGATTTCAGCTTAGATTGGCGCATTGCGCTATACTTCGCCTGCGAAAAACTTAAGTACTGCTATGGGGGGCGCATCATATTCTTTTCTAGCAAAAGAGCGAAGGATCGCTATGGCTTGTCTGTCCGTAACCCAAGCGGACATCATCACGATAATGCCGGACAAACGGCTGGCAGGCAGATTGACCAACAAAGTGTACTAGTTTGGTCAGAAAATGGAGAGTTCAAACCGGATACTTGTGACATCAAGACAATTCCTTGGAAATATAAACCTGCTCTGCTTGCCTGGCTGCGTTCAGAAGGCATACACCGAGAATCCGTCTATCGAGACGTCCATGGCTACGTCGGCCTAATCAACGAGGCATGGCCATTGGTTCACGCGGCAAAGATGCTGATAGAACGAGGAAAGTTGGAACTTGCAGAGAGAATCCTGAAAACGCTAATTCGCGGGAATAAGAACGTCGAGGGCATCGAGCAAAAGGGCAAGATTTTCTTCCTGCTGGGACAAGCTGTTGAGAAACAGAAGAAACAAGACAGCTACAAGAACGCACTCGAACACTACGAAAGTGCCTGCAACCTCCTGCTTCACCGATCAAAAGGCACAGAGCCAAGACTAGCAGCCGCTAGATGCTTGAGAAAGTTGAACAAGAAGGATTGCGCGGATGCAGTTATAGCGGACATAGACAATCTCTGGAAGTAGTGACACCCGAACACGGCCCCGTAGAATCCCGCCACATCGGAAGTAGTACACGCCTTAGACCCGAAACCCCAGTACCGCCGCGACTTCCCTCTGTCTGCTGTCAAGAGTAAGGAACGTGACTTCCGATCCCTCGCTCACTCTAAGTAAGCGGCTTCGCGTTCAGCCAGGAATCGTGCCAACGCGCCCGGAGCGTTGACCCCGCAAATCCCGCCTCGCGCAAATTCCCCCTTGACAACCCCACCCGAACATTCGTACACTATCCCTCAAGAACATACATTCCGACATCCAGGCCCTGACAACTGGTAATTCATAATTGAAAATTGACCACCGCCACCGAAAATCTCACCCCACAACAGCGACTAGCCAACATAGTCGCCGAAGTAACCGACGACGGACGACGCGTCGTCCAGTTCTTCATGCAGGTCGCCGACGGCAGACTCGACTCCGAAGGCTTCCAGCCCAACCATCGCATGGACGCCGCCAAAGAACTCGTCAAGATCGGCCTCTCCGAGTTCGAAGACTACATACGCGCAAACCCGTCTCCCCCTAGGCGACGCGCTTCCAAGTCCAAACCTCGACATGCCGACGTCTCCCCGGAGATGGAAGAGGCGCGCGAGGATCTGGCGCAATACGCAAGAGAACTCACCGACGACGGCAAAATCGTCATCCGGCTCTACTCGGAGATAATGGACGGATTCCGAAACGATGAAGGCTTCAAGCCCCATCACCGCATAGCCGCTGGCAGAGAACTGCTTCTGCGCGGCTTCGGCCCCGTGTCCGCATGGTCCGAACCCGCCCCGGCTGACTCCCAAATCACAGACCATCACGAAAATCAAACGAATCACGGTTCAGACCACGCCCCCGAACCTCAGACTGAAGCGCATCCAACCCTCGCTCTGACTCCCACCGTCTCCGAGTATATCTCAGACGCCGTCGAAGCCTACGAGGAATCCAGCCCCATCAGAGAAGCGCTGCCCCAGGAGATCCTGGACATAGTGGATGGCGACGACTCGCTGGATGACTGCCCCTGCGCCATAGCCGAAGAAGAAGGCAGGGATATTCCCTGTCCCGAGAACGAAGAATGTCCCTACTACGGCATAGAATTCCCCAAGTTCACCGAAGAAGAAAGCGAACGGATCAAGGAACAGGCCGTGCGCAGCCTCCGGATGCGCGCCGAACTGCTCTGGGGCGCCACGCCCCCCTCCGAAGAAGACCCCTGAAATATGTGAGTCAATAAATCGTTCGTCCTGAGCCTGTCGAAGGAAGCCTGTCGAAGGAAGCCTGTCGAAGGAAGCCTGTCGAAGGAAGCCTGTCGAAGGACGAGTCCCCAAGTCCCTTCCCCCTGGATGGGCTGAGAGAGGGGTATGTAAATCAATAAACCGTTCGTCCTGAGCTTGTCGAAGGACGAGTCCCAAAGTCCCCCTCGACGGGGGCAGGCTAGAGCCTGCCCCGTACTTGATACGGGGATGGGGGTGTCCCTCCCAACTCGTGGTGTATCACGAGTCCGCTTGGGTGTATAATCCGCCCACTATGAAGATTGTCATTGCCCCCCAAACGTTCAAAGGAAGCATATCCGCGCTCGACGCCGCCCGCGCGATGCGTAAGGGTGTCCTGGAAGTATTCCCCGACGCCCGGATCGTCCTCTCCCCCGTAGCCGACGGCGGCGACGGCACGCTCGAAACCCTTGTCGAGGTCTCAGGCGGCCAGATACGCGAGGCTGAGGTCACCGGCCCCCTGGGAGAGCGCAGAACCGCCCAATGGGGCGCGATGGGCGACGGCGTCACCGCCGTCATAGAGATGGCGCGAACGTCGGGCCTGGCTCTCGTCCCGCTCGACCGCAGGGACCCGCTCAACGCCACCACCTACGGCCTGGGCGAAGTTGTCCGTGAGGCGCTGGACGCCGGCTTCAGGCGATTCATCATGGGAATCGGCGGCAGCGCGACCAACGACGCCGGCGCGGGCATGGCCCAGGCGCTCGGCGTCCGCCTGCTCGACGACGCCGGAGACGAACTGCCCCACGGAGGCGCGGCCCTCGCCAACCTCAGCCGCATTGACATGACCGGCATTGACTCCCGCGTATCCGAATCCGCCTTCCTCGTCGCCTGCGACGTGAGCAACCCCCTCACCGGCCCCGAGGGCGCGTCCGCCATCTACGGCCCTCAGAAGGGCGCGACGCCCCAGATGGTGCAAACCCTGGACGACGCCCTGCTCCACTTCTCGAACATAGTCAGCCAGGACATCAGAGCCGAGATAAACGACCTTCAGGGAGCGGGCGCGGCCGGCGGACTCGGCGGCGGCATGGTCGCCTTCCTCGACGCCGAACTACGCGCTGGCGTGGACATCGTTCTGGACACCGTCGGCCTCGACGCCGCGCTGGAGGGCGCCGACCTCGTTCTCACAGGCGAAGGCGCGCTCGACTACCAGACCATTTACAGCAAGGCCCCCATTGGCGTAGCCGAGCGCGCCAAGCGATTAGGCATCCCCGTCATAGCCATAGCCGGAACCCTCGGCGACCGCTACACCCTCGTCCACGACCACGGCATAGACGCCGCCCTCGCCATCACCAACGCCCCCATGACCCTGGAAGAAGCCTCATCCCGCGCCCCCGACCTGATAGCCACAGCCACAGCCCAAGCAGCGCGAATGATGAAAGTTGGGGCGAGCGTTCTGGGCGATATTTCGTAAGTGCCATGCTCCCGGACAACTGTGAATTGCGTCAATCCCTTTCGAGGGAATTTCCTGTGAAACTACCATCACTGAAACCCTCTTCAGCGTATCTATACTACTTAGCCTGCCTAGTGCTGCTCATTGCGGCAGCGGCGCTCCGATTCTACAATCTGTCTGAACACTCTCTCTGGCTTGACGAAGCGGCAGTCGCCAATAATTCGAGGGGAACTTTCTGGGAAGTCGTCCTCTACACTCGCCACAGAAACTCCTCGCCGATACTCTATCCATACATCCTCTGGGCGGTGCAATTAGTCGAAAGTTCACCGCTCAGCGTCAGGTTCATTCCCGCGCTCGCCAGTACGCTGACAGTCGCCGTCTTCTTATTCCTGCTGCCCCACGCGGGAGTCAGTCGCGCGGTGGCATTCATAGCCGGCCTTCTGGCGACGCTCTCCTCCGCTGGCATCGAACACGCCCGCGACGCGAGAGAGTACGGCGTGGACGCGCTAGTCGCCACCCTGTTGATTGTCAGCCTTCTCCTCTATCTGAGAGATAGGAAGAAACTCCCGCTCTGCGTAACGCTGTTCATTGCCCCCACACTCCAGTACGGCCTCACGCTCTTCTCGGTCGCCATAATAGCAACCATCCCGATAGGCGTAATCTGGGCAGATTTCCGATCCCGCCCCCGGTTCAGTCCCTCGGACTGGCTTCGCGCCTTTACCGGGCTTGCGCGGGACATATTCTGGCCCTGCGCCTGCTTTGCCGCGGGCTGCGCCGTCGCTCTCGCAACCCTGTCCGGTCAATGGGACGGAGGCGGCTGGGCTGTCTCAGGGTATCTGAAACAGAGTTACTACCAGGACAGCCTCTCCAACCCTGTTCAAGTCGCCGAATTCGTCGCCAACCGAGTATGGCGGATGATGGGCTATCACGTTTGGGAAGCGGTCGCCGCCCTCGCGCTCATATCGTTCGCTCTCATCTTTATGTGGTCATGGAGAAGGCTTCGCTTCGACCCTATCCCTGTTCTCTTCCTGCTCTCCATCGCAATCGCCTCATGCGCCGCGCTTGTGAAAGCCTACCCTCTTGGCGATATACGCCAGAACATCTACCTTAGTCCCATCGTATTTCTCGCCACCGGATACACGCTTCATTCGGCAACTCGCGGCTTCGCCACTGGCCCCGCCAGGCGTTGGCTGACGGTCGCGATAGTCTGTGTGGTAGCGATTGGTGGGACCTACAACCTCACTAAAGTCAATCCACATCAAGCCCACAGCGACGTCAAACAGGCGCTCGCCGCTTTGGAAGCATACGTCAATGAAGGAGACGCGGCATACGTCGGAAGATACGCCGCTCCAATCGTCCGGTTCTATCATGGCTCGGAGCGCAAAGGCTATTTCTATGGAAGGTGTTTGCTCAGGTCTCCGATGTCCGATGAAGGCAGGCTGGAGTGCGCCAGAGACTTGCATGACAATATCATGGTCATGCTATACTCCCTTGCCCACGCGGATGTCCCCATCGAAAGACTATTCCTGCTGTTCCATGACGAAGTTTCGGTTGAGGAGCTTGATGAAATAGTTGAAAAATTCCACGATGGCGAGGCGCGAATCGTACAAGTGAACGGCTATCCGCTGTACGTCATTGAGAATTTCAGACAGATAGCTACAAACTTGGCGCCCGCCTGGAGCGAGGATGATATGGGAGATCTCATAATCAGCGCCGAATACAACGTCTATCTCAATGACGATAAACTGACTTATGTAAATCGTATCTGCAACCGCTATGACACCGCCGCGACCTTCTTTTTGCACATCGTTCCGGTCGACATGAATGACCTGGCTGACGAACGCCGAAACGCTGGTTTCGACAGACAGGACTTCTCTTTCGACCAGAACGGATTCAGGGACGACAAGTTATGCATAACTTTCCACCCACTACCTGATTATCAAATCAAGAAAATCAGAACAGGCCAATACGTTCTGCTGGAATTTATAAGCATGAGAGTATGGGAATCCGATTGGAGAGAAATCCACCCAGGTATCGGGCGATAATATGATCATTTCTAATATACGGGGATGGTCTCTTGCCAGCATATTGCGCGTGGATAAGGACGATTACAAGCGTCTCGCAGCAGTTGTGTGCTTCGCTCTGGCTGTCAGGATTGTATGGACGCTCGTGTTTCAGACTGCGCCTGCCTCCGACGCCGCTGCGTATGATGGCTTGGCGTGGCGTTTGGCCGAAGGTTACGGCTATGTGGCGGCTAACGGCGCGCCCACCGCTTTCTGGCCTGTCGGCTATCCGGCTTTCCTATCAGCGATTTATACGGTGTTCGGGCATTCATGGCTGGCGGCAGGAGTAGCCAACGCGCTACTGGGAAGCATAAGCGTGGCGTTGACTTACAGGCTGGCGCGCGAATTTCTGCCATGCAGGCCCTCTATTTTGGCAGCCGCGCTTATGGCACTGATTCCAAGTCATATTGTGTCATTTACAGCGGTACTTCTGACGCAGTCGCTGCACACCGTATTTGTGCTGCTTATTCTGATAGCCATTCTCCACCTGACGCGTTCTCCGAATTGGCGAAGAGCCACCATTCTTGGACTCGTCATAGGTGTCGGTGTGTATGTGCGTCCGATAATGCTTCTGTTTCCATCAGTTGTGTTCATATTGCTGTTTATGCGGGAGTGTAAACTGGGAAGAGCGTTGGCACTATCTTGCACTGTGTTAGCGGTTGCTCTTCTGGTTATTCTGCCTTGGACAACCCGCAACTTCCTGGTAATGGGAGAACCGATATTGACCGCCACGAATGGATGCTATAACTTCTATGTCGGTAACGGGCCCGGAGCGACAGGTGAACATCGCGCTATCTCTGATAGCCGATTCGCGGACTTTTCTCAGCTTGACTGGCATAGGGAAGGCTGTAGAATGGGCTTGGAGCATATAGTCAACCACCCGGACGAATGGATAGTGATTCTTCCCAAGAAGTTCTTCCATCTATGGGCAAGCGATAAATCTCTCATTAGTCCCAATATAATCCCGGAAAGCTATCGAGGAATATTTGTTCCGATTCTCTGGGTAGTAGCGCAAGGGTATTGGACAGTCATCGTCGTCGCCGCAAGCGCCGCGGCGGTCAGCAGGCCCATTTGGAGCTACTGGCTGAAATTTCCCGTCGTCCTGATTCCTCTGACGCTGGCGTATTGGACAGCTTTCTATATGATGTTCTTCGGCACCGGCGCGTACCATGCGGAAATGATCCCGCTTGTCATAATCATAGCGGTCCATTTATTGAAACCCGGCCAGAATTGGCGAGCGTGGTTGCCGTCTCTAGGCCAATCATCTAGATTTGTCCGCCTTCGCAAACCGCATGGCATAAACTGCGGACTAGCGCGATATGACTGCCAGTAGCCGCAGCCCTAACCCACCAGAACCATGTGAACCTCGCCCGGCCCGTGAACGCCCGTAATCAGCTTGTACTCGATGTCCGCTGAGCGGCTGGGGCCGGTTATCAAGTTCATGTAGCTGCCCAGGTTGCCGTTGACGAAATCATCGCGCCTGAGGGTGAAGAGTTCGTCGAGGCTGGGGAGTACCTGCCCTTTCTCCACCAGCGCGATATGCACGGGCGGCAGTAGCGAGACCAGCCTGCTGACCCCGGCGCGGGGTATGATGACGCAGGTGCCGGTCTCGGAGATAGCGTAATCAACGCCGGTGACACCGATGTCGGAGCGTTCCATGATTCGCTTGAGTTCCGCGAGTTCCGCGGCGTCCCGCTCTTTCGACTCGTGGCCGAGCGCTATCGGCACGGCTTCCATCCCGGCTTCCGAGAGGGCGTCCGGGCGCAGCGCGTCCCGCACCACCTGGTGAAGCGAGTACACCAGCGAACGCGCCTCTATCTCCCTCGCTACATCCATGATGTAGTCTCCGGCGGCCTCGGCGCTGCCCACCCGCTTCACGTTCCAGCCCGACGTTACGGCCACGCGCGCCAGCACTGACATCAGATTGTCGGCGTCGCGCGAAATCAGTTCGCGCACCCTCCCTACCCGCTCGTCGAGGGCGTCCGGAGGGCCCGCGCTGTGCGGCGCCTCAGATACGGGCGCGTCCAAAGGCGCTGTACGCCCAAGCGCGCCGCGGATATTGGCCAGGAAGTCGTCTCGGTCGCTCATTCGTCGCTCATCTCACGCCACCGCGACCTGAACGGCTTGGCGGCGGGTGGAAAGTCTCGATGTTCGGTCCAGCCGGACATCGGCCCGGGCAACTTGGCTATCTTCCCATCTTTGGATAGGACCGACTGCCCAAGTCTGGCGAACAGATTCGCGGCCCTGATTGCCTTATCCGACGACACAGACGCGCGCCATCCCTTCATAGCCGCGCTCTCGGCGGCGGACGCGGGCTCGCTGATCAGGGTAGTTGTCGCCCTGGGTCAACTCCTTGCGCAGGTAGAGCAGCATCCTAGGAATGTCTATCTGCACCGGGCACGCCTCTTTGCACGCTCCGCACAGTGTTGAGGCATACGGCAGGTCTTTGGCGTCTGACAGCCCGGCCAGCATCGGCGACACCACCGCTCCGATTGGGCCAGGGTACACCCAGCCGTAGGCGTGGCCGCCCACCTTCCTGTACACCGGGCAGGCGTTCAGGCAGGCTCCGCACCGGAGGCAGAGCAATGCCTCGCGCAAGTCCTCGTCGGCGAGCAATCGGGACCGCCCGTTGTCCACTATGACGAGATGGAACTCCTCGGGACCGTCCTCTTCTTCAGAGCTTCGCGGGCCGGTGACAGTCGTCACATAGCTGGACAGCATCTGGCCGGTGGCAGAGCGTATCAGAAGGCGCAGGAAGACGCTGAGGTCTTCTATCGAAGGAATCACCTTCTCCATGCCGGAAATGGCGACGTGGACCTTCGGCATGGAAGTACACATCCGCCCGTTGCCCTCATTGGTGACGAGCGTAACGGTCCCAGTTTCGGCCACAAGGAAATTCGCGCCGGATATTCCCATGCCCGCCGACATGAACTTCTGCCGCAGTTGGACGCGCGCTTCGCGTCCCAGGTCTTCTATGTCCTCGTAGTACGGCGATCCGAGCGTTTCCGTGAACAGTTGCGAGACATCCTCGCGCGACTTGTGTATGGCGGGCGCGATTATGTGGAACGGAGTATCGCCGGCGAGTTGCACGATGTACTCGCCAAGGTCGGTTTCGACCGGCTCGATCCCGTCCTCCTCCAGCCTCTCGTTCAGCCCCATCTCCTCGGAGAGCATGGACTTGCTCTTGATAACCATGTCAACGTTGTGCTTGCGGGCTACTCCCGCAACGTAGTCCGAAGCGGACTGCGCGTCCCGGGCGAAGTAAACGTGTCCGCCCGCGCGCTCGACGTTACGCGCTAGAAGGTCGAGGTAGTAGTCCAGGTTCTCGATGACGTGCGCCTTGATGCGGCGTCCGGTATCGCTGAGTTCCTGCCAGTCCGACGTGGCGGCGGATGCGGTCAGCCTCGCGCTGTGAAAGCCTGAGTACAGCCCCGCGAGGTTCTGCTGCACGTTCTCATCGGACAACGTGGCTGCCGAGTTCTGCCTGAATTGCCTGGTGCGAGGCTCCAATTTACTCCCTGCCCTCCAGCCCTGCGGCGACAAGCTCAGCTATATGGACAACCTTGACCTCGCTGCCGCGACGCTGGAGCCCGCCCCGAATGTGCATCAGGCAGCTCGAGTCGCAGGCAGTCACGACATCCGCGCCGCTCGCCTCGACGTTATCCAGCTTCTCACTAAGCATCGCGCCAGAAATGTCGGAGTATTTAACCGAGAAAGTGCCGCCGAAGCCGCAACACACTTCCGCTTGCGGCAACTCCACCCTGTCCGCCAGCCTGTCCAGAATACGCTTCGGCTGAGCGTCAACGCCGAGTTCGCGCTTGGCGTGGCAGGCTTCGTGGAAAGCGACCTTGCTGTCGAGTTTGTCGCTCCCAAACAGTTCGTCCAGTCGCGCGGCATCCGTTCTCTCGGCCAGGTACTCGGTGAATTCGTACACGTTTTGGGAGAGCCTCTCGGCCCTTCTCAGGTTCACCGGGTCATCGGCGAATAGTTCATGGTAGTAGTTGCGAATCATCGCGGCGCAGGAACCGGACGGCAGCACGACCGGCTCGGAACCGTCGTACTGACTGAGAAGCCTTCTTGCGAGCGGCTTCGCCTCGTTTCCAGTATCCTGAATTGAACGCGGGCTGGCCCGCAGCACGTTTGCGCGGGGTTGAATAGCGCTTCGTCGCCGAGCGAGCGCAGCGTTCTCACGACAGCTTCGCCGACCTCGGGGAAGAAACTGGTCAACAATGCACGTCACGAAGAGGTGTACGCGGTTCTGTTGTCTGTCTGGAAATGTGAAATCTGGCATTGGCGGGGTCTTCGGAACTAGAGAGACAGCAGGCCCCGCAATATGAAGCCCGCCATCCACGCCATCATGAACACGCCGCCAGCGGCGAACAGGCTGGCCTTCGGTCTCGCGTTTGGCCGGACCGTGCAGCGCGAGATACGCGATGAACAGACCCAGCCCTATGGCGACCAGCCACACGGACAGGTCGTTCACGCCGAGCGCGAGTCCGATGACGAATCCCACGACGCCCCAGGTGATCCACGAGTCCAGCTTCTTCAGGACGGCGCCGATACGCGACTCTTGAATTCTGGTTAACAAGACAACTCCCTGTACTCAAAATGGATTTTCTAGTATAAGAGGATACACTCGCGGGGTTAGGGTTGCAACGCGCAATGCAGTCTCGCAAGGGCCAGCAAGATAGTGTGAAGGAGCATCGAGATGATAACGGGATTCAACCATTCGGGGTTCGTAGTGAAGGATATAGAGAAGATGGTGGCGTTCTACCGCGATTCGCTTGGGCTGTCGGTGATGCGCGAGGTGGACAGCGTCGCGCCGCCGGAGGGCGACCACACTGGCATTCCGGGAGCGCACAGGACGCTGGTGTTCGTGGGCAAGCCGGAGGGGAGCACGCGCTGGAGTTGGTGCATTTCATCGAGCCGCCCAGCCCAGGAGGGACATCTACATAGGCACCAGCTTGGCGCGGCGCACATCTGCTTCAACGTAACCGACCTGGCGGCGCTGGCCGAGAAACTGAAGGCAGAGGCATCAGGTTCATCACCGACCCCATCTTCCACGACACGCCGGAGGGACGTCGGGGCATCTGCTACATCCAGGACCCAGAGGGCAACTACGTGGAGTTCATCCAGCCGCCAACGTAAGCGAATAAAACAATGACAGAAGACCAGAAAGACACCGACGACCTCGAATCGCAACTTTCGCTTATCAGCGTCTCCATGCGATGGTGGCACGTCTGTGTTATACTATTATGCGTACAGACGCTTGGCTGGATAGCGTTCACCTGGTGGGGAGTCGAGGACAGCGCAAGGAGTTATCGAGAGACAATCGAGGCTATGGTATATGGTTCCTCAAGGGCATTACCCCTGTTCATAGTTCTCTCTATAACCGTTCCGCTGGTCGCAGAATTCATAGGAGGACTCATAGTGGTACTCGCCCAATACCTGATACGTAAATTCGAGAAGCGCGGGGAGGAACGCGGGATAGAACAGGGCATGGAACAAGGCAGAAAACAGGCCAATTCCGCTTGGCTGACCTGGTACAGGAACATGAAGGACGCCGAGGCTAGGGGCGAACCCTTCGACGAGCCGCTGCCTTCTACGGGGAATGGGAGTTCACCCGAGGACTGACGGCGGTTTCATATACCCGTATAGATATACTCGGTCGAGATTTACTGAAGCGTCTTCCATGCCGAGGTCTTCTTCTATGGGATTCTTGCCCAAGTTGAAGATAGGATCATCCGGGCTGATTGGAGAAGCGGAAGAGGCAGGAGATACTACTATGATGCCGTTTCGTTTTCGGGTGTCAGCTTCATCGAACCCCTTAAGAAGATGCTTGGGGATAAGCAGCCCCTGTTCTGTCACCTTGCTTTTCATACCAGTCTCCTATCCTTCGGCGGCCTGCACCCTATAATCCCACTCTGCCGAATCAGGCCCCGGGCATATTTCGGCAACCAGATTTGCTATACGCTTGCTCCGGGCTTGGATGAACTCTTCATCTCGCTTGGTATTCTGTGATTCAGCCGACCACCACGTTATAGCTACTGTCTAAATGATTACCGGGCCTACGGGTCTGTTGTGCCTCTCATCATAGTAGTGCAAGGAAAATCCATTTCCACGCAAGCTCCGCAGGGCTTTCGACTTGTTATTAGAACTCTGCTTGTACCCATCCTCCCCTTGGATTACTACGAGAATATTGGAGTGGTTGACTTGACGCGCATCCATTGCGTCAAACTTATCCAAGATAGAATCCACCTCTTGCTTGACTTTATCGGGTTGTGTCCTGAGTTGATCCCAATTCATCTTGACCTCAATACCGACACTTTCAGTGGGGCTATCAATGAAAAAGTCAACACGACTATTCACATTTGATGATGGACGATATTCTGATTGGATACTAGCGCTTCGGGGTAGCTTTGAGCGCAAACGACGATAGAATTGGGCGTTAAAGTCTCCTTCGACTGGGAATGTCCAGCCATTGCTCTGTTCATGTTCGTAATTGCACCAGAAGAAACCATGATATTGACGCCGACTCTTGCCATACAAATTCAACGTCGTTTTGATACACTTTGAGACTTGATCGACAAGAGGGCGTTTGGGACCAGTAACGGTTTTCTTCTGGGCTACTCTTGTCTGAATCATAGATCTATCGAGTATGATCAGCTTGCGAGCTATTTGCGGATATTCCTCCATGATATTAGATTTCTGTTTCGGTTGGAGAGTATTTCTATTAGCAGGTATGATATATAGCCTACGGATGTTGCGGTCGCTGTAACCTGCGAATTTCTTCATCTCTTTGCGAAAGGCACTCATATTCAAGTTGGTCTTCAATTCTATTATGACTTCCGTGGGGTAGTTGAATATGTTCTGTCTAGTCGGATTGCATATCAAAATGTCCGCTTTTGAGGAGTTGCCGTTTTCGGCCTTCGCTTCTACGTGTATGGGACAGGTCGAATAGCCAGGCAACTTGGAACCAAGACGATGACCATTTAGTTTGAGTTGATGCAAGTTATGGTATAGCTCAAACTTAAAATCGGACTCGTTGTCGAACCTGTCTCTTAAAGAATAGGTTCGAGCCAAAGCCTGCCGCATGAGGCTGTCGAATTCATTCAAGTCAACAAAATGTCGTTTCATGGACATTTGATATATCTCCCGAGGATAGATGACTTATAGTATCAATTAGGTGACGAGCACATGAAAATAATAACAAATACAAAAACTATCGGCAATATAAATACTAATACCGTTTCGTTCTGAAATAGGCATAAAGTGTCTGGTGTAATACCGGTTCGGAGTGGTGTCACCACGTTCTACCCAGCCGGGCTGAGTGGATTCCCGCCTTCGCGGGAATGACGATACATAGACTGTCGACGAACTTCATGTCTCGGTCAGAGTGAAATGGTCTAAGTTAAGGTCAGTGGCCATTGGACAGATCAGGATCCTACCGTAAGAGCGAATACAACTAAAAGGACTGGCCCAAACCATACCAATAACCAGAAAATCTTCTCGGCACCGGTCATACCAATATTATCTCTTGTTGATAGCCAGTTCCCGATATCATCAATCACTGAGTTCTGCTGAGGAAACTGGGAATATACTGTAGGGTAATATTCATCCTGGTATTCAATTACAGATTTGCATCCACAGTCTCCCTCCAAACCTTGGTGATGCCAGTCAGTTTTGCCTGCGATATATACAATCGAGTCAGGTATCGAAACCCAAGTCTCGTATTTTCCAGAGCGTTCACCAGCAATACTATTGATAGCCCAATATAGCTTTGATGGCCTCAAGCTCAGTAATCTATCTCTTTCAGGATGCTGTCCAGGCCTGAGAATAACAAGGCTATCCATATTGCCTTGGAATCCTAGTCTTTTTGCTATATCCATAACTGCTTCGTCTGACGGACCTTCATGCTTGTACTTATGGATCAATGAGAACCACGGTGTAGGATGTCTCGATTCTCTAACAGATTTGATATCCCAACAGTCAGAAGTCCATTGTTGCATCTCCAGCAATGCAGATTCTGCATTCGGTACTGGGACAAGATAGGCTCCTTCATCATATTTTACAGTAGCATCATCTTCGTAATCAGAATTGAATGTGAAATATCTAACCGATAACTCATTCGGATCCGTGTTATCAATCGTCTGGCTCATTTCAGCTATATCTGGTATATGTGTCTGGCTACCGTCCTCAAATACAAATAATGTCTGCCCATCTATGATTTCGCTCACTACGGCAGCTTCACGAACTGTAATGATAGCATCATTGTAGTGATCTGCGGGTTCATGTTCTGTCTGGAGTACCGAATCTAGGTAGTGAATACCATCACCACCAGGATCCACACACTGATCCTGGTCGCATTTCTCAAACAGGGTATATCTGTACTTGAGCCATTTCAGATAGACCGACGCTAGTCTCGCAGTATCCAAGCTGAATTCAGGTTCGGCGTCCGGCTTTCCGTTGGAGGTTGGAGAAATAGGTTTCGGTTCCTCCTTCACCGGCTTGGCAGCGCGCCGCAGCGTATAGGCCATTCCGTCCGCGCCATGACCGGGTTCAGGTACATATGCTTGGCTTTCATCTGCGAATGTATATATGGTGCAGGGAAAGTCGTAGCGACCCGCATGAGCCACCTTTTCGAATGAGATGGCTTTCTCATGTAGATTTAGTTCGGCTTGCTCGAAATGCATGGATGGATCATGGCGGTCCAAGAAACTAGGACCGCACCCCTGACCTTTACAGTCTTGAGCACGGCGGTGTCGTGCTCTCAATTCAGCAGTCAAGTTCGCTGCTATACTAGCCATGTGAATCCTGTTCCAAGCTGTCAAACACGCTTAAACAAGGTTTCTGTTCGCTTAGCCAGAGCCGCTACCCTTTCTTGTACACTTGGAAGCGGTGGCGGTTGGTTTCTACTACGTAGAGGCGCTCTTCGCTGTCTAGGCGGACGGAGACGGGGCCCCAGAAGTAGGGTTCTATCTGGGATGATACATGGTAGGGGGTGTGGAGGTGCTCGGGGAGTTCGGGCTCGAGGTTGGAGATCTGGCGGACTTCCCATTCGTCGGGGTTGGCGGAGAAGTAGTCCATTGCCCACGACGATAGGGTGGCCTGGCCGCGCAGGGTGGCGGCGTGAGAGCCGTCGGGGTTGAAGACCTGGACGCGCTCGTTGCCCCAGTCGGCGACGTATATCAGGCCGTCTGAGTCCACGGCGACGCCGGAGGGACGGTTGAGTTGTCCGTCGCCGTCGCCGGAGGAGCCGACACTGAGCAGATGGTCACCGTCGGAGGAGAACTTCTGCACGCGGTCGTTGCGCCAGTCGCAGACGTAAACCGCGCCGTCGGCGCCGAGTCCGATGCCCCAGGGCAGGTCTAACTGGCCGTCGCCGGATCCGGGCTCGCCCCAGCCGGATATGTACTCGCCATCCGCGCTGAACTTCTGAACGCGGTGGTTGTGCTGGTCGGTTATGTAGATGTTATCCTCTTTGTCAATGGCGATTCCCGCCGGACCGTTGAATTGACCGGGCGCGTCACCCTTCTCGCCCCAGTGGGTAATGTAGTCGCCTGACGCGTCGAAAATCGTCACACGGTGGTTGAACTCGTCGGTGATGAACAGGCGGTTGGAGCTGTCGAATGCTATGGCGACCGGCCAGATGAACTGACCTTCGCCGTCCCCGTAGCCGTTTCCGAACTCGAACAGGTAGTCCTCGTCGAGGTTGCAGACGCCGATGCGGATGGCTTTGGCGCGGGCGGGGTCGCAGCGGTTGAGGACATATATCTGATCGTCCGGGCCAAACGCGATGTCGTAGGGGTTGGCGAATCCTCGGCCATTGTCGCCGTTGTTCACTATCCCGATTGTCTTCAGATATTCGATGGTAGCGGCAGCCTGGGCAGTCACCTTGTTCACCCCGTTTCGGTCTTGGTTTGTGTTGTTCAGGTCGGATGAGGTTTCACCCTCACCCTAGCCCTCTCCCATGAAGGGAGAGGGGATTTTTCGTCCTTCCATCCGATTCGACGAAGGATAAGGATTATGAGATAGTTTGTTAGTCAATGAGCCGACATCCAGGGACGCCGGCTCATTTTCATGCCAGATTCTGTTGTGCTGAGATTCTCCGGTTACGCCAGTTGGTACTCTTTGGAGGACGCGATCAGCCTCATCACGTTGGCGACTTTCTGGAGGGAGTCGTCCTCCTGGAGGTCCACGTCGCCGAACTGGGAGGCGAACCCGACAATCGCGCTGCGCGTGCCGTCCTCGACCTGGATGGGGCCCATCAGGTCCAGGCAGCCATCCACCAACTGTTCGGGGGACTGTGTGTGTCCGCCGTCGCACGCCAGCCGCTCGGACAGGGCGCGAACGCCCGGGTTGTCGGGGTTGCCGAGTTCGCTGGCGGCGAAGTTTACGCGCTCGACGAGGGAGCCGCTGTCTATCCACTCGACGCCCTCGTGCCAGCCCTCGACGGTGGGCGGCTGGAGAAGTCCCTGCCCCATGAAGAAAGCCTGGTTGGCGAGCATATTCACGCCCAGCGTGGGCTCGCGGTAGGAGCCGGCGAGCTTGACAGCGCCGACGACCGTTTCCACGGGCGCCTTGACGCGGGCGTATCGCGCCTTGTCGGAGGTGAAGTAGTCGGAGTTGAACAGCGTGCGGAGGACCGAGCGGATTTCGTAGTCTGACTCGAAGTAGGAGGCCATCATCTGCTCGATTGCGGCCTCGCCGGCCTCGTCAATCTCGTCGGCGGCGAAGAACTGGAACAGCCTGGTGCAGACGAACCGGGCGGTAGCATCCTGGCGGCAGATAATGTCAACGATCTCGTCGCCGTCGAAATTGCCGCGTTCGCCAAGGAACTCCTTCTCCTCGGTGTCATGGTCGTGCTCCCTGAACTCAAAGTGCCAGGCGATCCTGCTGTACGGCCAGATGGAGTCTTTCATAGCGCGCATGGACATGTATTCGGCGTTCCTGAGCGTCCAGCCGGTGAAGGCTCTCGACGCCTCCTTGATGTCGTCTTCAGTGTAGTTGCCGATTCCCATGGAGAACAGTTCGAGCAGTTCGCGCCCGTAGTTCTCGTTGATCGCGCCATCGTGGTTGTCGTTGTTGTCCAGCCAGATGATCATGGCCGGATCCTTGGACAGTTCGACGAGGATGTCCTTGAAGCTGCCAAAGCCGACGCGCCTGAACATATCAATCTGGTTCAGGAGGGAACGGGCCTGGTTCAGCTTGGAATATCCGGTAGCGAACAGGCTATGCCAGAAGAGGGCGATTTTCTCTTCGAGAGGCGCGTTGGTGGTGATCATGCGGTAGAGCCAGTACGCGCCCGCGCCGTCAAGCTGCCTGAGCTCGGAATGATCAACATGGTAACGGCGAATCAGATCGTCAGGTAGAACGCCCCTGTCGCCGCTTGGGTTCAGCATATCCTCTACGACATTCTCATAGCCCCTGGCCACGAGTTCTTCCAACTCTTCGCGGGTGGCTCCGAATCCCGCGCGTCTCATCAGGTGCGCCATAAGAGAGATGTCCGCGGTGGTGGTCATCTTGGTTCTCCTTTTTTTGTCTTTCATCGGCGTTGGGGAATCACCCCCATACTAGCCTTCCCCCATCTAGGGGGAAGGGATTTTTGTCTTTCTAGGCGGGCAGGAAGTCGAAATGCTCGAACTGGCCGTTTACGATTGGCTCGGAATCTATCTTGAACCAGCGGTCCAGCAGAGTGGCGTAGGTCATTCTGAAGTCGTTGTTGAAGTGAAGGTCGCCTTCAAGCTGCATGTGAGACTCGATTGACGGGTAGTCTCCGTATAGACCGCCATTCACCTCGCCGCCTATGACGAAGGCCGTTCCGCCCGAACCGTGGTCGGTGCCGGAGCCGTTGTCCTTGATCCGGCGTCCGAACTCGGAGAATACCAGGATGGCGACATCGTTCTCGCGTCCGTGTTCTCTGAGATCGTCGTAGAAGTCGCCTATTCCGCCGGCCACTTCGTCCCAGAGCTTGGCGTGGCTGACTATCTCGCCGGAGTGGGTGTCGAAGCTGCCGTGCTGGGTGTAGAAGATACGAGTGCCGAGATCCGCGAAGAGCACCTGCGCGACGCTCTTGAGACTCTGCGCGATTGGATTCGCCGCGTATTCGACGGTGGACTCGTACTGGGCCGGGGCGGTGCGAAGAATGTCCGCGCCCTTGAGCGCGTCCCTGCCCGTCTGTCCGAGGAACTCCATCACGGTGTCCTTGCCCTGCCCGCCGTACATCTGCGAGAAGGCCTCGAGGGCGTACTTTCGCATGACTTCGTCCTGAACGTCCGGGAAGAGGCCGTAGGTCTCGAGATTGCCGACGGAGGCGACGGGAACGCCGCGCACCGAGAGCGCCCTGGGCAGGCCGCGTCCGAAGTTCACTGCGGTGAGAACGTTGTCGCCGGTCGGATCGAGCTCGCGGGTGGCGAGGCCGAGCCAGCCGTCGCGCCCGATGTCGTCGGGCATCGCGGTGTGCCAGATGTCCATGGAGCGGAAGTGCGAGCGGTTGGGATTCGGATAGCCGATGCCGTTGATGACGGCTACGTTGCCCTCGTCCCAGAGACGCTTGACCGGGCCCATGCTGGGATTGAACGCGAGGTCGTCGCTTATCGGGTGGACTTTGCTTGTGTCGAGTCTGACCTTCTGGCGGAAATCGTGGTACAGACCGTTGTTGAACGGCACTACGGTGTTAAGAGTGTCGTTCCCACCGGACAGCTGGACCACGACCAGCACCTTGTTGTGATTTCCGTTTTGCGACGCCATTGGAACGCCCCCTATTACGAGATTTTGAGCGGCTAATCTATATACAGAGAATTTACTACTTATCGGCGGCTGGCGCAAGCGTTCGTCTTGGATTTCCGGGGTCTTTTCATTTTCGAGTGTCACCTGTGTAGTCCGTTCGTGGTGAGCCTGTCGAACCATGAATGGACGGCCCTTCGACAAGCTCCCTTCGACAGGCTCAGGGCGAACGAAAGACTGACGACAAAACGAAAAGGCCGTGGAGGGAGGAAGCAGGCGGCGTGAAGGTTGTTGGGCAGGACGGTTCATGGGAGGGGAGCCGGATGGCGGGATTGGGACGGGTTGATAAATGTGGGTTTATAGTGCGCTGGGCTCGAGCTGGGCAGGCCGCTGGGTGAGTACAGAGCTCCGGCTGGGCAGGCTTTCATCCAGCGTTGCCCAGAGTTTTCCCAGCGTTAGCTATGGAAATACATCCTTCTTTGCCTTTTCAAACTATCAGTATAATCTCCAACTTATGTTTGTCTGTTCGTTTCGATGAAATGATTGTAGCACAGAACGAATGTATTGTTGTAGTATGGCCTGGACAATCGCGCAAGCGCATCAAGGAGTCTGAAATGGGTATAGAGCATACGGGGTCGGCGGTGGAGGCGTGGCGCGCGAGGGTGGAGAAGCATCACGCGCAATCGGAGAGTGTGATGGAGGCGTCGCTGAGAGAGGGGGACTTCTGGCGGAACCTGGCGCCGATGTTCCGCGCCGACCCATACCGCACGGACGACGCGATACTGAACGTTCTGTTGGAGATGGTGTCCGAAGGCGCTACGGTCCTGGACGTGGGCGGCGGAGCGGGGCGATTCGCCATTCCGCTGGCTATAAAGTGCGGGAAGGCCACCGTCGTTGATCCCTCCCCTTCCATGCTCGAGCAACTCGACGAAGCGGTCGCGGATATTGAAGGCATCAGCGTGGCAGGCGTCAACGCCGACTGGCAAACCGCGGAGATAGACAGCGCGGACCTGGTTCTGTGTTCCCACGTGGTGTACGGGGTGGCGGACATACGGCCTTTCTTGCAAAAACTGCATGACCACGCTCGGCAGAGGGTCGTGATGGTGTCGTTCGTGGACTCGCCGCAGGCGGGGGTCGCGCCGCTGTGGGAGCCGGTGTACGGGGAGACGCGTATCAACCTGCCCGCGCTGCCAGAGTTGATGAACGTGCTGTGGGAGATGGGGATCTATCCCAGCGTCCGAATGCTGCCGCCTACCGGTCCACAGACGTTCGAGAGCGTGGAGGCGGCGGTGGAGGAGGTAAGCGGGCGGCTGTTCATCGGGTCGGACCCTGAGCGGCGGCAGAAGTTGGCGGAGTCAATCGAGGGGTATCTGGAGGCTGTGGACGGCGGGTACAGGATCAGAGGGGCGCGGGCTGTGAGGCAGGGGGTGGTGTGGTGGGAGGTGCAGGGGTGATGCTGTATCATCCAGGTCGGCAGTCATTGATGTCAGAAGCAGGATTTGCGGGATTAGATGATATTCAGGATGAATTCATGGGATGTCGCTACACTCTCAGGCGTGCCGCCGCTTGAGTTGACACAGGTTCGGAGTTGCGCTTAGTCAATGGGAAAGACGCTTAAGCCGCTAATCATCGGTATCATCATTGGAGTCGTCGGTCTGTACGCATACCAAAACCCAGATGTCCGCTCGCAGGTCTCGGAGTTTGTCGGGGGAATCCTGAATTCGGTTTCGGAAGCGCCCGCTCCGCCGCCGACCGCGCCACCTATGGCCGCTCTTCCCGCGCCAACGGCAACGCCTACGCAAGTCGCGCCCATTCAGGTCTCGCCGGTCCCGACCGCGACGCCATTGCCGTCGCCAACCAATATCCCGAAATCTGAGCCGTCGCCGACGATCACGGCTACGCGCGTACCCATACCCTCGCCTACCCCGGCTTCGTACTCGATAAATGTCATAAGCGTGGAAACTGTCGCTGACGGACAGGTGGATTTCTTCTTGGAGGTGAGAAACGAATCGGGTATGGCGAGAGAAGAGGTAGCTCAGGTTCAAATGTCGGTTGATGGTGGCGCGCCGGAACTGGTCAATATCATCGCCAACCTGCCGCCGGGAGAATCAGCGTCATTCGCATTCGCCCGGACGCTCGCTCCGGGGCCTCATGCGATAAGGTTCTCGGTTGGCGATTCGCATACGGCGGTGAGCGTGAATGTCGAGGCGGGGGATGTTACTATCTCGACACCCACGCCGCAGCCAACAGCCACGGCCATTCCCACAATGGTCCCGACTCCAATGCCGACTAATACGCCCATGCCAACCATAACGCCGTTGCCGACCAACACGGCTGTACCTACGAATACTCCTACACTGATACCAACTCAGACGCCAGTACCGCCGCCAATTGTCCCGACCAACACGCTAACTCCCAAACCCGAAAGCCTAGCGGACAGGTTCTTCAAATCGGCAAAAGACCTCACCGAGACGTCTAGACAAGACCAGCCAGAGATAAATATCGGAGAATTGGAAACGCTGGTGCATAGCCTCATAAATCAAGAACGATTGAAGCGAGACTTGGCAGGACTTGAATGGGACGGGGAAATAGCCGCAATTGCGAGGGATCACAGCGTGGACATGGGCAATAAGAAATACTTCTCACACACAAATCGGGATGGGCAGAACGCTACGGATCGAGGGGCAAACGCAGGTTATGACTGCATCAAGGACTATGGCAATTACTATACATTCGGGCTTGCGGAGAATATCCACCAAGGCTGGCTATTTTCGTCCACCACATACATTAACGGAGTGGCCTTCTATAACTGGAGTTCTCAGGGAGAAATAGCGGCCAGAGCAGTCAATGGCTGGATGGAAAGTCGGGGGCACCGAGAGAACATCCTGAAAGACACATACGACAGAACGGGCATAGGAATCGCCATAACGTCCGAGGGCAAGGTGTTCATAACTCAGAATTTCTGCTAACGCGGTATCTGCCGTTCATCGCAGCGTCCAATTGTTCCCAGGTTATCCTGTCTTCTCTGAGGGCGTCGAGCTACGCCCAGGTGACGCCGCCGCCCTTGAGGGTGTGCAGTTCTTCCCAGCTTATCTTTCCTTCGCTCAGGGCCTGAAATTCGTCGTCGGTTATCTCACCGTCCATCAAGGCGTCAAGCATCGCCCAGGTGGTCTTGGAGAGCTTCGCGCCGGTAGCCTTGTAGCGACGGCAGGCTTCTATGTCCTCCGGGGCAATGAGAGGGTAGGAGCGCAGGATCTCTTCTTCGGTATCCCCGCCTTCCAGCCTGTCGGTTATGAGCTCGACGGATATACGAGTGCCTTTGACGACGGGCTTGCCGCCGAGAACGCCCGGGACTTTTTCTATCTGGCCCTTCCAGGCTTCGGGGCGTTGTCGTATCTTCGCTTTCACGCGCCGATTCCTCCTATCGTCATTCTAACATTGGCTATGTGGAAACGCTGTACAATTTCTAAAACCCAAATATATCGGCCACAGCGCATGTGAACCCGGGCAGAACATCCAGCCCGTTCAGCGTGTCTCCCTCAGCGAGCGTAACTGTCCGCTCGCCTGGTCTGTACACGTCCACGGAGCGGGATTGGGGGTTGACGACCCAGACCACACGCGTTCCGAAGCTCAGCCACATGAGCGCTTTGTCCATGACTTCTCGCGCACTGTCGCCCGGAGATACGACTTCCACAATCAGGTCGGGAACGATTTCGTAGTAGCCGGTCACCTCGACGTCCAGGGAGAGTCTTTCGGCGGAGATGAAGGCTATATCAGGTTCGCGCACGGTGTCGGGGTCTCGTTCTAGCAGGACGCCAGAGTCGGAACCCGCAAGTCTTCCCAAACGACGCGACATTATGAAATTTCCAAGAAGGATGCCCGTTTTCATTACTGCTTCGCCGTGTTTGCCTCCGGTTGACATGGTTTCGCAGAGATCCCCTCTGATGAGTTCGCCGCGGACTCCTTTGCTGTACAGCGTGAGAAGTTCGTCGGCGGTGATTAGCTTGGTCTGGGTGGTGGTCATGGCTATTGCCTCGCGCTGAAGCTGATGTGTTCGGTTTCGGAGTCGTCCAGTAGCAGCAGGCTATATGTTCGGTACTCCATGAAGAGGGCGAGTTCGTAGAGTATATCGCGTCCGAGCAGGGATGGCATGGTTGGGAAGTACCCTGGCGGCGGTTCGACCAGGGACAGGGCTATGGATATGGGTTGTTCACCTATGTCCAGAGTGGCGTCTATCATTCTGGTTTCAGTCTGGCCGCCTACCCCGACAATCGGCGAACCGAACGGCAAATCGAGAATGTCAACGCCCAACTCACTACGCAAGCGCGCGCCGTCAACTGGAGAAAGCAATGTGCGGTCCGCTCCAGTGTCAACTAAGAAGGAAATCCTCAGCGATTGGTTGTTGGCGATTGGAAATTCCAGAGTCAGGTCAACAAAGGGACGCAGGATCGAGTCTTCATCTTGAAAGTATCCAAGAATCATCTGACAGCCGTATATGCCCAGACCTCATCCTTCGAGGGCATGAACCGGAAATATGCGTGACCTATCGGAACGCCCTTCGACTGCATTTGTTCTATCAGCAACTCAGCGTCTTCGTGAGCGCCGGCCACTTCTTTGTTATGAACGCACACCCATTGGTCTGGGTACAGCGACCTCAGTTCCTTGTAGTGAGCACCGAACCAGAGGGCGTCGGCGTGGAAGAGTTCCAGTTTGGTATCGGTTTTTTTGGTCTTTTGCATGGTTGTTCTCCTGGCGGCTTCCAATAAATCTAGCCGAAGCGGAGGGGAGAGGCAATCTCCCCTCGCTTCTTGACTAGGTCTTCTATGGGCCTGCGGCGTAGGCGGAGTGGAAGGTATCCACGCCGGCGCGGAAGCCGGAGCCGGGATCGCGGACTATGGCGACGGGACTGGCGAAGCTGGCGAATCCGCCCTGGACGTGGTTGCCGCCTATTGTGTAGATGCGGTGTCCACGGGATTCGAGTTCGGCGACCGTCTCGGCGGGCAGGCGCGGGTCAACGCTGGTTACGGGCAGGGAGCAGTCCACGCGGGGGGAGTCAATGGCGTCCTGCGGGCCCATGCCGTAGTTGACGACCTTGGTGATTAGCTGGGTGACGCAGTTGGTTATCCTGCGCCCGCCGGACGCGCCGACAGCGAGTTTCACGCCGTCGGAGTCCATGACGAGCGCGGGGGTCATGTTGTTGAGCGGGTACTTGCCGGGCATTATGGAGTTGACGCGGCCCGGGACCGGGTCGAACCACATCATGCCGTTGTTCATGACGACGCCGGCGCCTTTGGGGATGATGCCCGAGCCGAATCCGGCCATGAGTGTGTTGGTAAGGGAGACCGCTCCGCCGTCGGCGTCCATGGCGCAGAGGTGAGTGGTGCCATTGTCGAGAGCGGGCGCGCTGGCCTCGAACACGCGGGAGGGCGAGCCTTCCTCGAAGGCCCAGGGATCGCCCGACTCTATCTTGCCGAGTTTGTCCGAGGATATGAGCGCGCTGCGGCTCTCGGTGTAGCCGTCGGACACGAGGCCGGCCCAGGGAACGTCAACGAAGGCGGGGTCGGCCATGTACCTGAACCTGTCCACGTAGGCGAGCCTGGCGGCGTATATATACGCGTGCAGCGCTTCGGGCGAGTTGTGTCCCATATTCTCGATGTCGAAGCCGTCGAGCAGCTTGAGCGTCATGGCGGATGTCGTGCCGGCGCACTGGAACGGTGGCACGCGGACGGTGTGGCCTGAGTAGCCGAACTCGAGGCCGCCATCCCAGACAAAGGGCTTATACTCGGCGAGGTCTTGCATGGAGAGAATTCCGCCGTTGGCGCGGATGTCGGACGTGATAGCCTCGGCGATGTCTCCTGAGTAGTAGGCTGACGCGCCGTTCTTCCCTATCGCATCAAGCACGTTCGCGAGGTCGGGCTGCTTGAGACTGGCCTGGGACGTGAGGTCGCCTGTGGGCAGGCTGCCGCCCGGCATGAACACGCTTCTGAGTTCGTCGTAGGCGAACAGCTTTTCAGCCATCAGGCCGAGCGAGTACATGTTATGCCATCCCGGAGAGAAGCCGTCGCGAGCGAGAGACGCCGCGGGCGCTACGACCTCAGAAAGCGGCAGCTTGCCGAGCCGTTTGTTCGCCTCGCACAGTCCGGCGACCGCGCCCGGTACGGCGATTGACCTGAATCCTTCCAGGTTCTCGTTGTCGACCACTCCCGGCCAGCCGAAGTTGCCTACGGCGGCCTCGCCCGTAAATTCGTACATATCCGGCGTCGCGTCCAGCGGGCCCTTCATGGGAAAGCCTATGACGCCTCCCCTATCGCCAAGCTGATAGACCATGTACCCGCCGCCGCCTATTCCGCAGGACCAGGGTTCGACGACGCCGATGGCGAAGCAGGCCGCGACCGCGGCGTCAACGGCGTTGCCGCCCATCTCGAGCATCCGCACACCCGCTTCCGTGGCGTGGACGTCCTTCGTGGCGACCATTCCGCCGGTGGATCGGGCCTCGGTCTTGTTAATCGTCGTAATGGTTGGCGCTGATGTTGTCATTCATGTCTCCTTGTTACAGTGTATCGCGGGGCGCGTTTTCCCTAATTTTAACAATTTCTCAAAATTCGATTAAAAATCTGTTGACAGGTACCAGATTAGCGTATAGTATAGATGCACGTCCCAATGGACCGAGCCGAATGGAGGAGACCATCGGGGATCAGGCGGCCCACCCGCCAGGTTCCAGGGGGTTGAGGACAGATAGGCGAAGCCTGTTGGGGCGTACTCTTTTTCAAGGCTTTTCCTCCGGCCTGAGCGTCGCTATGAAGGGCAGGTTTCTGTAAGTCTCCATGTAGTCGAGGCCGTAGCCGACCAGGAACTCGTCCGGCGCCTCGAATCCTACGTACTTTATTTCCACGTCAGCTATTCGTCGCACTCGCTTGTCCAGCAGAGCGCACACTTCTACGCTGGACGGGGAAAGGGAGCGCAGGTAGCCAGTCAGCCAGTTGAGCGTCATTCCGGTGTCAACGATGTCCTCGACCAGGATGATGTCCGCGCCCTCGATGTCAATATCCAGGGACTTGGTGATGCGGATGTCGGGGCCGCTCTCGCCCGCGTAGTGGGAAATGGACATGAAGTCCATGCGAATGGGCAGCGATATGTGGCGCATCAGGTCGGCCATGAAGCAGACCATGCCGCGCTGGACGCCGACGAGGACGGGCCTTCTGTCTGCATAGTCGGCTGAGAGGGCCTTGCCGAGTTCCTCGACCTTCTGCCCTATCTGTCGTTCGGAGAAGAGCACCCTGGATATGCGCGGCACGTCGGGTCCCGAGAGCGGTCCGAAACCGAACTTGGCGAGCAGGCGATGAAAGTCCTTGCGGTAGAGCAGCTTGACGTTTACTTCGGGGTAGGTCGCGCGCATCTTGCGGATCTTGCGGTTCTTCTGGGTAACAAGCGACTGCTTCATGGTCGTCAGTTCGAGATAGAGGTCGAGGTCCGGCAGGTAGAAGTCCGGCGTCATCATCTCGACGGGGCCGTCGTCTTTCCATTCCAGGGGAAAGGACAGCGGTTCGTAGCGCCAGCGAAGTCCGTAGAAATCGAGTATCCTGGCGAACTCTTCCTCGCTGGGATGCGCGAACTTGGGACTGGGCCCACTTGCCGGATTAGGAAAGGGAGCGGGCATGGACGTTTCGATTTCGACCATTCGGAGCCTCCTCGCATGACCTCAATATGAATCACTGCCCGTTTAGGGCGCAATTCTACCACAACATACGAATGTTCGTTTTAGATTGCAAATGCGGTTGACCAAAATTGACGCTGTTCATATAATCGTGCCACTTCCAAATCACCCTCACCCCCGTATCGCGGTACGGGGCAGACTCTGGCCCTCTCTCATCAAGGTAGATGAAAATTACGCATTGGAAAGGCGATCATGGCAAGCGCGCAACTCAGTTCTGATCACATTGAATTCGACGACTGGAATGCGGTCGTCGAAGACTATATGGCGCGGGGGTGGACCGACGGACTGCCGATCATCCCCCCGACACCCGATCTCGTAGCCGAATTTCTGGACGCGGCGGGCAGAAGTCCGTCCGACATCCTGGGAACCGAGCCGACCAAGGGCAGGGTCATCACGGCGGAAAAGGTCGCCGTCAATTCGGTCATGGCGGGGTGCAGGCCGGAGTACTTCAAGATCGTGCTGGCGGCGGTGGAGGCGATGTGCGAGCCGGAATTCAATCTGCACGCGGTCACGGCAAGCACGCAGGGGTCTGCGGTCCTCGCCGTGGTGAATGGCCCGATAGCGCGGGAGATCGGGCTGAACAGTTCGATTAGCGTGTTCGGCCCGGGTCATCGCGCCAACGCGACGATAGGCAGGGCGATTCGGCTGGTCATCATAAACGCCACCGGATCGGTTTCAGGCGAGATTGACAAGGCTACGCAGGGACACCCAGGCAAGTACACGTGGTGCATCGCGGAAGACGAGAACGTCTCTCCCTGGGAGCCGCTTCAGACCGACAGGGGCTTTTCGGCAGCGGACAGCACGGTCTCAATATTCGCGGGACTGTCCGGGATCCAGGTTGACAACCACGCATTCCAGAGACCGGAGGAGATACTGATCTCCTTCCGCGACGCGATGTTCGCGGGAGGGGTTGGCTGGAATCAGGGTGAAGTGGTAGTGGTACTCTGCCCCGAGCATATCGGCCACCTGAAGCGCGCCGGCTGGTCGAAAGGGCAGGTGAAGGAGTTTCTCTACGGCGCGGCGCGGCGGACCGTATCGGAGTGGCGTTCGGCGGGGCGATTCATACGCGACTCCGTCGGGGCGGACGGCGACTACCTGCACTCCGTAACCTCGCCCGATGCGTTGACAGTACTGGTCGCGGGCGGTCACGCGGGGGCTTTCTCTTGTGTTATACCCCTCTGGAGCGGCGGTACGGGTTCGCGCTCCGTAACAAAGCTGATAGAATAGGAAGGCTGAGCCTTCACCCTTATCTAGATAGGATGATTGCAAGCTGGACAAGATGGTACTTGCCCGACTTATTTCTTACAGTATCAACAGAAGAGAGGTGAAGTATGAATGGTTCGACAGGAATAGCGGTATTGGACCCGACGGTCGCTCCCCTTCCGGCGGAGGGCGTCGTGGCCGACAGGCCGAGGTCTCTGGATGGAGTCACTATCGGGCTGCTGGCGAACGGCAAGATGAACTCTGTGGAGATGCTGACCGCTCTCCACGACGTTCTGGCCGACAGGTACGAGTTCGGCGGAGTGGTGGAGCGCAACAAGATGAACGCCTCCCGGCCATGTCCGGAGGACATCATTGACGAGATGGCGGCCAAGTGCGACGTGGTGATCACGTCGTCGGGCGATTGAGGGTCCTGCTCATCGTGCAGTGTGCACGACGGACTGACCCTAGAGCGGCGCGGCGTCCCCACGGCGGTCATTTGCACCGAGCCGTTCGTTACCAGCGCGGACGCGATGGCGAACCTCGGCGGGGTTCCAGACTATCCATACGTCGTTGTCCCCCACCCGCTTGGCAGCCTGACGATGGAGCAACTGCGTGGGCTGGCCGCCAAGGCGGCCCCGGACGTACTGAGCATTCTGCTCGCGCAGAGGTAGCGCTCGCCGGAATCTGAAGGCGGCGGCCGTCAGACAGACGGACTTGGGTATCGAACGTTCCAAACAGACTAAATCGCAACTAGCCAAGCCGCAATCCGCGCGTATGGATTCCCGTTTTCGCGGGGATGACGATGAATGTCAACACGGCCTGGGGAAAGAGAAGATGGGGCGAAATTCGCCCCATCTTCTTGTTTGTGTTCGCTGGCGGGAGCGAGAGGGAGTCGAACCCACCGCGCCAACCGCTGGGTTGCCGCCGGACGGTTTTGAAGACCGCGAGAGCCACCAGGCCCTATCCGCTCCCGGGCGGTGTAAAGGAACGAGCCCTCTGCCCGGACCGCTAAGGGCGACCTGTTTCGGCTATCTACCCACTTCTAAGCGATAACCTGGTCAACCCTCTCCTTTATCCTGGACTTGGGGAGCGCGCCAACTACCTGGTCAACGGGAGTCTCGCCGCCGTTGAAGATCAGCAGCGTGGGAATGCCACGAATGCCGAACTGCATGGGAGTCTGCGGATTGGAGTCAACGTCCATCTTGGCGAACTTGACCTTGCCCTCGTACTCGCCGGCGAGCTCCTCGACAATAGGCGCGATCATCTTGCAGGGGCCGCACCACTCCGCCCAGAAGTCAACGACTACGGGGGTATCGGAATTGACCACCTCGTCCAGGAATGTGGAATCAGTAACTTCAAACGTATTGGCCATGCTTAGCTCCAATCTGAATATGGGTTGGGGTTTCTCCAGTTCATTATATTAGATGCGACAGGATAATGTCAGGTTCGCGGAACGGGATTGATAAGGAGTCAGCCCCCATCCCGTTCGTCCTGAGCCTGTCGAAGGGCTGTCCGTTCATGGTTCGACAAGCTCACCACGAACGGACTTCTCTAGTGACACTCGATAATGAAAAGACCCTGGGCTAATCCGGTACAGGTTCGACAGGATTCAGCGCCTGCGATACTCCACGTAGTCCAGCACGACCTCATCCACCTCGTCCCACCACAGCGTGCCAAGCGTCAGTCCCTTCGGCACGTCGAACAGCATCCAGCCCGAAACCTGGAAGTTGCGGTCGAGCTGGACCTGGCCCCAGAGCAGCTGCGTGCACCGGCTCAGGTCTTCGTCGTCTCCCGGATCCGTCAGGATCGAATCATCGTCCACCGAATCCACAATGGATGAGCTTTCGAAAGGATTGAACGCCTGGATTCTCTCTCCCCTGCGGTTGCCGAGCCTGGCCGCGTCGGGGTTTACCTCGAGCGGCATGACGGTGCTGGTGCGATTGACGACGGTGACGCACACCGCCGCCATCTGGCGATTGGACGCCCTGGGCCTGAATACATAGAACTGTTCGCCGTCGGGAGCCTGGTAAGTGATCTTCTCGCCTACCACCGGCCTCTTGGCGTGAATCTCGATGCTCCGGCCCCGGACTCCGACTACGTCGGGGTCGCTCGAGCATCCAACCAGCAGCGCCATCGCCATGACGCCTAACATCATCATGGCCGCGTATCTATACTTCAGCAGCCCCGCGAAGGACGGCGATATTCGGATAACGAATTCTTGGATTGAGTTTGAGGTGTCAGTGTGGTGTCGCATATATTTTCGTCGTGTATTCCCAATTGCGCTAGACTCCCGACAACGATGGCATCGCTCGCAGTCTGTTCACGAGGTCTGTCAGCGTCTCCAGGAGGTAATCAACTTCTTCGTCGGTGTTGTCTTTTCCAACAGTAATACGAAGGCTGCCCTGCGCCAGATCCGCGGGCAGTCCTATTGCCGTGAGTACGTGAGAGGGTTCCAGCGAAGCGGATGAGCAGGCGGATCCGCTCGAAGCGCAGATGCCCGCGAAATCGAGTCCCAGCAGAATGGGCTCGCCCTCCACATTTTCGAACGACACGTTCACGTTGTTGGGCAGCCTCCTCGCGGGGTGTCCGTTGAGGCGAACGCCTTCCATTCGCTCCTGGATACCGTGAATGAGGCGGTCCCTGAGCTTCATAGTATGCGCGGAGACCTGTTCGCGCTCCGCGTCGGCCAGGCGCATCGCTTCGGCCAGGCCAACGATCCCGGGAACGTTCTCGGTGCCTGAACGCCTGTCTCTCTCCTGTCCTCCGCCCATTATGAGAGGCTCGAACGGAGTCCCGCGCCGTATATAGAGCGCGCCGACGCCCTTGGGCCCGCCGAGTTTATGCGCGGAGAGACTGAGGAGGTCCACGCCCAGCCTGCGCGTATTCACTTCGATGGCTCCCACCGCCTGGACCGCGTCGGTGTGCATGTATATCTTCCGGCCAAAGCGTTCCGCCGCCCGCGCGACGGTCGAGGCAATCTCGGAGATCGGCTGGATGGTCCCGATTTCATTGTTGGCCATCATCACGCTAACGAGAATTGTGCGGCTGGTCACCGCCCTCGCCACGTCGTCCGGTTCGACCAGCCCGTACTCGTCCACCGGCAGGTACGTGATCTCGAATCCGAACTGCTCCAGCTGGTGGCAGGCGTGCAGCACCGCGTGATGCTCGATTGCGGTCGTGATGATGTGGTTGCCGACGTTCCTGAGCGCGAATGCCACTCCCTTGAGAGCGGCGTTGTCCGACTCCGTTCCGCCCGACGTGAACACGACCTCGCTCGCCCGACAGCCCAGAGACCGCGCCACCGCGCGCCTGGCGTCGTCCAGGGAGCCCCTGCTCTGCTGGGCAAGCTCGTAGATGCTGGAGGCGTTGCCGAAATACTCGCTGAAGAACGGCATCATGGCGCGCGCGACCTCCGGCCTGACCGGAGTGGTCGCCGCGTTGTCCATGTATATCAGCTTGTTGGTCAGCGCCATCCGACTCACTTAATTTCGGTGATCTGGCATTCGGCCTAATCACCTTAGCCCTGGCCCTCTCCCATCGTGGGAGAGAAGATTTCGATTGATTCCGTCCAGCGCGGATAATTGTACCATGCGCTCACTCCCCGCCGGACACTATGTATCCCATCATCTTGTACGCAAGCCTGGCCGCCGTCGAGGAGCAGGCGACAGGCCCCTCCTCGGGACTCAGTTCAACGAGGTCGAACCCAACAACGTTCGACCTGGCGGCGACCCGCCTGAGCAGGGACGTTATATCCCACCAGGTCATGCCGCCCGGCTCCGGAGTCCCGACAGCCGACATTATAGACGGATCCATGACATCCAAGTCTATGGACACATACACATTGGGCGAGAGACGTCCGCAGACTTCGGACGCAAGCTCTTCGCCGCCGCCGCTCCAGGGCCAGTAGAAGACCGGAATCCCGCCGGACCTGGCGAATTGCCGCTCTTCGGCGCTGATGGAGCGAACTCCAACCTCGACCAGCGGGCATATCTCGGAAACCCGCATCGCAACTGAGGCGTGTCCCCACCGAGCGCCCATGAACGAGTCTCTCAGGTCGGCGTGCGCGTCCAGGTACAGGACGGTCAGGTCGGCGAAGCGCTCTTTGCATGCGCTGACCGCCCCGATAGTCAGCGTGTGCTCGCCGCCCAGCACGACCGGCGTCTTGTCGTCCGCGAGGACCTCGCCTACAAGCGATTCGATCTGCCCCACTACCCGCTTCGGCCCGGACAGATCGGGCGAAACCTCGGGGAATGTGTATATCCCTCGCTCGGAAGGGTCAATCTCCAATTCGACGTCGAAATCCTCGAGGTGGCGAGAGGCGTCAATTATCGCGGCGGGAGCGTATCTCGAACCGGCCCTGAACGACGTCGTGCTGTCGTATGGGACGGGAATCACCACGAACCGCGAAGTCTCGTAAACGTGCTCTTCGGGCGGGGTGTCCAGGAACGTCTGCCATTGATATTCGGATCGCGGCACGGCTGCGCTACTCTGCGTTGACTACGGTTGCGCGAAGACCCATCCGCTCCCGCACCATGCCCGAATACGTCTCCCTGTCGCCGATATACTCCAGCCCCCTGTCCAGCAGGCAGGAGTCCGCCTCGGACAGCCCGAACATCCGCTTGACGGCGGCGAGAGCGGCAGGCGCGTCGAACTGCTTGCACGAGAAGATATCCACGTTCACGTATCCGCGTTCGGGAAAGGTATGAACGGTTATGTGGCTCTCGGCGATTAGAACGAACCCGGATAGTCCCCAGTCTCCCGGCTTCTTGCCATGGTAGGTGTAAACCTGGGGAGGGGATATTCTGGTCATGCCAATCCGGTCCGGGTAGTCTCCCAGGAATTGATAGATCAACTCCTCATTCGCGAGGGAGTCCGAATCTCCGCCATAGCCGTCAATCACGAGATGCAACTGAAGAACACTCCATCAAAGCCTCTACCGGCTCCACATTCAACGGGAACTTAGGTTATCACTACTGGCGGACGCCGTACAACACGACACGGTGTTCATAGTACGCGCTGGCAATACTTACTGGGAGGGTGGATTCCCGCTTTCGCGGGAATGACTGAATTGAAGTTAAGGTCTCACCCCATCCTAGCCTTCCCCCATCGAGGGGTAAGGGATTTTCAACATACAAATGACGGTCGGCAGATAATCAGCGCGTGTAAAGAATACCGCTCGGGGCAGATCCCGCGAGTCCGTCGGAGCGTCAGGGTTCCCGGCGGCGCAGTCGCGCTTCCAGTTCGCGGACACGCGCTTCGGCGGAGGCGGCGCGCGCTTCGGCGGCATGGCGAGCGGCGCGTTCATCTTCCAGCGTGGCGATGCGACTTCGCGTGTCCGGCTCGCAGAACACCAACTCTCCACGCTCCCAGCGCAAGTACAGGTCCAGAGCAGCGCTGTATCCCTCCAGGCCGCTGTCGGGCAATTCCTCGATCTCTATGGGAAGATACTCGCCGTCCACCAGCCGCTCCCCGTTCAGGCGACCGCCGTATCGCCCAGTCTCGTCGAATCGCCAGTATTCCCCAACCCCAATGGCGGCGTATGACTCCCGCTTCGGCCCGGCGTCCTCCCGCCAGGTACTCGGCGAGGCCACCTCCAGAACGAAGTCCGGCGGCTTGCCCTGCTCAGAAATCACGTAGGCGTTGCTCCGGTAATATGCCGCCGGGTCCACGCCGAAGGCCACCAGCAGGTCGGGATAGCGCAGACCCGTCATGTCGCGCGTGAACTCGGCGCTCATGTAGTGCTCCCCGGCCACCAGCGTGGTTTCGGGATCACCCAGGCGCAGGGCCAAGTAGTGGACGTTGCCGGTAAGGGACATCTTGTTGAAGTTGGTCATCTTGTCGGGCGGATGTTCGGGCGGGTCCGGGAAGCGGAAGCGGCCCGGCGCCCGTGTCGCTGCTGCTGATTTCAGGGTGGTCATGATGAACCTCGGTGGGCCTGAGCGCGTCAGTCGGCCCGCGGCGCCTACATGATGTGGCCGATGTTCATGTCGGAGAATCCTTTCCTCACGGGCAAGGTCAGGCCACGCACGATTGGGGAAAGGGTAATCCGCGCCCGGGATTGTGTCAATGCGCTGCGGGCTGTCGCATCGGTCTTGATTAGCTCAAACTGCATCAATTAGAATCCGTAGGGTTTCGTTCACCGCCTTACGGGTGAATCCCAAGAGGCTTGTTGAACGTAAATGAAATCGAGTCCACCAGGCTCGAAATATGTGAACAGGACGTCGTAACGCCATGATAGAAGTCAGCGACGTAACCAAATACTACGGAAACTTTCCGGCGATAATGGACATCAACTTCCGTGTCGAGCCGGGAGAAGTCGTCGGCTTCCTCGGACCCAACGGCGCGGGCAAGTCCACCACTATGAAGGTGATCACCGGGTTCATCCCGCCCACCAGCGGTTCGGCGTCAATCGCCGGGTACGACATCGTGAACGAGTCTCTGGAAGCGCGGAAGCATATCGGATACCTTCCCGAAACCGTGCCGCTCTACACCGAGATGACCGTCCGCGAGTACCTGGACTATATGGGCAAGCTGCGCGGCATGAATTCGGACAGGATCCGGACTCGCATTGACGATGTGGTCGAGATCTGCCACCTGGAGGACTACTACACTTCCATCATAGGCAAGCTGTCCAAAGGATTCAGGCAGAGGCTCGGAATCGCGCAGGCAATCCTCCACGAACCCGATGTGCTGGTGCTGGACGAACCCACCATCGGAATTGACCCGATTCAGGTCGTCGAAACGCGCCAGTTGATCAAGGACCTAGGTGGAGACCACACCCTCATCGTCAGCACCCACATCCTGCCGGAGGTGAGCCAGCTGTGCGAGCGGGTAATCGTCATCAACGAAGGCCAGATAGTGGCGACCGACGAGCCTGAAAATCTCGCCAGGCGCCTTCTCGGAAGGGAACGCGTTGATCTCCAGGTAAAGGGGCCTCAACAAGAGGTGCTCGTAGCGCTGGAGAGCGTCGGAGGGCGTGCAGGAAGTCCGCCGCATAAACATCGAACGCGGGGTCATTCCCCAGTACCGGGTGGAATCGGAGTCGGGCATGGAGATTCGGGCCAGTCTCGCCCAGAAGGTCATCGAGAGCGGCTGGGAGCTTCACAGGCTCGAGGCCGTAACCATGTCTCTGGAAGAGATATTCCTCAAGCTAACGACCGAGGACGAAGATTGAACACGTTCAACATTGCCATGAAAGAAAGCAAGCTGTACTTCGCCACGCCCGCGGCCTACATAGTCGGCGCGATGTTCCTGGCGCTCACGGGCGTCTTCTTCGTATTCGACGTCACCGCTCCGTTCGCGGAAGCCAGCGTTCGCGGAATCGTGGAATGGGCGGGCTTCTTCATCATCTTCCTGGCTCCCCTGCTCACGATGAGACTGCTCGCCGAAGAGCAGAAACTGGGCACGCTTGAACTGCTGCTCACCGTCTCCCGTCAGGGACTGGGAGGTGGTAATCGGAAAGTATATCGCCAGCCTGCTGATACTTCTTGCGATCCTGGCGGTGACCTTCTACTACGTGCTTCTCCTCTACGTGTTCGGCGAGCCGGACACGGGGCCGGTGCTGAGCGGCTACCTGGGGCTCATCCTGTACGGCGCGTCCGCGCTGGCGATAGGTATGCTCGGCTCATCCATGTCCGGCAACCAGATCGTCGCGGCCGTGGTGGGCATAGCGATCCTGCTGATGCTGTCGTATGTCCACTACATAGGCGGCATCGTAACCGGGCTGGCCTCTTCGATCCTCAACGGCATGTCCATGAACCAGCGGATCGCGGACTTCAGCCGCGGAGTGATTGACACTTCGAGCGTGGTATTCTTCCTGTCTCTCACGGCAGTCTTCATCTTCTTGACAATTCGATCTCTGGAAACGCGCAGGTGGCGATAATTGGCTAGGCAGTCAGACAGAAGAGCGGCCCTGAGCCTCGATCTCGTAGATTCACTCAAATCAACCGGCTTCTGGAGCGCCATCGGAGCGGTGGTGGGCTTGATCGCCACCGTCGCCGGAATCGTCGTCTTCCTGACGGTTGACGAACTTCGCAATTTCGCGGTCTCGGTTCTGATAATCGGGCTTGTGCTCCTATTCATCGCGCTCGTCCTCTCCCCGCGCGCAATCGCCGTCTTCATGGCGGGACGACAGGGTCGCTACGGCGCCAACATCGCCGTAATGACGATTGCGTTCTTCATAATCATGATTCTCATAAACTTCCTGCTGTTCAGAAGCCCGACCCGCATTGACGTTACCGCCACGCGGGTATTCAGCCTCTCACAGCAGACCGAAAAGGTGCTGGAAGCGCTGGAAAAGCCCGTAATGGCAAACGCCTTCTTCGTCCCGGGCGACACCAGGTCGGCCTTCGACAGACAGCAGGCGGAAGACCTGCTGAACGAGTTCTCACGGCGCAGCTCCAACTTCACCTACCGCTTCGTGGATCCTGAACTGAACCGGAGCGTCGCCGTACAGTACGACGTGCGCGAGTATCCGGTGGTCGTGTTCGAAGACCTGGAGACTTCGGCTCAGCAGGGAGTGTTCGATCTCACCGAGCAGGACTTCGTTACCGGAATCCTCGTCGCCACCGGCGTTCAGCAGAAGCGCGTCTATTATCTCACCGGTCACCAGGAGGCGGCTCTAAGCAGGGACCTCGCGACCGGAGAGACCGACCAGGAGGGACTTGATTTCGCACTTCAGGGAATGCAGAGGGACAACTATCAGGTTCGCGCTCTGAACCTGAAACAGGACGGCAGCGTGCCGGAGGACGCGGCGATCCTCATAATCGCAGGACCTAAGCGCGATCTGGACACCGATGAGATGGACGCGGTAATGGACTACCTGATCGGGGGCGGCAAGATGATCGTCTTGCTCGACCCTGATTCACCGGACACCTATCGCCAGGTTCTGGCGGAGTGGGGGCTGCTCATCGGCAGCAACCCAATCGCCGACCTGATAAGCAATGTGGCCGGCGAAGCCAAGTCGCCCATGGCCCAGAATTCCAACGCGCAGTTTGTGTCCAGCGGCCTGACGAACATCCCGATTGTTGACCAGTTGAACGTCGTCTTCTTCACCGACGCGACGGCGGTTCAGCCGATCCTGCCGCTTGAGGACCTGCCTACATACCTGACATACAGCTCGCTTACGCGCTCCACGCCCGCAAGCTGGCTGGAGACGCACGCCGACGAGGTCAACTACGACCCGGGCGACGATATCCAGGGACCGTTCGACATAGGGGCCGTAGTCCAGGCGGGCGCGACCCTGACCGGTCAGCCCGTTACTTCGCAGGATACCATCGCCAAGGTGGTGGTGTTCGGGGACTCGGACTTCGCCAGGAACAAGTTCTTCTTCAGCCAGGACAACGCGGACCTGTTCCTCAACTCGGTAAACTGGCTCGCGGAGGACTACGAGCTTATTTCGATCAGACCCAAGCTCATCCCGTTCCGGGAGTTGGTGGTCAACCAGCGCGAGCGCGACTTCATCAAGTGGTCGAGCTGGTTCGTTCCGCCCGTAATCATGCTCATACTCGCAATCTTCGTGTGGTGGAGGCGCCGGTAACAGGCGACAGATATGAACTGGAAATTTACCATAGCGCTCGTAATAGTCGCCGCCGCTATCGGAGCGGTCGCATACTTCAATCCGTTCCAAGGCGAGGAAGAGCGCGCCGCAAAGTCGCCCTGGTTCTACCAGGTCAGCTTCGACGACATCATCAAGATCAAGGTCCGGTCCGGCGACAACGTGGAGAGCTTCACCAAGATCGGCGAAGGTTCCTGGGTATTCGACGGGCTGGAGGGCATTCCGCCTTCCCACCTGAGATGGGGCGGCATAGTCCTCCTCGTCAGCGGCCCCCAGACAAAGCGCGATATATCCGTCGTTCGGCCTGTGATCGAAGACCCCGCCGAATACGGGCTCGACGATCCTGGACTAATCGTAAACCTCGGTCTGACCGGAGACCGCGAACTCGAGTTCAGGCTAGGCGACAAGACCACGGACGGCAACCATACCTACGGACAGGTAATCGGCTTCCCACAACTCTTCCTGATCGCGGACCTGTGGGGAGAGGTCCTCGCAAGACTCGCCAACGAGCCTCCGGTTCCAAAATGGTGGGTGACGCGAAGCGCGGATGAAATCTCTGAGGTCAACATTGTCCTGGGCGAACCCGGCAATCTCGATTCCCCGTATCTCCGCATACAGAACAAGGACGGCGAGTGGTTCGCGCGACACTTCCAGAACGACGCGGACAACCGGCCGCTCGACGAAGAGGTATGGGCGTCGGAATACGAGCCGCTGATTGGCGGGCCTGGCAACATTACGGTCGAAGAGTACCGCGTCCGGGACCGGGACTATGCCGACTGGGGGATTGATCAGGACGGCCACTCGGTGGAGATTCGCTTCTCAGGACTAACCGAGCGGGGCACCAGGTACACCGACGGCGTTCTCTTCCTGATCGGGAACAAGACCGAGGACGGCAGACACTATTTCGCCGTTCCCGCTTCGGACCAGTCCCTCGTGCCGGTGGTATTGCTGGACGCCGCCTGGGCGGAAAAGATATTCGACCTGGTCGGCAACGTACCCTACGCCGAGGAACCGGCCGCGCAGTCGGGCTAAGTCGCTCCATATCCCATCTTTCAACCGCTGCCGAGTCGGGATATACTTGTGCCGAATTTTCCGCCCGATTCATCAGGCAGCGCCGCGAAACAGAGCGCTTGCGACACGAGGTCAATGCACTTGAACGCTGAGATTATAGCCGTCGGCAACGAACTCCTGATGGGCGAGACCGTGGATACCAACTCCTCATATCTCGCCGACGAACTCGCCAAGATAGGCGTAGAACTGCAATGGGCCACCAAGGTCGGGGATCATCCGGGCAGGCTCGAAGAGGCGATTGAGCGCGCCTGGAGAAGGTCCGACATCACGATAACGACGGGCGGCCTCGGCCCCACTTCGGACGACCTCACCCGGGAATCCATCGCAGCGGTCATGGGTGAAGAGATGGAGGTGCAGGACGACCTCCTCGCCCACCTGATCTCGCAGTTCGAGAGTCGAGGCATAAAGATGCCCGCCACGAACATCAAGCAGGCGACTCTCATCCCGTCCGCCGAAGTGATACCCAATCCGATGGGCACGGCGCCCGGCTGGTGGGTGGAAAAGGACGGGCGCTCCATAGCTGCGATGCCGGGCCCGCCCAGGGAAATCACCCACATGTGGGACAACCACGTTGGTCCGAGGCTTCGCTCGCTCAACCCTGAAATCGCGATTGTGACGCGCACTCTGAAGACCTTCGGAATCACGGAAGGCGGCCTGGACGAGATGCTGTCGCCACTCTTCCAAAGCGAGAATCCCAGCCTGGGAATCTACTCCAAGCAGGACGGAATACACCTGCGCGCTATCGCCAATGCCTCGACTGAGGCCGAAGCGCAGGCGCTTATCAAGCCGATGGAACGCGAGATCAGAAAGATAGCCGGACACGCCATCTGGGGCGAAGACGACGACACGCCGGTTTCGGCGGCGATTGACTCCCTATCGCAGAGAGGGTTGACGCTCTCGATAGCCGAAGGGTTCACCGGCGGACTGCTTTCCAGCGCTCTGCTTGAGTCGGCCTCCGCATCAGGCGTTCTTGTGGGGAGTGTCGTCATTGCCGGAAGCGACTCCGACAGGCGTATATTGGGTACATCCACCACGATCCCCGGCAGCCCGCAGCCCGAGGACGCCTCGAACCTGGCAGTGGCCGTTCGGGAAAAGCTGGATGCGGACGTCGGTCTGGCGATGACTCAACTCGTGTCCATTGAGACCGAAGATTCCGGCCCTGTTGGCGCCACTCATATCGGAATAGCCACAGACGATGAAGTATTCGTCCGCTCAGGTCACTACCCCACCCGCCGACTGCGGATCCGCGCCCGCGCCGTAACCCACGCGCTCCTGGAACTCGCCAGATGCCTCGAAACCGGGGCCGGCGGCCATGAGTCGCGCTGGGGCTAAAAACTCCTCACCCTACTCAAGTGGGATCAAAGTCTCATCGTATAAAAAGAGAGGCGCTCCCTGGCGGGAGCGCCTCTCTTCGTGTTCAGATAGTGACAGTATGCGGCGAAGGCCACAAATCCTTGCGCTACATCGTCAGGCGGCGGTAGAGGAACAGCAGACGCTCGGGCAGGTCGTAGATGTTATCCAGGACTTCATAGCCCATGTCGGCGCACATCGTCTTTAGATAGTCGTGGCCGTTCTTGTCCACGGTCAGGCAGAAGGCGTTGATGTCCTTGCGGCGAGCCTCTTCAAGCGCCATGCGCGTGTCGTGGACAGCGTACTCCTTCTCCACGCCCTCACGACTGTAGCCTCGGTCCTGCGGACGTCCGTCGCTCACTAGGAACAGTATCTTGGTGCGAGCGTCGGCCATCTCCAGCTTGGATGTGGTGTGGCGGATCGCGGGGCCCATTCTAGTGGCGTGGAGCGGCGCGACCCGATCAATCCTGCGCTTCACGCGGTCGGAGAAGGTCTCGTCCAAGTCCTTGATGGTGTAGTACTCGACGTTCTCGCGTCCATAGCCTGAGAAGCCGTATATGCCATATATGTCGCCGATTGCCTCAAGCGCGTTGACGATCAGGACTATGGCTTCTTTCTCCACGTCAATGATGCGCTTGTAGGAGCGGCGGGCGGCCTCGCCGCGGCGGGTGCGCAGCCAGACCATGTACTCTACCGGATCGTCCGGAGCGTCCCAGTCGTCGGCGGTGCGCTTGCCCTCGTCTATGGCCTCTGCGGTGGATGCGCTGGTATCAATCAGGAAGGCGGCGGCCACCTCGCGCTGGACCTTGTTCCTGCGCCAGTAGAACTTGTCCGACGGGCTCGCGCCGGTCTTCATATCCACTATGGCCTCGATCACATCGTCAATGTCCAGTTCTTCGCCGTCCTCCAGCTTGCGTACCTTGCGCATGGTCTCCGGCACCATTAGCTCGAACTGTCTGCGTATGCGCGACACCAGGCCGCCGTAGCTGTGCAGTGTGGAGCCGAAGAAGTTCGGGTCTCCCTCAGCCATCATCTTCTGCCTGACGATGCACCATCTCGGCTTATAGTCTCCCGCCCTGAAGTCCCACTCGTCATACACGAAGGTCTGCGGCTCGTTGGCCTCCAGCGAATCGCCGTCCTCGTCAATGTGGACGAACGGCCCGTTGCTGAACTCAGGGTTGTCCGGGAGCTGCATTCCCGCCTCTTTGAGCAGGTTGTCCGCGAACATCCCCTGCGTATCCTGCAGGTCGCCTTCGACGGCCTCGAGGTCGAGTTCCGCGCTGTTCTGGAGCAACTCTTCCAGCTGCTCCTGCGTAATCGGTTCGCCGCTGGCGTCGCCGGCATTGTCCTGCTGCTGCATACGAAGCTGGGTAAGAAGTTGAACGAGCTCGGGCTTGAAGTCGCCCCGGTAGTCAACTTCCTCGGAGGACTCATATTCCTGCTCGCTGTCGGGGCGGAACTCCATGTCCATCCCCATAGCCATCTGCTGGAGCAGGTCCTGCATGTCGTCTGGGTCTGAGTACTCTTCCTCCTGGTCTTCCTCAGTGTCCACGTCGTCCCAGTCTTCCGGCGGAACTTCCTCGTTGGGAATCGAGGTGATGATGGCGTAGATGCGAAGGGTGGCTTCGGCGGTGTCCTCCACGGTAGCCTCGGCGTTGAGTATCTGCCGGGCGATAGACGTAATCTGCTTCGCCTGCTCCACATAGTCGTGGGGCGCGGGAATCTCGCGGTACTGCTGAAGACTCAGGCGCACCAGGAACTCGACCATAGCCTCTCTCGCGGGCATCTCGGTTATCTCCGGCCTGCCCTCCGACGAGTCCATCTGGACGCGAGCGTATGCGCTCTTTATGCCCGGGTACTCGTACTTGACTCGGAAGTCCAGCCTGCCGTCCTCGACGACCGTAAAGACGTCAAGCGCGAGCTTGCGGTCCTCGAACAGATTGAAGAACCGCTGCATATCGGTTATCCAGGCCCGCTCAAGGCCCTCGCCGGACAGATCCATGCCCGCGTCAGCCCCATTCGTCGGGCCGCCTTCAAGCGTCTTCTGCCGCTCGACCTCGTGTCGGCGGTCTTCGAAGAGCGCGGACGGGGTGTCGAACTCGAAGAAGAAGCTGCCGAATTCGAGGTGCGCCACCTGGTGCGTGGATACGACCTTGAACCAGGAGAAGTTCTCGTCTTTCGTATGGTAACGGTCAACAACGTCAGGCACGAAGACCGTGGAGCCTTCGGTGGACGGCGATTCTGCGGACACCCAGCCGATGTTCCTGTCCACCAGTTCAGGCGACGAGGCGAGCTTGATCTCCTCGCCCGCAAGTCCCCGGCAGTACATTTCCATGATGGACTTGATCCTGTCGAACTCCACTCCCGAAGAAAGCGCTTCGAGCATCTCCTCGGAGTGCGCCGACTCGACCTTGAAGTAGGCCAGGCCGCCGTCCGGGTTCTGGCGCAGCAGGTTCACGCCCTCCGCGTACCACCTTTCAAGCTGGCTCATCGAGAGGCGGTCCATAACCGTCGCGGACGACTTGATGAATTCGGGAACCGCGTCCGGCGACTCCTGAATCAGCGTTTCCGAAAGATTCAGGATGCTGGAATGCAGGTCCGGGTCAATCTGAGCGAACGCCTGAGATGTTTCGAGCATGACTCCGGGTATGTTCGAGCCGCCCTTATGCACCAGTTCCTCGGCTATTCTGAGGAACCTGAAGCGCTCTTCCGGATCTATCTTGGGAAGAGCCTTCGCGCCCGCGTCGAAGAAACTCTTGACCTCACGCCAGCCGGATTCGACGAGCGCCGAGGCGAGAGTGATGAACGCGGTCTTGTCCTCCCCGATCAAGGGGAATATCTGCGTCCCGAGCGACAGGCATTCGGACGCAAGGTCGTAAGACCTGTGAGAAAGCGCGTCCAGAAATGCGACGAATCTTTCGAGTTCGGGGAACGTCAGGCTGTCCATCAGCGCCGGGCTGTATGTGAAGAACTTGCACGCGAGCGTGCTCGATTTCCACGTGCCCTTGTACAGGCTTCCTCCCAGCGACGCCCAGCTTTCTATGTGGCGGGAACGCAGCTTGCCCATCGCCGCGGGCGACGCGTCGAAATACGCCGCCGCCAGAGTCGGCGATTCCTTGCACAGGTCTGCGCCGCAGTCCGTCCACTTCATAAAGTAGTTGAACGGCATGTACGCGACCACTTTGGGACTGACCTTGAAGTATTGGGCGGCGGCTTCCCAGGAGCGAACCGTCTGGTCGGCTATGCCGAGACCGGCGCGGCCCCAGAGAAGCACATTGTCCTCTTCCATGGTCTTGGGCATCATCGAGCGGGCCTTGTCGAACTCCTCGACGACCGGCGCCGGGAATCTCTTGAATTCAGCCCTGAGCTCTTTTAGTGTTGGCAGTTGCTCGTTAACCACGGGGCCTCCTTACAAGGGCGCGTCTTTTGTCAGGCTCAAAAACTGTTCCAGAATTCTCGCCGTCGCTCCGAAAATCACATGGCCGTCATACACGAATATGGGCATCCTGTGAAGGTTGCCATCTTCCAATCTGACGTCGTCTCTGAAGGAAGTGGGCTTCCTCAAGTGCGAGATCGGCGCCAGAATAACCTCCTCCACTTCGGCCTGAGAAGGCGTGAAGGTATATGGCGACGGAATGGCCCCGACGAAAGTGGAGATCATGAAATCCGAGATGGTCGGCGTGTCGTCGAGACGTCCCAGCACACTCACGTCGTCCGGGCTGATTCCCATTTCCTCGTCAGCCTCCCGAAGCGCCGTATGCAGGCGAGACTCATCGTCGCTGTCAACCATTCCGCCCGGGAAGGATATCTCTCCCTTGTGATGCTCCACAAGCTGGGACCGCTTCTGGAGAATTATGTGGAGGTCGCCTTCCACCTCGTACAGCGCAAGAAGGACGGCGGCGGGAGACATACGGTGATCGTCTGCCGTCGCCGTCATCCGATTCTCAAGAATGCTCTTGGCGCTGTTTATGAAGTCTAGGCCCAAACCAGGCCCTCAATTCTCGGCGCGGCCCGAAGCCGGCGCCGGCTACTCGAATATAGAAGTGGTGAGTTCCTCTATGCTGCGCTGGATGTTGAAGTCGTCGGTCACCGACCAGTTGACCGCCACCTGGCAGGCGCGGCGCGGCGGAACTCCCTGGGAGATCAGCTGCCCGGCGTATATCAGCAGGCGCGTGCTTGCGCCCTCGGCCAGGCCGTGCTCTTTCAGATTGCGGATCTTCTCGCCCAGCTTGGCGAGCTGAAGCGCCGTATCGGCGTCAACGCCCGACTCGTGAGCGACAATCTCCGCCTCGGTATCGCGCGGCGGGTAGTCGAACTCGATGGAGACGAATCTCTGCCGTGTGCTGTGCTTGAGGTCTTTCAGGGCGCTCTGGTATCCCGGGTTGTACGACAAGACGAGCAGGAATCCCTCGGCGGCTTCCAGAAGTTCGCCGCGCTTCTCGACGGGCAGTATCCTGCGATGGTCGGTGAGCGGGTGAATCAGGACTGTCGTGTCCTTACGCGCCTCGACTATCTCGTCCAGGTAGCAGATCCCGCCCGCCTTGACCGCGCGGGTGAGCGGACCATCAATCCACACGGTCTGGTCACCTTCGAGAAGATACCTTCCCACAAGGTCGCTGGCGGTCAGGTCCTCGTGGCAGGCAATCGTCACGAGCGGAAGAAGGTTGTCCCTGTCGTCGGCCTCGCCGCTGCCGTTGACCTGCTTCACGCGCGTCAGCGGCTGCCCCAGCCGGTAGGACATGTACTCGACGAAGCGCGTCTTGCCGCAGCCGGTCGGGCCCTTGAAGATAAGAGGTATCTTCTGGGCGTATGCCGCTTCGAACAACTGGACCTCGTCGCCCAGAGGCACATAGTACGGCTCTTCTGTGAGATGGTACTCCTCGATAATGTAGCTTCGGAAAAGCGTTTGCGTCCGTGATGTCATCTGACTGCCTGGTCTCCTTTTATCCTTCTTTTCGCGCGGAAACTCTCGAATTCCAGGTCTCCGCTATCGAAGACTCGAGCTCATAGATTCCCAAAGCGTTAGCGATTACAACGTCCGCGTGTTTTACGCGCTCATCCTGCGGCATCTGCGATTCGATCCTGGCAAGCGCCTGCTCTCTCGTCATTCCCCTCCCCATCAGCCTGGAAAGCACCTGCTCCTGCGGAGCGGCAACTACCCAGACCTCATCAGCGAGGGGCGTCCACTTCGCCTCTATCAGCAGCGCGGCTTCTACCACGACTACGCTGACCTCTTCGGAAGCGAGGGACTCGATTCGATCCCGAATCATAGCATATATTCTGGGATGCACAATCGAATTGAGGCGTTGGAGATGCGCGGGGTCGCTGAACACGATAGCGCCCAACTTCCTGCGGTCAATTTGCTCGTCGTCGTCGAGAATGTCCCGCCCGAACGCCGATACGACTTCGCGCCAAGTCTCAGTGTGGGGCAGATAAGCCTCGTGCCCCACGAGGTCGGCGTTGATTACCGTTGCTCCGTGACCTTGAAGAAATTTCGACACCTGCGTCTTGCCAGCGCCGATACCCCCAGTAAGTCCAATGACGAACATTCAAAACCCAGCATTTGAGAAAGTCTTCACATTCTACTAGAGCGGCTGAAACAGGGTCAACACGACACGCGCCAGCGGGCATTACGGTTACATCGGGGAAACTTCCCTCGTATCATGGTTTGGGATGTTGAAGCCGTGTCCACCGAACAGAGTATGGGATGGGATAGCCCACCCGCACCGTGCACGTATGGGCGCCGGGCCTACGCGTGAGCAGGCGTCCGATTGCCACCCCGCTCCGCTCGTTAATCTCGTAGTCGCCGCTGTACACGTCAATGACCACGAACTTGCCCTTGTCTTCAGGCTCAACCGTAGAGCGTATCTTATCTTCGTATATGGCAGTTCCGATAGATTCTATTTCTTCGGGAGTGTATGTCTTGTTCACCATGTCGCTCTCCCCCCGCGCTTTAGTATGCTCAGCGCATTCAGTATATAATCGTTCAGAGGCAATCACCAATGACCAACAATGCAAAATCGAGGATAGGCCCGACTAGGATGACATCCAGATTCAGAGCAATCCCATCGGTGAACGAAGTCCTGCGACATATGTCCGTCCTGATAGCGAGACACTCGCGTGAACGGGTCGTAGAGCTGGTCAGGGAGGAATTGGCAGAGACGCGGAAAGCGGTAGCGGCGGGTGGCGACCCTTCAGACGCCAAGACCGTGGCCTTGTTGGTGGAGGATCGGGCGGCTTTGCGATGGAAGAGTTGGCCTGAGACCGTCATCAACGCCACCGGCGTCATTCTGCACACCAATCTTGGTCGCGCTCCGCTGAGCGACGAGAGCATCGAAGCGGCGTCCGTGGCGGCGTCCGGCTACAGCGACCTGGAGTTCGACCTCGCTTCCGGCAAGCGGGGATCCAGGCAGGCGCATATTTCGCGGCTGGTCTGCGAGGCGACGGGCGCGGAAGCGGCGCTCGTCGTGAACAACAACGCCTCGGCGGTCATGCTTGGCCTGGCCGCCATTGCCACTGGCAAAGAGGTCATCGTATCCCGCGGCGAGGCAGTCGAGATCGGAGGCGGCTTCCGAATACCGGACGTGCTGCGGCAGAGCGGCGCGACCCTGGTCGAGGTCGGCACTACAAACCGCACCTACGCGCGCGACTTCGAGGAGGCCATAAACGACAACACCGGCGCGATCCTCTCCGTTCACGCCTCCAATTTCCGCGTAATGGGCTTCACTCACGCGCCGACCACCGCCGAACTCGTCGAGGTCGGCGACAGAAGCGGCGTCCCCGTGCTCCACGATCTGGGCAGCGGCTGCCTTCTCGATACCCGACCATACGGCCTCGCGTGGGAGCCCCGCCCGCAGGAGAGCGTCCGCGCCGGGGTCGCGCTGGGCTTCTTCTCCGGCGACAAGCTGCTGGGAGGGCCCCAGGCCGGCATAATCGTCGGCAGGCAAGAATACGTGAGCGTCGTTGCCTCTCACCCGCTGGCCAGGGCCGTGAGGATTGACAAGATGAGCATGGCGGCCCTGTCCGCCACGATGCTTCACTACATACGCGACGAACCGACCGAGAAAGTCCCCATCTGGCGCATGATCTCCGCTCCGCTCGACGAACTCAGCGCGCGCGCCTCCGAATGGAAAGAGAGCGCCGGGGCCGGGGCCGAGATAGTCGAATCGCGGGCCGCGATAGGCGGCGGCAGCCTGCCCGGCGAAACGATAGAGTCGGTCGCGCTGCGCCTGGACTGCGACGCGCTGGGCAAGAGTGCCGAGGAGATTCTCGCAAGCCTGCGCCACTCCGATGAACCCATCATCGGACGCATAGAGGACGACGCCGTTCTCCTGGACATCAGAACTGTCCTGCCGATCCAAGATTCGGTCATCATATCAGAGCTCGGCAGGTTGAAGTCGCTGGTATAGCATGGACGACAGACGAGAACAGCTAAAGATACGAAGAAGCGAACTGGAAGAGAGAAGGAGAAGCCTCCAGGCTCAGCGACGCGAGTTGGAAGAGAGGGAGCGCGTTTATCAGAGGCAGCAAGAGTTAGAAGAAGAGGAGCGACAGCTCCTCGAAGAAGAAGAAATCCTGATGGCTCGGCACGAAGAGCTCGACAGGCTAGAACATGGGTTGGAACTGGAAGAAAGTGAAGAAGTGGACAACCCTGAGAGTGTCGGATGCGGATGCTGGGGTTCTCTGGCGGTTCTGGTCTTCATAATCGGAATCATAATAGTCACAGTAATCACATCCTGGGATTGGGTGGGTGGGCTATTTGTTCTTGTGTCATTCTCTTTGGTAGGTATCATTTTGTCAGGTATCGCTATTTTCGTGAAAGTCAAAGAGAAAAAAAGCGAGAGAGAGTTTACGTTTAGTGAAAATCTCGCTAGTAAGAAAAAGAATCCAGGGAGAGAGTTTGCGTTTAGTGAAAATCTGACTAAAAAGTTTAAGCCAAAGGCTAGATGCATGAAGTGCAGGGAGCAGGTAAAGGTGAAGTCGCCTGTGCTTGTAGTTCATAGACAGGAAAGTGGTAATGTTCGTTTCGCCATAAAGGGCACTTGTCCTAATGAAGATGAGACTAATGTGTATGCCTTTATAGCGAAGGTGAAGGGTCAGGATTACTATGAAAGCATAATGAGGGAGGAGTAATGGACAAGAAGCTAATACCATTTCATTCTGACTATGATGGGGATGCCTTGTAAGGAATGACGCTCAATATCCCGATTGAAGAGAATTCACATGACCCTATTCGAGCACAGGATGGAACGCGACCTTAGTCGCCTCGCGCCTCTCGCCGAGCGTATGCGCCCGCGCAGCCTCGATGAGTTCGTGGGGCAGGAACACGTCGTCGGCCAGGACACGGTTCTGAGAAGGTCGCTCGACGCCGGGCACGTTCCCTCTATGGTACTGTGGGGGCCACCCGGCACGGGCAAGACGACGCTCGCCCAGATAATCGCGCAGTCGGCGAACGCCCACTTCGAGAGGGTCAGCGCGGTCACGTCGGGTGTCGCGGACCTGCGCCGCGTGGTGTCCGACGCCAGTGACAGGCTCGGAATGAACGGCGAGCGAACGATCCTGTTCGTGGACGAGATACACAGGTTCAACAAGGCGCAGCAGGACGTGATTCTGCCGCACGTCGAGCGCGGGACGTTCATTCTCATCGGCGCGACCACCGAAAATCCTTCCTTCGAGGTCATCTCTCCCCTACTATCCCGCGCCCGGGTCTATACGCTGCGTCAGCTCACGGCAGAACAGATTTCGGCGATACTGGACTCCGCCATGGCTGACCCCCAGCGCGGACTCGCCAGCCTGAAACCCACTCTGGACGACGACGCGAGAGAGGCGCTCATCGCGCTGAGCAATGGCGATGCCCGTTCAGCGCTGAATACGCTCGAACTGGCGGCTAACGGAACGCAGCTAGGGACGGACGGCATCAGGCGCGTGTCCCTGGAGACTGTCGAGGACGCTATCCAGCGGCGAGCTACGCTTTACGACAAGTCCGGCGACCAGCATTACGACACAATCTCGGCGTTCATCAAGTCGGTGAGGTCCTCCGACCCGGACGCCGCCGTTTACTGGCTGGCAAGGATGCTCCACTCCGGAGAGGACCCGATGTTCATAGCAAGGCGGCTGGTGATACTCGCCGCCGAGGACGTGGGACTCGCCGATCCGAACGCGCTCACTGTCGCGGTGTCCGCTCAGCAGGCGGTCCACCTGGTCGGGATGCCGGAGGGCAGGATTCCCCTGTCCGAGGCGACGGTCTATCTCGCGTCCGCGCCCAAGAGCAACAGGGCGTACATGGCGATAAACGAGGCGATGCGGGACGCCGAGCGCAGCATGAACGAACCCATACCTCTGCACCTGCGGAACGCCGTAACCGACCTGATGCGAGACCAGGACTACGGCAAGGACTACAAGTATGCCCACGACTACGATGGTGGCTTCACTCCCACGCAGAACCTGCCCGAAAATCTCAGAGGCAGGCGATACTACCGACCCTCCGAGCAGGGCTACGAGGCCGAGGTCTCGGACAGGCTGAAACGCTGGTGGGGAGAGCGTGAGGGCTGAAGGGCGCGGCTGCCAGCTACTCCTCGGCGACCGCCGACGCGCTCTGCGCTTCCTCCCCTGATTCGTACGATCCCAAGTCCGCCTCCCGCTCGACGCTCGACGCCCGGGGTATCAGCCTGACCGCGTTCAGCATGACTATGACCGCCCCTACCCCGATTGCCAGCGGCGCGCCGAAGAATGTTGAGATTGCGCCGGTATGGAATCCAGTCATGCCCGTCACGCCCCAGAGCATTCCTTGGAAGCTGAGCACCCGCCCGCGCATGTGGTAAGGAACGCCGGTCTGAAGCATGGTGTTGACTACCGTCTCGTAAACGATGGCGATTCCGTAGGCCATCCCAAGCATCGCAAGTGACAGCGGCACCGAGCGCGACAGCGAGAACATCAGCAGGAAGAAGCCGTAGCCGAACACCCCGACCACCATCAGAACTCCCTTCTTCCGGGGATTTTCGAAAGACGAAAGCGCAATGCTCGTAATCGTGGCGCCGAGGCTGCCGGCCGCCAGCAGGTTGCCCAGCCCGGTTACGCCCATGCCCAGTACGTCCCTTGCCATCACGGGCAGCATTGGCTCGTGCGCCCATCCGAACAGTTCGTTGATCAGTATCGCGCCGAGCAGGGTCCTGACCAGCGGGGACTTTATCGAAAAGAGCGCTCCCGACTTGAGGTCTTCGAAAGGAGAGGACTTCTCCGCGCGCTCGCGAACGGGTGGTTTCACCAGCGTCAGCAGGGCGACCGATATGAGATCTCCCGCCGACATGATCGCGTATGCCCAGCCCATGCCGGCGCCGTCAACCACCCTGCTAACCGACAGAGGCACGACCACACCCATCACCATCATGGACGCCATCCTCGCGGCGGTGGCGCTCACCAGCCGCTTGCTGCCCACTATGTCCAGGCTCAGCGCCATCAGCCCGGGGATTCGCACCGACGCGGTAACGCCCGACGCTATCGCGAATACCAGCGCGTGCCAGAGCTGGATAGACTCGGTAAAGATGAGCGCGGCGATAACCGCCGCCCCTATGCCCCTGAACAGTCCTCCAATCTGCACCGCCCTGACTTTCGCCACGCGGTCAATGATCACCCCGCCTATGGGCGAGAAGATGACCATAGTCAGCCCGCCGCAGAACGAGGATATTCCCACCCACAGCGGCGAGTCGGTGATCTGAAGCACCAGCCAGCCCTGAACGGCAAAGTACGCCAGAAGGCTGACGTCGCCAAATGCGCCCGCTATCCAGAAAGTCCTGAACTGTGAGTGTCGCAGAAGAAGAAGCACCCGCAGCCTCGCCGCTTTCGCCGGTATCTCAAGTCAGAAAGAGCGGGTCGCCAAACGGCGGACCCGCCCCAAGGTCAACTCAATTGTGTAATGTCTCTAGCCGCCGTTGGAGAATACGTCTCGAATGGTCTCCAGCGTGTAATCAATATCAGATTCGGTAATCCCATAGTGGGTGACGTATCGCCAGCGCTTCTGTCCGCCGCCGCCCTTCACTCCGCGCTCCACCAGCTGCCGATGCAAGTCGTCTCTGTCCTCCCGCTCCACGTCGAAAAACACGAGATTGGTCGGGAGAGAATCTGGCTCGATGCCGATTCCTGGTATCTCCGCCAGTCCATGGGCAAGTTTGCGCGCGTTCGAGTGGTCCTCCGCGAGCCTCTCGACCATGTTGTCCAGCGCGACCAGGCCGGCCGCGGCGATAACGCCCACCTGCCTCATGCTGCCGCCGACCATCTTGCGCCAGCGGCGAGCCTCCAGTATATAGTCTTCGGAGCCCACGATGATCGAGCCTATCGGGCAGCTAAGCCCCTTGGACAGGCAGAAAGTAACCGAGTCCACGTCCTTGACCAACTCCGAAACGGGCGCTTCCAGCGCGACCGCCGCGTTGAATATCCGCGCGCCGTCAACGTGAACCGGTATCCCGTTCGCGTGAGCGACGTCGGCCACCGACTTCATATCGTCCTGGGTCAGCGTCGCGCCGCCGCACATATTCTGCGTGTTCTCCAGGCATACCAGCGCGGTCCGCGGCATATGCGGGTCGTTGGGGCGAACGGCGGCCTGTATGTCGTCGGTGTCGAGCATTCCTCGTTCGTCATTCGGGATGGTGTGGAACGACACGCCGCCCAGCGCGGACGCGCCACCCGCCTCGCTTCTGAATATGTGCGCCTTGTTGCCGAGTATGATCTCGTCGCCCCTCTGCGCGTGGGAAAGCACAGACACCAGGTTGCCCATAGTGCCGCTCGCCACGAATACGGCCGCCTCTTTGCCCAGACGCTCCGCCGCCTTCGCTTCGAGAGCGTTGAGGGTGGGATCCTCGCCGTAAACGTCATCTCCCAGTTCGGCTTCATACATCGCCCTTCGCATCTCGGGAGAAGGATGTGTAACGGTGTCACTACGCAGATCAACTACTCTCATTCGCCTTACTCTCCTTGGCTCAAGGGCCTAGACTCTTGGCTTCTCGACTCGCCCAATTCTACCAACCGAACTTGTCAAACGCCATAGCGCGACCTAAGATTGACTTCTACTAAGAAAGAGGCGCGCGAAACTTGGAATCGAACACACAGCCCCTAACCATTGACAGCGGCGAACTCCGTATCGAAGGTTCGCTGCGCCTGCCGGAGGAAACCGGGGACAAGGCTCCGGGCATCGTAATATGCCACCCGCACCCGCGATATGGCGGGGACATGAACAACAACGTCGTCCTCGGACTGACGAATCGCCTGGTAAGGGACGGCTTCGCCGTTCTCAGGTTCAACTTCCGGGGCGTCGGCGACAGCGAAGGCTCGTTCGACTACGGCGGGGGCGAAACCGACGATGCGGACGCCGCGCTCGAAACGCTGTCTCTCCGCGACGAGGTGGACGGCAGCCGCATCGGGATAGCAGGCTACAGCTTCGGCGCGGCGGTCGCCATGCAGTCCGCGGCCGACTCCACGCTCGCCCAGGCGGTGGCCGCGATTGCCTGCCCCGCCCCTCAATTCAGGGCGTTCAGCGGGATGGAGATACTCCAGCCCAAGCTGTTCGTTCTCGGAGACCACGACCACAACTTCCCGGCCGACCAGTTCCGCTTCCTGTGCAGGCGCTTCGCCGACCCTAGGCGCGACGAGATAATCAGCGGCGCGGACCACTTCTTCCGAGGGTCTGAACCACTCCTAGGCGAAATGACGTCCGAATTCTTCACCGCGTGGCTCAAACGCTGAAATTCACGGGAATATACCCTAACCAAAACGACAATCATAGAATATAGAACGATGCCACGACATTTCAGGCCATTCTCACACAATCATGATAATCCCATAAATCTCCACGAATCACGGTTCAGACAACCGCTATGCGACAGTCCGCCATAGACTTCAGAAGCAAGAGACTCACGCTGGAGGGCATCCTCTCCACGCCGTCGGAAGCGGGACCCTACCTGCCCGCGGTCGCCGTCTGCCACCCACATCCTATGCTCGGCGGCGACATGAACTCTCCCATCGTGACCGCTGTCTGCCGCGCCGCCTCCAACGAGGGATTCGCGACGCTCAGGTTCAATTTCAGGGGAGTCGGCGAAAGCGAGGGCGAATTCTCCAACGGCAAGGACGAGCATAACGACGTGAAGTCGGCTCTGAATGTCCTGGCGAGGTGGCCGGGCATTGACCGCAAGCGCATCGGCGTCGTCGGATACTCGGCGGGCGCGTCCATACTGCTGGACGGAATCAGACACATCAAACGCGCCTCCGCCATCGTGCTAATAGCCCCCACTCTCGCCGCCCTCCGCAACCGTCGGTTCACCAAAGACAAGCGTCCCCGCCTTGTCATAGCCGGCTCCGAAGACCGTGTAGCCCCGTCCCTACAGATCCAGACCATCCTCGACGAATGTCGCGGCCCAGTCCGATTCCACGAACTTCGCGGCGCCGACCACTCCATGCGCGGCCACGAATCCGAGATAAGCCGCGTAGTGGCGGAGTTCCTGGCACAGAATCTGTGAGCAGCATTTATGGTGCGTTCATCTTGATGAGAGGGACCGCAAACTGACATTCGCGGCTCGCAGTCCACCATTCTAGGGCTGAGTTCTGATGCTGCGCTTGTTTTGAGCCGCCAACAGTTGCCAACTCACAACACACAGAGAAGCATATAGAATACCTTCCGCAAGACGCTGCGACAATCCTCGCCATGAAACGAAGTCAGGAACTAGCGCCAGTGTATAAAGCGTGATAAAGACTGCGGCTAATACTAACCAGCCCACTCTCTTGCGTGGCGTAAGTCTTTTGTTAAAGGACAGGAGGACTAATCCTGTTGTGGTTATGAGAAGAGTAATCGCGCTTAATACATTATGGATATTTTGGGAAAGACTCCCTGTGCTGGGACAACCCAAATCGCAAGGGCGAAGGCCGAGCCAACATAGACTACCGGCTCAGCGATAAGGAGCCAATAGCCTACTTCACTGACCCCCGTCAATCTTGCGCTTGGCGCAACAACCAGCATCAGGACAAAGCCGAGCGAACCTAAAAGAAGAAACCCCAGATAGCCTATTTGCCAACTCCAGGCGGAACCCGTGGCATTCAATTCGCTGATGTATTGACTGACATGGCTATAATCGGTCTCCCCCGAACAATACCGCAAAATAGAATATAGCAAGCGCCGCAATCAGCCATTGCCTACTCATCCAGAATCCACCCACTCAAAAACCCTCCGGCGTCGAATGTACTCTGCCCGAATCAGCCTATCCACACCAAACCACAGTCTTCATGCCACCTCTCCGTTCCACATGGAATGGCCAAATTGTATAATTGACCGTTCCAACCGTCCACACATCGAGCGCCGTTCAGTCCCGCTGACTCGTTCCCAAACCCACTACACATCCCCTCTCATCCTCTGCTACAATATCCCTATAACAGAACAACAGTGCCAGATATACATAAATTCGCATTTATCAACCAAACCAACCGACCGAGAAAAAACTCCCTGAACTGGGAAATACAGGGATATGCAGGCGAAATGCAGGGTTCATGTCCTGTGAGACTCATCCAGCAGCCTCCCTGCGGAACCCCAGCGGGCAACCCAGCAGCAATCGTACTTTCATAAATCCTAACTTATCCAGCGTCGCGCGCGCCAACTTTCGGAAGTCCTCTGCGACATCCGAACCCCGACGCTGGTAAACTATCCACACAGACCAGACAACCACCGACCAAACCACAGGAGCGATAAAGTGTCAGACTCACAGGAATACAGGCTGGAACGAGACTCGATGGGCGAGTTCGAGGTGCCGGTGGACGCCTACTACGGCGCAAACACCATGCGCGCCGTTCTCAACTTCCCCATCAGCGACCTCAGATTCGGGCGTTCCTTCATATACGCCATTGCCTCCATCAAGCTCGCCGCCGCCCAGGTCAACAGCGAGCTCGGCCTTCTCTCCGACGACATATCCGAGGCCATAGTCACCGCCGCGAGCCAGGTCGCCGCCGGCGATTTCGACGACCAGTTCGTGGTGGACATCTTCCAGACCGGCTCCGGAACCTCCACCAACATGAACGCCAACGAGGTCATATCCAACCGCGCCATCGAGAATCTGGGCGGAACCAAAGGCTCCCGGGACCCGGTCCATCCCAACGACCATGTGAACATCGGCCAGTCCTCCAACGATGTCATTCCAACCGCGATCCACATTGCCGCTCTCAGAGCGATCCACGACGAGCTGATTCCCGCCCTCGAAGAGCTCAAGGCCGACCTTGACGCTAAGGCCGAAGAGTTCATGCCCATCGTCAAGACCGGACGAACCCACCTCCAGGACGCCACCCCCGTCCGTCTCGGCCAGGAGTTCCTCGGACACGCCGGACAGATAGAGCGCGGAATCTCGCGCCTGCGGCAAGCCGAGAGTGAACTCGGCGAGGTCGCGCTGGGCGGAACGGCCGTCGGCACGGGCGTGAACACGCACCCCGAATTCGCGTCCAGAGTCTGCGCGCGCCTATCCGAATCGCTGGGCGTCGAGGTCAGAGAGACCACCAACCATTTCCAGGCGCAGAGCACGCTGGACAATATCGTGGCGGCTAGCGGCGCGCTCAAGACCGTGGCGGTCAGCCTGATGAAGATAAGCAACGACATCCGCTGGCTCGGCTCAGGCCCGCGCGCCGGACTTGGCGAGATAATGCTTCCCGAAGTCCAGCCCGGCAGCTCCATAATGCCCGGCAAGGTGAACCCGGTGATACCCGAATCCGTCTGCCAGGTTGCCGCGCAGGTGATCGGAAACGACGCCGCCATCGCGGTAGCCGGACAGTCCGGCAACTTCGAAATCAACGTGATGATGCCCGTCGCCGCCTACAACCTGCTCCAGTCAATAGACCTGCTCGCAGCCTCGGCCCGCAACCTCGCCGTTCAGTGCGTCCGCGACCTCGAAGCCACGTCCGCGGGCCCCGACATGGTTGATCGAGGACTCGCAATCGTTACGACCCTCGTGCCCGTAATCGGCTACGACGCCTCCGCCGACATCGCGAAGGAAGCGCAGGCCACAGGCCAGACCGTCAAGGAGGTCGCGCTGGTCAAGACTAGCCTTTCATCCGAGGAACTCGACGAGATTCTCGACCCGTCCGGCATGACCGAGCCGGGACTGGGTTCCGGCGTCGCTCTAGGCTAGAACTAACAAGAGGCTTTCAGCCCGTCCAGGACGAAAGCCTCTTCCTCCTCCCTGCTCTCGATGAGCCCATCCTGCCTCGCCGCCCGCAGTCGTCTCTGGATTCTGCCGACTTCCGGCCCCCGTGGAACGCCGAGCGCGATGATGTCGTCCCCTGTCAGTATCGTCCGGAGCGGCCTGTGAACCCGAAGATACTCTTCCAGTCGCCCGCCGATTGGACTTCCAGCCCTGACGATGGCGCATCCCATGACGCTGAGCTCTGAGAAAGCGTCCAGCGTTTCAGCGACCGCGCTATTGGCCGCGTCCTCGAACTCGCCCTCGTCAATCCGAGTTATCAACCCAGCCGAATCTCGCAGCGCGCGCCGCGCTCTCGCCCCCGGCATTAGCCGGGCCGCCACCCTAGCGGATCCGGCCACAGACATCCCGGCTCCCAATATCGCGTACCCGACCGCTATCCTGCCCCGATTGGACAAGCCGTCCGTTCTTTCCGAATACAGGGCCCATGCGTCCGCCTCATACTCAAGCGCCGGACTAATCGCGGACAACGCGCGCCACTCGCTCAACAAGCCGAGCGCGGAGGCGGCGTCCGACTCCAGAAAGAGGTGCTCCAACTCGTCCCGAACCCGCGCGGGAGAGACGCTGGACATGAACCCGACCGAAGACAACAAGGCTTGGCGCGTCCCAGGAGACAGTTGAAACGACAGCCGACTCGCGTATCGCGCCGCCCTCAGAATACGCGTAGCGTCGTCCCGAAAGCTGTCGGCGTACAGCGTCCGCAGCGTTCCGTTTCGTAGGTCGAGCAGTCCCCCCTGTGGATCGTGAAGGCGTCCCCAGTTCGCCTCCGAAAGCGACACCGCCATCGCGTTCACCGAGAAGTCGCGCCGGGCCAGGTCTTCCTGCAGCGTCCCAGACCGCACAACCGGCAGACTGCCCGGCGACGGGTAACTCTCGGACCGCGCCATAATGATGTCGAAGTCGTCGCCTCCGACTCTCATTTGCACCGTGTTGAACTGGGACCTCTTCGTGATCTCGCCGCGCGTCAGGCGGGCAATGTCGTCGAATGTGTCGGCGGTGGCGCCAACCAACGCGACATCCAGGTCGGGCGACCCCGTCGCTTCCAGGAACAGGTCCCGGACGAGTCCGCCGACTAGAAACGGCCCGACTCCGCATTCCTCGGACGCTTTCGCGACGTCTCGCAGAGCGCGAAGGGCTGTCGGCGCCATTTCCGACGCCATCAGGCCGGCGACGTTTTCCATCCCTATCCTCGCTTGCGAGCCGGGTTGCGCGAGATAGCGCTAGGAAGTCGCGGCGGCGACCTTCTCCTTGAACGCCTCCGCGCCCGCCTGCGCCCACGCCGTCCAGCCGGTCATCATGAACTTCACGCCCTTTTCGATATACGCTTCGACATTGGCGTCGCTCGCGAGAGCGCCAGGGGTCCTGCCCGAGGCCGCTATCTTCTCCAGCGCTCCGTCTATCGTGCTAGTCACTTCAGGGTGTCCGAGCTGACCGATATATCCCATGGACTGGGCCAGGTCGCTCGGCGCGACGAAGAACACGTCAATGTTGTCAACCTCGAGTATCTCGTCCAGGTTGTTGACCGCCACGATGTCCTCGATGAGAACGACGAGAAGGCTCTGGTCGTTGGCTTCCGCGAAGTAGTTATCCACCCCGTAGCTCTGGCGGCTGCCGAACATTCCGCGTTCGCCAATGGGAGCGAACTTTCCGGCGCTCACCACGGCTTCGGCTTCTTCCTTGGTATTCACATGGGGAACCACTATGCCCTGCGCTCCGACGTCCAGCGTGCGATAGATTACGCCCGGCGCGTTCTGGTTGACTCGCACCACCGAGGTCATGCCCCAGATATCCGCCGCCCTGGTGAGGTCCGGGATGTCCTTGTAGTCCACGGGACCGTGCTCGCCCTCGATCCACACCCCGTCGAACCCTAGCGGGCCGAGCCAGTCCACTATGTCCGGCGTCATATGCCCGGACAGTACGACAGACACCTCGCCGCTGTTGAGTTTAGCCTTGACCCTGTTTTCTCGCATGGACGCCAACGTAACACCTCTTCTATCGCTTTGTTCGAGACCCAATCGAGTTATTGAGCAGGCCAATTATAGATTCGGTTTCCGACAACGGTCAATCGCGGGAACGCTTGCGACCGCCTGTCGTATAATCCCCGTAACCGATTCGCGTCTCAGCCCAATAGGAACACAATACGCCTATGCCCTCCGACAACAGCTACTGCCACAGGTGCGGCAACGCCATGAGCGAACGTGACGTAGGCGGGACGATGCGCCCCCGCTGCGATTCGTGTGGGGCAGTCGTCTTTCTCGACCCCAAGCTTGCCGTCGTGGTCATCGTCTCCCGCGAGGATAGCATTCTCATGGTGAAGCGGGACATCGAGCCGATGATGGGACGCTGGAGCTTCCCCTCCGGCTACGTTGACCGCGGCGAGGTCGTAGAAGAGGCTGCCGCGCGGGAGGTCAGGGAGGAAACGAACGTCGAGGTGAAGCTCGACAGGCTGCTGGGCGTGTATTCGGGCCGGGACGCACCCGTCGTGCTGATCGCATACGCCGCGCGGGTAAGCGGCGGAAGCGCCGAGGCCGGCGACGAGACACAGGCGGTTGGATGGTTTCCGTCGGACGATCTGCCGCCCCTGCCGTTCCCGCACGACGACGCCATAATGCGCGACTGGCGCGACGGCGCTTCCTAGACCGAGACCAGCCCTTCCGCTTCCCAAACCGCGTTCAGGATGAAATCGGGACGCGAGGACTCTATCTTCCACTCCCTGCCCAGGCGCATCCAGGCCGTCCGCATCCCCACGCCCATCGCCCCCATGATGTCGTGCTCCGAGTTATCGCCGACGAACACTGTTGACTCGGCCTCCGCGCCAATCAGCGTCAGAGCGTTTTCGAAGATAGCCGGATCGGGCTTCCACGCCCCGAACTCTTCCGACACCACGCAGGCCGTAACCAAGTCCGCGATGCCTGTATTTCTCAGCTTGCCCCACTGCGTTTCCGCTCCGCCGTTAGTTACCACCCCTGCCGGAACGCCCCGTTCCCTGAACCGTCTGAGCATTTTATCCGTCTTGGGATGGAGTCCAACCATCTCCGGCATTGCCGCGAAATGCGCCTCTACCGCGGCGTCCAGGGTGGGGAAGCTCCCCTGCCACGCTCGCAACATTTCTTCATAGATGTCCGGCAGCGGTGCATAACCGATACCGTGCCGCGCCATGCGAGAGACGAATTTCTCCCTGTCGGAGGGGCGGTCCTGGGCCGGAAGGGTGTCGTACCAGTGGCCGAACAGACGGGCGAAGGCCTCGTGGCGGTCTATGAGCGTGTTGTCCAGATCGAACAGGACTGCCGTGATTGGAACTTGGGACATATAAGGGCCTTCGGTAGCCTTAGTAGCGCCTAGAAGAGGTCGTCGGGCAGCCAGGCGCGCTTGAAGATCCCAAAGCGTGTCGCGGCAGTGTCAGCAGACGACTCAACCGAGACCAGTTCCCAGCCCGCGTCGCCCATCCTGTTGAGCAACTCGGTGTTGTACTTCACCGCGTCAACCCTGCTGTTGAGTTTGATGACCTCGTACTCCCAAATCGGTAGATTGGGTTCATAGTCCAGGCCGTCAACGTAGTCGAGTTGGACAAGGTCCTCGCCGGACACCTCGGCCCACCCGTCCTCCGGAAGCGACGAGTCGCATATGTCGCACTTGGTCGCTGGATCGAGCGAATACTCGCCGCACTCGGAACAGAATATTATGCGCATTTCAGCCCTGCCGGATGTATCACTATGGTATCCGTGCAAATTCTCACAATATATTCTACACGGATAGAGTCATTTCAGATAGGCGAAGAAGGCTGAGTCTTCACCCGGATTTGGAGTAGTACCGCGTCCACTTGACTTTGCCGTATATGAGCCTGCCCCCCACCCCTGGATTCCCGCATTCGCGGGAATGACGAGAGCGGTGGTGATCGCTACAAATTCATACGACCGAGCCGCACCTCGACTTGTTCTTGTGGCGCCGGATATCGCGCTCCGAACGAGTTCTCAATCGTCGCCACTGATCAGAAACCATACCGCGACTATCGAAAGCAGCGCTATCCCCGTGAATCCAACCCCCCATGCCAGCCGGCCCTCGAAGACGTCCAAGATGCCGCCTATGAACACCGGCCCCAGCGTACCGCCCATGAATCCGAGAAACGCCTGGACGGCCATGGTCGAACCCAGTCTTCCGGGAGGCGCCGTCTCGGTGAGCGCCGTGGAGTATATGGACGAGTCCGCCGATACCGCCCATCCGAGTACGCAGGCAAAAACGACGATCAAAACCCACGGCGCGGCGATCATCCAGCCAATGATAAGGCTGCACACCCCGCTGAGAATGAAGATGCCGCCCGCGCTGGCGGCGCGCCCGTACCTGTCAGAAATAGCTCCTCCCATCACGGGACCCACCGATCCCGCTCCGAGCGCGATGCCGCCGACGGTCGCGGCCGTAACCGCCGCCCTCTCCACATCCGTTCCGCGGTAAACGAGCGCAGCCGCCAGGAGCGCCGGCAGCCATACTCTAACCGCGTACAGTTCCATCGCGTGCAGAGAGTAGCCGATGATGTACTTGCGCGGACGCGGGTCGGAAAGAACGCTGAGCTGAAGCCTGCCGCCTGAGCCGGAATCGGGGCCATGCGCGCTTCTGACCAGTACGAACACCATCGGAATGGTGACTATGGAGGCCAGGGACAGCGCGAGATATGCCGTTCGCCAGTCCAGGTGGTTCATCAGGCCGCCGGTGGCGAGAAGCGACACGGCGTTCGCGGTATAGAACGCGGTCACGTACAGGCCCATAGCCGTTCCGCGACCCGAGTCCGGGAATTCCTGCGAGATGATCCGCAGGCCGGGCATGTATATGCCCACCAGCCCTATTCCGGCGATGAATCTCAGCGCGGAGGCGACAATCGGATCGAAGGCGGCAATCGGAAACAACAGGTTCCCCACGACAGTCAACAAGGTGGACGCCAGGAACACGCGTCGCGTTGGCAATCTGTCGGTAAGCGGCAGCACGAGAAGCGCCGACAGAGCGTACCCCGCCAGGTACGCCGAGAAGATGACGCCGGCGCTGGTGTTGCCTATTCCCCATTCACTCTGGATTATCGGCAGGGCTGCGACGTAGCTGGAAAACGGCAGCAGCGCCGTCAACAGCATGACGCACATTCCCACCAGCCAGCCTATGCGCCGTCCGTCCCTCGCCCCACTAATGGATGGGATTAGTTTCTTCAACTGGTCGCTAACCATGAGTACCGCCCCGGCGCCGGCTATCGAATGATGGACAGAAGCTGTCGGGCGGCGTCGGCGGTATGGTCGGCCGCCGGAAGGGACAGGACTTGCTCCAGATCCGCTTCCGCCCTGCTCCAGTCTTCGAGGGCCAGGTATGTCCGGGCGCGAATCAGCAGCAGTTCGGGATTCTCGGGTTCGAGCGTCAGAGCGACATCCAGGTCGGCGAGAGCAGACTCCCCGTCCGACAATTCTAGATAGACCCCCGCGCGGTTGACATAGGCGTCAGTCATGTCAGGAGCCAGCTCGACGGCCCGCGTGAATTCCAGAATCGCCTGGTCCCGAATCCCGTTAATCGCGAACACGACGCCCTTGTAGCTGTGAGCCAGCGCGTAGTCGGGATCAATCGCCAGAGATTTGTTGATGTCGGCCAGGCCACCCCTTACATTCTCCAGGGCAAGCAGGACGTATCCCCGCCTCGCATACGCCTCCGCGTTCTGCGGGTCGCCCTGGATTACGGCGTCGAAGACATCGTAAGCCTGGGTCAGGTGCCCATCCTCGAGAAGACGGACCCCCCTGTCAATCTCCAGATCCGGATCCGCCGCAGCGTCCTCGCCTGCTCCGCACGCGCCCAGCAGAAGGATCAGGATAGCGGCGGCGATGAAGAGAGGCATCTCGTCGGGCAGGGAGTTCGCGCCGACCGATTCGCTAGTCATCGCGGGCCAGCCTTCCCCAGGAAGTCACTCTCACCGGAGTAATGCGTATTACCGGCGCGTCATCTGGCAGCAGACTTACGTATTGCGAATACTTGACCCTCAGCGCGTCAATCGCTCTCTTCCTCTCCGGTTCCGGCACATCGAGTGTCGCGCTGCCGGCGATCATCACGTATCCCAATCTCTTCCAGTCCTCTTCATATCTGTCCACGAGGAACGACACTCGCGGGTTCGCTCGGATATTTCTGACACGCCTCAGTCTCAAGTGCGCCACGGACTTGGGCTTGGAGTCCAGTCCAATGTAGATCCCACCTTCCAGCAACTCGAAGCACACAGGCACCACGTTCGGCTGACCATCGCCGGAAGCGGTCCCAAGTCTTGCGACCCGCGCACGCTTCACGAAACGCTCCTCATCCGCTGTCAGGACGGCGCGCGGCATTCGTCCCTACTCCTGCCATCTTGATCTCCCTGATAACGGCCAATGCCAAGTGGCGGATATTCTAACACGCTTTGGCCCGGGTGAATCGGCTTGACACCAGACGGCGCGAGGCTATCATTACGACTAAGCATCAACACCGAGGAGTGCCAAATGAGCGACCAGAACGCAGACTACATAATCCGGGGCGGCCTGGCAGTGCGCGGGAGCGGGATAACCCGCGAGGACATCATCGTCCGGGACGGAAAGATTCGCGTGGACCACGGCCAATACAGGGACGCCGACACGGGTAGGATAATTGACGCCTCCGGCCTCTTTGTCATGCCGGGCGTCGTGGACGCCCACAACCACCCCGTCTATGCGGACAGGATCGAGACCTTCTCGCTCAGCGCGGCCTTCGGCGGGATAACCACGGTCATCCCGTTCATAGCCAACAGGCGGCGCGAGGGCGTGGAAGGCACGGTCTCGGACATGATACGCGAGTTCAAGGAAGAGGCCGCGGAGACCTCGTACCTGGACTACGCCATCCACGCGATCCTGCTCGGAGACGACGACGTCGAAGACCAGGTGCCGGAGATGATGGACATGGGCGTCATATCGTTCAAGATGTACATGACCTACCCCAGGCGCGGCATGATGATGCCCGACGACCGTATGCTCAAGGCGATGGAACTCGCCTCCGAGCGAGGCGGCATAGCGATGGTCCACGCCGAGAACGGCTACTGCATTGATTACCTCGTTGACCAGGCAATCGAGGCGGGCAACACCGGGCGCGAGCACTACGCTCCGTCGCAGCCGCGAGTCCTGGAGATCGAGGCGGCCAATCGCGCCGCCACATACGCCCAGGTGACGGACTGCCCGCTCTATATAGTCCATCTGTCCGCGAGGGAGATGATTCCGGTTCTGGAACGCTTCCGCGGCGAGGACATGAACCTGTTCGGCGAGACCTGCCCGCAGTACCTCGACCTCACAAACCAGAAGATGCTCGACTTCGGCGCGCTCGCCAAGATCGGCCCGCCCCTGCGCGAGCGCGAGGACAACGAAGCGATGTGGCATGGTCTCTCCTCGCACCTGATAGACACGATTGCGAGCGACTTCTGCGGACACAAGAAGTCCCAGAAGGCATCTTACGACCAGGAGAGCGACCCGGACGAGGAGCGCTCGATATTCGACGCCACGTTCGGCGGCAACTGGGCGGAGCAGATGCTCTGCGTCGCCTACCACGAGGGCGTAAACATGGGCCGGCTCACCCTGCCCCGACTCGTCCAGGTCATGTGCGAGAACCCCGCCAAGATATTCGGCATCTACCCGCAGAAGGGCTCGCTCGACCCGGGTTCGGACGCCGACATAGTTCTGTTCGATCCCTCCGTTCGGCATACGCTTTCCGCCGAGGCGCAGCACTGCATAGCCGACTTCACCATGTTCGAGGGCAAGCGGGTGACCGGGCAGCCCGTCATGACGATGCAGCGCGGCGAGATAATCGTAGAAAACGGCATGATGCGGCGTCCGAAGGGCCGGGCGGAGTTCCTGCCCGGAAATCCAAACCTGGCCGCCTACGCGCCATCGGGCCATAAGGTGATGTAGAAGCGCCCGGAAATTCGCCCGCCAAACACGAAGAGGGGTATTCCTACATCCTCAGGATAGAGCGATGGAACCCATGGGGCGAGGGCGTCGAGCCGCCGCGGGACGCCTCGATGTACGCCTACAGGCTTATAGAAGAACTGGAAAGGCGGAAAGAGCCATGAGGACGCGGCGTGGAAGATTAGTCCTGCGCCGGGTAGGCGCTGTGCTATACTTTCGGGGATCAAATCGCTACGCAGGGAGGATGTCTTGACACAGACGCATGAAGAAATCCGACTCACCGAACTCGCAAGCTGCGCGGGTTGAGCGTCAAAGTTCAGCCCCGAGGACCTGGGACAGGTCCTGAGCAAGCTCCCACCGGTGTCCGACCCCAACCTGCTGGTCGGAGTGAACACCGGAGATGACGCCGCGGTCTATCGCATGGACGACGAGACCGCGCTCATCCAGACCGTGGACTTCTTCCCTCCGATTGTGGACGACCCCTACTCGTTCGGGCAGATAGCGGTCGCGAACGCCCTGAGCGACGTGTACGCGATGGGCGGAAGGCCACTGACCGCGCTCAACATAGTGGGCTTCCCGGTCGCGCTCCCTAAAGACCTGCTGGGCAGCATACTGGTGGGCGGAGCGGACAAGGCCCGCGAGGCGGGAGTGCTGATAGTCGGCGGGCACACGGTTGATGACGAGGAGCCAAAGTACGGCCTGTCCGTCACCGGCGTGGTGCGCCCCGGAGACCAGGTAACCAACGCTGGCGCGAAGCCCGGAGACAACCTGGTCCTCACCAAGCCCATCGGCACCGGAGTGATAACCACCGCAGCCAAGCAGGGAGTCGCACCCGAAGATGTTCTCAAAACGGCGGTCGGCATCATGAGCCAGTTGAATCTGGCAGCCTCTCACGCGATGAACGAAGTCGGCGCACACGCCTGCGTTGACGTCACCGGCTTCGGCCTGCTGGGACACCTCAGAGGCATGACGCGAGCGAGCGGTGTGGGAGCGTCGCTGAACTTCGACGCGATCCCGTTCATACCGGGAGCGACTCAGCTTGCGAAAGACGGCGTAGCGCCGGGCGGAACACACCGCAACCTGGACTCGCTGGAAGCGGACGTAGCTTGGGACGACTCGATAACCGGCGTCCAGAAGATACTGCTGGCGGACGCCCAGACATCGGGCGGCCTGCTCATATCGGTCTCCGAGAACAAGACCGGCGCGCTGCTGTCCGCGCTTGAATCGCACGGCGTCGAAACTCGCGCGGTCATAGGCTCGATAACGGATGAAGCGGACGCGCCCTCAATACACATAAACAAGAACTAGGCCGTGTTGACGTTTACCGTCATTCCCGTGAAAACGGGAATTCAGAAGTTTGGAGTATAGCCGACGTTGCTATCGCTGTAATCGTCTAGAGGACTGAATCGTCAAATGTCAACAGAACCTAGAGAATCCGAGGCAATAGAATTCCATGTCCGCGTCAGTCAGAAGACAGATATCCGACAGCGTGAGCGCCGCGCTTGCTTCCGCTCAGTCGTCCGGCACACTCCCTGCCGTCGAGGTAAGCGACCTCTCGATAGAGAGGCCGCAGAAGGCTGAGAACGGCGACTTCTCGTGCAGCCTGGCAATGAAGCTCGCCCGCCCCATGAAGATGAATCCCAGGGCGATAGGCCAGGCGATAGTGGATGCCCTCCCCGACTCGGATATCGTCAGCAAGGTATGGATCGCGGGCCCCGGCTTCGTCAACTTCTCCTTCGATGATGAGTGGCTCCAGTCCCAGGTGGACCAAGTGATCGAACAGGGCGAAGAATTCGGCAACTCCGACCTTGGAGGCGGCGAGAGCGTCCAGGTGGAGTTCGTCAGCGTGAACCCTACCGGCCCCGTTCACGTCGGGCACGCGCGGGGCGCGGTGATCGGAAGCGCGCTCGCCAACGCCCTCGAAGCGGCGGGATTCGACGTGCAGCGCGAATACTACGTGAATGACGCCGGAACGCAGATGGAGCTGTTCTACCAGACCGCTTACGCCCGCTATCTTCAGCAGCGCGGCAGACAGGCGGAGATTCCTGAAGACGGCTACCGCGGCGAATACATGAACGACCTTGCCCTTTCGATAGTCGCCGGACATGGCGACGAGTACCTGCGTATGGATGCGCAGGCCGCCACCGCCGCCATAGGGGAAATCGCGCTGGAAACCATGGTGGACACCATCAGAAACTCGCTCGACCGGCTCGGAGTCGGTTACGACGTGTGGTTCCGCGAACGCAGCCTGTACGACGAGGGCGAATTCGACGGAGTGATGAAGCTGATAGAAGAGCGCGGATACCGCGCCGAGCGCGACGGGGCCGTGTGGTTCGCGACGACCGAACTCGGCGAGGAGAACGACGCCGTGCTGATTCGCTCGAACGGCGCTCCCACCTACTTCGCCTCGGATGTCGCCTATCATCATAACAAGTTCATCGAGCGCGGCTTCGACCGTGTGGTGGACATCTGGGGCGCGGACCACCAGGGACACGTGAACCGCATGAAAGCGGCCGTCTCCGCAATGGGCGTGGACCCGGACCGCCTCACGCTGATGATCTACCAGATGGTGACCTTCAAGCAGGGCGACGAACTGGTGCGGCTGTCCAAGCGTTCGGGAGACATCATCACGGTTGACGACCTGGTTGACCAGGTCGGCGCGGACGCATGCCGCTACTTCTTCCTGTCCCGAGCCGCCGAAACCCAGATGGAGTTCGATCTCGAGCTGGCCGCCCGCCAGTCCTCCGATAACCCGGTTTACTACGTCCAGTACGCGCACGCGCGCATCGCGAGCATAATAGCCGGCGCGGTTGAGCGCGATATCCGCTTCGACGAAGCCGACCTGGCGCTTCTCAACCACGAGGCGGAACTGGCGCTGATCCGAAAGATAGTCCAACTGCCCGAGCTTGTGGAGGTCATGGCGTCCAACCTGGAAGTCCATCACCTGCCCCACTACGCCCAGGAACTCGCGACCGCTTTCCATTGGTTCTACCAGCAGTGCCGCGTGATTTCGACGGTAGAAGGCGAAGAGGAACTGACGAAGGCAAGGTTGCGCCTGTGTCTCGCCTCGAAGACAGCGCTTGCCCGCTGCCTGTCGCTGATGGGCATGAGCGCGCCGGACAGGATGTGAGCGACTGGGACTACTCCAGTCCGCCGTTTCTCTTGTAGCGTTGCGTCTTCAGCACATAGACCTTGTTGAAGTACTCGCCCAGTTCCAAGTGCCTATCCTGGACCTGGCCGCGCACTCGCCCCGGCACGCCAACGACGATTGAACGCGCGGGCACCTGCATGTCGTCCAACACGACCGCCCCTGACGCAACGACGCACTCGTCGCCTATCTCAACGCCGTCATTCACGACGGCGCCGTTCCCAAGCAGTGTTCGCGTTCCGACATTCTTGGCGTGACACACCACCCGGTGTCCGATGACCACATAGTCGCCTATCGTCGCGTCGGTGTCGCAGTGGACAACGGAGTTGTCCTGGACGCAGGTGTACTTGCCAATAGTTATCTTTCCCATGTCGCCCCGGATGACGCTTCCGGGCCAGACGCTGGAGCCTTCTCCGATCTCCACGTCACCGATTACGTAGGCCGCCTCGCTCACGAAAGCTGTAGGGTGAATCCTGGGCGCTATTCCGTCCAATGTTCTAATCACGGCGTTTCCTCTAGTGTTTCACGTTGAATTTCCTTCGGACATACTCTATTCGATTGAGAACCCAGAGAAAACCCCCTACTAACTCCTACACGTATGTTATTCTGAATAGTGGATTTTCCATCATGCTGAACAAGAATTCGACGGACCGATTTATGACCAAGATTATCACAACTCTGGCCCTGACTATCGCGCTGGCAGCTATTTTGGGGGCCTGCTCCGAGCCCGCTCCGGTTCCAACGCCAACCCCGGAACCGACCGTCGCTCCCACACACACGCCCGTACCGACTCAGACACCGGTCCCAACGGCGACACCCGCGCCGACCGCCACGCCGGAACCGACAGCGGAACCCGAACCGACCGCCACGGTGCAGACGGCGGCGCTGTTCGAGTACAGCCGCGCGGTCAGGCTGCTGGAAGTCCAGGAGTTCGCCGACGCCATCACCGCATTCGACCTGGTGATCCGGAAGCTGCCCGACTTCGGCAGGGCCTACTACCGGCGCGGCCTTGCCTTCTACGGCGACGAACGGCTGGCGCTGGCGCTGGAAGACTTCGACAAGGCCATCGAGCTGGAGCCCGAATACGCCGGAACCTACGTTGCAAGAGCAAAGTTGCACCTGGATGAAGGCAGGAAGGTCGAGGCGCGCGCCGACTTGGAGAAGGCCATGGAGGTCGCCAATCCCGTCCGCATATACGACAGACCGGTGATCATAGAGGCGCGTGAGCTTCTGTCCCTCTTCTAGCGCGTGTCGCGGCGCCTCAAGCGCGGCCCGGCCATGACAGCGACTTCGACAGTGCGTGCAGCCCTGAGTGCTGAGCGGCGTTCGCCGGGTTGAATCGCGCGCGCAAGGCGTTTGCCACCCCTCTTGTGACCGAGTCGGCGGGCGGCGACGGCATCTTCCGAAATTCCCCGACGATTCCCTCCGACGGCCGGAGACCGTACAGACATGGCAGCAGAACATTCGCTGCGATTACAAGCGCGAGTCCGCGACCCACAAGCGGCGCGTCCGAAACAGCCTTGAGCAGCGCTTTCGCGCCTCCGCGCTCGAATATGGCGCGCATACGCTCCGACAGCCCTTCATCCAGGCAACTTGCCAGGATATAGGCCATCGCCCTCATGCGATTGACGGGACTGGCGCCCGGTCTTACGCGGAACATACTCCAGTCGCTCTCCGCCAGGCGGCGACGCGCGCGCATACTCGAAGCCACTCTGCGTATCTGGCTTCGTTCGTGGGCGGGCGCTCGTTCGAGCATATTGCCGACCACTGCCATCACGGCGAATATGCTGAATTCCGCGGTTGCGGGCGGCTCTTTTCGGAGAGATTCGAATACGGAGAGAGGCGCGGCGCGAGAGAGGGCGAGAAACGGCTTGCGGTTTCTGGCGTAGCCCATCGCCTCCATCAGACCCTGGTACATGAGCCGGTCTGGGGAAACACCGGCGTCCAGTTCCAGGCGGAAGCCGGCGCTCTTCGCTATGAATCTCTCCACTCCCAGGTCTTCGAGGTCGGTGGGCGAAATGTTCGGCGAGGATGGCTCAACGGGCGAATCGGCGGGGAACGCCACGACTGCCGTCGGGGGAGACGCGTGGGGATTGGGGTTCTGAGCCAGTCTCAGGACGACCTGAAGCACGACGCCGTTGTACGCCGGATCGCGGTGATGTCCGTGCGCTCTCCATCCCGACTGTTCCAGGTGAAGTTCGACATCGCCGCCGTATGCGTGCCCGTCCCGGCTGAGAACGGCGCCGGTGAAGTCAGGGCCCGCCGCCTGGTTCCTGATGCCCGGGAAGATGACCTCGTACCTGTTTCCCTCGGCGTCCACCACGTCGGGGCGAAGGTCGAGAGCGCGTTCCCAAAGGTCTGAGAACTGTCTCTCGGATGTGATCCGCGCCAGGGCGTCCGCCATGATTATGCACCACTCTATTCAGTCTGCGAAGGATGGCCGGGCTATGAGACGGGCCAGCGAGGCCCGAACGAGACTCCGGCGCGAGACAGCATACTTTCCCCAATGCGCTGAACCTGGCCTATCAGTTCGCGCTCGTCCACGAAGGTAGGCTTGTGGTCGCGGACGACGATCCTGCCGTTCACCAAGACGGTGTGAACGCTGCGCCCGTCGGCGGAGTACACCAGGTTGTTCACCGGGTTGAACAGAGTGCGCCACTCCGGTCTCATCGTGTCGAACAGCACAAGGTCGGCCTTCTTGCCAACCTCGATGGACCCGATCTCGGCGGCCATGCCAAGCGCTTCGGCGCCCACGATAGTACCGAGCTCGAGAGCGGTCTCGGCGGGTATCATGGACACGTCCTGCCTGCCGTCCTTGTAGAGAATAGCCGAGAGATAGACGCTTCTAAGCGTTTCGATGAGGTTGGAATTGTTCGGCGCGTCGGTGCCGAGCGCCACTTTCACCCCGGCGTCCAGCAGTTCCGGCAATAGCGCGGCGCACGTCATGCCGGAGCCTCCCTTGACAGCGGCCGGAGGGCACATAACCACCGACGCTCCGGATTCGGCGATGACGCCAACGTCGTCTTCGGTTATGCCCAGGGCGTGAGCGAGAAGGATATCCTCGTCCAGGAAACCAATCCGGTTCAGGAAGCCCGTGGGGGTGGCGCCGGTTCGGGACTGCCAGTCATGGACGGCGGCCCTTGAAAAGCTGTGGTGTATCGTCGCGCGCGTACCCCTGTCTTTGGCGATTCGCGCGATCCCGGACAGCAGTTCAGGCGAGGCGTATTCTGAGGAGAAAGGCATCGCCCATGCGCGCATCATGCCGTCGAGTTCGCCGTCGAACTCCGCAATCGCGCTCTCGGTTATGGCCTGCGCCTCGTCCGTTTCGTAGATTGGGACATTCAGCGGGTTGGGCCTGTCGGTGACCTGCGTTCCCGTGACGATGCGGCAGCCCGCGGCGCGGTAGGCGTCCATGCAGGCGGCTATATGCTTCGTGCTGCCGGGATCAACGAAGGTCGTCGTGCCGTACTTGAGCAACTCGGTTATGGCCAGAAGCGAGGTAAGCCGCTCTTCCTCCGGGGACATGATTTCCTGGAGCCTGAACACGTTTGGCAGGTAGTCCGGGCCCAGGTCGTCGGGGAAGATGCCCCTGGTGGCGTGGGCGTAGCTTATGTGCATGTGCCCGCCGACGAATCCCGGCGTCAGAACGAAGTCCCGCGCGTCAATCGTCCGGTCGGCGGCAACATCTTCCAACTCGGCGGACTTCCCAACCCGCGTGATCGTGTCGCCCTCTATCAGGACGGAGGCGTCGGTCAGGATGCGCCTGTCGGCGTCCATGGTGAGAGCGTACAGCGCGTGTTCTATCTTTATGGAGGGAGCGGCCATGATGAGCCAGACCTATTGCCAGTGTTCGGGGAGAATCGGCGCGTCGAGGCCGATTTTCTCGGCGATCCAGCATTCGAGGTGAAGGCCGTCCTTGTAGCTGGAACGCTCGGAGGCATACACGGTCACGCCGCCGCCTATAGCGTCGGACAGCGGGCGCAGCGCTTCGGGCCCCAGGATTGATCCCTCCGGCCCGGCGTTGACGAGGGTCGTCGCCTCGATGCGGTGGGCGAAGGCGCGCAGGTCGAAGTGGGACAACGTGTTTGCCACAGAATCCGCGTCCGAAGGATGGGCCCTGAGATAGTCGTTGTATTCCTCCAGGGGGTAGCCCTTCGTCTTGAGCGCGAGACCGAGCGGATCGAAGAAGAGCGCGGGCGCACAGACAAGGTGGGTCGCGCCCGGCCGCAGAGCCAGCGCCTGCATAGCGACGTCGTTGCCTATGACCACGGTCCGCGACTTATCTACGTAGTCCAGGGAGTTCAGGAATTCCAAGCCGCCTATCGCGTCCGCGACTATGCCCCTGAAGACGTAGTTGCCGAGAGAAGATAATCCCTCGGTGAGCAGGCCGGGGAACATCGCGGCGAAGGGTTTGTCGGAGTTGCGCTGTCCCCTGCCCGCGAGCGAGAAGGTGACGAACTGGCTGCGGACGGCGTTCGCCGTTCCCTGCGGGATTATCTCCAGCACGCTGGCGTACTTGGGAGGCCAGTAGATGGCTGGAAACGGCCCATCGCCCTTGGGAACGCTGAGGTATCCGAACAGCCTGTATGGGCCAACGCTCGTTATCGAGACGCCGTGAAGCGTGGCGAAGTCGGTCTCTCTCAGAGGTATGGGCTCGACCTCGGGTTCGGCGGGGGTTGCGGCGAGTTCGTCGGCAACCGCGCCCCAGTAGGCATCGAAGCCGCTTGGCTTTGTGTAGTCGGGATCAGCCATTGGGCGCCTCCGTATTGAGATGTCGGGCGAAGAATTCTGCGATGATCGGGTCGTGCTCGTCGCGTCCGGCGCTGTGTCCCTGACCGTCGTATGCGTACATCTTCTTGTCGTCGCTGGCGATCTTGTCGAAGAGCGCGTAGCCTGTCTCAGGCGGGCATACGTTGTCCTGGAGGCCGATGTTGACGATGATCGGGCAGGTAATGCTGTCGGCGAAGTTTACGCAGTCGAAGTAGTTCAGGGTTCTCTCCACTCGCTCGCGCCTTTCGGGGTGGAGCCTGAGGTAGTCGTTGATCTCCTGGTAGGGATATGTACTGGTCAGATCTATCGAGTCCATGAACCCGGTGAGGTACGGAGCGCCCGCCGCGGCGGCCTTGATCTCGGCTCGCATCGCGGCCGTACAGATCGTCAGCCCACCGCCCTGGCTGCTGCCGGTGACGCCAATCCTGCCGGAGTCCACCTCGTCCCTGGACAGCAGGAAGTCAACTCCGCGCCAGGCGTCCACGTAGAAGCCCCGGTAGGAATAGACGTTGCGGTCAACCATGCCGTAGGTGAGCAGACCCGGGTAGCCGGGGTTGAACTGCGCGTTGGAGCGCAGCTTGCCTCGCGGCGCCGCGCCGAGAGCGGCGTAACCGCGCCTGGCCCACTCCTTGGGTATTGGCGGATCGCTCTGGTAGCCCGGCACAGCGAGTATAGCTGGCAGCGGTCCCCGCGCGTCCCTGGGCAGACAGTACCAGGCCGCGACCCTCACGTTGTCCAGGCTGTTGTAGAAGACCTGGAACACCTCTACGTCATCGTCGGAGCGCAGGGGGTCGGGCGCTACTTCGGGATCCAGGTCAACGCGGGCGACCTGCGCCTTCACGTCGTCCCAGAATTCGTCGAAGTCGCCTGGCTTGCGCGCCTTGCTCCGATAGTTCTCATCTACTGTGTATGCCACTTGAAAGATTCCTCACTACATGAAACAGCCGCGCGCGCATTCTGAATCGGGAGACGGTTCGCCCATGGCGCGGGCTGCCGGATACGGATGGAGCGGGTGATGGGATTCGAACCCACGACATTTTGCTTGGGAAGCAAACACTCTACCCCTGAGTTACACCCGCTCAACGTGCTAAGATTCTATACCACGACAGAAAAACTAACAACATTGGGAGAATACGATGGCGCTTCAGCCCGCGATACTGGAAATCGGAACCGGGATTGATCTTCACGGCCAGGACTACACGGAGGCGGCGCGCCGCGCGGTATGGAACGCGGTGCACCAGAGCAGCCTGATGTTCCTGGGGCTGCTGGGGCCGGACACGTCGAAGGAGATGATAGTGGACGTCACTGTGGCGATTCCTCAGCCGGACGCCGTGGACGCCGATACGGTGCTGGCCGTCCTGCCGCACGGCAAGGGCAGGCTCACGACCGTGCAGGGCGGGCTGGAGATAGAGCCGCGCGAGGGGTCCGGCGACAAGACTGTGATAGCGAACGCGGCGGTGGTCGTCAGGGTGGATGTTTAGCGGATCCGGGTCCACCCTCACCCATCAAGAGATCACAAGGGTATGCAAACTTGCCTCCAGCTATGAATACCGATCAACAAACCCCCTCTCCCTCTGGGAGAGGGCTGGGGTGAGGGTGAAATACCTACCCCTCTCAGCCCATCAAGGGAAAGGGAATTGGGACGAGCCCAGCTAGTCCGGGCAGTTGATCGAGGGGGATGACTTCACCCTTGTTCTCGTAGGTCTCGATCAGCGCGCGCAGGTCGTCGGGCACGGGGCGAGAGACGCCCGCGTCACTGTCGAAGTTCACGTAGATGATCTCGGCGCGCAGAAGCGGGACGCCGGAGTCGCGATTATGTATCTCGGACCTGGTGGTCAGGCTGCTATTGCCGATGCGCTCGACCTTCCAGTGGATTTCGATTAAGTCGTCCACCCTGGCCGGGGAGATGTACTCCAGGGTCGCCTTCACAGTGGCGGTGTCGAAATGCCGCCTTCCCCCCGGGTCGTACAGGATGAATCCGAGGTTTCTGAAATACTCGGCCTGCGCCACTTCGAGGTAGTCGAAGTACGCGCCGTTGAACACGATCCCCTGAGCGTCGCAATCGGACCAGCGAACGCGCTCAACGCAACTGAATCTGAATTCGTCTTTTGGCAAGCGCCGCCACCTTTCGCGTTTAGTTTTCAGTAGTCAGCGTGTCCCGCGTCAATCCTTTCGGGATACGGCCAGGTTCTTTTCATTTTCGAGTGTCACCTGTATGTCCGTTCGTGGTGAGCCTGTCGAACCATGAATGGACGGCCCTTCGACAAGCTCCCTTCGACAGGCTCAGGGCGAACGAAAGATTGACGACAAGACGAAAACGAAAAGACGGCAGAGAGCGATTCCTGTACTCAGCCAAGCCTAACCGCCACGATCACTAAAGACTGATAACTGAAAACTCTATTTGACACTGATTTTAGCGTAAAGATATACTTCAACCTGATGAGTACGCAACTGACAGCAGAGTGCAAGGTCGTCCACCCGGACGGTCTGGAGGTTGAGATAAACTCGGGCAGCATGACCCGCCAGGCGGGCGTGTCGCAGGCTCTTGGCGGCGCCGAAGGCATACACTTGGCAATCGCCACCATCCCTCCCGGATGCGCGTCCAGTCCACACTACCACGTCAACTGCGAGTCGGCTATCTACGTTTCAAAGGGAAAAGGACGCTTCCTGACGGGCAAGCGCCTTGAAACGTCGCTGGACATATCGGCGGGCGACTTCATATACGTCCCGCCGGACTCGGTTCACCAGCCGGTGAACGACAGCCTGTCGGAGACGATGGAACTCATCGTCGCGCGAAACGCGCCGGTGGAGATAGTCGTAGAATTCGACCCGGAGACGGGTCAGCCAGCAGAATAACCCTCCCCACTTCCCTTCCCTCCAAAGTGGGCCATTAGCTCAGACGGTTAGAGCGCAGTCCTGATAAGACTGAGGTCCCTGGTTCGAGTCCAGGATGGCCCACCACTACGACCCACAATTTGACGTGAAACCGCTGGATACGCAATCATCTTACACACTCATTTGAATCAACTTGGAGAAAAACTTGGCCAGAGTTCAATTGGTAATACCGGACGAGGATAGGCAGAACTTCATCGCCCAAGCGCGGCGAGAGTGCCTGAGCCTCAGCGCTTGGCTGCGAGCGGCCGCGCATGAGCGCCTCGAAGCGCACCGGAATGTCAAGCTCTTCGAATCGCCCGAGGACGTCGAGGAGTTCTTCAGATCATGCGCTACTCTCGACGGTCCTGAAACTGAGCCGGACTGGAGCGAGCACCTGCGTGTCATGAACAAGTCGCGTGAACAAGGTATTGCCACAGAGTGATATTCGTCGACACCAACGTCTTCATGTACGCGGTGGGACGCCCTCACCCACTCCAGACGACGAGGCACTAGCCGCCATATACGGAAGTTCATAGACGCTGACTGGTTCACATGGCTGGATTGCCTAGGGTTGTTCAGACTCCCTTCGCTGGGTATGGTAGAGGTCCCAGCGAAGTTGCAGATTCATCCAAAAGCCCGCAGAGACGCCGAAGAATTTGGAGAGCCGCAGGGCCGTGCTCGGAGTAACTCCGCGACGTCCCCGGACAATCTCGTTCACACGCTGGTATGGTACCCGTATGGCTCTAGCCAAGTTCCGCTGCGTCATACCAAGCGGCATCAGAAACTCTCTCAACAGCATCTCCCCCGGATGAGTAGGCTCGCGGTCGGTGGGTATGCGTACCATGCTGAATCTCCCATCTTGAACGATGCGATCATGGTATCATGACAGCTATGATACAAGAAGCAGCACTGAGAAGTAGGAAAAGGCTGATGCTGGAGTACAAGGGTTACATAGGCGAAGTGGTCTATGACGATGAGGCCGAGGTTCTACACGCCAGGGTCATCAACAGCGGCCCATACCCGATAGCCAACGCCGAGGCGACTGACGTAGAAAGCATCAAGCGGGAGTTCCGTATCTCGATAGATGTCTATCTCGACTGGTGCGCCGAACTTGGAATTGAGCCTGTCAAGCCCACTAATGTCACGGTTACAGCAGGTTAGATCGCAGGAAGTAAACTATGGGCAAGCTAGAAGGCGCAGAGAACATTTACGATGGAGATGTCCACAGGATGTGGAACCGCCCTGAGAGTTCCCCCTGGAATGGATATATCTGGCGATCAGAGAGATACTTGTCCTCGGGTTTCAAGTGGCTGGACAGGGAAGAGATCCATTACAAGTTAGAAGCTGGCCGAAAACTCAAGGTTGCGAGTGAAGCAGTCCTAACCGGCTCGGATGATTGGGCCGGTCTCGTGAAGAGGGGAATAAACGTCAATATTATATTCCGAATCCAGATCGCGAAGATGGGTGATTGGGTGGACAGTTCCCCTGACGGGGCTTTGGAGGCGTTGCGGGCAGTCTGGACATCTGACGATATTCCTGTTTCTCAGCGTATCGACTCGTTCAACAGACTGTTCCCTCAATCCGAGATAAGCGGAGTTGGAACCCGAGCCAATATCATATCCGCACTTCTCATGGGAGTGGACGCTGAACTATACCCGCCATTCAGAGTGGGCATCTTCAACGACGCATACGATCTGACCGGGTATGGGCGTCCTAGTCAGGAGGCGGACGAGGCAGAACTCTACGAGCACGCGCTTGGATTTCTGGACCGGTTCATCAAAGAGGCTTCGGAGCGAGGCGTACACCTCAGGCACAGACTCGATGCGCAGTCTTTGGTATGGGCGCTCCACCAGGGCCGTGATAAGCGATCCCACCAAGGGGACGACCCACAGTCTCACGAAAGGCCCGATCTACAAACACTAGCCCAAGAACTAACGCTTCCCACCGACTTCCTAGAAGAGACTCAAACCCTGCTCCAAGAGAAAAATCAATTCATCTTCCAAGGACCGCCCGGCACCGGAAAGACCTACGTCGCCCAGAAACTCGCGGCCTGTCTCGCCGGATCGAAAGATCGTGTCGCGCTCGTCCAGTTCCACCCCTCCTACGCCTATGAGGATTTTGTGCAGGGCTTCCGCCCTACCCTGAAAGATGGACAGGCGGGATTCGAGTTGAGAGACGGACCATTGACACGAATTGCGAAGCGGGCGCAAGATGACCCCGACGGAGACTACTATCTCATCATAGACGAGATCAATCGGGGCAACCTCGCCAAGGTCTTTGGGGAATTGTACTTCCTGCTGGAATATCGCGACCAGGAAATCAACCTCCAGTACTCAGACGAGCCGTTCTCGTTGCCCGAAAATCTGTACATCATCGGAACGATGAACACCGCCGACCGTTCCATAGCGCTCGTTGACCTCGCGCTGCGCCGCCGGTTCTACTTCGTGGAGTTTCACCCGGGCAAGTGGCCCATCGAGGGTCTGCTCCGCCGCTGGCTGAATGAGAACGCGCCCGGCATGGAATGGGTGGCCCACGTGGTTGACCGCGCGAACGGATTATTGGACGACCAACACGCCGCCATTGGACCGAGCCACTTCATGAAGCCCGGCCTCGATGAGGCCGCCGTCCGCCGCGCATGGGAGCATGGCGTCCTCCCGTATATCGAGGAGCGGCTGTTCGGACAGGACGACCGGCTTGGCGAGTTCGACCTGGATACACTGCGGCGCGGGATCGCTAACGGCGGCGAGGACGGGGACGGCGAGACTACGCGGGACAACTCTGGAAATGACGCGCCGGATTAACCTGAAAGAGTACGATTCCAGCGAGTATTCGCTCTCTGTCGCCGAGCGCGACGCGCTTCGCGCGGCGATTCCGTCTCTCACAATCGGCCCCGTAGAGGGCGAGGATGCCAAGTACAGCCTGACTCCGGGCTCGACCGTCGGCGCAATCGAGGTTGGCGACCTGTCTGTACTCATAGAGCCGAAGATAGGAATTCCGCAACTGCTCTCACTGGCCTGCTACGCGATGGGCGCGTTCAGGCCACAGCCGGAAATGTTCGACTATCCGCCTAAATACGCGCTGCCGGATGTTCTGGCGCTCGCGCTTGCGTCCGCCGCGCGGAGGGCGTTCTCTCGCGGACTTCTGCACGGGTATATCACGGAAGAAGAGTCCCTGTACGGCATTCGCGGACGCATCAGGTTCGACGACCAGATTCGACGCAGGTTCGGCGTTCCCCTGCCCGTCGAGGTGAGGTATGACGAGTTTACGGACGACATTCTTGCGAACCGGTTGGTGAAGGCGGCGGTCGCCCGGCTTGGGGGAATGCGCCTGCGTTCTCCCTCAGCTAGAAAGGGCCTGGGATGGATTGCGGGAACGCTGGACAATATATCGCCGGTGGAGTTTTCGCCGGGCGACGTTCCAAACATTGCGTTCGACCGTCTGAACGAGCATTACCGTGGCGTCGTGGGATTGTCGCGGCTCATTCTGAGGCATAGCGCATTCGAGTCCAGCCGGGGCGGGATTCGAGCGGCGGGATTCCTGATGGACATGAACGACGTCTTCCAGGAGTTCGTGACGGTTGCGTTACGGGACGCTCTGAGAGTATCCGAGCGCGTGTTTCGAGAGCACAATATCAGTACACTGGATGTTGGGGGGAGCGTGGGGCTCAAGCCTGATCTCACATGGTGGCATGGTTCATCCTGCCTATTCGTAGGCGACGCGAAGTACAAACGCATAACCCATAGCCACGTTCCTAACGCCGACCTCTATCAGTTGCTCGCCTACACAACCGCCCTTGACCTTCCAGGCGGCCTACTCATCTACGCTAAGGGCGAAGCCGCTGAGACAACTTACCATGTCCGACACTCAGGCAAGCGACTGGAAGTCGCCGCGCTTGACCTATCCGGCGCTCTTGACGACGTTCTTTCTCGCGTCAGCGATTTGGCTGACAGAATCAGGACATGGCGCGACGAGGCGCGAGAGCTAAGACCTGCGGCGTGAGACTGCTTCAACGCTATGGCACAAAGGTTCTGTGTTGTGCTATCATCAACCCATGTTCAGCAGGAATACGGGACATAGCTGAAAGCGGACGGGCTATAAACAAGCGTATATATCAGACGACCGACCGTACCAGAAACGTCCATTGAACGGCGAAAACTGGCCTAAACTGGTTGAGACAGACCAGTTTCAACCAGTTTCCCGCAAAAAACTGGTATCAGTTTTCGACCAGTTCTACACTGAAACTGACCGCCTGTTTCCGAATGTGCCGCTCCGGTCTGATATATAAACTGAATCTATACATGGCACAGGCCCTGTTCACTTGCCCTGCTTGATGAAGTCCGCGATGCGCTCGCCTATCATGAGGACGGTTACGTTGATGTTGGCGCGGACGCACTCGGGCATGATCGAGGCGTCCGCCACCCGCAGTCCGTCGGCCCCGTAGAGCCTGCCGTACTGGTCCACGACCGCCATCGGGTCTGAGCTGGGGCCCATCTTGGCGGTGCAAGATATGTGGTGGCCGGTGCCGACGTATCTCTTCATCCACAGGTCCAGGGCCTCGTCCGACTCGAGGTCCGTGTCCTCGGGATACACCCTCCTGTCTATCATGGCGGCCATCGCGGGATGGTCCTCGAGGCTGACGACCAGGCGGACGCCGTCCCGATAACGGCGCAGGTCTTCCTCGTGGTCGAGAAGGTTGTAGTCCAGGTACGGGTAGTCCCTGTAGTCGCCGGAGCGGAGTCGGAGCTCGCCTTTCGAGAGTGCCAGGTTCAGCCCGAGACCGGCGCCCAAGCCCACCAGGTCGCCGTGCTGGCCGCCCATCCTGCGTGTTTTGCCGGATGCGGCGGAAAGGTAAACTATCATGTCGTTCTCAAGTGGCGAACCCTGGGCTGTGTACCGCGCGAGCAGTTGGCCGTTGGGCACGAAGCGTTGCAGTTCCACTTCAGGCTTCGTGGCCCACAGTATGCTGATGAGGGGGTGGTCGGCGAGGTTCTGGCCGACTCCCGGCGAGTTGATGACGGTCTCTATTCCGTGCTCCGCCAGGTGGTCGCCGGGGCCGACACCGGAGAGCATAAGTATCTGGGGGGAGCCGATTGCGCCCGCGCTGAGGATGACCTCTTCGGCCTCGACGACGAAGGTCTCATCGTCGGAAACCGCCTCGACGCCCGTCGCCCTGGGACGTTCTCCGCTGGTGTCGAAGAGCAGCCTCTTGACGGTAACGTTGGCCCTGATAGTGAGATTCAGCCGGTGGCGCGAGAGGCCCAGGTACCCAATAGACGTTGACCAGCGGATGCCGTTGGGGTTGTTCAGTGGTGTGGGCCCAACTCCGGCGGTGCCGGGCGCGTTGTGGTCTTCGCAGTGCGGATGCCCGTTGTCTCGCCAGGCCTCGAACCAGGCCATGTTTCCCTGCCGCCACTCCTCCTGCGGGAACCTGTGACAGATGATGGGACCGTTGGAGCCGTGGAAGTCGCCGGGGTCGTCCTGGTAGGTGGTGTCCGTCTCCACCATGTTGAAGTATGGCACAAGCTTCTGGAAGCTCCACTCGTCGTTTCCCCAGGACGCCCAGTCGTCGTAGTCCTCAGGAATGCCGCGCAGGAATATCTGCCCGTTGATGGCGCTGGAACCGCCTGTCACTTTGCCCCTGGGGATCTCGATCTCGTTGTCTCCGGCGCCCCTGGCGGTGTACTGCCAGTTGTGCTCGCTGTCCCAGATGGGCTTGGTGGACATGTAGCCGTACTTGACCTCCTCCGGCAGGCTGTCAATGTCGGGATAGTCCGGGCCCGCCTCCAGAAGCAGCACCGAGGTGTTGGGGTCTTCAGAGAGCCTCGTGGCGATTATCGCGCCAGCCGAACCCGCGCCGATGACGATGTAGTCGTACTTCACTCCCTGCCTCCATGTAATGCTGATCTAACGCCTGAAAATGCTGCTCGGATGTTACGCGCCACGCCGGGCGCCGTCAATCGCATGGCGCGTCGCAGAGACGCGGCCGGACTGTCGCTCGCGGATTACAAGGCCATTGCGTAGCCTATGTTGTTCTTGGCGGAGGCGGCTCCGGCGATTACTCCCTTGTCGGCGTGCCAGCGGATGCCCATTACCTTGCCGTTCGCCCAGGCATCGGTACGCTCTATCTCGTGGCCGCGTCGTTCGAGGTCTTCCAGGACATCGGACGGGATGCGGGACTCGGCGACGACGCGCGCCGGGAAGGCGGCGCGTGGATAGAACGACGACGGGAAGTGGGTGGAGTGTACGGTCGGCGCGTCCAGAGCCTCCTGGAGGTTCATGCCGAAGTCCACGTGGTTCATGAAGAACTGGATCGTCCACTGCTCCTGGGAGTCGCCTCCGGGCGTGCCGAATGCCATGTACGGGTCGCCGTCGCGGGTGATCATCGTGGGCGTGAGTGTCGCGCGCGGTCGCTTGCGCGGCTCAAGCGCATTGGGCCGGCTGGAGTTCAGATAAAACATCTGGCCGCGCGTGCCGAGAGGGAATCCCAGTCCCTTGATGACGGGGGACGTTCCCAGCCAGCCCCCGCTTGGCGTCGCGGCGACGACGTTGCCCTCCGCGTCCATCGCGTCGAGGTGAGTGGTGTCGCCGATGTGCGCGTGACCCAGGCCGAGGTCGCGCACTTCGCGCGCCTCGACGCCGAGCGCCGCGCGGTTGTCTTCGGCGACGGTCATCGCGGTATAGGAAGGTACGCCGGAGCCGATGTCGCCGGGGCGAAGTTCGTACGAGGCGCGGTCGCCTATCTGGGAAGCTCTCGTCTCGGCGTACCTGTAGGACAGCAACTCATCCAGGGGAACATCGTCGAAGTCGGGGTCTCCGTAGTACGCTTCCCTGTCGGCGAAAGCGAGCTTGGAGGACTCGATCCAGCCGTGCAGGTATTCGGCGGTGTTGTGCCCGAGTGACGATGCGTTCATCGTACCCAGGATCGAGAGATGCTGGAGGAACGTGGGGCCCTGGGTCCAGGAGGAGCACTTGTGGACGTCCAGGCCCTTGTATTCGATGGAGACGGGCTCTTCGACGACCGCGTTCCATTCGGCGAGGTCTTCAAGTGTGAGAAGTCCCTTGTGCGCGACGCCGCTGGCGTCCTCGACCGGGTTGTCGTTGATGAACTCGACAATCTTCTCGGCCACGCCTCCCTTGTAGTACTCGTCGCGGGCGGCTTCTATGCCGGCGATGCGTCCCCTGCCCTTCGCCTGCTTCTCAGCCGCGCAGAGGGAGCGCAGCATCGCGCCGAAGTCGGGGTTGCGGACAAGCTCGCCGACCTGCGGGACGCCGCCGTTGGCGTAGTATATCTCGCCGGTCGTCGGGTATAGCTCGGTGAACTTCCCGAAGCTGTCGGCGAGGGTTTGTCCGAGGCGGTCGTAGATCGGGAAGCCGTTCTCCGCCAGGTCAATCGTAGGCTGGGCGATTTCGGCGAAACTCATCGTGCCGAATCGCGCCAGCGCGGTCGTCCAGGTTCCGACGACTGCGGGAACGCAGGCCGGCAGGTAGCCGTCGCCCGGAATCAGGTCTATGCCGTTCTCCCGGCACCAGTCAATGGTGAAAGCTTTCGGAGACCATCCCATCCCGGAGATGGAGTAGGTCTTGCCCTCTTTGGCCGAGTAGATCAGGGTGGGGACTTCGCCCCCGATGCCACAGGACTGCGGCTCCAGCAGCGTCTCGCAGATGCCCATGGCGGCGGCGGCGTCTATGGCGTTGCCGCCGCGCATCATTATCTGAAGACCGACAGAAGTGACGAGGTAGTGACCCGACGTTACAACTCCCCTTGCGCTCATGACAACCGGCCGTGTAGTGAAATTCGCCATTGTATTCTCCTGTCTTTCGGCTGTTAGGCGTATGTTGGAAGGTTCAAACTGCCAGATATGTACTGTCTTCAAGCGCAAGTTTATACGAATCGGGCGCGGAATTGTATATACTGTGGCAGCTCCTAGGGCCTTTCGTTTTCGTCTTGTCGTCAATCTATCGTTCCCCCTGAGCTTGTCGAAGGGCAGTCCGCTCATGGTTCGACAGGCTCACCACGAACGGACTACACAGGTGACACTCGAAAATGAAAAGAACCTGGGCAACTCCCGAAAGAAACTGGTGCGTATCAGCTTGAGCCTCATTCAAAGAACGGCGTTTCCCTCTATTTACCGAGGGTGGTGGGTCGTATCCGTGCCATTTCTCGCGGCGGCGATAGGGACCGGCGCCGGTCAGTACGGTTTCGGGATTTTCATCGCGCCGCTGGAAGAGACTTTCGGCTGGACGCGGTCCCAGATCAGCGCGTCCCTGTCCTTCACGGCGGTCGGCAGTCTGATCGCTCCCATTCTTGGCCGTATCATGGATAAGTATGGCACGAAGCACGTGATCACAGTATCCCTTGGCCTGACGGCCGTTGGGTTCCTGCTTCGTCCATTCATGACGGAACTCTGGCACTGGTACGCGCTCAGCCTGCTGCAGTACGCCGGATACACGGGAGCGTCCATGCTGCCCGCGGGCAAGCTCGTCGGACTGTGGTTCAACCGAACCCGGGGACGGGTAATGGGCATAACCGCCATGGGAAACAATTTCGGGGGCCTGGTGGTGCCGCCGATGCTGGGAGGCATTCTGACGCTGGCGTCATGGCAGGGCGCGTACATCGCGCTCGGAGTGATGAGCGTCCTGATGGTGGTGTATGCGCTATTGGCGGTGCGAGACTTTCCGTCCGTCTCCGAATTGGGAGACCAGTTCGATGAAATGCCGGACAGTCAGCGCGACTCGCCGGTTCTGAGCGGGGTGTCGGTAAAGGACGCTCTCAGGAGCAAGGCGTTCTACGCCATCACGCTGGCCATAGTCATGGGAACTTTCACGTACTCGGCCATCCTCCCTCAAATCATCACTCACCTCGTGGATCAGGGCGTGTCGCTGACGATTGCGACGACCGCGCTCAGCGTGTTCGCGATCATGGGCATGGTAGGCAAGTTCGTGATGGGTTTCATCGCGGAACGGATATCCGCTCGATTCACCCTGATGATCAATCTGCTGGGGCAGGCCGCCTTCGTTGCCATGATGATCTGGGCGGGTTCGCCGCTGATCATGTGGATTTCGGTGCCGCTGTTCGGTTACTTCAATGGCGCGTTCGGGGCGCTGTTTCAGCTGGTGGCGCAGGACGCTTTCGGCATACGGAACTACGGCAGCATCATGGGCATGATCAATATGGCCTCCATGATTTCCTTCGGAATCGGCCCGATTCTGGCGGGGTTCTCCTACGACATAACGGGGAGCTACGAGTTTGTGTTCGCAACTGTGGCGATTATGTTTACCGTCGGCGCTCTATCACTGACACAGGCGCGGACCAGCGTAGCTTCGGCGGCGGTCGCTCGCTAACCGGGCGAGTCGCCCGCCGAGCTCATGGCCGCGCTGCTCATCAATCATCATCCGGGTTCCAGCCGTTCTTACTGTCGCGCCAGGGGGAGCGCCCAAGTTCGACGTTCGCCCTACGCAGCGCCTCGCGCTCTGAGGAGACGGCCGCTTCCGCCCGTCGGCTAAGTTCTCCGGGTCTCAGATCGGAAGCTTGCTTGGTGAGCGCGGCCCCGTACAGGAATATCATTCCGGCCACGTGAGACCAGATCAGCATGAGCACCACAGAAGATATAGGCCCGTAGAGCAGTTCGCGATGGCTAACCAGGCTCGCCAGCCAGAAGAATACATACTTGGCTATCTCAAAAATAATCACCGCGAGAATCCCGCCAAAAGTGGCGTCGCTCCACTGAATCCGCTGGTTGGGAAAATTCTTATATACGAGTACGAATACCAGGCCGGATATCAATAGCGGCACTACCGCGGATATGACGCTCGTTGTCGCAAGCAGAAAGATATTCAGGGGCGCGCCGTAAGCGGGAAGCCGTTCAGACAGAGCGAAAGCCGCCTGAAATACAGCGGTAAACCCAATCGAGAGAAGGAAAAGCAGTATGGACAGGAAGATAACTACGGTTGTGGACACCGTTGTGCGGAAGAGTCGCTTGGGGGGGCGGTCGAATACTCGATTCACGCCCCTGTTCGCCGCGACGAAGAGCCCGAGAGAGCCCAACAGTATGCCGACGAATGCAATCAAGCTAACGAGGAGTTTGGCGGCGTACAGATATTCAAGCGTGTTGAACAGGAATTCGTCGGCCCCGGGAAAGTAGTATGTAGAAACTTCAGTTACCAGGCTCCTGACGATGCCGGGGTCCAAGAAGATTGAAAAGCCCAGAACCATGAGCGCGGTCAGCGGAAAGAACGCGAGCAAGGTATAGTATGCCAACGCGGCGCCGGAATCTATTCCGCCAATCCTGACCAGTTGCCTTCCGGCCCGCCACAACGCCACTCCGCGCCAGGCCTGAGGCCGCTCTCTCAGATCTTCCGTCAGGTCTGAAATAGCTTCCAGAACTGACCTCCTGATCGGAGGCGCGAGCATACTCCGGGGCGCGTCAACCAGTAACAGCAGGGCGTTTCTGACCGCATCGCCCGTGGGTCGGTCTATGTCATACGCGGCTTCGATACAGCCTCTCGCCGCGCCCATTACCGCGTCAGTAGATCCCACTCTATAGAGCCTGGAGGCCTGGATTGCCTCTGTCGTGATGATGCCGGCTACTTCCGCCGCGTCCTGACCGGACTTCACGCCACTCGTAACCAGCGAGCGGGCGGTCTGATGTGTCGCCTCGAAGAGGTCGCCCGACGTCGCCAATACCCCGGTGATCACTCCGTGAATCGCGGGAGATACGACATCTGTGAAATCAATGCCCAGATTCTGCACCGCCTCGACAACGCCCTCCGACGCCTGGACCGCGGCGCGGTCGCTACTGAACCCGGCTTTAGCGTTTCCTACTACGGCCCCCTCCACCGCCTGGCGACTGGCTTTTCGGATATTGTCTCCTCTCTCGGACGAAGTCAGAATCGCGGCGGAGACCACTTCTCGAATCACGGGCCGGCTGAATCTGGCCACCCTTCCCGTGCCTTCTATAACTCCAATTACGGCGTCACGGACAAAGAAGGTGGCCTCGCCGCTAATCTCGTCAGCGGCCCTTATAGCGCTCGAAACCGTGCCGGACGCGACTCGGCTCGCATCTTTGTGAAGTCTCCTCGTCCGATCGGCGATTGACGTAGAAGCCGTTCCGAACAGGCCGGTCCGGGAGAATCCATCCCGCGCCTTCCTTCTCATTCGCCCCAGTTTGAATCGCAGATCCAAACTCACACTCCTAAATCAAGTTGAAATTTAGTATGCCAGCATGATTTCCATAGCGCAACAGAGTCGGACTTAGAGCGGCGGGGAATCGCTAGTCTTCCTTGCGCTCATCGGCAGTCGGCGTCTCTTCTTCGGCGGCGTCCAGAAAGGCGAATCTGAAAGCGTCTTCCATTGACCTGTGAAGTTGGAAGACCAGCCGCCACGCGCCAACGACTATCGCTATGAATATGATTATCGGCAGCGGCGCGACGAAGCTGCCAAGCGAGAGGAGACCGGAAAGGAGGGGAAGGCTGAAGATGGCAAGCAGCGCAACCAGAGCGAACAGGAGCGCGTCTCTCAGAATCGCGCGCAGCGTCAGGTCCCATTCAACCCCGAAGAAGTTGCCGCCACCCAGAAGCACATCGGCCACCGCGTCAATCATTCGACCAAGCGCGCGCCAGATGAATACGCCGGGCGGCACCGAGAACGCCACCACCATTATGGTGACCGCCAGACCGGTGAAACTCTCGCTCACCCCGAATATATCCGAAAGCGGCTGGGCGTAGCTGAGCGCGAACGTGCCCACCGCAATCAGAACGACTACAACCCCTGCGTTGGCGACCAACACTTTGGCGGAATCCCTGATCTGGTCTCCGACCGCCCCCGCAAGGTTGAATGCCGCCGCCGTCGTTTCCATCCAATTAGACGCGAGGAAGACGTATCGTTTCAAAAAGAGGGGCGATAAACTGGACAAGAGCCTCGTAAACCCGTCCGCCGAGCGAAATATGATGGGATACACAAGCGCGGTCAGAGCGACGGAAATCGCCATAACCGGGTACATGAACGTACCGACCGCGCCGTGGTCGCTCCCTTCTTTAACCATCGCGAGCGAGAACTCTCCCATTTGTGGCATCCCGAACCCAACGCGGGCGGGCGTGTTTCCGATATGCCCCGCCAGCAGGGTCGCCACTGTGTCAATGAAGGTCTTGCCGAATATGAAAACGGAGGTTACAAGCAAAGCGGGAAGTATGAATCCTCCTGCCTGCGAGACGTCAATCAGCATCCCAATCGAGACGAAGAACAGAGCGGCGAATACATCGCGCACCGGCGCCATGTTGCGAACCAAGTCCTCCGAGTAGTCGGCGTCGCCCAGGACCGCGCCGATTATGAACGCGCCGGCGGCGGCGGACAGTCCCAGCCGGTCGGCGACGAGCGCGAGGCCGAAGCACAGCGCCAGGCCGACTACAAGCAGCATTTCAGGGGAGTGGAAGCGGCCCACGCGCCTGATGAGCCGGGGCGCGAGAACGCCGCCCAGAATCAGCACAGACATCAGGAAGAGCAGCAGCTTGCCCAGGAGCGGCCATATATCCGAGAATCCGCTTGATTCGGCTGAGGGCACGCCCGACAGAATGCTAAGCAGAATTACCGCCGCAAAGTCCTGGACTACGAGGAGGCCGACGATCAGCCTTCCGTGAGTGGAGAAGAGCGTTCCGGTGTCGCGGAGCATCTTGAGGATTATCGCGGAACTGCTGATGCAGACCGCCGCGCCCAGGAATATCGCCTCGATTCCGGTCCATCCGAGCAGGCGGCCCAACTGGTAGCCGAGCGCGATCATGAAGGATATCTCTATGAGGCCCATCAGGAGGATGGGGAGTCCGAGCCTGCGGATGCGCCTCCAGCCGAATTCCAGTCCGATTGCGAACAGCAATATCGCAAGTCCGAGTTCAGCCAGAGTCTTTATCGTCTCGTGTGAGTGAATTGGCGAACCGATGCCGATGAGAGGCAGCGTAAACGGACCAACGATAACGCCGGCGACGAGGTAGCCAAGCGCCGGCGGCTGGTTGATGAATCTGAACAGCACCAGGGCTATTCCCGCAACCGTCATGATGATCGCGAAATCCTGGAGCAGGAATTCCTCTAGCAAGCGTTACCACCCATGGGTCTCTGGGTTCGGACGAAGTCAATCAAATGATGATGTTACTTGCCTGGATTGCGCACATTCCAGCAGGAAAGCGTTCCAGCATTTAACTAAGCGTTACGTTAGAATCCGATTGGACAGATTCAATATAGTTTAATCAGGGTCAGGGGAGAGAACCAGTGAACGACAAGAGCGAAGCGGAAATGCAGCTAAGGGAAGCCCGGACTATAGCCGTAGTCGGTATGTCGCCTCGTCCCGACCGCCCCAGTCACTATGTCGCCAAGTACCTGATGGAACAAGGATACAAGATAGTACCGGTGAATCCGGCCATTGACGAGGTCCTGGGCCTGAAGTCCTACCCCGACATCGCATCCATTCCCGAAGAGGTTGACATGGTTGACATATTCAGGCGTTCGAGCCAGGTCCCGCCCGTCGTGGACGACGCAATCGCGGCAGGCGCCAAGTTCATCTGGATGCAGGACGGCGTGATACATAAAGGAGCCGCCGCCAAGGCGCGCGCCGCGGGAATATCGGTCGTCATGGACAATTGCACCTTGAGGGAACATAGTCGAATCTATGGAACCGGCGGGCTGGATTGAACGCTAGACCCTGATCGGATCCTCGTAGAGTTCGAAGCGCTGCCTTATCATGTCGCAGGCCAGTTGGAGGCCCTCCAGAATTCGCTCGGCGCTCATCCCATGCGCGAAACTTCCGGTGATGGCTGTTTCACTGTACCGCGCGCTGACTCCGGCTCTGTACAGCCATCGGGTGTAGCCTCTCACCCAGTCGGCGAGTACGGGCGAGGATTCGGAGGCAAAGGGGATATGATTTCCACTGCCGTCCAGCGCGCAGAGCGTGAATGTGGTTTCGTCGCCGGAACTGCCAACCCTGATGTCGAATTCGACTCCGGCAGGCTCGAAGGGCAGCGTAAGGTTAAGGTCAATGGCCTGTGGTCTCATTTGGTCGTTACTCCAGGAGGGCTGCCTGCCGCTCCGTTGGAGTAACCGGCAGATTCTTGTCGGGGTTGATCGGCCTGCGCTCGATGAATGCCAGACGCCGTTCCTCGGCCTCGTCCGTTTCGGAGTAGCGAGGGGCATAGAGTTCGGTGGGACTCTTGTACTCTTCGAGGTACTCGGCGGACTCGTTGAAGGTGATCTTCTGAAGCTGGAGGATGACAGGGCTGTTGTTCTTGATGAGATTGCAGTACCGGATGACTTCGTCCTTCAGCTTGTCGTGAGGGACGACGGAGTTGGCAAGGCCCATGTCGAAAGCCTGCTGAGCGGAATACTGCTGGGTGAGCATCCAGATTTCGCGGGCGCGCTTCTGCCCTACGACGTGAGCCAGATAGCCGACGCCAGCCCCGGAGGCCGGGCTTCCCACGCGCGGGCCGGTTTGACCGAATATACTGCGAGTGGACGCGACCGTGAAGTCGCAGGTGTAGGCCAGGATGTTCCCGGACCCAATGGCGTAGCCGTCCACCATCGCTATGACGGGCTTGGGGATGTGCTGCACCAACTCCATGAACGAAGACTCGCTCGCGCCCGAGTATTCGGGGCTGTTCCTGTCCTCGCCCTGGTCCCTGCCGGAGCAGAAGGCGTTCGGGCCGGAGCCGGAGATGACGACGACCCGTATTGACTGGTCGCCGCCCGCGTCCTTGAGCGCTACCGCCATCTCGTCCGTCGTGCGTCCCCTGATTGCGTTGTACACCTCCGGCCTGTTTATGGTGAGCCAGGCGACGCCGTCGTCTTTCTTGTAGATGATGTCAATGAATTTCAAGCGGATCTCCTCCGGCGGTTGTCAATTATCAATTTGCAATTATCAGTTTGGCCTGAACTGTTCTCTAAGGCGCAACCACCTTATGATCTAACTGGAATCTGACGCCGGGAGTGTCATCGTAGATCATGATTCCGGTGCGCCTGCCGTTGACCCTTCGCTGGAATCTCTGTCCTACGGATAGACCTTTCTGAGCATCGTCCAGGTCCATAGGATGCCAGTCAGTCCATTCGCCATTGCTCAGGAGTTCTCTCTGTTCGTGATAAAGCGCCACCGTGAATTCCATAGAAGTTTCAACCGGCACCATCGCCTCCTCGATTCTCGCGCTAATCTCTACCAGCCGACAATGGTTACTACCCTATCGCCACCCTTGGATGGTAGTCTGCATATTTCTCCGACAACGCATCCCCAATGGCTGTCCTAACAGCATGGATTGTATAGGCATCAACCGATTCACCCAGAAAGTGAAGTTGCACGCCTGTAATGATTTCGATGACATCTTCTTCTAGTTGGCGATGTTCTTCTTCTGTAAGACTGTGAGGCAATCTACCGAAGTTCACCCGAACATTCAATTCGCCTGGACGGATTGACCATGTTGAGCGAAACATCAACTTGTTCTAAATCACCGAGCCCCGTTTGTCTGCATCCGATTTAATTGCACGATCATAGTACCATGAAGACACTAGCCTGCGTAGTCACCCTTCAAGCCGGGAAAGCGTCAGGCAAGCGGTTGGACACCTTCAGCGATCAATGGAGAGGAAATTTACACGACATAGACACCCACCATTTCCACAATGCGTGTTTCTAGTTGAGCGGAGTGACTCACGCGCCTTATAATGCGGCCATGCTGGTGAGAGATATAGGCGAATTCGAGCTGATAGCGCTGCTGGAGTCGCGGATACGGGAGCGAAACCGCGTCCAGATCGAGAGACTGCGCGCGCTGGGGGTGGAGGTGGAGCTGGAGATCGGGGACGACGCGGCGGCGTGGATTCAGAGGGCGACGCGGGTCGTGTCCACGACCGACACGATGGTGGAAGGCGTTCATTTCAAGACGGCCACCACTCGCTGGCCCGAACTGGGATGGAAGGCTATGGCGTCGAACCTGAGCGACGTGGCTTCGATGGGCTGTTCGCCGACGCTCGCGCTGGTTACTCTCGGCCTGCGCGGAGATATTCCGGTCGGCGGGCTCGCGGAGATGTACGACGGAATGATGGAAGCGTGCGAATATGCCGGCGGCGCCATCATCGGCGGGGATGTAGTTCGCTCGGATACATTCTTCGTGACGGTAGCGCTGGAGGGCGTGTGCGACGCCGGCTCTCATGCGCTGTCTCGCGGCGCGGCGCGGGTTGGGGACCTGATCGGGGTTACGGGACATCTGGGATGCTCGGCTGGGGGGCTGAAACTGCTTCTGGACGCTGAGGCAGGGCGCGGCGTTTCGGATGAATCCAGGGCGCATCTGATCGGGGCGCACAATCGTCCGCTGCCGCGAGTGGCGGAGGGCAAGACGCTGAGAGAGATTGGCGCGCGGTGCGCGATGGACGTCAGCGACGGGTTGACGGCGGACCTGGGCAAGCTGTGCGCGGCGAGCGGTGTCTCGGCGGTGGTGGAAGCGGACAGGCTTCCGGCGGACGACCATCTGAAGCGAACGTTCCCGGACAGGTGGCGAGAATTCGCCCTGGGCGGTGGTGAGGACTATGAGGTCGTGTTCACGGCGGACGCAGGTATAATGGAAGCCATCTCCGAGCGGATGGGAGAGCGCGTCAGCGTCATCGGCAGGATAGAGGCGGGAGACGGATCGGTGAAGATAGTGGATTCGGACGGGAATGATATAGAGACAGGATCGGGTGGATGGGACCACTTCGCGGGGCGGCATGGATAGCGTAACAGTCAGGCTGGAGTCGGACTCTTCGTTTCGGCCCACTGAGATAATGGGCGATCTTCGGATGGTGGCGGAGACGCTGTACTTTCCGATGAAGCTGGTGGGATTCTGGGACGAGACGGCGGGGGGCAATCACATGTGTCCGGAGACCGAAATCGGCAGGCAGTGTCCTCACGGTTTGGCCGAGGATGACCCGGACTATGTTCCGTACACGCGCTCGATGGAGAGGCTCAAGCAGGCGGTCATCGAGGTGAGATTCCCGCACGCATCGGTTAGAATGTTTCTAAGCTAGGAAGGCTGAGCCTTCACCCTTATTCTCACAAGATGGCTGTGGATGATACAGGGCCGTAATACTGCCCCATCTCTTATGACATCAAGGGAGGAGCAGTCTCTTCTCCCGCATACTTTCAAGACAGGAGGCGCAGTAAATGGCGCTCGCGACGGCTAAAGAACTCAGGAAGTCTCTTGCACCTTATGAATCGTACCCGCTCCAGGACTTGCTAACACGCGCCGCGCGCCGATTCGGGCGCAAAATCGCGGTCGTTGACGGTGAGTGCGCATATACATACAGCCAGTTGAGCGAGTACTCGGACAGATTATCGAGAGCCCTAGCGGAATTGGGGATCGCAAAGGGAGACCGCGTAGCGATACTCGCGCCGAATTGCGTGGAGTTCGTGATAGCGTTCTTCGGCATACTCAAGGCTGGAGCCGTGGTCACGACGGTCAACTCCGGCTACCGAGAGAGGGAGATAGCGCACCAGCTCAACGACAGCGGCGCCGAGACCCTGATTGTGCATGAGTCGCTCAAGGCAATGGCCGACCTGGCGCGGGACGACGTTACGGAGCTTAAGCGCGACATCGTCATCCGGCCGGATTCTTCGGACAGCGCGTCCTTCTGGGGCCTGCTGGAGAGCGCTCCAGCCTCTCCGCCGGACGTTGCGATTGACCCCAGGAACGACCTAGCCGTACTCCCCTACTCTTCCGGCACTACGGGCCTGTCCAAAGGCGTGATGCTGACCCACTACAACCTGAGTTCGAACGTGGAGCAGTTCACGCGGCGCGAGGGCGAGGAAGCGAACTTGAGGGCGAACGACGTCATCCTGACGCACCTGCCGCTGTTTCACATCTACGGGATGAACGTGCTGATGAACGGCGCGATAGCGGCCGGAGCGACGCAGGTTATGATGGGGCGTTTCGACATGGACGAGTTTCTCGACCTCATGTCCGGGCATGGCGTGACAGTCCTATTCACGGTGCCGCCCGTGGGCCTGGGACTAACGCAGTATCCGGCGGTACGGGAAACCGATCTGTCGGCTTTGAGAGTGGGCTTCTTCGGGGCCGCGCCTCTCTCGGAGGACATGCAGCAGAGAGTACAGGAGTCACTCGGAGTTCCAATCATCCAGGGATACGGAATGACGGAATCATCCCCGGTCACCAACGCCGACTTCATGGAGCCTCACCTGATAAGGCACGGCTCGATTGGTCCGGCCATGCCGGATACGGAAGAGAAGGTGGTTGACCTGGAAATCGGAGAGCGCGAGGTCCCGTTCAGCGAGACCGGCGAGCTGATCGTTCGGGGGCCGCAGGTTATGAAGGGCTACTACAACAATCGGGCGGCTACCGCCGAGACGTTGAGCGAGGATGGCTGGCTGCGCACAGGGGACATCGTTCGCATGGACGAGGACGGTTACGTGTGGGCGCTCGACCGCAAGAAGGAGCTCATCAAGTACAAGGGCTTCCAGGTGCCGCCAGCCGAACTCGAAGGCGTGCTCCTGGAGCATCCCGGGATTTCAGACGCCGCGGTAATCGGCAAGGACGACCTGGAATCCGGCGAGATTCCGAAGGCGTTCGTGGTTACCGGGCAGGGCGTGGAACTCAGCGCGGAGGACGTCATGAGTTTCGTCGCGGACAAAGTGGCGACGTTCAAGCGCGTGCGCGAGGTCGAGTTCACGGACGCGATTCCCAAAAACCCGTCGGGCAAGATTCTCAGACGGACGCTCATCGAACGAGAAAGAGAGCGGGGGTAAGAGAAGGGACAAGGTGAAGTATATGGACAAGAAATCATCCGTCTCCTCGGCTCTGGATAACGGCTCGGAAAACTGCCGTCCAGTGGAAATCGTGGGGCAGGTCCGAGGGGTTCAGATGCACCCGCCGAGCAAGGGACAAAGTGGAGGCTCATTTCAACTTCTAACGGAGAGCGGAGACATTATCGTGAGTCCCTATCCCGCAGAATGGCATCTGGAGGTGGCGGCGGCGCTTCAGTCCAATGACATCCACCGAGCGAGGGTCAGGGGCATTGGCGAGTATTCCAGTGAGGGCAAGTTGCGACGCATAAGGCAAATCGAATCATTCGATATGCTCTGGGACGACAACTGGCAACAGGAATTCAGGAAACGACATAAGCGTTTGGACAGAGTATGACGGCTTACTTCGCCGACGCCAGTTACTGGATCGCACTAATCACACCGGCCGACAGATTCCATGAACTTGCCATCGAGTACAGAGTTCTGTTGGAAAACGAGCAAATCCTGACAACTCAGATGGTGCTCAACGAGGTTCTCAGTCCAAGGAGCGGAACCACTCGACAGGGGCGCATAGCCGCTGTGGAAATGGTTGACCAAGTCAGACAGAACCCTCAGGTTACCGTTATGCCACAAACCCCCGAGCAATTTGAGGAAGCGTTTGGCTTGCTCAGAAACAGAGCCGATGACAAGGAATGGAGCATTACGGACTGCGCCAGTTTCCTAGCGATGTGGCAACGGGGTATATGGGACGCTTTGACCAGCGACCATCATTTCACACAGGCAGGCTTCTCTGTCCTGCTAAGATGACAGGAAGCGCCGTCTAAGGCAGGCCTCGACGTTCAGTCCTCGATTATGCTGGCGTGGACTATGTTGGACACCTTGTCGAGCCTGACGCTGTGCCAGGGTTCGGGCGACATGCAGTTGGACAGATAGGTGAATGAGACACCGGACTCGGGGTCTCCCCAGGAGTACGATGTTCCGGCTCCGCCATGCCCGAAGGTCGTGGGGGACGCGATGGTTCCCAAGCCCCGAATCGTGGGCGTAAGACCCCTGACGTGCGGGCCGATTCCCCGGTGCATGGGCATACCCATGTTCTCGTCAACCCTGTCGCCGGTGTGATTGCGGGTGCCATACTGTATCGCTCTCGGACTGAGGACCCTTGCCCCATTCAGGACCCCGCCGTTGAGCAGCATCTGGTAGAAGGACGCGATGCCGCGCGCCGTTCCATATCCGCCCGCTCCCGGCACACCGGCCGCGCGCCACGCGCGAGTGTTGCGAGAAGAGCGGACGATTCTCCCGCCGTCGGGAACGCTTTCATCCTCCTCGATGTTGTGGATGTCGGCGCACCTGTCGTCTGCTTCTTCGCTTACGCCGACGAATATCTCGCTGTCGAGTCCGATTGGGCGCAGCAGATTCTCCCTCACATAGTCGCGGAAATCGGAGCCGGTGACGGCCTCTATGAGCGCGGCGGCGACCCAGTGAGCGGCGGTTCCGTGGTAGTGGACCCTGGATCCGGGCGTCCACTCGAGGGTGAAGTCGCTGACGGTCTGCCTGAGCAGGTCATGGTCTTCCCACGCCTCCTCGGGGACCTCAGCGTTGGGGAACCCGCCCTGATGGGTGATGACCTGGAACAGGGTTATGTCACCCTTCCCGTTTGCCTCGAACTCCGGAATGTGGTCGGAAATCCTGTCCGCGAACCGGAGTTCGCCAGCCTCAACAAGCTGCCAGAGGGCGGCGGTCACGATCACCTTGGTCTGGGAAAACATGAGCCAGAGAGTCTCATCGTTTGCGGGGTTCGAGTCGGGTGCGATGCGCGCGTCTCCAAACGTGGCTATCTTAGCCAGCTTGCCATACCGCACGACGGCGTACTGAGCGCCCGGGTAACGGTGTTCGGATATATGCCGCTCAATAAGGCTGTCCAGCACGGAGAGTCTATCGGAATCGAGTCCGACCGATTCCGGGGTGGACACGGCGAGAGGAGCGGGAGTCAGTGTGATCGTGGTCATGGGGGTTTCCTTTTGTCTGTATCAGGATATGCGGGATTTCAGGATGCGAGCGCGTTCTATACAGGAGCGCAGGCCCGGATATATCAGCCAACGACTTTACGGAAGGCGGCGGCGAGTCTTGGGCCGACCTGTTCCATCTGTTCGACCGACGCGCTGCTGAACGCGAGCCTGAGATACTTGTCGCGGGATTTGCCGGGATCGTTGAAGAACGTTGCGCCGCTTGGGAATATGAGGCCCTCTTCGGCTGCGGCCACCCTGACCTCTGACGCGGACGCGCCAACGCACTCCAGCCAGAGGAAGAAGCCGCCGGCCGGCCGGGTGAACTTTACATACTGTCCGCAGCGCTCTTCCAGCGAGTCGCACAGGGTCCCACACTTGAGAGCGTAGAGCTCCCGCATTTCCTCCACGTGCGATTCGAGGCGGCCGGACTCGATATACCGGGCCATCGCTCTGAGAAGGATGGGGCTCGTGCCCATGTCGAACCTTACCTTCGACAACGCGCTGGTGATGTCCGGTCTCGCCTGCACCCAGCCTATCCTCAGTCCGGTAGCGGCGACCTTGCTGAAGGAACCCACTCTCATTACGCCGTATCCGTCGGACATCGCGTAGAGCGAGGGCGGCGGCGGGCTGTCGAAATATAGCTCGCTGTACGCGCCATCTTCTACGAGCAGAACGCGATGACTGGCGCACAGTTCGATAAGGGCCCTGCGTCGGGCGGCGGACATAGTGACGCCGGTGGGGTTGTGGTAGTCGGAGATCGTGTAAAGCATCTTGACGGTCTTCCCTGCCGCCTCAGATTCAGCTATCGCGGCAGCCACAGCCTCGAGAGACACTCCGTCGTCGTCAATCGGGACCTCAATGATTTCGGCGGAGTAGGATTGGATCGTCTCGACGATGCCGGAGAAGCTCGGCCCCTCGACTATCGCTACGTCGCCGGGATTTACGAAAGCCTTGGCGATATTGTCCATAGACGCGGAACTGCCGTTGTGCAGAATGAAGTTGCTCGCGTCCAGGTCCAGACCTTCGATGCGGTTCTGGCGTTCGGCCATCAACTCCCTCAGACGCTCGTAACCCATCCAGCCGCCATAGACCATGGCGTCGTCGGCTTCCTCGTCCAGGACGGCGTTCAGCGCGTCCCTGAACTCCTCGGTCGGAATGGTGGGCGCGTCGGGAATGCCGCCGCCGAGGGGAATCAGGTCGGGATACTCTGACGGGAGCGTCCAGGTCCATCCGGCGTCGGTAGGGTCGCCTACTCCGGCCATCCGCGCGGCGTCGGAGGCCAGGTCGCTTAATGGAGTTTCAGTCCAGACTCTTCGTGAAGTCTCATTCGTATCCATCTTCACCCCGCTGTCTGTGGTCCGAGCGACCACCAGTGAACGTTTCGTTACGACGATTGTAACGGAATTAAGACGGCGACTTACAGCGACGCGGGACTCTGCCGTATTCAGGACCCGAGCGCCTCGACCTGCGCGAGCACCGTTTCAGCGGAAGGCCGGCTGGTGTAGTTCTCGTTTACCCGCTTCCATCGAATTATGCCGTCGGCATCTATCACGAATGTCGAAGGGTGAGGCAGTTTACCATTCAGGATGCCGTATTTTTCGACGGTCTCTCGTGAAGCGTCGTACAGGATGGGGAACTTGATTTCCGGCCTGTCCGGGATGAAGGTCACGCCACTGAAATCGTCTGTGCTTATCGCAAAGAACTGAGCCCCCAGTTCGTTTATCCGGCCCTCGTACTGTGACAACTCTCCAAGCTGTCTCTGGCAGTAGGGTCACCAGAAACCCCGGTAGAAGACGAGAACGGTCGTCGTTCCCCGGAATTGATCGAGGCTGTACTCTTCGCCGTCTATGGATGGCAGCGTGAACGGGTGGGCGAGGTCGCCTACGTTTACTCCGTACTGAGCAGTCGTCTGACCTGCGCTTTCGGCCTGCTGCGGCGTTGGAGTCGGGGGAACCGGCGTTGGCGTCGGGAGCGGGGTCGGCGTATCGGGAATCCTGGTCGCCGTGGGGACTGCGGTAGCCGTCGGGATTGCTGTGGCGGTTTGAGTTGGAGACGGCGGAACAGCCGTCGCTGTGGCGGGAGCGGACGTGGGTGAAGCGGGCGACGCGGTTGCGGGCAGCGAGGTCGGCGTATCGGGCGCTGGAACAGAGGTTTCGGTTGGGGTCGCAGGTTCGGGCGTTGGAACCGGAGTTTCGGTCGGCGCGGAGGTTGCAGTCGGCGCGACTGTCGGGGTTGGAACCTGCGTGGGCGGCTCGACAGCCCGCGACACGGGCGCGGGCGTTGGGGCAGGCGCCGGCGTATCCGGCGGCATGGACGTTGGAGGCGCGGGCTGAGAGGTTGGAGCGGCGACAGCGGTTGACGGCGAATCGGCAGGCTCCCTCGCCGAATCGGAACATGCCGCAACCGTCACAGCCACAACTGCCATCAGCATCGCAATATATAGAGTTCGAGCGACCATATTCCGTCCAGTAATTTTTGTGTCGTACTCAGAATACGACGAGTCGGCTCGCGCGGTTTAGCGTTCGATTCCGACGCTTGACCATTATGCCACGCGAATCTACACTTTGCCCAACCCACCGAGGGAATAAGCGATGCCCCCGAATTCCTCCTCAGACTCCCTGTTCACAGACCTATACCAGTTGACGATGGCGCAGTCATACTACCAGAGCGGACAGTTCGGACGCGCCACATTCAGCCTGTTCTTTCGGAATTTCCCGCCGAACAGGGCTTACTACGTGTTTTGCGGACTGACGTCGGCGGTGGAGTACCTGGAGGGACTGAAGTTCAGCGAGGAAGACATCGCCAAGCTGAACGGCCTCGATATATTCGACGCCGGATTCCTGGAATATCTGGGCAAGTTGAGATTCACCGGCGACGTCCGGGCGATGCGCGAGGGGGAGGTATTCTTCGAGAACGAGCCGGTCATGGAGGTCAGCGGGCCGATCATCGAGTGTCAACTGGTAGAGACTTTCCTGCTGAATCGAGTCAATCTCGAATCAATGCTGGCGACTAAGGCGGCGCGCGTAGTGGACGCGGCGGCGGGGAGAGGCGTCGTGGATTTCGCTGCGCGGCGCGCGCACGGTCTGGACGCGGGGATGAGGCAGGCGCGGTCTTCGTACATCGCGGGCTTTGATGGAACAAGCAACGTGGCAGCGGCGGCGGAGTTCGGAATTCCGGCGGTGGGAACGATGTCCCACTCATTCATATCGTCGTTCGGGAGCGAGAGAGACGCGTTTCGCGCTTATGCCAGGTCGTTCCCCGATTCGTCAACGTTCCTGGTGGATACGTATGACACTCTGGGCGGCGTGGCGAACGCGATAGAGGTGGGCAAGGAGATGGAGACGCGGGGTCATCGGCTTCGCGCTATCCGGCTTGACAGCGGCGACCTGGTGTCGCTCTCTCGCCGCAGCCGCGCGACGCTCGACGACGCGGGTCTAGGATACGTCCAGATACTGGCGAGCGGCGGGCTGGACGAGTACTCGATTGGCGAGTTGGTTTTGTCGGACGCGCCGATAGACGGGTTCGGCGTCGGGACGCGAGTCGGTGCGTCGGCTGACGCGCCCTATACGGACTTCGTGTACAAGCTGGTCGAATATGACGGTAAGCCGATCATGAAGTTCAGCGAGGACAAGGTGAATCTGCCGGGGCCTAAGCAGGTGAGCAGGCACATAGGTTTCGACGGCACGATGAGGCTCGATATGATACACCGAGCCGACGAATACGCTCCAGGCGGAGGCGGTGAGCCGCTTCTGCTGCCGGTGATGGAGGACGGTAAGCGGACACGCGCGCTACCTTCACTCGATGAGGCGCGAACCTTCCATTCACGCAGGGCGGCTATGCTGCCTTCGGGTCTGGCAGGACCAGAACCCCAGGGTCGCTATCGCGTCCGGGTATCGGACGCCCTGTCGAGACTGGAACAAGAGACGACGGAACGAATCCGGGTGAGCGAAAGCGGCTGATCGGGATTCGAGCGGAAAGGATTGCGGATATGGCCAGAGTACAGTACGTCGAGCGGGAACAGTTGAATGAGGACAGCCGGCGGATCTTCGATCATATCGCGGAGACTCGCGGCAGTATCGAGCCGAGTACGCCAATGCCCAACTCCTTCAGGGCTTTGATGAACAGTCCGAAGGCCGCGGAGGCGGTCGGACAGTTGGGCGAGTACCTGCGCCTGCATACGACTCTGGACCCGGTGGTACGGGAAATCGCGATAATCAGTGTCGCCAGACATACGAACAGCGACTACGAATGGGCGCACCATGAACCAATCGCCCGCGAAGTGGGTGTGCGCCCACAGGTGATCGAGAGCATACGCGCGGGCCGGGCGCCGATGGGACTGCCGGCCAAGGAAGGCGTCTTCGCGCAGGCGGCCAAGGAACTGGTACTGAACGGCGACCTGACGGACCGCACCTTCCAGGCAATCGAGCATCTGCTGGGGCCGCAGGCGGTGGTGGAGTTCGTGGCTCTGGTGGGCTATTACGCGATGCTGTCGGTGGCGCTGCGCGCGCTGGGGGTGGAGATAGACGAGGGCCTGGAGTCGGATTTGGATGGGTGAGGGGTGATACTATCTTGACCAAACAACGGGCAACAGCCTCTGGGCACAGCTAACAGCACTATTCTATTAAGGTAATAGGATGAATATATTCGAGACCATTCAGAAAGCTGGCGCATTAAACGAACGCTGTCACTCATACTTTCTAGCAGACGCTTTGCAAGAAAGTGTGAGTGAGGATGGAGACCGCTCTCTCTTTGATGGGGTCTGGAAACTGATTGCGCCGCCTGATTGGAAAGTTCCTAGGTATCCTAAAATTTCACCTGAGGACGTACTTGAAACTGGTAGGATTGATATTGTCATTCGAACTGAGGGTCAGGGCGGTCTAATAGTGGGTATGGAAGTCAAGACGACAGACGACTCTGTAGAGGATGGGCAACTTGAGAAATATAGATTGGGACTTAAGAAGAAGTATCCAATCTCAGATTTAGCAATGGCTTATCTTACACCGTTCAATCGGGACCGCGCAGGCGAGCGGGCAGATTCGCTGAGGACTATCAGAGAGTTTGACGATTTCGCTAAGAACTTCGAGCAGGCCCGACATATAAGTTGGCTTGACGTGGCTGACATACCTTGGGATGGCAATCTGCTGTGGGAGCAGCACCGAGAATATGTGCATAGTCATATATCACCAGAAAACATCTTGGAGGCAAGGACATCAGAAAGACAAACTATCCAGAGATTTCTTGACTCGTGTAAAGATCCCAAGATAGCGGAGGCGGCGTCTCGATTATTCGACGTGGCTATCAGAGAGGGCGCTAACATACAACCATTAGGCAAAGATGGGCTGTGGATTCAGATTTGGTGCCCACTCGTAAAATACCAAGTTAGCGTTGCCTGGATGTATCCACCAAATAGGTCTGGTAGATATGGATTCAGGCATTTCAAGGATTTTTCATTCGGGGCTCGCAACTGCACCCTTGACTCTTCACACCCACGGCTACAAGAGATTCTTGAGCGGTGGATAAAAATCTGGCGATGCGAAGAAAGCTTCAGAACGAGGTACGTTGATAATAGTGCGGGCATTACAGCTTATTCGGTTAATCCTGTCGATGCGATGAAGCACATTGGTCTTCTTAAGGAGGTCCTAATGAAAGTGAGCAAGCTATAATAGCTTGTTCAGAAATTCGCATCTCTGGATTCCCACTTTCGTGGGAATGACCGGTGGGCATAGGAAGTTAATGATGGACGCCTTTACTGAAGATGAAACCGGGCACATACCTATTAAGTCAATAGTGGAGACGCTGGATATCATGGGAGATCCTGACATGATGGCCGCGCTGCGACGGGGCATACAGGATGTCCATGAAGGAAATCTCGTGTCCTTTGAGGAAGTGAAGGCCCAGTTGGATACCTGAACTTACACTGGCAACTTAGTATCGAGGCTACCCCACTACCACCGCCTTGATTTCGTCGCGCTCTGCCGCCGAGAGTTCCCAGTCGGTCGCGGCGACGTTTTCCTGGATTTCTTCGGGTCTGCGTGTGCCTACGAGCGCGACGGAGATGGTCGGCTCAGACGCTACCCAGGCGAGCGCTAGTTGGGCGACGGAGAAGCCCTTGTCGGCGGCCATCTCTTTCAGGAGATCCACCTTCTTGAGGTTGTCCAGGAAGTTCTGGCCCTTGAAGATGGGCTGGCCGAACGCCATGAGACTGCGCCGCCAGTCGTCTTCCTCGAAGGTCGTTTCCGGCGTCATGGTTCCTGTCAGGAGTCCGTGCGCCAGCGATCCGTAGGCCATGATTCCCATGCCGTTGTCGGCGCAGAACGGGATTATCTCCGGCTCAGGTCGCTGGTCGAACAGGTGGTAGCCGACCTGGTTGGTGACTATCGGGAATACGTCCAGGCAGTCGGACATCTGCTGCGAGCTGAAGTTGCTCACACCGCCGTAGCGAATCTTGCCCTGCCGCTGGAATTCAGCGAAGGCTTCCATTGGCACGGACATCGGGCGAGATTCGTCGGGCCAGTGGATCAGGAAGAGATCGAGATAGTCCGTCTGCAGACGAGTAAGGCTTTCGTTCAGCGATTTCTCCAGAGACTCGCGTGAACTGTCGCGTATGCGCGTTCCATCTTCGTCCCAAGGTATCCCCGCCTTGCTTACCAGAACTATCTTGTCTCGCCTACCCTCGATGGCGCGCCCGAGCAGCTTTTCGCCCTCGCCGAAGCCGTACACGGCGGCGGTGTCAAACAGCGTTACACCCAGATCAATAGAGGCGTGAACAGCCCTGACAACTTCGTTGTCGTCGAACGAGCCGTAGTGCCCACGTCCCATGGGCCAGCCGCCGAATCCGACGACGGATGTCTCGAGATCAGAGTTTCCGAATTTCTTGTAGCGCACGGCTATTTCTCCTCATTCAGTAATGAGGGCGTCTTTCACCCTCACCCCTCTCAGCCCATCGTAAGGAGAGAGAACTTTTTCGTCAGCCTAAGCTGGCTGCTGGTGAATCTGGACTTTAACGGAGCCGCTATTCTTGTCGTAAGCGGTCTCGAACGCCGTCTGTATGTCGTCCAGGCCGTACTTGTGCGTGACCATCCGCTCGATGGACGCCCTCCCGGAATCCATCATGTCAATCGCTACTTCGTAGTCGTGGCGGCCATCCAGCACGTTGTAGCAGGAGGAGAAGACGAACTGCTGCTCCTTGAGCATTGGGGTCAGGAAATCGAACTCGAACGGACGCCTGAATCCGCCGATTATGACGATCCTGCCCTGGATTCGGGTCACTTCGACCGACTGGCGCATAGTCGCGGACTGGTGGCCGCCGACAGTCTCTACCGTCATGTCGGAGCCTCGGCCGTCGGTGGCCTCTGCGATTGCGTCCCAGAGATCGGGCCCGCGGTCTGAGTACACCTCGTCCGCGCCAACCAGCTTAGCCATGGTCGCCTGTTGCTCGTATCTCGCGGACGCGATTACCTTTCCGGCCCCAAGGCCCTTGGCGGCCGCAATCGCCGTCAGGCCGATGTTCCCGGAACCAAGCACTGTAACCACCTCGCCGCCTTTCAGGTTTCCCAACCTGATTCCGTGTACGGACACGGCCAGCGGCTCGACGAGAGCGGCGTCCTCCCAGGACATCGAGTCTGGCACCGGATAGCAACCAATCGCCTTGCGCTTCATGTACTCAGCGAATCCGCCGCCCTCCGAGGGGGCCATGTTCCGGCAGGCCCGGAACTGCCCCTGCCGACAGTACCAGCAAGTGGTACAGGCGCGGCCATGTCCGATTATCTCCACGGCGACGCGCTTGCCCAGCATGTCCGGGTCAACGCCCTCGCCTATCTCCACTATCTCACCGGCGACCTCATGTCCCGCCGGTAGTTGGTCGGGTTCGGTCTTGTCCACATTCATCTGCAAGTCCGAACCGCAGATTCCTACGGACTGGACCCGTAGGACCATATCGCCGGGTCCCGCCTCCGGCTTGGGGATTTCCCTGACTTCCATCCGTCCTTCGCCATCGAAGAAAGCGGCCTTCATCGTCGCCATTTTCGCGTCCCCTCTCTGTGTCTGCGCGTCAGAAAGATAGTGGGGCGTCGAATCCGATCACCCTCACTCCAGCCCTCTCCCGTCGAGGGAGAGGGGATTTCATGCAACTGTATCGTGATTTTACGATTGCGATTCCAGGTATGCCCTCGCGCCGCTCAGGACGATCTCGGGCAGTCCTATCGCGCTGGATATGTCGTAGGACATATTACGTCCGGCGGCGTGTATCCGCTCAGCGACGCTGGCCTCAGCAGCCTTGACGTCGGGGTGGTCGGGCTGACCCGGGAGTCCCATGGACTGTGCCAGGTCATTGGAACCCCATGCGAACGCGTCTATGCCTTCGACTTCCAGGATCGCGTCCAGGTTCTCGAAGGCGGTAGCGGTCTCGAGCTGCGCCATGACCAGCATCTCTTTGTTCGCGGCCTCCATGTACTCCGTGCGCTTGAGTCCGGGCTGTCCGAGCAGTCCGCCGTCGTTGTAGAAAGTGCCGCGACCGCCGCCCCAGCTCCGCTGTCCCTCGGGCACGAAGCGGCAGGCGTCCACAAGCGCCTTCGCGTCTTCGGCGGTGTCAACGTGCGGACCGAGAACGCCGATCACGCCCCTGTCGAGGAATTGGTTGATGGTGGACGACATAAGGTTCGGCACGCGGGCTGTTACGGTCAGTCCATAACCGTCCGCTACCCGTACCATCGCGTCTATGGACTCCGGGGAGAACAGGCCGTGCTCCCCATCCAGGTTGATATAGTCGAATCCGCCCAGCATACCGACCAGTTCGACAGCCTCAGCGCTGGGATATACAAGCCCCAGACCGAGTCCTAACTTGCCGTCCCTGTTCTTGGCGAAGATGTTATTTTTTCGTAGCGTTACCATGTGTTTTACTCCTGTTTTGTGTGTCAGTTAGATTTATGATCGTCGAAAAGAAGATGTTTTATGACTTATCACATTTCATAGCGCCAGCGGCGGCATGACGTTGTGAAGCCAGGGAACAAGGTCGGACATCACGTCCTGGCTTATCTCGTGAGCCATATTGTATTCGCGGTACTGAGGAGAATACCCCTCAGACATGAGGAAGTCCCTCGACTCCCTGGCGGCTGTCACACCAATCACAGCGTCCTGCGTCCCGTGCGCCACGAAAACAGGCTGGTCCCGGCGCTCCGGCAGATTGTCCGCAAGCATCTCAGGCGACGTCACTCGCCCGCTCAGGACCACAAGCCCGGCGAACATATCGGGCCTGCGAAGCCCGAAGCGATACGTCATCATGCCGCCCTGCGAGAATCCGCCCATTACCATTCCGCCTTCGGTTAATCCGTGCCTCTCCATGGCTTCATCGAAGAAGCCGACGAGAAGCTCTTCCGCGCGAGTCGCCGCGTCCTCGCCGTCCGGCTGTCCTCCAGATGGAGTCCAAGCGTATCCGGTCATCCCGTACTCAAATTGCATCCTGATCGGCGCGTTCGGGAACAGGTAAAGATAGCCGCTCTGATCTATGATTGGAGCCAGTCCAACCAGGTCGCGCATACTCGCCCCGAATCCGTGAAGCAATACAACCGCCGGATACTCCTGATTCTCGTCATAGTCGTCCGGCTCCACCAGAATGTAAGCCAGTGAATTGCCTTCTATCTCGCGCGCCTGCAAATTACATCCCCCTCAAAACGTCGGGCATAGGTTAATGCCCAACTCTCGCTTTGGCAAGAAGGCTGGAAGGCTAAGCCTTCGCCCTTATTGGATCTACTGAGAACTAACCACTGACCGCTCAGAACCAACCACTTAGCAAACCGGCCTCTTGGTCACCTCTTCGCTTACTGAGCGTGAGAGCAACTGGCCGTCGTTAGGCGAGCCGGTCAGGGTCCGCCCGTCAATCATCACCTTGCCCCTGAGCAGCACCGTCTCCGGCCAACCGTGAACGTGCCAGCCCTCCCAGATCGAGTAGTCCTCCAGGTGTAGGTCATCCAGGGTCAGCGGCCGGTCGAAGTCCGGATCTATAATGCAGATATCTGCGTCCGAGCCGGGCGCGATTGCGCCCTTCTTCGGGTACATACCGAATATCTTCGCCGCGTTCGCGGAGGTGATTTCGACGAACCGCTCCAGGCTCATGCCTAGTTCAACCACGCCAACCGAATAGGCGATACCCATCCTGGTCTCGATGCCATTGTGACCGCCTGTAACGTCCGCCACCGTCTTGAAGCGGATCTTCTCATCCCAGGTTGTTGACACAAGGTCGGTTGCGATTGTGGATAGACGGCCGTCCAGGAGCCCGCTCCAGAGTGTCGCTCTATCTTCCTCCGACTTGAGCGAGGGATAGGTGTGGTACTTCATGCCGTCTTCCTGATGGTAGTTTTCGGCGCTGAAGCAGGCATAGTTGTGCAGCGTCTCTCCATAGACGGGTCTGCCGAGCATTCTGGCCTGTCCGACAGCCTCGACCCCCTCCCGCGCGCTGACGTGGACGAAATAGATCGGGCAGTTGGTTTTGGATGCGAGCCTGAGCACCCGCCTGAAGGAGACGTCCTCGGATAGGTTGGAGTGGATGTGATGCATGTTCCACCAGTCCCACATACCGTCCTCCCGGGCGTTATCGTAGTTGTAGTGGACCATGTCGTCGTCTTCTGAGTGGACGAGCAGAATGCCGCCGGCCTCTGCCACATTCTCCATGATCACATTGAGCCTGCCGAAGTCGGTCTTGTTGTTCTGCATCTGCGGACTAGGCGGGCGAATGGATGTGGTGAAGATCTTAAAGCTCGGAAACCCGGCCTCAACCAAATCGCCGACCTGTCGAATCGACTCGCGGTCAGCGCCGTTTGTAAAGATCGGGTGGTAAGAGTAGTCCGTATAGGCGCTACCTTCCCAACGCTCGGCGGCCTCACCCAAAGCATGGTAGAGATCGAATCCCGGGATCTGGGTGGCGAAGTCCAGAACGGTCGTCGTTCCGCCCCACACTGCGGCCTTGGACACCGGCTCGGCGCCTGAGCGCTCCGGCTGGCGGGGGCCTCCAATATGCGCGTGCGGTTCGACGCCACCCGGCACGACGATCTTCCCGGATGCGTCTATGACCCTCGCGTCGCCGTGGTCTATGGTCCCCGGCGCGGCGACCGCCGATATGCTCTCACCCGTGATGAACACCTCCAGATTGTCCGCCCCGTTCGGCGTTACCGTCAGTCCTCCGGTTATTACGATGTCTGCCATGTCCGGCCTCCTATGTCAACGCGGCGACTGCGGCGTCGCCCACGTCCTCGGTCCTCGATGTCCCGCCAAGATCGGGAGTCAGCGTCTCGCCCAGCGCGACAACGTTCAGGGATGCCTTCTCCACCGACTCGGCGGCGGCCTCCTCTCCCAGGTGTCGAAGCATCATAGCTCCCGACAGTATCGTCGCCAGCGGATTCGCTATCCCCTGTCCAGTGATGTCCGGCGCGGACCCGTGAACCGGCTCGAACATGGATGGATACCTGCGCTCCGGGTCTATATTCCCGCTCGGCGCGAGACCCATGCTGCCGGTGATGATCGCGCCGATGTCGGTCAGGATGTCACCGAACAGGTTGCTCCCGACCACTACGTCGAACGTCTCCGGCCTGCGGATGAAGTCCATGCACGCGGCGTCAATCAGCAGGGAGCCGGTCTCGATGTCCGGATAGTCCTCCGCCACACGCTCGAAAGCCCTATCCCAAACCAGCATTCCGTATCCGAGCGCATTTGACTTGGTGATGGAGGTGACGTGCCCCGCCTTGTTCCTGCGTCGCGCCACCTCGAAGGCGTGCCGGATAATCCGCTCGCATCCCTTGCGAGTGAACACGGCGGACTGTATGCCGAGCTCCTCCGGGAAGTCAGGATAGACGAATCCGCCAACGTCGGCGTACTCACCCTCCGTGTTCTCACGCACCACCACCATGTCAATGTCGCCCGGTCCGTAGCCCTCCAGGGGCGACGTGATCCCCTCGTACAAGACGCTCGGACGCTCACAAACGTACTGGTCGAACGACCTGCGTATGGGCAGCAGAAGCCCGCCCAGGGTGATGTGGTCCTGGATGTCGGGATGACCGACCGCGCCCAGGAAGATAGCGTCGGACTCGCTGAGAGTATCCAGGCCGTCCGAGGGCATGACCGTCCCGTGCTCCATGTAGTAGTCGCTGCCCCAGGGATGCTCCACCCAGTTCCAGCTGATCCCGTACTCGTCGCCGACAGCGTTCAGCACCTTGATGCCCTCTTCTATGACCTCTATTCCTATCCCGTCTCCCCTGATTACCGCCACGTTATATTCCGACATTGAATTCGCTCCAGTTGGTATCGCGTTTTGCCGCGCCGCTATTGTAAGCCCAAGAAGGCGAGATTGCATCCCGCATACCTGTGCTACAATTCCGGCGTAGTTGTCAGAATCAGGATTTACGGGATTTTAGGATGGACAGGATATTGAACACATTTACGAAAGCTCAGAACAGCGCCATTGCAGAGGGTATCCGCCTTCTGGAAACGTACTTCACCGGCCAATCAGGTCTTCTTGACGATCTGAGAAGGTTGCACGAATCATTGACCGCCTCATACAACATGGGGGCCAATGAAACCATGAACGATAGACCAGAAGACGCCCTGAAAATCGCGGCTTCGCTTCGGACGGCGGTGGAAACGCTGGACGCCGAAGCCCCTGATCGAGCTCGGTCTATTCTTTCGAGTGCTGAACAGACGATAGCCGCTGACATTCGCGCACAGATCGCCCCCAAGCTGAACGGCATCTACGTCATAGTTGACCCCGAGGCCACGCGAGGGCGACCCGTGAGTGAAGTGGCGCGACAGTCGCTCGAAGGCGGGGCGACCGTCGTGCAACTCAGGGACAAGCTCAACGACAAGGGCGTTACCCTCAAATCGGCGCGCGAGTTGAAGGCGCTCTGCGACGAGTACGACGCGCTGTTCGTGATGAACGACCACGCGGACATCGCTCGCGCCTCCAACGCCCACGTCCTGCACGTCGGCCAGACCGACCTGCCCGTTCCCGAAGCGCGCGACATACTCGCGCCGACCCAGCTAATTGGCAACTCCAACAACGGACTCGTACAGGCTCTACCCTCGTCCAAACAGGCCGTGGACTACCTGGCGGTCGGCGCGATCTACGCGACATCCACCATGGGCAAGTCAAGCCGCTCAGCTCTCGGCCCGGATGAGATAACGCGTGTCAGGGAGGCCGTCGCGCAGCCTATCGTCGCCATAGGCGGCATCAACAAGTCCAACATCACCGACGTAGTGAAGGCAGGCGCCGACTCCGTATGCGTAGTCAGCGCGATCACTTTCGCCGACGATCCCGAATCCGCGACACGGGAATTGGTCGAATTGTACAACGCCGCCGCAAGCTGACTACCGGGAGATTTCCATGCCATCTGAACCAGTTTCTACCGAGCGGCTTATAGACGCCATCCAGAGCGCGGGAACCGAAGCGTCCAATCTCATGGCAAGCGCACACGCCGCGCGCGAACAGGCCATAACTACGTCGAGGCAGATAATCCGGTTCTCAGCCAACTCCATCAGGGCGACGCACCGCTCCGAATACGATCAGGCGCGGGACTTGATAGCCCAGGCCGCCGACCTGCGCTCCAAGCTCGAAGAGCAGCGCGACGTCCACCCGGCCGTGTACTACGGCGGATACGTCGAGGACGCGCTCAAGGAGTTCGTCGAGGCGCGCGCGACCCTCGCCATCGCCGAGGGATCGCGACTTCCCACGATGGACGAACTCGACGTCGGAGCCGCCGTTTACATGAACGGACTCGCCGAAACTATCGGAGAGCTGCGCCGCATCGTGCTCGACCTGCTTAGAGGCGACGACTTCAGCAGGTGCGAGACCCTGCTGGGCATCATGGACGAAATCTACGCCGCCCTCGTCACGCTCGACTACCCGGACGGCGTAACACGCGGCCTGCGCCGCGCGACCGACGTGATGCGCGGAGTGCTCGAACGCACACGCGGAGACGTTACTGTCGCCCTCCGGCAAAGACGGCTGGAACAGCAACTGGCGCAACTCAACGAGAAACTGCCCTGACTCTCTCTACTTCCGCCCGGCGATAAGCTACAACATACTCAAGCGCCAGTTTTCGCCCCCCAGCCGCTCGTACTGCGCCAGGTCGCGCATTCCGCGCTCGCGGTCGCCCAGTTCTATATAGGCATTGCCCCTGTGCTTGTAGGCTTCGGCGTACATGGGATTCAGGCTGAGAGCCTTGTTCAGGTCGGCGAGGGCCCGCTCGGGCTCCCCGTTGTGCAGAAACATCTCTCCCCTGTTGGAGTAGTTCAGAGCATTGTTCGGGTCCAGCTTCAGCGCCATGTCGAAGTCCGGCATTACGGCGTCGTAGTCCCCCTTCTGGTAGTAGGCGACTCCCCTGTTGACGTACGCGCCCACGTGCTTGCGGTCGAGGCTGATGGCCTTGTCGTAATCGGCGATGGCGGTGTCCTGGTCACCCTTCCGCCCATACGCCACCCCCCTGCCGACGTAGAAGTGCGGTTCTTTGGGACTAATCTCTATCGCCTTGTCGAAATCCTGAATCGCCAGGTCGTACTCCTCGATCTCCACGTAGGCCCCCGCCCTGAGGGAGTAGTTTTCCTTGTGGTCCGCGCCCAGTTCCATCGCCCTGTCGCAGTCCTGGATGGTCTTTCGGTAGTCCTTCTTGCCGAAGTAGGAGCATCCCCTCTTGAAGTAGCAGTCGGCGCTTTCGGGGTCAAGCTCGAGGGCCTTGTCGTAGTCGGCGATGGCCTTGTCCGAAAGGCCGATGAGTTCGTAGGTGATGCCCCTGTCCTCATAGACCGGCGGGAAGTACGGGTCCAGGCTGATGGACTTGTCGAAGTCCGCGAGGGCGCGTTTGTACTGCTGTTTGCGACCGTACAACATTGCCCTGGCGTGATAGGTCCTGGGATTATTCGGGCCTAGCCTGATGGCCCTGTTGTAGTCGCTCAGAGCCTTGTTGTCATCGCCTTTCTTGACGTATGCGCCTCCCCTGTCATGGTAGGATGGCGCGTCTTTGGGGCTGATCTTGAGAGCGGCGTTGAAGTCCCTGAGAGCGCGATTGTAGTCGCCATTCCTCATATAGTTCTCGCCCCTGTTCCTGTGAGCGTCGGTAAGGGTCAGATGGTATGTGGCATTCCTGCGCCTGTTGTATCTGACGGCCTTCTGCACGTCCTGGATGACACGGTTATAGTCGTGTCTCAGTATGTGGACTTCCGCCCTGGCATAGTAGAATTCGGCGTTGCGCGGTTCCAGACTCACGGCGCGGTCGAAGTCCGAGAGGGCGCGATCCAGGTCACCCAGGCGCAAATAAGTTGCGGCGCGCCCCATGAACGCTTCGGAGCATCTCGAGTCCAAGCGAATTGCCTCGTCCAAAGGCTCGATGGACAGGTCGTATTGATCCAGCGAGCGGTATGCGCTCGCGATATTTACATACGGCCCGGTGAGCTGGGGATCCAGCCGGATAGCGGTCTTATAGTCGGCTATGGCGAGATCATATTCCCGCTTCTGGAGATATGCGTTGCCCCTGTTGAAATAGGCGGCGGAGAAGCGCGGATCCAGCTGCACACCGGTGTCATAGTCCGACAGCGCGCCTTCCAGATCGCCGCTCTCGCGTTTCGCCGCTCCCCTGTTGCTGTAATTACCCGCGGCGTAGGGGTCGAGCCGGATCGCCTCATCGTAGTCCAGTATGGCGCGTTCCAGGTGGCCTTTCCCGACGTGGGCGTTGCCTCTGTTCGAGTATATGACCGCCGCATCCGGCGCGAGTCTGAGCGCCTTGTCATACTCTGTGAGAGCGCGGTCGTATTCGCCCTCTTCGCGGTACTTGTTTCCCCTGTCGTTGTGATACGCGACCTCCTTGGATCCCGCAACTCTGACCGAGTTCCTCAGATCGCGCATAAATCGTTCGGACATGCCTCGTCACTCCATTTTGTTCTCTGTCTTCAGACTATTCTACGTCAATCCGTCAAATTCACAAAATCCCCGACTGCTGATCAAGACGATTGCCCTGGCGCCTCACACCCAACTTGACCGCCCCTCGCTCCCTGTGTTAATTTTCCACCTACAGAACGCCAAGCGAATCACGGCCTCCCACAACTGTGGCGAGGCCGTTTCTACGACGGAGGTTTAATGTGGGAATTCTCATCCTCGCTATAGTCGCAGGCGTAGTCGCCCTCGGATTCGCGGCCATTCTCACCATGCGCATCCTCAAAGCCGACGAAGGCAGCGAGGAAGTCCGCTTCATCGGGAATGCCATCCGAGAGGGCGCCAACGCTTTCCTGTCCCGCGAGTATCGTATGCTGGCCATATTTGTGGTCCTTGTCTTCATAGTGCTGACGCTGTTCATAGACTTGGACATCCTGAACAGGATTGACGGTCATACGAGCGGCATACCCGGCACCGCGATCTCGTACCTGGTCGGCGCGATTGGCTCCGGCCTCGCCGGTTACATCGGCATGAGCATCGCCGTCCGCGCCAACACCCGTACCACGGTTCAGGCGCAGCAGGGCCTCAACCCCGCTCTCAGGCTCGCCTTCAACTCAGGCACGGTCATGGGTGTCAGCGTGGTGGGCATCGGGCTGATCGGCCTGACCGTCATGTACCTGATCTTCCAGGACATCAAGGTGGTCGCCGGATTCGGATTCGGCGCGTCATCCATCGCGCTCTTCGCGAGGGTAGGTGGCGGGATCTATACCAAGGCCGCGGACGTGGGCGCTGACCTCGTTGGCAAGGTCGAACAGGGCATGGACGAAGACGACCCCCGCAATCCCGCCACGGTCGCCGACAATGTTGGCGACAACGTTGGCGACGTTGCCGGAATGGGCGCCGACCTGTTCGAGAGCTACACCGGCTCCATCATCGCCACAATAGCCCTCGCCGCCGTCGGAGCCGCGGCGCTCGGAGTCGCAAACGCGGATTCACTGCCGTTCGACTCCGATCTCCTCGTGCTTCCCATGCTCATAGCGGGCATTGGGGTATTCGCCTCGATCATAGGGACGTTCCTCGTTCGCACCAAGGACGGCGCGTCAATGGGTTCTCTCCTATGGTCGCTCAGGTTCGGCATATTCGGAGCTGGTATCCTGGTTCTCATCGGAACGGCGGCCGCGCTTCTGGTCCTGGACATGGACTTCAAGCTCTTCTGGGTAGTCCTGACAGGGCTGATAGCGGGCCAGATAATCGGCACCTCCTCAGAGGTCTATACCAGCTACGAATACAAGTTCACCCGCGACATCTCGAAACAGGCCGAAACCGGCCCCGCGACCGTAATCATCAGCGGGCTCGGGCTCGGAATGGTCAGCACAGTGGTTCCCGCTCTCGTGGTAGTAATCGCCATGTGGATAGCCAACGGGCTGGCCGACACCTACGGGGTCGCGCTCGCAGCCGTCGGGATGCTCTCCACGCTCGGCATAACGCTTGCCACAGACGCCTACGGACCGGTCGCGGACAACGCGGGCGGAATAGCGGAGCAGGCCGGACTTGACCCGGTAGTCCGCGAGCGCACCGACGCGCTGGACTCGCTGGGCAATACAACCGCCGCGACAGGCAAGGGCTTCGCCATCGGTTCCGCCGTGCTGACAGCGCTCGCGCTCATGGCGGCTTACTCCGAAGTCACGAATGTGGATGTATTCAATCTCACGGACATAAACGTGCTGATGGGACTTCTCCTCGGAGCGCTAATGCCCTTCCTGTTCGGAGCGCTCACGATGCAGGCCGTCGGACGCGCCGCCAACGCGATGGTGCAGGAAGTCAGGCGCCAGTTCCGCGAGATAGCCGGACTGCTGGAAGGCACGACGCCGGCGGACTACACCCGCGCGGTTGACATCAGCACCCGTGGCGCGATGAAAGAAATGGTGCTGCCCGGTGTCATCGCCGTCCTGGCCCCGATAGTCGTGGGAGTCATCCTCGGCGCGGAAGCGCTCGGCGGACTGCTGATCGGATCCATCGCGTCCGGCTTCCTTCTCGCCATCATGATGGCGAACGCGGGCGGCGCGTGGGACAACGCAAAGAAATACATCGAGGCGGGCAACCTGGGCGGCAAAGGCTCCGAGCCTCACGCCGCCGCGGTCGTCGGAGACACCGTTGGCGACCCATTCAAGGACACATCCGGCCCGGCCCTGAATATCCTCATCAAGCTCATGAGCATCGTGGCGCTGGTCTTCGCCCCGCTCTTCTTATAGCCCGGCGCAAAAGTCCCTTCCCCCTTGATGGGGGAAGGTTAGGATGGGGGGGACTCCCCTGCCTACCAAAGAATTGACACCGTTTCAGTTATCGGTTTGCAGTGGCAGGCAAGCCCAAGCCGCTGTAAACTGATAACTATCAACCAACCGCCCAGTGGCCAGGTGGCGAAATGGCAGACGCGGCGGACTTAAAATCCGCTACCCTTACGGGTGTGGGGGTTCGAATCCCTTCCTGGCTACCATGTCTCTTTCCCAACCGACACGAGTCTCCGCGCAGCCTCAATCCCATTTCGACTTCATCCCGTAAATCATAGAGAGCGGCGCTTCGCCGTACCCTGATATCGGATTGGTGAAATGCGCTTCCCCTGGGCCAACATATTGCTGCTCACCTTCCTGGCCCTGGAGTTGGTGTCCGGGTTCCTCGGCCTGACTTCGGGCTCCGAGAATCGCGCCATCCATATGCAGCTTCACCGCATCGCGGGGTACGGAATCCTGTTTACCCTGATCTGGAAGACGGCCAATGTCGTCCGCTCCATGAAGTGGCCCAGACCTACCTCCGCGCGTACCGCGTCAATTCTGCTCTCCGCCCTACTCTTAATCTGCCTTGCGACCGGCATCGCCTGGTCCCTGGTCGGACCTTACGGCTGGTGGATATTCAGCGGCGTCAGTTGGCACATATACGTCGGCGCGGCGATAATACCGCTGCTCCTGTGGCACAGTTGGTACATGATGAAGGGATTCCCCGTCGGCTTCTGGGCTGAAAGACGCCTGTTCATCCAGGCGGCGGGCGCGTTCGCGCTGGGACTGGTCGCGTGGCAGGCCACCGAGGGCGTCGCGCGGGCCGCCAACCTCAGCGGCCAGGATCGCAGGTTCACCGGCTCCTACAAGGCCAGAGACTTTTCCGGGAACGACTTCCCGCGTGTCTCGTGGCTTAATGACAGCCTGGAACCTGTGGACGCCGACAGCTGGAGGTTAAGGATATACGGCTCGGTGGGCAAAGAACTGACCCTGAGCTACCCGGACCTGACAAGCAGCGTGGAGACGACCGCGACGCTGGACTGCACCGGGGGCTGGCACTCAACCCAGCGGTGGCGCGGGATTCCTCTGAACGACATCATCGAGGGGACGCAGCCGTCGGAAGACGCGCGCAGTATCACGGTCAGGTCGGTCACCGGCTATTACAGGAAGTTCTCGCTCGACGCGGCGCGCCATTTCATGCTGGCGACACACGTTACCGAAGAGACACTCTCGTACGGGCATGGATACCCGCTCAGGCTGGTCGCTCCGGGAAGGCGAGGCTTCGAGTGGGTGAAGTGGGTGACCGAGATAGAGATAAGCGAAACGCCCCACTGGTGGCAGCCGCCACTGCCAATCCAGTAGGCAGTATCATATCTTTTCAGGCCAAGAATCTCAGTATAGCGGCAATCGCTACCATCGCTCCTATCTGCAAGCCAGCCATTTTCCACGTCAGACGGGCTTCCAGTTTAGCCAGGTCTTCCTTCGTGGCGAAAGAGTCCAGACGGGCTTCGATTCGAGCCACACGCTCTTCAATGGTTGTGGCTGAAGTCGCCATCGTTCTCTCCTCCCGGCTATTATCTCACCATACACAGACAGCATAACACATCATGCTATTCATGCCTTGGTAGCGTTTCCTGTCGGGTGGACGACTAGTCCGCATGGCCGTTCGATAACACGGTTCCAGCTTTGGATAGCTCTCCTCTCTGCCCGATGCTATAAGCTCAACCACCTAAAAGGAAACGCCACCTTACCGCAAAAATCTCTTGACAAGCGTGGGTGTCATCCTACGATATATAGGCATAAGGCGTTGTCAATGACGACTGAGACAAAAAATAGATCGATTCTAAGGAACAGCACGGAGACCATTATGAGAAGGCCTAGCGCACTGGAGGACAAGAACAGTGCGATAAGGCAGTTCATAGATGGGTGCTTTCCGCACATGAACAGGCTAGCGCAAGGTTTTCTCCGTGACGCGAGAACTCGTATGAGGGAGCGCACCGAACTCGACAGCGGATCTATTCTGCCGGAGGACGATACCGGCGACTATGACTGGGCGCGAACAGGCACGGCGTTCGACTACAGAGCGCGACTCTACTTTCAAGTCACGCCGCGCGAGGAACTCATCGCTTACGGAGGCGCGGTCCGTCTGAAGCAGGTTAACTTGACACGCAAGATGGACTCGCAGGCTCAGCAGGATTTTATCGCAGGCAAGGGTGTTTACCTCGACTACATCGACGGTGTGCCTGAACCTGAGTTCGAAGAGTTTTTCATAAGCCTGGACGCTTGGCTCGCGTCTCACCAGACGGTAGGGACGCGGCTGTCTGAGGCAGAGGAAGACGAACTGAATCGCTACTGCGTGGCTATGGCAATGATGGATGCTATGTCTCGCGCTAGCGAAGTAAGCTGGAAACTGAACGCTTACAGACACGAACTGCTGGGGATAGCGGACGACGCAACCTTGGCGGACATGAGAAAGCTGTCGTGGCGGTTCTTTGACGAATGGGACCGTAAGGGAATGTTCGATAAGTCGTTCATACTCGCCCCGAAGTTCAACATGGGCGGCGAGACCGGCGACCTGATAGTTGACCGGTGTCTGTACGACATAAAGACATCCAAAAATGCCAAGATTCCCTTGGAATTTCTGAGGCAACTGATTGGATACGTGCTGCTAGATTATTCGGACGAATATGAACTCGACAGCATAGGTCTGTATATGTCTCGCCAGGGCATGACGTGCAAGTGGGACCTGAACGATGCACTAGTCGCGCTGACTGACCACGGGTTCAAGACCCTGCCTGATATGCGAGACGAGCTCAAGATTGAGTTGGAGGAGATAATCGGTTAGGAAGAGGAAAAGGAATCCAACGACTGACTGGTTCTCGCCTATGAGTCGGGCAAGATTTTCAAGCCAACAAGTAAGACTCGATATAGTTCCCCAAATTCACAGCCGACGGACTACGGCGACAGCGCCAACTCCGAAAGCATCCGCTTGGTGGAGACGATGTGACGGTTGAGCCGCATCATCTTTGGGTCTATGCCCATTGCCAGGCCGATTAGTTGCGGAAGATGCAGTATTGGGATGTCTATTGGAGCCATGGGGCTGTTGGCCTTCGCCGCCTGCGGCTGGTAGCCGTCCAGGTTCAGGTGGCAGAGTGGGCAAGGGGTCACCATAGCGTCCGCGCCCATTCCCTTGGCGTCCATCGTGTGGTTGGCGACCATCTTCAGGGAATTCGTCTCGTTGATCGTCAGAATCGGGAAGCCGCAGCAGAGCGTCTTGCCAGGGAAGTCAACGACCTGCGCTCCGACCGCCTCGATGACCTGTTCGAGAGCGTCCTCGCGTTCGGGATGCTCGTCGAACTTGAGCGCGGACGTAGGACGCACGATGTAGCAGCCGTAGAACGGCGCGATTCGCAATTCGGGAAGTTCGCGCGCGACGAGCGACTTCAGTTTGTCAATCCCGACCTCTTCGACTATTACCCACAGCAAATGCTTGGGATCCGCCGTGCCGTTGTATCTCAGGCCCTCTTCCGCCAGGTCTTCGTTGATGGCCTCGCGGTATTCGTCGTCCTGAAGCCTCTGGTTAGCCTGCGACATCACACCCTGGCAGGTGGAGCAGATCGTCAGAATTGGAAGTCCGACTCGCTCGGCCATGGCGAATGTGCGGGCGTTCAGCGTATCGCCCAGCCTCAGATTCTTCTCCTGAAGAACACCCGCGCCGGTGCAGGAAGCGCCCTGCATCGTGATTAGATCGAGCTCGATGCCTAGCCTCCTGCATATCTCCAGAGTCGAGGCATATAGTTCTGGACAGGCGCCGCGTGACACACAGCCTGGATATAGGGCAAATCTCATTGTTTGTTCTCTACCTTGTCGAAAATCCTCTGGACGTTTTCCACTCCAGGAATACTCTTGTGTACCAGTGATGGACGCTTGCCGGCAAGCTGCGCTCGAATGCCGACCGGGATCAGCTTGAGCATCTCCTTGACGTTGGTGACGCCGTGGCTCTTGACAACCAGCTTGGTCTCGTCGAGCCAGCCGCTATGCTCGACCGAATCGGCGAAGGCGTTGGCGTGTCGCGCGCCGGTGGTGTTGGTGTAGCCTTCCTCCATCGCGCGGTCCCTGAGCGCCATGATCCTGCCCATCGGGTCAACGCCCTTGGGGCAGACCTCGACACATTGCATACAGCGCGTGCAGTCCCAGACGCCGCCATATTCGTTGAGCGCGCCCAATCTGGAGTTGTCGGCGTCGTCTCGCGGGTCGCGGACGAAGCGATAGGACTTGGCGAGCGCGGCGGGCCCCAGGAAATTGTCATCAACCTGGAGAACCGTGCAGTCCGAAACGCAGGCGCCGCACATGATGCACGCCATTACGCCGGTAAGGTGCTGCATGTCGTCGGCCGGGGCTATGTACTCGGTTTCAGGCTCAGGGCCTTCGGGCTGAAGCCAGGGCTGGACCGCGCGCACTTTGCTCCAGAACGGAGCGAAGTCCACAATGAGGTCTTTCTGGACTTCCAGGTTTCCGGCGGGTTCGACGACTATCGGGCCGCCATCTTTCGGCAGCGCATGGATTAGCAGCGTATTGCACGCCAGACCCGCCTGTCCGTTGATACGCATGGCGCACGAACCGCATATCGCGCTCCGGCAAGAGCACCGGAGGCCGAGAGTGCCGTCCATCTCCTCGCGTATGCGAATCAGACCGTCCAAGACGGTATTGGACTCGTTCATCTCCAGCGTGTATTCCTGGTATCTCGGAATGGCGGGATGCGAATCCGGGTCGAATCTCCTGACTCTGAACGTAACTTGCATTGTGATTCCTTAGTAGCCTGAATCCGTATAGATTCCCGCTTTCGCGGGAATGACTGAATTGTAGTTGAGGTTTCACCCCCATCCTAACCTTCCCCCGTCGAGGGGGAAGGGACTCTGGGGATTCTTTCAACGCCTAGTAGCTTCGCACTTGCGGCTCCCACTGGGTTATGACCACCGACTGGTAGTCCAGCGCGGGCCCATCCTCGGTCTGCCTGACAAGGATGTGTCTCAGCCAGTTCTCGTCGTCTCGTTCGGGGAAGTCCTCTCGCGTGTGCGCTCCCCGGCTCTCCTTGCGCTCGATTGCGGACAGCGTTATCGCCTCCGCGCAGTCCAGCATGAAACCGAGTTCAAGCGTGAATACCAGGTTGGTATTCCAGGTCTTGCCCTTGTCCGGCACATATACGGACTGGTAGCGCTCACGCAGCTGCCGGATCGTGTCCAGCGCCGACTCCATTCCCGCTTGATTGCGATATACGGCGAGGTGATCGTTCATTGCCGTGCCCATGTCAACACGAATCTGGCCGAACATGTCATCGCTCTTGGCATTGTCGAGCAGGCGCTGGATGTGAGCCCTCTCGCCGTCGGCGGCCGAGTCGTCCAGGTCCTTATGCGCCTTGGACTTCGACATTTCAGCGGCGCGCTCGCCTGAACGCCGTCCGAACACGAGGGTGTCGAGCAGCGAATTCGCGCCGAGGCGATTGCCTCCATGCACGCTCACGCAGGCTACCTCCCCGGCGGCGTACAGGCCCGGAAGCTGAGTTTGCCCGTCCACGTCCGTCTTTATGCCGCCCATCTGGTAGTGCATACCCGGACGTATAGGCACCGGCTCTTCCAACAGGTTCACGTTCGCGAAGTCGCGAGCGATGTCCAGTATCTGGGTAAGGCGTTCACGAATCAGCGGCTCGCCCAGATGCCTGAGATCCAGCAGCACACAGCCGTCAATCCCCCTGCCCTCATTTATTTCGGTCTGCTCGGCCCTCGAAACTACGTCGCGAGAGGCCAGTTCCATCATGTTGGGCGCATACGTTTCCATGAAACGGTCGCCCTCGGAATTCAGCAGGTGCGCTCCTTCGCCGCGCGCTCCCTCCGTAATCAGGACGCCGCTGCCCTTGAGAGTCGTCGGGTGGTACTGCACCATCTCCATGTCCATCAGAGAGGCGCCGACCCGGTAGGCCAGTCCCATTCCGTCGCCCGTGCATATAAGGGCGTTGGTGGAAGGCTCGAAGACCCGTCCAAGCCCGCCGGCGGCCATGATTACGGCCTTCGCGCGTATGACGTGTATGTCGCCGGAACGAATCTCCATGACGACGGCCCCGGCGCACTCCCCGTCCTCGACGAGAATCTCAAGAACGAACCACTCTTCATATACACGCACTCCGGCGCGCATTATCTGCTCGTACAGGACGTGCAGAAGAGCCTGTCCTGTGAAGTCGGCGACGAAGAAAGTGCGGGCCTTGCCCTGTCCCCCGAACGCGCGGGTGCCGAGACGACCTTCCTCGTCGCGACTGAACGTAACGCCATAGTGCTCCATCTGTATGACTTCGGAACCCGCCTCGCGGCACATGACCTCGATTGCGTCCTGGTCGCCGAGATAGTCCGAGCCCTTCACGGTGTCGTAGGCGTGGTCATGCCAGTCGTCGCCCGCGTGTTCGAGCGCGGCGTTTATGCCGCCCTGGGCAGCGTTCGAGTGGCTTCGAACCGGATGGACTTTCGATATGACGGCCACATCCGCGCCGTTCTCCCGCGCGGATAGAGCGGCCCTCATTCCGGCTAGACCGGCGCCGATGATGAGTACGTCATGGGAGTACATTGAAACCTACCTCTGACTTGCGAATTCCGCAGATAAAGTTAGCATACCGAGCGAATTGAGTCTAGGTTGTGTTGGCGCGCGGACGGGTATCATTGGATTGTCAGGGTTTTCAGGCGGCGTCGGGCTATGGCCTGCCCGCGCGGGCGGATGTATCATCGTTAGTCGTCTTCCCAATGCGGGGAGTTGACGCACCTTTCGCCCCATGTGGGGCGGCCTGTCACGTCCGGGCAGAGCACAGGGGTGGCGGTCGGCGGATACGGCTTTGGCGGGGGCGTGTATATAGGCGTAACGGTAGGGTCATCGCGCGAGTCCGTTGGCCCCGGTCTGCGGGTTCGCGTCAGCGTGGGGGTCGCGGTTGGAGTGTAGGTCGGAGTTGGCGTGTATGTTGGCATCGGAGTATATGTCGCAGTAGGTGTCTGCGTTGGGGGTATGTGTCGCGGTAGGCGTCGGCGTGTGTGTTGGCGTTGGGGTCCTGGTTGGCGTCCGCGTCGGAATGGCGGTCGGAGGCATGTATGGTGTCGGTGTGTGTGTCGGAGGCTTGTATGGTTTCGGGGTTGGCGTCGGGGTGGAGGGCTTATTCCCGCTTGGCGTACGGAGGGGTGAAAACATCACATCCAACACCCTAATAGTCATAAAGCCACTTCCCATCCGTGCATCGGTTCAATGTCAACGTCCCACCATGAAACTTCTCAACCACGCAGCGATATTCTATTATGCCGGTCCTATAGACCTTCTGCCCCGACAAATGCCCTATGATGATTAGGCCGTCATGGGGCTTGGTGTGCCACAACCCAAACGCCTCCCTGTATTTCCTGGAAGGCAATCGATAAATTTCCCCGACGATTCTACTGTCAGACATCCAGCGCTGGCCCCCGGAGAATAGCCCCGCGTTCCAGTATGCTCTGATCTTTAGTTCACGACCCCCGCAATGCAGGTTGAAGTTCTCTCCCCCAAGTCGCTCAATCTCTGCGAATATCTGCCGAACATCCGCGACGCCGAGGCAGTGATACGGTGTGGTAGCAGGTGTCAGAGTCGGCGTAGGAGTGGCGGTAGGTGTCAGGGTTGCGGTGGCCGTCGGTGTGGGCGTAGGAGTGGCGGTAGGTGTCAGGATTGCGGTGGCCGTCGGTGTGGGCGTAGGAGTGGCGGTAGGTGTCAGGGTTGCGGTGGCCGTCGGTGTGGGCGTAGGAGTGGCAGCCTGGCCACAGGCCCCCAGAAACACAAAAACCAAAAATCCAATAATAATGCGGGCCACCTCACCTCACCCCAGGAACCGCATGATAGCTGCGAGAGCCACGACGAGCGCGACCTGAGAACCAACCATCCACTTGATGAGGTCGACCTTGGCATCCCGGATTTCGGCGCGAAGGACACCTCCCATGAAGGCGTTGTACAGCCGCTTGGAGTTAAAGAGGTATATCAGGTCAACGGATTCGTCGGGAATGTCCTCACGCATTACGTCAAGGCAATCGCCAAAGTACAGTCGGTTTGGTGTGATCATATCTCGCCCCTCTGGTGTCTTGGTGGCGCGATTATCCGACACAGTTTGACAACTTGCAACACTAGGCCGCAATCAGGTCTGCGTAGCGCAGACGCTTGCTCACGCCACGCCGAACTATGCAGGTCATCTCCATGAGTGTGTCCAGTGGGCAGCTATTGTAGCGAGTCTCTCAAACAAGTTTACGCTCCCCGTTTCCGCGAGCATGAGTTTTACAGGCGTGATGGTTATCATGGGTCGTGTTCGGATTGGGAGCGGTGGGTTGGACAAGGGACGCGGCCCTGAGTCTGTTCGCAGATGATCTCCATGCGCTTCCTGAGTCCGCGCCTGGACGACTCTCTCATCCTGATCCTGTCTTCTTCGCTGAACTCGGGGAATTTCAGGTCGCGGCGGGGACATTCTATCTCCGTTCCCTGGCAGTCAACTTCCTCTTCCTCGTCGTCCATGCAGGGACATTCGATTGGCTCGTCGCTCTCGATAGATTCCATGAGCTCAGGGGAGAGAAGTTCCCTGAAGATGTCCCCGGTTGACTCCTGGTCTTCTATCGGAGGGTGGTACATGGTCCAGGGCGGAGAGTCCGGGTCCAGACGACCGGAGGCGGCGTTTCGAGCTTCCACGACGGGCGCGGGCGCTGTCTCGGCTTCGAGTTCCACCTCCGGGCCGAAGCCGATTGTGATGAGTTTCTGGGCAGAGGCTATGCGGTGGTGAGGCTTGAAGCCTTCGTCGGCCCTGAGTCCCTCCATGACATCGGAGTAGAAGCGGACCGTCTTTCGACCGCCGTCAGTTAGTTCCCTGGCGTACTGGGCGAGTTCGGCGCGGGCGGCCTGGAGTTCGGGCGAGGCTTCGGTGTCGGACGCGGCGGAGCTCTTCGCCTTGCGAGCGCGTTTCGCGGGCGCGGGCGCGTTGGCCTGTATGTAGTCCTCGAACTCTTCAAGTCCTATCTTGACGAGTTCTTTGGCGGCGTCCATGCGGTGGTGGGGCTTGAATTCTTCCTGTTCTCCCTCTGTGACGGACACGAAGAATTTCACGACTCTACGGCCGCCGTCGGTTTCTTCGGCGACTATCCTGGCGAGCCGTTCTCGCGGGGTCAGGTGGTCGTTGCTGGAGGTCATTGGTTTTTAGTATTCAGTCCTCAGTATTCAGATGTGCGGAATCTATGTTCTTAGGGTAGTTTAGAGTATCTCATGAGTTGTGTAAAGAGCAATATGATTCCAGACTAAGGGCAACCACAAGGGTTTGCCCCTACGAAGCAATATCCCCGCTGTCATGGAGGCGGAATTTCAGGATGCGGCAGATGGCGAGGACGATCTTCGGGTTACAACAACTGAAATGTCCTGCGGTGGACTTCACCGTCCACGCCGGAAGACGTGACTGCGGGCCGCCCTGGCCTCGGCGGCCCGCTTTACTACGTCGAGATGTTTTCGGATGACCCGATGATACATCGGCCTGGTGTAGATCATTCCGCCGAACCACCCGAAGAACGGGAACGTCTTCCATATAAAACTTCCGCTGTGAGTCAACACCGTGTTCCCGTCGTGTGTCTCCTCGAAGGTAAACGCCTCCTCGGAGAAGTGAAGCGGACCTTCGAGATGCTTGAACGTAATCCTCTCAGTCGGATAGAGCTTGACTTCTTCGAGCGTGGTGTAGGTGAACGGGCCGGCCTTCGTCCTGAATTCCACGATCTTCGTGTCGCCGTCCTCGGAGACCAGCTTGGAAGACTCAGCGTCGTCGCCGAATATGCGCCCTCGTCGAAATGAGGTGAGCATCTGGAATACCAGTTCGCGCGGAGCGTCTATCAAGACGCTGCGCTCTTCAAGCGCGATTGGATTCGACATTCGCGCTTCACCCGGCCGACCGGACCGCGGCCGCGAACGCCTTGATCTTCGCGGCGTCCTTCGCGCCGTCGGTCTCGACGCCACTGGATACGTCAACCCCCCAGGGGGCGGCAACGCTGATGGCTTCGGCGACATTATCAGGATTGAGTCCGCCAGCGACCATAACCGGATTCTTAGACGCCACTTCGCGCGCGATGCTCCAGTCGAAAGCAATGCCTGTCCCCCCAAGCTCTCCGGGCTTGTGCTTGTCGAGCAGGGCCATGTGTCCGCCGGCCAGCGCCTCGGCAACCTGTTCGGACACCATGGAAATCGCTTCTGAGCGCGGCAAATCCTCGCGAACCTTGACTTGCCTGATTACCGGCGCGTCCAGACCATTCCAGAATTCAGGCCGCTCGTCCCCGCACAGTTGGACGTAATCCAGGCCGCACTGATGGATAACGCTGTTGACGAAATCGGCGTCCTGGTTGGCGAACAGCCCGACGATCCTGGGCATCTTGTCTCCATCGAACGCCATGCGAAAGTCGTAGATGATCTCGCTTCCCTCCTGGGGCTGAAGTTGACGGCGAACGCCCTCCACGAAGTTGAATCCGAGAAAGTCCGCGCCCTCTTCGGCTGCAACCAGCGCATTGGGCGCGTCCCGCAGTCCGCATATCTTGAATCGGGTCATGTCAGTTCCCTCAACTTCGCTCCAGGGTCGGGAGCGGATACCAGCGCGTCGCCTATCAGCACCGCGGACGCGCCCGCGCGCCTGACGCGCTCGAGGTCGTCTCGCGTTCTCAGCCCACTTTCGCTGACGAGAATGCTTTCCGAAGGCGCTCTATGGCCCAGTTCATCTGTTACGTCCAGTGTCGTGTGGAAGGTTCGCAGGTCGCGATTGTTGATTCCTATGATCCGGGCCCCGACCTCGATTGCCGTGTCCATTTCATCGTCGTCATGCACCTCGACGAGGCACTGCATACCGTAGCTCTCGGCAAGGTCTTTCAGCGCTATCAGCGCGTCAACATCAAGCATCGAGACGATGAGCAGAATCGCATCCGCGCCATATGCGCGAGCTTCGTGCACCTGGTAGGGGTCGAAGATGAACTCTTTGCGTAGAACGGGTACAACATAGGAATGGGCCACCGCGCCGGCGGCATCGAGGTCGGTCAGGCTGCCCTGAAAGTGGTCTTTGTTGGTCAGGACAGATATGGCGGACGCACCGTTTTTCACGTACTGGGTCGCAAGCCAGGCGGGGTTGAGATTCTCCCTGAGAACGCCCCTCGACGGAGACGCTCTCTTCACTTCGGCGATGACCTTGACGCGGCTTCCGGTCAGCCTCGCCGCGAAGGACAGCGGTTCCGCCTGCCACTCGATCCTGTCGAGCAGGGATTCAAGCGGGGCCTCACTCTTGAGGCGTTCGACCTCCTCGCTCTTGACCTCTACTATCTTCTTCAGTATGTCGGGAGAGTCCGTCTTGACGACCATGTTGGCAAGATTCTTTCAGGCGCTGCCTATTGGAGATACAAGTCTTAGTATTCTATCAAACTTCTCGACCGACGAGGCTCTCTATGCCCGGAAGTACGGCCAGATTCGGATAGCCGTCGAAGGTCTCTCTGGCCGTCGTGCCGGACAGGACAGCGACGAATGGCATACCCGCGCTCTGCGCCGCGCCCGCGTCAACATGACTGTCTCCGACGTACACACAGTCCTCGACTCCGACGCCGAGCTTGCTGGCAGCCAGGATAAGGCCCTCAGGGTTGGGCTTGTGGCGCGTTACGTCCTCGCCGCCGATTATGACGTCCAGGCAAGCGAGAAGTCCGTCCCTCTCCATCATGGACTCGATTCGATAGCGATATTTGGTGGAGACAATGCCGACGCGATAACCGAATCGGTTGAGGGCCGGGATCACTTTCGCGGTCGGGGGATATAGTCGCGTTCCCTCGATCATCACCTCGTCCGCTTTTTCGGTAAAGCGCTTGAAGAACTCCTGCCCTCTTGGACGGTAATCCTCGCCCGCGAGCGCGACCAAAGCCTCCGGGATATACAGCCCGACTGTTTCCAGAATTTCGTCCGGCGAAGATTCGGGCAGCCCGATCTTCGTCAGAGCGTAGTTGATGCAGGCGATGATGCCCACGGATGAGTCCGCAAGCGTGAAATCGAAGTCGAAGAGGACGGCTTTCGAGTATCTGACAGCGGCATGTATTCCGGCGCGACCGGACTGTCTCTCCTTCACTCCAGCGACCCGCTTAGTTCAACCAGAGCGTTCAGCCTGTTCATCGCTTCGCCCGTGTCTATCGAGCGCGCTGCCACATGTATGGCGGCGGACAGCGTGTCTGCGCTTCCGGCGGCAACGAGCGCGGCGGCGGCATTCAGCAGAACCACGAGCCGGGCCGGGCCGGGCTCCCCTGAGAGGACGGCGCGTGCGATTCGCGCGCTGTCCTCCGGCCCGTCCGCGCGGATGGAGTCGGCGTCGGAGAGGGAGAAGCCCAAGCCTTCGGGTGAGAACTCGTAGCTTGAGACCTCGCCGTTTTCAAGTTGCCATACGGTGGAAGGACCGGTGATGGTCAGCTCGTCCATGCCGTCCGAGCCGTGAACGACAAGGGCTTTCTCGCTGCCGAGTTGACCGAGAACCAGCGCCATGCGCTCCGCTATGGACGCATCGGCGACCCCTATAAGCTGTCTTGAGGCGTTGGCCGGGTTAGTGAGCGGGCCAAGGATATTGAACACCGTCCTTATGCCGATCTCTCGCCTCGGACCGGCGGCAAACCGCATGGATGGATGAAACCCCTGCGCGAACATGAATCCGAAGCCGACCTCATCTATGCACCTGGCGACGGATTCCGGGCTCAGGTCTATCTTCACGCCCAGCGCCTCAAGCACGTCGGCAGAGCCGGTCGAGCCGGACATAGAGCGATTGCCGTGCTTGGCGACCTTCTCCCCGGCCCCGGCCACCACGAACGCCGCCGTCGTGGATATGTTGAAACTGCCAGAGTTGTCTCCTCCGGTGCCGGAGGTGTCGACAACTCTACCCGCCACGTTTACGCGTAGAGACTTCTCGCGCATGGATCGCACCATGCCCGCTATCTCGTCCACTGTCTCCCCCTTCATTCGGAGGGCGGTTACTAACGCTCCGAACTGCGCGGGAGTCGCTTCCCCGCTCATTATCTCATCCATCGCCGCGGCGGCCTGGTCGGCAGACAAGTCCTGGCCTTCCACCACGGCCCCTATTGCTTCCTGTATCATTACCGTCCTCCTCGCGCCGCTGAAACAGGCGCGTCCAGAAAGTTCTTCAGCAAGTCTTTTCCGACCTTGGTCATAATGGATTCAGGGTGAAACTGTATCCCCTCGATGGGATGCTCCTTGTGGCGCATCCCCATTATCAGTCCGCTATCGGTCCAAGCGGTGACCTCAAGCTCGTCGGGCAGATCGTCGCGGTACACCGCCAGCGAGTGATAGCGTATCGCCTCGAAGGGATTGGGCAGCCCTCTGAAGACTCCCTCGCCCGTGTGGTGAATCAGCGACATCTTGCCGTGCATTATCTCGCCCGCGCCGCCCACGATCCCACCAAAAGCGTATCCGACGCACTGGTGGCCGAGGCAGACGCCCAGAGTCGGCAACTCAGGGCCGAATCGTCTCAGGACGTCGTTGGATATCCCGGCCTCGGCGGGCGTGCATGGCCCCGGAGATATGACTATCTTCTCCGGCGACATCCGCTCTATCTCTTCCAGCGTTATCTTGTCGTTGCGCGCAACCTCGACCTCAGCGCCAAGCTCGCACAGGTACTGGTAGAGGTTGTAGGTAAAGCTGTCGTAGTTGTCTATCAGCAGAATCGCCATCTCAGCCCCTCGCTATAGGTCTATTTCCTGCTCAGCCTGGTCAATCGCCTTGAATACGGCGGACGCCTTGTGAATGGTCTCCATGTACTCGTCTTCGGGATTAGAGTCGTACACGATTCCTCCGCCAGCCTGAACGTGCGCCACGCCGTCCTTGAGGACGAGGGTGCGTATGGCGATGGCGGTATCCATATTGCCCGAAAAGTCGAAGTACCCGACCGCTCCGGCATAGACGCTGCGGCGGTCAGGTTCGAGTTCGGCGATGATCTCCATCGCGCGAATCTTGGGGGCGCCGGACACCGTCCCCGCCGGGAAGCAGGCCCTAAGCGCGTCGTAGTTGGTGTACTCGTCCCTGAGTTCCCCGGTAACGTGGGACACCAGATGAATGACGTGCGAATAGCGCTCGATGTCCAGAATCTGGCTCACCTCCACGGTGCCGGGCTTGGACACCCGGCCTACGTCGTTGCGGCCCAGGTCCAGCAGCATTATGTGTTCGGCGCGCTCCTTCTCGTCGGTTCGCAGTTCCTCTTCCAGTTCCAAGTCCTCGGCCTCGTCCCTGCCGCGCCGCCGTGTACCCGCTATGGGGTGAACGGCGACAGTCCCATCCACAACCTGCACCAGAAGCTCGGGCGACGCGCCCACTATCTGGAACTCGCCCATGTCCAGGTAGTACATGTAGGGCGAGGGATTGACCGCCCTCAGCGAGCGGTAAATCTGAAATGGATGTGCTGAGGTCGGGCGCGACATTCGCTGAGCGACGACAGTCTGGATCACGTCGCCCGCGATGATATACTCGCGGGTCTTGTTCACCATTTCCTCATAGTATTCTCGGCTCATGTTGAATTCGATGTCCGCGTCAGTCTGCATTTCCAGATTAGGCTCCGGTATGTTGGGAAAGGACTTCAGCCTGCGGACCACGTTCTCTATTCTGGCTACGGCCTCCTCGTAGGCGCGTCTCGTGTCGCCTTTCAGGTGGGCGTGGCTGACGACCTTGATCTTGTGCCGCAGGTGGTCGAACACGAGATACGTCGTTGACAGCATGAATATGGATTCGGGCAGTCCGAGCGGGTCAACATCGGGCGTGGGAAGCTCCTCGAAGTAGCGCACGGCGTCGTAGGAGATGTATCCAACCGCGCCGCCGTTGAACTTGTCGAGATAGTCAACGTCGGCCAGCCTGTACTCGGAGAGCATCTCCTCCACAGGATTCAGTGGATCAATCGCGCCGAGTTCCTCGCCCGTTCCCGTCTTGATTATCTTCTGCGGGTCGGTTCCGATGAAGCTGTATCGCGCCATTCTCTCGCCGCCTTCGACACTCTCTAGGAGGTACGAATACGGACCGTTGGCGACTTTGAGATACGCCGACACCGGGGTTTCCAAGTCGGCGTTTATCTCCCGGTAAACGGGAACAAGGTTGGCCCTACCCTCGTAGGAGGCGACCTGCTCCAGTGATGGATAGTACATTTCGCGTCTCCTCAGCCGGGCAGGACGAATCCGACCCTGCGCTTCATCTCTTCGAGTTTGGGTTCGGATACTTCACGCGCCTGGTCCGCTCCGACGGCCAACAGCCTGTCCAGTTCGGCGACGTCGTCCATCAATTCGTAATAGCGCTCCCTGATGGGCCTGAGTTCCTCGATTACCACCTCGGCGACGCGCCGCTTCAGGTCGCCGTAGCCTCGCGCGTCCGCGAAGTCTCGCTCGACTTCGCTCTCGGCCTTGTCCGTGATCACCTTGTATATGCCGAGCAGGTTGTTTACGCCCGCCTTTTCGGGGTCTTCGCTGAACGCTATCTCGTTGCCCGAATCGGTCACGGCCCTCATTATCGAGCGCTGTATCTCCTTTGGTTCGTCCAGCAGGCGCACCGCGTGGCCCCGAATGTGGGAGTAGCTCTTGGACATCTTGACGTTGGGATCATTCAGCCCCATGACGCGGCCCCCGACCTCCGGTATCACGGCCTCCGGCAGCACGAACGTCTCTCCGAAAAGGCGGTTGAACCTGCCCCCGATGTCGCGGGTCAACTCTACGTGCTGGCGCTGGTCGTCTCCGACCGGCACCTCGTGCGCGCTGTACATCAGGATGTCTCCGGCCATGAGCACGGGGTAGTCCAGCAGGCCGGTCGAGACACTCTCCTGTCCTGTGGACTTGTCCTTGTACTGCGTCATCCTTTCCAGCCAGCTTACCGGCGTCACGCAGTTAAGGATCCAGCATCCTTCGGCGTGGGTCGTCACGTGGCTCTGGACGAAGAGCGTGCTCTTGTCCGGGTCTATGCCGCAGGCGAACAGTGTCGCGGCGAGCTCGCGCGTCTGCCGGCGCAGATCATCGGGATTGACCTCAACGGTGATGGCGTGGAGGTCCACGATGCAGAAGAAGTTCTCCTTCGCGTCCTGGTTTTCGACCCACTGCTTGAACGCGCCGATATAGTTGCCAAGCTGCGGGTCGCCGCTTGGCTGGACGCCGCTGAAGACGCGGCGTCGGGCATGGGTATCGGTCTCTTGAACAGTCATGACCGTCTTCTCCAATTATCAATTTGCAATTATCAATTATCAATTCTTAGCGTCTCGCGAATCGCTCCGATAATCCGACAGAGTTCTTCGGCATCCGCGTGAATGCTCTCAAACTCTCTCTGAGTGAGATAATCGGTGTCTTTCAACAGACGCAGCCAATATCTGGATTCACGCGCTTCCTTGTACGCGATAGCCAACTTCGCTCTAAAATCCGCTCGAGACTGTCCTCCAATCGCCTCTTCCACGTTAGCCCCAACGCTTGTACCGGATCTCAACAATTGCCGCGAGAGAACATACTCCCTCTTATCTGACCTCAGATACTGGCACAGTTTCACGATCCGAACCGCGAACGCATAACTCTTTGCCTGAACAATGTTATCTTTCAACCGCCACCCCAATTCCTAATTGAAAATTGAGAATTTATAATTGAAACAAAAAAACCCGACCCAATAAAGGGACGGGTATGGTGTATCCGTGGTGCCACCCTGATTCGCCACACACTGCAACACGCAGAACGCAGCCTCATTGCCAAGCACGGAAGCGTTTATCGCCTCGATGCCCCGGGTCTTGGTAACGGTACCCTCACCGACCAAGCCTACAACCGCGTTCACGGATTCGGTTGGCGGCTCCCAGGTCCATTCGGCCATCGCGCAAGCGCCGGGCTTTCACCTCTCCCCGGCTCTCTGCCGCTCCGCCTGACGGCGTACTAGTCCTGTTCTCAGCCTTTAGAATCTATGTTGTTGGGCTTGAGTATAGGTAGGCGCTTCGGCGGGTGTCAAGGGACGTACCAGAAGCGGCGCGTACTAAATTACGTGTGATAGAATCATCCCGATCGTTCGGATACGAATTTTGTGTGGGCGGGGAGATTGGGGATGAACCCCGAGGTACAGATTTCCAGGGAGCGGATAGCTTCGTTCTGTCGAGAGTGCGGGGTGCGGCGTCTGGCCATATTTGGTTCAGCGCTGCGGCCGGATTTCGGGCCGGACAGCGACGAGGACGTCCTCGTCGAGTTCGACGCAGACAGCATACCGGGCCTTTTGGGAATGGTGCGTATGGAGCGGGAGTTATCAAGTTTGTTCGGCGAGAGGAAGGTTGATTTGCGGATACCCGAAGACCTGAGCCGATACTTCCGCGCAAGAGTATTGAAAGAAGCGGAGCCGGTGTCTGAGAGAAGCTGAGCTGAAACTAGAGAGGCGCAGTAGTTCCTATCGCCAGTCATCGCGCAGGCACGGTACTCTCTCCTATCCCCAGCTCTCTACCCCTCCACCTGACAGCGTGCTAATACTGTTCTCAGCTTTGGGTGTATACACCAATATAACAGCAAGCATAAAATCGTTTCCATAAGAGCGTACAAAGCATGAGAGGTTAATATATGACAGTATATGAGGTAGCGTTGTCTTTCGCGGGAGAACAGAGAGACTATGTTGAAGAAGTGGCGCGTGCACTTGAAAGTCGCGGGATCAACGTATTCTACGATGATTTCGAGAAAGTTGAGCTATGGGGTAAGAATCTCATAGAGAAACTGCACAGAGTATATCAATATGAATCACAACTGACAGTAATGTTCATATCCAAGAAATATGTTGAGAAGGCTTGGCCCAGACACGAGAGGCGGTCGATGCTCAATCGTGCGCTGGCAGAACCAAAAGAATATATTCTGCCAGTGCGTTTTGATAACACAAAGGTTCCCGGGCTACCAGAAGATGTCAGTTACCTCCAAGCTGAGGATCATACCCCCGCTGAACTCGCCATTCTGATTGCCACTAAATTAGGCATCAAGCCGTTCGAGGGCAAGGCATCAAACGTTCCACCCCCAAGAACGACATCCTTTGCGGGCGAGGTCGTGTTCGATTATAGCAATCACGATGGGCATTATATTATCGGACATGGCAAACTAGAATTTGAAACAATGTGGAGCAAGGCAAGCGATATCAGCATCCACGTGTATAACGATCCCGCGTCTATCAACGGCATTGCGCTCGGCCGCCCTGAATGGATAAGCCTCTGCCAAGTAGTAGATGCCCGAACCTTGGATTACACGTCGCGCTCTCGAACCCCATCCATAAGACAGATATACCATTTCAGTTTGATGAAGCCGCGTAGTCTTCAGATAGTCCCTGAACGTTCCGTCTGATCCACTCCCAACTCACCAGCGACTTCACCCGCTCAGGATCAGACTCCAGCCCGCTCAGACACTCGTTCACAGCATCCACCTTCTCCTCAAGACTCCCATACACTCTGCCTTCCACCCACCTGCGTACCTCCTCGAATACCCGCTCAGCGGGATTCAGTTCAGGACTGTACGCCGGCTGAAGTATCGTCCTCACTCCCTCTACGCTTCTGACCAACTCGCTTCTATGGCTTCCCGCTCCGTCCCACACCAGCGCTCTCACATCGGTATGGCGCTTCACTGACAACACCACCGCGCGAAGCGCCATCGCCGAACTCATAGAGTCCATCCACGTCCACTCCAACTTCCCGCGAGCATAGTCCACCACCAGGAACAGGTACTTCCACTCGTACACCAACTGAAGTCTCTGAACCACCTTCAGACCGCGCACTCCCCACACCCGCCGAACCATACCCCGAAGGCCCACTCTCATCTCATCTGCGAACCCGATCAGAGTCTCCGGCTTTACACCCGCTCTCCTGAGTGAACGTCTGAGTCCCCCTTTTTCCATGACTGCTGCGCACTCACGTCCGCCTTCTCGTGCCGACTCCTCGGAACCTTCGGCGAACACCCCAGACGCTCCAACACACTGTATATGCTGTTACCCTTGAACCTCACTCCGTACTCAGACTCCACCCAGTCCGCTATCTCTCCGGCGGCGTGAGAACCGCCCGCTTCCTACCTCCTCGACCAGCCCGCTCTCCTGCTCATCGCTCAGAAATCTGGGCTGACCCACTCCTCCCATCTTCCTTGATACAACCCCTCCGTCCCTGTACCACTCAATCCATCTCTGGGCGCTCCGGTAGTGAGCGCCGACGGCCTCTGACGCCGCTTTGATCTGCCAGCCGCTGCGTACCAGCCACAGCAGGTGTACCCGTGTGCGAATGTTGATGTCCGTCTGGGACTGGTAAGCCTCTTTCAGTCTCTGTGGGGTGTCGCTCTCATGCCAGTCTATCCTCAGCGGTCGTCCCATCATCCTTCTGCCCTCCAACGTCAGCGTTGGACTCAGCATAGACCAAGTATCAGACTTAGACCAATCCCTTCATGCTGACTTCAGACCGAAACGGTATAAGGTTTGCGGTAGCAACCATTTGGGCGAAATGCTGCGCAACTCTAATCCCACTATGTTACAATATGTCCATTACAGAACAAACGTACATAACTTATATAATCTGAGGTTTATCAATGACTGCAAAACCGACTGACCAAAATTTTTCTTCAGGTGAATTCATAGCTAAATCAGCCGATTTCCAAGTCAAAAGCCACCTGGATAGCCACTTGGACGTCACCAAGACTTGACCTGGACCCCACATAGACTAATATAAATCCAGATATATGAAACACCGTCTTCGGTGCATTGCAATTGCCAATAGGAGGTGGACTATGGAACACAAGGTAGCCGTAGTCAGCGGTGGCGCGGGAGGCCTGGGATCCGAGATATGCCGCAGGTTCTCGGCGCGCGGCGCGGCGGTCGCGGTGGCGGACCTGAACGCGGATGCGGCGTCCGGGGTGGCGCGGTCAATCGCGTCGGACGGTGGTCGGGCGATTGCGGCGCAGGTCGAAGTTACCGACGAGGCATCCGTGATCAACGCTATACGGACGGTCGTGAGCCAACTTGGACGGGTGGACTACCTAGTGCATTGCGCGGGCACGAACATCAAGGCGCCCGTGCTCAATATGTCTCTCGACCAGTGGAACCTTTCCCTCGACGCGCACCTTACAGGGGCGTTTTTGCTCTGCCGGGAGGCGGGCAGGCGTATGGTCGAGCAGGGAGACGGCGGCAGCGTCGTGCTGATGTCGTCGGTGGCGGCTACCGCCCCAGTGCCAGAACGAGGCGCATACGGCCCGGCTAAGGCGGCGCTCATCAACTTTGCAGGACAGCTTGGCCTTGAGTGGGCGCGGTACGGGATAAACGTCAACGCGGTCTGCCCGGGCGTCGCGATAACGCCCATGACCGAGATGGTGTATGAGAGGGAGCCGGAACTCAGAGAGCAGAGACTGAAGCGGTTCCCAATCAAGCGCGAGGTGCTGCCGGAAGAGGTCGCGGATCTGGTCCTATATCTGTGCAGCGATGAAGCGCGCTACATCAATGGAGTCGGGATTCCCATAGACGGCGGCTTCCTCAATTCCGGGTTCTACCAGGACCCTGAGAGTTGAGCCGCGACGGACGAGCCGCTATCAGATGAAAGAGAGTCCCGCCCGCACTTCTCCGCTTGCCGCAACTTGTTCCAGCTTGCGCCTTGTTATACACTGGTCCGGCCTGCGAGGGTAGGCAACATATTCTCACGCTACCCGCATCCTGGAGGAAACTGAATGGCAAACGACCCCTTGTTCCCCGTAACGGTCGTTGGGAGTTGGCCCCGGTCCGCCGAACTGATCAGGGCGCTGCGCCGCAAGGAAGCCGGCGAGAGCACCCTGGACGAATTCAACGCCGTGGCCGACGACGAAGTGTTGGCCTGCATCCGGGCGCAGGAAGAGGCCGGTGTGGACATCATCAGCGATGGAGAGTTGCGCCGGGACAATTTCTACTCTTTCGTCACCGACAAGCTGACCGGAATGCAACTCATGAAGGTGTCGGAAGTGATGGACTACTCTCGGGACCGCGCCCGAATGGAAGAGATGCTGCGCGCGCTCGACGTCCCGGCCTTTGCCATCAAGAGCCCCATCGCGGTTGACCGCCTCGGCAGGCGACAGGGCTTGGCCCGCGACGAGTTGGCCTTCCTGCGGGAACACACGGACCGGCAGATCAAGATTCCTCTGCCCGGCCCCTATATGCTGACTCGCTCCAGCTGGTTCGAAGGCATATCCGACAGGGTGTACCCTACCCCCGAAGACTTGGCCGCCGACGTGGTGGAGATCCTCAGGGAAGAGATAATCGCGCTGCGCGACCAGGGTTGCGACTTCGTGCAGTTGGACGAGCCCATCCTGAGCCAGGTGGTGTTCGGCGAGGAGAGCACCGAGACCTTCATGTGCGCCGCGCTGCCCAACCGCCGGGACCCCACGGACGAACTGGAATTCGCGCTGCGTCTGATGAACGAGACCACGGATGGAATCACCGGGATCAAGACCGGGGTGCACGTCTGCCGAGGCAACTGGAGCAAGCGGGAGGATGTTCTTCTCACGGGCAACTATGGGCCGATGCTCCCCTACCTCGTCCAGATGAACATAGACCAGTTGGTGCTGGAGTGCGCCACTCCCAGGGCGGGAGAGATGGAGGTCTTCAAGGAGTACAGCAACGAGAAGGAGATCGGCCTTGGAGTGGTGAATCCCCGGTCGGACGACATCGAATCGCCGGACCAGATCATCGCCAGGGTCAAGGAGCTCCTTCAATACTTCGATCCTGACAAGATATACCTCAACCCCGATTGCGGATTCGGCACCTTCGCCGAAAGAAACGTCAACACCCACGAGATGGCCTTCGAGAAGATGCGGGCAATAGCCGCCGCCGCCGAACAAGTGCGCGCGGAGTACCAGTAGCGCATAAATCCCTTTCCCCTTGACGGGGGAAGGCTAGGATGGGGGTGACAAACCACTTTTATGACGCTTCCATCGGTAGCGCCAGGGTTCAGAGTTCTCGCCGAACTGGGATAAATCGGCGTTCATAAATAAAGGAGTTGGAAATGGCTGAAGAGAGAGACCTCAAAACGGGCTGCCCAGCGAAAAGTTGGCCGAAGTCCTGGATTCCTTCCGCGACCCGGAAGTGTTCAACGCTGTAACCGGGCCCTGGAAGTCGCGGGTGGTCTGGCAGGACGGGATGCGAGCTCGCGCCTATATGCGGAATCACCAGGTTGACATGGACGAGCCCGGCGACCTGACCGCCACCGATGTCGCCGCCAGCGCCCACGAGCAGCTGCTGTCGGCTGTCGGCAGCTGCATGACCGTCGGATTCGTGGTCAATGCCACCAAGCGGGGCATCCGCATCCATGACCTGGAAGTGGCCGTGGAAGGGTACTTCGACAATATACGCAAGTGGGCCGGCGTGGAGGACGAGGGCAACCCGGGCTATGGCAGGATTTCGGCCAAGTGCTTCGTTCGCGCCGACGCCGACCAGGAAACCCTGCGCGAAATCTGGCGATTGGCGGTGGAAGGCTCTCCCGTCACCCAGTCCGTAGCCAACTCGACCTCCGTCGAGACTGACTTCGAAGCAGTCGGTTGATGGTCACGTTCGTTTCCGCGGACTGGGTTTCTGAACACATCGAACGGCCAGGATACCTGTTGATTGACCCCCGGACCGCCATGCGCTACTTGATGGGCCACCTAAGAGACGCGGTCAACGTCCCTTTCAAGAAATTGCAGGGGCCGGATGGACGTATCGGCCAGCCGGAACAGCTTGCCGCCGCCTTCGGAGAAGCGGGGCTGGGAGACGACGTCATCCCCGTGCTCTACGACCACCAGGATGGCCGCAACGCCGCCATGGCCGCTTGGGTCCTAGAATACCTGGGTCGAAACGACGTTCACGTGATGGATATGCTCTTCGAATCCTGGAAGGAAGAGGGCCGGGAGGTCCTCTACCGTCCTGTCCCGACTGAGCCTAAAGCCTTCGCGCCTCGCCTCGACCCGTCGGTGCGGATCACGATAGACGACCTGGCCGCCCACGCCGGATCGAAGCTCCTGGATACACGTACCCCGGAAGAGTATCTCGGACAGACGGAGGGAATGGACCATCGCCCCGGGCGCATTCCGGGCGCGGTCAACCTGCCCCACTCGGAGATGGCCGGCGCCGGAGGGAGACTGCTCATCGAGCCGGAACTGCTGCGTCGGCGGCTGGCGACGGCCGGCATCGCGCCCGGCGATACGGTCGTGGCATACTGCCGAAGCGGGGTCCGCGCTTCACTGGCCTACCTCTCCATGCGGCAGGCCGGGTACGACGTCCGGCTCTACGACGGCTCCTACGCCGAGTGGATGGACAGCGACCACCCGGTGGAAGTCTGACTTTTCACAGCTTCTCGTAAACCTGTATGCGGTGCCTGTTGGACTCGGTCACGTACAGCCGTCCCTGCCTGTCCAGCTTAACCGAGATCGGCCCCCAGAAGTACGGCTCGACTCGCGCGGACTCCTGGTGGGGAGTCTCCACATCCGGGCCTGGGGTCACCATGATGTTGGCCCTCTGGCGCGCCTGCCACTCGTCCGCGTTCGCCGCATAGAACTCTTCGGCCCACTTGGACAGCGTCGCCTGTCCCCTGAGCTTCTCCAGGAACTCGCCGCCTGGCGACAACACTTGAACGCGCTCGTTGCCCCAGTCCGCAACGTAGATAAGCCCCTCGTCATCAACCGCCACGCTGGACGGTCGCCGGAACTGGCCGTCACCGTCTCCCGACTCGCCGAACGCCGCCATGAACTCGCCGTCTGGAGAGAACTTCTGGATGCGGTCGTTTCGCCAGTCGGCGACGTACACGTTGTCATCGCCGTCGAGCGTGACGCCCCACGGCATATTGAACTCCGCGGGACCGGCCCCCGGTCCGCCGAAACTGGACATGAACTCGCCGTCCCGCGTGAACCTCTGGATGCGACCGTTGTAGGCGTCCCCGACCAGTACGGCGCCAGAGGAATCAATCGCAATTCCCGATGGGCCGTCGAGCTGCCCATCGCCCGAACCGTGGTCGCCCCAGCGCCGGATGTACCCGCCGGACGTGTCGAACACGGTGACGCGGTTGTTGTGCTCATCAACGAGATACAGGCTGTCTTCCGAGTCGAACGCCACGGAGGTCGGCCATACGAACTGTCCGGGCTCCGAGCCGTAAGATCCAAAGTGGCCGTAGTAGTTGCTCTCCAGATCGCATACGCCGATTCGTATGCCGTATGGCTGAAGCGAATTCGTGCGGCTGACTACGTAGATGCGGTCGTCGCCGGAGAAGGCGATATCCACCGGGTTGCTGAACCCGCGTCCCTCCATCGCGACGATCCCAATCGTGCGGTCGTACTTCAGTACCTGTCTTGCCGCCATATCCCACCCGACCTCCAGAACCTCAAATTATCTTATGAACCAAAGTCCGCGACGCTGACGCGCGGACAGGTTTGAGTCACCCCGACCGCGCTGCTCTGTTATCCGTCGAATTTCGTCTTTCGGGCCATATCGTTGTGATAGTATCGCAATGACCAAAGAGTAGTCCATTACGATCAGGAGTGAGCCGATGCGCGTTGGATTCATTGGGACCGGGAGCATAGGTCAACCCATGGCGGGACAGGTCCTCGCCGCCGGTTTCTCCCTGGTAGTCCACGACATAAACCGAAGCGCGGCGACTCCGCTGCTCGAAGCCGGGGCCGACTGGGGTGACTCCCCAAAGGCAGTCGCCCAGCGGTGCGACATAGTATGCACATGTCTTCCGGGTCCGCCTGAGTTCCGGCAAGTGGTTTACGGCGCCAATGGCATCCTGGAAGGCATAGCCGCCGGCTCTGTTCTGGTTGATCACACTACCAACTCCCCTGAACTCGTAAGAGACACTCACCGGAAACTGAAGAGCGCGGGCGTTGCGATGCTCGACGCCCCGGTCAGCGGCGGCGCGGAGGGCGCAAGAACGCGCGACCTGACCATGCTGGTCGGGGGCGACGACGACACCCTTGACCACTGCAAGCCGGTTCTGGACGCGATGGCCAAGACGATCATGCGCGTCGGCGACATCGGCGCGGGCTGCGTGTGCAAGATCGCGCACAACTGCGCCGGATTCTCGCTCGACATGGCGACAATCGAGTGCCTGACGATGGGAGCTCGCGCGGGAGTGGACCCGGCGGTGCTGGTGGAGGTATTCCAGAAGTGCGCGATTGGCAGGAACTTCAACCTGCACACTCGTCTGCCCGATACGCTGTTCAGCGGCGATTTCGAGCCCCGTTTCGCGCTGAAAACCGCGATGAAGGATATGCGGCTTGCAACCGATTTGGCCGAGCGCTACGGCGTCCCCATGAACCTGACCGGTGTCTGCCAGTCAGAGATGGAGGAGGCCATGACCCGGGGATGGGCCGACCTCGACAGTTCCGCATTCCTGCGACTCCAGGAGGAGAGGTCGGGAGTACAGCTGCGACTGGTGTGAGCGGATCAGGCCAGTTGGTACTCTCGCGTCGAACCGATCAGGCGCAGGGTCTCCGCGACGCGGGTGGTGAAGTCGTCCTGCTCGTAAGCCTCTGAGGACGCCACGAGAGTCGCGCGCGTCTCATCCGAGACCGTGATCGGCCCCAGAAGGTCCAGGCAGTAGTCAACCAGCGTCTCCGAGTCGAACTGCGCCCGCTGTTCGGAGGCGAGCCTGTCCGCGATGTCTCGGACGCCGGGCGAGTTCGGGTTGCCAAGGTACCGGGAGGCGAAGTTGACCCTCTCGACGAGGGACCCGCTGTCAATCCACTCGGCTCCCTCGTGCCACCCCTCTACGTTTGGCGGGTTCATGAGCTCCTGTCCCATATAATTGGTGGCGAGACCAACCTGGAACATCTCGACGGTCGGTCGCGGGAAGGGCCGGGCGGTCCGCAGCGTCCCCGCGACCAGCTCCGCCGGACTCTTGACCCTGCGGAAGCGGACAGCGGCAGACTTGAAGTGGTCTGAGTTGAACATGGCCCTCAGGACAGCTTCGATCTCGTAGCCGGAGTCGAAGTAGGTCTGGCAGAGTCGCTCTATCAGCGCCTCGCCATCCTCGTCAATCTCGTCGGCGACGAAGAACTGGTATAGACGAGCGCACACGAAACGGGCTGTGGCAGGCTGCCGGACTATCACGTTAATCACGTCCTCGCCGTCGAACGGGCCGCTCTCGCCCAGGAAGGTCTTCTCTGAGTAGTCGTGGTCGTCCGGCCTGAACTCGAACTGGCAGGCTACGCGGCTGTACGGCCAGATCGAAGCCTTCATGGCTCGCAGCGCCATGTATTCGGCATTCTCGAAGGTCCAGCCGGTGAACGCCCGCGCGGCCTCCTTTACGTCCCGCTCGGTGTAGTTGCCGATTCCCATCGAAAAGAGCTCCAGCAGCTCGCGCCCGTAGTTCTCGTTGACGGCGTCCCTGTGGTTATCCTGGTTGTCGAGCCAGTGGAGCATCGCGGGGTCTCTGGAAACCTGGAGCAGGAGCGCGCGGAAGCTGCCGAGGCCGTACTTGCGGAAGGTCTCGATCTGGTTCACCATGGTCTGTACGTTGTTGACCTTGCGTTCGCCGGTGGCGAACAGGCTGTGCCAGAACAGCGCTATCTTCTCCTGGAGCGGGCACGTCGTGGTCATCATGCGGTAGAGCCAATTGGCGACCGCGACTTCCACGACGCGCAACTCGGACTGATCTACATGGTAACGCCTGATGATGTCGTCAGGCATGTAGGAGACGGTGGACGTGTCCAGCAGGGCGTCCACGGTCCTCTCGTAGCCATCGTCAATCGCCGACTCCAGTTCGTCGCGTGTCGCGCCGAATCCGGCGCGCCGCATCAAGTGAGCCATAAGGTGTACGTCTTCGCCGCTCATTTCACCGCCTCCAAGCCTGTCTGCCGCTGGAATCGGCATCGAGGAAAATTCAGGTTCACTCCACCGTGTCCGATAGCGAGACAACGCGGGTCAATGTCCAATCCCAGAGACATCATATACGACTTTCTCCGCATCGCGGGCGCAAGGGCTTCGACATACGCGGAGGTCATTCCTCGTCTCCAAACAAGTCCTGAAGCTCATCATCGTCGAACAGTTCCAGCTTACGCGCTATCGCTATCCAGATCGGGCGCGTCTGACGGTTCTCACGACGCATTTCCACAACCATTGCGCGGGTTTCAATTAGCAACTCACCCATCGTGGCTACTACTTCCTCAAGTCTGTCAACACGCTGTTCGGTAGTCACCTGTCTCCTCCTGGTGGGACGGCGAGCCGTAGCCCGCCATCCGCCCGGTTCTGGTTGATGTTCATTTTACGACATTCTGCCGCCTCTGTTCACTCCAGGGAAGCCAACCTGTAGGATATTTTCATTTTCGTCTCGTCGTTCCCGCGAAGGGAGACCTTTGCTTAACTATCATCATTCCCGTGAAAACGGGAATCCAGGGGGAGCTGCGGTAGAATCTTGAACAGCCTCGACTATGAAAAGGCGCTGATGATGTTGGCATAGTTGTTACACCCTTTTTACTCTGGTGTATAATCAGGCGTATGGTACGCGCAAATGTTGACATTGATGACGAGGCCTGCGCCGAGGTGATGCGGCGCTATGGTTTTGCCACCAAGCGACAGGCGATTAACTTCGCGCTGAGAACATTGGCAGTCGAACCTCTTTCTGTCAATGAAGCTCGCGAGCTTCGAGGCATTGGCTGGGAGGGCGACCTCGACACAATGCGCTCCGGCGAGAGCATGACGAACGCAATCACCATAGCGCTCAGAGAGAAACTCGACAGAGAAAGACGCGAGCTCAGTGTCGAGGCCCGAATACGTAAGTTACGGGCGATACGCAAACGTTGCCGCAGTCTGCTGAAAGACGGGCCGTCCATCGTCGAGCGCGGCGACTCCCTCTATGATGAAAACGGACTGCCGAATTAATCACTGTTCAAGGGTGAGGACTTCACCCTCATGGACATAGAGGCCGCATGACGCTGGAAAACCTCGCGCCACGACCACCTGCGACTTTCTCCCGCATCGCGGGCGCAAAGGCTTTGACGCGCGCGGAGGTCATTCCTCGTCTCCAAACAAGTCCTGAAGCTCATCATCGTCGAACAGTTCCTGCTTACGCGCTATCGCTATCCAGATACGGCGCGTCTGGCGGTTCTCACGACGCATTTCCTCAACCATCTCAAGGGTTCTCTCGGCCATAGTGCGGGTTTCCACAACCATATTGCGGGTTTCCACAGCCATATTGCGGGTTTCCACAGCCATATCGCGGGTTTCCACAGCCATATCGCGGGTTGCAAACAACAACTCACCCATCGTGGCTACTACTTCCTCAAGTCTGTCAACACGCTGTTCGGTGGTCAACTGTCTCCTCCTGGTGGGACGGTGAGCCGTAGCCCGCCATCCGCCCGGTTCTGGTTGATGTTCATCTTACGACATTCTGCCGCCTCTGTTCACTCCAGGGAAGCCAACTCGCCTCACAACCGCGAAGGTTGGCGCGGACGCCGAAACCATAGCCCGGATTTCGGCATCATTGCAGGCGCTAATCGTCAGGGAGAGCCGCACAGGTGATGAAGGCGGTCATCAACTGGACGACTTCGCGCCCGCCGTCCACTGCTACAATGAGAACAGGCACCCGTTCAGGATACTCATGGCTTAGAGAGATAATATCACCATACTGGCAAATTGACGGAAATCGAGGGAACGTCGGGGTGTCGCTCTCCTTCTTGTGGATCGAGAATGTCGGTTAGATAACGTTCGACGCCATCTCTCTGAGCAGCAGGCACGTTAGCCCAGGTGACCCGCAACTCCCCAGTATGTCCATATTCCTCCATGTCGGGGTCATTCCGATGGTCGCTTAGTCGGTCAGCAATATCGCCTTGGCCGACATAGACGCATGGATTTGGGTTGGAGCCATGTCCCCTCTGCTTTATCACATAGACTCCGTGGAATCCGTGACGCTTGACTTTACCCAGATTGAGACTGTTCAGCGACCACCACTCACCCTGTTTTCCTGTAATCCACCTTACCTGCATCCTGTTCACCTCCGTGACTGCCGTCTATAAGAAACGGCCTATCATTGCAACTACTCCTATTATTGTAACTACTACACATAATACATACACCGTTATCAAGACACCTGACCAAAAATTCTCCTCATTAAAGTGGTCGTTCCTCTTCTTACGGGTGCGGTGTATAGGTTGAGCTGTACTGGTGACATTACTCTGAGTATGGCGCATGGGTTGTGGAATGCTGATGACAGTAGTCTGATCAGAGGTCTGATAGGGTGCAGACGGAGTTGCACTAGAGGGTTTGTCCCGCTTCTTAGGCGTGGAGGGCACAGGTAGCGGCGCACTTTTCACAGTAGTCGGAGCAGGGCTTGTCTTGCGTAGCGAAGAAGAGCTATGTGGCTTACTGTGTTCAGGTTGAACGGTTGGGATACGGTATTCGACCGCGCCGGGATTCTCTTTCGCAAATTCCACGAAATTCTGCATAGTAACCGGACTGCTACCAAAGAACCTGTCTGCGACCTGCCGCCGTATTTCGTCTTTCGTTACGTCCCTTGCTATCAGATATATGATAAATCGCCTTACCTCATCAATATTGATGCGTTCGTCGTCAGTTTGATCGTCTTGCTTTTCGACTAACTGCCTTCGAGTCGGGTTCGTAGTCTGAAGCGGTTCTTCAGTAGGCAATGGACGCTGGTCATTCATGTCCCCGCCCAGCCATGGCTCAGGTCGAACACCGGTAATCTTGAAGAAATCTTCATGCCCCTTATCTCTAAGGGTCTTGAGCACTCTTTCGGTGTTATCGGCGTCGCGTCGAGACTTGAACGCTAGAGACCGCCAGACGATCTTGGAGCTTTTGCGCACCGTACTTCGGACTTGGTTGCTGGAATGTTTGCGTACCCTCTGGACAAGGTAGCGAGTATGTCCAACATAGGTCCCTTCGTCAGTGTCCAGAACGTACACATAGTACTGTTCGCCCGGCACATCTTCGAGACCCATGTCATCCATTTCCGATGAGTACCAGACCTCTGGCAGCCATTGCTTGACTGTAAGGCAGTCGGGACACAGGGACTCGGGCGACAGCAGAGAATCACCCGCACAACGGAGACATTCCGATAGAACGGTCATCCCTGGGGAATCTGGCACGGTCACCTCCTAAGCACACAGTGACCATACCACACCCCGCCCCATCACATAATCACCGCATGGCAAACGGCGCGCTGACACGCATCATCAACATCTTCTCCAATCCACTTCTTTCGCAAAACCGCGCGCCACAAGCTCTCCGCCGCGTCTGTAAATTCTGGGAACGCTCTACAACTGTCGCCACGCAGTCTTCACACACCCTTCCACCCCACAGAACATCAATGCTATAATATGTCCGGTCAACGAACGGCGAAAGTGCCAACCTTTACATAAACAGGAGGTTATCAAAAACGATTTGGCCGACGAAAAATTTCCGGCCCAAAGCTAATGCAGGTGATTTGCTGGTCACTTGCTGGCGTTCTAAACATCTGTTGGTCACCAGTCAAGCCACCTGTTCCCACCTGTCGCTCTATAAATTGATATATAAATCGTAAGATGAAACCCTGACCGGAATCACGTACTTAGTTCCGACTTTGCAAAGGCCCCGCCCAGAACCTTGACAGAATTGCGGTGCGACCTATAAATTTCCAGTGTGTTGAAAATTCATGAATGCGAAGGAGCGGTTCTATGGTCGCAGTCGAGAGCAAGCAGGACTTGAGGCTCATGGCCCACCTTCTCAGGCGAGCCGGATTCGGGGCCACCCCGGACGAGCTCGACCGGGCGATGGACAAGGGGTATGACGCCGTTCTGGACGAGCTTCTGAACCCCGCCGCGGACGACGACATTCCCCATGACCTGATCCGCCGGTATCACGTAGAACAGTCGAACCTTCATAGCGGCGGCGCCCAGGCGCACTGGATGTACCGCATGGCGGTCACCGACTACCCCCTGCGAGAGAAGATGTGTCTCTTCTGGCATCGTGTCTTCGCTACCGGGTCATACAAGCTCATTCAGACCCGGGTGGTGACCAGCCAGATAGACATGTTCCGGGATCATGGGATGGGCAATATGGACAACTTGCTCGTCCGGCTGTCCCGGGACCCGGCCATGATCATGTGGCTGGACAACCAGGACAACCACAAGGGCTCGATAAACGAGAACTACGGTCGGGAATTGCTTGAGCTCTTCTCCATGGGCGTAGGCAACTACACCGAAGAGGACATCAAGGAGTGCGCGCGCGCGTTCACCGGCTGGGGAGTGCTTAACCCAGCCTATATGATGATCAAGATGCGCAACAACACTTCGCGCCCGTACGGAAACATGACCTGGCAGTTCGAGTACGACGATGACGATCACGACCATGGCCAGAAGACCATTCTGGGGGAGACCGGCGACTTCAACGGCGAAGACGTGGTTGAGATAATATGCAGGCAGGAGGCCACGCCGCGATACATTGCCCGTCACCTCTACCACTACTTCGTGGCCGACGAGCCGCCTGTGCCGCAGTGGCCGCACACGCCGCCTACGAATCCCGAAGCGATAGACGCCATGACGGAAGCCTATTTCGAATCGGGCCACAGTATCAAGCAAATGCTGAAGACCCTGTTCAATTCCGACTTCTTCAAGGATGAGGCGCTCCGATACGGCAGGACGAAGAGCCCCACTGAGATGGTGGTGAATACCCTGCGGCTCGCCGGAAGGATGGACCTCCCCTGCTACGAGACCTACGATGCGGTTCGCGCCAGTTCCGGCATGGGCCAGGCACTGATGGGCCCGCCAAGCGTCGAGGGTTGGCAGGGCGGTACCGAGTGGATCAATACCGGAACGTATGTCGAGCGGGTAAACTTTGTGAGCAGAATTCTGGGCGATCCGACCAGGCCCGGAGTGAGGCAGATAATCGAACGCATCGGCCGCGCCGCCGGCGACGACAACGTCTCACCCGAAGCTCTGATAGATGCCTGTCTGGAAGTTCTCGGTCCGATGGAAGTCCTGGACAGCACGAGGGCGAACCTCACCGAATTCGCGGTCACGTATGGACGGCTGAGCTTCTCCGACGAGGGGCGGGTCGCCGATACGGAGGAGGCGGTCGTGAACCTTATCCAACTCATCGTATCCACCCAGGAATACCAGATGCTGTAACATTGCAGGCTGCCATTAGGAGAGACAGGACGGTATGACAACAGTCGCGCTCAACCTCAGATACGTGGACAACGTCGGCTTCAACGCGGATAACGGAGGCCGCGGCTTCCATCTTCCCACCGCGATGGTCATCAGGGGCGACGGGCGAGTATTCGTCGCCAGCCGCAGCAGTCGCAATCAGACCGTGATAGTGGGAATCCAGATGGTATCTCGGAACCACGACTACTACGGCCAGATCGGTCGCCATGGAGGGGAGCCCGGCAATATGATCGGCCCCACTGCCCTCGCGCTTGACGGCGACGACAATCTGTACCTGGCGGACGACTTCCTCCAGAGGATCACCGTGTACGATCCGCAGGGCGACTTGATCGCCACCTGGGGAACGCGGGGCAGCGGCGACGGCGAGTTCAACGCTCCCTCCGGCATAGCGTTCGACCGCGACGACAATATGCTTCTCGTGGACCACATGAACAACAGAATCCAGCGCCTCACCAAAGATGGAGGATACATATCCCAGTGGGGTTCTTTCGGCGACGGCGACGGCGAGTTCAACCTGCCCTGGGGCATCACACAGGACCGCGACGCCAACGTGTATATCGCCGATTGGAGAAATGACCGGATTCAGAAGTTCACGCCCGACGGCGAGTTCATCGCCAAGTACGGCGCCCCCGGCGCGGGCGATGGCGAGTTCTACCGGCCCTCCGACGTCGCGGTGGACCAGGAGGGCAATATGTGGGTGGCAGACTGGGGCAACCAGCGCCTTCAGGTCCTTGACCCCGAAGGCAACTTCATCGCGAAGGCGCGCGGCGAGGCCCACCTGGGAGCCTGGGCGCAGGAGTACATAACCGCTCAGAAGGACGAGGAGCGAGCGCGCTCCTCCTACGTGCCCGTCTTCGAGGTGGACACCGACGACATCAATGAAGAATCGGCCCGGATAGAACCATACTTCTGGGACCCGGTCGCGGTCGCGGTGGACGATGAAGGCCGCGGATACGTGTTGGAGACCGGCAGACACCGATTCCAGATATACGAACTGGCATAGGATCCCCGGGGATCTTCCGCATCACTGCTGCAGACATTGGGAGAATATATCGTGAGTGACAGCAAGAACCGCAAGATCGTCGTAGCCCAGCTATCGGGCGGAAACGACTATTTGAACTGCGTGGTCCCGTACAATAATCCGCTCTACTACGACAACCGTCCGCTGGTCAACATCCCGGAGGACAGGGTGATCCCGCTGGACGACGACTACGGGTTGAACCCGTCTATGCAGCCAATCAAGGACCTGTACGACGAGGGCAAGGTAGCAATCATCCACGGCACCGGCTACCCGGTTCCCAACAGGTCGCACTTCCGCTCCATGGACATCTGGCACACGGCGGAGCCGACGACGGTCGCCTTGGAAGGGTGGCTTGGACTCGCGCTGAAGCAGATAGACCCGAATGGCGAGAATCCGGTGGCAGGCGTGAACTTCGGCGCCGGTCTCTCCAAGGCTATGGCAGCCCCGGGCGTGCCAGTCGCGTGCGTCAGCAGCCTGGACTCCTACGGACTCATGCCGCACATGCAGGATAATGCCCGCCGGGAGAAGGTTCTCGATGTCTTCAAGAACATGTACTCCCAGGCCATCGGAAGCGGCCCGGTGATGGACTATCTGACGCAGACGGGACTGGACGCGCTGCGCGGCGCCGACATGATCAACAGCGTCTCGCAGAAGTACTCCTCGACCGTCGAATACGCCCCCAACTCCTTTGCCAAAGCGATGAAGAGCGCGGCGCAAGTGTTGCAGGCAGACATCGGCGCTCGCGTCTGCTACACCCAGCACGGCAGCTTCGACGCCCACACCAACGGGATCAACCTGCAAGCAGGGCTGCTCGAAGACGTCTCAGGCGGGATCTACGACTTCTACACCGACATGAAGGAGCACGATCAGAGCGAAGACGTGCTCATATTCGTCTTCTCGGAGTTCGGGCGCCGCGTCAACGACAACGGCGACGGGACGGACCACGGCTCCGGCGGGGTCGCGTTCGTCATCGGAGACGGAGTACAGGGCGGTCACCACAGCTACTACCCGTCCCTGCAGGCGAAAGACCTGGTCGAAGGCGACCTGGCTTTCAATCTCGACTTCCGCAGCGTGTACACCGAGTTGCTGGAGGACTGGCTGGAAGTTGACGCAAGGCCCATCGTGAAGGGCGAGTATGAAAAGGTGGGCTTCCTGAAGAACTAACGCCGCAGTTCCACCCGCGCCCGCTCCTCCTGCACCTGGACCACTGCCGATCCGCCGAGATGGCCTATTCCCGCCGCCACCGCGGCCACGTACTTCTGGTCCACAGCGGCAGCGATGTCAGCCGGCGTATCCACCTCCCGCGCAAGCTCAGTCGCCAGCCGCACGTCCTTCGCGTCCGATCTCACGAACGCGAAGCCCGCCGGGTCGAAGTCCCGGTCGAACACCGACTCGAATCTGCGTATCTTGGGACTGGACGCAGACCCCGCCGCCATCACCTCCGCGAGCGTCTCCAGCGACACACCCGCCTTCAATCCAATCGTAAGCGCCTCAGCCATCACGCCGAACGTCGCATGGCTCACCAGATTGTTGCACAGCTTGCAGACCGCTCCGGCGCCCACCGGCCCGCAATGAAAGATGAGATCCGGGTCCGCGATTGCTTCAAGCGCGGGCCGCGCGCGCGCCAGCGTCTCCGGGTCTCCCCCCGCCATCACCGTCAGTGCTCCTCGGTCCGCCGAGTCCGCCCCCGACCCCTTGCTCACCGGCGCGTCTATATATTCGACGCCCTTCTCGGCGCAAATCCGGTGCAGCTTTCGCACCATGCTCGGCGAGTTCGTCGCCAGGTCAATATACACGGCGCCCTCCGCGGCCCCATCCAGCACACCCTGCTCTCCGCTCACCACCGCCTCCACCTCCAGCGGCCCTGGCAGCGACCCCATAACCACATCGCTTCCACGCGCCGCGTCAGCCGGCGTCGCAGCCCACATCGCGCCCGCCTCCAGCAAGTCGGTCGCCGCCTCCGGCCTGATGTCGTGCACCACAGTTCGATGCCCCACGCCCACGACGTTCAGCGCCATCGGCTTCCCGATATTGCCCAGTCCGATAAACCCAATGTTCATGCCGTTCTCCTTATGACAACTCCTGCTCGCCTACACCTCCCCAGTTCCGCCTCAGACCACATCCTATACCCAACCGCCCGAAAGGAAACGCTACCTGCAAGAATCGCATACTCCGGCGTCAGCTCCCGAAAGCTGCGGAAATCGGCAAAGAGCGTAGGGAGAGTGGAGCCAACGGGCGGATTCGAACCGCCGACCTGCGGTTTACGAAACCGCTGCTCTACCACTGAGCTACGTTGGCTTTCTATACTCGCTTGACTCTGTGGGCAAGCGACAAACACGCGGCGCCAAGAATGCCGTCCCATCAACGCGATCTATTCGGCGGCGGACACACCCCTAACAGGAGGAGCGACGGATTAACGGCGCCACAGCCTATTTTACTTGTCCAAGCCTCGCCTGTACAAGTTCTGCGTCAACCATCCACGACCTTTTCGTTTTCGTCTTGTCGTCAATCTTTCGTTCGCCCTGAGCTTGTCGAAGGGCCGTCCATTCATGGTTCGACAGGCTCACCACGAACGGACTACACAGGCTCACCATGAACGGACTACACAAGCTCACCACGAACGGACTACACAGGTGACACTCGAAAATGAAAAGAACCTGGTCAATCCTGAGTAGAGCCATTCCTAGAACATCCTGAATGGCATATCCTTCTCCGCGTCGTCGGTTACGATCTCCAGCAGCGCCGTTCGTCCAGACTCTACTATGCCCGCGCACCGCTCGACGGCGGAAGTTACGTCGTCAGGCTGAGTTACCCGTTCGCTGTACGCTCCCAGCGCCTCCGCCATCTTCACGAAGTCGCCGCCCGTCGTCTTGGTGCCATAGAGTTCGTGAGCGGTCGCGAAATGTTCGGGCCTGTATATGCCCATCGAGTGGTTGTTCAGCACTATGGTCAGGATTGGAATTTCCTCACGCACGGCGGTTTCCAAGTCGGTTCCGACCATACCGAAACCGTAATCTCCGATCACATTGACGCAAAGCTTGTCAGGAGCGGCGAGCTTGCTGCCCATCGCGGCGCCCAGGCTGTAACCCAGTTGAGTTGACTTGCCCCAGGCGATGAAGCCGCGCGGCGTTACGGTCTTGTAGAACGGAATCATCTGGTCGCGCGGACTGCCGGAGTCGTGATTCATTATCACGTTCTTATGGTCTATCGCCTTGGAGAGATCGTTGAGCGCGCGGTACGGATTGATCGGCACGGCGTCGGAGTACATCTTGGGAAGCCACTCCTTCATCCACTCTTCGCGCACCGCCTTGATCTCACCGGCTACATCGCCTCTATCCACTCGTTCGCTGCCGCCGTCGGCGAGAATCGCCTTGACCTCGGCGATGAGTTGGCGCATCACCAGTTTGGCGTCGCCGACCACCGCCACGTCGGGCGAGTAGTCCTTGTTCACGTCGTCTTCGTCGTTAGTGATATGCACCAGCACTTTGCTGTCGAAAGCGTCGGCGCCGTAGTGTATGCGTGTGAAACTGCAGCCGATGCCGAATACGACATCCGCCTGTTCAAGAAAGTGAACCACCATCCCGGTCGTCGTGCTGGAGCGCGTTCCAAGCGACAGTGGGTGATCCTCTCTGAAGGCGCTCTTGCCCGCCATGGAGGTCATCACCGGCGCCTGGGTGAGCTCGGCGAGTTCTTGCAGCTCATCCCATGCCTCGGCATAGAGCGCTCCCTGTCCTGCATGTATCACCGGGTTCGCGGCCCCAAGCAAGACTTTCGCGGCATCCCTCACGTCCTGCGGATCGCCCTCGGAGCGACGCCGTCGCACAGGCATGTAGTCCACGTCGCCGCCGGGAAGTTCGCCCCGCAATATGTCGCTTGGGAGGTCCAGCAGCACGGGACTGGGACGCCCCAGCCGCAGCTGGCTGAACGCCCGGCGCATCGCGTTGGGAATCTCCTCGGGGAGTCCCACCCTGCCCGACCACTTCACAACCGACTCGTAGGTACGGCTGGGGCTGAAAGTGGGGTGAACTCCGGCGCGGTTTCTGGGCGCGGACGCCGGGAGCAGCAGAATAGGCACGGAGTCGGCATAAGCCTGCGCCACGCCCGCGAACGCGTTCTCGGCGCCGGGACCCGCCTGCATTGCGAACACGCCGGTTCCCCTGCCGTTGGTGACGCGGGTGTACGCGTCCGCTAGGTTCACGCCAACGCGCTCCTGCCGGAATATGAGCGGTCTTATACCCGCCTTCGCCGCCGCCTCCTCCAGCGAATTGAAGGGGATGACTCCCATGAAGTCCACGCCTTCTTGCTTCAGTATTCTCGCAACCAGGTCCGCGCCTGTCATATCGTTCGCCTCTCAGTGATGTTTATTGAATAGATGTACCCCGCGCGGAGAATACTACCACACGGGGAACTTCGGTTGTCGGTATCCAGCAGTCGGCTCTGGGCGGGGACGAATCCAGCCGGACGGGTGTATTTCATAAGCATAGTTTACAAATACGCTGGTCTCCGGCTGGCTGAGTCGCTGGGGAATAACAGGAGAGCGACAGGGTTGCGCTGTCACCAGCGTTTGCCTGCGTTTTGCCTGCGTTAGCTATGAGGGCCTTTTTTCCCCGGCTCTCTGTCTTTCATCAGAATAATCTCCTGTTTATGGTCTCTTGGTCATAAGTGGTCGGTTATCGGTTATCATCGACTGGCTTTAGTTTGTATGTTCGGATTATAGCATGGGTTGGGGGTTGAGGGGAAGGATGTACAGGCGGGGGTTGGATGGTTTATGATTGGGGTGTGTCGAACAGATGATTTTGGAGGGGCGGACGGTATGGTGTCGAGACAGGCTGAACAGAACGCGAATAACGCTCTGGGCGCGACGCTGGGGCGGATGATGCCCGCCTGCGCGGTGAGAGTGGAGAATACGCGGGTAATCGTGGGGCAGTCCGGCCTGCGGCTGGATATTCTGATTACCGCGCATGACCGCGCTCCCGTCGTGGTAGAAGCGGAGTTCATGCCGGCCGCGGACGTCGAACAGGAGGCCAAGGACCGGCTGGACCTGGAAGTGGCGGACGGACGCAGGCCCATCGAGGCGGCCATCGCGCTGCGCTACCCGGAGAGGCTCGAATTTTCGGACGACATGAGCGCGGCGATGCGGGAGGCGTGGCTTGAGTATGCGGTCTTTCACAAGGACGGGACGCGCTTCCCGGAGTCGGGATGGATGGATGGGTCGGCGGGCGACCTGGCGGAACTGGTTCGGCTGGTGTCCGTGCCGCAGGAAGCGGTGAACAGCGCGGCGGACGCTCTCCAGGACGGGATTGACAGGGCGGTAGCGGCGCTGGACGAGATGGCGATGACCAGGCCGGCTATCACCCGCGAAATAGCCGACCTGCTGGGAATGTCGGACGTTCCGCAGACGCGCAGAATGGCCTGCGCTATCATAGCGAACGCGATGGTGTTCCATAACCGCGTCGCTGGCATTCACGAGGGGGTCAGAGCGCTGGATCTGGTGTGCGGCGCGGGCATAGCCAATCCGAAGTCCGAGACGATAGCGGCGTGGAACCACATCCTCACCATCAACTACTGGCCCATCTTCGCAATCGCGAGGGACGTGATTTCGCAGATTCCGCCGCGCGAGGCGGCGCGTATCCTGAATCGGCTGCACAGCACCGCCGAGGAGGTGGAATCGAGCGGCGCGAACGTAGCGCACGACCTTACCGGGCGCATCTTCCAGCGGCTCATCGCGGACCGGAAGTACCTGGCGACATTCTACACGCTTCCGGCGTCCGCCGCGCTTCTGGCGAGGCTGGCGGTGGCGAAGATGGATGTTGACTGGTCGGACGCGGACGCCATAGGAAAGCTCAAAGTTGGAGATTTCGCGTGCGGCACGGGCGCGCTGCTGTCAGCCGTCTATGAACAGATAGCGGTCAGACACGAGAACGCGGGCGGGGACGCCGCGGCGCTTCATCCGGCGATGATGGAAGAGGTCTTGTACGGCTGCGACGTGATGCCGTCGGCTATACACATAACCGGCTCAACGCTGTCCGGTATGCAGCCGAACGTGGGATTCGGTCAGTCGCGGCTGTACACGATGCCCTACGGACGGCAGGAGGACGGAAGCGTGGCGATAGGGTCGCTGGAGCTTTTGCAGTCTTCGACGCTGATGACGCTGTTCAATATGTCGGACCCGGTTTTGCGGACTGGCAGCGCGGGTGAGGAGACGGCGGCGCAGGTTCTGGTGGAAGCGCCGGACGAGGGCTTCGACCTGGTGATAATGAACCCGCCGTTTACCAGCAACACCAAGCATTACGACGCGGGCGACGGGGTTCTGAACGCGGCGTTCGCGGCTTTCAACGCATCCGAAAAAGACCAATCCGACATGGCCAAACTTATGAGACAGAGAGCAAAGGACACCGCATATCACGGTCATGCTGGTCTTGGATCCGCGTTCGCCGCGCTTGCAGACCGGAAGGTTCGTCCAGGCGGAGTGATAGCTTTCGTGTTGCCGTTTACCGCAGTCACAGGCTCGTCCTGGGCCAAGTTCAGGGAGATGATCGCGACTGGGTACACGGACATAACGATCTTGAGCATCGCGGCCAACGGGCGAGATATGTCGTTCTCGTCGGACACGGGTATGGCTGAGTGCCTGGTCATTGGTCGCAAGGTTTCTGAGGGTGAAACGCCCTCGATTCGGGGTAAATTCGTATCGCTGACGGGCAAGCCGTCAAGTTTCATACACGCTCTGGAACTCTCAAAATCCGTTGTGAACGGCGCGGTTATTCGGAATCTGGAAGACGGACCGTATGGCGGAGTTCCGATATACAGCGGAGAGGAACGAGACGGCGAGAGCGTACACGCCCCGCTCGACGATCATGAAACGGGCTGGGGAGCGGCGCGAATCCTAGACACATCTGTGGCGCAGGTGGCCCATTCGCTGTCCGGCCGGAAGCTGTGGCTGCCAGCCGAACCGGAAGCGCGCGAACTATCAATGGCTGAGTTGAATGAAGTGGGTAAGCGTGGACTTGATTCACAGATGTTCATCAGTGCGGCGCATAAGGGGCCGTTCACTAGGACTCAGGCCAGCCCGACCGCAACTTATCCTTCTCTGTGGAATCACAGTGCTACCAATGAAAAGAGGATGGTATGTACTCCTGATTCACAACTCTTGGTCAAGCCGGGAATGGAATCAGAAGCCGTCACGATTTGGACTACCGCAAGCCGAGTTCACCTCAACCGTGATTTCAGGTTCACTTCTCAACCGCTAACAGTTGCGTTTACGGAACAACGAAGCATTGGCGGGGTTGCTTGGCCTAATGTGACTTTTGCGGATTCACGCTTCGATTTCCCGTTTGCATTGTGGTGCAATTCCACTTTGGGATTATTGCTATTCTGGTGGCACTCTAACCGTCAGCAGGATGGGCGCGGAAGAAAGACAATTCATTCCTCTGAATCGCTGCCCATCCTCGACCTCCGCGCTCTGAGCGACGACCAACTGGACAAATCCGAAGACATCTTCGACGAATTCAGGGACAAAGAACTCAAGCCCGCCTACATCGCGGACGCAGACCCGAACCGCGCCCTGCTGGATAAGCGGGTTGTGTGCGACCTGCTGGGATTCGGTCGGGAGACGTATGAGGCGGTGCGGCGGCTGTCGGCCAAGTGGTGCGCGGAGCCGTCGGTGCATGGGGGGAAGCGGAGGCCGAGGGGGGCGGGGCTGGTGGTGTGATATATTGCCTATTGATGAAAACTCTCATGTGTAAGGTCAGTTGAATGCTCGCATTTATAGACGAAAGCGGATACCCGCATCCAAATGATCCTAGCGCTCGACCTGTCGTCGTAGCAGTCTGTATAGAAGAAGAGGACTTACGATTGGTCAGCGGGCGACTTCATGCCCTGAAGCGTGACCTGCTCAGACGCGAGAGAATGGAATTGAAGGGAGTCAATCTGCTGAATAGGCGGACATTCAGGAGAAAGCCGGATTATGTGAACTTCCTGGAAGAGTTCTTTGGCAGCCTGTTGAATAACCTGCCAATCACGGTATTCGGGATCATAATGCAAGCTCCGTTTGAAGAGTCCGTCGAGGATGACAACTTCCTATCCAACCGGTTCCGATACCTGGTTCAGAGAATTCAGCTTCTTGCGGAAGAGAAAAACAAGATGGCTGTCATCATGTTTGACGGGTCTGCCAATTTATACGGCGGCATAGGCTGGCAGTTCAATAGCTTTCTGTACAGATCGGAGGAAGGCAGGGCGTGTGACCGTATCACAGACGCTCCATCTTTCGTGGATTCACAGACATCGGCGGGAATACAGATAGCCGACATGGTGGCATCGGTCATACGACAGTATCAGGAAGCGGAGTTGTTCAGAACCTCTCCACCTGCCGGAGACACGTATCTATACGCGATTCGCCGTTGGTACGGCATTATTGAACAAAGTACCCGCGACCTTGTCAGTCACGACGGATTCGACAGGCCCGGACTTTACCGCTTAAGTACAGGGGATTCATAAAAATCAAAGAGTCAGATGTGACTCCTGCAAGGAATCCCGCCCGACTCTGCAATTATGTTCGCATTGCTACGATAATTTTGTCAAGGGGTATGGTTCTGTTTGACATTATGCACAAATACGAAATCATCATGTACTGGAGCAACGAGGATGACGCCTTTGTAGCCGAAGTGCCTGAACTGCCCGGTTGCGCCGCGCATGGCGATACCCAGGAAATGGCCCTGGCTGAAGTCAAGCAGGCGATGGACTTGTGGGTTGATACGGCGCGGGAGTTCGGGGATCCGATACCTGAGCCCAAAGGCGAAAGGCTCATGCTGGCGTGAGGGTTTGGAAAAGCGCTGTGGCACTGCGACTTGGCAGGTCTTGATGCTGAGATTGCCACCGGACCGGGATGCGAACTGGTGGAGCGTCTATGCCTGAAGGCGGCGCAGTTTCTCTTCCAATTCGCGTGTGCGGGCGCGTTCCTCTGCCAGCGCTTCTTCGGCGCGGTCGGCGCGGTCGCGCTCGGAGTCTCGCTCGGCTCTCAGGCCCGCCATGTCCAGGATGTACTCACCAGTCTCCACCTCCTGGAACAGCAGCAGCGCGGGGTTGAAGTCCATGTCGAACAACACTCCCAGGTCAGGCTGTATCCGCAGCATTACCTCTCGCTGAGATTCCTCCACGACGCACAGCCTCACTCCCAACTCGCGGCTGTATCCGCTCAACAAGCCATGTTCGTTCCGAACTAGCTCCACAGGCTCGTATCTGCCATCCACCAACTCGAAACCCATCAATGTCTGTCCGTACAAGTCTCCGCCAGTAGGGTCGAACATCCAGTACTCGCCTATCCCTATCTCGGCGTACCTGGCCGGCTTCTCATACAGGTCTCTCTCGTATGTGCTTGGAGACGCCACCTCCAAAGCCCATTCAGGAGGCTTGCCCACCTCCCACAGGTTGTAGGCGGTCTCGCCCCTGATGGCGGCTACGTTCACGTTCCGGGCCAGATAGTAGTCCGGGGCCTCGTGTTCGCGCCGGTTGCGGCGATTGGTGCGGAGCGGGATGTTGGATCCGATGAACACAGCGCCTTCCCCGCGCAGGATATACCTGACGGCCATGGCGACGTATTCTATGGTCGGATGCTGAATCACTTCGATGGGTACCCGTTCTCCGAGCAGTCCGTACATACCCGGATCTTCGTGATGGTCGGTGTGGCGCGGTCTGTGGATGGTGTCTGTGGTTCTGGCGACCATGGCCTACTCCCGGGGGCGTCGCAGCCTCTCTTCAAGTTCGCGTGTGCGGGCGCGTTCTTCAGCCAGTTCAGTTTCGGCGCGCTCGGCCCGCTCGCGCTCGGAGTCCCGCTCAGCCTCAACGCGCCCAATAATCGCTCTCAGGCCCGCCATGTCCAGGATGTACTCGCCGGTCTCCATATCCTGGAACAGCAGCAGCGCGGGGTTGAAGTCCATGTCGAACAAAACACCCAACTCCGGCTGTATCCGCAGCAATCCCTCTCGGTCAGACTCTCCGACCACACACAGCCTCACTTCCAACTCACGGCTGTATCCGCTCAACAAGCCATGTTCGTTCCGAACTAGCTCCACAGGCTCGTATCTGCCATCCACCAACTCGAAACCCATCAATGTCTGTCCGTACAAGTCTCCGCCAGTAGGGTCGAACATCCAGTACTCGCCTATCCCTATCTCGGCGTACCTGGCCGGCTTCTCATACAGGTCTCTCTCGTATGTGCTTGGAGACGCCACCTCCAAAGCCCACTCAGGCGGCTTGCCCACTTCCCACAGGTTGTAGGCAGTCTCGCCTCTGATGGCGGCTACGTTTACGTTCCGGGCCAGATAGTAGTCCGGGGCCTCGTGTTCGCGCCGGTTGCGGCGATTGGTGCGGAGCGGGATGTTGGATCCGATGAACACAGCGCCTTCCCCGCGCAGGATATACCTGACGGCCATGGCGACGTATTCTATGGTCGGATGCTGAATCACTTCGATGGGTACCCGTTCTCCGAGCAGTCCGTACATACCCGGATCTTCGTGATGGTCGGTGTGGCGCGGTCTGTGGATGGTGTCTGTGGTTCTGGCGACCATGGCGTACTTCCCGCTGGGCTGAGTTGATAGTATGATAGCCGCGCGGCGCGGGTTGGGCAAGCTAACTGATGCCTGTAGGTTCTTTTCATTTTCGAGTGTCACCTGTGTAGTCCGTTCGTGGTGAGCCTGTCGAACCATGAACGGACGGCCCTTCGACAAGCTCAGGGCGAACGAAAGATTGACGACAAGACGAAAGCTCAGGGCGAACGAAAGATTGACGACAAGACGAAAGCTCAGGGCGAACGAAAGATTGACGACAAGACGAAAGCTCAGGGCGAACGAAAGATTGACGACAAGACGAAAACGAAAAGACTTTGGCTCACTGATGCCTGCGGTTGACAGGTTAGCGTTTCACGGGGATACTACAAACGACGCTATATGAAAAGTTGCGTGGAGAATGTCATGCCCTCCGAAACCCAGTTCACTCTGATTACCGCCGACCGGCTGATTGACTCCAGGGGCGGTCCGCCAATCGAACAAGGCGCGGTTCTGATAGAGGGCGACAAGATCGTCGCCGTCGGCGGGCAGAAAGACGTTCGCGCCCCGGAGGGAGCGTCCGTCGAGGTCAGCGACTATCCCGGATGCACCGTGATGCCCGGCATGGTGGACTGCCATACCCATCACAACGGGTTCGGAGACGGTCGCATGGGAGACGACCTGGCGCTGCTGCCGGACGAAATCCTCACCGTTCAGGCCGCCCGGAACGCGAGAGCGAGCCTGTATTCCGGCGTAACCACAATCCGCGAGAATGGCCCCAAGAATGTGACCATGTTCAGGCTGCGCGACTCGATCAACGCTGGCCTCACAATTGGCCCCCGGATGACGCTGTGCGGCCGTCCGGTAGCCATCATCGGCGGACACATGGGCTACTTCGGCGGCGAGGTCACCGGGCCGAACCAGACTCGCGCGCTCACAAGGCAGCTCATCAAGGAGGGCGCGGACTACATCAAGATAACCGCTACCGGGGGCAGCACGCGCACCTCTTTCCGGTTCCGACACTCCTTCAACCTCGACGAATTAAAGGCTATCACCAGCGAGGCGCGCAAATTCGGCAAGTTAACCGCCACGCACTCGATGTCCAACGCCGGCATATCCAACTCGCTCGAGGCCGGCGTTGACATGATAATACACTGCAACTACCGCGAGCCGGACGGCTCGGACAACTTCCGCGAAGACATAGCGGAGCGCATCGGGGAACAGGGCGCGTATGTCAACCCGACACTGCACGTCGCGCGGTCGTCGGCGTGGAAGCTGGCGCATAAGCGCGACAGCGAAGGGGTAACGCCCGATGAAGAGGCGCAGATAGAAGACTCGCGCGCCAGGATGGAAGTCGGCTTAGACCACACGCGGCGCATGATAGAGATGGGGCTGAGGGTAATCACCGGCTCCGATTCGTCATGGGGCGATTACAAGCTGGGCAACACGGTGTATGAGACCGAGCTTCTGGTACACGCGGGTTACACGCCTTTGCAGGGGGTTCTATCCGTAACGAGCTGGGCGGCCGCCGCTCTCAACATGGACGACAGGGTTGGGACGCTCGAACCCGGCAAGGAGGCGGACGTCCTGGTCGTGAGGGGCAACCCTGCCCAGAAAATCAACGACCTGTGGAATGTGGAGGACGTTTACTTCGCCGGACAGAAGCTGGAACGCGGCTCCGAGAAATCGCAGGCCGCCGTCAGACAGATTCCGGCCCCTCTCTAAACACACTCAACTAAGATATACCGGAGACCGGATATGCCAGAATCCAACGCTGATTTCACTATACTCAAGGCCGCGCGGCTGATAGACGGCAACGGGGGGCCTGTGGCAGAGCAGGCCGCCATACTTCTCGAAGGCGATACAATCAGGCAGATCGGCACAGCCGAGACAGTTCAGGCGCCGGAGGGCGCGCCCGTCCAGGAGTTCGACTACGGGGACGCCACTATCATGCCCGGACTGGTGGACTCCCATGTTCATCTCATCGGAATCGGCGACGGACGCGCGGGCGACGAACTGGTCACTCTGCCCGACGAGGCGCTGACGGTACAGGCCGCCCAGAACGTCCGCAGGCATCTGTACTCGGGCGTAACCACAGTGCGCGACTGCGGAGCGAAGAACCGCACCACGTTCGCGCTGAGGCAGGCGGTGGAAATGGGCATTCTGCCCTCTCCGCGCCTGGTGCTGGCGGGCAGGCCAGTCGCTATAATCGGCGGACATCTCAGCTACTTCGGCATTCAGGCCACCGGACAGGACGAATGCCGCGCCGCGGTGCGTCAGCTAGTCAAGGAAGGCGCGGACTTCATCAAGATCACGGCGACAGGAGGCAGCACTCGCACCAGCCACCCGCTGAGGCCGTCATTCGACGTGGACGAACTGAGCGCGATTTGCGAAGAGGCGCACAAGTTCGGCAGGCACGCCGCCGCTCACTGCGCATCCTCGCAAGGCATGGTCAATGTACTCGACGCAGGCATAGATACGATCATCCACGGAGTACACAAGGACCCGGACGGTTCCGACACGTACAGACCGGATATCGCGGAGCGCATCGCCGAGAACGGAGTCTTCGTCAATCCCACAATAGGCGCGTCCGTAGCCCGGATACGTCAACTCGAAGACATGGGTGACCTGACCCCCGACCAGCAGGCTGAACTCGACACCGTTCGCGCGGGATCTGACGTCAGAATGGACCAATTCGCGCGTATGAGGGACGCCGGGGTCGTGATGTCCGCCGGATCCGACTCGGCATGGGGCAACTACCAGATGGGAGACTTCCAGACCGAGATCGAAGCCCACGCAATGGCGGGCATGTCCAACATGGAGGCTATCGTGTCCGCCACCCGGGACGCGGCCCGCTCGTGCTGGGTCGCCGACCAGGTCGGAACGCTGGAGCCCGGAAAGCAGGCTGATGTGCTGGTGGTCAGCGGAAACCCGTTAGAAGACTTGTCGGATTTGAGGCGGGTAGCGGACATCTTTCTGGCGGGGGAGAGGGTTGATCGGCAGAATTTGGTCTAGTATCTCTCGGACACAACGAAAAAGCCCCGCCTATCGAACAGACACGGCGGGGCTTTGTGATTAACCACGTGGCGTTGAAAGTGGACTACCTCTCGATAGGCGCGCCGACTATGGAGCCGTACTCCGTCCAGGAGCCGTCGTAGTTGCGGACCTTCTCGTAGCCTAGGATCTGCGACAGCACGAACCAGGTGTGGGAGCTTCGTTCACCGATTCGGCAGTAAGCGATGGTCTCGCCGTCGCCGCTGATGCCCGCGCCGCCGTATATGGCTTGCAGTTCTTCGACCGACTTGAAAGTGCCGTCCTCGGCGACCGCCGTCGCCCACGGGATATTCGCCGCTCCGGGGATATGACCGCCGCGCTGCGAGCCCTCCTGGGGCAGATTGGCCGGCGCCAGCAGCGTACCGTTGTACTCGTCCGGCGCGCGCACGTCCACCAGGCCGGCGCTGTTGCTCGTCGAAGCGACGCTGAGAACATAGTCCCTCGTCGCCCTGATCGAAAGATCGGGGGCGGGCGCGTCGTATGAAACGCTCTCTACAGAAGGGGCATCCGTCGTCAGTTCTCTGCCTTCGTCAACCCACTTCTGCCTGCCGCCGTCCATGATCTTCAGGTCGGAGTGGCCATACATTCTCATCTGCCAGAATGCGTAGGTAGCGAACCAGTTGTTGTTGTCGCCATACAGCACGACGGTGGTGTCCGGACCAATGCCCGACTCGCCCAGCAGCTGCCCCATCTGCTCCGAGGACAGAATATCTCGCGTGAGTTCGTCGTTGAGCTGTGACGTCCAGTTCCATCCGACCGCGCCCGCTATGTGGCCCTGGTCGTATGCTTCGGTATCAACGTCAACTTCTACCAGTCTTACATTGGGGTCGCTGAGGTTTTCGGCAACCCACTCGGTCGTCACTATAGATTCAGGGTGTGCGACACTTGCCATTTCTTAATCCTCCGTTCTGGAGACTATTCTCCAGCTTCAGTTACTTGCTTATCCGGTTAGCGGCGCGCCGCCACAGAAGGCGACGTAGTCAATGAGTTCGGTTACAGTCGGGTTGTCTCCACAGAGCGGGCAATCGGGGTTTCGGCGCATCTTGACAGCCCTGAAGTCCATCTCCAGCGCGTCTATCAGAAGCAGGCGACCGGACAGAGACTCGCCAACGCCAAGAATCAGCTTGACGGTCTCGGTCGCCTGGATCGTGCCGACCATTCCGGGAAGCATTCCGAGCACGCCGGCCTCCGCGCAGCTTGGCACTTCGCCCGGAGGCGGTGGCGTCGGGAACAGGCAGCGATAGCATCCCTTTCCGGGAATGAACACGGTCGCCTGCCCGTCGAACAGCAGAATGCTGCCATCCACCAGAGGCTTGCCGGAGAGATAGGCGGCGTCGTTCACCAGGTACCTGGTGGGGAAATTGTCTGCGCCGTTGATCACGATGTCGTAGTCCTGCATTATCTCCATCGCATTGTCCGACATGATCGGCGTCTCATGGATGATGACGTTGGTTTCAGGATTGTAGGCGTTGAGGGTCTCGACCGCCGACTGGACCTTCGGCTTGTCAATGTCGCTGTCGTAGTGGAGCACCTGCCTCTGGAGGTTGGTGACGTCCACCGTGTCGAAGTCCACGATCCCGATGGTGCCGACGCCAGCCAGGGTAAGATAGATCGAAATCGGCGATCCGAGTCCGCCCGCGCCCACGATCAAGACTTTCGCGTCTATCAGCTTTCGCTGGCCCGCGCTCCCCACTTGGGGCATGATGATATGGCGGCTGTATCTCCTCACCTGGTAAGGCGTTAGCGGCCTGACTTGTGTAGCTGCGACCATTGAGTTCCTCCAACTGGTTCTTCTGTTCTCTGATTGAGACCCGGCCGGCAAAGCCTTGTGCCTGTAACGAAAAAAGCCCCATCGCCGAACGCTAGGCGCTGGCATGGAGCCTGTCCCGAGCGGCCTGCCGCCATTGCGGCTTCGGCCTGAAGGCTGCTGTCGGTCTCCGAATACCCTACCCGCGCTGGAGGGTCTTACAGGAGCATCCGATAGCCGAATCTGTCTTGTACAAAGTTACCGATTCCTCGCTGGTGAGTTATTGATTACGTAGTTGATTATAACATGGCGTAATCTTGCCCTTCAAATTCGCTAATGACGCCGAATCTTTATCAACTTAGTCGGTCACCCCACCGTAATGCCCGCGAAGGGAGACCTTTACACAACTACCGTCATTCCCGCGAAGGTGGGAATCCAGGGGTGGGGCGGCGCAGGTCTTGACTCAATCCACTGACCAAATTGGTACAGCATCTCTCGGGATCCCAAACTTGACCGTCCAAGTAGGAAAGCGTAGATTGAAGCAATCAAGATTTCGGCATCATATCCTTGGAGGGAGTTATGCAGTTCGGCTCATTCATGGAATTTCACACCCGGCCCGACGGCTCTCAGACCGCGGCGTTCGAAGAGGGTATGGAGCACATAAGGGAAGCCGAATCGCTCGGACTCGACGGCGTATGGCTTGCCGAATCCCACTTCAACCCGCAGAGGTCCGTACTGTCAGCGCCGCTGGTCATAGGCGCCGCCATCGCCGGTCGCACCAACACGATAAAGATAGGCACTGCCGTGCACGTAATACCGCTCGGCAATCCCATTCGCATGGCTGAGGAAGCCGCGACCCTGGACCAGCTCAGCCACGGACGATTCGAGTACGGAGTCGGCCGGAGCGGATTCCCGGGCTCCTACGAGGGCTACGGCATGGCCTACGGCGAAAGCCGTCAGCGCTTCTACGAGTACCTGGACATAATCAAGACATCCTGGACTTCCGAGAGATTCAGCTACGAGGGCGAATTCTACTCATACGACGACGTATGCCTTACTCCGAAGCCATACCAGCAGCCTCATCCTCCATTCAGGGTAGCCGCCACGACCACCGATACATTCCCTGTACTCGGCAAATTGGGCTATCCCATCTTCGTCGGCGTTCGCGGACTCGGAATGTCCCAGGTCGCAGAACAGGTGGCTCTGTATAAGGAGGCATGGGAAGAAGCCGGTCACGAGGGCGGTATAGACATATCGCTCCGAGTTCCGGTTCATGTGGGAGAGAACGAGAAGGAAGCCGTGTCTCTGCCCGAGAACAGCTTCATGAAGCAGTTCCGCAGACTCGGAAGCCAGCTGGCGGCGTCCGCGACCCGACCGGGAACCGACCCGCGCGAAGATCGAGTAGAACGAAGTTCGCAGCTCGCGGAAATCACCTGGGATTTCGTGCGGGAGGAGAAGGTCGCCGTCGGCACGCCCGATATGGTTATCGAGCAGCTGACCCGAATGCGCGATGCCCTCAGCCTGACCGGCATAGTGGCCGAATTGAACGCGGGCGAGGAACTCCCCCCGGACAAGATAGCCTCCTCTCTCAGACTGCTCTGCGAGGAGGTCATGCCCGCTTTCAAATAACAATTCCCAAATTGAAAATTCATAATTGACAATTGAGAATTGATATGCTCCTCGCCATTGACATAGGAAACACGAACGTGACCGTCGGCGTCTTCGATCATGATGATCTGAAGGCGACCTTCCGGCTGTCCACCGACACTCGCAAGATGCCGGATGAGTACGCGCTGTCCGTGAGCCAGCTTCTGCCGCTCCGCGGTCTGTCTCTGTCCGACATTGACTCTGTGGCGATATGCAGCGTCGTTCCGCCGCTCACACCCAGTTTCACCCAACTGGCGAGGGCATACTTCGATGTCGAACCCCTCGAGGTCGGATCGGGTACAAGGACGGGCATCAGCGTCCGGTACGACCCGCCCCGCGATGTCGGCGCAGACCGAATCGTTGACGCCGCTGCCGCCTTCAGCATGTACGGCGGGCCGGTCATCGTCGTTGACGTAGGAACCGCCACCGTGTTCGACGCGGTGTCGGAGTCCGGCGACTACCTCGGAGGCGCAATCGCGCCCGGAATATCAATCGCCGCAGACTCCCTTTTCCACACGACCGCCATGCTCCGGCGGGTCGAACTCGCCCCGCCTCCGGCCGCCATCGGCAGAAACACGGTCCACGCGCTCCAGGCCGGTCTGGTGTTCGGCTACTCCGAACTTGTGAAAGGCATGGTGGAACGCTTCAAGAAGGAGCTTGGAGAACATTCCAGCGTGATAGCGACCGGCGGCCTCGCCGATGTCGTCGCCGACGAGTCGGGCATCTTCGACGCCATTGACCCCAACCTGACGCTCACCGGCTTGCGAATCGTTTACGAACTGAACAACGGCGCTCGGCTAAAATGACCTACTCACTCCAAAACAAGACCATCGCGCTCGGCGTCACCGGCTCCATAGCCTGCTATAAGGCGGTTGACCTGGCCAGCAAGCTCGTGCAGTTGAATGCCGACGTGGATGTCCTTATGACGTCCTCGGCCCTGAAGTTTCTTACTCCACTCACTTTCGCCGCGATAACACACCGGCCGGTCGTCACGAGTATGTTCGACCCCCAATCCGAGTTGAGCATCAACCACGTCGCCGCCGCCGAGCGAGCCGACCTCCTCGCCATCGTTCCCGCCACCGCAAACAGCCTTGCCAAGATCGCACACGGCAGAGCCGATGACCCCGTATCCGCGACGATTCTCGCCACGCGCGCCCCCGTTCTGGTAGCCCCGGCTATGGACGCCAACATGTTCGACAGTCCCGCGACGCAGGCGAACGTCGAACTGCTCCGAGAGCGTGGCATATACGTCGCCGGACCCGCCGAGGGCAGAATGGCGTCAGGACTGGTGGGCAAGGGCAGGCTTCTCGAGCCTGCCGAGCTCGTAGGACATATCAGGATCCTGCTTGGACGCGACGGCGACCTCGCGGGCCGCAAGATTGTGGTCAGCGCGGGCGGCACGCGAGAAGCGATAGACCCGGTTCGCGTCATAGCGAACCACTCTTCCGGCAAGATGGGCTACGCCATCGCGGAGGCTGCCAGGGACAGGGGCGCGCAGGCCGTAATAGTATCCGCGCCCACTGCCCTGCCCGACCCCACCGGCGTCAAAGTGGTGAAGGTGAACTCCGCGCTCGAGATGGGACACGCGCTGGACATCGAGTGTGCGGGAGCGGACTCGGTTATCATGGCCGCCGCCGTCGCCGACTGGCGAGTGGCCGAGATAGCCGACCAGAAGGTCAAGAAGACCGGAGCCAACACCTGGACGATTGACCTGGTAAAGAACCCCGACCTGATCGCAGGAATACACGCCGACGGCCTCGTAAAAGTCGGCTTCGCCGCAGAGAGCGAAGACCTGATAGAGAACGCCCGCGCCAAGATCCAGTCTAAGGGACTGCACTTCATAGTCGCCAACGACATCACCGCCTCGGACGCCGGCTTCGCCGTTGACGACAACCGCGTCATAATCCTCGACCGCGAAGGCTCAGTCGAACGCCTCCCCCTCATGTCCAAGTACGATGTAGGCGTCGAGATACTCGACAGAGTGAAACCACTGCTCCACGGGTAGATGGTATGCGGGCGTCGAATACCATCTATCACGGCCTCTTCGTTTTAGTCTTGTCGTCAATCTTTCGTTCGCCCTGAGCTTGTCGAAGGGCCGTCCATTCATGGTTCTACAGGCTCACCACGAACGGACTACACAGGTGACACTCGAAAATGAAAAGAACCTGTACCATCTATGACGCCGCTTTGCGCTCTAGCGCGTTTTCGATAGAATATCCGCAGGAGCGAACATTATGACTACGAAACTCCCCATCCCGACACACTCCAAAGACGAAATCTTCTATCCCGAAACGGACGGTATGCCCTTGCCTGACAGCCTGGAACAGGAACCCTTCTTCATAGAAATTCTGGCCACTCTCAAAGCATTCCTTGAAAGTTTGGATGTGCTGGTGAGCGGCAACACCATCATCTACTACGTGGAGGGCGATCCGAGTCTGAGCGTAGCGCCCGACTGCTATGTCGTGTTCGGAATTGGCAGACCGGCGCTGCTGGAACTCCACAGGACTTATCGAGTTTGGGAGGCTGGCAAGTTCCCGGACTTCGTTCTTGAGATTGGCTCGCCAAGCACGGCGGACAACGACCTGGGGCCGAAGCGAGAACTGTACGCGCGTTTGGGCGCGCTTGAGTATTGGCGCTATGACCCGACAGGCGGCGAGCATTACGGTGAACCGCTGGTTGGGGAGTATCTTGTTGACGGCGAGTACCGCCGCTTCGAGATGATGGCCGACCCGGATGGCCTGCCCCGCGCTCACAGTCCGCTTCTGAACCTGGACCTGCGCTGGGAAGAAGACCGCCTGCGCTTCTACGACCCCACATCGGGCCGCTGGCTGGAGAACAACGCCGAGTCCCTCGCCCGCGCCGATGCCGCAGAAACGCGAGTGGCCGAGTTGGAAGCCGAACTCCTACGCCTGCGCGGAAATTAGCCGATACCCAGCGCGAGTCATCGGACGACCGTCCCTAAACCAAAGAGGCAATCACACATGAACGCACGGAACGGAAACCCGCCCTCTTATAGAGCGATGCAAGCCCAACGCCATTACTCAAGAGGAGTGCGTCACGCCGAAAAAGCCGACTACCGCAGGGCCATCCGAGAATTCGACAAGGCCATTCACCTAAACCCGAATGATCCCCATGCCTACTACAACAGGGGGACTATCTACTTTAGTAAAGGCGACTGTGACCACGCTATCTCAGACTATGACCGAGCTATTGAACTAAACCCGAAATACGCCGAAGCCTACACCAATAGAGCAACCGCATACGCTGATAAAGGCGACCACGACCGCGCTATCTCAGATTGCGACCGAGCTATTGAACTGAACCCCAACTCTTCAGAAACTTACTACAACAGAGGAGCGACTTATTCTGACAAGGGCGACCATGACCGCGCTATCTCAGATTACGACCGAGCTATTGAACTGAACCCTGACTTCGCCAGAGCTTACATCAACAGGGGAAACACCTACTCCGATAAAGGTGAATACGATCAAGCCATTAAGGACTTCAACAAAGCTATCGAACTGAATCCCAGTTTTGCCGAAGCCTACACAAACAGGGCAACCGCGTATGCCGATAAGGGGGACTATGACCACGCTATCTTAGATTGCGACAGAACAGTTGGACTGAACCCCAATGATGCCACTGCCTACTATAACAGGGGAACCATCTACTTTAGTAAGGGAGACTATGACCACGCTACCTCAGATTACGATCAAGCCATTGATCTGAACGCAGAATATACCGAAGCCTACTACAACAGAGGAACTGTTTACTTAAGTTCGGGCAACCACGATCAAGCTATCAAGGACTTCGATAAGGCCATTGATCTGAACCCGAACCTTGCCGAACCCTATGTCAATAGGGGAAACGCCTACTCTCGAGAAGGGGACTACAACCGTGCCATCAGGGACTTCAACAAGGCCGTTGAACTGAATCCCAGTTTTACCGAAGCCTACACAAACAGAGCAACCGCATATGCTGATAAAGGCGACTATGACCGCGCGATCTCAGATTGTGACTATGCCGCTGAACTAAATCCGAGAGATCCCGCAGCCTACAACAACAGGGGAACTTCTTACGCTCGTAAGGGAAGCTACAACCAAGCTATCTGGGACTTCGGTAAGGCCATTGAACTGAATCCGAACCTTGCCGAAGCCTATAACAACAGGGGAAACGCCTATTCTCATGAAGGCGACTATGACCACGCCATCAGGGATTTTAGTAAGGCCATTGAACTGAATCCAGACGATGCAGTTATTTATACCAAGAGGGCAAACGCCCATTCTGATAACGGTAACTACGACCAAGCTATCAGAGACTTCAACAAGGCCATTAAACTGAATCCGAACCTTGCCGAAGCCTATACTAACAGGGGAAACGCCTACTCCCATAAGGACGACGATGACCGCGCCATCTCCGATTACGACCGAGCCATTGAACTCGTTCCCAACCACGCGGCGATATACTTAAACAGAGGAGCTTATTATCAGGATGCAGGTGATACATACGCGATGTTATCGGATTACGACAATGCCGTCAGGCTGTGCCCTAATTACGCATCCGACTTCGTTGACCGCAATTTCATTCACGGGGGAGATGGCATCGTCCGAGACGCCATTGAGTTGTTGACCGAAGTGATATCCTCTCCGCCCGAAAGCGCAGACGACTTCTACTACCTCGGTATCAAGTCCCTCTACCAGAACGACACACTCAGCGCCCGCGACTGCTTCACGCTCGCTGAACGCAAAGGCTTCGAAGACACCGACAAGCTAAGGCAGCACCAGGAAAATCTGAAGAACGTGAGATGGCTTCCCCGTCAATCTCTCTGAGACTTCAACCCGCGCCGCTGTGAACCGCCTCATACAGCGACCTGCGATTCTCCAATATCCCCCTGTAACTCTCGTGCGCCACGATTATCAGCATCGTCGTTGCTCGGCTCATACCCGTGTACAGTACCCTGTTCAGGTGATCTTCGTATGGTAGCGTAACGCCCCCGGCCAGAACCACCTGGTTCTCTGTCACAGGCAGAACCAGTATCGCCAGGTCGCTTTCCAGACCCTGGAAGTCATACACTTCGCTATACCTGAGCGTTCTCGGAGAAGTGTCGCCGCTGACCCACATGACCTCTTCCAGTTCCTGCGGCGTCGCCAGTTCCGCGTCCCGTATGTTCTGCAATTCCCATCCGCCATAAGAACGCTCCGCGTCCAGATCTTCCGCGCCGCCGCTGGATAGCACGATCATTTGCCGCGACTGGTAGCCTATCTCGTGCCAGTCCCGCGTCAGTCCATCCAGCGTCTCTTCCAACTCTTCCTGCGTCCGGTAGTATTTTGTCTGAACCAACGGGCCGTGCACTCCCCTTCTCGGAGGTGATTCGATCCTGACCAGTTTCGCCACCTCATCCGCTATCTCCTGCGTATTGCGGCAGTTGATTTCCAGGAAGCTATTCGACCAGTTGGTATCGAAAAGTCCATTGACGCGCGTCCTGACCCACTCCCTCAGCGCTTCTTTCCCATCCCCTTCAACACTGTCCCTGATTAGCTTCTGGTTCACGAAATCGCCAAACATCGCCCAGCGTCCTGTGATGATCCCGCCTTTCAGCAGCGCATCCTGGAGCCTGAGAAAAACTTCGTCGCACAGGTTCTGCGCTTCGTCAACTACCAGGTAGTCAAACAATTCCACATCTTCAAGGTCCGCGACCGTTTCCTCTACGAAACCCTCCCACTCGCCGCTCAGAAAGCCGCGCCTCAGCCTTCCTTCAAGATCGAGCGATTCGTCCAGCCGACGCTGGTGCCTGGGCCTCGCCTCCCCACTCAGAACCTTCAACGGCAATGTCGCCGGCGTGCCGACCACTATCCTTCCATCTCCCTCTTTCGGAAGCGTCTCCACCCACCTCTCGAAACGGGCACTCAGGTTGGAGTTGCTGCACAGCAGCGCCACGCTCTCGCCCGCCTCATACCGCCGCCTCGCCAGTTCCATCGCCAGAACCGTTTTGCCCGTGCCAGCCGCGCCGTCAATGACATTGCGGTCATTTCGCTCCACCATGCCCAAGCTGAGCGCTTGTTCCGCTGTCAGGCTTATCCGTCTCTGTCGGAGAGTCTCGATATCCGCGCTGGTTATCCTCACAGTATCTTCCTCCTGCTCCTCGAACGGCATATACGCCCCAATGAAATCATATCGTAGCCTCTCCATAGAATCGAGAGTATCAAAATACGCTTGGTTGTCACGGAGTCTCGCTTTCACTTCGTCGCCGTGCAAGTTGTCCGCGTACTCCGACAGTCTTTCTATCAGCCTTGCCTCATCCCGCGTATCGCGCCTGGTTATCAACTCCGCAAGTTCCCTGGGACGCTCTCTGAAGCCGACGTCCCAGTTCGTAAACGCCACCGCGCATCCCAGCGAAATCAGTGAATCCCCACCGAAGTACGGGTTCTCGAATTGACTTCGAAAAGCGTACATCCCACTTCTCGCCTGTTCCGGCGGACTTGGAATTACCAGTTGACCCGATGAAGCACTGTACCAACTAAAGTCCCTTATCTCATAATGCCCGCCCTTGGACTCCAAATATATGACAGAACAATAATCCTCTTCCATGAAGATTACGAAATCGAGTTCGCGCGGTCTCGTGGGATTGGCGGGGTTGTCCGCAAACACTCCGCAGAACACGGTCCAATACTTCGCGTCCGGATGTGTCGAATTCCTGAGAATATCAAATATGATCCTTTCCGACGGAAATGCGCCGTCTGGAATCTCATCGGGAATCATCGTCGCCATACACAGCGCCCTCCAAGCAAGTTCGACACTCAGCCTACCAAACCCCCGCGCCGACTTAAAGACGATCATACATCTTTGGAGGCCATGTCGGCCCCGCGACACCGCTGCTGTACATCCGTGCTAATTTGCGCTACAATACCCACATGATTCACAATTATCAAACTAACGACTGGACGCCCAGTGTCCCCAACCTACGACTGAGCTCCGAAAACTATAAACTATAGTGTATGGATAGAGCGGCAAGCGCGGCAGGAAAAAAATTTTCTGGCGATTTAGCTACAAACGCTGGTGACTAACAGGTGTTCGGAACACCTGTTAGTCACCAGTTAAGCCGCCTGTAAACGACCTGAACGATATAAATTAGGATATATGAAACACGCTCCCTTACGGCATCTGTCGCTCGGTGTCATTGCCCATTGTCCCAACCCTTGCTAGAATCCAGACACTCAAACCAAATTGAAACTCAGGAGTAGAAAATATGCCAATCGTTAGAGTCGAAATGTGGCCAGGCCGCACCCACGAACAGAAGCAGGAACTCGCCAAGGCGATCACAGAGGCCGTAGTCGAAATCGGCAAGGCGCCCGCCGATGCGACATTCGTCATCTTCGAGGACGTCGCCAAGGAGAACTGGGCGCAGGCCGGAACGCTCGCGTCCGACGAATAGTGACCCGCATACGGAGACGCCTAGATGATTAGCCGAGATAGAATAGTCCGCGCGTTCTGCGACCTCGCCAGGATAGACAGCCCGTCAGGCGAGGAAGAAGAAGTGGCCCTGCACCTGATCGAGAGACTGGAAGGCATGGGTTTCAACGTAGTAAGGGACGACTACGGGAACATCATCGCCAACGACGGCGGCGAGGACCCGCTTATCCTGTCCGCCCACATGGACACGGTAGAACCGGGTCGAGGCGTGCAGCCGTCCATCGAGGGCGAACGCATCGTCTCAGACGGAACCACCATTCTGGGCGGCGACTGCAAAGCCGGCGTAGCGGCGATTCTGGAGGCGCTCGAATCAATCTTCGAAGACGGAACGCCCCACAGGTCCATCGAAGTCGCGTTCACCCGCGAGGAGGAGATTGGGCTCGTCGGCGCGCGAAATATGGATTTCTCTCTTCTTAATGGCAAAGAGGCAGTCGTATTCGATGGCGAAGGACCTCCGAGCCAGATAACTTCGTCGAGTCCCGAATATATAGGCTTCGACATCGAGGTCACCGGGCGCGCCGCCCACGCGGGAGTGGAGCCTGAAAAGGGGCTCTCGGCTATACGCATCGCGGCTGAGATAATCACCAGGCTTCCGCAGGGTCGCCTAGACGACGAGACCACCTTCAACGTCGGCACCATAGAGGGAGGCACCGTCAGGAACGCCGTTCCCGAACTCACGACCGTGCACGGCGAATTCAGGAGCCGGAACCTGGAGAGCCTCGACGGAATAAGGCTCCAGGTAGATGAGGCTCTGGGCGAAGTGCGAGCCCTATTCCCCGAGGCCGATATACAGTGCCATCTGCACACCGAGTTCGTCGCCTACAACCTTTCGGACGACGATCCCGCTCTCGCGAGGGTCAAGTCCGCGCTGAGATCCCTCGGAATGACTCCCACAATGCAGCCTTCGGGCGGCGGCACGGATGGGAACGTCTTCCGGCTCAATGACATCAGCGCCGTAGTGGTCGGCATGGCGGATCACGGGATGCACACGGTCAGAGAGTATGTTACTATCCCCGACCTCGTGGACGCCGCTCACCTCTGCGAAACGCTCCTGAGAACGGACGACTGAGATATGTCCGTCCGCTACCTGGGCCACTGCGCCTTCCTCTTCGAGGACGTAACTGGTGAAAGCCTGCTGATTGACCCATTCGGCAACGGCGGCTCAGAGCGCGACCAGTGGTTCGTCAAGGAATTCCCACCCCTGGAAGTTGACCTCGTTGCGGTGACCCACGACCACTTTGACCACAATGCGGTCTCCGCCCTTCCCGATGGGACGCCGCTGATGGACAGGGCTGGAACCCGGCAAGTTGGCAATACCACCATCACCGGCGTCAGCGATATTCACTCCAGCATTTCAGGCCGCAACGGTATGGAAAACGTAATTTTCGTGGTCGAACATGAGGGAGTGAGATACTGCCACATCGGCGACAATCGCCACGACATTCCACCAGACGCGCTGGAGCGTCTGGGCCGCGTTGACGTGCTGATGGTAACCATTGACGACTCCTGCCACCTATTAACGTTCGACCAAGTTGACCATCTACTGAACCTGCTGTCTCCGAGGGTCGTCATACCGATGCACTACCGCGTAGAGGGCCTTTCGACCGTAGAAGCTGACCTACAAGGGCCCGAACGCTGGGTAAGGACCCAGTCGCCCCGCCGCGCGCTGCGACGTTCATCTTTCAGAGTTGACCGTCGTGGTATGCCCTACGAGCGCGAGGTCTGGACGATTCCGGCAGAACTCTCAGGCTAATGTGGGTTGAGTATCCGACTCAATCCCCCACTACGGATAACTAAGTCGAGGTGAAGAGCCGTGAAGGTTAAGCTCGCATACGGCAAGACTGGGCTTGAGGTGGAGTTGCCCGACGATAGAACCACCGTCGTCGAGCCAAGCTACCTGCCCGGTCTTCCCGACCAAACAGGCGCCATCAAGACCGCTGTCCGCGACCCTGTGGGCGGAACGTTGCCCCTGCGCAAACTCGCTCAACCCGGACACACAGTGGCTATTTCGGTCTGCGACATTACCAGACCGATACCCAGCAGAACGATCCTGCCGGTTCTTCTGCGCGACCTGTCTCATGTTCCGGACCAAAACATTGTAATTCTGGTAGCCACTGGAACTCACCGGGCCAACACCGATTCCGAACTGCGCCAGATGCTCGGCGACGAAATAGTGGATTGCTATAACGTCCTCAACCACAATGCGTTCGACGATACCGTTCTGAAGAGCGCGGGTGAAATGCAGGACGGAATCCCTATCTTCTTGAATAGGCTCTGGCTGGACGCGGACCTGAGAATCACCGTCGGATTCGTCGAGCCCCACTTCTTCGCCGGATTCTCAGGAGGCCCAAAGATGGTCGCGCCCGGCCTTGCCGGATTCGACACGATAATGAGACTGCACAACGCGGAGATGATCGGCCATACGGAAGCGCGGTGGGGAGTTACGGTCGGCAACCCCATCCACGATGCGATCCGCGAGATCGCCGCCCTAACCGGTGTGGATTTCGCTCTGGACGTGACTATCAACAGAGAACGCCGCATCACCAGCGTGTACGCCGGCGAACCGACCGCCGTACATCGCGCCGCCTGCCGCTTTGCCAAGACGATCTCTATGCAGTCCGTGGACCGGCCATTCGAGGTTGTGCTCACGACGAACAGCGGTTACCCACTCGACCAGAACCTATACCAGACGGTCAAGGGGATGTCGGCCGCCGCCCAGGTGGTCAAGCGGGGCGGGACCATCATCGCAGCCGCCGAGTGTTCGGACGGCATCCCCGATCACGGAGAATACGGCAGGCTGCTTCAATCGTCCTCCGGGCCACAGGATATTCTGGATACTGTGCATTCACCCGGGCACAACGTCCACGACCAATGGCAGGTGCAGATTCAAGCGCAGATCCAGCTGAAGGCCAGCGTAAAGCTCAAGTCCACCTACCTGACGGAAGCGCAGGTCCGCAGCGCTCACATCGAGCCGATTGAAGATGTGGAAAAGGCTGTCTGTGAGGAATTGCTGCGACACGGAAGCGGCAGCCGTCTCTGCGTCATCCCCGAAGGCCCGCAGACCATACCATACGTAGCGACCTGACAACTCCCGCCAGGCAACGAAGAAGCCCGCGCGATGCGCGGGCTTCTTGCATTTTCAGGTGATGCCGAAGTATGGGAAGCTACGCGACCTCTACAACCGCGCCAGCGTCCTCGAGTTTCTCCTTGAGGGAATCGGCCTCATCCTTGGAGATCGCTTCCTTGACTACCGTCGGCGCGCTCTCTACCAGATCTTTCGCCTCTTTCAGTCCAAGTGTGGTTACTTCGCGGACTGCCTTGATGACGTTGATCTTCTTGGGGCCAATCTCTTTGAGAGTTACGTCGAACTCGGTCTGCTCCTCGGCCTCGGCTGCCGCGGCCTCGGCAGTGCCGGCAACGCCCTGCACTGTCGCCATGGCGACCGGAGCGGCGGCACTCACACCGAACACGTCTTCGAGTTCCTTCACGAGGTCCGCGAGTTCCAGGACGGACATGTCCTTGATTCCTTCGACGATCTCATCCTTTGTCAAAGCCATTTAGGTTTCCTCCTTCTGTCCAATGCCGGTTAGCTAAACACAATTCTTTGACCGAAACACACTTACGCTTCTTGCTGTTGGATATTGTCCACATGCCCCTGAAGCACTCGTGCAAGCGCCGCTATTGGGCCATTTAGCACATTGACCAATCCCGTCGCCGGACTATTCATCCGCATCAGCAGTTGGGCTATGAGTTCTTCACGTCCTGGCATAGTGGCCAACTGATTCACCTGGTCGCTGGTCAGGGACTTGCCGTCCATCTCTCCGCCCATTATGGCAAGGGACGATCTGTTGGTTCGTATGAATCCAAATAGCGCCCTTGCGGGCTCCAGTGGATCCTCGTACCCGAACGCGACACCGGTCGGACCGTTGATGACGTCTTTGATCGCAGGCTTTCCGGCCTGGTCCGCCGCTATGTAGGCGAGCGTGTTCTTTATGATCCTGTATTCGACGTTCGCTTCCCTAAGCGCGCGCCGCAGTTCGGTCATCTCAGATACGGGAAGGCCCGAATAGTTTGTGGTAATTACAATGGAGCTGCGCTCGAACTTATCCTTCAGCAGCTCAACCGCCTCTTCTTTGGATTTAGTAGGCACTCCTACCTCCACTTCCCCTTAAAATGAAAACCCCGCGCCTGAGACACGGGGCAATGTTTGCATCTTGATGCCCGAAACGAAGTTTCGGATTGCGGCCTCGGCAGGCTGAAGTTTTAATTCCCCTAATATCGGGGAAACCCGCTGTCTCTGGCGATTTCGCTTATTCTACACGAAGGGCCGACAGGCGATCAACATCCATTGATATACTGGGACCCATCGTAGCGGTAAGGTAGGCTGACCGAATGAACTGCCCCTTGACGCCCCCCGGCCTCGACCGGACGATGTTGTCAACCAACATTGTCAGGTTATCCATCAACATATCGCCCTCGAAGCTGGCCTTCCCGATAGGAACATGTATCAGCCCGGTCCTGTCCAGTCGGAACTCGACCCGTCCCTTTTTGGCGTCAGAAATCGCGCGAGGTATGTCGTCGGGCTGAACGACGGTGCCGGTTCGCGGGTTTGGCATAAGGCCGCGCCGCCCCAGAATGCGTCCCAGACGACCAATACGACCCATCAGGTCCGGCGTAGCAATGGAGACATCGAATCCCAAAAATCCGTCCTGGATCTCCTTTATGAGGTCATCACTGCCAACGAAGTCGGCCCCGGACTCTCGAGCGACGGCTTCAGCCTCGCCTTGACAGAACACCAAGACTCTGACCGGCTTGCCCACGCCATGCGGCAGTACAGCCACGCCTCGCACCATCTGATCCGCATAGCGCGGGTCCGCGCCTGTGCGGAGATGAAGTTCGATAGTCTCATCGAACTTTGCCTTGGCGGTCTTCTTGGTTAAATCAATAGCCTCAGAAGGAGCGTACGCAGTGTCGCTATCAATGAGCCCTACGGCATCTCTGTATCTTCTTCCCCTGGTGGCCAATTTGGATTCCTTATCTGCCGACTGTCGCCCTCGGCCAAGGTCTCAGCTTACCCTTATTCCCATGCTGCGGGCGGTTCCCTCGATAATTCGCATGGCCCCGTCTATGTCCGCAGCGTTCAAGTCCTTCAACTTGGTTTCGGCAATCTCTTTAACCTGATCGCGAGACACCGTCGCAACCTGTTCCGCCTTTGGATTTCCGCTGCCCTTTTCTACTCCGGCGGCTTTTCGCAGGAGGTCTGAAGCAGGCGGACTCTTGACGATGAATGTGAATGAGCGGTCCTCGAACACAGTCAGTTCGACGGGAACGACGGATCCGGCCTGCTGGGCGGTTCGCTCATTGTACTCCTTGACGAAACCCATTATGTTGACGCCGTGCTGGCCCAGAGCGGGGCCTACCGGAGGAGCGGGAGTCGCCTTGCCCGCTTCGATTTGCAACTTGATTATAGCTCTTACTTTCTTTGCCAATTGAGATTATCCCTAAATCGCTTTTTCTGAAATGCGTTACCTGGAAGTACCGAACTAGACCCTTTCGACCTGTAGGAAGTCCAACTCCACCGGCGTCTCGCGTCCAAAGAAGGAGACAAGCACCTTCACCTTCGCGCGTTCCTGCGAGATCTCGTCCACAGTACCCATGAAGTCCATGAAGGGCCCATCCGTGATCCGGACACTCTGGCCTTTCTCGAATCCAATACGCTGGGTTGGAGTGTCCGTCTCGATCTGCCTCAGAATTATCTGTACTTCCTGCTCCTCCAGCGGAACCGGCTTGGGCCTGTTATTTTCACTCTCGTCCTCAGCGGAGATGAACCCGGTCACACCCGGTGTGTTGCGCACGACGAACCAACTCTGATCGTCCATCGTCATCTGCACGAGGATGTAGCCTGGGAAGATAGTGCGCGATACCGTCTTGCGCTGTCCGCCCTTGATCTCTACCTGATCTTCGGTCGGAACGACGACCTGGAATATCTTGTCCTGCATATCCATATTCTTGATGCGATGTTCGAGGTTGTCCTTCACGCGCTTCTCCTGGCCGGAGTACGCGTGGATAATGTACCATCGGACGTTGGGATCGGAATGAGTGACTTGTGTCATGGTCTAGTTCCCCAAGATTATGCCTATGACCTCGGCAAATGCCAGATCAACAAGGCCCAGGAAGATTCCCATCGCTATGGCGACGGCCACAACCATAATCGAAAGGCGAAAAGTCTCTTCGCGTGTCGGCCAGGTTACTCTACGAAGTTCTCCGACCACCTCGCCGATTGCACGGATACTAAAGGCGCGCCGCGCGACCTGCGAACTTACTCTACGAGTTACCCCGGGATCCCTGGCCACTCTATCTCACCTCACGATGCATTGTGTGTTTTCGACACCGTGGGCAGAACTTCTTGAGTTCCAACCTCTGAGGGTCGTTTCGACGGTTCTTACTCGAGTTATACGTCCGCTCCCGGCAGTCGGTACATCCAAGAGTGATAAGGATTCTCACTTCTCCCCGGCGGGCCATCTTACAAATGCTCCTCAGCGCCATACCGACTCGGGAGTTGCCGCTTCCGCGGTCAATCTCTAGTACGAGCGCTATGGCTCGAGCCGGTCACCTTAATTCCGATATAGGCCAAATGCCCTCTCCTCACATTACCACAGTGAGAAGAGGGCATAATCGGCGCGTTGATTCCTCTAGTTGAGGATCCTCGTGATTACCCCGGAACCAACGGTTCTTCCGCCCTCTCGGACGGCGAACCTGAGCTGCTCATCGAGAGCGACCGGCGTAATCAGTTTGATGTTCATTTCGATGTTGTCGCCCGGCATAACCATCTGGACGCCGTCAGGCAACTTTATCTCACCCGTAACGTCGGTCGTTCGGATGTAGAACTGCGGCTTGTAGCCGTCGAAGAACGGAGTGTGCCGACCGCCCTCGTTTCTGCTCAGCACATAGACCTGCGCCTCGCACTCGGTATGGGGCGTGATACTTCCGGGATGGGCCAGAACCTGGCCTCGCTCCACTTCGTCGCGGTCAACGCCGCGAAGCAGAACGCCCACAGCGTCTCCCGGCTCACCCTCGTCCAGCGTCTTATGGAACATCTCAACGCCTGTCACGACGGTGCTGGAGGTATCTTTGATTCCCACTATCTCGATAGTGTCGCCCATCTTTACGATGCCGCGTTCCACGCGACCCGTCACGACGGTGCCGCGGCCCTTGATTCCGAACACGTCTTCAACAGGCATGAGGAAGGGCTGGTCGCGCGGGCGGTCCGGTATGGGGATGTGCTCGTCAACCGCGTCCATCAACTCCCAGATGCCGCCTGCCCACTCGCCGTCGCGGGTATCGTCGTCGCCTTCGAGGGCGTTGAGAGCGCTGACGCGGATGATGGGAACGTCCTCGAAGCCGAACTCAGCCAGGAGTTCTTCCATTTCAAGCTCGACCAGTTCCAAGAGCTCCTCATCGTCCATCGCGTCAACCTTGTTGAGCGCGACCACGATGGCGGGAACTTCCACCTGGCGAGCGAGCAGGATGTGTTCTCTGGTCTGGGGCATGGGGCCGTCCGGCGCGCTCACGACGAGAATAGCGCCGTCCATCTGGGCCGCTCCGGTAATCATGTTCTTGATGTAGTCGGCGTGGCCCGGGCAGTCCACGTGAGCGTAGTGGCGCGAATCCGTCTCGTACTCGACGTGCTGAATGGCGATGGTAACGCCGCGCTCACGCTCTTCGGGAGCGTTGTCAATGGAGTCGAAAGGCCGGAAATCCGCCATTCCTGCGGACGCCAACACCTTTGTTATCGCAGCCGTCAGCGTCGTCTTGCCATGGTCAACGTGACCGATGGTGCCGACATTCACGTGAGGCTTGTTTCTCTCGAACCTCTGCTTTGCCATTAAATCTATACCCTCCGCGCTGGAGCCCACAAGCAGACTCGAACTGCTGACCTCGTTCTTACCAAGAACGCGCTCTACCTCCTGAGCTATGTGGGCCCTGTTTTTGTATTGTTGCAAACCTTGTGGTGGACGGGGAGGGATTCGAACCCCCGTAGCCCTTCCGGGCGCCAGATTTACAGTCTGGTGGTATTAACCACTCACCCACCCGTCCGCGTTATCTGAAATAGTCTAGCATAGCGATGTTGCCATATCCAAGACTGAATCGAAACCCTCTGACCAACACATAAAGCACTGTCACACGGCAGAAAATCCGACCCAGAGATAGTTTCTGAGAGCCCCAGGGGGGATTCGAACCCACCAACCTCCCGATTACAAGTCGGGTGCGCTGCCAATTGCGCCACTAGGGCCCAGGATTCCTACAGTCCGGTTTCGGACGTACGAAATGCTAGAAAAACGGTAGGACACCTGCCCTCAGGAGCGCAACGTCCTATGAAATAATTCTATGGTAGTCATTCCACACAGGTCAACGGGGATTCCGAGACTTGAGTATAGTGTCCTCGGCTTCACGCTGAACCGTCGAGTAAACCTGCTGAAGGGGCATTCCGGCCTCAATCGCCAGACGGCGGCATTCTTCGTATTCGGGACTCACCGACACCGCTTCGCCGCCGACGATCTTCACCTTCACCGAAGTCTTGCCCACTGAAGTCTCGAGCGTCCTGGACTCGCGGTCCGCCTCGTACCGAACTACGGGCCGGACACGAACGCCTAACGTCGTGGTCTCCTGGAGAATCAACTCCACCGACTTGCGCTCATCCTCATTCGACACGATGGCGCTCAACATGGTCGCGGGGCGGTTTTTCTTCATGTAGATTGGCGTGAACCAGACGTCACGCGCTCCGAGATCGAACAGCCTCTCCAGAACGTACCCCAGCGCTTCCCCTGTGCAATCGTCCAGGTTCGTTTCTATGAGACTCAAGCCAGCCTTCGGAGCTTCGTCCTCCAACTCGCCGACCCACAAGCCCAGCGCATTCGGGTATGCCTCGGGATCTCTGGCGCCGAGGCCGTAACCAACGGCTTGGACATTTAACCTAGGCTGGCGAAACTCCGCCAGCGTCGTGATGATGCCGGCGCCGGTCGGCGTAACCATCTCGCCCGTCCAAGTGGGGTTGCCGGGGGCTGGAACAAGCGGCGCATCCGCCATGGTGAACAGCGCGGAAGTTGCGGGAGACGGCACCGGGAGAACCCCGTGCGCACTCCTGAACACACCGGCGCCCATCGGGAAAGGAGACGAGAATACGCGCTCCACTCCCAATGCTTCCAAACCCGCCGCGGCGCAGACGACATCGGCCAGGGTGTCCAGTGTCCCCAACTCGTGCAGGTGAACGTCGTCCGCACTGGTGCGATGGACTCTCGCCTCGGCCTGCTCCATTCGCCTGAAGACCGCCGTGGATTGCTCCTTGACTCGATTCGACAGAGTGGATGATTCCACAATCTCGATGAAATCACCGAAGTTGCGAGTCCTTTCCGCCTCGGCATCTAAGTTCACACGCACGAATGTGCCCGTAAGACCACCTCTCTGCGCCTGCTCACACTCGAGAGAAACGCCACTCACTCCCATCTGGGCAATTGCATCGCCAAGAACTTCCATGGACAGACCGGCGTCAACCAACGCTCCCAGCGCCATGTCTCCGCTCGCTCCACCTATACATTGAAAATATGCGGCTTTCAGTTTTGCACCTCTCCAGCAACTCTAATGGGTTACGCCCGCGCGTTCCGATGTTCCCATCCCGATTCTTATTGCCTCTCTCAGCGTCGTTACCGGAGCGACCCGGATGTCGCTATGCCACTGTGGAACGCTGACCCCATTGCGATTCGGTGGCGCCAGACATATCTTCAGACCCAGTCTCGCTACTTCCCGCACTCGCCTTTCCACTTGAGAGACAGACCTGATTTCGCCACTTAACCCAAGCTCCCCAAACGCCGCCAGCTTATTCTTCAAAGGAGCGTCCCGCACACTCGATACGATAGCAAGAGCTATGGCCAGGTCGGCGGCCGGTTCGGAAATCCTCATCCCTCCCGCGACATTGACTATGACATCCTGGGAAGCGAGGGATATGCCCGCCCTTCTTGTCAGGACGGCGCAGATGAGCAGCATCCTGTTGTAATCTACTCCGGAGGCTACTCGGCGTGGTGTCGGCAGAAGTGACGGATTGGTGAGCGCCTGAACTTCTACAAGCACCGCCCGGCTCCCCTCCACCGAGGGAACGATGACCGAACCGACTAAGTGGCCCGTATTCTGCGCGAGCAGGTGTGCCGATGGGTCAGGCACGTCCCGCATACCCTTCTCGGTCATCTCGAACACACCAACTTCATTCGTAGAGCCGAACCTGTTCTTAATTGATCGCAGCAACCTGAATGAGCTTACAGGGTCGCCCTCGATGTGCAGTACCACATCAACGACGTGTTCGAGAACGCGCGGCCCCGCTATGTCTCCACTCTTGGTAACGTGACCCGCCAGTATCACGGACGCCCCGGACAGTTTCGCCCACTGTGTCAGCTGCCTGGCACACTCTCTTATCTGGAAAGTACTGCCTGCCTCGGAGGACAGGTCTTCGTGAAATACAGTTTGAATCGAATCAACCACGACGAGCGAGGGCCTGATCTCGTCGAGCTGCGCCAGTATCACGCTCAGGCTGGTCGTGGGAAGCAAGTACATAGCGTCGGCGTCAACGCCAAGTCGGTTGGCGCGGAGTTTGACCTGCTCCGGAGACTCCTCTCCGGTTACGTACAGAGCTTTTCCGCCCCTCGCCACATCCGCCGCCACATCGAGGAGAAGCGTGGACTTTCCGATTCCCGGATCTCCGGCAAGCAGAATAACCGATCCGGGCACCAGACCGCCGCCCAGGACCCTGGCAAACTCGCCCGACCGGAGCGCGAGTCTCGGCTGTCGCTCGCTGCTAACGTCCCCAAGTCGCACGACCTCTGTCTGCGACAAACCAGCCCACGTTCGATTGCTTCCGCCTGATCGCGCCGCGCTGAATTCTTTCAGAGAATTCCATTCGCCGCACTTTGAACAACGTCCCTCCCAGCGGGACGTTTCGGAACCGCAGCTGTCGCATACAAAGATGCTTTGCGCTTTTCTTGCCACTCTTCACCCGAAAAAGCAAAGGTCTGGGTACGAACGTCGCCCCAGACCTTGACTGTCACATTCTGTCTGTTTCGCGCTAAGTCGAGGAAACTACCGAGAAGGGCGACTCCGACTTGACTATTATGCTGTCATCGTCCACATCAATGATTGCCGTATCCGCGGGACCCAGATCACCCGCCAGAATCGCGTCGGACAGCTTGTCTTCCACGTTGTCCTGGATAACTCGGCGCAGCGGCCTGGCTCCGAAGATAGGATCGTAACCCTTTTCAACCAGCCATTCCTTGGCCGCATCGGTGATCTCCAAGTTTATGCCCTTCTCTATCAGGTTGGAGGCCACGTCCTTCATCTCGATGGGGATTATCTGGTGCATATGCTCCCGGTTCAGCGCATGGAACACAACCTGCCCGTCAATCCTGTTCAGGAACTCGGGCCTGAAGAAGCGCTTCACCTCGTCCAGCACGTTGGTCTTCATCCTCTGGTAAGCCTGTTCCTCCGACTGCCCGGCTTCGGACCTCGCGGCGAAGCCAACCGACCTGTCCTGCCTGATAAGGTCGGACCCAATGTTGGACGTCATTGCGATGACCGCGTTTCGGAAGTCCACCTTCCTGCCCTTGGAATCGGTGAGATGTCCGTCATCGAATATCTGGAGCAGTATGTTGAAGACTTCCGGGTGAGCCTTTTCGATTTCGTCCAGCAGAATGACGCAGTAGGACTTGCGTCTCACTGTCTCGGTCAACTGGCCGCCATCGTCATAACCGATGTAGCCCGGCGGCGCGCCCACGAGACGGGCCACGGAGTGACGTTCCATGAACTCCGACATATCTATGCGTATCAGCGCGTCCTCCGAACCGAACATGAACTCGGCCAGCTTCCGCACCAGCAGCGTCTTCCCCACGCCTGTCGGGCCGAGGAACAGGAATATACCCGTAGGGCGGCGAGGATTCTTGAGTCCGGCCCTCGCGCGGCGAACCGCCTTCGATACCAGACTTATCGGCTCGTCCTGCCCTATTACGCCCTCATGAAGCGTCTGCTCCATGTTGATCAGTCGCTCGGTCTCGGTCGCCGCCAGCCGCGTAACGGGGATCGAAGTCCACATACTGACGACCTCTGCGATGTCGTCGTGAGTGACCGTCGGACTCTCATCCTCCTGTTCTTCCTTCCAGTCCCGTTCGAGTTCGCCGAGCTTTTCCGCGATGCTGGCCTCTCGGTCTCTCAACTCAGCCGCATACTCATACTGCCTGCCCGCTATCGCCTCGTCCTTTTCCTTTCGGACGCTCTCGAGCATCTTGGTCACTTCCTGGACCGATAGAGGCGCGGTCGTAAAGTTTATCCTGACTCTGGACGCGGCCTCGTCTATGAGGTCAATGGCCTTGTCGGGAAGGAAGCGGTCCGCAATATAGCGCGCGGCGAGCGTCGCGGCTTCCTGCACGGCCTCGTCCGTTATCTCCAGTTGATGATGTTCCTCGTACTTCCCTTTGACCCCGCGCAGAATGTCCACCGTCTCCTCGACACTGGGTTCTTCCACCCTGACCGGCTGGAAGCGTCTCTCGAGGGCCGGGTCGCGCTCCACGTATTTGCGATAGTCATCTAGTGTGGTCGCGCCAATCGTCTGAAGTTCGCCCCTTGCCAGCGATGGCTTCAGGATGTTGGCGGCGTCAACGGCCCCCTCGGCGGAGCCCGCGCCGACGATAGTGTGAACCTCGTCTATGAACAGAACGCAGTTGCCAGCCTTGGTGATCTCTTCCACGACCTTCTTGAGCCGCTCCTCGAACTCGCCGCGGTACTTTGTGCCGGCGACCAGCGCGCCCATGTCCAGTGTTACCAGTCTCTTGTTCTGAAGCGTGCCTGGGACATCGTTCCCGGCTATGCGCTGCGCTAAACCCTCTACGATGGCTGTCTTGCCCACTCCGGGCTCGCCCACCAGAACGGGATTGTTCTTCGTGCGCCTGCTCAGAATCTGCGTAACGCGCTGAATTTCCTTCTCGCGCCCTACCGTTGGGTCCAGCTTGCCCTCCCTGGCGGCCTTGGTCAGGTCAACGCCAAGTTGATCGAGGGTTGGAGTGCCGGACGTGGAACGTCCGCGCGACCCGCGCTGTTCCTGCTGAACATTTTGGCTGAGGATGCGACTTGTCTCGGCGCGAATCTTATCGAGCGTCACTCCAAGACTCTCCAGTACGCCTGCCGGCACGCCCTCGCCTTCGCGCATCAGCCCGATCAGCAGGTGCTCTGTACCGATGTAGTTATGCTGAAGCCGCCGCGCCTCGTCAACCGCCAGTTCGATGACTTTCTTGGCCCTCGGCGTCAGTCCGATCTCGCCTGTGGTAGTTCGCTCACCTCTTCCGATGATGAACTCTACCGCGGAACGCACCTTGTTCAACTCTACGCCGAGATTGGACAAGACCTTTGCCGCAACCCCGTCGGTCTCGCGGACAAGTCCAAGAAGAATGTGCTCCGTCCCAATGTAAGTATGATTGAATCTCTGGGCTTCTTCTTGTGCCAGGGAAAGGACTCTGCGCGCCCTTTCCGAGAATTTCTCAAACCTGCTTGCCATGGAAGAGTCTCCTAGTGGGAAAATCAGGAAGTCGGAAAGTTGCCGGTTGCTAGAAGTAGTTGCCGTCGTCCGCCTGTTTTAGGCTCAGTCCCAGCCTTCGGCGCTCGGGCTCGATTCGCAGAATCTTCACCCTGACGTCATCTCCTTCCCTAACCACCTCCCGAGGATGGCTGATCATCCTCGCAGAGAGTTCTGATATGTGTATCAAACCCTCTATGGAATCTTCCACACGCGCAAAGGCACCAAAATTCGTCAACTTCGTAACTGTCGCATCAACCACGTCGCCGATATTGTGTCGGTCCTGTATGGTCTCCCAGGGTTCCGGCTGAAGCCTTCTCAGGCTCAGGGCTATCTTCATGTTCTCGGCGTCAACCCGCAGAACATATACGTCAACTTCCTGGCCGACGCTGACGACTTCCTCTGGAGAATTCACCATGCTCCAGGACAATTCAGAGATATGAATCAGGCCGTCCGCTCCGCCTATGTCCACGAAGGCGCCGAAACTGCTGATGCCGGTGACCCGGCCCATTCGGACTTCTCCTTCGCTCAACTCGGCGATCAGCTTGGCCTTCAGCGCGTCTCGAGATTCCTGGACGGCCTGCCGTTCGGAGAAGATCGCTCGATTGCGACTCCGGTTTACCTCCAGAACTTTCATCTGGATGCTCCGTCCCAGTTCGGCGGCCTGCGCGGCCTGAATGCTCTGCTGTTCTTCTTGCGAAAGGCTGCTGCCTTCCTCCTGGTACAGCCGGAATCTCTCTCGCGGTACGGAAACCAGCTGCGACATGGGAACGAATCCCTGTACGCCTTCGACTTCCACTATCGAGCCGCCGCGATTGAAACCGGCGATATTGCCTTCTATGACCTCGCCCGATTCCATCGCTTTCTCCAGCGAACGCCAGCCCTGCTCTCCTACCGCTCTGTCAACTGACAGAATCGCAGGGTTGTCGCCGGACTCGGGGCGCACAACCATTGCGATGATCGAACCTCCCGCAAGACTGGAGACATCATCCGTCTCCACGGTGCGCATCTCGTTCGACGGCACATGCGCCTCGGACTTCTGTCCGATGTTCACGAAGAGGCCGTCTGAGGCGTCTGCTCGCATTATGACGCCTTCGACTATGTCGCCCCTGCGCGCGGACTTCATTTCTCCCATTTGATCGAGCAACTGACCCATATCCTCTTCGGCGGGTATCTGCTCTCTATTCTCTTCTGTAATCATTACCGCAGCTTTCCAACATGTAGGTCTTGGCTCAATTATAGGTAATAGCGCGAATCTGGTAAAGCGCGCCGATACGGTTGATTGAGACGTTGCAATCGAATGGACTACATGAGCCCAGCCGCCATCCGACCTTGCTGTTTATTGAGTTGTTGTGACTATATCACGGACTGATTGTAACATGGGTGGAATGGACTGAAAAGCGGTCATCTAGCTTTAACCCATATAAATCCGGGTTTGAATCCGATGGAATGACTCCCCTTCCTGACCATAGCTCTTGAATCGGGGCAACAAAAAAACCCTGGCAGTGACCTATTTTCCCACACCCTCGCGAGTGCAGTATCGTCGGCGCTGAAGCGTTTCACTTCCGTGTTCGGGATGGGAACGGGTGGGTCCGCCTCGCTCAAACCACCAAGGAATCTGAGGAATAGTATAGACAGGACTGAATTCATGTGTCAACGCGGATTTCAGACATCGAAGCAGAGTGTCTGCTATCATATGCCCGCTAAATATCGCATATTCTAATACGGAGGGGATATCTTGAAAGTTGGAACCCGATTGGCGGGGAATGCCCCGGCTGAAATAGCTGAGTCGGCGAGGCGCGCGGAGCGTCTGGGATTCGACACCACAAACTCCGCGGAAACGAACCACAATCCATTTCTGCCGCTGGCCATAGCCGCCGAACACACACAGAATGTCAACCTTCGCACCTCCATTGCCCTGGCTTTCGCCCGCAGTCCTATGGACGTCGCATACCTCAGCTGGGACTTGCAGGCGATGTCCGGCGGTCGCTTCGCGCTTGGGCTCGGCAGCCAGGTGCGGGGACATATAGTCCGCCGCTTCAGCATGAACTGGACAGCACCAGCACCAAGAATGCGCGAGTATATCCAGGCCCTCAAGCATATATGGAATGCATGGCAGACAGGCGAGAGAGTGCAATTCCATGGCGACCACTACGACTTCAACCTGATGCCCCCGTTCTTCAACCCCGGTTCGATTCCCAACCCCGATGTCAAGGTCTTCATATCCGCGGTGAACCCCTACATGCTTCGAGTTGCCGGCGAGGTCTGCGATGGAGTCCTGTTGCACGGGTTCTGCACTCCCAAGTACACCAGGGATGTCATCATTCCAAACCTGAAGATCGGCGCCGACCGCGCTGGACGCTCACTCGACGAAATCGAGATAAACGCCGGGGGATTCATTATCACAGGCGAGACCGAGGAAGAAGTCGAGTCCAAGAAGGCGGGAGTCAAGGGCCAGATTTCGTTCTACGCATCCACAAGGAGCTACGAGTCGGTCATGAGTACACACGGCTGGGAAGACACCGCCGCCAGGCTGTATCGGATGTCCGTGGACAACAGGTGGCCGGAAATGGGCGGCCAGATTACAGACGACATGCTCGAGACTTTCGCGGTCGTCGGCACCCACGACGATATAGTGAGAAAGCTCAAAGAGACCCACGGCGACTACGCCACCTCCATCAGCTTCGACTTTCCCACATCAACACCCGAAGACGAGGAACGCCTCGCCGCCATGATAACCGAACTCCAATCCTGAGAAATCCCCTCTCCCTCGATGGGAGAGGGCTAGGGTGAGGGTGAGTCCCCCGCCTACCAACCTGGACAGCATTAAGCTGCCCCGCCAACTGACAATTCATAATTCACAATTGGATATTGATCCGGAGGAACTTCATTGAAGATCAAGGAAATCCGAGCCGCCGCCGTAACGCTAACGCCACCGATGAAGACCGAACCCAGAGTTCCAGCGATTCCGGGCGCTGGCCACTTCACAAGCCCGATGGCCCGCTATAAGGACGAGTTCGGCGGTCGGGGATGGAGCGAAAGCTGGAACCGCACCGCCTGCGTCGTCACCGCCGAGGACGGCACCTGGGGAGTCGGATTCACCACGGTGAGCGGACCGGTGGTCTCCATAATCAATGACCACTTCGCGCCCCTCCTCGAAGGCCAGGACGCGATGGCTATCGAGAAGCACTGGGACCTCATGCGCCGATCCTCCTCCGCTTACGGCACTCACGGGCTCGCCAGCTACGCCATCAGCGCAGTGGACAACGCGCTCTGGGACCTCAAGGGGAAGCTGCTCGGACTTCCTGTGTACGAGCTCTTGGGCGGACCGGTCAAGGACAAAATCTTCTGCTACGCCTCCAACACGATGCTGACCTACGGCACTGAGAATTACATCGAGTGGTTCCTAGAGCTTGGGTTCAAGGCCGTCAAGCTGTTCGTGCAGCATGGGCCAGAGGACGACATCGGGGGACTTCGCAAGAACGAAGAACTCGTCGCCCGAACCCGCGAGCAGGTGGGCCCCGACGTGGAGATCGCCGTTGACGCATGGATGTCGCTCAATACCGAGTACATAGTCAGGCTGTCGGAGGCGCTCAAGCCCTATCGCATCAAGTGGCTGGAGGACTATCTGCTGCCCGAAGACATGGACAGCTACTTCAAGGTGCGCCAGCGCATCCCCGGCCAGACCCTGGCGACCGGCGAGCACTGGTACACTATCCACCCGTTCGCGCTGGCCGCCGGTCAGGGCCTGGTTGACATACTCCAGCCTGACGCAGCCTGGGTCGGCGGGATAACTGCGAGCGTGCGCATCTGCCACATCGCGGAGGCGCACGGCGTAACCGTGATCGGCCACGGCGGGATGAACATGCCATACGGCCAGCACCTGGCCTACGCTATGCCTGTCATACCCTGGGGCGAGCGATCAGAGGGCGTCGCGCCTCCGGGCGTTCCCCTGGAGGAGATGGTACTGCTCCCCGGCACGCCCGTGATAAAGGACGGCTACCTCGTGCCCAGCGACGCGCCGGGCGTCGGCCTCGAGTTCAGCAAAGAGTGGCTGGAGGAGAGAACGGCGTAAGCGCGGCGATTCAGACTACGACCCCCCGACTCCGCATCTCGGCGACTTCTTCTTCGGAGCAGCCGAGGATGGTGGTTAGTATCTGGTCGGTGTGTTCGGAGTATCGGGGGGCGCGAGTCACGATGTTGGGGTCGTCGGACAGCTTTACGGGAATGCCGATCATCCGGTAGTCGCCCCGCGCCGGGTCCTCCACCTCGACGATCATGTCGCGGGCAATGAGGTGCTCGTTCTCCAGGACCTCTGTCGCGCCGATGGTAGCGGCGGACAGCACTCCGGCGTTTGCCAGCGTATCCATCGCTTCCCACTTGGTACGCTTGGATGTCCATTCAGTGAGTATCCGGGTCACTTCCTCGGAATTCTCGTAGCGCTTCTCTTCGTCGTCGAAGCGAGGGTCTCCTATCAGGTCGGCGCGGTCAATGGCGGCGAGAGTCAGGTCCCAGCCGTCGCCGCGTGGGTGAATCATCACATAGTCGTCGGGGCCGCCGGGAGAGCACGGGAACACCATCGGCAGGCCACGGAATCCCATGTGCCCGATGCGGTTGTTCGGTATTCCCTCGGCGAGAGTCCGGGTGAGCGACATACGCATCAGGTTGACGACGGAGTCCTGCATGGACACTTCCACCATCTGGCCGACGCCGGTTCGCTCCCTCTTGTGAAGCGCGGCCAGTATGCCGATGGCGGCGTGCAGCCCGCTCCCCGAGTCGCCGACACCGGGAGAAACCGGGACAGGCGGCCTGTCTCCGAAGCCTGTGGTCGCCATGGCGCCTCCGGCGGCCTGCGCCACGAACTCGAAGCCTTTATAACCAGAGTATGGGCCAAACGTTCCAAAGCCCTTTATCGTAGCATAGATCAGGCGGGGGTTGATCTCGCGGAGCCGCTCCCAGCCCAGCCCAAGTCTATCCATCATGCCGGGTCCGAAGTTCTCAACGAGTATGTCGGCCCAGCCGACCAAGCCGACGAACATCTCCTTGCCCTTATCGGTCTTGAGATCGAGGGTGATAGCGCGCTTATTGTTGTTGAAGATCAGGAAGTAAACGCTATCCACGCCTTCCCGATGAGCGAGGTCCTGGCGCGTGCTGTCACCGCCCCGGGTGTCCTCGACCTTTATGACGTCGGCGCCCAGGAACCCAAGCATCTGGGCGCAGGACGGGCCGGCCTGAACATGGGTGAGATCGAGAACTTTCACGTCGGTCAACGAGCGGTCCATTTACGCTACCCCTTTGTCTGTCTTTGGCATTCGGTTCCGGCCCGGATGATCCGGTCTATCGCGCTTGCCGCTTCTTCTATGCCGTCGTCATGGTTCACGACGCGGTGATCGAATCTGTGGGCTTCCTTCACCTCTTCGCCGGCGGTTTCCAGCTTGAGCATGAAGTCCGCCTCCGTCTCCGTATCGCGACTTCTCAGACGCCTTTCCAACGCCGGCATATCGGGCGGCGCCAGGAAGATGAGCGTCGCTTCCGGCATCATCCGCTTGATGGTATTCGCGCCCTGCACGTCCACTTTTACTATAACATCAAGACCCCGGTCGCACGCCTCTATCACCTGGGACTTCGGAACGCCGTACAGGTTTCCATATACTTCCGCCCACTCCAACAACTCTCCCCGCTCGATCATGCGCCGGAAGGCGCCGCAATCCAGGAAGATGTAGTCCACGCCGTCTCGCTCGCCGGAGCGCATCGGGCGGGTGGTCGCCGTCGTCGTGAAGAAGTAGGGCCGTTCAAAGCGCCTGATCTTCGAGAGGACGGCGTCCTTGCCTACGCCGGATGGACCGGAGAGGACGAAGAGGCGTCCCTTTCGGGGCGGCGGGTCGCCGGCTTCGGGCGCACCGTCCGGCCGCGGCCTCTGGATTCCCGCTTTCGCGGGAATGACGGTGGGGGACGCGGGAACGGCAGATAATGGCCGGACATCGGACTCCGGCCTGGTCTCAGGTTTTCGCATTTTCCAATTCGCCCCAGAACGTCGGGTATGAGACGTCCACCGCTTCCGATTCGCCGACGGTAGTCGCGCCGTCGGCAATCAGTCCGGCGACCGCCATAGACATGGCGATCCTGTGGTCGCCGTGGCTCTGGACTTCCGCTCCGGCGAGCCTGGATCCGCCCTCTATCATCATGCCGTCCTCGGTCTCGCGGACTTTCGCGCCGAGCGCATCCAGTCCGGCGACGGTCGCGGCGATTCTGTCGGACTCCTTGACCCTGAGTTCGGCGGCGTCCCTGACAACCGTCTGGCCTGTGGCCTGGGAAGCGGCGACCGCGAGAACGGGAATTTCGTCAATCACGCGCGGGATGATGTCGCCGGATATTTCCACGCCGCGCAGGTCGCTGGATTCGACTACGAGGTCGGCGGAAGGCTCGTTTCCAATTTCGCGGACGTTCTCCATCCTTATGTTGGCGCCCATGTCGTTGAGGACGTCGAGTACCCCGGTCCGGCTCGGATTGATGCCGACGCCCTGCACGGTAATGCGGGCGTTGGGGTGAGCGGCGCCGGCGACGAGCCAGAAGGCCGCGCCGCTGATGTCGCAGGGGACCTGTATGTCGAGGGATTCGAGCCGGGAGGGGCGTCGAACCGTCAATCTAAGGCCGTCCCAGTCCACGTCCGCGCCCATGGAGGCCATCATCCGCTCCGTGTGGTCGCGGGACTCGGCGGGCTGAATGACGGACGTCTCACCTTCAGCGAATAGTCCGGCGATCAGGATGCAGGACTTTAGCTGGGCGCTGGCCACGGGCATTTCGTATTCTATGCCGTGAAGTCCGCCGCCGTCGAAAGCGAGGGGAGCGAGCGAGCCGCCTCCGCGTCCCATGACCCGGGCGCCCATCATCGAGAGGGGCGTGAGGATGCGCTTCATGGGCCTGCCGCGGAGCGACGAGTCTCCGGTGATGACGCTGAAGAAGGGCTGGGAGGCGAGAAGGCCGGAGACGAGCCGCATGGTGGTGCCGCTGTTGCCGGCGTAGAGATAGTCGGACGGCTCGGACAGGCCGTCGAGGCCCATTCCGTTGATGGTGAATGTTTCTGTCCCGTCTTCGACGCTCTCTTCGATTTGGACGCCCAGACCGCGAAGGCATCCGAGCATAGAGGTACGGTCGTCGCCAACGCAGAAGTTGGTGACCTTCGCCCGGCCATCGGAGATAGCGTTGAGCAGCGCGGCCCTGTGCGAGATTGACTTGTCCCCGGGCGGAACGACAGTCGCTTCGAGCCTCGGGCTCCCATGTACCGTTCGTTCCATCTACCTGTTCCTCCTGACATACGTGGTACGGCTTTCTACATCGTCCTTGCCGCTGCTTCTGAGCCGTTGAGCGAGCTTTTCGCCGAGCATCGCGCTCATCATTGACTCGCCCGCTGACGGGAGATGAGCGCCTTCCCTGGGAACGACCGCGTCCGCTTCCCACTTGGCCCTGAGTTCCCAAGCCTTGACGAAGCGGTCCAGAAGCGCGTCGCCGCCATCGTTGTCAACTGACTTGATTTCGTTCCTGTAGTTGTAGAGTTCGAGGATGAGTTGATCAACCCAGTGCACGATAGAGTCCGGGTTCGCCAGGCAGACCGCCTCGTTGTGGAGCGGGTCATTGGAGGCGTGCTTCCCGAACGTGTTGAACTGAGCTTCGGCCATCATGTGCATCTCGCGCCACCCTTCGCTGCCGGCGGTGGCGGTGACGAAGGCGGACGACATTATCATGGGGAGATGGTGCATAGCGGCGGCATAGGAGTCATGCTCGGCGGGGTCCAGGAAGACGGGAGTCGCGCCGATTGCCTCCACCAGTCCCACAACGGTGCGGATTGACTGTTGGTCCGAATCGTCCTTGGGCGTGATGGTATATCTGGCGCCGCTGAAGATTCCGGCATTGGCGGCTTCAATTGACTCCGGAGGCGACTTGATAAGCGGATAGCCGCCGATGAAGCTGGCGTCTTGCGGCAGAAGTTCCTCGGACCACTTCATCACCGGCCCCTTGACGTTAGAGGTGTCGGTGACGACTGCGCCGGATTCGACGTAGGGGCCGATAGTATCCATGACTTCCCGGAGTTCGCCGACCGGGGCGTCAAGAATCACGAGGTGCGCATCTTCCACGGCGTCCCGCATGGAAGTGGTGGTCTTGTTGGCGGCGGCAAGTTTGGACACATCGGAGATAATGTTTCTATCCCCGGAGGTAATTACGATTTCGGTGTTGTTCAGGCGGCGGTCCATCAGCGCCAAGCCTATTGACGCTCCGACCGGACTTACTCCCACAATGGCTATCTTTTCCAACTCATTCCTCCAGATGATCGAGAACTTCTAAGGCAGCGAAGCTAATCACCCCCATCCTAACCTTCCCCCATCGAGGGGGAAGGGACTTTGGGCCCCGTCCTTCGACAAGCTTCCTTCGACAGGCTCAGGACGAACGGTTTATTGATTTACATACCCCTTTCAGCCCATCGGGGGAAGGGACTTTGGGCCCCGTCCTTCGACAAGCTTCCTTCGACAGGCTCAGGACGAACGGTTTATTGATTTACATACCCCTTTCAGCCCATCGGGGGAGGGGACTTTGGGCCCCGTCCTTCGACAAACTTCCTTCGACAGGCTCAGGACGAACGGTTTATTGATTTACATACCCCTTTCAGCCCATCGGGGGAAGGGATTTTTGCAATCGTGTTGATGATAGGTTATCACATAAGGGGCCTGCCAAGTATTATGACGCTAAGGAGATTCAGGACGGGGCTGATGACTATGGACAGAATTCGCAAATTGGGTGAAAGGAATCCAAGAGCGATTATCACGAGGAGGATTCCGGGCCCGTAGGGTTCGAGCCTGGCGAAGGAGTTGGCGGCGTTGCGGGGCAGCAGTCCGAGCGCGACTTTGAAGCCGTCGAGGGGCGCGATGGGCAGCAGGTTGAATACGGCCAGGAGCAGGTTCCAGAATACGAGTTGTTCGAGGGTGAAGGCGAGTATGGCGTCGGAGCCATATCCGGCTACCGAGAAGCCGCTTCCCGCAGTTTCAACGAGGCCGGCCCTGATAGGGATGGCGAACAGTATGGCGAGTATGACGTTGGAGACGGGACCGGCGAATGAGACGGCAGCCATTCCGGGCCGGTATCCGATTCTGAGGAACGCAGGATTGACGGGGGTGGGCTTGCCCCAGCCGAATCCGGCGAAGAAGATGAGGATAGCGCCGAGCGGGTCGAGGTGGGCGAGGGGGTTGAGGGTGAGGCGTCCGAGCCCGCGGGCGGTGTTGTCGCCGAGGCTGGAGGCGGCGTAGGCGTGGCTGAATTCGTGGAAGGTGATGGCTATGACGAGTGACAGGGAAAACGCCGCGAGCGAGATGATCGCGAGCGCGGGGTCTATTTGAAACAGGTCTATGGTTCGGAACAGCAATTTAGCAAGCTCACCTTTGACTGAATTGTAGTTGAGGTTTCACCCCCATCCTGGTACTTCGACAAGCTCAGGACGAACGGGTTTTGGCCTAGTACTTCGACAAGATTCCTTCGACAAGCTCAGGACGAACGGTTTATTGCTTACATACCCTTGTCACCCCATCGAGGGGGAAGGGATTTTGGGACTCGTCCTTCGTGGGTGGTTTCACCCCCATCCTGGTACTTCGACAAGCTTCCTTCGACAAGCTCAGGACGAACGGGTTTTGGCCTAGTACTTCGACAAGATTCCTTCGACAGGCTCAGGACGAACGGTTTATTGACTTGCATACCCTTGTCACCCCGTCGAGGGGGAAGGGGCTTTGGGGTGGTTGGGCTGCAAAGTAAAAGCGGAGCGTTTGTTTCGCTCCGCTTTTCATTCGCAGGTTGGGTGGATCCGGATACTAGTGGTTCAACATCTTTGGATTGACGGATTATCTACCCTCACCCTCTCCCAGGGGGAGAGGGGATGAATCGGAACCTGAATATCCACCACAACTAAGTTGTCGGGGGGCTAGTGGCCGCCGCAGGCGCAGCCTCCTCCACCACCACCGCCGCCGCAACCGCAGCCTCCGCCGCCACCGCCACCGCCACATCCGCAGCCACCGCCGCCGCAGGCGCAGCCGCCGCCTTCGCCGTGGCCCTGGAAGTTGGGGTTGCTGATGACGAAGCCGCTTCTCATCAGGCCTTCCATGTAGTCAATGGTGGAGCCGTCGAGCAAGGGGGCGCTGTCGGAGTCCACGAGGACCTGGATAGTGGCGGTGTCCACTACGAGGTCGTCTTCCGCGGCTTCTTTCTCGACGCTCAGCATGTATTGTATTCCGCCTTGCGGACCGGGCATGACCATGACTCGGAGCATACCGTCCTCGTCGCCCTGTTCTTTCAGGATGTCCTGGAATTTTTCGGCGGCCAGGTTACTGACCTCCAGTAGCTCTTGAGTTGCCACGCGCATAACCTCCGCAGGCTGGATTTAAGGGTTTATTGAACTAGTGTTCATGCTAACATGGGGTTGTATGGCAGTCAAGAAGATTGGTTGGGCTGATGCTGAGTTAATTTGGTCGGTATAAGGAATCACCCCCATCCCCGTATCAAGTACGGGGCAGGCTCTAGCCTTCCCCCGTCAAGGGGGAAGGGATTTTGGGACTCGTCCTTCGACAGGCTTCCTTCGACAGGCTTCCTTCGACAGGCTTCCTTCGACAGGCTTCCTTCGACAGGCTTCCTTCGACAGGCTTCCTTCGACAGGCTTCCTTCGACAGGCTTCCTTCGACAGGCTCAGGACGAACGGTTTATTGACTTGCCTACCCTTGTGAGCCCGTTGAGGGGGAAGGGACTGGGGGGCGCCCACAACGCCCACAAGGGACGCCCCTACTGTACCCAGGGCTATACCCAGAGCCAGAGGCCGCGGCGGGCGTGTTCGGTGAGGCCGTTGATGGCCCAGACGAGGGCGTCCATGCGGTCGGGGGAGTCGGTGGACTGGGGCGTCCAGCCGCACATCTGGTCCTCGAGCTGGGTGAACTGTCCGACGTGGTGGGCGCGTCCCTGTTCGTAGATGGCGGCGACGGGCTGTGCGCGGGCGCGCTTGTTCTGCACGGCGTGGACTCCCCTGAACCGGATGTACTGGCCGCCGGGGGCGTGGCGCAGCACGGTTTCTATGAGCGCTCCGCCCTGGTTGGTTTCGCCGGTGATGAATTCGGCGCCGTGCTTGTGGGCGAGTTCCACGGCTTTTCGCGCCCAGGCGTCGGGGGTCATCACGCCGGAGGCGTCTTCGAGCACCCAGAAATGCTTGTCGTGGTCCGGCCTGCGTCCGTCGTCGCTGACACCGGCGACTATGATGCCGGTCTCGTCGCTCCTGTCGGGGTTGAAGGTCACGGCGGGGTCAATGGCGACGGCCTTCATGTATATGTCTTCGTCGTCGGGAGTCGAGTCCAGCCTGTGGTGGTCTATCCACTCTCGCTTCCAGAGGGCGCCGTCGGCCTCCTTGAGAAGCCGGGCGTAGATCTCCTGCATTCCGGTGTTGGTGCCTTCGTAGCGGGCGGCGATGTCGTCTATGTATCCGGGAGGCAGGTTCTGCGAGTTGTCGTAGGAAGAGCCGGCGGTGGTCTCGACATCTTTCCTGGCGATGAGTTCTCTGAGCAGTTCGATGGGCTTCGGCGTGGTGGTGACGACGCACTTCGGGTACGCGCCGAGCCTGAGACCGAAGGCGAGGTTGTCCCAGGTGAGCCTGGGGTACTGCCATGAGGCGAGTTCGTCGCACCATGCGGCGTCGAACTGGGGGCCTCTGAGCTGGTCGGGTTCGTAGCTGGAGAAGGCGAAGGCCATGGCTCCGTTGGGCCAGGTGAGCCGTCGCTTGGAGGATTCCCAAGTGGGCATATTCCACGGAGGGCAGATTTTGACGATGCCAGAGTCTCCCTGGATCATGATGTCGCGCACCTCGTGTGGAGTCCTGGCGACGAGGGCAATTCTGGAGGCCTGGCCTGATTCGACGCGAGCGCGTACCCACTCGGCGCCTGTGCGAGTCTTGCCGAAGCCGCGGCCGGCGAGAAGCAGCCAGACGCGCCAGAGGTCGTCGGACGGCATCTGGTTCTGCCTGGCCCAGAGGGGCCAGTGGTATTTGAGTCGTGAGACAAGCCCGGGCGGCAAGCCGTTGCCGGCCTCTTCAAATACAGTCTGCCTCAGCGAGCTCGGGATTATCTTCAATTGTTCGATGAACTGATTAGCCGTCGTCATGGTTATCTATGTCTTTCTTTACTGGGACTTTGACATTGGACTCGCGCCAGAGTCTCTGTTTTTCGACCGCTTCGTAGAAGAGGGCCGCGCCGATTCTGGCGTGCTCTTCGCTGATTTCGGGTTCGGGCAGGCTGTCTATGATGTCCCACATGGAGTAGTCTATCCGTCGGTCTGAGGATTCATCTTCCTCGAACTCGGACGGGTCGGCTTCCTCGGCTATCTTCTTGATCCTGTCGAGAACTTCCTGGATTCGGGCTTCTTCTTCAGGAGTGTAAGCATTGCCGGAGGCAACATCCGTGGGTTCGGTGTCGAGCGCGACGCTGGAATTGGCGTCGGCCTGGGTTGGGACGCGCACTTCGGCCTGGGTCGTCCGGGTGTAGCCGCAGTCGCGGTCATAGGCGCGCCTGAGTAGTTCGGCGGCGGCTGACACCCTTTGCTGGTGACGGATCTTGCCCAGCCCGGACTCGATGGCCGAGTCTATGCCGTTCATGGTTTCTATGAGGTAGTCGGCGACGTCCTGAGTGTCGTTGGTCTTGTCTCTTATGACGCGAGCGAGGGCGGCGTCGAACTCGGAGTCCTCGCGCTCTTCGCGCTTGAGCGGCTTGGGAGAGGGCTTGGCCTTCTTTTCTTCCTTGTTCTTTTCCTGGAAGCGGATGGCGGCGAGGTCGCCGTATTCGGTGAGTATGGAGGCGGCGCGCTCACGGTGTCCGTGCTTTACGCCGTCGAGTCTTTCGTGGAGGACGTCGTGCAGGTAGTCCACGACCTGGTTGCCGTTGTCCGTCTTATGGCGGATGTATTCGGCGAGCGCGGCGCGCGGGTCTGCGTTGCTGCACATGGTCCCCCCCTCCTCGTCCTCTTCCCATCAGATATTATGTTTTCAATGTTGTGAGGTGTATGGTAGCAATAATGTTCTGTGGTCGTCAAGGGCAACTTGGGGGGAATCCAGGGTCATTCGTTTTCCCCTCGTCTTTGATCTCTCGTTCGCCCTGAGCTTGTCGAAGGGCAGTCCGTTCATGGTTCGACAAGCTCACCACGAACGGACTGCTCCAGGGACGCTTAATAATGAAAAGACCCTGAGGAGGGGATTAGAAATTGGGGATTGTGGGCTGCGCCGTGGTGAGAGCGAGGGTTGGGAGAGTATTGGGAGTGGTGTAGAATCGGGGCGAGGGACCGATGTGGTCCGGGAATCAGGGAGACAGGCTATGTTCTGGGGACTTGCGGTACTGCTGATAGGGCTGATACTGCTTCTTGAAAGGCTCGATGTGATCGAGGGCGGCTTCAGCACGTACTGGCCTGTTCTGCTGATAGCGCTTGGCGTGGCGATGGTAGTGAACTGGTGGAGGAAGAAGGATTGAGTCTGAAGTGTGATTTGTTTGATGGGGGATGGGCTGGCGGCGGGGTGAGCGGCGCATCCGGTTTTTCCACGAAGGGCACGAAGGAACTATCTCAAAACCATTGAGGGGAATTTCACCCCCATCCTAGCCTTCCCCCGTCAAGGGGGAAGGGACTTTTGCCTACCCTTGTGAACCCAGAGGGAGAGGGGGATCGTTGACGGGCGTTTATGGGGTGGGCGCGAGGTGTGGGGCGAAGTCGCGGCTTGTGTTGTCGGTGAGTCGGACGAGGCCGGAGCCGTCGCGGTTCATGATGTATATCTCGTCGTCGCCATCCGAGTCGTAGGTTGTGGTGGAGAACACAATGGGATCTTCGTCTCGCGCTCCTCGATATGTATCGGCAACGGTCAGTTGGGTGAGGCCGGAGCCGTCGGGGTTCATCATGTATATCTCATAGTCATCGTTGCCGTCGGGGTCCGCGAAAGACACGACGCGCTCGACGCTTTGCCAGTCGGGCGAGAATACGGGGATCGAATGAAATGATTCAATTTCAGCGTCTTGGAGGATAAGTGTTGTACGGTCGGAGCCGGCGGCGTTCATCCAGTGCAGCATCGTGAGGGGTCCGGACCAGGTGTAAAACATGATGCGCTGGCCGTCGGGCGACCAGCTAGGGAAGAACTCAAGTTCACGGTTATGGGTCAGTTGAGTAAGGCCGGAGCCGTCGGCGTTCACCAGGTATATGTCGGGATCCCCGTCGCGGTCTGAGGTAAACGCAATTCGCTGTCCATCGGGCGACCAACTGGGGTGGAAATCACGTCCAGCGTCGTCGGTCAGTTGCGTGAGGCCGGAGCCGTCGGCGTTCACCAAGTAAATATCAAATATGTCTGCCGCTAGTTGGGTAAGGCCAGAGCCGTCGGCGTTCAACGAGGAAATATCGAAATCTATGTCGCGGCCTAGCATGAATGCAATTCGCTGTCCATCGGGCGACCAGACGGGGTTGGAATCATCTCTATCGCTGTGGGTTAGCTGGGTAAGGTCGGAGCCGTCGGCGTTCATTACGTATATCTCGCCGTTTCCGCTTTGGCTTGAGGAAAAGGCGATTCGCTGGCCGTCGGGCGACCACCTGGGATAGGAGGAGATGCTTCCATCGGTGTCGGTCAGTCGGGTTACGTCTGAGCCATCGGCGTTCATCACGTAGATTTCTTCGCTGCCGTCGCGGTCCGAGATGAAGGCTATCCTGGGGTCTTGCTCGGCGCAGGCGATAGCGGCGAGCGTGAGGAGGAGGGCCAATGCCAAGAGGGAGGCGAGGGCACGGCAGGGTCTTTGGGCGGCGGATTCCGATTGGGAGTGGGAAGGCGGATGGGGGTGTGGACGCTCTTTCATGTTGGGGACTTCCATTGGAAGGTGTGGGGCAACTGAAATTTGGCCTTTTACTTTAATCACAGGTTCTGAGAGGAATGCTGTGTTAGCTTGGTCGGTGAACCTGTATCAGTTTAGCAGGCGGTGAGGACCGCCCCCATCCTAACCTTCCCCCGTCAAGGGGGAAGGGACTTTGGGACTCGTCCTTCGACAAGCTTCCTTCGACAGGCTCAGGACGAACGGTTTATTGATTTACAGACCCCTTCCAGCCCATCGAGGGGGAAGGGATTTCTTGGATTTGGGGCTAGAAGGTGTAGTAGCGGACGCCGGGGATTGGCGATGTGACGTACCAGTGTCCGGTGGCGTCGCGGACTTCTATCAGCTCATGCTTGATTTCCAGCGGGTCGTTATCGCGCTCGATGAGGGCTTCGACCTGTTCGGCGAGCCGGGGATCGAGCGTGTCGGCGGCGATGTCTTCCTGTCGTTCTAAAGTCTGAACAGCGCTAACTTGTACCATTGCGCGACCTCCTATATGAGTATATGACGTGAGTATATGGTATGATATGGTTTGTGTCAAGTAAATATACTTTGTGAATCAATTCACGGATACGCGCTTGACATGGTAGTTGAGGCTCTATATAACAGGCTGGGGGGATGAGGGTTCAAAGCGGAGTCACCCCCATCCTAGCCTTCCCCCGTCGAGGAGGAAGGGATTTGGGGACTCGTCCTTCGACAGGCTTCCTTCGACAAGCTCAGGACGAACGGTTTATTGACTTACATACCCTCGTGAGCCCGTCGAGGGGGAAGGGATTTTGGCGGGTAGGAGAAGAGCGATGAGACAGACGCGCGGGATGTACCTGATCAGCATGGTGGCGGAGACGCTGGACATGCACCCGCAGACGCTTCGCAAGTATGAGCGGGCGGGTTTCGTCGCGCCTCTGCGGATGGGCACGCTTCGCACTTACTCGGACGAGGATGTGGCGCGGCTGAGGCTTATCAAGCACTTCGTGGAGGACCTGGGGCTCAACCTGGCAGGGGTGGAGATGGCGCTGGCGTTCACGGGGGACCTGCTGAAGATGCGGAGTCGGATGGCGGGGACGGCGGACGCGGATTCGGTGAGAGAGATTGACGGGATGCTGGGGAGGCTGGGGGTGCAGGTGGTGAAGCGGGTCGAGAGTGGAAACAATGACCGGGGCGAGCCCGGGGAGGGGTGGTTCGGGACGGCGGCGGGGGAGTCGCTGGAGTTCGGGGAGGCGGGGGCGTAAGCGGTGATTATATAGGGCATCCGAGGAAGCCCTATATGTTTATCACAGAATTCCCAGAATCCCACGCTTGCGAGAAGCGGCAGGCTCGGCAGGCGGCGGATCGTCGTCGGTGAGCGAACCGGACAGTCTTGCCCGCAGTTTCTCAAGCACGTCGTCTCTATTCAGGGCCTCAGCCTGGGCCAGTTCATACAGTTCCACCAGCAGGTCGAACGCTTCGGTGTCCACGTCATCAGCGTTGCCGTCAACAGCCAATTTCGCTATCGGGAAGCCGACTTCATTGGATACCGAAAACTCATACTGCCTGGATATAGGCATTCGCCCTACTTTAACCAACGATTCAGGGAAGGTAAGAGTATATTGCATGGGCCTATGTGGGCTGGGAGCCCATTTAAGTTCCTGGCGTTTGCTCCGTTCAGTCAAGAGACGAGCGATTTCCATCAGGGATTCGTGTACATGTATGTCTTCAGCCATGTTCGCCTTCTCTCTGCTCAATGTCCACCCTGAGCTCTTGTTTGTGGGAAGCTAGACGCGGCCGGCGAGGATGGTTCCCATGCGGTCGGTGCCTATGAGGTCGCCGCCGTCGGAAGCGATGTCGGGGGTGCGGTAGCCTTCGGCGAGGACGCCCTCGACGGCCTGCTCTACGGCTTGGGCTTCCTCCTCAAGTCCGAATGAGTGGCGGAGCATCATGGCCATGCTGAGTATCATGCCGATTGGGTTGGCTATCCCCTGCCCCGCTATGTCGGGGGCGGAGCCGTGGATGGGCTCGTAGAGGCTGACGGCTTCGTCGGCGTTGTCGGTGACGCCGGGCAGTCCGGCGAGGGACGCGGAGGGCTGCATACCCATGGAGCCGGAGAGGACCGAAGCCTCGTCGGTGAGGATGTCGCCGAACATATTCTCGGCGACTATGACGTCGTAGCCAGCGGGGTTGCGGACCAGGGCCATCGCGGCGGCGTCAACCAGGATGTGCTCGAGTTCGACCTCGGAGTAGTCCTGGTGGACTTCTTCGGTGACCTGACGCCAGAGCCTGGAGGTTTCGAGGACGTTGGCCTTGTCAACGCTGGTCAGACGCTTGCTCCTTCCCATGGCGAGCTCGAAGGCGACGCGGACGATACGCTCGATCTCATGCTCAGTGTAGTGGAGGGTGTCAACGCCCATGCGTCCGCCGTCCTCTTCCCACCTGCGCTTGGGCTGGGCGAAGTAGAGGCCGCCGGTGAGTTCGCGCAGGACTATCATGTCCACGCCCTCGAGCAGAGAGGGCTTGATGGGGCTGGAGTTTATGAGGGCGGGATAGACTTTGACGGGGCGCAGGTTGGCGAAGAGGCCGAGGCTCTTGCGGATGGCGAGGATGCCGTACTCCGGGCGTGTTGGCGCGTCGGGGTCGTCCCACTTGGGGCCGCCGACGGCTCCGAACAGGATGGCGTCGGAGTCGTTGCAGAGTTCGATGGTCTCGTCGGGCAGCGGGGTTCCGAAGTCATCAATGGCGTTGCCGCCAATTCTGCCGCGTTCGAGGTCGAAAGAGTGTCCGAAGCGTCTGCCGACGGCGTTGAGGACCTTGATGGACTCGGCGATTACCTCGGGGCCAATTCCATCTCCGGGCAGGACGGCTATCTTGTATTCCATTTGGTTGCGTCTCCTGAGATTGTGTCAGCGGTATGCAGGGGATATTATACAGGTCTAAAGTGAAATTTCACTCTCACCCATCAAGGGCTGAGAGGGGTAGGCATTGAATTTGGATTGGCGGAGTCACCCCCATCCCCGTATCAAGTACGGGGCAGGCTCTAACCTTCCCCCATAAAAGGGGGAAGGGACTTTGGGACTCGTCCTTCGACGAGCTTCCTTCGACAAGCTCAGGACGAACGGTTTATTGACTTACATACCCTTGTGAGCCCATCAGGGGGAAGGGACTTTTGCCTACCCTTGTCAGCCCCATTGAGGGAGAGGGATTTAGCGGAGAAGGAGGCGCGAGATGGCGGCAATGACTGAAGCGGTGGTGATAGGCGGCGGAGTGATGGGGGCGAGCATCCTGTACAACCTCGCGGCGCGAGGGGTTCGGGGGCCCGTTCTGCTGGAGCGGGACACACTCGGATCGGGTTCGACGGGGCGGTCGTCGGGCGCGATTCGGATGCACTATTCGACGGAGGTGAACGCGCGGCTGGCGTGGGAGAGCCTGCGGGTCTTCCGCAACTGGCACGACATCGTTGGAGGGGACGGGGAGCCGGGATTCGTCCATACGGGCTACATGGTGTTCGCGCCAGACTCGGAGGCGGACGGGTTCTTTCACAACATCGAGATGCAGCAGAGGGTGGGCATTGACACGCGAATCGTGAGCTATATGGAGGCGCGGGAGCTGGCGCCCGCTTTCCACTACGGCGAGGATGAGCATTTCGCGTGGGAAGCGCAGTCGGGACACGGGGACGCGTCGGGGACGGCGCTGGCCTATGTCTCGCGCGCTAGAGAGTTGGGGGCCTCGATGGAACTGGAGTCTCCGGCGGTGGAGGTGGTAACGGATAACGGGCGGGTGACGGCGGTGAGGACAGCGGATGAGACATACGAGACGGACACGGCGGTGATAGCGACGGGGCCGTGGTCGTCGCGGTTCCTGGAGCATCTGGGGATCGAACTGCCGCTCATGCCGACTCGACACGAGGTGATCTTCATACGGCGGTCGGAGACGGGCATCGGGTTTCATCCTGGCGGGGGCGACATGACGAACCTGATCTATTTCAGGCCGGAGGCGGACAACCTGACGCTGGTTGGGAACGGCAACCGGGAGTCGGAGGCTGACCCGGACACGTACAACCAGCGGGCGAGCACGGACTTCACGATGGATATATGGGAGCGGCTTTCGAGGCGGATACCCGGTATCGAGGAGGGGCAGCTGGCGCACGGGTACGCGGGGCTTTACACGACGACACCAGACCTGCATCCGGTGATGGACAGGGTTGACGGGATCGAGGGACTGTACATCTGCACCGGGTTCAGCGGGCATGGGTTCAAGCTGGCGCCGGCGGTGGGTGTGTGCATGGCGGAGCTGATGCTGGAGGGGGAGTCGAAGCTGGTGGATATTTCGACGCTGCGGATGGGGCGGTTCTCGGAGGGGGAGATGAATACTACGCAGTATAATTTCAAGGTGATAGCGTAGGGGTGGAGTCACCCCCATCCTAGCCTTCCCCCATCAAGGGGGAAGGGATTTTTGGGACTCGTCCTTCGACAAGCTTCCTTCGACAAGCTCAGGACGAACGGTTTATTGACTTACATACCCTTGTGAGCCCGTCATGGGGGAAGGGACTTTTGGAGTCGTCTCCTGACGGTGAGGCGAGTTGACCCTTTGAAACGAGTACACCTATAATCCGAGCATGATAGAACAGGCGCTTATAGAGTCGAGGAACTGGGCGGAGGCGGCGTTCGACGCGGCGGACGAAATGCAGGCTTCCAACATCGTTCTGCTGGACGTCCAGGAGGCGTGCGACTTCGCGGACTATTTCGTGATAATGACCGCCGATTCCAGCCGGCAGTTGCGCGCGCTGGTGAATGACATAGAGGAGCAGATGTCCGCGACGGGCGCGAGCCTTCATCACGTCGAGGGGACGCACAACAGCGGCTGGATCCTTATGGACTACGGCGGCGTCATCATCCACCTGATGGGGCCCGACGAGCGCGACTACTACGGCCTGGAAAACGTCTGGCCGGAGGCGCGACGGATACGGATCATTCCGTGATCCAGGGGTCCGTGGCTCTGCCGTAACTGAGCAGTTCATCTGCCGTGAAGAAGAGGCCGAGTTCTCTGACCGCCGATTCGGGCGAATCGGAGCCGTGCACCAGATTCCGGCCAATGTCCACGCCGAAGTCGCCCCTGATGGAGCCAGGGGGCGAGTCCGCCGGGTTGGTGGCTCCCATAGTCTTTCTCACGATGGATACGGCGTTGTTGCCTTCGAATGCCATGGCGACGATGGGGCCGGACGTGATGAAGCCAACCAAGCCGTCGAAGAAGGGCTTGCCGACGTGTTCGCCATAGTGGCGGTTTGCCAGTTCGTCGCTGACCCGCATGAGTTTCATGCCGACTATCTTCAGACCCGTCCGTTCGAGGCGAGAGATTATCTCCCCGCAGAGGCCTCTCTGCACTGAGTCGGGTTTCAGCAGTACCAATGTCTTTTCCAATTAGATACCTCGTGAGTATTTCAGTGTGGATTCAGCTTGCGCGCCGGCCTTGCGCCCACCGCCTGTTGGCGGCGCTGACCTGCGAGCTTCGCAGATAGACAGGGCTGACGGTGGCGGCGTCGGAAGCGCAGCCGGATTGCAGTTTTTCGTAGCCGAGATGGGCAAGGGCAGAAGAGTGACGCGAGGGCGGCCTCGCCAGCGAGAGCATTGCGTTGCCGCCGAGCCTGCTCGCGATGTCCGATTCCAGGTCGGGAACTGCCTCGCCGCAGTAGAATGTGTTGGCGGATAGACTTTGCAGAAATGAGTCCAGGTCCTGGAGTCCGATCTCCACGTCCTGCTGTCCCGGATTGAGAGTGCCGACGTATAGCCTGGTCCTGCCCGCGCTCATGATCGCGCAAACCGGGTGAGGCAGGTTTCTAAACGGGTGAAGCTCGAGTTCCAGGGTTCCGACCGTTACGAGAGGTATATTGGACGTGTGGGCAATGGCCTTAGCTGTGCTCATTCCCACTCTGAGGGCGCTGAAACCGCCAGGGCCGGATGCCACGAACACGGCAGTGAGTTCGCCGATTGTCGCGCCTGCCTGATCGAGCGCGCGATTGACCGCGGGAACCAACTCGACCGAGTGGTTACGCTCCGAACGCCAGGCTATTTCGACCAGAGTTCGGCCTTCACGCGAGAGTCCGACGCAGGCGTAGCGTGTGGAGGTGTCTATCTGGAGTTCCAAAAGGCTTACCTCAATCCCCTGAGATACATTCTTTCATTTCGCGCAGCGCTGAGAAGAGAGGCGTCCGGCCGTCGTGGTCGGCGTCCAGTGTGAAGACTCTCGCGTCTTCCGAGACCGTCTCTATGGAAATAGCGACGTGGTCCACGGGAAAGTAACCCTGCGCTTTGTCCGCCCACTCGATGACGCAAAGGCCGTCTCCGAATAGATAGTCTTCCAGTCCGAGGCCGTCTATTTCCTCGAACGAGTCGAGTCTGTACAGGTCCATGTGGTAAACGGGAATGCGGGCGTCGTACTCGTTCACCAGCACGAAAGTCGGGCTGCGCGCGTATTCGTCGGAGCCAAGTCCCCAGAGGATGCCCTGGGTGAGTGTGGTCTTTCCGGCGCCCAGCCCCCCGGTCAGCAGGAGTATGTCTCCGGGGCGGACGTTGGAGCCGATTGCGCGGCCTATCGCGTGGGTGGTTTCTACAGAGTCGCTGTGAAGGCTGACTTTCATTTACGACCGATCCTCTAATTCGGCAAATTCATGTTCAGACAGTAGGGCGCCAGCGGAACATTCGCCGACGCTTTTGTATTATATTGACCTGAGCCAACCCACAACAAGACGGGTATTCATAGCGTGCGCCGATAATGCCTACCTGGGGCTGGATTCCCGCTTTCGCGGGAATGACTGAATTGTAATTGAGGTTTCACCCCCATCCTAACCTTCCCCCGTCAAGGGGGAAGGGATTTTCAACATACAAATGACGGTGGGGAATGCGGGAATGACGATTACGAGACAACCGGCGCGTGTAAAGAATACCACAAGGCGAGGTTATTCTTGAGGGCACTGATAGTATCCGACGTACACAGCAACATGGAAGCGTTTACGACCGTCATCGAAGACGCAAACAGGCAGGGCGGCTTCGACGAGATCTGGTCGCTTGGGGACCTGGTAGGTTATGGACCAGACCCGGCGGCGGTCGTGGACCTGCTGAGAGAGTACCCGCACCAGGCCATCGCGGGCAACCACGACCTGGCATCGGTAGGCAAGCTGAGCCTCGAGGCGTTCAATCCGTACGCAGCCGCGGCGAACACGTGGACCGCGGGCGTTCTGGATGAGAACAGGCGGAGTTTTTTGGCCGACCAGCCGCTCACGCTGGAAATAGATGAATTCACTCTTGCCCACGGCAGCCCCAGAGACCCGATCTGGGAGTATGTCATTTCGGTCCGGGCCGCGATTGCCAGCTTCAACCACTTCGATACGTACTGGTGCCTGGTGGGGCACTCGCACGTTCCGTTCATTTGCCGCCCGGACGCCCAGAGGGGCGCAGTCTTCCTGAGTCCGCCACTCGGCGGGTCGTTCGATCTGGGCGAGGAGAGGCTGATAATCAATCCCGGAAGCGTGGGGCAGCCGCGCGACGGCGATCCCAGCGCGTCATACGCTATATACGATTCCGAAGAAGAAACCGTTAGCCACCGCCGCGCGATCTACGACATCTCGGCCACGCAGGAGAAGATGCGGACTCACGGCCTGCCCGACTTTCTGATAGACAGGCTTGCGCAGGGTCGCTGAGGCGAGCCGTCGAGAAGTTCTATCTCCTCATCTGCCACCATTCGCTCCACCTGCCCAGCGACAGTTCGGAAATCACGATGTCGCAGGGCCTGCCCGCCACGTCTTTGGCGTGGTTGGGCAGCGTCGCTATCTTTACGAAACCGAGCGCCTGCATCGTGGCTATCGCGCGGCTTCTAGGGGCGTCCACCACCTCAGCCACCAGCTTTTCCAGGCCCGTCTCATGCGCGATCTCGGCAAGCTCGCGTACCACGGCGGAACCGATCCCGTGCTGGCGGTATCGCGGGTCCACGACGATTCTGACCTCGCCGACGTGCTTGCGGGCTCCCGCCCGGCTTCGCATCAGAGTGCCGTCGGCGACGACCTGCCCGGCTTCGTTGATAGCCAGCAGAGGAAGAGCCCTGTCGTAGTCCATCTCGCTTATCCACCTCGATATGACGCGCGGCGACGTTACGTCCTCCTTCAGGTAGTACCTGTCCTCTTCGGACACTCTGAGGAAGAAATCCAGGAGAGCTTCTTCGTGTTCGGGCTTGAGGGGCATGACTGTTATGGATTCCCCATCAAGCTCGAGAGTCTTGGGATACGCAGTCATCTCATAAACGGGCATTGTTTCCTGCTCCAACTATCTAAAACTGAAGATATAAGGGTCAATCCATGACCATAGTTTACAGATTGAGGCCGCTCCGTGTCAGTGGAAGAATGACGATAGATGTCAACACGGCCTGCTATGCCTTATAGCACGCGGCCATGTGTCCGTCGCCTTTGTCCTCTAATTCGGGGTGGTCGCTGTCGCGGCAGAAGTCGTCGGCAATCGGGCAGCGGTCATAGAAGCGGCAGCGAGCGCGCGGGTCAACGGGAATGGAAACGCCGCCCTCGATCTCGACCGGAGGACGCGAGTATGTCGGGTCCGGGACCGGCACGGCGGACAGAAGCGCCCGTGTGTATGGGTGGCGGGGGTTCTGGAGCACCTCTTCGGTCTCGCCCATCTCGACTATCTTGCCGAGATACATGACGGCTATTCGGTCGCACATATACCTTGCGACTGCAAGGTCGTGGGTGATGTACAAGTAGCTGACGCCGAGGCGCGACGCCAAGTCTTCCATCAGGCGCATGACACCCGTCCTGATGGAGACATCGAGCATCGAAGTGGGCTCGTCCGCCACCACGAATTTGGGTTCCACTACCAGCGCCCTGGCAATCGCCACGCGCTGACGCTGCCCGCCGGACAACTCGTGCGGGTATCTGAACAGGAAAGAGCGCGGCGGCGTCAGACCCACCATTTCCAGCATCCGGGATACTCTGTCGATTTGTTCGAGAGTCCCGCCCATCTTCTGTGTCTTGAGCGGCTCAGCCACAGTGTCGAATATCGTTCGGCGCGGGTTCATGGACTCGTATGGGTCCTGGAAGATCATCTGCGCCTGCCTTCGGAATGTCTTGAGCGCCGTCCCTTTCAGAGTGGCGATGTCCGTGGGTTCTCCCTCGCCGTCATCGAAGATGATGTGACCGCTTGTCGGGTCGGCAAGCCGCACGAGCAGCTTTCCGGTGGTCGTCTTTCCGCATCCAGACTCGCCAACCAGACCGAAACTCTCTCCACTGCCCAGCTCGAATTCCACGCCGTCAACGGCGTGAATGAAGCTCCGGCTTCGGTCGAACCAGTTCCCGGAGGACACGGGAAAGAACTTGGTTAGTCCTTCGACCCTGAGAAGTGGCGATTCTTGAATTGGAGCGGAATCCATCATGCTTGAATCACTCCGGCGGGTTCCAGCAGAAGGCCCAGCGTTCACCCCTGCGGACAATCGGCGGCTCCTGGGTAAAGCACTCATCAGTGGCGTATGGGCAGCGTGGGTGGAAGCGGCAGCCGGGAGGCGGATCGAGCAGGTTGGGAGGCTCGCCCCGGAGTCCGGTCAATTCGCGCTTCTCTCCGGTCACGCTCGGAAAAGCGGACATCAGCGCGCGCGTGTAGGGGTGGATGGGACTCTGGAACAGGCCCCGGGTGTCTCCGAACTCCACGATCCTCCCCGCGTACATCACGCCCACCACGTCGCTGACCTCGGCGATTACAGCCATGTCGTGCGATATGTAGATCATACCCATGTCGAGTTCGCGCTGGACTTTCTTCATCTCGCGCAGGATGTGGTCCTGGACGATGACGTCCAGCGCGGTCGTCGGCTCATCGGCGATTATCAGGTCGGGTTCGCAGGCCAGGGCCATTGCTATTATCGCCCTCTGCTTCATGCCGCCGCTGTATTCGTGAGGGTAACGCGGGATGAAGACCCTGTCGAGGCTGACCAGATCGTACAATTGTCGCACTCGCTCAAGGGCATCCTCTCTCGCCGACTCGACATGATACTCAAGCGCCTCGATGATCTGGTCGCCGACCCTGTACACCGGGTCGAGAGAGTTCATGGCGGCCTGGAAGACCATCGAGACCCGATCCCAGCGATACTCCAGCATCTCATCTTCGGATAGCGGCGCCATATCCACGCCGTCGAGCAGAATCTGTCCGCCGACAATCCGCGCGTTTTCGGGGAGCAGCTTCAGCAGCGAAATGGCTATGGAGGACTTGCCGCAGCCCGACTCGCCTACCAGTCCGAGCGACTGCCCTCTCTGCACTGAGAACGAGACGCGGTCCACGGCGCTTACTTCGCCCGCCCTAGTCGTGTAGCGCATGGTGAGATCTCGAACTTCAAGCAAGGGACGTCCGCCGCCGTTCCGAGCGATTCCACTGTCGGCGGTAGCGTTCATGTCCGCCTGAGCCTGGGGTTGATTACTTCGTCCAGCGAACGGCCCACCAGATAGAAGGAAGAACAGAGCAGGGTTATAGAGAGGCTGGCCGGGAAGATGAGCCACCAGTACTCGGTAACTTGCAGGAGGTATCCGGCGGACTCGGTGGTATGAATCATGAGTCCCCAGCTCATGCGTATGTCGAGCAGTCCTAGGAAGCTGAGTATCGCCTCTGAGAAGATCGCGCCGGTGACGGTGAACATCATATACAGGAAGGAGAGTGGCAGCAGATTCGGCACCACGTGGACGAAGATGATGTGGAACGGCCCGCCGCCCGCAATACGCGCCGCCTCGATGTATGGCTTGACCACGACCGACAGCGCCTGCGACTTCAGCACCACCCCGGTCCCGCCGAAGCCGGATAGGACTCCGATTATCAGCGCGAGTTCGAAGTGCTCGACACCGATCAGCGCGCTCAGGACTATAAGCACGCTTATGCCGGGCATCATTATCATTATGTCGGCGAGCCTCATCAGCAGCATATCCACTATGCCGCCGAAGTAGGCCGCCACCGCGCCGACCGTGGTGCCTATCGTGACCGTGACGACCGCCGCCAGCAGCCCAAGCAGGAACTCCGACCTCGCGCTGAACATGAGCTGGCTGAGGATGTCCCTGCCGAGAGGATCGGTGCCGAGCGGGTGGCTCAGGCTTGGAGGCGCGGGCTGGCGCGTCTCGTCGAAAGAGTAGCCGATCACCGGGTCGTAGATTCGCTCTTCCCACACGAAGTTCATAAGAATGGGATGAGCGAGCGCCAGCAGCGCGTAGAACAGTATCACCGCCAGCCCGATGACCCCAATCCGCGCCCCAAGAAACAGCGACCAGTTCTGCTTCAGGCTGCGCGCGGCGAGTATGGCGCGCGCCTTCCAGATGGAGTCGGGAGCCTGGAGTTCGGGATAGAGAACTGGGTCGGGGGCGTTTTGCATAGGCTATGGGTTCTTGGGGTCGAAGGGCTGATTACATGATCGAATAATGGGGATGAACGGCGCTGCGAAATCCCAGCGTTTTTCCCAACAGGTGTTGTCAACAGTGTTTTTCGAGTAGTTCTTTAGAATACGCATCCAGTCCTCTTCGGACTTGAAAATAGGACTATCGCAAGCCATATCTTGGGCGTTCAGGAAACCGAGATAAATCAAAACTACGGGTACGCCGAGCGATGCCAACTTCCACGACCATGCGAATCGGTTGGATAACTGGTAGTGACTGTCTCTGGACATGACCCAATCGCCCCCGATATTTGACTGAAGTCCGCGGTTCGCTTCGGCAATTGCTTCGCAGATGTGTTCATGATTCTTTCGACTATTCTGGGATGCGTCGGATCGAAGATGTTTACCTTTTACGTCCAACTCTTTTTCATGCGCTTTTGCCTCTATGAGTATGAGTCCTCGGTTTCCCTCGATGCAGCATGTGCTCGCAATATCCCAATTAGGCGTGTTTGCTCTTCTGGAGATTGCCAGCCACCAACATTGAAGTTGCTGATGGATTTGAGCTGGCACAAGGCCGTCGGTCCTGCGGAGTTTGGATTCAATCGCTGGCGTCTTGTCCCAAGAACAGTCCCCTCTCTTGACAGGTTTGCCATATGGCATCCAGTTGTCGCTGGGAGACACGGTTACGTAGTTGGGAAGGCCGACCAATTCAGTAAGCCGTCTAGCGACCTTTTCACGGTCGCCCTCCATGAACAGAATGCAGCGAGGCCGACTTCCTCGCCGCTCTTTCTTAGGAATCTGCTCTAGCCAACTCATATCCTTATCCAACCAAATCCTGAAAATCTCAACATCCCGCAAATCCTGATTCAGACATCATCCTGTCCATCATTGAAATCCCATAAATCACAGTTCAGACATCAATACCGTATCCTCGGATCGAGATAGACGTACAGAACATCGGCTATCAGGTGCGCGATAAGCACGAACATCCCCACGAAGACGAAGGCGCCGACCGCGAGCGGCAGGTCTTCGGAGACGGCGGCGGCCACGAGCGTCTGGCCCATGCCCGGCCATGAGAAGATGGACTCGATGATGACTCCGCCGTCAACGGCGAACGCGAGGCTGAATACGAAACTGGTAACGACCGGAAGCAGGGCGTTGCGCGCCACGTGCGCGTCGCGCACCCGCTTCTCGGGAAGGCCCTTGGCGCGCGCCGCCATTACGAAGTCTTCGCGCATCGTTTCGAGCATACTGTTGCGGGTCAGAAGCATCGTTCCGGCGAAACTAATCAGCGCCAGCGTGAGAACGGGCAGCGCCATGTGCGAGATGATGTCCCACGCCAGGTAGCCCACTCCGCTCGCGAGCCACACTCCCGCAACCGCGACCAGTGAGAGCGCGACGCTTCCGATTTGGACATACAGGGCTCCCGATACGCGCCTCTTGACTGTGAACAGGAAGACGAGGAACACGACAACCGACACGGCTATCGCGGTCAGGATCATGCGGTTGAAGATGGCGTTGGCGTCCGTCGGGGCATCTCGCCAGACGACCGGGTCCAGGAACTTTCCTATCGGAAACCAGCCTGCTTTGAAGGCGAACAGCCAGATCATCATCAGCCCGAACCACGGCGTGAACACCGTGTAGAGCGTCACTCCGCCTATGGTGGAGGTGTATTCGGCCCAGCTTCCCCTGCGCCAGGCGATAATCTTGCCGAGCGCGAATCCGAGATAGAAGGAGACCACCGTCGCGGTCAGGAAGAGCATCAGCGTTCGCGGCAGACGCTCGGCTATGACGTCGGACACGGTTCTGGGGTAGTGGATGAATGACACGCCCAAGTTGCCGGTCAGCGTGTTCCTCACATGAACGAGGTACTGCTTCCAGAGAGGCTCATTGACCCCGAACATATCGCGCAGCCGCTCCCGGGTCTCAGGCGGAAGATCCGGGTTCAGCGAGTAGATGTTGCTCACGTCGCCCGGCTGCGCGTTCACCACGAAGAACACGATGGACAGGAACACGAACAGAGTCAGAAGAATCTGCGCGGTTCTCTTAAGAATGTACCTGGCCATCTCGCGCTACTTGATCTCCGCGATAGTCTGCATTCCGTTCGCGCCTTCGACACCTCCAAGCACGGTTATGTAAGGGTAGTCAATCCTGGACGCCCTGTACGCGTCCAGCTTGGGAATCGTGAACAGCGGAACGTAGGGAAGGTCTTCGGCCAGGTATTGCTGTATCTTGAGAACCTTCTCTCTGGCCGACTCGACGCTGGTTTCAGACAGCAGGCTGAAGGAAAGGTCGTCGAATTCGGGGTTCGCGTAACCACCCCAGTTGTAGCCGCCCTCTTCGTTCTCGGGCGCGTGGCGCGAATGGAAGAAGTTCTCCACGTAATCCGGGAACAGCGAAAGGCTCCAGCCCAGCATCCACATATCCAGGTCTTCCTGCACGGTGTCGCTGAACAGGTTATCCACGATGACGTTGAACCCGACGAGATTTGCGCGCGCCGGTATGCCCACGTCGTTCAGCCAGCGTTCTATCCAGATTGCAAAGGTCGCCCTCATCGGATCGTACCCCGAACTGGGCGCTATCAGTTGCAGCGTCGGAACCTCTGTGCCATCCGGCATCTTCAGGCCCTTGCCCTGCTTGGCTACGAAATTGCCGTCCTCGCTCATCTCCGGCTCTTCCTCGAACGTGAAGCCCGCGCTCTTGAGCAGTTCTACCGCCTGGGCCAGACGTTCGGTCCTGTTCAGACCCTTGCCGAACTGGGGAACGTCCGGGTTGTGCCAGAAGCCGTTGCCCTCTGGCACCACAGAGTACATCGGAATGGTCGAATCCTGGAGGATCGTCTGCGACACGAATTCCTTGTCTATCAGCGTAGCGACGGCCTGACGGAACTCTTTGTGGCTCATGGGCGCCTTGCGGGTGTTGAACCCCATGTAGAACATTCCGTTGTCCGTGTTGGAGATGATGGTCAGGTCTTCCGCCGACCTGATGCGGTCCTGGAATCCCTTCTCCAAGCCGAGCGGATTGAACAGGTAGTCAACGTCTCCGTTGGTGAGCGCGAGTATCGCGGCGTCCTGGTTGCCATATATACTGAACAGCGCAGTATCCACGTGCGGCCCGACCTCGTATTCGAGCGTCTTCGCGCCCCCCGGCTCGCCGTAGAAAGTGGATGTGTATCCGAGCTTGTCGTTCTTCTCCGAGTACGCGCCGTTCTCATACTGTGTGATGACCGCGTTCTTGAAGGAGTAGTTCGGGTCCGCTTCCTTCTCAAAGAAGGCGCCGGGTTCCCACTTTCTGAACGTGAAGCCGCCCATCGTGGGCTCTCCATCCGGCACGTGCGCGAACAGAGCCTCTATCTGCCGCTCGATCTCTCCCATGCCCTTGACTTCCTCGACCACCGGCGCCCAGTAGTGTTCGGGCATGATCGCCATGAATCCGAGTCCGAACTGCCACACGCTCAGGCCGGGCGTCTGCGGCTCGCCCTCGTCGTCGGTCGCCTTGAAGAACACCTTCAGCCGGTAGTCGTCGAGCGCCTCCACATGAGAGACGAACGCGCTGTCAACCGCGTTAGCCCAGCCGGAGCCAAGCTGGAGGTCCAGAACCGTGTTCACTGTGAAAACGACGTCGTCCGAGGTCACCGGCTCGCCGTCGCTCCACTCTATGCCCTCTCGCATCGGGACTTCCGTCGTCCAGAACTCATCGCCGCCAATCGTCTCTTTGGCCAGCTCGGTGGGGAAGTCCGCCGCCACGCTCGGGATCCAGTCGAAACGCTGGTCCGAGTAGGTGTACAGCGCGCCCGTGTTGCTGCCGATTACGTATCCCGTCCAGACAGAACCGCCGGGACCGCCCACGTAGTTCCAGTAGTTTCGCGTGATAGGCTCTTCGAACAGGCCCATCTGGTAGATTGGCGGGCCGGACTCGGTGGCCATGGGTTCAGGCTCCTTGACCACCTCGACGATCTTCTCTACTTCGACAATCTTCTCGACCTCGACCGGCACCTCTACTTTGACTTCCTTGACCACATCCACTTCTACAATCTTCTCGACCTCGACGGGCACTTCGACTTCCCTGATAACCTCTACTTCCACAGGTTCCTGAGAGCAGGCAAAAGCTACCGCGGCCAGCATGACTATGAGGGCCGGAATCGCCCATTTCAGGTTTTGAGTCATTTTCATGGTGAATCCGTCCTCTCCCGCTGTATCCAGTGTCTTGTATATTTGTACCAGAATGGGCCGCTTCCGGATTCCGTATCAGCCCCCGTCAGCGCCGCTGGGCGCCAGGGCCTGGAACCTGGTCTCGCCAGACCCCGAACCCCCTCTTGCGGGGCGGAAGTTCTCGTATCTTCGCGGCGACGTCGGATACACGCTCCGACTCTGAAAGCGGAACCACAATCCCGTCAACCCCCGCGTCCCTCAGAGCCGTGAGGCCCGCCGTCGAGACGCCCCTCGGACACTCCACCAGCATCACCCCTCCCACAGAAGCGCCCATGCGCTGTATAGACACCAGGTCCTTGAAAGCTATCTTAGTCAGTTCGGCGGGCGGCGCGCTCAGCGAGCCGCTTACTCCAAGTCCCCTCAGCGCGGCGGATGTCTCCCGGTCCGCCGGCTCTCGCAGCGTGACCAGCGTGGCCGCGTCCCGCTGGCTGACTATCGCCGCCGGCGCAGTCTCCGGGTCTATCACGAAGAAATCGCATCCCGCAGACACCAGCCTCTCCACGTCCTCGTCGCTCAGCGAGCCCGGGCCAACACCCCAGACAACGCCATCTATTCCGTCCTGATCCCCGATGGAGTCCGAGTCCAGGATAACGGCGTCCACTACGTCGCCCTCTATCGCCTCCAGGCCCGCCGCCACGTTCTCCGCCGTCGCCGTTCCTATCAGCGCCAGCGTCGGGGCCGACTCCGATCTTCCCGCAAGCGCCCCGAATCCCAGCGGCTGCTGTGACTGCTGCCCTAATTTCCTGATGATCTCAATCAATTTGCTCATATTTGTCTGGCTTCCTCCGCCTTATATCCTAAGAATGTTTCTTGGGCGCGATTCTAATTGCTAATCCCCAGAATCATCAAGTACATTCGACAATCAGGCAGAGTCTTTCAATTGTCCGGTTTGATTCCCGAATAACGGGCAACCACAAGGGTTGCCCCTACGGGGGAACCAGAATACCCGTTTGATAGCTTCAGTTTCTCTATGCTAGGCTTGAACGCATGAGCAAGGGCAAGGTAATAGTCGCAATGAGCGGCGGCGTGGACTCGTCCGTCGCCGCGCTTCTGCTGCATCGTCAGGGCTACGACGTGGTCGGAGTCACGATGCGGCTGTGGTCCGAGGAGCGGGACGACGTTCCCGCTACCAGCAAGCGATGCTGCTCCGTCGAGGACGTGGACGACGCGCGGCGCGTCTGCCACGCTATCGGCGTCCCGCACTACTTCGTGAACTTCGAGAAGGAGTTCCAGTCCCACGTCATAGACTACTTCGTGCAGGAGTACGACCGCGGGCGCACCCCCCATCCGTGCCTCGCGTGCAACGACAAGATCAAGTTCGACTTCCTGCTCCGGCGCGCGATGTTTCTGGACGCAGACTATATCGCCACTGGCCACTATGGGCGCGTCAGGAAGAACGCGGAGGGAGACTACGAACTGCTGAAGGGCGTTGACGCGAGCAAGGACCAGTCATACGTGCTTTTCACGCTCGGGCAGAGCGAGTTGAGCCGACTGCTGCTACCGGTTGGGGAGTATCCCAAGGACGAGATCCGGCGGATCGCCGCCGAGTCGGGCCTGCTGGTGGCAGACAAGCCCGACAGCCAGGAGATTTGCTTCATTCCAAACGACAATTACCGAGAGTTCGTGGCGGAGCGCGTGAAGCCGAGACCTGGCAATCTGGTGAACATCGAAGGCGACGTGCTTGGCTCTCATCCGGGAATACAGTTCTTCACCATTGGCCAGCGGCGCGGACTCGGACTGAACGGCAATACCGAAAAGCCGCTGTATGTAACCCGAATAGACGCCGACTCCAACGAAGTCGTGCTAGGCAACAGCGAAGATCTGTTCCGCACCAGCCTGTGGGCTTCCCGCGTCAACTACATCTCCGGCGGCGCCTCCCTCGACATGACCGGAGTTACCGCCAAGATAAGGTACAAGGCATCCGAGGCGCGGGCGAGCGTGATACCGCTGGATGAGGGCTGGGCGGAGATCAGATTCGACGAGCCTCAGCGGGCGGTAACGCCAGGGCAGGCGGTGGTGTTCTACGACGGCGAAAGAATTCTGGGCGGCGGGTATATCGAGCTCGAGGCCCCGGTGGCCGCTCCGGTCGGCTGACAATATACACAGATGGAGATGAATTTGGACTTCAAAGACCTCATCAGGCTGGGTTACGACGAATATCTGGACGACTTGAAGGACCATCTGGCGGGGCTCTCGCCCGAGGAGCGCCGATTCCAGCCAACGCCGGAGGCGAATCACATTGACTTCATCGTGTGGCACATGGCGCGCGTGGAGGATGATTTCGTGCAGCGCTTCGCGCAGCAGCGGAACACGGTCTGGCAGCGGGACAACTGGCACGGCAAGATGGGTCTGCCGGAGAAGGAGAGCGGCTTCCGATACACCGCCGAGCAGGTGGCGGAGTTTCCCGCGTTCGACATGGACCAGATGCTCGCCTACTACGACGCCGTGCGCGTGGAGACCTACAAGTTCCTGAACTCTATCTCGGAGGCCGACCTGGCGCTGAGGCCACATCCGCGCAGGCCAGAATACTCGCTCGCGAATATGTTCAGCCATCTGCTGGTCGAGGAGAGCCAGCACGTGGGCCACGTGGCCTACATCCGAGGCATCCAGAGAGGCATCGAAGAGTAGCGCCGGTCTCCAATGGCGGCGAGAAAGACCATCCCCGATTTTCAACTGGAGACTGAACTCCACCGGCAGGGTTTCGCGTATGCAGCCGGACTGGATGAGGTGGGGCGTGGCTGCCTGGCGGGCCCGGCGGCGGCGGGCGCGGTCATTCTTCCACAGAACCCCAGCCAGGAAGCGCTAGCGCTTGTGCGAGACAGCAAACAGCTGAGCGCGGCGCAGAGGGAAGAAGCCTACGAAGCTATCAAAGGGTCCGCGCTGTCATACGCGGTTGGCTGGACATCCCCCGCTGAGATAGACCAGATTGGCATATCGGCGGGCGTAAGACGGGCGATGAGGCGGGCGCTGGCGAAACTCAACCCTCCGGCGACCTACCTGCTGATAGACGCCATTCCCCTACCCTCTTCGGGCCTGCCGCAGAAGTCGATTATCAGGGGCGACTCCAAGTCGCTGAGCATCGCGTCGGCGTCCATAGTGGCCAAGGTGGAGCGCGACCGATATATGGCGTCTCTCGCCAAACGGTATCAGTCCTATGGATTCGAGGCGCACAAAGGCTATGGCACGAGGCGACACCTGGATTCGATAGCAGAGTTGGGGCCGTGCCACGCGCACAGGATGAGCTTCGCCCCGGTGAAGCGAGAATCGCACAGGATCAAGCCCCAGAGTCCGGGCGCAATCGGCAGGTGGGCGGAGTCGTTCGCAGCGTCGGCGCTGGAGGAGAGGGGAATGAGGATAGTGGCCCGCAACTTCAGGACGCGGTTCGGCGAGGTTGACCTGATAGTCGCAGACGGACAGACGCTATGCTTCGTGGAGGTGAGGGCGCGGAAGTCATCGGCGTTCGGCGCGGCATCCGAGACGGTGACGACGCCCAAGTCGCGGCGGATAATAGCGGCGAGCCAAGAGTTTCTTCAGCAGGACGGCGCGGGTTGGCGCGACTGGCGGATTGACGTGGCGGCGGTCGAGTTGGACCAGTGGAGCCGCCCGTACTCGGTCGAGCTCATCGAGTCGGCGGTGGAGGGATAGGCAAGCTTAGGTTCTGTTGACATTTGATGTTTCGATCCCCCAAACGATCAGAGCGATAGCCACGTCAGCTACACTCAGCACTTCGGGGTTCCCGCTTTCGCGGGAACCCCGAAAAATGTCAACACGGCCTAGTCAGCGCTGTCATGTCCGGCGGCCATATCGAAGAAGCGGTCCACATGGGCGAGCGCTTCCGAATAGTCATAGGTGGCATACCTGCGCTGCCTCAGGATTACGATGTCGCCGTTGAAGAAGCGTTCGTAGAGGGCCTGCCTGGAACCGAACTGCGAGCCAACAAGGTCCCAAGCGAGCCTGAACAGCCGTATCCTGTCCTCGGCTCCGACTGAGGCACCCTGATAATACTTGCCAATCTCCTCCGCGATAGGCCCCCGCACGTCCTTTTGAGTAGGAGTGAGCATCAGGCCGCTGGCCGAAAGTTGCTCTATGATCCAGACGATACGAGTGTGGGCGTCAGGGAACCAGTGGCGCATCGCGTGCCAGGGTTCCTCGGCGGGCCATACTCCCTCGCCGATGTAGGGGCCGGCGTCGGCCTCCGCCGCCCTGAGATACGAATGGACGGTGGCCCTGATGTCCACTATCTCCGAGATTTTCTCCTGTACGTGGCTGTACACGTTTATGCCTATGGCGTCGGCTATCTTGTGGGTAATGCCGAGCATGAAGTCGAGCTTGACGATGTTCTTGACCGCCACCTGCTGCATGTACTGGCGCCACCATCTTCCCCTGCGAATGTTCTCGTTGCCCAACTCAACATCGTTGTACGAGAATACGCGCTCCCAGGGGATAAGCACGTCATCGAAGATGGCCATGCAGTCCATCTCATCGTAGAAGCCGGAGAGCGGGTAGTCGAAGGCCGACGCTCCGCGGTCGTAGGACTGGCGGCAGACGAACTTTAGCCCCGGGGTCGCGACAGGAATCGCGAACCCTATCGCGTACCGTGAAGACTCCGTCAGGTCGGGCCGGAGCGGTCGGTAGAGAGGGGCGACTATCTCATCGGAGAATGGGGCGAGCGTCGCCAACAGCCTCGCTCCACGCACTATGACTCCATCGGAAGTGGCGCTCACGACGCCGAGCGCGATGTAGGGATCGTCGAGTTGGCTGATGTCGGCAGCGCGGTTGGCCTGGGGATGTCCGAATGTGTGGGTCAGGCAGAGGTCGTTCTCGCTGACGTACTCATAGTAGTTTATGACGTTGTCGCGGTAGCGTGGGTCGTTCTCGCCATAGCAGTCGGCCATCTGGCGCATGGCGGCGACTACGACATTCACGTAGTCCGGGGTCCGACCGAGCATCCCGAATGAGTGTTGGGCGGTGGCCTGGAACGCTCCCCGCCTTCTTACCAGATCGTCCACCGACCGGGGAATCATGTAGGACAGCGATATGGGATCGCCGCTGGCCGGCGACTCGAAGGCCATGAGGTCGCGTGTATCGGGCTGATGCTGGAGGTCATAGACCCCGGCGAGCGTCCGGGCCATGCGGGCCAGCTTGGGATGCGTGGTTACATCCTCGACCCGTTCTCCTTCCAGCCATATCTCCCTGTCGTCTCTCAACCCTTCAAGGAATTGTTCGCCTGACCGAACGGACATGGGACACCTCCGACGAACGCCGCGCCTCACTGTTGGGGTCATTCTCCACAATCGAGGTGTGGAATCCCATAGCAGTAGAGCCACCCAGTTCAGGTGGCTCTACGCAACGTGTCTTTGTTTATGGTCGGGGAGACTGGATTCGAACCAGCGACCCCTTGCACCCCATGCAAGTGCGCTACCAAGCTGCGCCACTCCCCGATTAGTATAAGCTAGCACACAGTCACTCGTTTCATCAAGATTGCCAGCGCTCATTCCGGGGCCTGTGCAAGGTCTGCATTATGACAATTTAGCCCGCGCCTCCCCTGGATTCCCGCTTTCGCGGGAAAGACGGGACGTGGTACGAATTTCCGAAATCGGCACTTTGCACATGACCCAGCACTCATTTGCCCTGGAGGCGGCGGCTTTGGAAGAGGTACTGGTTAGCATATCCGGCGTAGCGACCGAAGCGCTGTTGGGCCCATTCTCTCATGCGGGTCCGGGGCATACTCTCGCTCTCGGATTCGGAGAAGTACCATTCGCGGAGGGCGCGGTCAATCCAGACGTCAACGGGGAAGGCTTCCAACTTGTCCATTGACATCATCAGGACGCAGTTGCCTACTTTGTCGGCTACTCCGGCGAGCGTGGTTATGGTGGTCAGCGCTTCGTCATACGGAGCCTCTCGCAGCGCGAACAGGTCAATGTCGGCGTTGGCAACACGCTCAGCGGTCGCGGCGATGTATTTCGCCCTGAAGCCGAGGCTGAGTTCGCGGAGCGCGTCCTCTCCGGCCTCGACGATGGAGTCCGGGCCGGGGAACGCCCTGCGGCCTGTGTCGGCGCCGGATATGTGGGGGCCGAAAGCGCTGGCTATGTCCTCGACGTTCTGGGAGATGCGCGGGATGTTGTTGTTGGCGCTGCAGATGAAGGCGATCAGGCATTCCCAGGGATCCTGTCGCAGGATACGCATTCCGGGGTACTCATCTATCGCGCTCCCAACCTGTTCATCCCAGCTAATCTCGGCGTAAATGGATTCCAGGTCGTGGTTCAGGCCGAGGTAGTCTTCCAGTATCGGCTTCATCGCAGACTCCGGGTCGGGCTCGGAGTTGAATCTGACTTCGCCGTTGACCTGCTTGACCCTGACGAGGTTGCCGAAGATAACGCCCTCGTAGTGGGTTTCCAATTCTTCGCTCTCGATTTTGCGCCAGCGGAAAGCCTGACCACTCTCGAGCGTCTCGGCTAAGGCCAGCGGGCCGGATAGTTGGATTGCGGTCCAGTCGTCGTTCATCAGTAATACTCCAACCATCTCTTGACAGTGTTGCCTACCCCACTACCCTTGCCGTCGGTTACGCGCATCTCGGGCAGCGAATTGATGAATTCCCTGCCGTAGCGTCGTCCTGTTATGCGGGAGTCCAGGACAATCGCCACTCCCCTGTCGCGGCTCGTCCTGATCAGCCGACCAAATCCCTGCTTGAATCTTATGATTGCCTGCGGCACCGCGTACTCGTTGAAGGAGTTGCCGTACTGCTCGCCGCGCGCCTGGAAAACCGGATCGGAAGGCACGGAGAACGGCAATCGAGCGACAATCAATACGGTAAGAGCGTCGCCCGCGAAGTCCACTCCCTCCCAGAAACTGGAGGTGCCGAGTAGAACCGAATGCGGATCTTCTACAAATCTTTCGGCAAGTCGCATCGGCGAGCCATCCGAGCCCTGGGCCAGAACCTGTATTCCACTCCTGGCCAGTGGAGCGCGAATGGCGCTCGCGGTGGCTCTGAGCGCGGAATACGAGGTAAACAGCGCCATCGTCCTGCCCTCAGCCGCCATCGCGGCCTCTGTCACAATGTCCTCCACACTCTGTTGAAACGTCGGCGCGTTCGGCTGGGGCATATTGCGCGGCACATACAGGAGGGCGGACTGGTAGAAGTCGAAAGGCGAACCGAGGGAGAGATGCTGAGAGTCTGAAAAGCCCAGTCTGCCGGAGACGTGTTCGAAGCTGCCGGACGCGCTGAGAGTGGCGCTCGTCATGATCACGGTCTCTTTCTTCGAGTACAGCGTATCTTCCAATAGGTCCCCGACGTAGATCGGAGCGGAGTTGAGTGTAACGTCGGAGGACTGCGGCACCTCTCGCACCCAGTACACGCTTTCTTCAGTGGGATTGACGAGGCACTCTCCCGCCTGGGACCTGAGCGTGTCAAGATTCATAGCGTTGGAGACGACATCCGAGACCAGCGACTCGTAACCGGGCTCGTCGTCGGCTTCGATGCCCTCCATCGCGGTGACGAGGTTGGATCGCGCGTGCGTGAGGTCTCCCAACAGAATAGCGACGCTCTCCCAGGCAGTTTCGACCGCCTTCCAGCCTGGCGCGCTTCTTCCGGCATCCGTCAGACGCTTGTCCATGGCGAAGCCGCCGGACGAGCGCACTCTACCAGGAAACACCTGACCTGCGATCTCACGAAACAGCCCGGAGGCCTGTTCTCGCAATCTCTGTATCGTCAATATCGCCAGCGAGACTGCCTGACTCGCAGATTCCTTGCGAGACTCTGACAGAGCGCTCCTCTGCGCGGCCTGGGCGCATTGCGAAAGCAGTCCCCTGTCTCCCAGGAGCTCAGACAGCAGATCGTCTATGCCGCTCGGGCTAATGGAGTATCCCAACTGGCGCGTGGCCTGGTCTTCCAAGTGGTGCGCCTCGTCGAGGATGAGAACGTCATAGTCCGGAATCGCGCTTCCACCGGCGGCGATGTCGGAAAGAAGCAGCGCATGGTTTACAACTATGACGTGGGACCCGGCAGCCTTATCGCGCGCCGACTTCAGAAAGCAGGGGCCGGTCTGGGACGGACATTGGTGAGCCCGCTCAGCCGACAGCCTGCTCCAAGCGGCGGCGGCGGGCCTGGGGCCGAGGTTCAATTCCGCGCGGTCGCCGGCTCTGGTCTCAGGCATCCAGAGCAAGGTCTTGGCCAAGAGGCGGGCTAGATTCGCTTCGAGGTCGCCGGAGGAAGCGGCCTGCCTCCAACGCCTGTAGCAAAGGTAGTTGGCCCTGCCCTTGAGCTGAGCGAATCGCATCTTTTGGGCCAAGTCGCGGTCAACGGCGCCCAGAGCTTCCTTGACCATCGGAAGGTCTTTCCGAATCAACTGCTCCTGGAGGTTAATCGTGTTCGTGGAGATTACGACCCGCTTGTCATTGGCGACGGCGTAGAGGGCGGCGGGCAACAGATAAGCAAGCGACTTGCCAACCCCGGTTCCGGCTTCGACCATCAGCCTGCCGCCAGAGTTTATGGTTTCGACCACAGCCGTCGCCATTTCTATCTGTTGGGGACGCTCCTCGAAATCGGGGACGCCACCGGCGAATTCGCTGCCCGACGACAGCGCTTCAGCTACGAGGTAGGGGTCAATCTCTACGGACTGCGAAAGGGACCTCAATGGAGGAGGCTGCGCCAGCCTTTCGAACAGCGCGCTCTCGTCTATGCCGGAAGCCGATCCGGTACGGGAGCGTGTCGGGTGGGAAGAGGTGAACTCCCGGGCGGAATCGAGCAGGGCGGCTATCTGCCAGCCTGAACGCTCGGAGAGCCTTCTGAATTGCGCCAGAAGGGTGGGATCCATATTCGCCAGGTCTGAGATGAGAGCCATGAACACACTACGGACGGCGCGCGCGTCGTGGAGCGCGCGGTGCGCGTTGTCGAGGGAGTGCGATTCATCCTTCGACAGTTGATCGAGCGCATAAGACCTGGCGTATAGCCGCGTCAGTTGGGCCAGTTCCATAGTGTCGCATACGGGGTTTGCCAGCGAGACGCCACTCTCGCGCAGGAAGCCCAGATCGAATTCGGCGTTGTGGGCAATCAGAGTGGCACCCCGCACAAAATCCGAGAAGTCCGGCGCGACTTCTGAGATTGTCGGGGCGGCATTTACGTCGGACTGAGTGATACCGGTCAAGTCTGTAATGAACTTGGGAACCTGCCGGTTGGGATTGACGAATGTCTGGAATTCGTCAACCGTCTCATTGGCGGTGAACTTCACAGCGCCGATCTCTATTATCTCGTCGGTCCTGGGCGATAGTCCCGTCGTCTCAAGGTCGAATGCGACCCATTCGCGGAGTCCCGAAAGTCTGGCGTTGGTCATGCGAATCTTCAACTCATCGAATGTATTAGGTTCTGTTGACATTCTACAAATTCCCCTGCCTTTCAAGGTGTTGCAGTAGGGGAAATAACCATACCCCGCGCCCCTGGATTCCCGTTTTCACGGGAATGACGAGAAATGTCAACACGGCCTAAGCAATGATACAGCAGAAGCTATGTCTCAACCCAAGAACAGTTCGGTCAGAATACAGGGGAAAGCGCGAATCGAAGCGTCAGGACGCAAGGAGGGGGAGCAGCCATCCGAATATCGCTATGGAGGCCAGGGTCATGCCGGCGACGCCGGGCCAGAGCCGTCTCGCAAGAACGGCTATTGGAAGCGCGAGCGCAACGGCGGCGAGCGTAACGCCGATTGTGTACACCATGTTCGGGCTGCCCAAGCCGCCGCCCGGCGCCGCGTTCTCGAGCGCAATGAACAGGAATGCCGCAACAATGCCGATGACGCCCCACAGTGGGTAGGCGAAGACCACGATAGTCATTACGAAGACGCCCGGAGGGAAGCGGGCGAGCATGACCGCCAGGGCGGGCGGTGGGTCTTTGAGCGCGAAGAATGCCGTCAGACAGCCTATGGTGACAAAGATCTGGGCCATGAATACGCCGGCGGCCAGTCCCGCTATCAGAATTGCCATCAAGGCGCGCCCGGATTCGGCCAGGCCCTCGTGACCAGCGAATTCCAGCCCTTGATCCTCTCCATGACGAGGTGGATCGTGGTGGCGATTTCCTTTCGTTCCACAGCGGAGTAGATGGCTGGGCCGCTTCCGGCTACGTGAATCTCGCGGGCGCCCACGGCGTACATATCGTTCCAGCACCGGTTCACGTCGGGGACGACACTCCTGGCAGCCGAGTCGAATGTGTTGAATAGAAGCTGGGGCGGCACGTCTCCGCCGTGGTGAAGAATTCGGGCCTCCAACTTAAGGGAGAGTGCCCCACGAGTGAAGTTGTCGGGGGTCAAGGCGCGGTACATGGCGGCAGTCTTGTCAGGCAGGTCTATATCGGGGATGGCGACAACTATCCAGGGCAAGGCCGGGGTTGGAAGATGCCGGACACGCTCGCCCCTGCCCAGGGCGATGGCGGTCCCTCCCCGTATAAGGAAGGGCACGTCGGAGCCCAGTTTCGCGCCTATTTTCCTGAGCTCGTCGTCTGATAGCTGAAGTTGCCAGAGTCTGTTCAGACCGACGAGAGTCGCAGCGGCGTCCGCGCTGCCACCTCCGAGGCCGGCGGCTACGGGGATGCGCTTTTCGACGTGTATTCGAGCGCCTTCGCGGACGCCGGTTTCGGAGCTAAGCAATTCAGCCGCCCGGAGCGCGAGGTTCCCGGGGCCGTCCAGACCAGGGACGGAACAAGTGAGACTCAGGGAATCGGCGGACTCGAGGGTCAGCGTATCGGCAAGCTCCAGAGTCTGCATTATGGAGGCTACTTCGTGATAGCCGTCGTCGCGCCTGCCGAGGACTTCCAAGGTCAGGTTCAGCTTGGCGTGGGCGTCTAAAGTTATCATCTTGATTCATCCACGAAGGTCACTAAGCGGCACGAAGTGGCATTGTCGAGTTGCACTGTTTCGTGAGTTGGGTAAGCAAGTCCAAGATTCTATTCGGGATACCGGGGCTGATAGTCGTTCCAGGCATTATATAGGGCGGCCCACTCAGAGATGGCGAGGGTGGCGGGACGTCGGCGGCCGTCTATTCCGGCGGCGGTAAGGGCGGCTCGGACAGGTTCGGAGTCAGCGCCCAGGCCGAGTTGGAGACTGTTGCGAAGTTGCTTGCGGGGAGCGCAGAATCCGGCGGCGGCGAATTCGATGAACGGTTCGGGACTGCCGACTGCAACGGCAGGGCGGTCATAAGGGTCAATTCTGAGGACGGCGGACGTGACCTTCGGCATAGGTCTGAATGATCTTGGCGGAACTGAGAAAAGAATCTTCGGGGCGCCGTAGATTTGGACCATGACGGACAGTAAGGTCATGTCGCCGGGCGAGGCGGCGATGTTGGCGGCGACTTCCTTCTGTACCATCACGACGAGGGACTTGGGGCGTGGCTCGGAGGACAGGAACCTTCTGATTATAGGCGTCGCGGCGTAGTATGGAAGATTGGCGACGACCTTGTAGCGATCCGTGAAATACTCGGCGGGATCGAAGTCGAGGGCGTCTCGATTGACGACGGTGAGGTTATCGAACTGCGAGAATCTCCCAGTGAGCGCGCCGGACAGATCAGGATCGAGTTCGACAGCCACGAGCTTGTGAACCCGATGGACAAGAATGCGGGTAAGCGCACCCTTGCCGGGGCCTATCTCAAGAACCTCGTCTTCGTTCGTGAGTTGGGCGGCGGCCACGGTCCGCTTGGCGACGTCGTAGTCAACCAGGAAGTTCTGTCCGAGCCTGCTTCGTCGGGCTGTGGCGGGGCGTCTGTTGGCGCGGGTAGTCAAGTTCGGGGGCAACTTTCGGGCGACAGTTCACTGAGATGGGCAGGCGCTGAATATGATTGCGCTTACGTTTGGGATTTCACCCCCATCCCCGTATCAAGTACGGGGCAGGCTCTAGCCTGCCCTTGTAAGCTCATCGTGGGAGAGGGGAGATGTGTCGGAGGGTCGTGCACCATCCCGTCGTTCCCTTCCGTCGGCTTGTCCAACGGTCTCGACTCAAGCCAGGTAGTCCCGCGTCACCCGAAGATTACCGCTTACCGCTGCTTTCTTCCGAACCTGACGGGGTTCACGGCTCTTCGCCGCGCGGGGCCCAGCTATCAACATCGAGAACCGCCCGACAGAGGCCACCGGTACAGGACCTCGGGGAGGAATTCAGCCTCGCTATAGCGGATTTCGAGTGTAGGGCGCCGCTAACTCCCCGCCTAGCACGACCTTGGATTTATGGTATGTGAACGCTGTCGGGCGTGTCAATCGGAGTCTTGGGAGGTATCCGGGGCGCCCTCACCCTAGCCCTCTCCCAAGGGGAGCTGAGAGGGGTAGGCATTGAAGTTGGATTGGCGGAGTCACCCTCATCCTAACCTTCCCCCGTCAAGGGGGAAGGGACTTTTGGACTTGTCCTTCGACAGGCTCAGGACGAACGGGTTTATTGATTTGCCTACCCCTGTCAGCCCGTCAAGGGGGAAGGGACTTTTACATACCCTTATGAGCCCAGGGGGAGAGGGGATTTTTCGCTTTCGTCGGTTGAGGGAGAGGGAACTACGGGTAGAGGGCGAGTTGTTCGAGGCCGGCGGATTCGTCGAAGCCGCACATTACGTTCATGTTCTGGACTCCGCCGCCTGCCGCGCCCTTCACGAGGTTGTCCAGGCAGGCGATGGCCATGAGACGGTTGGCCCTCAGATCAATCGTCGGATAGACAACGCAGTCGTTGTTGCCGGACGTGTGCTTGGTCTGGGGCGCGGCGGATACCACCTTGGTGAAGGGCTCGCCATCGTAGAAGTCCTCGTAGATCTCGCGGACTCTCTCTCTTCCGGCTTCTCCGTCCGGGATCGCGCCCTCTTTGATGGGAGCGTAGCAACTGACGAGAATGCCGCGCGTCATCGGAACGAGGTGGGTGAGGAACGTGAGCCTGAGATCGTCGTTTCCGTCGAGCTCGCCGAGTTCCTGGATGATTTCGGGATGGTGGCGGTGTCCGTCGAGGGCGTAAGCCTTGAAGTTCTCGTTGACCTCCGAGAAATTCAGGTCAACGGATCCTCCCCTGCCCGCGCCGGAGACGCCGGACTTGGCGTCAACGACGACGTCCGGCTCGATGATGCCGGCGGCGACAGCGGGCGCGAGGGCCAGAACCGCGGCGGATGGGTAGCAGCCCGGATTGCCGACGAGCGGCGTCTGCGCGATTTCGTCGCGATGGAGTTCGGGCAGACCGTAAACGGCGGTCTCCATGTACTGGGGGCACGGATGGTCAATCTTGTACCAGTAGGAGTAGTCGTCCAGGTTCTTGAGGCGGAAGTCGGCGGAAATGTCAACCGCCTTGACTCCCTGCTCTATGAAGGGCTCGAGTCTCTCGGCGCTCGCGGCGTGGGGCAAGGCCGAGAAGACGAAGTCAACGCTCTCGGTTATCTCCGGGGTTATCTCCATGTCGCATGGCGCGAGGTGGGGGAACATCTCGGCGAGTCGCTTGCCCGCCGCGCTTCGACCGGTGACGGCTGCTATCTCAACTTCGGGATGGCGATGCAGAATGCGCGCCAACTCCATTCCGGCGTATCCGGTTACGTTGATGATTCCTACCTTCACCGATCAACCTCCTAGCGTGAATTTAGAATTTCGGTTTCATAGAGTATAGGGATGCGGGGATACACGGGGCAAGGCTAAGGGTTGGTATCGGACGCCGATCTGTGGGGTGGAAGCGACGTTCTCATATATCCTGATTTATAATGTGTTGGTGCCGTTAACAGGTGACTGCTGGTGGAGCGCTGGCGCGGGGTGCAGGTGATTCTTCACCTGTATTTGACCTGCATCCACCAGCATTTGTAGCTAAGAGAAAAATTTTCGTATCCGTGTATATCTCTATTGATAATCTACTGTTTATGTCTTGGGTGGCCGGGGTCTTGCTTTTCATGGGAGTATTTTAGCGGACGGAATGTATGTTCGTCTAGGGTGAAGTTCGGACGCGCTCAAGGACAAAGGCGTGATACATTGACGGGCGATAGGATTACACGCCAATGGGGGATATGATGAGCAACAGAGGAACGCTGGATGTGGCAGGGTTGCGGGCTGAGGTGGCGGATGGTTCGGTTGATACGGTGATTCTGGCTTTTCCGGACCTGTACGGTCGGCTGATGGGGAAGCGGCTGGACGCTTCGTTCTTCCTGGCGGACGTGGCGGGCGGGACTCACGCCTGCGACTATCTCTTCACGGTGGACATGGAGATGGAGCCGGTGGCGGGGTACAGGTTCTCGAACTGGGAGCTTGGCTATGGGGACGTTCACCTGGCGCCTGACCTGGGAACTATGCGGAAGCTGTCCTGGCTGGACCGGACGGCGCTCGTGATATGCGACGCGGAGACGGAGCCGGGGCATGAACCGGTGGAGGTCGCGCCGCGCTCGATTCTGAGAAAGCAGGTGGAGCGGCTGCGAGACGCGGGGTTCGAGGGGATGGCGGGATCGGAGTTGGAGTATTACCAGTTCAGGACTTCATTCATGGAGGCGGCGCAGAGTGGGTATCGAAATCTGCGGGAGACCGGGTGGTACCTGGAGGACTACAACCTTCTGCAGGGGTCGCGGTCGGAGGACTTGAACGGGGCATATCGTAGGCGCCTTGCGGCGTCGGGCGTTCCGGTGGAGTCCACCAAGGGGGAGTTCGGGCGGGGGCAGCATGAACTGAACATACGGTACGCGCCGGTTCTGGAGATGGCAGACAGGCACGTTATGCTGAAACAGGCGGTTAAGGAGGTCTCGGAGCAGCTTGGGGCGAGCGTTACGTTCATGGCGAAGCCGGACGCGGAGCAGGCGGGGTCGAGTTCGCATCTTCACGTGAGCCTGTGGCGGGAGCGCAACGGCCTGTTGAGCAACGCATTTTCTGGCGACGGGAGACTTGCGGGGATTGCGTGCTCGGACGAGTTCCGGTGGTTCCTGGGCGGGTGGATGAAGTATGTCGCCGAGTTGATGGTCTGCTACGCGCCGACGGTCAATTCGTACAAACGGTTCCAGGCGGGCAGTTGGGCGCCGACGGCTGCTGCGTGGTCGCCGGACAACCGCACAGCGGGTTTCCGTGTGGTGGGTTCAGGAGCGAGTCTGCGGATCGAGTGCAGGATACCCGGAGCGGACGTGAATCCGTACCTGGCGTACTCGGCGGTCATCGCGTCGGGGCTGGCGGGCATCGAGGAGCGGATAGAGCCGCCGGCGGCGTATATGGGGGACGTCTATTCGGCGTCGGACGTGGGGACGCTGCCCGGCAGCCTGGAGGAAGCGGTGGAGAGTTTCGCTGGGAGCGAGTTGGCGCGGTCGGCGTTCGGGTCGGAGGTGGTGGAGCATTACGCGCATTTCTATTCGACGGAGGCTGAGGCGTACCGGAGGGCGGTGACGGACTGGGAGCGGGCTCGGTATTTCGAGCGGATTTAGGCTTGGGCTGTGCCGACTATGTTGGGGATGGTGATGGGAAGGCCGACGGAGAGGGAGAAGCGGCGGAGTTGTATGTCGGTGAAGCCGGCGGCTCGGATGGCGCTCACTATGTCTCTGTCGAGGTTGCAGCCGGTGGTGGCGAATTTCCAGATGGGGTTGGCGAAGGTCTGAAGCTGCCCTACCCTTTTGCGCTGGGACACGACGTGCTCGTAGAAGAGAAACTGGCCTCCGGGCCGGAGGGTACGCTTTATCTCGCTCACGACGAGATCGAGGTCTTTGACCATTCAGAGGGTCAGGGTGGTGACTACGCTGTCGAACGTGTCGTTGGCGAAGGGGAGATTTTCTCCTATTGCGGATATGAGTGTGGCTTCCGCGTGGCGCTCCTGGGATGTCCTGATGAAGCGTCGGGCCATGTGCGGGTTGGGTTCGACGGCTATGAGCCGGACGCCGGGGGGATAGAAGGGTATGTTGGCGCCGGTTCCTCCTCCGATTTCGAGGGTCCTGCCGAGGCTGAGGCCAGCGGTAAGCCGGCGGTATGGGACGACGCGGGACTCGACGCCGGAGTTGAGAAGGTCGTACCAGGCGGCGAAGAGGCGTTTGCTGAGTTTGTCGTATTCCATGGGGGGTTTCCAGTTCTTAGTCTTTAGTTGTCAGGAAGTGGGGTTTGGGTGGGAGTGGGAGACGGCTTCGGGGTCGGCGTGGGGGCTAGAGCGACCTGTCCGCCGTAAACGTCCACATTGTCGCATTCGGCAAGGTATTCTTTGTTGCGCCAGTCATCGCTCCACCTGCCTAGTCCGGAAGCGTACTTCTCTACTCCATTCCTGCCGGCGCATCGGCTGCCCTCTTGCTGGTATTCCCATTTCAGGCTATTTTCGGCGCAAGACCAGTTTGACTGCAACCGGCAGTTGTGGACCATGGCGATGAGGATGACCTGGCCCACTTCGTCATCGTCCAGTTTGACGTCCCAGGACGGGTTGGAGTGCCACTCACCGGCCGGAAGCGCCGGGATGGGAATAAAAGCCCGAAGGGGCCTCATCTCATAATTGTATCCTTCATACTCACTGCCAGATCCATGGCCGCTTCCCTGACCGTCTATGTACAGTCGCAGGGTGGACGGTTCGGATGTGGCGTTTCCTACGTTGACCACATCGAACGGAACTCGCAGAAATCCCGGGCGGTACTCGATTCTCCCGACCAGAGATAGTTGCAGCTGCGGCACGGGTATCGGTGTCGCGGTGGGGGTCGCGGTGGGGGTGGGCGTTGGCGTGATAGTTGGAGTAGCTGTTGGGGTCGGCGTTGGTGTTGGGATTGGGGTCGCGGTCGGCGTGGGCGTCGGCGTGATAGTTGGAGTGGCTGTTGGAGTCGGCATTGGCGTTGGGGTTGGGGTCGCGGTCGGCGTGGGCATTGGGGTCGAAGTTGGAGTAGCCGTGGCGGTATTCGTTGGCGGCGGGATGGGTGTGGGAATGGTTGTCGGCATTGGGGTAACGGTGGGAGTAGGGGTAGGCGTGTCGGTAGATATCGGCGTAACTGTTGGTGTAACAGTGGGCGCCGGCGTAGGCGTGGAAGTAGAAACGGCCATGGCGACGATGGGCGCGGGCGCGCCACCGGGGACCGTCGGCGCGAGCGCAGGGGTCGGGGTGTCGGGTGGAACGGTAGCGGTAGGATCCGCTTCACCGCCCGCGCCGTCCGTATTCGCCGCAGCCACCAAGCTCCTCTCGTAGCGCCAATCCTGCCAGTCCCGGATGCCTGCCGCGACCAGGTTGCCCAAGATGAAAACTCCAAGCAGCGACAGCGCTCCAATAGCAATCCAGCGTCGCGCGGCGCTGGGACTGCGAAGTAACCCGAGCAACCGATCTCTGGCCGGAACCAGGAAGGTGAATGCCACTCCCAGGCCAATCGCCAGCCACAACCACCAGGGCCAGGTGTCCATGGCCGCTCCGATCAAACTCAGCAACATACTGGCGGTGACTATCGAAGCGACGCCAATCAGGACCCAGCGTATCGGAGTGATTGGCCGTTGGAACAATTTCTTGCCGGGAAAGTAAAGGAGCAGCGCCGACAAAAGTGTCAGAGTCAGCCACCACCAGGGCCTGAATTCGCTGGAGAGGATGAGGGGTATCAACGCCCCGTATCCGGCGGCCGCAGACACCCAATAGAGCCAGTCGGTGTCCCCGGCCGACCCGGTGGATGTTGGACCCGGCAATCGCGGTCGCGGCGGTCTGGGCGGCGGAGCGGGAGCGGGCGCCGGCGTGGGACGGGCAACGGGCGCTGGCGCGGGAGTGGCGGCGGACGTGGAAGGTGGTCGAGCGCCGCTTGTTGGCGGGGGTGAAGGCGGGGACGCGGCGGGCGCAGTAGTCCGGACAGGCCGGAAAGAGGGCTGTGTGGCCGCAACGCCGGACGGAAGAGGCGGAAAAGAGTAGTCGTAGCCGCCCATGGCCGCGGCTCGTTCGCACCAGGGACAGTCCGAGAGGTGGTTGAAATAACTGTGCTGGCCGTTGCGAGCGCATGAGACCAAGTCTGCCTGGGCTTCTTCGAGCGTCTGCGCCCACTCGTGCGCGGTGGGTCGGGTTTCGGGGGAGTTATGGCCTATGTCGAAACACTGTATGAACAGGTCTTGCAGAGAGGGGTGAAGTGAGTTCCACGGAGGGGCCAGAGGAGAGTGTTTGTATGGAACGGCGCGAGTTCGGCTATGGGGGAAGTGTCCGTTCGCAATTCGGTCTTCGAGTTGAGGGGGATCGCCGGACAGGTTATATACGCCGGTGAAGGGATGAACGCCTTCCATCAGCAATTGATATATGAGGACCGCGAGGCCGAAAATATCGTGGTCCTGGGCGCGGTCTATGGAGTCGAAACGGCGTCCCTGCAACTCGGCGGGGGTGTATTCGGGCTTGCCGACCGGGCTTCGGTGAATCTGTCCGCTGGCGCGGTCGAGTACCTGGAACGAATCGGTATCTATGAGCGCTACCGACCCCGTTTCGGAGACGAGCACGTTGGACTCGTTGATGTCTCCGATGACGTAGCGCTGCCCATGGCATATCTCTACGGCCCTGGCGATGTTTCTGGCGGTCGCGAGCAGATGCTCGTAGGTGAAGGAGGGAGTGATGGAGCGGCGGCGGCCGGGCGAGTAGTATTGAATGACCGGCTCCCCGGATACCCGCCTCATCAGGAATCCGACCGCCGAGCCTGGCCTGGCGGGATCGAGCAGAAGCTCTTCGGGCCAGGCGATAGCTATGCGGCCTTCTTCGTCCGTCGGAACGCGGGGCGGATTGTCAATCATCAGTCGGAGCTTGTCCTGGATACCCGAGGAAGGCGCGTGATATATCTTGGCGGCATGGTCGGGATACGATCCGGGCAGATAGACCGTGCCTTCGCCGCCTGCGGCGAGTGTCTCCGACTCGAGTAGAACGAGGAGCCGGCGCGTTGCGCCGGTGATCACCTGCCGGTCTGGTTGGCGCGTCGCCAAGGTGAGCCGCCTATGGCGACGCTGACGACGCCAACAGCAGGGTTACGTCATCGTCGGCGCGGCTGGTGACTTTGGGGGAGGCGAGCAGCGCTTCAAGGGCGGAAGCGGAGTCCGGCCGGTCGGCATTGGACTCGAACCAGCGAAAGATCGGCGTGAAGAAGGGTGCGTGGGGCGCGCCGGTGGCGGCGTCCAGCACGAGGTTCTGTATGCCGTCGGTGAACATGGCGAGGCGGCTGAGGTCTATCGTCTCGGACTTCAGCTGCAGGGAGTCGAGCGCGTTGGAGGAGGTGAGGAATTGGGTCACGTTGGCGTATTCGCCTCTCTGGGGAGTGGTGAAGAGCGAATAGCGGCCAGAGCGGTCGGAGACGACGGCGGCGCCGTCGCCTATCTGGGCGGCCGCGACAATGTCGCCCGCGGCGATGACGAGAATGAGCGTGGTGGCGAAATCCCTGACGTTTCGACCGCGACGCCGCGCTTCCCTGTGCAGGGCTGAGCGGGCAGCGAGGACTGAGGCGCGCGCGGTGGCGCGGAGGTAGCCCTCGGAGACGTTGGCGGAGGTGTGGAGCATGGAGATTCGGGCGGCTTCCACGCTTTCGCGGGCGGCGAGCGAGGAGCCGATGTCGGAGAGCGCGGCTGAGCCGGCGCCGTCGGCGACAGCAGCTATGAGCGCGCCGCCGGGCAGATCGGCGCGGGAGTAAACGCTGTCCTGGCAGGGCAGGCCGGCGCGAATGTGGCTGGTTCCCTGTACGGAAGCGCTGAGAACACGCCATTTCTGCGCGGGCGGAGCCGTGTCGGATGGAGCGTCGGCGCTCATATCGCGGCCCAGTCCTTCAGCGCGTCGGTGTCCAACTGAACCTCGTCGTCGGTTCTGGAGCGGGACACCTGGCTCATGGATGCTGAGAGCCAGACGAACAGTTCGTTGAAGGCGAGTCCCCTGAGGGGGAGCGGGGTCCGGGGAACGATCTGGGAGAGCAGTTCCATGTTCGCGCCCTCGACGCCCGCGGCGAAGAAGGCGACGCGCTTGTCGTTCTCCTCACCGGCGAGCCGCTCGGTGGCGGCGTTCACCATGTCCCAGGTTTCCCCGGTCGGCTCTCCGTCGGTAATCATGAAGACCCAGGGGCGGTAGTATCCAACGCCGCTTTCCCTGTACCTCTGCTTGCGACTTTCGACGTGATCGAGCGCGGCTTGGATTCCCTGCGCCATCGGCGTGCTGCTACCGTCCGCTTCCAGCGCCGGAGGGTCGAACCTGTCCACGGTCACGAAGTCCTGCGCTACGTCCACCCCATTCCCGAAGGTTATGATGGCAACCTCGACGCGCAGCGCGGCGAGATCGTCTTTCTCCAGTTCGCTCTTGAATGTCTGGATTCCCTGGTTCAGCGCTCCGATGGCGTCATTGGCTCTCATCGAGACGGAGGTGTCCAGCAGAAGGACGCACGGGCACCTGGGTTCGGGGTTGTCGGCGAACTCCACCATGTCCTGGAGCGGAATGTCCGATGTAGTCATGTCTTGGCCTCCTGATGGAAATTCGCAAGCGCGGCGTTACAGAGTAGCGGAGTTCACAGGGCCGCCCAGTTTTTCAGTCCGTCCACGTCCAGCTGGACTTCATCGCCCGGCCTGGAGCTCGAAACCCGGCTCATGGATGACGAGAGCCAGAGGAACAGTTCGTCAAAGGCGAGTCCTCTCAGGGGCAATGGCGCGCGGATTTGGCCCGGCGCGAGTAATTCCTTGCCGAGTCCACCCACATCCACGGCGAAGAAGGCGACCTTTTTGTCTCGTTCCGCCCTGTTCAGCCTTTGCCAGTCAGACTGAATAGAACTCCAACTGACACAGGCCCCGCAGGCGGCAATATGCAGCATCCAGGGTCTGTAGTAGCCTATCCCGCTGTCTCTGTATCTACTCTTGCGGTCTTCTATCATATCCAGCGCCATACCTATCGGACCGGCTCCCTTTCTTCCGCCCCAACCACCGTATAAACTTTCCAACGCGCCCGGGTTGAATTCATCCACGGTTTTGAAATCCTCGTATATATCCGCCTCGCCCCATCCATACATCACTATTGCCGGCTCAACTCGCAGAGAGGCGAGCGGGTCGTTCTCCAATTCACGCTTGAAGGTTTGGATTCCCTTGTTAAGCGCGGCCAGACTTTCAGCGCTCTGCCAGTCGCAGTTGTTCAGAACAATCACGCAAGGGCACCTGGGTTCGGGGTTGTCAGCGAATTCCACCATGTCCTGGAGAGCGAAGTCCGCTGTGGATTCGGGAGCCTCGTCTGATCCGGGGATGTCCTGTGGTCGGAGCGTGTTCAAGCCGAAGCCTCCTAGCGGAAAGTTCGTTATTCCCTTCGGAATCAGCCGTTCATAATGGCGTCTATGGTACTTGTGAGGGCGCGCTTTTGCAATTTAGTCAGTGGCGGCCAGGGTCTTTCGGTTATCCGAGATTGTCATGGCCTCAGCCTGTGGATTGCCGAGCGGCGAGCCCTTCGGGGTTCCCGTTTTCACGGGAATGACGAGCCAGGCGGAAGGGCTTCGGTTTGCAATAATCGAAAGCAACTGTCTTAAATGTCAACATCCAACGACAGCGGAGTTCCATCGCTCACCCGTTCTCATCATGCTGTTGAGTATGATCAGCAGCTTGCGCATACACGCGGTCAGAGCCACCTTCTTCGGCTTCCCAGCATTCAGCAGGCGTTGGTAAAACTCTCTAAGCGTGGGGTTGCGCCGACTGGCAACCAACGCTCCCATGTAGAGCGCAGAGCGCACTCTGGCTCGACCTCCCCAGACACTGCGCTTGCCCCGACGGGGCCCGCTGTCCTGGTTGAACGGAGCCACACCGACCAACGCGGCTATCTGCTTGCGATTCAGCGTTCCCAACTCCGGCAGATATGCCAACAGCGTCAGGGAAACCTGCTGTCCCACACCAGGAACGCTGCGCAGAAGGTCGTCTTTCTCCCGCCACATCGCACTTTTGCGCACTCTGTCGCGCAGGTCTGTGTCCAAGTCTCCCAGCTCCTGTTCCAGCCAGGTTATGTGAGCCTGGATCCGAGGACGAACTTCTGCGGTGGCGCGACCGAGGCGATTCTTCTCAGCCACCAGTATGTCCACAACCTGTCGCCGACGCGCCAGCACACTTCCGAGCGCATGAGTGTCGGCGTCCGGCAGAGCGCGTATGGGTGGACGTACAGCCTCGCCGAAGTGAGCCAGAACCTGAGCGTCCAGCCGGTCTGTCTTGGCCAACTGTCCTGTGGACTTGGCGAAGTCGCGCGCCTGTCGGGGATTGATCACCGCAACAGGCAGCGACGCCGCGGCCAGAGCCGCCGCCAGGGGAAGTTCCAGACCGCCAGTGGATTCAGCGATCACCGCCTCCGGGTCCAAGCTGTTCAGTTCAACCACAAGATCAGCTATTCCGGCCTCGTCATAGGATACGCTCCACACCTTCCCAGAGGGACGGACCGCGACATCCACTCGATCCTTAGCAACGTCTATGCCTACGTATATGAGCTCTTTGTCCATTTCTGTCTCCTGTCAGACAATGGCCCGGCCTTGCAAGATACGGGCTTGGTTAGCCCAGGCAACTGTTCGGGCTCTTGTTCGCAATGGGCGCGGCGACCCTCGCTTTCGTACGGTCTTCTATGACCTAAGACCCTACGGTCTGCCGCGCTCCGATATATACTTAGGACGTGATTGTCTCATGGCAAAGTCAAGATACAAGACCCTGCCCGCGGTAGAGTTTTAGTTGCCGTAAATCCAACATCTTTATACTATTCCACTCATGCTCTACATTGCGCGCGCTTCGGACATTCCTACCAGGCCGCGCGGCGTGTATCATAATGATAGCGCCGAGCGGATACGACCCAATTCAATAAGCGTCAACCGGAGAATAAGATGACCTACGAAAACATTCTGCTGGACAGAGACGGCCTTGTTCTGACTATCATCGTGAACAGGCCCGAGGTTCGCAACGCCCAGAGCCGTCTGATGCTCGAAGAGTTCGACGACGCGCTTATGTCTGTCGCGGACGACGACTCCGTTCGCGTGGTGATTGTCGCGGGAGCGGGCGACCACTTCTCCTCCGGGCACGACCTGGGCAGCCCGCAGGAACTGGCGGACCGCGAAAGACGCCCGTACCCGCCCGGCGTCCCCGGCGCATACGACCGCAGCCGCAAGCAGAACCTCGACAACACCCTGAGATGGCGCGACTTCCCCAAGCCGACTATCGCGCAGGTGCAGGGCTACTGCATCATGGGCGGACTGATACTCGCGACCGCCTGCGACCTCATAGTCGCCTCCGAAGACGCGCGATTCTCCGACCGCACCGTGCGCTGGGGCGGCCCGCACGTTCAGTTCGCCAGCCTCCCTTGGGAGATCGGCTTCAGGAAGGCGAAGGAATACCTGTTCACCGGCGACTGGATTGACGCCCACGAGGCGGAAAGGCTGGGACTGGTCAACCGCGTCGTGCCGCGTGAGTCTCTGGAGGAAGAGACGATGAAACTCGCGCAGCGCATCGCGCTCCAGGAGCCTTTCGCGCTGCGGCTATCCAAGGTCTCGGTCAACCAGATGCAGGACGAAATGGGATACCGCTCGGCGATAGGAAGCTCGTTCCAGACCCACGCTCTCTCAATCGCCTACCGCCGCGAACGCGACGCCGAGCAGGGCGCCGAGGAAGGCGCGGCGCGCGCCAAAGCCAGAGACGCTCGCTTCGGCGACCAGCGCGGTTAGGAATTTACAATTGAGAACTGAAAATTGAAAATTGACTCCACCGCTCTCTCCGACCTGCGCGTCGTTGATCTGTCGAACGCGATTGCGGGCGCGTTCTGCTCCAAGCTATTCGCCGACTTCGGCGCCGACGTCATAAAGCTCGAACCTCCCACCGACGATCCAACCAGAACGCTAGGCCCATTCCCCGGCGACGACGCCGACCCCGAGGCCAGCGGTATGTTCATCTACCTGAACACAAACAAGCGTGGCGTAACGCTGGATATCGAATCCGTTCAGGGTCGAGAGATAGTCGCCGGCCTGCTCAAGGCGGCGGACATGGTTGTGGAAAGCTGCCCTCCGGGATTCATGGATGAGATCGGTCTGGGCTATGAGCCCATACGCAAGCTGAACCCCGCCGCCATCCTGGTTTCCATAACCCCGTTCGGACAGGATGGCCCCTGGCGCGACTGGCAGGCGACGGAACTGGTCGAGTACGCCGCCTCCGGCCTGAGCTACGTGAACGGCTTCCCCGAACGGAAGCCGCTAAAAGAACCCGGTTTCGAGTCCTCCTACCAGGCCGGCGCCTGCGCCTTCCTCGGAGCGATGACGGCGCTCGCCCACAGGGACTTCACGGGACAAGGCCAGCATGTGGACATATCCATTCAGGAAGCCGCTGCCGCGACTTTCGCGCCCCAGTTCCTGGGCACTATGCACTCCGGCCAGTCGCCAGGTCGAGGCTCGACTCCCCTGCTCCCCTGCAAGGATGGCTACGTCTCCCTCAACGTGCGCCACGATGCCACATGGGAATACATGTGGCTGTTCTTCGACGCCCCGGAAATTGCCCAGGACACCAGGTTCGCCACGGCGGCCGAGCGCCGACGCCGCGCGGACCAACTCGAAGAACTGCTGCTCCCCTACCTCGCCAAGTACACCATGGAAGAGTTGTTCCACGGCCTCGCGCCGCTTCGGCTCCTTATTGGCATGACGCTTGGAGTAGAGCGCCTGGTGGACGATCCACACCTGCGCGAGCGAGGCTTCTTCGCACTCATTCCGCATCCCACCAAAGAAGATGTGGTTATGCCGGGCGCACCCTTCAAGATGAGCGAGACGCCCTGGAAGCTGAATCGCTTCGCACCCACAACAGGCCAGCACAACGAGGAAGTGTTCGCCGAGCTTGGCCTGAGCCAAAGCCGGTTGGCGCGGCTGAGGAAGGAAGGCATTGTCTGACATGAACGACACGCGCCCCCTGCGCCATATTCGCGCAACCGTGCTTACCCAGGCATGGGCGGGCGCGTTCACCACCCGCCTGCTCGCCGACATGGGCGCCGAGGTCATACAGGTCGAATCCCTGAACAGGATAGACCCCTGGCGCGGTGGCTACCCGCCCCGACTGTCCGGCACATATCCGAACCGAGACCCTGGCGAAAGGCCCTTCGACCGCAACGCCGCCTTCAACTCCGTCAACACCGGCAAGAAGGCCATCACGCTTGATCTCAATCACCCGGAGGCCATGGACGCCTTCCTGGAGCTTGTCAGCATATCCGACATAGTGGCCGAGAACTTCTCAGGCCGCGTCCTTCCCAACCTCGGCCTGCAATATCCCGTCCTGCGCTCCGTCAACCCAAGCGTCATACTGCTGAGAATGCCCGCCTACGGCGTGAGCGGCCCATACGCCAACTACATGGGCAACGGCGGCACGATAGAGCCAATGTCCGGCATAACGTCGCTGCTCGGTTACGAGGGCGGCCCTCCGATGAACTCAGGCGTAATGCACACCGACCCGTTCGCCGGGCTCATGGGAATGGCCGGCCTGATGATAGCCCTCCACCACCGGAGCCGCATCGGGCAGGGGCAGGAGATAGACCTATCCCAACAGGAGACATCCATCAGCCTCATCCCCGAACACATCATGGCATACACCATGAGCGGACAAGCACCCCAAAGACGCGGCAATCGCAGCGACAGTATGGCCCCGCACGACAACTACCGCTGCAAAGGCGATGACTCATGGATCGCCATAGCAGTCCGCTCCGAAGACGAATGGAACCGCTTCTGCGCCGCGATTGGCAGACCGGAACTGGCCTCCGACCCACGCTTCTCCGACCTCTCGGCGAGACTGGAAAACGCTGACGAACTCGACAGCATCATCTCCGAGTGGACGCGCGACAAAGACGCCTACGACATAGCCAGCGCGCTCCAGTCCGAATCCATACCCAGCGCGCCGGTCCTGAAAGCCGCCGAACTTCTGGACAACCCGCAGCTAAAGGCGCGCGGCTTCTTCCAGACACTAGACCGCGAAGACACCGGCCCCCTCCCCTACGCAGGCCCCGCCTGGCGGCTATCCGACACCCCCGGCAGACTCGGCGGCCCGCCACCCGGCCTAGGCCAGCACAGCGAACAAGTCCTCCACGACCTTCTCGGCATCCCCCAAGCCGTCATAGACGACCTGGTTCACCGCGCCATAACCGGCGACACACCGCCAACGGACTGATTAGAATTGACATTATCTCTACAGCGTCTGGGCGTAACGTCACGTCGCCGCCCGCCCCCGCCGCAGGCCACGCCCCGGCAGCGCCCCCGTATTCTCGCCTCGCTCTATCACCACCTGCCCATTCACTATCACGTACTCTATCCCTACCGGATAGTGATGCGGGTCTTCCCGCGTCGCGTGAGTCTTCACGGTGTCGGGATTGAAGACGACGATGTCCGCCTTGAAACCATCGCGCAGAATACCCCTGTCCGGCAGTCCCAGACGCTGGGCAGGGAACGACGTCATCTTGCGGATCGCCTCCGGCAGTCGCAGGTGCCTCTCGGCGCGGACGAACTCCGCCAAGACTATCGGGAAGCATCCATACGTGCGTGGATTGGGGTACTCGCCGAACAGGATCGCATCCGACGCTATCATCCCGGCCGGATGCGACACGAACGCGGACAGAGTGTGCGGATTCGTCCCAAGCCCTACTGTCGAAATCCCAAGATTCTCCTCCAGCAGCAGGTCGAACAGCGCGTCCGCCGGCTCCTGATCGCGCATCTCCGCTATGTCCGTAATCAGCTTGCCGTCGTATTCCTTGTTCTTAGGCTGGGTGAAGTTCGTCAGCCAGTTGTCCTTTAGCCTGTCGGAAGAAATCTCGGCGGCCATCCGGGCGCGGTCGCCGGGATCGCGGAGCGCCGCCATCAGCGTCTCGGGGCCCCCGTCCTTAGCCCAGAAGGGCAGCCCAATCGTGATAGTGGTGCCCGAGTAGGGGTAGGTGTAGCAGTCGAATGTCACGTCCATGCCCTCCGCTCGAGCGTCCTCCACCAGGCCCAGATAGTCCAGGTGGCTTCCGACTCCCTGCGCGCTCTGCCGGTAGTGCGTCAGGTGTACGGGAATGCCGGAGCGCCTCCCTATCTCAAGCGCTTCCTCCCAGGGCGCCATGAGACCCTGCGACCGCAGGCTCGCGCGTGTGTGGGTGTGGTAGAAGCCTCCCATGTTCGCGGTCACTTCGGACAGTTCAACAAGTTCGTCGGTGGAAGCATAAGCGCCGGGCGGATAGTCCAGCCCGGTGGACAGGCCCCACGCGCCCTCCTCCATAGCCTCCCGCGTGACCGCCCTCATATCGGCGGTCTCGCCGGGAGTGGCGGGCCTGTCGTTCCATCCGACGGACCAGATGCGGACGGGCGAGTTTCCAAGTATATAGGCGACGTTGATAGCGACCGAGTTGTCGAACTTGCCCAGGAAGTCGGCGACCGTCAGCCAGTCGGCGGGCATGGGCGGGTATCCGTTCAGGCCGGAGTCCAGCCAGATGTACCGGTGAAGCTCGTCCTGGGTCTTGAACGGCGCGTGCGAGATTCCGTCAATGCCTACGAGTTCGGTCGTCACACCCTGCCGAACCTTGGGGTCGTGATGCGGCGCGCCGAGCATCGTCAGCCCCGCGTGGGAGTGCAGGTCAACGAATCCGGGGCAGACCACGTGCCCAGCCGCGTCTATCACTCGCGCGGCTTCCAGCGCGGACACGTCGCCTCTGTGAATGGAGACAGTTTCATCCTTCACGCCGACGGCTGCGTGGAAGCCCGGGCTGGCCGTGCCGTCTATTACCAGGCCGTTGGTTATGAGCAGGTCGAACATTGGGCAGTCCTTAGTTGTTGGTTTTCAATTGTCAGTCATCAGTTCTCAGGGTGGGCGAATCGTGTCGAATGGGCAGATTCATAATGCTGAATTTATAAATGCGCTGGGCTCGCGCTGAGTGGGCAGCTGGGGTTTAACAGGTAAACAACAGGCGACCGCTGTGACCAGCGTTTGCCTGCGTTTTGCCTGCGTTAGCTATGAAGGCCCTTTTTCTCGGCGTCCTGTTTTTCATTCAGATAATCTCATGTTTATAGTTTTTGGTCATAAGCGGTCGGTTATCAGTTATCGGTGGTTAGTTTTTATGTTCGGATAATAGCATAGTTGAGGAGTGATTGTACAGTAGGCTACCATATACGCGCCAGAATCAAACAGCGCGGGAGAATACGCCAATGGCGGCGAGGTTAGGGGTATCGGGAGTCGAGATAGACGGCCAGAACGTCACTATCAACTGGACGGACGGTCACGTATCCGAGTTCACCGCGACCTACCTGCGGGTGAATTGTAGCTGCGCCGAGTGCGTGGAAGAGTGGACGAATCGCCGCCTGCTGGACCCCGCCAGCGTTCCCGCGAATCTCAGCGCCGAGGAATATCTGCGTGTCGGGCGGTACGCGCTCCAGTTCCTGTGGAGCGACGCGCACTACACCGGCATATACCCATTCGAGGCGCTGCGCGCGCTGTGCCAGTGCGACGAGTGCAAGGCGGAACGCAATGGGTAACGAGCTCCCAAAAGCCATACTCTTCGACCTGGACGACACGATCATCGCTTTCGGGGCGGTCTCCATGGATACTTGGCTGCGTGTGTGTGAGTACCACGTCGGCGATCTGCCCGGATGGACGGCCGAGCAGCTAGTCGAGGGCATCAACTCCTATAGAGAGTGGTTCTGGTCCGATCCCGAAAGACACAGACTCGGACGGATGAACACCATAAACGTCCGTTACGAGATGGTCCGGGGCGCCTTCAGCCGCATGGGCATATACGCTCCGCGGTTGGCGAACCTGATATCCGAGGCATACATCGAGGAACACGAACGGCGCGTACACGTATTCCCCGGCGCGCTGGAAACCCTCCAGACTCTTAACGACAGGGGCGTGCCGCTGGCTTTGCTCACGAACGGAAACAAGGCGTCTCAGCGCAGCAAGATCAATCGCTTCAACCTCGGACCCTACTTCGACTACATTCTTGTGGAGGAAGAATTCGGACTCGGCAAGCCGCACGAACAAGTATATCTGCACGCGCTCGAACAATTGGGAGCTGAACCGTCCGACGCTTGGATCATAGGCGACAATCTGGAGTGGGAAGTCGCCGCCCCACAGCGCCTTGGCATCACGGCCATCTGGCACGATCACGCGGGAAAGGGTCTGCCCGAAGGCTCCGACATCCGCCCCGACCGCATCATAAGCTCGCTTCCGGAACTTCTATCCCAGAGGATCTGATAGGGTCGTTGTATCTTGACTTTGCCATGAGACAATCACGTCCTCGGTTCAGTATAGATCGAGGCGCGGCAGACCGTAGGGTCTTTCGTCTCGTCGTCAATCTATCGTTCGCCCTGAGCTTGTCGAAGGGCAGTCCGGTCATGGTTCGACAGGCTCACCACGAACGGACTACACAGGTGACACTCGAAAATGAAAAGAACCTGGGGGATCTGAGCGTCCCTGCCGTCCTGCCTACCCTCTAATCCGAAAATCACAGTTCAGACAGCGCTCGAATCCTTCAGCCTGTCCCTGATTCGCTGCTTGAATCCTTCCGGCGGCTCAGACGTGGGCGTAGAGCGCAGTAGGTTCACAGTCGCCCGCAGCGTGTTCACGAAAGCCCTGCAAAGCCCGCACTTTTCCAGGTGAGCGGCAATTCTGGCGCTCTCTCTACGCCCCATATCGCCATCGAGGAAGTCAGAGGCCCCCGCCCGCACTTCCGGGCAGTCAGCCTCTTTTCTCTTGAACAGGTTGAAGAAACGCAAACTCTACACCCCAAACAGGAAAGCTATTCAAATGTAATTGAAGGCCCACCTCGAGTCAACAGGCTTTCGGAAATACATAGGCTTAGTTACAATTGGATGCGCCGTTATGTAAAACGGTTCAGGGAACCAGGCATGACGATCCATCAACCAATTAACTTTCGCAAGTCGTGAGAGGATAGTGGCCAAACAAGCCCAACAGCGGAATGACGATACAAGTTCGACGCCGGACTTCGATCAGATAGTCGAGCGGCACGCCTCCTTCGTGTACAATGTGGCCTTTCGCATGATGGGAAATCCACAGGACGCTGAAGATGTCGCGCAGGAGGCGTTTATCTCGGCATTCCGCGCGTACGAGCGCTTCAGGGGCGAGTCGAAGGTAACTACCTGGCTTTACAGGATAACCGTGAACGCCGCCCTCATGCGCCTACGCAAAGAGAAGAAGGCGCGAACCCTGACGCAGACCGGCCTCGATGAAGTGGTAATCCCCGACTGGAGCGACGCGCCTTTCAGGGCGGCCAGAGATTCGGAACTTGGAGATAGACTGCGCGACGGAATAGAGATGCTTCCGGACGATTTCAAAGTCGCGGTCGTGCTGCGGGACATGGAAGAGCTTTCCAACGCCGAAGCCGCCGAGGTGATCGGCATTAGCGTACCGGCGCTCAAGTCCCGCCTCCACAGGGGGCGGACGCTGCTCAGGAAGCATCTGGAAGAGTACCTGAAGACCAGGTAGCGAGGAGTATGGAGAATGCGTGAAATTCCAATTGTCTTTCCAATATCCCTGGCAATAATCGTGCTGCTGCTGTTATTCACGAGCGCCTATGCAATCTCATCCAGGGCCTACGCCAACGAGCAAGCGTACTCCTCGACTCTAACCTCGGGCGCAAGCGGAGAGAATGCACCTGGCAGATCGTTTTACCAACAGGCGGCGTTCGCAGTCTGCCCGCTGCACTGAAAAGGGGATCTTCGCGCAACTATCGTCATTCCCCTTTTCAGGGGAATCCAGGGGTTGGGGGCAGTGCGAGCAGTCACATATTTCCGAATTTACCAGCGAATTCAATCTTCCGAATCCAAGCCGACCGAGGTTGCACGGGGTCTCTTGAAAATAGAAAACAGTAGTTGGAGGTAGAAAATGGCGACGATAGAAGAGCGTTTCAGAGAGAAGTTCGCGGCGTCCGAAGACTGGCACACGCGCGGACGTGAATTGTTCGCGGGCGGGATCACCCACCAGACTCGCTTCACGTCGCCGTTCGCCGTCTATATCGAACACGGCGACGGGCCGCGCAAGTTCGACGTTGACGGCAACGAACTGATTGACTACGTAATGGGCAACGGAAGCCTGCTCATGGGACACAACCCGTCCGCCGTAACCAACGCGGTAGCGACGCAGGCGGTCCGCGGAACTCACCTGGGAGGCGCGACCACCCACGAAATCAGGTACGCGGAGGCGGTAAAGCGACTGATGCCGAACATAGAGCGTGTCCGCTTCACCGCGTCCGGCACCGAGTCCACGTATCTCGCGCTCCGGCTGGCGCGCGCCTACACGGGCAAGACCAAGATCCTGAAATTCCACGAACACTTCCACGGCTGGCACGACTACGTGACGCCGGAGTCCGGCCAGGCGCTCGGCGGCGTTCCGCACGAGATACTCGACACGGTGGTTGTGGCCCCCGTGGATGCGGCGGCCGTGGACAGAATCCTGTCCGAGGACAACGACATCGCCGCCGTAATCGTCGAGTGCAACGGCGCGCACTACGGCACGTTCCCGTTGATGAATCCCGACTTTCTCCAGGACATCCGCGACGTCACCGCGAAGCACAACGTGATCTTCATAATGGACGAGGTAATCACCGGCTTCCGACTCTCTCCGGGCGGAGCGCAGGCGCGCTGGGACCTCGAGCCTGACCTCACCACGATGGCGAAGATAGTGGCCGGCGGACAGCCGGGCGCCGCCGTTGGAGGCAGAGCGGACATCATGGAACTCATGGCCTTCAGGGACGACCCTGAATGGGACTCGGTTCTGAGAGTTCCCCAAGGCGGCACCTACAACGCGCAGCCGATTACGGTCGCCGCCGGCGTAGCCACGCTGGAAGCAATAGCCACCGGCGAAGTCAACGCGCGGGCGGACGCGATGGCGCGCAGGCTGAGGGACGGCCTCAACGAAGCGTTCATCCAGAACGAGGTCACCGGACACGCGCACGGCATAGCGTCTATCATCCACGTCAACCTGGGCGCGGAGTGCAGCTGCGACCGCGACCTGTGCAATATGTCCTACGACGAAATCTACAGCACAATGCCAACGGAGAAGACCCGCGCCATCAGAAGGGCGATGCTGGTCAACGGCGTTGACATGATGGGCGGACGGGCGTTCCTGGTATCCTCCTCGCACGACGAAGGTGTAATTGATCAGACCATTGAAGCGTTCTCGCAGTCGCTCAAGGACCTCAGAGCGGAATCGGCGCTTTAAGCGATAGTCCCTTCCCCCGTCGAGGGGGAAGGTTAGGATGGGGGTGACTAGCTTCCATCATCAACAAGACACAGGAGGCGCACATGGCGCGTTTCGACAATCAGGTAGCCATCGTAACCGGCTCGGCCACCGGAATCGGATATGGAATTGCCCGCAGACTGGGGAGCGAAGGCGCGCATGTCGCTATGGTTGACTACGACGCCTCTCTCGGCGAGCAGGCCGCCAGCGAACTCAGCGCGCGCGGCATACAGACCGCGCTTACCGTCGGCGACGTGGCTGAGCCCGACACCGCGGAACGCGCCTGCCAACAGGCGCTCGACAAGTGGGGCAGGATAGACATTCTGGTGAACAACGCCGGAATCGGCGGCATAAACGGAAACATCTGGGAGCTGCCAGTTGAAGAGATGGACCGCGTTTACAGAACGAACCTGCGCGGCGTGTTCTCATTCACCCACAGTGTTGTCCCTCACATGCTGGAACGCGACTATGGCCGCGTCGTCAACATCGCGTCCGTCGCGGGCAAGGAGGGCAATCCCCGCATGGTCCCCTACTCTGCCACCAAGGCCGCCGTCATCGGACTCACCAAGTCCGTCGGCAAGGAACTGGCCCAGACCGGCGTGCGCGTGAACTGCGTCACCCCGGCGGTCGTCCAGACCCGCATCCTGGACGAGTTCACGCCCGAACAGGTCTCCTACATGGTCGAGCGCATCCCCATGGGCCGCACCGGCGAGATAGACGAGATCGCCGCGCTGGTAGCGTGGCTCGCCTCCGAGGAGTGCTCCTTCAGCACAGGCGCCGTCTTCGACATAACCGGAGGCCGCGCGACATATTGAGGGGCAACGTCCAGAACAAGTTTATATAGAAAGGGCTGGCGATGATGAAGACTATAAAGGCGAAATTTATTAACGGCGCGCTCAAACCACTGGAGCGGTTGGAGCTTGCGGAAGGTCAGGAGGTGTTCATATATCTTGATGACAGGCCAAAGCTATCAGAGGAAGAGCGGATGAAGCGGTTCAGATCGGCAGCGGGAGGATGGAAACATAATGAAGAATACTGGAAAGACATGAAGAGGATATTTCACGATGATCGTCACTCGGAAGGCGGGAACAAGTTTGGAGAGTAGCCTAAATGCAGTACTTGGTAGATACGAATTGGGTGATTGACTATATGCGCGGGGTGTCACGGGTGATGAAGCGTCTCGATGAATTGTTCCCGGAGGGACTCGGCATTAGCATTATATCACTGGCCGAACTCTACCAGGGCGTGTTCTATTCCAGAACGCCTGAAACCGATGAGCGTGAGTTGCGCCGCTTTCTTGATAACGTCAGGGTCTTGAGTGTAGATGATGCGATATGCCGTATATTCGCGATAGAGCGGGGAAGACTGAAAGCCGAAGGAAACGTCATAGGCAATTTCGATACTCTGATTGCCGCCACCGCTATACACCACAACCTGACTCTGCTCACCAATAACCGCAGACATTTCGAGCGGATACGGGGGTTAAGCATCATTTCGGTGTGAATTTTCTGAACGCTGAATAAGAAATCCATGATGTACGCTCTGCTATAATCCCAACCGTACGACAACATACTGGAGGAAACGACCCAATGTCCACTATGCCCGCCGCGATAGCGACAGGACTCAAGCAGCTTCGATGCGACGAGATTCCGGTACCCGATCCTGAACCCGGAATGGTCCTTGTCCGGACCGAACTAGCCTCTATCTGCGGCAGCGATCTGCACATCTGCTACATGGGATGGAACGTCTATGAGTGGCCTCTGCCGCACGGATACCCCGGACACGAGGGCGTGGGCGTCGTCGTTGACGGCTCAGACACCGGCTTCCAGGAGGGCGAGATCGTACTCACCGCGCCCAACATCTGGAGTTCCAGGACTTTCGCCGGCTACCAGCTTATAGACCCCAAGTTCCTGCTCCGTCTGCCCGCCGACGTTCCGCTCGCCCATCTTCTCATGGCCCAGCAGCTTGGGACTGTCGTATTTGGCTGCCAGAAACTGCCCTCGCTCGTCGGCAAGACTGTGGCGGTGGTTGGGCAAGGCTCCGTCGGCCTGTTCCACGACTTCATGCTCAGACGCATCGGAGCGCACCGCATCATCGCAATCGAGCCGGTTCCCGAAAGGCTGGAACACGCCCGGCGCATGGGAGTTGACGACGTCATAGACGTCACCGGCCAAAGGGCCACGGACGCCGTCATGGACCTGACCGACGGCGAGGGCGCCGACCTCGTCATCGAGGCCGTGGGCAGCATAGACACGCTGAACCAGTCGCTGAAACTCGTGAAGCCCCTGGGCCGCATCGCAGTCTTCGGACTGCCGCCCACGATGGAGCGCGTGCCGTTCGACTGGGACACCTTCTTCCGACAGAGGCTCGACATGCACACCGTCTTTGGCGCGCAGGATGAGCCCGGCCTGCCCGCGTTCCAGCTCGCCGTGGACTTCATCCAGAGCGGCGAGATAGACATGGAGCCGTTCGTCACGCACCAGTACCCGATCTCGCGCGTCCAGGAGGCTTTCGACCTCGCCGACGCAAAGGGTGACGGCGCGCTGAAGGTATCCGTGACGTTCTAGCGCGGATACACGGCGAATGGAATAGTCTTCACCGGGATGACTTTCACCCTCGTGCCCGCCGGCAGCCTGGAGAAAGAACGCCTTCTCGACCTGACCGACTCGCCGGAGTCCAGAAGGACTTTCAGTATCACCTCGTCGCCCCTGAATTCACGCGATACCACTGTCCCCTGGCCGCGCTTATCGGCCACCAATTCCAGGTCGTCGGGGTGAACCAGCAGGCTGACCGGCTGGCCGGGCGCGGGTAGTTCCGGCGCGGCGCACTGGAGAACGCCGAGGGAGGTATCAACCCCGCCGTCCACCCTTACCGTCCCGGAGATGAAGTCGCAAGTTCCGGTAAGTCGAGCGATCTCCGGCGTCGCCGGATAGTGGTAAATCTGGTCCGGGGCGCCGATCTGGAGCAGTCTTCCATCCACCATCACGCCCACCCTGTCCGCCATCGCGAACGCCTCTTCCCGGTCGTGGGTAACGAATATAGCAGCGGTCCGCCGCGCGCGCAGGATATCCTCGACTTCGCTCCTGAGCCTCTGGCGCATGGTCGAGTCCAGGTTGCTGAAAGGTTCGTCGAGAAGGACCGCCGCCGGATTGGGCGCGAGCGTCCGCGCCAGCGCGACCCTCTGCTGCTGCCCGCCGGAGAGTTCATACGGGTAGCGCGACTCGAAGCCGGTGAGCCGCACAAGGTTCAGCGCCTCATCCACTCGTTTCCCGCGTTCGGGTCCGTCCAGGTCCTGCAATCCAAATGCGATGTTGCGTTCCACCGTCATGTGGGGAAACAGCGCGTATTCCTGCACGACCATGCCGATCCCCCTCTTGTCAGGAGGAACTAGTCCTGACGCGCCGGACATTTCGGCGCCCAGTATGTGGACCGAGCCGGATGTCGGCGACTCGAAGCCCGCGATGAGCCGCAGGAGGGTCGTCTTGCCGCACCCGCTGGTTCCCAATATCGAGACTATCTCGCCGGGCCAGACGTCGAGGTCCGCGGAGTCAACCGCGAGAGTGTCGCCGAAACGCTTGCTCAGCGCCCGGCCCCGGATTACCGGAGTTTCCATGCCCTATCTGTTCCGCTCCCTCAGCATGAGTACCGCCATGGGTACCGACGAACTCAGAATGAGCGTCAGCGCGGGAGCGGCGGCCTGGGCGAAGAACGCTTCCGACGAGGCCGACCACACGGCGGTCGCCAGCGTCTTGAATCCCAGCGGACCGAGTATTAGCGTCGCGGGTAGTTCCTTCATCGTCACCAGGAAGACCAGCGCTCCCCCCATCAGCAGTCCGGGTCTCATAAGAGGCCCCGTAACAGAGAGCATAACACGTAACTGCCCTCTACCGAGAATCCTGGCGGACTCCTCCAGTCGCGGACTTATCTGGGCGATTGAGGAGCGTACCGCGCCCAGCGCGGCGGGCAGGAAGAGTACGACATAGGCGAAAACCAGCAGCCAGACCGTCTGGTACAGCGGCGTGGCGACCCTGCTGCCGAAGAAGACCAGCGCGAGAGCCACCACTATCCCGGGCAGCGCGTATCCGGTGTGACTTATCTTATCTACCAGCGTGGACAGGTAACCCGGATGCCTGACCGAAAGCGCGGCGACCGGTATCGCCAGAAGCGCGGCGGCGGCGGCGGCGAGGAATGACACCGTAACCGCGTTTCGAGCGGCCTGCCAGAGCAGAAGCAGCGGCTCGCCATGCGACATCCCGTTTATCAGCCAGTAAGCCAGGACGGCCGCCGGAAGTCCGAGGCCCGCAAGAACCACGATCCACGCGAACATGGCGCACGGCCAGCGCATCTCTCCAAGTTTCAGCGTGGATAGAGAACGCTCCGAGCCGGACGACGATCTGTAGTACCTGCGATTGCCGCGCGTGATGTTCTCCACCAGCAGAACGACCGCCGCCAGCGACACCAGTCCCAGCGCGAGAACCGCCGCGATAGACCTGTCGAACGTCCCCTGGTACTGCTGGTATATCGCCCACGTGAACGACTCGTAGCGCATGAGCGAGACAGCGCCGAAGTCGCTTATCGTGTACAACGCGACGAGCAGCGCGCCCGCGGACATCGCGGGCCTGAGTTGCGGCAGTGTGAGCTTGAAGAACGCGCTCGCCGCGCCGTGTCCAAGCAGGCGCGCCGACTCATCCAGGCTCGGGTCCATCCTCCGCAGAGCGGCCCTGACAGTCAGCAGCACATAGGGGTAACTCAGCAGTATCAGTGTGCCAGCCGCGCCCGGAAGCCCGTAGATTTCAGGCAGGCGCGACACCCCCAGGGGCTCCAGCATACCATGGACGAGTCCGCGAGGCCCGAGCGCCGAGATCGCCAAGAACGCTCCAACGTATGTGGGTATTACCAGCGGCAGCGCGGTCAGGACTGAAAGCAGGCGCCGCATTGGTAAGTCCGTCCGGGACGTCAGCCACGCCAGCGGCACTCCAAGCGCGAGCGTTCCGGTCACGACCACGATAACCAGCGCGGCAGTTCGTCCAAGTATCTGGGCGGTACGAAGCCTGAACAGCAGTTCCCAAGCCTCCGGCGAAGCTCCGGCGCTCCTGATGATGAGATATGCCAGGGGCAGAGCCATGGCGGCGCCCACCAGTAAGGCGGGCGCCACCAGAACGGCCGAGGGGCGAGTTGAGCCCGAAGACCAAGCAAGATTGGAGAGAGTTGACATCCTAGCGCTGGGACCTCTCACCCCTCGGCGGAACTAGGGGATGACTCCGGTTTCTCTCAGCAGCGCGTCCGTCCCCTGGAGGTCCGAAAGCGCGCTGAGGTCAATGTCGGGGCCATTGAGTGTATCTATTGGCGGAAGCAGGCGGTGTGTCTTTACGCCCTCGACCAGGGGGTACTCGAACGTCTGGCCCGCGAAGTATTGCTGGGCAACCTTCGACAGCATGAACCGCATGAACGCCTCGGCGTTGTCGCGGTTCTCGCTCGTTTCGAGTATTCCGGCCCCGGCGACCATTACTAGGCTGTCCGGGCCGCCGTTCTTCAGGAACAGATTTCGAGCGGCAAACTCATCGCCCTCTTCCTGAATGAATCTGTGAAGATAGTAGTGATTGACCAGCCCGACCGACACCTCGCCGGCGCCCGCCGCCGCCACGATGGGCGTGTTCTTGGGGAATATGCCGGGCTCGTTCGCCTGCATGTCCAGCAGCCACTGTCGCGTCTCCTCCTCGCCCCACATCATGCGCATGGCGGTGATCATCGTGCGGAAAGAGGCGTTTGTCGGAGGCCAGCCTATCCTGCCCTTCCACTTCGGATCGGTCAGATCCTTCACGGATGTAGGCAGTTCATCTTCACTTACGAGTTCTGTGCTGTAAACGATGACTCTGGCTCGACCGGAGACCCCTACCCATAAACCGTCCGGCGACCGCGCCCACTCAGGAACTTTCAAGACCACGTCGCCGGGCAGAGAAGTCAGCATCTCCGAGACCGCGCCGAGTCCACCCGGGTCCTGGGCGAAGAACACATCCGCGGGTGAGTTCGATCCCTCCTCCAGCAGAGTGGCGGCTATTTCGAATGTGCTGCCGTACTTCACCTGAACTTCGATGCCGGTGGCTTCGCCGAACTGCTCTATGATAGGACCGACCAGGGATTCGCTGCGCCCGGAATATACAACCAGCGCTCCGGGGTCTTCCATCGTAGTTTCGGTGGAAGCCGTCATCATTGCCGAATCCGCCACCTGCTTGGCGGCGTTGCTGGCCTCTTGTGCGGCGGAGGCCGCTGCCATCGCGGCGGTCGCCGCGTCCTTGGCGGCCAACTTGGCCTCTTCGGCTGCGGCGGAAGCCGTGGTGTCCTGCGCGGCCATGCTCGCCTTCTCGGCTGCCGCCGCCGCTTGCTGGGCAGCCTGATTCGCCTGGTTCACGGCAGACGTCACACCCTCGTCGGTCCCCGACGACTGACACGCGGCAATCGCGACAACCACTGCCGCCGACGCAATAATCAACATCAATGATCTGAACATGCGCGAAGTCATCTAATCGGTCCTCCCGTACTTCCGTATATGCCTGTACGCAATCGCTGAATTAGTATGGACTAATCTAATGCCTGTGTCAACACTAATTTTATCTGCTTGTTGAGCCTTATTGATAATATGTGTCAACTCTCAGTTCATGCGAATCCAGCGCAAATAAGCCCACCGCCTTGCGAAGGAATTCGATAGAGGTATAATTGCCACTACGAAACAAGACAAGATTCGCGCGCTCTCTTCACCTCAGCCATCGAACGGATGCCCCATGAAAATCGCTGTCTGCATAAAACAGGTCCCGGTAGTCTCGATGCTGCGCTTCGACAATGAAACGCGGCGCATCGCGCGCGAGGGCGTTCCGAATGAGGTGAACCCATACGATGTTCTGGGTATATCGCTCGCGGCCCGGCTAAAGGCCGAGCGCGGCGCCGAGGTCGTCGTCATAACCATGGGACCGCCCCAGGCGTCTGAAGCGTTGGCGCAGGCTATGGCGATGGGCGCGGACCGCGCGATTCATCTCAACGACCGCGCGTTCGCCGGTTCCGACACCCTCGCCACGGCGCGAGCCTTGTCCATTGCACTCCAACGCGAGGAATGCGACCTGATAATTTGCGGACGCAACAGCTCCGACTCGGAGACCGGTCAGGTCGGCCCCGAGATCGCCGAGATGCTCGGAATCCCGCAGATTACAGCGGTCTCGAAGTTCGAGATCGCCGAAGACGGCGGCGCTCTTGCCGCCGTTCGCCTGACGGACGAAGGCCACGACGAGATCAAGTGCGACTTTCCCGCTCTCATCAGCGTCACCGACGGGGTGGCCGAAGAGACCTACCCCGGACGCGAGGACATGGAGCTGGCAAGTAATAAACCTATAAGGGAATTGACCGCTGCCGACCTTTCCAGCGACGCGTCCCAGTTCGGGGAAAGTGGTTCGCCGACCTGGGTGAACGACGTATTCTCGGTCGAATCCGGGCGGAGTGGAGTCGTGATCCGGGACGCGGCGCCCGAAGACGCCGTTTCGCAGGTAATGGACCTGCTCGACGAGCGCGGTGTCTTTGATCGGGCGGCGTCATCCGAGTGCGCCGCGACCCCGAGAGGCCCAAGAGCCGAGAGCGGCAAAAGCGGCGCAATATGGGTCGCCGCTGAGCTTATGGGAGGCGACATACGGCCCGTATCGCTGGAGCTCCTGGGCCGCGCGAGGGAGTTGGCCCCCATTCTCGGTACGACAGTCGAAGCCGCGCTTATCGGAAGCAGCGACGAATCCCACATAAGAGAACTCACCGCCTACGGCGCGGATGCCGTCCACGTCGCCGATTCGCCACACCTCGCGCATTACGACACCGAGGCTTACGCCGCGGTTCTTACGGAAGCGATACGGGAGCGCCCTCCTTACGCCGTGCTGCTGCCGTCCACGACCAACGGACGCGACCTTGCCGCGAGAGTCGCCGGAAGGCTCGAACTGGGACTCACCGGAGACTGCGTGGGCATAGAGATTGACGAGGAGGGCAGGCTGTCTCAACTGAAGCCCGCTTTCGGCGGGAGCATAGTCGCGCCTATCCTGTCCAAGACACTGCCCAACATGGCGACGATCCGCGCCGGAATTCTCTCTGCCTGCGACCCCGACTATTCGATAGAGCCTGTGGTAAACAGGCTGAAAACGTCGGAGCGGAATGTCAGCCGTGTCCGGGTACTCAATCGCGTTTCCGACGAATCCGCTGAGGGCGCCGAACTGGAACGCGCCTCGCGCGTCGTTTCCGTCGGAATGGGAATCGGCGGAGCCGAGAACATGGAACCAATTCGGGACTTGGCAGACGCCCTCGGAGCGTCGCTAGGTACGACCAGGGACGTCGCGGACGCCGGATGGCTTCCCCGCCAGTACCAGATCGGCATTTCCGGCAAATCCGTCGCGCCCGAACTCTACATCGCCGTCGCGCTGCGCGGCCCGTTCAACCACACCGTCGGCATACAGCGGTCCGGGACAATCATAGCTATCAACGACAGCGCGCGTTCGCCCATATTCAGAGCCGCCGACTGTGGTATAGTTGGTGACTGGAGAGAGGTTGTTCCCGTTTTGGCCGGCGCGGTCAGGAAACGCTTGTCCGAATAGGCAGACAGGGAACGACATCCAGAGCACAATACCAGCCCGGAGGTTTTTCATCATGGCAGACGTAACAATCACCCCTCGCGCCAACGGCCCATACATGATACAGGGCAGCTTCGAAGTCGTTGACGCCCAGGGAAACAAGTACACCATTGACGACGAATTCATCGCTCTGTGCCGCTGCGGCCACAGCGAGAACAAGCCCTTCTGCGACGGCGCCCACCGGCCGGCGGGATTCGAGGCGGACAGCGAAGCGCGGTAGTCTATCGGCTAAGACAACTAGCGTATTGAAATCGGGGACGCATCCTTAACGGATCGTCCCCATAATTTGTCATGAGGTATGAGCCGTGGAACTGAAACTGGTTAACTGGAATGTCAAACGCGCAACACCTAGATCCCCAAAATGGAGGCGAGACGGAATTCTGGATGGCGTCAATCTACATTCCCCCGAAGTCACCTGTCTCACCGAGACAGACATTGGACTGCTCTCCAATCACGGAGGACACATCGTTTACCCGCAGATAGACAGTGCCTCAGAGAAAATGGGTAGGAAAAACCAGCGGAAGGTTTTGTTATGGTCGAAAGAACCCTGGAAGCAAGTTGACCTCGTGGGACATGAATCCCTACGGTCCGGGCGGTTCGTCTCCGGCGTTACAGAGACTTCTATAGGCGAAGTGTCCGTCGTTGGAATCTGTATTCCATGGGCAAACTCACCAGGAGTCAAAGGCTCTGGGGTTAAGCGATGGGAACACCATAGAGAGTTTCTAGACACCCTTGAGAGGGTTCTCAAAAACACTTTTGAACAGGCGTCTGGAAAGCGATTGATTATCACTGGAGACTTCAATCAGCGTCTCGGACAAAGCTATTCATTTGGCCCAACTCATGAGGTTCGTGAAGCACTCAGGAAAGCCTTTCCGTTAGGTATATCCATCTCAACTAAGGAACTACTGTTTCAAGGTGAAAGGGGCGTAAACCATATAGCGATAAGTGACGACTTGAAAGCAAATTCCCTTAGTGCGATAAGCAATGTCCCCGAAGACGGCAAGGAACTGTCAGACCATTTCGGTATTGCCGCAGCCATCAGTGTCCGAGATTGATGATGCGCAACTGTCTTCTACCAGACAAGGCCTTCGCAAAGGGGATTATATACCTGCTTACCCAAAGCATGAGGCCCCACTTGCGTATCTGCGGGGCCTCTCGTTGATCGATTGCATCGGGTCTATTTCTTCTTCATCTCCCTTCATGTATCGCCATTCCTTCTCGAACGGTACAGACATGACAGCATAATACCATTTCATTCTGACCGAGACATGATGTTCGGCGACAGTCTATGTATCGTCATTCCCGCGAAAGCGGGAATCCACTGAGCCCGTCTGGGTAGAACGTGGTGACATCACTCCGAATTGGTATAAGCTATCTCCTCTGGCGAGGCATCAATGCGTGGCGGCATGGGGAATGTTCAGAATCTACAACTGCGAGCAAAAATGTCGAAGTCAAATTGATTCTTGAGGTCCGCTAATTCACGCTCAAATGCCGGGTCTGGGTTTCGTCCGCCCAATCTATCGAGTCTCGCATTGAGTCTATCGTACTCCCGAACCAGTTTATCGATCTCCAAGAATATCCTGCACCATTCGTCGCTCAGTTGCGTCTCGTCTGCAATCTCATCACTCAATTCCTCTATTTCCCATTGGACATTCTCAATGCGATAGACGACCTGAACTAGATCATGGTTGACGGTAGGTCTCGCGGTTGGAGCCGGAGCGCGTGAGGTAGAATCACCATTCTCGCATACCGATACTAGCCATATGATGCCTACGAGTAATCCGAGCGGTATTGCGATGACACACCCGCTGCCAACGATCTTTTGCCCACGGGACGGCTCTGATAATTCAGTATTGGGGTCTGTAACCATAGAATAGCCCCCTCGCGGCAAGGATTTGGCATACTCACCACAAGTTAGCTTCCATCGGCATGACACAAGGGGGCACGAATGCCCACCTCGCCTAGTTGTCATGCTTAACTAGACTGGATGAAAACAGACTTGTGGTGAGTCCAAGCCGAACTGTAGTTACGAGACACAGATTAGTCAAGAGTCTCGTTGGTAGCGCCCTCTCAAAACCTTCCTCAGTTTCCGAGACGATTGCAAAAGTCCCTTTCCCCTCGATGAGGGAAGGTTAGGATGGGGGTGAACAGCTTGGACCTCTGACAATCCACAACTGCGGGCAGAACCTTGGAAAGACTTATGCAATTATCGCCACTGAAAACTAAATACTGACAACTACCTCCAAAGTTACCCTTGACGCAACTCCATGAATCTCTTATCATCATAAAAGAAATAATGTTCGGGAGGAGGAGAGATGAGGAAGAACTACGAATTGGAGGATCTGACCGCGGAACAGTTTGAAGAACTGGCAAACGACTGGGAGCGCGCCAAGAACAGGGGAAAGCCGATAGAAGAAGTGAGAGATCCGGGCGAAGATGATCTGAGGAACAGGGACAGACGCGACCCACCCTGCCCCGCCACAAAGCGCAACGGCGAACTCTGTGGCTCCACGACCGTCTCCGCTTCCGGCTACTGCTTCGCTCACGACCCCGAAGCCGCCGAATGGCGCGCCATGGGCGGACGCGCAAAGGGCAAGAAAGCCAGGGCGCAGAAGAAACTGAGAGAACTCGGACTTGGTGACATGGTGAAGGGTTTGCGGGAAGTGTTCGACGAACTCCAGGCCGCCCCGCCTTCTGCGAACAACGCCCGCGCCATGGCCAGGATTGCCGACACCGTCATGAAGATGACCGAGATGGCCGCCGAAATAGACAAAGAACCTAAGCAGCCGTGGAACGGTGGATGGACGCCGTACGACTCGATATGACTCGCCGGAATCCAAAAAAATTCGCTGAACTGGGAAATGCAGGATTATGCAGGGCGGATGCAGGGAACAAGCGCTGGGCGGGCCTCCCTGCAGGCCCCCTGCAGACTCCCTGCGCAACCCCCAGAAAAATCCCCTCTCCCTCTGGGCTTGCAGGGGTAGGCAAAAGTCCCTTCCCCCTTAACGGGGGAAGGTGGTGATTCCTTATCCTGTCCCGATCACCTTGTAGCCTAATCGAATCATTGCTGATATAATCCGCTTGCCTCGCAAGAGGCCATTCGCAAAATCCACGAAAAGCCGGAGGGTTTTATATGGGACGCGAGATTTCAATAACGGTCAATGGAACTACACACACTTCAGAGGTAGAGCCGCGCCTGTTGCTCGTCGAGTACCTGCGCGACGTTCTGAATCTGACTGGGACACACGTCGGCTGCGACACCTCGAACTGCGGAGCCTGCACCGTGTCCCTGAACGGCTCCGCCGTCAAGTCCTGCACGCTGTTCGCGGTGCAGGCGGACGGCGGAGAAGTAACGACGGTCGAGGGCCTGGCGTCTGACGACGGCGACCTGCACCCGATACAGGAAGGCTTCTGGGAAATGCACGGCCTTCAGTGCGGCTTCTGCACCCCGGGCATGATAATGTCCTCCTACGAGCTGCTCCAGAAGAACCCGAACCCGTCCGAAGCCGAGATTCGGCACGGAATCGCGGGCAACTTCTGCCGCTGCACCGGCTATCACAACATAGTCAAGGCGGTACAGTACGCGGCGGACAAGATGTCGTCCTAGTTCCGGCGACGCTCATTCAACACAGCCTATAACGCAAAGTTAGTCAGGGTCGGTTTCAACTCGACCAGGAGGCGAAACTAGAGATGGTAGCAGCAAAATTCGACTATCACGCCCCGCACAGTGTGGAAGAGGCGCTGAATCTCCTTAGCGGCAATGAAGACGCCAAGATTCTCGCGGGCGGTCACAGCCTTATCCCCATGATGAAGACGGGGCTCGCCGCCCCGGGAACGCTGATAGACCTGGGCAAGACCGCCGGACTCAGCTATGTGAGCGAGGTGGACGGAGGACTCGCCATAGGCGCGATGACCACGTACAGCGAACTCGCCGACTCGGACGCCGTGGCTTCCAGAGCCGCTGTCCTCGGCGAGGCGGCTGCCAGCGTCGCCGACGCCCAGGTGCGAAACATGGGCACTATCGGCGGCAGCCTGGCACACGCCGACCCCGCGGGCGACCTTCCCGCCGTAGCCATCGCGCTCGGTGCGCAGTTGGTCGCAACATCCAGCAGAGGAGATCGCGTCATATCGGCGGACGACTTCTTCATTGACCTATTCACCACCGCTCTCGCGCCCGACGAAATCCTCACCGAGATTCGAGTGCCCGCGCTTGGCTCCAACACAGGAGCCGCCTACGCGAAGATGGCGAACAAGGCGTCCCACTACGCAATCGTGGGCGTGGCGGCCGTCGTATCGGTTGACGTCGGCGGGCACTGCACTTCCGCGCGAATCGGCGTGACCGGAGCGGGCGCGAGCGCGTCCCGCGCCGGGGAATCCGAAAGCAGGCTGGTCGGAAGTTCCCTGGACGACGCGGCCATCTTCAGCGCGGCCGGACACGCCGCCGACGGAATCGAACTCAACGAGGACATCCACGCCTCCGCCGAGTACCGCGAACACCTCACCAAGGTCTTCGCCCTCCGAGCCATCCGCTCCGCCGTAGAACGCGCAAAGAGCTAAGAGACGCCAAACCAGCGCTTTGACTCAAGCAGGGGCGATAGTAAGTCGCCCCTGCTTTGCTACACTTATATCGGTCAGAGTCGAATCTACCGTCGGGAGCCAGTGGATGGGCATCTTCAACGTAGCTTTAGAAATAGGGGATCCAGAGGGCCAGCGCTACGAGACCGTCGAGGCAATGGTGGATTCCGGCGCGACATACACCACCATGCCCGCGTCTCTGCTGACGAGACTCGGGATCGTGCCGCATACCGACAGGACTTTCATATTGGCCGACGGAACCCGGCTCCGCAGGGGTTTTGGCCGTACATGGCTCAGACTGGAGGGGCAAGAAGACATATCCCCGGTCGTCTTCTGGGACGAAGGCGCAACGCCACTGCTCGGCGCGGTGACGCTGGAGATATTCAGCCTGGGCATAGACCCCGTGAATGGCCGGCTCATCCCTGTGAACAGCTATATGCTGTCTTCACCACCCATTTAACGATATACGAAAAGGTGTCAACGCCGACCGAAATACCCGACCAGCCTCGACAGCGCTTCCTCATACCTGTCCCTCGGTGAGCAGCCATAGGATATCCTCAGAAACCCTTCCCACTGCCTACCGAACGCGCTGCCCGGCACAGTCAGGACCTCCGCCCGTTCCAGCAATTCCCACGCCATCTCCCTCTCCCCTCCCGCGACGTCGGCCCTGACCATCGCGAACAACGCGCCGTCCGTCTTCTCCCAATGGAGCGCCGGTATTTTATCTAGCGCCCCTTCCAGCAGCCTGCGCCTATGCTCGAGCTCCCCGATCTTGCTGAGCGGGTACTCCGGCATCCGTTCGAGCGCGGCGGCGGCCGCCACCTGGGAGATGATCGGCGCGCAGATAGCCATCGCGTCCTGCACTTTCAGCGCCTGTCGGCATAGCTCGCCGCTCGCGGCGATGTAGCCAATGCGCCATCCGGTCATGCCGAACGTCTTGGACAGGCTGCCAAGCGTGATTACATTGCCGCCCGCGCCGGCGACCCCGGCCACGCTCGTATGCCTGGCCCCGTCATAGCAGAACACCTCGTAGGCGTCGTCGCTGATCACATAGATTCCACGCTCGGACAGTTCGCGTGTGATGAGGGCTATCTCATCGGGACGATACACCGTGCCCGTGGGATTGTTCGGAGACACTATGACCACGGCCTTTGTACGTTCGGTAAGCGCCGACTCCACATCCTCCATCCGCATCTGGAATCCGTCCTCCTCGCTGAGCGGTATCTCTTTGACGGTCCCGCCGGAGAGTTCGATTGCCATGTGGTGATTGAAGTAGTACGGAGAGGCGATTGCGACCTCATCGCCCGGCTCCAGGATAGTGGTCATGACTACCATGAACGCCTGGTTGGAGCCCGGAGTAACAAGCAACTGCGTGTCCGGGTCGAACGGCGCCCCGTTGAACTCTCGGAGCTTTCGCGCGAGCGCGTTTCGGAGTTCGGGTATGCCCGCGTCGGGGCCGTATGTATGCAATCTGGGGCCGAAACTGTCCAGCGCTTCTCTCACCGCGTCGAGCATCTGGGGCGGCGGTCCGAAGAACGGCACGCTCTGGCCGAGGCTTATGACGTCCCCGCCTTCCGCGTTCATCTGGCTCATGCGAGTGTTGAGCGCGTCAATTGGCGGCATGGCGACGACGCGCACTCTGTCGGGGATTTGGGGCGTCGGAGGCATTCTCATAAATCTATCTTATAATTGCGCTGGGCTCGGGCTGGGCGGGCGGCTGGGGTTTAACAGGGGAGCAACAGGGTTGCGCTGTCACCAGCGTTTGCCTGCGTTTGCCCTGTGTTAGCTATGAGGGCCTTTTTTTCCTGGCTGCCTGTTTTCGATGGGATAATCCGCTGTTTATGTTTTGTTAGTTATAAGTTCACAGTTATCAGTTTTCAGCGGCTGGTTTAGTTTGTATGTTCGGATAATAGCATATACGTGAGATGGTTGTACAGGGGGAGTTCGCGTTGGATGCTGTACCAATTTGGTCGGTATAAGGAATCACCCCCATCCTAGCCTTCCCCCGTCAAGGGGGAAGGGACTTTGGCGACACAGGCAGCGCCGACTAAACTGTTACAGGTTCTTCGCGTTGAGCGGGAGTGGGGTTATAATGCGGGTGACGATGATTCCGAGGGAGGCTTGAGAATATGACAACTCAGAGACACACCAACGACATTGACCCCAAGATGTTGAACGCCCTGGATTGGCGGTGCATAGGGCCGCCGAGGGGCGGTCGCGTGGTGGCGGTGGCGGGCGATCCGGTTGACGCCGGAACCTTCTACTTCGGAGCGTGCGCGGGCGGCGTGTGGAAGACATACGACGGCGGCACGTACTGGGAGAACGTGTCCGACGGCTACTTCAAGACGGCATCCGTGGGCGCGATAGCGGTATCCGACTCGGATCCGAGCGTCCTCTACGCGGGCATGGGAGAGGCGTGCATCCGGCTGGACGTGACGCACGGAGACGGCGTTTACAGGTCCAACGACGCCGGACACTCATGGGTACACCAGGGACTTGAGGACACGCGGCACATCTCGCGGGTCAGGATTCATCCGACCAACCCGGACATAGTTTACGTTGGCGCGCTGGGCCACGCATTCGGGCCCAACGACCAGCGCGGCATCTTCAGATCAACGGACGGCGGCAAGAACTGGGAGAACGTTCTGTTCGTGAGCGAGAACGCGGGCGCTGGCGACCTGTCCATAGACCCGAACAACCCCCGCCTGCTGTTCGCCGGGATATGGCAGGCGCGCCGCAACTTCTGGAACCTCACCAGCGGCGGCCCCGACAGCGGACTGTGGCGCAGCAATGACGGCGGCGACTCCTGGGATGACGTGTCAAGAAATCCAGGGCTGCCCGAAGGCCCCTTTGGTCGCATCGGCGTTGCGATTTCCCCGGCCAAGCCGGGCCGCATATACGCGACGATAGAAGCGAGAGAGCCGGGCGTGTTCAGGTCGGACGACTACGGCGACACCTGGGAACTCGTGTCCGACGACCGCGACCTCCAGGGCCGCCCGTGGTACTACCAGCACATCTTCGCCGACCCCCAGGACGCGGACACGGTCTGGGTTCTCAACTACTCGGCGTGGAAGTCCAGCGACGGCGGCAAGACCTGGGTCGAGGTCAACACCCCGCACGGGGACAATCACGACCTCTGGATTGACCCGCGAAATCCGCAGAGGATGATAGAGGGCAACGACGGCGGCGCGTGCGTCAGCTACAACGGCGGCGACACGTTCTCCACGATATACAACCAGATGACGGCGCAGTTCTACCACGTGACCACCGACACCCAGTTCCCCTACCGCGTCTATGGCACTCAGCAGGACAACAGCGCGATAAGCGTACCATCCCGCTCCCACAAGGGCGCGATTCCATGGGGCGACTGCTACACGGTCGGCAGTTCGGAGAGCGGCTACATCGTCGTTGATCCCACAGACCCGAACATCGTAATATCCGGCGCGATTGGCTCGTCGCCGGGCGGCGGCGGGAATATGCTGCGCTACGACCACTCGACGGGGCAAGTCCGCATCATCACGGTCTGGCCGGAGCTGAACACGGGCTTCGGACCGGTTGACGCGCGGTACAGGTTCCAGTGGACGTATCCCATTCAGTTCTCTCCTCACGACCCCGGAGTCCTGTACGCGGCGGGCAACATCCTCTTCAGGTCAACCGACCAGGGCGGAAGCTGGGAGCCGATCAGCCCCGACCTCACACGCAACGACCCGGACAAGCTCCAGCCGTCCGGTGGCGACATCACCGGCGACGCCTCCGGCGCGGAGACGTACTGCACTATCTTCTCATTCCTGGAGTCGCCCCATGAGAAGGGCGTCTTCTGGGCAGGTTCGGACGACGGGCTTGTGCATATCTCCAGGGACGGCGGCGCGAACTGGCAGGACGTAACGCCCCCCGGCCTCGAGGAGTGGACGCGGGTGGACATGATAGAGGTCTCGCCGCGCGATCCCGCGACCGCTTACCTGTGCGGAACGCGCTACAAGTTCGACGACAACAGGCCGTTCCTCTTCAAGACATCGGACTACGGCGCGACCTGGAAGTCCATCACAGGCAATCTCCCCGCCAGCGACTTCACGCGCTGCATCCGCGAGGACGATCATCGCGCCGGCCTCCTGTACGCCGGAACCGAGACCGGCATCTACGTCTCGTTCGACGACGGCGAAAACTGGCATTCGATGCGCGGCAATCTTCCGGTCGTACCTGTGTACGACCTGGCGATCAAGGACGACGACCTCGTGGCGGCGACCCACGGGCGCAGCTTCTGGATCCTTGACGGCCTGAGCCAGTTGAGGCAAGTATCCGCCGATTTCGCGGACGAGGACATGCACCTCGTCAAGCCGCCGACCAAGATCCGCATGGCCGCGCCGTTCAGAGGACGCGGCGGCAGTTCGTCCAAGAACTACCAACTCTCGCTGGGCGCGGCGGTCGCCTTCATGGACACCAAGGATCCGAACGGCGAGTTCAAGCGCAAGATGCTGGACGCGGGCGACAACGGGCCCGGCGGAGTACGCGTGTGGTACTGGCTGAAGGAGAAGCCGGAGTCGGACGTCACGCTCACGTTCCTGGACACGGACGGCGCCGAGATCAGGAGCTATTCGAGCGCCGAGCAAGAGGACGATGACGACTCCAACGGCCCGCGCCCGCCCGCCGAGGCCGGGATGAATAGGTTCGACTGGAGTATGCGCTACCCGGGCGCGAACAAGGTTCCGGGCGACAAGACGACGGACGGCGTGGGGCGCGGACCGCTGGCTCCGCCGGGTACGTACCAGGTGAGATTGAGCGTGGGAGAGCAGTCGCAGACGCAGAGTTTCGACATGGTGAAAGACCCGCGCGTGGATGCGACGCAGGAGGACTTCGACGCGCAGTTCGAGATGCTAATTCGCATCCGCGACAAGATTTCGGAGACTCACGACAACATCAACCGGCTCCGAAGCGCGCGGTCTCAAGTCGAAGAGTGGGCGAAGCGCGCCGAGGGAACGGCGGCGGAAGAGCCGGTCTCGTCAGCGGCGGACACGCTGAAAGAGAAGCTGAACGCGGTGGAAGGCGCGCTGATACAGACAGAGTACAAGGGCGCGCGAGACAGGCTGCACATGCCCATCCGGCTGAACGCCAAGCTCGCGGGCCTGTCTCCGGTCGTGTCGGCTGGCGACTTCCGCCCTCCCCAGCAGGCATACGACGTATTCGCCCACTTCAGCGATCTCCTGGGCGAGCAGTTCGCGTCGCTTGACCGGATTCTCGACGAGGACCTCGACGAGTTCCAGAACCTGCTTGCGGAATTGGAGGTGCGAGCTATCGTGCCGAGGGCGGAGTGATGGGATATAGTATTCAGGCGATGCGTTCAGAATTCAGCCTTGCGAGGTTCTGAGAGAGGAGGATTTCAATGACCCAAGAGGCGCCAAACACAGCAAGCGATGATGGCGACGGAAGGGTGGCAGTGGCGGATCCGGAGCTTGTGGAAGACCCTGACGGCGACCTGGAATTACGGGAAGAGTTCGCGGAGGAGTTGCAGGCGTCGCTGGAAGCGGTGGCTAGGGGCGACGCAACGACCATTCCGATGGAACGGGTCGCTGAGGGGTATAGGTGATCAGGTCATTCAGACATCGAGGGCTCAGGGACTTCTACAACGGTCGCGGCGAGCGCAGACTGCCACCCCAACATATCCGAAAACTAAGGCGCATACTCGGGGCGCTGAATCAGAGTCGAGCGCCTCAGGACATGGACATACCTGGCTTTAGGCTGCATCCATTGAGTGGCGAGCTACAAGGATACTATGCCGTCACCGTATCGGGGAACTGGCGAGTAACATTTCGATTCGAAAGAGGACACGCGAGAGATGTAAACTATGTGGACTACCACTGACTGGAGATAGAAAAATGACCATGCACAATCCGCCGCATCCGGGGGAGATAGTGAAGATGGACTGTCTTGAGCCGCTTGGCCTGTCGGTAGGTCGCGCGGCTGAGGGGCTAGGCGTGAGCATGCAGGAATTGTCGGATGTCGTGAATGAGAAGGCGGGCATATCGGCGGAGATGTCGGTGCGGCTGTCGAAAGCGTTCGGGTCTACGCCGGAGACGTGGCTCAGGATGCAGATGGCTTATGACTTGTGGCAGGTTGGGGAACGGGATGGGGAGATTGAGGTGGAGAGTTTCAGGGAGACAGTCGGATTATGATTGTTTGACGAATTCGCACATAATACCAATTCGGATTGATGACACCATGTTCTGCCCGACCGGCTCAGTGGATTCCCGCTTTCGCGGGAATGACGGTAGGTAGTTTGTATCGGATGTTTACGGCATAGTCAAACTTAAATGGCATAAGGACTATCATGTAGTTATGAATAGAGATACTTTAATTGAATTGCACAAAGCATTCAACCCGGTTAGTGTTGGTTGGGCAATGCTCAGGGGCTTTTGCATACCCACTTTGTATGCAATCCTATTTGTATTCTCTATTTCCGCGTTTCTGATTATTGCCGGCTTAGATCCTACGGACATAACCGTCGCGTTTCTGCGTGATGCGTTTATAGCGCTAAGTCCACTTGTCGCAAAACTGCTCGGCGCGTGGATTCTCTACACTTACTTGTACTTATTCATCCTCTGTTCACTTGCTTTCCTGACTCACAAGCCTGAAGCTATAACCCAAGCAAGGCTTTGGTCAGCCGAAACATTATTCAGAGTCAAGAATGATGTAGTAAGAATATGTTTCCATATCCTTACATTTTCATCTCGCCGCATAACCACATTCTTCCGTACAAACCCTCTGAGGGAATCTGTGCAGAACGGGCCACCGAAGCATTTGGCAATTGGCTGGACGCCTGGCGTAACTCCTCAGATAGAATGATTTTATCCTTGCCTAAGTGGAAATCATTAGTACCACTCAACAGGAAGGATACAGTCATGGATCCCAGAATAGTCGTAGCAGCAATTCTGATCTTGGTGTTTATCGCTGCACCCGGGGCTGCCTTGGAGGCAGTGTACGAGTTAGTGATGATACCCTTCCGTATCATTGCCGCCTTTGTGGAAGTAGCGATTGAGATCAGTAGAGCCTAATCACCATTAAGCTGAAATAGGTCAGACAAATGGGAGGCCCCAAGGCTGAGAAGCAATTTCGATCGGTCTTGGGGTCTTCCTTTTGCTTTGACAGAGAAAGCGTTATCCTCTTCCTAGAAGAGTTCCCTCACTTCGGACAGAATTTCATCCGTCTTGGCGTCGGTTAGGCGCCCCAGGGTGCGTTGGAAGATGCTGTCGTTCAGGGTGAAGATACGGTCGGGTCGCGCGTAGCTAACCACCCTGAGATTTCCGGACCGCAAATCATCGCTTGCAATCTCAATCTGCCGGAAGCGACGCGATGTCGAACTGGTTATCTGGCATACTATCCAGTCTCTCATACCCACGTCGGCGAGAACTACCAACGGACGTATCTTCAGATCGCTCAAATCCGTGAACGGCAATGGCGCCAATACTATGTCTCCAATCACGCAGCTAGTTCTCCTGTTCACGAATATCAGGCATATCAGCCCACTCAGCCAGCCACTCCTCATCTTCCTCACGGCTGAACATTGCTTGCAATCCCATCATTGACCACTCATGCTTGTCGCGGTCGCCGGAGACTACGAGGTAGCCGTCTAGCCAGTAGGCCATGCCGCCTACTATCTCGGCGGTCTTGTAGCTGACGGTACAGACGCGCCTGAGCAGGTCTATCACTTGCTCCTTGCGGTCGGCGAAGCGGTAGTTGTTGAAGCGTTCGCGGATGGTGGGGTCGCGGGGCTTCTTTTCCTTGTACTGGTCGAGGACCCATTCGAGCGCCGTTCGGTTGCCGAGTTCGTATTCCCAGGCAAATTCGGGGACTCCGGCCAGAGTGGTTTGCTCGTCCACGATGAGCAGCCCTTTCTCCTTGTCGGCGCGCAGGATTGGCTTGGGGAGTTGGCCGGATTTGCCGGCGGCGCGGGATGGCGGCTTTTCTATGCGCTCCAATGGGTAGGGGTCGGCTGTCTCGAAGTTCAGATGCAGATCCAGCAGGGAATTTCCCATGTCGCGCCATAGATCGAAGTCGTGATAGAGAGGCAGGCGCGGGAACTCGCGGAGGAGGTCGTTCTTGTAGTCGTAGCGGTACACTGGGTCGTGGAGGACGGCGTAGGTGTAGGCGAAGATGTCCTCGGCGGTTATGTTGTCCGCGCCGACTACTTCCTCGAAATGTTTGCCGAATTCTTTGCGGTAGTGGTCGTTGATTCGCTTGAGTCCCCAGTCGGTGATGTTGGAGATACGCTCGCCGTCCTCGGTGTAGCGGTAGAGAGGGAGGGATTGGGTCTTTTCAAGCGTGTCGAAACCAAACAGATTATCGGTCGCTAAAACTGAAAATGGTTTGGTTGACGCTATGCCAGAGAAACATATGACTTGATTTTCTTCATCAAAGTTCGGTCCGAATATCTGGTAATGGTTTCTGGTTAAGACATCGTTCATAGTGAAGTTGGCAAAGTGATACTTTGTTGTGAATGGACGATATAGAGACTGAATACAATTCGCATCGCTATACACAATGCTCCGCCCGCGACGAAACTCGTTTCGTAGATCACGACTCCACTTGATGGTGGATGGATATGAACTGTCCCCACTATCCAGTAGTTCGTTGTAAGTTTTCGCGAAGAAAGACGCTTTGTCTATTAGATTGTTGGAATCAAAATCGTAAACCCATTCATCCCGGTTGGTCTTGACCCCGTTAGAATAGAATTTGAATACTGAATGTTCATCATCGGAAGTCTTGGCAAGCCTAGTCTTGCGATCCACAAGTGAAATCAAGTTGTCAAAGTGAGGATTGGACTGATTGAACCAGTTGCTGCGATTATCGGGTGTAATTCGCTCAAACCCGATGTTCCGAAATTGAGACTTGCCTAGATAGGCCAGCTTGTCCGCCGCTATTTCAGAGTCCTCACGTCTAGCGTAGTAGATGTCGAATTTTCCGATCTTGGCCTTTTCACGAATGAAAAATCCGATGGCAACGCCTGTCTGTATTCCAAACACATTGTGCGTTGTGCCTGAAATCTTGGGATTGCGACGCACATCCGAACCCAAGTCGAGAATGTATATGTCGCTAAATTCCTGACCCGCTAATTTGCGAAACCCATCATCCTGAATACTATCGAGATACGCGCGGTTGGTGATGAACGCAATGATGCCGTCATCATCCAGCCTGTCAGACGCCCATCGGAGAAAGCGTTTGTACATATCATACTGGTGCGTCTTCTGGGCGGAACTCTCTTTGACGTAGGTGTCCCTGATTCTGCGATCAATCTCAGGATACTTTCGGTTCGCGCCGCCGTCCTCCCAAAGTGTCGCGCTGTCGTTGTACGGCGGGTTGCCGATTATTACGCTGATGGGCTTTTCGTTCTGGATCTGGACACGCATCCAGTTTTCGGTTGAGAGGCCGCCGAGGTTGAATGCGCTCTGGCGGGTGACGGCTCCGCCTGTCGCGCCGACCTGCTGCCAGTCCATGTTGTCGAGGGTGTCCACGAAACAGAGGTTGGGGAATTCGAGGTAGCGGCCCATCTTCTCTCGGTAGGTGTACTCTATGTTCAGGTTGGCTATGTAGTACGGGAGTATGGCGACTTCGTTGGCGTGGATTTCGTTGAGGTACTTGTACTCGAGCCTGTCTTCGGGCAAGTAGTTGATGAGGTTGGTGATGAACGTTCCGGTTCCGGTGGCGGGGTCGAGAATCTGCACGTTGTCGTCGGCGAGGGAGCGTCCGAAGTGTTTTCTGAGAAGGTCGTCCGAGCCGCGGATGATGAAGTCAACCACCTCGTTCGGCGTATAGACCACGCCCAGCCGGTCCGCGGCGGCCGGGTTGTACGCCTTGTAGAAGTCCTCGTATATCGCCTTGAGGAAGCTCTGCTTTTCGGCATAGTCCGATATTTCGTCCGCCGCCCGTCCGATAGCGCCGTAGTAGGCGCGGAGACGGTCAATCGCCTCGCGTCGGGTGTCGCCTGTGAAGAAGGTGCGCTCCAGGGCGTCCAGCCGGCGCGCGATGTTGTTTTCGCGGTGGAACTGGTCCTCGGCGAACACGCGCAGGAATATGTCCTTGGTGAGGATGTGCTGAAGGAGCATCTCGCGCACGTCCGCGTCGGACACCTCCGGGCTGATGCTCTGTCGGCAGAGTTCGAGGAAGTCGGCAGCGGCCGCCTGGTAATCCGAGTTCTCAGCCTCGGCCTCCTCCACCGCCTCACGCAGGCTTCCAATGACCGATGGCAAGTCGGACTTGAACTGCGCCTGCGCCTGTCGGAACTCCTCTATACTCGGCAGTTCGTAGTCCAGGAAGCGCGTTATCAGGCGGTGCAATTCGCCCGGACGCGACATATCCACCCGCATCGCCTCTTCGCGGTTCTGTATCAGCACGGCGGTCTGCGAGTCCTCGAAGAGGATATTGTCGCGCGGGTAGCCGCTGTTGAACTTGCGCTCTATCTCCGAGTCCAGGTCGTCATGGGAGTCCTTCGCCTCCCAGTAGCCGCGCGCCATGCGTAGGGCGTCCTTGACCGTGCCGTCGGGAATCACATTGTTGGCGGCGCGCAGTTCGGGTACGAGAACCAGTTTCTCGTCGCGGCAGTACGCCGCCAGGCAATTCTGGAAGGCCGCCCGGATATTCAGTTCGCTGTCCGAGCCGCCGAACTCGATAAGCTCTTCCAACTCGGAGCGATACGACTGTATGTGAGGGTAGGATGGCATGGCTGGGTCTTTCGGTTATCCAAGATTGCCAGGGACTCAGCCTGTGGATTCCCGCTTTCGCGGGAATGACGGTGAGGGACCCGGGAATGACGGATCGCGACGAAGGGCTTCGGTTCGCAATAATGGCATGGCGGGTTACTCTACGAGGTGGGCTTTCAGCACGTCCTGGTCGAATTCTATGCCGAGGCCGGGGGCTGTGGGTGGGGTTATCTGGCCGTTCTGGAAGATTAGGGGTTCTTTGAAGATTGTCCTGTGAAGAGGACCCATGTTGGCTTCCTGGATCATGAAGTTGGGGGAGCAGGTGTCAATCTGGACGGCGGACGCGGCGGCTATGGGGCCGCAGTACATGTGCGGGGCTATGACGGCGTAGTGCGCCTCGGCTATGGCGGCTATCTTCTTGGCCTCGGTTATGCCTCCGCACTGGCCCACGTCCAGCTGGATTATCTGCGCGGCCTTCTTTTCGAGCAGGTTGGAGAATTCGTACTTGGTCACCAGCCGCTCGCCGGTGGCTATGGGGATGCTGGTGTGGGCGGCGACGCGCGCCATTTCGTCTATGTTTTCGGGCGGCACGGGTTCCTCGAACCAGAAGGGATGGTAGGGTTCCAGGTAGTCGGCGACGCGGATCGCGCTGTACGTGGTCAGCTGGCCGTGCGTGCCGATGCCGACCTCCAGGTTGTTGCCGACGGCGTTTCGGATGCTCTCGAATATCTTCGCGGCGCGCTCGATCTCCCATAGAGGGATGTCCCTCGGTATGGGGTACGAGGGCGGGAACGGGTCAATCTTGCAGGCGGTATTGCCCTCTTCGAGTAATTGCGCCGCCACTTCTCCGGCGGCTTCGGGGTTGTCCTGGAACGCGCCGCCGGGCATATAGGCGTAGGCGCGGAGCGTCTCGTGGTACTTGCCGCCGAGCAGGTTGTAGATGGGCTGGTTCGCGGCCTTGCCCGCGATGTCCCAGAGGGCCATGTCTATCCCGCTGATGACGGGCGTGGCGTACAGGCTCGGATGGCGGAAGTCGTGCCTGGAGGCGTACATCCTGTCCCATGTCCTCTCGATGTTGAACGGGTTTTCGCCGATGACGTAGTTGCGGACCATCTCTTCTATGAGGCCAATCTGGGTCTTGAGGTCGGCGAGGTTCTGCGAGTAGGCGCCGCCGGTGATGCGCTCGCCGAGGCCGGTGATTCCCTCGTCGGTGTGCAGTTCGAGGAACAGCAGGTACCTTCCGCCGATGTAGGGCGGCTCATTCTGAACGACCATGGTCTTGAAGTCGGTTACTTTCATTGGAAATCTCCCGGAGTGGTTAGTGGCTAGTGATTAGTTCTTGTGGACATTGTAGCGTATGGGGGTGTGGGGCGCTGTTTTGGTTTGGTTGGTCACCCCCATCCTAGCCTTCCCCCATTAAGAGGGAAGGGACTTTCCATGAAGGACATGAGGTAGCATGAAGGGATACAATGCAGATATTCCATTGGAGAGGGTTATTGTCTTGAGCGCGAACGATATTGTCTATCCATTGAAAGCCGTCCGGGCGCTGGCGCTGCATACGCAGGGGTTGTCGACTGCTAACCGGCGGCGTGGGAAGCCGGGGATCGAAGATGTGTATTCGGCGGTGGAGAAGGTCGGCTGGGTGCAGATTGATACGCTCCAGGTGGTGAATCGCAGCCAGTACATCGCGCTGTGGAGCAGGCTGGGGGACTACGACATGGAGCATCTGGACGCGCTGCTGTTCGATGGCGGGAGCGCGTCGCCGGACAGCGAGAGGCGTATGTTCGAGTACTGGGCGCACGCGGCCTGCATCATCCCGCTGACATCGTACCGATGGCTGATGCCGATGATGAGGCGGCGGGCGAACGGAAGAGGGACGTGGCATCGGAGTTGGGTGGCGGACCCGGACAACGCGCGGTTCGTGGAGGCGACGCTGGAGCGGGTGAGGTCGGAGGGCCCGGCGCGGCCCGCGGACTTCAGGACGGGCAAGCGCGCGCCGGGGTCGTGGTGGAACTGGGACAACGCGAAGATAGCGCTTGAGCATCTGTACGACGTCGGGACGCTCGCCATATCGAACAGGGTGAATTTTCAGAGGATATACGACGTTCAGGAGCGGGTGATACCGGAGTGGGTGGACAGGAGGGAGCCGACCGAGGAGGAAGGGCTCAAGCGTATGCTGGAAATATCGTTGAAGGCGCTGGGCGCGTGCGAGCCGGTCCAGGTCGGCGACTACTTTCACGGGAAACGCACCGAGGCCAAGCCGCTGGTCGAGTCGCTGGTAGCGGACGGGACTTTCGTGAGGGTAAACGCGAAGCTGGCTGACCTAGAAACTCACGAGTTGCTGGTACACAGGGAGAATATGCCGCTGCTGGAGATGGCGGCGGACGGCGAGGTTCGCGCAAGTCGGACGACGTTCCTTACGCCGTTCGACAGCCTGTTCTGGGCGCGGGGCCGGGACACGGGCTTGTGGAAATTCAGGCAGACGCTGGAGTGTTACGTGCCTGAGCCGAAGCGAATCTGGGGCTATTTCTGCCTGCCGATTCTGTACAGGGACAGGCTGGTCGGGCGTTTCGACCCGAAGGTAGAGCGCAAGGCGGGGGTTCTGCGAATCAAGGCGCTGCACCTGGAGCCGGGGGTGAGGCCGAGCGCGAGGCTGGCGGCGAGCGTGGCGCGCGCGATGCGGGATTTCATGAAATTTCACAACGCCACGGAACTGGTTATCGAGTGCAGCGACCCGATTGAGTTCGGGGAGAATCTGGAGGCGGCGATGTGAGCTCGGCGGGTAGGGAGAGCGTTGGCAATCCAACGCCTCCGACTGCCGCGCCTACTGGAAGCCGACCGGCGCTACTCCCCCCGAAGCCGTCGCAGTTCCGCCTCCAACTCCGCCACTCGCGCCTCTGCCGACTCACGCGCCGACCTCTCTACCTCAACCTGCGCCTCGGCAACCTCTCGCGCCACTCCCGTCTCCTCCATGTTCTCCAGCCAGCGCTCCTCCACCGGGTCGTAGAACCACAGACGCCCTTCCTCCCAGTGTAGTTCGAGGTTCAGCGTCGCGCTGTATCCCCACACACTGCCATCCGATCCACCAACCATCTCCAACCCACGGTACTCGCCGTCCACAAGCGCCTCGCCCACCAGTGGCGCGCCGTAGTGATCTCCGCCGCTCGGATCGAACCGCCAGTACTCGCCTATCCCAAGACTCGCGTACAACTGACGCTTGTCCCCCAGGTCGTTCCGCGCCGTGCTCGGAGAACCTATCTCCAACACGAAGTCCGGCGGCTTGCCCACCTCCCACATCAGGTACGTGTTGTTCCTCTCGAACGACTCACGACTCACCCCGAACACGACGAAACAGTCCGGCGCGACCCTCACCTGCGAATTCCCCTCCACATAGTAGATGAATATGTCCCCCGCGACCACGACGTCATCGCGTTGTCGGAAGAAATAGTTCAGTATGGAGATGATCTCCCAGAAATGGCTGTGTTGGTAGAGTCCGTCAGGCAATGGCATATCGTCCGTTTCGGGATAGAAGATCTCCGTCCTGGTGGATGTATCCGCTGTCAGCGCCGCATTCTTCGCTACCATGCTCCACCTCCTGTCCGAATATTATCATACCTATAAGACCCGCAATCACTACCCATCATCAGTCAAATCATCGGGTCGTAATGCGGCCTTCGCCCTCTTCGGGGTACTGCTGGGCGGTTATGACGCCTCCGAGGACGTCGCGGATGTAGTCGGCGAGCGCGTCCTGGGTGAAGACGTCAATGGGCGTGGTCTCAAACCCGACCAGCGGATACTGGTCTCCGCCAGAGGCCAGGAATCTGTTGGTGACGACGTTGACCGAGGGCGCGCCTTCCACGACGGCTCCGTCTCGCGCTATTGGCGTACCGTCGGCCAGGGTGATTTCGATGACCCGGCGGCCTTCCGAGAGCAGGTCGTTGTTCTCGTCGGCGACTCTGGGTTCGGCATTCGGGTCATAGACGACGCTGTAGCCGGAACCATGCGCGAATCGCCCGGAGGAAGTCTCGACCCTGGAGAAAGCGTTTTCCAGCACATCTTTGAAGTCCGCCGGACTCAGTTCGCGCACAATGACCATCATGTCCGGGAAGCGCAGTATGGAGAAGAGGTCAAGTTCGGTCAGTGCGCCGGGCGCTGAGACAGATATGTTGCCAATTCCTCCGCCGTTGAAGACCGACACAGCGGGCGCCGAGGCAATCAGGTCAGGCTCGGCCTGTCGCGCCCGCCACAGAAGCGCGTCGGCTATCAGGTTGCCCTCGTTGGTCTCTATGGTCCTCATATCTGGATATCGAGACTCAATCGAAACCTGGACCTCCCCTACCCGCTTATTGGAGAGACCAGCGATGTAATTCTGGACTGGCTCTATAACTTCAGACTGTACCTCTGGGTGTGGAGTCACGGCATCGGCGTTCAATCCTCCAACCACGCCCGCGACTCCGGAAACCTTGTCAACCCATAGCACCTGGCCCGACTCGTTGAACGTGAGGGACAGCCTGCCCAGATATGTATAACCATACGGCACGGTCACGATGGGAACGGAGACTCCAACCGAGTCCTTGGTGAAAATGGGATATGGACCATAGATGAATTCTTCGTCGCCTAGAATAAGCGTGTCTTTTTCGTTGGCGAGCAAGTGTCCCCCGCCGCCCGCGACAACGGCGTCAACATCAGAAAGACCGGATATCATCGCCATATCCCCTTCCAAAGATTGAAGGTGACTAACCAGGACTATCTTGTTCACGCCTTCGGACACCAGCGAAGCGACTTCGGACCGAACCGCAGACAGCGCGTCGGGATTCACGACTATGTCGCCCGGATTGGATATGAAGCTGATGTCGGGCGTAGTTACGCCGACCAAGCCAACCCTGTCGGCGCCGACGTCTATCACGACGCTGGGGACTATCAGTCCCGCGTCAGAGAGGGTGGCAAGCCTGGATACGGCGCTCACGTCCAGGTTCGCGCTGAGGAAAGGGATGTGTGTCTCGAAGCTCTCCACGAAGTCAGCGAAGACGTCAGTCCCGAAGTCGAGGTCGTGATTGCCGATCACACTGGCGTCATAGCCGATCAAGTCCATTGCCAAGGCGTCGTAGTATGGCAGTTCTCCCTTATCCAGGCTGGCCCTGAACTGCGGACTGGACAGAAAGTTGTCGCCCGCCGAAAGAACCAGAACTCCGTCAGATTTCGACAAGGCGTCCCGCTTCATTTCAGATACGAGAGACGCGAAGCGCGCCACGCCGCCGAAGTCTCCGTCCGCGATTAGCCGGGATTCGGCGTCGTTGTTGTGCAGGATCGTTAGTGTAAAGTCCGGCACGGGCAGAGCGGGCGGCAGATTCGACGCGGCGGGAGTCGGCGGAGGCGGAAGCGGCGTCGCGGTCGGAGGCGCGGGCGTGGCCGACGGCACGGGCGTGGCCGACGGCACGGGCGGCGGTGTCGGCGAATCGGGAGTCGCTGACGGTACGGGAGTATGCGTGGGCGGAGCCAACGTCGCTGTCGGTTCGGCTGTTGGAGTAGCCGGCGCGGGCGGCGTTGTGGGAACGCCGGTCGGCGTCGGCGGAATTGGCGTCGCTGTCGGCTCGGTCGTCGGGGTGGGCGGAACGGGGGTCGCCGCCGGCGTCGTGGCCTGAACTGCCGGCGCGGGGGTCGCGGGAGGCGTTGGCGCCGGGTCTTCCGAACCGCACGCTACGACCGCAACCATCAGAACAATGCAAGAGAAAAACGCCGCGACCGGCCTGATGGACATATCCGAAAACACCATTCCTGTCCTGTATCTGCGTATCAAGCGCGAATGAAAGCGCCTACGACAGGAAGACCGGCTGAGTCCATGCCTGCAACCCATTCGAGGATATGACATACGCTCGGATGTAGCGTTCGTCTCCGGTAGGGCGATACGAGACTTCCCTGCCCACCTGTTCATCGTAAACATTACCATCCGCGCCGATGAACCTTGTAAGGAATATGGAGTCGGCTTTTCGGCGAATCTTCAGGGAGACTTCGTCCGCGGACTCTTTGAGTTCGCCCAGAAATACGCCGGTGGAAGAGTAGAAGCGGCCTTCGGTCATTGCCTCGACGACGGCCTCCGATTCGAGTCCGTCCGATTCGACCATTACCCAGCCGCGTCCGGGATTTTCCATTTCCGGCGAAAAGTCGTGGTAGTGGTGAGAGTCGTCGGAGGCGACGCCGAATATGGGTATGCCCGCGCTCAGAACGTTGTCCCAAATCTCAGAGGGGCTGAAGAATCCGGGCACGGGAATAGAGTAGTTATTGCACTCACTGGCGGCGTTGAAGACTTCCAGCATACTCGCGCCGCGCGTCTTGATGATCGCTTCGTGATCGAACGCCCATTTCCAGCTGGGATGGTTGATGCAGGATATTCCGCCCGCGTCCCGGATGGCGTCTATGTTCGCCTGGAGCGTGGTGGCGATGTCGCCGGTGTCTATCGGCTCGACGAGGCGGTCTATGCCGACTGCGCCAAGGTGTACCGGAACTCCCTTACTGGCCCCGCCAACCGGAAGAGTGACTTCCTCGCCCGGAATCATCAGCGGGCCGGGGGAGCCGTCTCGCCCGTTTCCGTAGTCGAGGAGCGTGAGGTGGTTGTGGTCGGACAGAACGAGAAAATCGTATCCGCGCTCCCTGTACCAGGCCGCGACTTTATCCGGTTCAGCGTCGCCGTCCGACTCGGTTGTATGGGTATGGATGTTGCCTCTGTACCAGGTCTGTTTGCTCATGCGAAGTCGCCTCACTGTCAGAATCGGGATTTACGGGATGATTAGGACAGTCAGGATGATACACCCGATGGAAGTCTTAAGCCGATTCGTCAAGACGCTCCAGTCAGCCGTTCGACCCACATCGCCGTAAGCCGCTCGGCGTCCACTTCCAGGGCGACGCTGGCGTTGGGCGGGTTGCCTGTGATGCCGTCCATGTCTGCGACCGTCTGGCCGGCGGTCAGGTCGCTGTGAGGCTCGACGCGGACGTAGGCTTCTCTCATAGTGAACAGCGTGGGATCAATCGCGTAGGCCATGGCTGGGACGTCGTTGAACTGCGCGCCGTCCGGGTTTCGCAGGCGTCCCCTGACGTTATAGGCGGCCTGTATGAAGGAGACGGCGTTCTGGAGAAGTCGCGTGGCCGACGTGTCGGCCTGCCACACCTGCTGAAGTTGTTCAGGTGAAAATTCCACTTCGCGGCACACGTCCAGGCCGATCTGCGCGATGCGCGCGCCTGAGCGATACACCACGTCCGCCGCCTGCGGGTCGCCCTGCAAGTTCGCGGTGGCGACTGGCGTCACGTTGCCTGGAACGGTTACCGCGCCGCCCATCACGACGACCTCTTTCAGAGAATCAGCTACCTGGGGAGCTATGTTGATAGCCAGCGCGAGGTTGGTCAGCCGCCCGAGAGCTATGAAAGTCAGCTCGCCGGGCGAATCCAGGACGCGCCGGACTATCTCGAACACGGCGTTAGTGGGCTGCGGCTCGATTTCCGGCGTCGGCGGATTGGTGTCGCCAAGCCCGTCGGAGCCGTGTATGTAGGGCGCGTATGGCGGGTCGCCCAGCCCGAACGATCTCGACACGCCCTGATAGACGGGTATGTCGGCGCGGCCCGCGGCCTCCAATATAATCAGCGCGTTGCGGGTGCATTGCTCCAGGGACACGTTGCCGAAGATCGTCGTCAGCGCCTCGATCTCGAGCTCCGCGCTGCCGAACGCAAACAGCAAGGCAGCGGTATCGTCAATGCCAGGGTCAGTGTCTATGATTACGCGTTTCATAGTGAGTTCCCAGTTGTCAGTTAGGGTTTGCCGCTTATCAATTGCGGGCGGGGCTGATAAACTCTGTGCGCGGCCTTGCGCCTGTATTGATCAATGACATGGTACACCATACACGGGCAGGAGGAATTATGAACGGCTATGAGTTGAAGCAGAAAGTACACTCCGGCGGGATAGTTTACGGCACTATGCTGAGCATGAGCCGCAATCCGCGCTGGACAACCCCGATGTCCGGCTTCGGCCTGGACTACGTAATCATGGACAGCGAGCACTCGCCGCGCGGCCGGTCGGAGATGGCCGACTTCATCGCGGCCTTCTCCTTCAGCGGCGTCGTGCCGATAGTGCGAATCCCGATACCAGACTCGCACTACGCTACCATGACACTGGACGCGGGCGCGCACGGCATCCTGGCTCCGTACTGCGAGACGGTCGAGGAGGTCAAGGAAGTTGTGGCCGCGGCGAAGTGGCGTCCTCTCAAGGGCGCGATGGTGCGAAAGGTTATCGAGACGGGCGAGTTTCCGTCGCAGGCGACAAAGGAGTATCTGGAAGAACGCAACCGCAACAGCGTGTGTATCATCGGCATAGAGAGCGTGGCCGCAATCGAGAATCTGGACAACATCCTGTCGGTAGGCGGAATAGACGCGATCTTCGTCGGGCCTAACGACCTGAGCATCACGCTCGGCATCCCCGACCAGTACGACCATCCCGACTACGAAGCCGCGCTGCGCGAGATAATCCGAATCTGCCAGAAGCACAACGTCCCGAACCTGTTCCATCACCAGACCATCGAACTCACCACGAAGTGGCTGAAAGAGGGCGTTCGCTTCGTGCTGTACAGTTCGGACGCTCGCACTATGCACAACGGCTTCAGGGATGAGTTCGGGCAGATCAAGGCGGTCGGCGCGGAACTGGAAGGCACGGAAGTAGAAGACGTGGGCGAGTCGGACGAAGTGATCTAGCAGGAATAGAAGGGGCGTTCCCTCAGCAAATGTTCCTTAGTTCACAGGACGGAGCGCCCCATAAATATAAGCAATTAGAACGACGTTGCAGTGTCTGAGAGTAAGAAATATGTACAACTATATGAAAATTTTGAGTAAATTCGACAATAGGACGGAAAGATTCAACGAATCAGACGTAGCTAGCGCAATCGAAAAATATATTGAACAACAAGTGGGTTCGGAGATCCCTATAGAATTGTTAGCTGAACAGGCTGCATTTCAGTTCTGCGAGAATTATCAGGATGAAATCACAGGTTGGGGAACATACTACGGTCCAATGGTAGTCTGGAGTAGATCTGACGGGACTGTTTTTGTGAATCCAAGTATTGAGAAAATTACCCCAGAGACTCTTGATTACTGGTCCAAAAGGGCAATTGAAGCCAGACATCCGATTCTGAAAGCCAGATATGCAGATTTAGTTTGGGATTTCTCAAAAACCGTTGCCAAAACGTCTGCAAATGTCCAGATTGCTCATATTGCTATAGATAGCAGGATAGAGATTTCACTGAATGACTTACATGAATACGAAACGTACACTATTGAGCATCTTAGGAGAGCTTTGTTCTTAGCAACCAGTCTGAGTGACACTAACCGCATTGAGAAAGTGAGAGACAGTATTATTGACTACGAGTACAAAATTACCCAAGACGACAAGCCAGGGCTTTGGGGTTTCAGCTACGACTCTTTAATCCGGAATAAGAAAGTTCCATTAACCAGCCAACTAGAGCATAAGATCATTGAAGATTTGGAGAATCGTCTCCATAGACTGACACAGTCAACTGAAGGTATGTCGCTAGATAATCATAGATGGAATGCGAAGGCAGCGGCTACCCGACTAGCTTCTTACTATAGGAAACACAACAAACTGGAGGAAGCCCAGCGAATCCTCAAAGTGTATTATGATGGATTCATAGGGCTGGTTGAAACCAGCCCTGCATTTCTTGCTGCTGATTGGCTTCGGGAAATCTATATGATATTTTTGGATTACGGCCTGAAAGAGGAAGCTGACCAAATTGCAACTGTCTATAGGGATATAGCATTCAAGACTCTTGACGAAATGAAACCAGTATCTGTTGAAACAGATATTTCAGAGGATGAATTAACTAAGTACATTACTTCAGTAATTGATGGCAACATCAATCAAGCTCTTGGAAAAATCGCACTTCATTTCACTCCTGAACGAGATGAAATCATCGGAGAACTAGAGAAGCTATCTAAGCAATACCCTTTGACTTTTCTAATTACGAAGCAGATGGTTGATTATGAAGGCCGTCCGGTTGCATCAGTTGGTTCGTTAGAAGATGATCTAGAGGGAAATATAATTCATCAATTATCACAAGATATGTCTTTCGAGGTATTCTTCCTTAATAAAGTAATGACTGGTCTAATTCATAAATTTGATCTTACATACAGTCAGATAGTGGAGTATTTATATCTCTCCCCTGTCTTTAATCCAGAAATGCGAGAAATCATTGAGAGTGGAGTACAGTTATACCTCAAGGGAGACTATCTTACATCATCCCATTTGCTTATACCTCAAATTGAGGGATCTATCAGAAGGCTGACTGAAATAGTTGGTCGCCCTATTTTGAGACTAGGGCGCAATCAAGGAATTCAAATAAGATTACTCGATGAATTATTAAGAGACGAGCAAATTGTAAAATCATTAGGAGAAGATATGGCATTCTATTTTCGAGTATTGTTCACCGACCAACGTGGTTGGAACTTACGAAATAGAGTGGCACATGGGTTAATCCGGCGTCAGGATTTCGACCGCAGCATAGCAGACAGAATTGTCCATTCACTACTTTGCCTTGCATTGGTAAGAGAAACAACGGAAGATAAGAGTACACAGTAGAGGTAATAGAAAATGTCCTGGAATTTCACCAACGTCAACGGACCCTACGGAGGGACCACTGAAGGCCCCGCGTGGGATGGAAGCGGACTGCTGTTCACTTTCATCCCAGCGAGCTACATAATGCGGTACGATCCCGAGGCCAGGGCTTCGACCATCTACAAGGAAGGCACGAACAACGCCAACGGCCTCATGCTGGACCCGTCGGGGACGCTGTTCGCCTGCGAGGGCGGCGGCAGGCGCGTAGTCCGATATGAAGCCGACGGAAGCGCGACGGTTCTCGCAGACGGCTTCGAGGGCAGCAAGCTCAACGTGCCAAACGACCTGGCGATAGACCCGAAGGGTCGCGTCTGGTTCACCGACCCTTTCTACGAAGGCGCGGGCGGAGCCTGGTCCGAGGACCGCTCCAGCAAGGAACTGGACCACGACTCGGTTTACAGGCTTGATCCGCAGGACGACGGCTCATGGTCAATCGCGAGGGTCACCTTCGACACCACCCGACCGAACGGCCTGCTGTTTTCATTGGCCTATCACACGCTGTACGTGGCTCAGAGCGGGCGGCTGCCGGAGGAGAAGCGCGAGTTGCGCGCGTATCCGGTCAATGAGGACGGAAGCCTGGGCGATGGCGAGGTCATATACGACTTCGGCGAGCATCGCGGCATAGACGGTATGTGCCTCGACGTCGAGGGCAACATCGTAGCCACCGCCGGATTCCGCGAGAGCGGCCCCGGGCCAATGATCTACGTCTTCTCCCCCTCCGGCGAAGTGATAGAGACGCACCCATTGAACGTTGACCGTCCCACCAACTGCACCTTCGGCGGCGAAGACCTCTCCACGCTCTACGTTACCACCGGCGAGGGTCACCTGCTTCGCGCGTTCACCGACAGACAGGGACGCCTCCTCTACCCATAGGCGGACTGAATTGGCGCGCGAATCTGAAATCCTGATAATAGGCGGCGGCATCGCTGGCGCGGCCACCGCCTTCTACCTCGCTCGGCTTGGGCGGGATGTCGCACTCGTCGAGCGAGGCGAAATCGCGTCCGAGGCGTCCGGCGTCAACGCTGGACAGATCGGCGCGACCGGCTGGGGCGAGTTGCCCGACCTGGGCGCGTATCTCACCATGGGCAGCCTGCAACTGTTCAAGGAGATGCAGCTTGATCTGGGATACGACATCGAGTTTCGCCAGTCCGGTTCGCTGACCGCGATTCACACGCCGGAGCAGTACGACTATATGCGCGACCGCGTACTCGATATGCGCTCGCATGGGTTCCAGGTCGAACTGCTGACGGCGCGAGAGGCGTGGGTGATTGAGCCTGAGATCAACCCCGCCCTTCCCGCCTACATGCTCACGCCCCTCCGCGCCCAGGCCGACCCGGTCAAGGCGACCCGAGCTTTCGCGGACGCGGCATCCAAAGCCGGAGCGCGCATATTAACCAACCACGCGGTGTCGGATGTCACCGTTCGGTCCGACGGCGGCTATTCCGTCGCTACCGACAGGGGCGAGTTCGTGTGCGAGTCGCTGGTGATAGCGGCGGGCGCGTGGTGCGGGCCTGTGGGCCGGATGCTGGGACTCGAGATCCCCATTATCCCGGTGCGCGGCCAGATGTGGGCGACCGACAGCCTGCCGCCGAGCGTGTTCCTCACCCAGTCATCGGCGGAATCGGCTTACGCCTGGAGCGAGGATGACGGCTCAGACGCCGAAACTCCTCCCGAAGTTACCCACAAACACGGGACGCGGGTTGCGCGCCACCTCTACGGCAGACAGCGTCGCAACGGCGAGATCATCTTCGGCGGCGACAGGCAGATGACCGGCTACGACAAGACGGTCGAACACACCGGCATTGAGGTGAACAAGGGACACGCCTCCGAGGTGATCCCGATGCTGTCCTCTCTGCCCATAGCCCGAACATGGTCGGGACTGATGCCGTTCTCGTTGGACGGCGCGCCGATCATCGGCGGCATACCCGCGCGGGAGAATCTGTACATCGTGAGCGGCCTGGCGAGTTCCGGCTTTGGCCGCGGCCCCATGTCCGGCAAGCTGCTCGCCGACTACATTCACACCGGACACAGGCCGTTTGTGTTGGAGGAGTCGGACCCGGCGCGCTGCGTGCGAGAAGCCATATAGACACACGCGATGAACATTCGATTTTACACGGACGCTGAAACAGGCTATCCTCATATCTACAATCACGGAGTCTCAGAGGATGAGGTTGAAGATGTCCTGTTCTCACCGGGCGAAGACAGACCCGGAAGCGGGAATTCTCGCGTTGCGGTAGGACAGACTTCAGGTGGACGTTATCTGCGCGTAATCTACAGACGGGACCCATATCCAAATAGCGTATTTGTTATTACCGCTTATGAATTGAGAGGCAAGCCGCTCGCTGGCTATCGGAGACGTATGAGAAGGAGAGGAAGATGAAAGATCCAAATAAATATCCACCCGGATGGGATCGTAAGCGTGTCCAAGCCGTGATCGAATACTACGAATCCCAGACCGAAGAAGAGGCTCTGGCCGAGGATGAAGCCGCATTCGAGGACGAAGACCGGACTGCGATGCTGATTCCCAACCATCTGGTTCCGGCGGTCGAAGCGCTTCTCGCCCAGCGCGAGAGTTAGCCCGCTCCCTTGCCCACGCCAGATATGTCGCCCAAGTAATCGCGCACATCCTCGGTTACGACTTCCTCGATCAACTCCGAGGGGCATTGGCCGTCATGTAAGCAGTCTCGACACAGAACGAGTTCAATCGCCGAGAGTTGGGCGCTCAACCTTAGAACACGCACTCGACCATCTCCCTTCTCAAGCGCGCGGATAGCGTCCCGCCTGGCGTTTGTTCCTTCAGGGATGATCCGGCCCTGGGACTCCAACAGATCGTTCGCTCCCTGAGTCACCGCGCCCCACGCTTTCTCGGCGGCGTCTCGCAGCAGCATGGCGTCTCCGGTCCGGCGCCAGTCCTGTAGTTCGCCAATCGCGTGACCGTATAAGGCCCAAGCGTCTTCCAAGTGTCGTCCCATTCCGGCCCTCCTAGCGCGCGTATCTCTTTAAGATTATACTTGCATTCGTGGAGTGTGGCTATGTCCGCCAAGAGACTGAAAGTACCCGTCGAACGCCTGACGCGCGTCTGCGACCCAGACGGCCTGGGATTTGAGACGACTTCCGAAGTCCCCCCTCTCCAAGGGACGATAGCCCAGGATAGGGCCATCAGCGCGCTCGAACTGGGGCTGGGAATCGAAGCCGACGGGTTCAACATCTTCGTATCCGGGGCTCCTGGTACGGGAAGGAACAACGCTCTCCGGGAGCGCCTGGAAAAGGTAGCCGCGGGCAAGCCCAGCCCCCCGGACTGGGGCTACCTGTACAACTTCCAGGATTCGACGCAGCCCGTTTCGGTCGCGCTGCCTTGTGGCGAAATGCGTGTCTTCGCGCGCGACATGGACGAACTCATCGAAACCTGCCGCGCGGAGATTCCGGCGGCGTTCGAGAGCGATGACTACGCCCATCGGGTCCAGGAAGTAGTGGACGAAATACAGCGCGAGCGGCAGGCCATCACTCAGCGAATCGAAGGAGAGGCGCGGGCGCGTGGATTCACTCTCTCATTCACGCAAGTCGTCATAACTCCCGTGCCCCTGCATCCCGAAGGCAGGGCTTTGACACAGGAAGAGTTCGGACGGCTGCCCAGAGAGGCGCTCGAGGAGATTCGCTCCCGGTCCGAAGCGCTGCAGCACACTCTGACACACGCGATGTCGGAATTCCGAAGACTGAACAAAGAGGCCGTCACACGCAGCCGGGAAGTTGACGCGGAGCTGGTCCGGTTCACGCTGAAACCCATCGTTGACGAGCTTCAGGAAAAACACGGCGACCACCCCGAACTGGTGGCGTTTCTGGATCATGTGGAAGCCGACATGGTATCCAACATCCAGGCATTCAAGCTCGCGGCGGACGGCGATTCGTCGCATATGCCGGGTGGCGCTGACAGTCCGGGCGACGACTTCTTCACGCGCTACATGGTAAACGACATAGTGGATAACACTCTGTGCGACGGCGCTCCCATCGTATTCGAGCACAATCCGACCTACTACAACCTGTTTGGGCGGATTGACTATCGCGCTCGCATGGGCATGATGGATACCAACCACATGATGATAAAGTCGGGAGCGATTCACCGGGCAAATGGCGGATACCTCGTAATTCAGGCGAACGACCTTCTGACCAACCCGCTGTCCTGGGATACCCTCAAGCGTTCTCTCAGAAGCGGAGAGATTCGCGTAGAAAATATCGGCGAAATGAATTCCGCATTCCCCACCTCCTCGATGCGCCCCCAGGCCATTCCGATAGACGCCAAGATAGTCTTGGTGGGAAGTCCCGCGATTCTCCGGCTGCTGCGAACCGACCCGGACTTCAGAAGATACTTCAAGGTGGCGGCCGAGTTCGACACGGTGATGGAACGAACGTCGAAGAACGTAGGCAAGTATGCCGCGTTCGTCGCGCGCCAGGTTTCGGAGAAGGGAATCAGACCCTTCGATAAGACCGGGGTAGCCGCCCTGGTGGACTACTCCACTCGACTGACGCAGGATCAGGATAAGCTGACGACCCGCTTCTCGAGCGTATCCGACATGATGAGCGAGGCCGACTACTGGGCAGGCAAATGCGGAGACGACAGGGTTGATTCCACACACGTAGCCCGCGCGATAAGAGAGCGCAGATACCGGGCGAGTCTCGCCGAAGAGAGAATCCTGGAATCAATCGAGAAGGACTCGGTGCGTATCTCTACGGAAGGGAGCGTCGTCGGACAGGTGAACGGACTCGCCGTGTATTTCAGGGGAGACCACAACTTTGGCAGACCCAGCAGGATAACGGCCAGCGTTTCGGTTGGCCGGGGCCAGGTGGTGAACGTGGAGCGCGAGACCCGCATGAGCGGTCGCATCCACAACAAGGGGTTCATGATTATCCGGGGCTACCTGAACGGCAAATACGGGGGCCGGAGGCCGCTGTCCATGTCCGCCAGCGTGACGTTCGAGCAGACATACGGCAGCGTGGATGGAGACAGCGCCTCCTCGACGGAACTCTACGCCCTCCTGTCGGCGCTCGCGGAGGTTCCGATAAAGCAGGGCATCGCCGTCACCGGCTCAGTGAACCAGGCGGGAGAAGTCCAGGCCATCGGCGGAGCGACGCACAAGATCGAAGGCTTCTTCGAGGTCTGCAAGGCCAAGGGACTCACCGGCGAGCAGGGCGTCATCATACCGAGTGACAACATCCGCAATCTCATGCTGGAACCGGATGTGGTGGAAGCCGCGCGCAATGGCGAGTTCCACATATATGGAGTCTCCACGATAGATGAGGGAATAGAGATTCTCACGGGCATGGAGGCCGGTGAGAAGGGCGAAGACGGGAACTACCCCAAAGACACAATCCACTTTCTGGTGGAGCGGCGGCTGGAAGCGATGAGCAGAAGCGCGCGCCGGACGTCGAGGTCGTCCGGCGAAACCCGATCCGATTCAGGGGTCAGCCAGGACACGTCGGAAGACTCGGAAGACAGCGCGGATAATAGTTGGCTGCGCTGACTGCGCTGACCGCGCCGCCTGCCCTAACGTGGCCCACACGAGTCTGCTAGAATCTTCGGCGTGAAAAACCTGAATCGCGTGGACTATTTCAACAATCCCATTTCAGCCTTCAGGAATACGTTCTATGGCTGGAAGCTGGTAGCCCTGTCGGTGTTCATGCTGTCTCTGATGGCGCTGACCGTGTTCCAGGGACTCGGCACTTTCCTCGTCGCCTTCGAGCGTCAGTTCGGCTGGACTCGCACCCAGATGTCGGGCGCGTTCGCGCTTGCGCGGGCGGAGGGAGCGGTACTGGGGCCCATCGAGGGCTGGCTGATAGATCGCCTGGGCAACCGGCGCATGATTCTCATTGGCTACATAATCATGGGAATCGGTTTCCTGCTCTTCTCCCAAGTAAACAACCTGTGGCAGTTCTACGCAGTATTCGCGCTCATCACGCTCGGTTCGGGACTTGGCGGCTGGCTGGCGATGATAAGCATGGTGAACAACTGGTTCATCAGACAGCGTTCGCTCGCAATCGCGGCGGCTATGTCCGGCGTGCATGTCGGCGCCCTCATGGTATGGCCTCTGGCGTTCGGCATAGACAACTATGGCTTCCGATGGACCACTTTCGTCATCGGAGTGTTCCTGCTCGTAATCATAGGGCCGGTGACCAAAGCGGTCCGAAACCGTCCCGAAGACATGGGGCTACAGCCGGACGGAGATTCCGGATCAAGCTCGAATCGTGGCGCGCGAGACCAGGCGGACGACGACGCCCCGGAGTTCACCGCCAGTCAGGCGCTCAGGACCCGGGCGTTCTGGGCACTGACCATCGTGCATCTCTCGTCGAGCATCTCCATCGTGACCCTCGCGCTGCACCTCGCCCCGAAACTTACGGACATGGGCTTCTCGCTGAGCGGCGCGGCCGTGATCCCAATCGTCTATACATTGGTCGCGCTGCCGGCGCAGTTTCTGGCGGGGTACGTCGCGGACCGATTTCCGAAGCCGCTGGTGACGTTTGTCTTCCTGATGTTTCAGGCGTCGGGCATCATGGTCATCGCGTTTGCCGAAACCGCGCCGCTCGCTTACATATTCGCCGTGCTCTACGGAATAGGATTCGGCGGCCGGATACCGTTGCTCACCGCGATAAGAGGCGACTACTTCGGACGCAGGGCGTTCGCCACGATAATGGGGCTGTCCCAAGTGCCTAATAACATACTGATGATCTTTGCCCCGCTGTTTGCCGGATTCATGTACGATCTTCAACAGTCCTACTTCGTTCCATTCTTCACATTCTCTATCCTCGCGTTCATGGGCGCGGCGCTTATGCTGACGGTGAAGAAGCCCGAGCTCAGGGAGTCCCCTGCATCTCAGGCTGTGGGGAGTGAGCGGTCATGAGAGTCCTGGGGCGCGAACTTGCTGACCCGTTCACCGAGTTCTGGGAGGAACTCGCGCCGGAGATTCCGGTCGTCGAGAGCGACATCGAAAAGGGGCTCAGCACGGTGTTCGGCGACCAGGGCGCCGACGCGACCACGCCCTACAAACCCAGATGGATGTCGCTGCCCGACGACGACCTCGCCTACCACGTAGCGCACGAACTCACCCACCAGGTCATGTTGACTCGCAAGTATCCGAAGACGATGCGCGGCGTGGGCTACCCGCCCGGATCGGCTGAGGCGCGCGTCGGGGAGGACTTGGAGGAGATGGCACTGCACCCATCATTGGAAACGATCCTGGAGCCGTTTGGATTCAGGCATGAATTCATCCTGAGCAGGATGGCGGAAGGGGCCATGGGCGGCCTGGCTTCGGCGCCGGTTCCGGAGTACGGAACTCCATGGCACTTCACCTGGGCGATCCGGTACTGCCTGCTCAAGATGGAACTGCCGCTGTACCTGTGGACGCCAATCGAGAACATATACGTCGAGCGCGCCCCGGACGCGACTGCGCTGGGGCGCGAACTCCTCGAGATCATGCTCGAAGTGGGCTGGGGAAGCCGCGAGCGGGCACTGGAAGCAATGACCAGAACGCGAGACTGCCTCGGCCTGGACGTCCAGGACAAGGTACTCGTGCTGGACACGGCCAGCGACCGTATCCTGTAGAAGGACGCGACGTCTCACCAATAGAGACCTGACCGCTGGGTATCCGTTACCTGCGGGGCGCCCCGGCCGTATATATGTCCAGAGGGGACGCGACAAGCGAAGGATCGGGGGATTGCGCCACCGACGCGTCTTTTCCTTCGTAGTCAAGCATATTGAGAACGTGGCGTATGGCGTTTATGCGGGCGCGTTTCTTGTCATCGGACTTGATTATCGTCCAGGGCGCGCTCTCCGAGTGGGTAAGCAGGAACATGGCTTCCTTAGCCTCGGTGTACTCCTCCCACTTATCTATGGACTGGATATCCACGGCGCTCACCTTCCACTGCTTGAGCGGGTCGTTGGCGCGACTCTGGAATCGCCTGAGTTGCTCGTGGCGACTTACGGAGAAGTAGAGCTTGACTATGGTGATCCCGCTGTCCGCTATCATCTTCTCAAGAATCGGGGCCTGTTGGATGAAGAGGCGATAGTCTCCCTCCGATGAAAAACCCATCACGCGCTCGACTCCCGCGCGGTTGTACCAGGAGCGGTCGAACAGCACGATTTCGCCGGCGGAGGGGAAGTGGCTTATGTAGCGCTGGAAGTACCACTGTCCCTGCTCCACCTCGGAAGGCTTGTCCAGGGCGACGACGCGCGCGCCTCGCGGGTTCCAGTGCTCCATGAAACGCCGGATCGAACCGCCCTTACCAGCGGCGTCCCTTCCTTCGAATATGATGATCAGTCGCTCGCCGACGTCCCTTATCCAATTCTGGAGCTTGACCAGTTCGATCTGGAGCGGAAGAATCTGGGCGTTGTACTCCCTGTTGCCCATCTTCTGCGGGTAGGGGTACAGGTTCTCGCGAAAGTATCGAATGCGGTTCTCTGCTCCTATATTGGGCGGGTCTTCAATTGGTTCAGCGCCGGGAATGACAGGTTCGTCATCCTGGGAGTCAGGCGCATCGCCATTCACAGCAGGATTCATAACGGCGCGATGTTCCGCGGTAGCAAACGTCTCTTCGTTCATGGCACCACCTATCTCTCGGGCAAAACTGGCAGAGGCTTCATCCCTCTATGCTATTACAGAGACTGCGGAAATGCAATTTCGCAAACCAGGGCTCTTGCGCGAAAGCATTGCGTGAGTGATGGGCCGAGATGGTTTTCCAACGGCAGCATGGCGGTTCAGCGCTTTCGGAGGGTGGTGAGCGTAAGCGCTGGCATGTCTTGACTCATGGACCTCGATATATGCTCGACGCGCTCTCTTCGCACATATATAAAAGTTTTCTCAAAAAGGTCGCAATTATCCTTTCAGCCCCAAAACTACCGTGATAGCATCCTGAAACTTGGGGAATTAAGAATTGAAGATGGTGTACCGGGAAGCGTGACCACTCGGATAAGCGGCGGAATTCATGGGGGGCGAACCCTGAGAACCCCGTCCGTGGCGGGGCTGAGGCCAACTTCGGAAAGGGTCCGGGCGGCCCTGTTTTCGATAATTGGTCCGGAGGCGGTGGAAGGCAAGCGAGTCGCCGACCTGTACGCGGGCACCGGAGCGCTGGGGCTGGACGCGCTGAGCAGAGGCGCGGGTTGGGTGAGTTTCGTGGAGAGGAACGGAAGGCTCTGTTCGGCCATAAGGGATCAGCTGAGAATTCTGGAGTTGCGCGCGCAGGCTCGAGTCCACAGGGGAGCGGTCCTCAGGGTAGTCGAGTCGCTGCCGGGCGGGTATGACCTTGTCATGGCGGATCCGCCCTACGACTCCAAGGAGTTGACAGAGTTGGTGGAGGCGCTTCAATCGCCAAGCCTGCTGAACGCGGGCGGGCTGCTGGTACTGGAACATAGGGCGAATAACGAAGAAGAGTACGCGGTCGGAAGGTTTTCACTAGAGACTTCCAGGACGTACGGGGATACAGGAATAACTATCTTGAAGGCCGGAGTTGTGAATGGCTAAAGCGATATATCCGGGCAGTTTCGACCCCGCTCACTATGGGCACATTGATATTGCCAGGCGGGCGGCGACAGTCTTCGACGAGTTGGTGATTGCCGTTTACAAGTCGCCGCCAACCAAGAGGCTTATGTTCTCTACCGAAGAGCGAGTGGAGATGTTCAAAGAGTCGGTGAGCGACGTGCCGAATATCACCGTGGTGCCCTTCACGGGTCTAGCGCCGGTGGTGGCGCGAGAGAACGGGGCGCAATTCATAGTGCGGGGGCTGAGGGCAGGCCTTGATTTCGAGCTGGAATTTGAAATGGCGCTGATGTGGAGACACGTGGCGCCGGATATAGACGTTGTGTGCATCATGAGTTCGCTGGACTACCAGTTCGTGTATTCCAGCAGGATCAAAGAGGTCGCGTCGCTGGGCGCGAACGTTTCGGAGTTGGTGCCGCCGCATATCGCGGAAGCGCTGGCGAGCAGAATCAACGAATAGACTCAATCAATCGGACTTACTAGATACCTGAAATAGCGATCAACAAGGAGGGACCCAGGGTGGATTTCGAACAAGCGCTACAGGAGCTACAACAGCTTTACTCCGGCAGCAGTCGCGTACCGGGATTCGGTCGCAAGGTGATGGTGGACGCGGACCTGTTCACCCGAGTGATCAACAATCTGCAGGTGGCCATGCCGGCCGACGTTCAGGAGGCGCAAGAGGTGCTTCGCCAGAAGGACAGCATCCTCAACCAGGCGTATCTCGAGGCCCAGCGGGTGAGGTCCACCGTGGAAGAGGAGGTGTCGGCGCACATCTCGGCGGCGACGCGGGAGCACCAGGAGAAGGTGTCGGAGCACGAGGTGCTGAAGGCGGCGGAGGCCGAGGGCGTCAAGATCCGAGACGAGGCGATGTCGAATGCCGAGGAGATCGTGCAGGACGCGCAGCGCAAGGCGTATGGGATCGTCTCCGAGGCCGAGGACATAGCCGCGAGCCGGCGCGACGGGGCGGACCAGTATTCAAGGGAGGTGCTCTTCAGCCTGGAAGAGCAGCTTTCCGAGGTGCTGGGACAGATTCGCAGGGGGATTGACACGCTCAAGCCCTCGCTGGAAGCTCCGATTCCGCACAACAATCACAATGACTACAGCAACTTAGGCATCGGCGTCCAGTAGGGACGACGATTCGGTAATCCGCGTCGCTGCCCGCAGCCCCGGATAAGGGCGAAGGCAGCGGCGTTCTATAAAGGCGTTCCGGCCGCGGACTTATGGAAGGGTTGGGGTTACTACTCGCATTTGCGGTTTCACCCCCATCCTAACCTTCCCCCGTCAAGGGGGAAGGGACTTCTGGACTAACCACCCTCACCGTCGAGGGAAGGCTTCCACCTAATCCGCAGCAGGCTTGAACGCCTTTATGTTCATGCTGTGTATGGCGGCGCGCCAGTCGTCTTCGGACTTCCAGGGGGTGTCTGAGACGATCTCGATGTCGGTGAATCCGGCGTCGCGTATGCGCCCGAGATACACGTCCTTCATCTCGGTTCCGGCGAGGCAGGATACCCAGTTGGCGGTGTCCTCGGCCTCTTCCTGTGGGATGTCCTCCACTTTCACGAGGTCGGAGACCATGAGGCGTCCGCCGGGCCTGAGAATCCTGAATGCCTCGGCGAAGACGACGTCCTTGTCCGGCGCGAGGTTGATGACGCAGTTGGAGATGATGGCGTCGGTGGAGTCGTTCTCGAGGGGGGTGTTCTCCATCTCGGCGAGGTGGAATTCGACGTAGCCGAGTCCGAGCTTGCGGGCGTTGCTCCTGGCGAGCTGGATCATGTCCTCGGTCATGTCTATGCCTATCACCCTGCCCGTCTCTCCGACGGCCTTCGCGGCGATGAAGCAGTCAATGCCGCCGCCGCTCCCGAAGTCCACGACGGTCTCGCCGGGCTGGAGCGTGCCGATGGCGTGGGGGTTGCCGCATCCGGCTGAGGCGGCGAGGGCCTCGGCGGGCAGGCCGTCCGTGGAGGTGGCGTCGTAGAAGGTGGCTACGACGTCGGCCTCGCCGTCGGGTCCACAGCAATCGGTGGCGCAGCAGTCGTCGTCGGTCGCGGTGGCCGACTCCCTGGCGAGAGCTCCGTATCTGTCGCGGACTACTTCTTTGATCTGGATATCGTCTAGCAGGGTCATGGCGGTCTCCTAGAAGTTTTTAGTGGATATATTGGGGTTTATGGCGTTCTGGGGGTCATGCAGGGAGTCCGCTGGGGGCCTGCTGGAAGCGACTCCCTGAAGGCGCTCCCTGCATTCGACCTGCATTTGGCTGTATTTCCCAGTTCAGCGAGTTTTTTTCGGGCTGGGTTTGTGGATTGATTTAGCTGGGTTTATACGATGGTTCATTTGTTCGATTGCGAGGGTATTGTAGCATAGAGGCGGGGGAATGGGGAAGGGATTTCAGCAATGGCATTCATAGTACGCGCTGGCAATGCCTGCCGGGGACTGGATTCCCGCTTTCTCGGGAATGACGAGACGTGGCTCGGAATCCCAGAATCGGGACTTTGCACAAGCCCTGGGAGCCAGTTGGCTATGAGGGTGGGGGCCAGTTGGGGGATGTAGTTCGTATGATACAGTTACTCTGATAATGCTCTTGGGCGCACCAAACTTGGGGGTTAAGTCGTGCCGATAAATGAAGACCAACTCAATGGTCGCATAGCGACACTTCTGGGGCGTATGGCTCCTCGCTGGAATGTTCGGGGGGAGAACTGGGGAGCGTTTCAGGGCAGTAATAGGCGGCCAGATGTTTTGGTCATGCAAACCGGGGCGCAGCCAGTAGTCATCGAGAATGAGTACCTGCCCGCCAATACCGTGGAGGATGATGCGAAAGAACGGCTTGGGGAATCATTAGACGCGGGAGTCGTCCAGGCATCGGGGCGGGTCAATGCGGCGGTAGCGTTAAGGTCACCCGCTGACTTGCGCGACTGCGTTGGACTGGACCAGGTGGATACGATGCTAGAGCGAGGCGTCACACTGGAGTACGCCCTATTTACAGGACAAGACGGGGCTGACCCCACGAGGTTTCCCAAGTCTGGATTCATACAAGGGAATATCAGGGATCTGGCGGCGTTCGTCGAGTATGCCGCCACGCCGGAGGATGCCGTTCGGTCAGCAGTCCTTATCCTGGAGGAGGGCGTGCAGAACGCGGCGGCGATTCTGCGACAAGCGGCAACGCTCAGCGAAGACACCAGGGCGGCGATAGTCGAGCGGCTGAAGCAGTCATACGGTGACCAGACGCTGAGGATGGCCGCGACGATAATGATAAATGCCCTGGTGTTTCACCAGAACCTCGCCGGACAGCACAATGTGAAGAACCTGGACCAGATAGCGAGTGGCGGAGTTCTGACGCAGGCCAGCGTGCTCGAGGAATGGAGCAAGATACTCAGCGTCAACTACTGGTCGATATTCAACATCGCAAGCGATCTCCTCCGATCCATCAACCCGCCAGCCATGGCGATTGACGCGCTACGGATGATGAAACGCACCGCAGACAGGCTAATTGGGCTTGGAGTATCGCAGTCCCACGATCTCTCCGGAACGGTATTCCAGAGACTGATCGCAGACCGCAAGTTCCTGGCGACGTTCTACACGAGACCTGAGTCCGCTGCGCTGCTGGCGCACCTCGCTATACCGGACGACGGGGGCTGGGGCGATGCGGAGCGAGTGAAGGACTTCCGCATAGCAGACTACGCCTGCGGAACGGGCACGCTGATACACGCAGCCTACCGGAGACTCAACCAACTTCACTGGCTCGCGGGTGGAGACCCGGAGCGGATTCACGCGCACATGATGGAGAACGCGCTGACCGCGTGTGACGTTCTACCATCGTCAGTGCATCTGACGGCCTCGATGCTGTCGTCATCGCATCCGAGGCAGAGATATGACGGTTCTCGCACTATCGTAATGCAATATGGGAGGACCGATCAGGGTGGAGTGTCTATCGGCTCTCTCGACCTGCTTGGCGAAACCGGAGCCGTGAGACCGCTGATCCCATTGCACACTGCCACAGCCGTTACCGGCACAGGAGAAGCGCGATCCGAACTCGAAGTGGACATGCCGTCGGGTAGTCAGAATCTGATTATTATGAATCCTCCATTTACGAGACCAGGCTCCGACTGGGAGGGTGACGAAAGAGCATCTGATTCCATCAAAACATTTCAGGGTCTCAGTAACGACTTAGACACTCAGACGAAAATGGCGGCGATGGAGAAAGAGTACACACAAGGGACGTGTTACCACGGGTATGCAGGCATTCCGTCAGCATTTGTGGCTCTCGCTGACCGGATGGTGAAGGAAGATGGCACAATCGCGCTGGTACTGCCCATGACCACCACGCAGGGTACAAGCTGGCAGAAAGTACGCCAACTCCTGGCGCGTAACTACTGCGATGTCACTGTGCTGACCATTGCAGCTGCTCGACAGTTCGACCGGTCGTTCTCTGCTGACACTGGCATGGCAGAGACTATGATTGTCTGTCGCCAATCGTCCAGTACACCAGACGAGCGCGGTATATTTGTTTCCCTGCTACACCGGCCCGACAGTGAGATGGAAGCTACCGAGATTGCCAGATCCATAAGAGCGACAGCCGAGAGTTCGACTATCCGGACCATAGAAGACGGCCCTTTCGGTGGAAGTTCGGTACTCATTGGAGATGAACGCTTTGGCGAAATGATAAATGCTCCGTTGAATATAGATGCACCATGGTCTACTGCGGGCATTTCGGACTTTGCAGTTGCGCAGTCAGCTTTACAGATGACTCAGGGAGTCGTCTGGCTACCTCAGATGCGGGAGCAAGACGCACCATGTGTACCAATGGTGACTGTCGAACAGATTTGCCAGGTCGGTATATACGACATGAACATCGTGGGAAGCGGTAGGCAGGCAGCGTTCAAACGCATAAAGCCACCGTCATCCTCTCCGACGTACCCCATGCTTTGGAACCATAGTGCTCCACTGGAGAAACACATGGTTGTCGCACCCGATAGTGAGGGACGGGTCAAACCGGGTAGAGAGACGAGGGCCTACGACATTTGGGAGACACGGAGCCATGCACATCACAACCGGGATTTCCAGTTCAACTCCCAGCCCTTGACGGTCGCGTTCACGGAGACCGAGACGATAGGCGGCACGGCCTGGCCCAACGTGAAGTTCGGTGATCCAGCACACGAAATTGCCTACACACTCTGGGGTAATACGACACTGGGCCTGCTGTGCTACTGGTGGCACTCCAGTCGCCAGCAGGCAGGACGGGGCAGGATGCCGATCACGGCCATACGCTCGATGCCTACGCTGGACGTTACCAAGCTGACTCAGGCGCAACTCGAGACTGCTGAGGAGATATTCGATGATATGCGGGAAGCACAGTTCTTACCCGCAAATGAGGCGTACCGAGACAACACACGGAAGGAACTGGACCATCGCGTCTTGATAGATATGCTGGGTCTGCCTGAGAGCATCCTAGAACAGCTAGACCTGCTCAGGTTGAAGTGGTGTTCGGAGCCGAGTGTCCACGGGGGCAAGAGTACAGCGCCAGAGGGATGAGAGTTTTCGCTCCACAAAGGTTGCCGAGTTGTAGGAGAAGCGGGACGGGGTGACGCACTGTGATTTATAGGATTTGGGGATGGCCAGGATGGGGGCTCGTGCAGCATCTTGAAGGGAACAGATGTCCATCGGTAGGCTGGATGGAGAATAGTGAGATACATGAATATAGGAAGAGATTTCTGGAAGAACTTTGGAGTGTTAACGGGCACTGTTCTATTGTGCGTGGCTGTGTCTGCTTTGCTGATATGGTTCATGGTTGAGTGGATGAGACTGAGCCATAGCGAATCGGCAAGGCTGTTTCAGGCTGTCGGAGCGGTCACCGTCATCTTCGTAGGCGGAGTATTCGCCTACTGGAGATTGCAGATATTCAGGACGTTCGAGCCTCATCTGACTATTTCACATGAAATTTCGCATAGGGCAATTAGCCAGAACTATATGCATATATTTGTTACTGCCAAATTACACAACAGCTCAAAAGTTAAAATAGAACTGCGCGAAGCGTTTTTCTCACTACAATTAGTATCCCCGATAATGGACGAGGAGATGGAAAGACTCTATACAGAAACATTTGTAGAGAAAAATAACAAATATATTCAATGGAGAACTCTAGATGAAACTCAACGTACATGGATCAAAAATGAACTGATAATAGAGCCAAGTGAGTCCCATCAAGAAACTTGCGAATTTATCTTATTTTCGGATATAGAATCAGTTGTAATATATACTTATTTCTATAACTCTTTATCTTCACAATATACTGAATCTGCCGAAGGATGGTCTGCTACAACCGTGTATGATATAGTTGATAGTAAGTGATTGGAGAACACGTTCGGAGGGAAAGCGATGCGATCAAAGAATACACGCATAGAAGAAAAGGGGTCAGCTCCGAGACAGAGACCCAAGCCCGTAGCTTCGGCTAAGCCACCGGGAGCGCGAACTGGATTGAACCCAAAACCTAAGAAATCTTAATCACCAAGTGTATGGAGAATACAATGCCATCTAAAAGCAAAGGTAATCACTATATTCCAAGAAGTCATACTCTAGTAGCACGAAAATCAATCACGTTTGGAGGGCCGCCGAAGATACTTTCTTCCAAATCTGATACTTCAGGTAAGCCACCAAGCGCTAGAATACCCAAGAACCAGAAGAAGTCCTCAAGTCCCTAGATTGGGCGGGGCGTGGTGCGTTGACAACAGGCACCACGCTGGTATCTCTGGTGGTCTCGTTCGTGGTGCTGAGTCTTGCGCGGACGGCGCGGGGAAGGTGAAGGACGTAGAGGTGGTTGGCGGAGGGTCGGTCTTCTGACCGCAGGTTTTGCTCTTACTCGAATATGTCTTCGACGGGCATACGCCAGCCGGGAATGATGTCGCTGATTTCGAGGGTGTCCGATTCTGTCAGGGTAGTCACGTCGGTGGGTGAGCGATGAAGGTTCACGGTCCGCCTGCGGGGGTTTACGACTATGACCGCGCGGAAGCCGTCATCGGGCAAATTCAGCAGTTCTTCGGCTGTCATAAGTCGTGTCGTGGTCACCATCAGGGGGAACCTCCAGGGTGTGGACTTTCATAACTTCGTTGCCGCGCGGGTTGTTCTTGCGGGTGGCGTCGTGGCGGTAGTCGGCTATTTGGTCCGGTTTGGTGGTAATGGGGTGTCTCCGCGCGGCAATGGCTGTCCATAGGTTAGTTTATCACACGAGCCCAGTGGCGGAATCGGCGGGCGCAGGCGAGGGCGAGTTGGATTGGCAGAGCCTGGAGATTTGGTTTGAGTTATGCGGAGTCATGTTTTAGACTGTCTGCGGAATAATCAGACGGCCTGCGGGGATGGCGTGGTGTGGCGTGGCGGAGAATGCAGGGAGTTAGGAGCGACTCGATGACTTTTGGGAAGTTTGGCAGAGCGGGAGCGGTTTGGCTGTTTTTGTTCGCCGCTTTAATCGGGCTGGCGGCGGTTGTCCTTGGCGACGGTCGGATGGCAGTGTCAACCGCCTCGGCGGAGGGCCACGACGCGATCAGCAAAGCGTATGTGGACAGCGCCATCGAATACTACGCCGACAGGGGGCTGGGTAAGACGGTCGAACGTTACGGCAACCCGCTTAGCTGGGATGGCGAACGCTACCTGATAGTGGCGGACGCCGAGACGCACGTACTGGTGTCGTCTCCCCTGCTCTACCTGAACGGAAGAGGGATTGACGCGCTGGTTTCGGGCGGTCAACTGGGCGATGAGATAGACGGCACTACGGAGCGGGGTCACTGGTTCGACGCCCAGGGCCTGAATATGCTGACCGGAAATCATGAGCCTGCGCGGTATTTCGTGGTCATCGAAGACGGCCTGGCGTTCATGTCGGCGCGCTTCTCGGGCGAGTTCGACACGCCCCTGCCCGTGGTCATGGACGAGGAGCCCGACGACGACGCTCTGACGCTGGCCTACGTGATGAATGCGATAGCGCGGTATGAACGCGAGGGACGGGAGGCGACGGTCGCTTACTATAACCGCCGCGAGAGCGTCGAGGGCGAGCGGTTCATGTCCATCATTGACGCCGACACGAACATCCTGCTGACCTCGCCTTTGCGGCCGGCCGCGGTGGGCGTTCGCGTACCTGCCTCCGCTACGGAGGAAGGGATATGGATCGAGCGTCAGGGCAACAACCCCGTTACCAATCAGCGGGAGCCGCGGCGCACGTTCTTCATCTTGCGCGGCGGACTGATATTCGCGGCGTCACATTCCGCGCTCCGAGAGAACATCGCCCAGACCACCAAGAACTACGTGGACAAGGCGACGGAACTCTACGACAGCGAGGGGCTGGACGCTACCATCGCCTACTACGACAGCCGCGAAAGCGTGGACGGCCAGTTCTACCTGTTCCTCATCGGCGCGGACGACATATACCTGGCGCATCCGATATTCCCGCATCTGAAGGGAACGGACATAAAGGACGTCGTGGGTTCGGACGGTCAGGAACTGGGCAGGGAGATAGCGCAGGCGACGGAGGACGGGATCTGGGTGGAGTACCTGTGGCCCAACCCGGTGACTCAACTGGAAGACTCCAAGGTTACCTGGGCGATTCGACACGACGGCCTGGTATTCGCTTCGGGCTACTACACCGGCGAGGCGGACTCCGCGCCGCCGCCCTGGCGTGACGCCGACCCCAGGGAGTACACGGTGGACTATGTGAACCGCGCCGTGGAGCGCTATGAGCGCGACGGGCTGGAGGCGATGAAGGCGTACTACAACAGCGTGGCGGCCTTCGAGGGCCAGTGGTATCTGTTCGCCACGGACGCGAACGACATCTATCACGTCCACCCGCTGCTGCCGCGCCTGATAGGAACGGACATCAAGGACGTCGTGGGAGCGGACGGCTACGAACTGGGCAAGGAGATAGCCAAGGCGACCGAGGAGGGCCACTGGATAGAGTACATCTGGCCGCACCCCTCGACGTTGAAGAACGCGCCGAAGGTGTCCTACGCGGTTCGGCGCGACGGGATGATATTCGCGTCGGGCTACTACCCGGAGCCTGAGGACCCGGCCGCTTACACCAGGTCTTACGTCCAGAAGGCGATAGACTACTACGAGGAGAACGGCCTGGACGCGACGGTCGCCCACTACAACAGCGAAGACAGCTTCGAGGGACAGTGGTACCTGGGACTCGCCGACAGCGACAGTCGTATCCTGGTAAGCGCGGTGGTTCCGCATGTGATTGGTTCGCAACTCAATCCCGAGACAGTGGGAGCGATTGACGCCGGACAGTGGGTTGAAATCGAATGGTTTGGCAACCTGACGGCGGGCACCACCTTCAGGCACATCTGGGGAACACGCCACGATGGGCTGTACTTCTACTCCGGCTACTTCGTGGAGCAGGGCGCCCCGCTGCCTGACGCCCCGAACTGATCTTCATACAAGGCAGCAGCCGCAATCCCCTGGCTGCTGCCTTGATGTATCCCCTCCCAGCGCTGTATCAGGACGCTTCCAACAGGGATGAATCATGCTTCGTTACGAACCTGAAGAGAAATGTCCGCCGACGCTGGCGCTGGTTTCGACTCTTCAGATATTCGTTCCGAATACTATAAGCGTCATTCTGCTGACGACGATTGTCGTACTGGCGTCCGGTCAAGGCGACGATTATCTGTCGTGGGCGATATTTTCGGGACTGGTCATCACCGGAGCCAGCATAATACTCCACTCGTTCCGTTTCTGGCACATCGGGGCGGGCCGCCTGGTGGTCACGAACTTCAACGTTCCATTTCTGGCGGTCTCCACGCTGGCGCTGGCTACGGGGGGGCCCGGGCTGCTGGCAAGCCTGATAGTGGTTTCGACCATTCTGCAATTTGTGATGACGATGCGGCTGTCGTGGTTTCGGCGTCTGTTCACGCCAACGGTGAGCGGAACGGTCATCATGCTGGTGGCGGTCTCGGCAGTGCCGTTCATCGTGAGCCGGACGGTAGTCGCTCCGGGAGGCGTGTCGCTGGAGCGTTTTCTGGTTCCTGGAATAGCGGCTCTGGCAGTCGGCGCGCTGGTTACGCTGAAAGGCTCGCCCGGTCTGCGCCTGTGGACTTTGCCGCTCACGCTGGTGTCCGGCATAGCGATAGCCGCGCCGATGGGCCTGTATGACATCGGCCTTGTGATCGAATCGCGCTGGTTTGGAGCGCCGGACTTGACATGGCGTGGGTTCGACTTCACTTTCGGGGTAGAGTTCTGGTCGCTGCTTCCGGGGTTTGTGTTCGTGAGCCTGACGGCATACCTGAAATCGCTGGGAGACCTGTCCGCAATCTACCAGGCTTCTTACCGTGAGCCGCGAGCCCTCGATCACCGGGTGGTCCAGAGCGGTCTGAATCTGTATAGCTGCACCACTTTTCTGACAGGCATACTGGGAACGGTTCCCATATCCGCGCCGTGGGCGGTGACCGTGGTTTACGTCGGCTTTACGGGCGTCGCGTCCAAAACGGTGGGGATATACCTGGGCTTGGCGACCATTGCAGTCGCGCCGTTCTCCAAGCTGATAGCATTCCTGGTGGTGGTTCCGAGTCCCGTGCTGAGCGCCATCTACGTGATTATCTTCGGCGCGCTTTTCGTGGAAGGAGCGAAGATAGCGTTCGCAGGCCAGATGGACCACAAAAGAGGCACGGTTATAGGAGTGTCGCTGGTTGTGGGAATATCGGCTGGGAGCCTAGCGGGACAGCTCGAGGGAAGCCTGGGGAACATAGCGGGCAGCGTAGTGGCTTCGGGCAGCGCGGTGGCTTTGGCGATGACGGCCGTCACTGAACTGACGGGGGCGCGGCGCAGGAAGCTGGACGTTGACCTCGCGCTGCCTTCGCTGACTCCAATAGCGGAGTTTCTGGACGGGTTCGCAGCGAACCGCGGCTGGTCGGAGGAGGCGAGGGATCGGCTGCGCCTCGTAGGGGAAGAGGTGACGCTGAACCTGCTGGAACAAGGTGAGGACACCGAGTCGTCAGAGGGCGAGAACCGAAGGTTGATAGCGACAGCCCAGTCACAAGAGGGCTTCATGGAGGTGGAGTTCGTAGTGTTCTCGCGCGACGCAATCGAGCAGAACATCGAGGACCGGCTGGCGTATTTGGAGAGCGATTCGAGTCTGGAGGACGGGCAGCAATTTTCGATGCGCCTGTTGAGTCATTACGCGTCGTCTGTTCATCACCAGAAGTATTACGGGATAGATATAGTTACGGTTCGAGTGGATGGGTAGAGAGTTGGACGGCAGGCCCGTGTCAGCGCAGAAGAACATTGCACAAGGGCTGCCAGTCGGATATGAGGGCGGCTTCGAGTTGGCGGGTTTGGTCGTCGGTGGCGTGGGACTTGCAGGTTGGACTCAATGGACAAGCCCATCCGAGCAGATTACACGAATGACGTGTGTTGCTGGTGGAGTTTGCTCAATATCGTCTGGAGGATTCAGCCGGTATCGTTGACGCAGCGCGTTCAGACGCGTTATCAGCACGGACCCCGTTAGTCGCAGGTTCCTGATCTCAGTCAGGTGGCTCTCCACAGTCGCAGACACGCTGCCCCGGAATACACGGCGGAGAGTTTCTATGTCGCTCGATTCCTGAGAACCCGATTCAACCTCCTCCCTTGCCAAGTTGAGTTGGCGACTCAAGTAACGCCGGTTTCTGTTGTCGCTGGTCGGTCTCGCCCTTCCCAGTCTCCTAGACACGTCGCGCTGGAAGACATGGAATGCGGCCATCACTCGCTCGTTGATGTCCGGGGGCAGGTCTGTCGCTGGCGTATCCGGCTCACACTCTGCCGCAGCTACAAACTGCGCGGGAGTGATGGGGCGTGGCTGACGCTCTACTCCCACCGCGTAACAGCTCCTGACTTCACCCGCTCCCATCAGAACGAGGGTTTCGCCTGGTTGAGGGCTGTCGAACGGCGAAGGTTCGGTTCCGCCGGTCATTGGCAACTGGGCACCTTCGGTTACCATAGGCGCCTGGATATACTGGTCGTCGTCGGAGTCCTCCGGCGGACCCTCGACTGCCAATGAGGAACGAATACCGTCGGGTAGATTCCTTATTGTCTCCCACAGTTCGGGATTATTCTGCTGGATGCGCTGCAAGAGCGTCTGGGAACGCTGGTGGGCCGCTATCTCGTCCAGCGTGTCGTCCGGTTCAGGAATCTCACCCTTCTCGTAGATGCGGTACATATCGTCGTAGTTCAGCCGCTCGTTCTCCGAAAGCAGGCGGCTGTCCAGGCCGATGAGGTCGTGGAACAATTGGATGCGTAGGCCCAGTTTCTCAGTCAGAGACAGGTCTTCGTCAACTGAGAGGTCTGGCCACATATTGTTCAGGTGGATAACAGAATGCTCTGTGCCTATGCGGTCAACGCGCCCGAATCGTTGTATCAGACGCACCGGGTTCCAGTGCAGGTCGTAGTTGATGACACGGGCGCAGTCCTGAAGGTTCTGACCCTCTGACACAACGTCGGTCGCCAGCAGCACCCGGATCTCGCGCATTCGCCTCCGTCCATTGCCTGCATGGTTGGACCTGGGCGAGAACCTACGGATGATGCTTTCGAGGCTATCCCTGTTGCTACCAGAGAGTCTGGCTATCTCAGGGTTCTCACCATTGGGATTCAGGTTCCGATACAGATATTCAATGGTCGTCTCAGACTCGGAGAATATCAGTACCTTGCCCTTCTTCACGTCAGGACGATCCAAGAATTCCTTGAGAGTCTGGAGCTTATCGTCGTCGTCCGGTTCAATGCCTGAGGTCCGCTCTCTGATTTCGATGAGTATGTCGTGATCCGAGTCAAGGTCGTCGAGCCATTGTGGGACACTGAAGTCATCCGCAGAGTGGACGAGAGTATCGTTCCGGTGTCGCCGCCGACGCCTACGTTCCTCCTCCTGTTCGAGGGTCTCCAACAGTTCGTCGGCGTCAAAGGATGAACCGGCGAGCATACGGGTGGCGGTCTGTCCAATTGGCACATATCCGGCTTCAAGAGCTTCCCGGAAGTTGCGGTTACTCGTGATCAGGGTATTGATGGTCGAGCGGAAGGCCGCGACGCTGGACTCGAGTCTCTTGGACAGCAGGGCTCTCATCAGCCCCGCAATGCGGTTCTTAGCTCGGAGTATATCCTGATATTCGTCCTTAGCCTGCGCCTCCGGCAACAGGTAGTCCACAGCGCGATACCGAGCAGCCATATGAGCCTTCATAAGCTGGCGCAGTTCGACGAACGGTCCAGCCTTAGCATACACCCGATCCAGCCGGTACTCGATGTTATTCAGAATTGGATCCGGGAAGTTGACGGCTTTGTTGTTGACAGTTGCGGTATTCCCGTACAGTTCTCGCAGGTCCTTTCTTCTTCTTCGGATGAACACCGGCGCGAGAACCTGTTCTATCTCCGCGCGCGGCGCGTTCGGTTCATTGGGACGTTCGGGTGGGGATCCCCGGCCGCTGTCTCCTTCCCACTGGAAATAGGCGTCCTGATAGTTGTCGTACTCGATGCGGTATCCATGCCAGCGTTCGGCGGCGCGGAAGTAGTCCTCCAAGCCGATGGGGTCTATGTTCAGACCGTGATCATTCTCATCGAGGAACAGCCTGAGTTGGCGATAGATGTCCCTCGGACCGAGGTTCTGAGGCGTCGCGCTGAGCAGTATCACCCTATGGTCGCCGCTCTCCAAATAGTGCCGGAGCCCCCTGGACCTCCGGTTAATGTTGCGGAAGTTGTGCGCCTCGTCCACCAGTACAGGGCCGCGCCCGGGATAGGTCTCCGACAGCACGATGCCACGCCCGTTCGTATCGGAATCTATATATCGTCCCAACTCCTCGTCGAACTCGATGTCGGGAGGCGGCGCGATCATGTTCTGTGAGATAACCTCCGCGCCAAGCTGGAAGATCTCGTTCACCTGCCGCCACATCCCGACAAGTCCGGCGGGACAGATGATCAGGGGGTCGCCGTCACGGTTGTAGCTTTGCCGGAGCTGGCGCAGCAATTCAGCGCCTATGTAGGTTTTGCCCAAGCCCACGACATCGCCAATGTAGCAGCCACCGTACCTGTCTATGGTGGAGAGTCCCCAGCGCACCGCATCCAACTGGAAGTTGGCGAGGGACACGGGGCCGTCGGCCAGTGGCAGTTCGGACTCTTCTGGCAGGCTGTCGCCGTACAGTTCGTACATCGCCTTCAGATATACGTGGTATGGTGGGGTGCGAGCGATTGCCCACGAGCGGTTCAGTTCGACCAACACATCAGCGCTGATGTCCACCGAGTCGTCCCAGAGTTTCTCAAACCAGCGGGACAGTTCCGCCATCTCCGCGTCGCCGGTGACCCGCACGTTCAGTTCGGTGTTGCCGGTGAACCCGGCGAGTGTGAAGTTGGATGAGCCGACGATGGCCGCGCCGGGCTCCGCGTGGCTATCGTACCAGCAGAGGTATGCCTTGGCATGGAGCAGACCGCGGGGATAGGCGCGCACCTCCAGGAACCCGGCGTCTATCATGTCGCGAAGCATCTGCACTGCCCTCTGCGAATCGTCCGTCTGGGGCAGAGCGGAGACACCCGATACTATGTTTTCTACGGCGTTCTGCGCTATCGCCGGGCGGTTTCTGCGTTGGACGGTCGAGTCGGCTTCCAGCCGGGCTTTGAGCGCCTCGGATTGCTGGAGTCCAAGCGCGACGGCCTCCAGTGTTCTGCGGTCGGCGCGGCCCACCAGGATGCGTGTCTTGCTCAGTTTGGACAACTGGTCGGCGACTGCGTCGAAGCCGGACATGAAAAAGTAGCCCACCGCTATGTCCGCACGGTTGGCGCTGGTGAGCATCTGCTTCAGGCGGGTCAGAAGATCGGGATCGGTGGTGGCGTGGAGAATGTTCGACGCACGCGCGTTCTCTCTTATGGGGGTATCGTCTATTTCCACAGGCACAGGGATATTGAGTCTTGCTCCAGGAAGTGGCTTCGCGTCATCGGGCAGAGCGGAGGCTTCCGTCATAAGCGTTTGGACAACCGTCTCGGTTCTCATATCTATGTCAGCTACATACAGATGCCCTCCCTCGGGGTAATTCAACCCGTCCGACGACGGCATTTCTCCTGAAAGTATCTGTTGAAGACGCGATCTGCTGACGGGCAGATATATCCATCTCTCAACTGATTTGTCCGAATCACTCCACCAGGCGAGAAACAGTTGCTCCGACCGACTTCTCTGAAGCAACAGGCGAGGCCCGTCGTAATACTGAAGCACTATGTCGAGAGTGGACTCAGCCCATGGCGGGTTTGGAATCCGCGTTCCATTTATTTTGGGCAACATGATCCAGACACCATTACCTTATACGCTATACGTTCCGCACTACCTGAGAGACTTCAGTGTGATCAAAATTGATTTCTGTCCACCACGTATGATGGGATTCGGCCAAGCCCTGTGTCTTTAGCACTTTTCCTGACGTCGGGATAATATCCACGCTCGCTATTTTATCTCCGATCCCGGGAAACTGACGGGCGCATTGCAGCGCATCTTCAATGTCCATGTAAACTGAGAGTCCCATTGTTTCACATTGGGTTCTTTTACCACGCCTGATTTCAGATATGGCTCGGGCTCGATTCATGTGATAGACAGAAACAAAATCGCTTGGTTCGGGCGGATCGTTTCTTACTATACGATAGTAGATTCCATTTGCTGTTGAAGGCTGTTCAGGAGGACAACCTTCCGGAAAGTCCGATGGCCAATTCCTAGAAGTCACTATTTTCACCAATTCAGCCTATCGTAGTTCAAGCATCACTTCCCTTACACGTTCAGCGCCCGACATTTTCTATTCCCTACCAATTCTACTACTCCCTATGTATACTGCATCCAGCCAACACACGGCTAGGTACAATCAAATGAGCGGGACCTGTGTATATCCGCAGGAGCCACTTCAGCCCGAGCGTGCCAACCACGCTGATATGGCTTCCCTTTCTTCTTCGTTCACGCCATAGAGGTCGTAAACTATCTCATCGATCTGTTTCTCTAACACTGTAATGTTATCATCCTCATTCTCGAGGGCATTAACTAGGTTATCGAGTTCTATATTCGTTACGATTGAATCAGGGAAAATTATTGGAAGTTCTCGCAGCTCAGTTAATGTTACTTGTCGGAAGTCGTCTCTGGTTGCTGTAGTCGATCTGCTTAACAGCAAGAATGACATGAGTTTAGAATTGAGTATTGCTAGCAAAGTAACTAATCTGTCTTCTCTGTGCTCCAACAGTTTGATTGCGTACAGATCTTTTTTGACGACATATTTTTCAGTAATTCGTGCCGACATTAATCTATTAGACCTACTTACTATTCTGCGTGTCAAAAGCCTTGGACCTTCATGGATATGAGTTCTGGCAGTATCCATGGCTACGAATGCCTCACCATTGGGGCCTTTGACTCTGTACCTTTCCACCTGACCTATGAAATATGGCGTCGATCCTGTGAATCGCTGGCCTCTAATGTCGAATCTAGAAGCCAGTATTCCTATTCTTGATTTGGTAAGTTCCCCCATCGGAGTGGCTCGTTCTAATATCCTCCGATATAAGTCGGTTGCCCACTCTAGGAGAGGTATCCTTAAGCTCGGGTCCTGCGCTACCGTTATCCAACTTACTGGTGTTAAGTATCCGTCAATAGCTGTTAGGTCAAGTTCAGATCTTTTATCTAAATTTGCAACTTGGAATGTCAACGATTGCTGGCCTGCAAATTTCCCGATAGTGATTGCCGTGTCAACATAAGCAGATGAGAACACATCGTATGGAAGATTTACTATGGTCTCTAACGCTAAATCCCGGAATATATTCTGCCTGAATTTTTTGAACTTTATCGCTGTTTCCCAAGACGTCGGAGTAATATAAGCCATAACTCCTTCAGGGGCGATTTCACCAGCTAACTTCATAAAGTGTACATAGGAATCAGAATTTCCAACCAGTTTCTGCCGTCTATCATTTATTGAGATGCCATAAGGCGGATTGGCCACTACTATGTCAAAGCCTGCTTGCATTGCGAACACTTCGCCGAAGTTCACATGCCAGTCGACAACACCGTCCGGAACGCCTGCATCTCCCATTGTAGATTTAATTTGTTTCTCCACACTACTGATCACAGCCTTCAGTCGATCCTTGTTCGCCTGGCCTGTAATGCGCATATATTCTGCTTTCAAGTCCCCTAAATTCAGGTGCCGCGCCAAATTTTGAGACAAGTCCCCGTAGTTCTGTGGGGATGGGTCTGGCCCGATCAGACTGTCCCCACGGACAATCTTGAAGTCGAGGTTCGGCAAAGGTTCCGGCGCGTTACTCTCGTAATCAATTGCGAGCGACAACCACATCCGCAACATTGCAATGTTTACAGCGAAGTCGTCAATGTCAGCTCCGTACAGGTTGCGCTCGATTATCTCAAGTTTCAAGTCGTATATAGTCCTGGGGTCCACGCCAGCGTTGTAGAGGGTGGTTTGCAATTCGACCAATTCCTGCATCATGCCGAGCAAGTATGCGCCTGATCCGCAGGCAGGATCAACGACTGTGACCTCTCCCAGCGCTGCGGCCACCCGGCGAGCCTCGGATACGCCGATGCCTTCGGTGTCCTTCGTGTCAATGAAGTTCGATATCGCCTCCTCCGACAGGCCGGTGTCCTGGTCCGCGAGGTAGCCTTTCAGGGCCTCCCTGCACATGAATGAGACGATGGGACGGGGCGTGTAGTAAGCGCCCGAGTCGTGGCGTCCAGTGACCAGTTCCTCAAACACCTTGCCAAGCATCTCGGGGTCAACAGCGACCTAGGTATCGTATGGAGTGGACTCCATGACCGTGAAATTGAACTGGTCAAACAGCCCTCTCAGGATGTCTTCGATTATCCCGTCCGGCACGCTGACGCCCTTGCGCCGATCCAACTCCGTTCTCTCGAACAGGCCGCCGTTGAGGAATGGCACGTCGCCTATGAGCGAGTGCAGCACTGGATTTCTGCGATTCAGGTCCAGGGACTGCGGATTGTTCAGCCCGGCGAAGAACAGGGCGGCCAGCCTGCCGGAGTAGAAGTTCCCGTCGCCGCGCTTGGCCTGATAGTCCTTCCACAGCGCGTTCAGATAGTCGGTGTCGCCCCCGAACCTTAGCCAGCCCTTGCGCGAAATGAAATAGATGAACATCAGCCGGTTGAATATCAACTGAGTGAACCGATGCAGGTCGTCAGAGTCCACGTCGAATCCCGTTATCCGAGATTTAGCGTTGTCAAAAATACGCTTATAGGCTTCAAAGAACTTTTCAGTAACAGGTTCTACGCTGAAAGCGTCCTGAATCGCTTCCCAGACGCCCTTCCCCCGACGCTCCTGGTCATACCACATATTGGCTATCTGCTGGACGACAGTGCGGTGGTGTTCGCCCTTGCGGACGACCATGCGGCGCAGGCGGGGCCTGCTTTTAGTCAGGTCGGGCAGGATGATGTGCAGTTGGTTGACTGTAGCGTTAGTGAACAGCAGGAGTAGGTCCTCTTCAATCTCCTTACTCACCAACTGCGCGGCGCGTGTTGCGGTCGCGTTGGTCACCCTATCACCAGCGGAAGGGCCAGCTGGAATATAGACTACGCTCACGCCATCCCTCTGGGCAACCAGATGGGCGTCTTCGGGAAGCGCCGGGGTTTTGGGATCGTTCAGGGAGATAAGGCCGGTGGCGTGATCATAATCGAGGACTTCCATGAACAGACGACGTATAGCTGCTGCCCGCTGGTCAGTGTCGCCAGCGTCCAGGATACTCGCGAGGCTGTCATCAACCTCTCTGGCGTCACTAAGATTGGCGATAGGCATAGAAATAACCTCCAAAAGTTGAATCTGGTTCTTTTGAAAAGGGATTGGTATGCAAGCATAGGATCAGTGAGAGAGTATATACCAACTCCCCAATCTTATCATGAATACAGTCGTTTCAATTCGTCCCGCTTAGTCAGGCAAGCATTTAATGGCGGAAGTGGCGGGTGCCAGTCAGGACCATGGCTAGACCGAGGCGGTTGGCGGCCTGGATGGAGTCTTCGTCGCGGATGGAGCCTCCGGGCTGGGCTATGGCTACGACGCCGCCCTCGGCGGCCATTTCTATGCTGTCGGGGAACGGGAAGAAGGCGTCGGAGGCGAGGACGGAACCCACGGCCTTGTCCTCGGCTATGCGGAGCGCTAGGTGGACGCTGGTGACGCGGTTGGGCTGTCCGGCTCCCATGCCGACGAGGTGGTTGTCCTTCGCCAGGACGATGGTGTTGGACTTGATGTGCTTGCAGGCGCGCCAGGCGAAGGCGAGGTCGCGGAGCTGGTCGTCGGTGGGCGCGCGCTCGGTGACGACCTGCCAGTCGGCTGGATCTTCGTGGATGCCGTCTGGGGTCTGGATGAGCGCTCCTCCGGTGACGGGCCGGAGGTCGAGGCCGGACACGGGGCCGCTCTCAGGCGCGACCTTGAGGATGCGGGTTCGCGCACGCCGCCGGAGTGTCATCAGGGCGTCCTCGTCGTAGTCGGGGGCGACGATTATGTCGAACAGGACGCCGCGCATGGCGCGGGCGGTGTCGGCGGTGACGGCGCGGTTGAATCCTACGATGCCGCCGTAAGCGGATACGGAGTCGCCCTCGAAGGCGAGGCGGTAGGCGGTGGGCTGGTCGGGGTGGACGGCGAGTCCGCAGGGGTTGGTGTGCTTGATGATGGCGACGGCGGGGTCTGGGAAGTCGGAGACAACTCGCCATGCGGCGTCGGCGTCGAGGTAGTTGGTGTAGGACATATCTATGCCGTGAAGCCGCTCGGCCCGGACTATGCCGCCGGTGGACAGCGCGGAGGTGTAGAGCGTGGCCTTCTGGTGGGGGTTCTCGCCGTAGCGCAGGTCGGAGGCGCGGTTGTATCCGAAGGTGAGCTCGGGCCAGGAGGTGTCGCCGGAGTCGCCGGTGAGGTAGCGGGAGACGGCGGTGTCGTAGAGGGCGACGTGCTGGAACGCCTTGCGCGCGAGCTCGCGTCGCTCGTCCATGCTAAAGGGGTCGGGGTCGAGGCCGCTGTCGGAGATGCGCTCGGCTATCCAGCCGTAGTCGGAGGGGTCAACGATGACCAGGACGAACGGGAAGTTCTTGGCGGCGGAGCGGATCATAGTGGGGCCGCCTATATCAATGTTCTCGAGGGCGTCCTGGAGGGTGACGCCCGTCGGCGCTGACGGCCTGGACGAAGGGGTAGAGGTTGCCAGCCACGATGTCTATGGTCTCGATGTCGTGCACATCGAGTTCGGCGCGGTGGGAATCGAGGTCGCGGCGCGCGAGGATGCCTCCGTGTATGACGGGATGCAGGGTCTTGACCCGTCCGTCGAGCATCTCAGGGGAGCCGGTGAGGTCGGCGACCTGGGTAACGGGGAGTCCGGCGCCGGAGAGGTCTCGCGCGGTGCCGCCGGTGGAGACGAGTTCGCATCCGGCGTCGGCAAGGGCGCGGGCGAGGTCGGTGATTCCTGTCTTGTCGTAAACGCTGAGTAGTGCTTTCATGCTGAGCCTTCAGTTGTAAGTTTTCAGTGTTCGGTGTTCAGTTGTCGGGCATTCGTGGCGCTAGTAAGCGTGGTTGGGCGCAGGCTGCGTTTGACTGCCCACCATACAGGAATTAAAGTACCACATGGTGTTGAGGCGGAGGTAGTGTTGGGATTACGAATAAATTCTAGGATTCGAGGCTAGGAGTAATCAGATGGATCTGGGAATAGCGGGTAAGAATGCGCTGGTGACTGGGGGCAGCAGGGGGCTTGGACGGCAGTGCGCCGTATCGCTGGCGTCGGAGGGCGTGAACGTAGCGATCTGCGGCCGCACGGATAGCACCATCGCGGGAACTGTGGCGGACCTGGAGGCGCTGGGGGTGAAGGCGGTCGGGGTCGTGGCGGACGTTACGGAGATTGACGACCTGCCGAGGCTGCATACCGAGTGCGTAGAGGGTCTGGGGGCGATAGACATACTGGTGAACAACGCGGGCGGCTCGATGGGAGTTACGGACTTGGCTGAGACTCCGCTGGACAACTATCGAGCTGTGTTCGACTTCAACCTGTTCAACGGGTACGAACTGGCGAGGCTGGTTCTCCCGCACATGAAGGAGCGGCGATGGGGCCGGATCATCAACATCGCCTCGATATGGGGGCGCGAGCACGGCGGCAACATCGGGTATATGTCCGCCAAGGCGGCGGTGATCGCGGCGACTAAGCACGCGGGGCTGTCGCTCGCGCAGGACGGGATCACGGTGAATTCCATAGCGCCGGGCTCAATCTCGCATCCGGGCGGGGGCTGGGAGCGGTTCCAGAGCGACCAGCCGGCGGAAGTAGTGTCGGACTTCATCGAGACACATCTGCCGATGGGCCGCTTCGGGTGGCCGGAGCCGGTGGGCGACCTGTGCGCGTTCCTGTCGTCGGACAGGGCGGACCTGATAACCGGGTCGTGCATCGTGGTGGACGGCGGCCAGAGCCATTCGATGATATAGATGGGAGACTCTGTGTGGCGAAATTGGGGCCGATGCTCGGCAGGGGGTACGTAGCCGAGGTCTTCGCATACGGCGAGGGTAAGGCGATCAAGCTGTTCATAGATGAGGACAGCGACGAAAACGCCGAACTGGAAGCGCGGGTAACTACCGAAGCGAGAGAACATGGAATCGCCGCGCCGCGAGTGTGGGACGTGGTGAAGGTGGATGGTCGCGTGGGAATAGTCATGGACCGTATCGAGGGCGATTCCATGATGCACTGGGGAACGAGGTTCCCATGGCGCATCTACACGGGCGCGATCATGATGGCGCGAATGCACGCGGACATGCACTCCAAGAGCGGCGCGGATATGCCCGACCTTCGGGAGAAGTTGAGAGACGGTGTAGAGAGCGTGGGCGATGTCCCGGATGAGATGAAGTCGCTGGCGATGGAGCGGCTGGCGGGGCTACCGGACGGAGACTCTATCTGCCACGGGGACTTTCACCCGGACAACATAATGATGTCGAAAGCGGGGCCGGTGACAATAGATTGGCAGGACGGAGCGAAGGGGCATCCTACGGCGGACATTGCCAGGACTGTGGTATTGATCGAGTCGGGCGTGCCATTAGTGGGCGCGATCCGTATGGCGGTCGTAGAGGTGGCTCGGAAGATATTCCTCTCGATATATCTCAGGGAATATTTCAGGATAACGGGCATGACCTGGGAGGAAGTGACGCCCTGGCTACTGCCGGTCGGGGTGAACTACGTGAACTTGATCTTCCCTGAACACCTACCCGCTCAACTGGCCTATACGAGGCAGTTCATGTAGGGCTACCACCACTGTTCGTACTTGATTCGGGAGCCGGGGACGCCAAAGTTGACCAGCATTCCGATTACGTCGCGTATCATGTCGGGCGGGCCGCAGATGAAGAAGAGGGAGCCGGAGGACACCTGCGTTTGGCGGAGAAGTTCGGCGTCTATCCTGCCCGTGTGACCGCTCCACTCTTCTTCGCCGGGGCGGGTTGTGGTGAAGACGAGGTTGATGTCCGGGTTGCGGCTCGCGATCTCCTCTAGGTCTTGGCGGAACAGAATCTCGGACGGCGCGGATACGCTGTAGATGAGAGTGGCTGGCGTCGAGTCATCGGATTCGGCAATGGCGCGGATGATGCTCATGAGGGGCGTGAGGCCGATGCCCCCAGCGATGAGGACGACGGGGCCTTCCATGTCCGGGGTGTAGTAGAAGTCGCCGCCTAGACTGATTTCAACGCAGTCCCCTACCCGCGCCTCCTTATGGAGCCAGTTGGTGACGGGATGGTAACTATCGTCGAGCTTGATCGCGAGTCCGATGGAGTCCTGCACAGATGGCGATGAGGTTATGGAGTAGCCTCCGACGGCCTCCGCGCCCTCAAGAGTGACGAAGAAGTCCACCCACTGACCGGGCTTGAAGCCGAGTTCATGTCCGCCGAGGTCCAGGTCGAAGGACTTGATGGTGGGGGTCTGCTGGACGATATGGGTGATTGTGGCGGGGATTCTCAACGCTGTCTTCCGGGGTTAACTGACTTCTACGAATTCTGTCGAGATACTTGGCGATGGAATCGTGAGACCGTCTGTCACGCATTCCTTGTGGAAATCCATTCAGTCGTATGGGATCAGGTCGGCGATGTTGTCCTTTGTGGCCTCTATAAGCCTCTCCATATCGTGAGCGACCGCCTCCGCTTCACGTTCTAACTTCGCTCTATCTACCGATTCGTAGCCTGCGCGTTCAGAAGGTTCCCAGATTATATGCTTAAAGCCGCCGCGATACTTTACAGCCTCGAGAGGCGAACCGAATCTCTTGTCCATCTCCGCTTTTCCCTCAGTAAGAGCGTCAAAGTAGTAGTGAGACTTATCCCGCGGGCTTCCAGGAACATATAGGCCAATCCTTACGAAGTTTGAATGAAGCTCGATGTACCAAGAGATGTATTCGCTGACACTCTTATCTTGGTGAATGACGGGTTGCTGACACCACATCAAACCTGAAATGGGCGACTTCAGATATTGCATGGTCTGAGTCTGCCACACGCCAAGATACTCACATTGCGCGGCTACCTTCGGCAGAACACGCTCGAACCAAGTTCGGGCTGCTGTTCTCCAACCCGGGTTAGGCGTGTACGCACTCTGCGGTAGTTCTTCCTCCTCCGGCATACCCGGATAGACTACTGGATCGATGGTCGGCAGGTCACTCCAGTCCAGCTTGAACAGGTAGGCATCAATGTCTGAGTTATCATTCAGCCAGCGAATGACCCGCCTGTGCATGAGTGTATAGTCCCCTGCAATCCATATCGCAATCTTGGCATCGAATGCGGATGTGTAGGCCAAAATACGCGCCAAGTGATCACTATCCGTCGTCCAAAGTTGATTCTCAATGACCACGTTGAAAGGCTCACTGTCCCCAGGTTTGGTTGCCTGACAGAAGATGTCCACGCGCAGGGAACCGTTCCATGCACTTTGCTCACGTCTCACAGAAGAAGGGTTTATGTCCCAGCACACTTCATCATTTAGCACGTGTATGTTCTTGGCGAGCCAGTTGGAGAATTCCAATTCATTAGTGATTTCGACGGTCATAGATTTGGTCTCTCCTGAGATTTCAGTGAGAACTCTGGCCTGACGAGGCGGTCGTAGTCGTGGCTGGCTTTGACGAGGCCGCCGTCTATGAGGATGTCTCGCATGGCGTCGTAGGAGTGGCGGGGTATCAAAGAGGAAGTCGGCCAAGTCCGGTTGGCACGGTACTGGTGGATGAAGTCCTGCAGCTGGTCCAGGGAGAGGTCGGGGAAGAAGGGAGACGCACGCTCGGCGACCTGTTCGTCTTCGGCGTCGGCCAGCCATGTGAGCGCGTCGTCGAACCCGTTGACGAAGGACTGAATCATGTCTGGATTGGCGTAAATCAGACCGGGCATTGCGGCGAAGGAGCTATAACAGATGTGCCCGAGTTCGGGACCGAGAGCGACAGCGATGTGCCCGATCCCTTCCGCGACAAGTGTACCGGCCTGGGGGTGCGGGAGGTGAACGTAGTCCACGCTACCTGACCTGAAGGCGTCAATCGCGCCCTGGGCCGAGAGGCCGGTTGCAAGGTTGACGGCGTCGAGGTCAATGTCCTGCTTTAGCATGGCGGCTCGGAGCGAGTTCCAAGGTACGGGTGTGAATCCGACGGGGGCCAGTGTCGCACCCTCCAGCATCTTCCAGTCCCATGACTCCACGCTCTGCCGGGATACCAGGAAGAATCCGTCGCGACTGTTGATTTCGGCGACGTGAAGCGGGGCGTCCTCGTGTCCGAGGTCAAGTTCCATCAGGCTTCGGCTGATGCCGGTTTGGGCGATGTCCACTTCTCCGGACCTCAGCATATCCATCGCGGAGCCACCTTCGGGCATGGTAGTGAAAATCACGTTCAGGCCGTGCTGGTAGAAGAAACCGCCCGACACGGCCACGTAGATGGGCGTGTAGAACAGGTTGCGGAACGTGTCCATCAATCGAAGAGTCGTAGGAGGCGCTGAACTCATATCAGGCAATGGCCACTTCCCTTCCCTCGTAGTCTATGTGGACGATAGGCAGGCCGAGTTCCCGCAGTCCGGGTTCCACAACGGACGCGTCGCCCGCGATAACGATGTTCAGGTGGTCAACGTCGAGAAGCTCTGACGCTACGCGATGCACATCGTCCAGATTCACCTGCGCCAGGCTTTCGGGCAGCTTGGCGAGATAGTCGTCGGGAAGATCGTAGGTGACCATCCGGGCCAGCTGGGCGACTATCCTGGACTGTGTTTCGAACTGTGACGGAAGACTGCGGAGAAGCCCCTGAACGGCGTCGGTGAATTCGGACTCGGTCACGGGCCGTTCACCGACGATTTCGTTGAACTCCTTCAGTGTCTCTATGACCGTCTCTTTCGTCACCGCGGTCTGCACTCCGCCGCCCGCGACCAGCATGGACGGGGCGAGGTTCCAGTCAATCGTGGACATATAGCCGTAGCTGTAACCCTTGTCCTGGCGCAGGTTCATGTTGAGACGCGCGGAGAACTGACCTCCGAAGATGTAGTTGAACAGGTTGAAGGCGAGATAGTCCGGGTGATTTCGCGGGATCGTCAGGTGTCCGACGCGGACGACGGACTGCGCGGCGCCGGGCTTGTCCGCGAGATAGATCGTCGTGGGAGAGGAAGCGGGCTGTCCATCCGTGGCGCGTTGGCGTTGGACGGCGTCGGACGATGCTTGCCACATGCCGAAGGTATTGTCAGCGGCCTCGACAGCCTCATCCAAGGACAGGTCGCCGACAATTATGAATGTGGCGGCTCCTGGATCGAAGTGGGTGTCGAAGTACGCCTGGAGGTCGGAGCGCGTGACCGCGCTTACCGAGTCCTCGCTGCCGGACTGAGGATGTCCGTAGGGAGTGCCCGGCCCGAACATCACTCCCCTCGTGGCGCGCGCGGATATGGTTGCGGGGTTGTCGGATATGCGGCTCAGATCAGTGAGCGTGTTGGCGCGGATGCGTTCCAGTTCGTGTTCGGGGAACGCAGGATTCATGGCGACATCGCCGAGAACGGCAAGGGTGTCTCGCCATGTCGAGGTGAGCCCATCGGAGGTCAGAACTATGTGCTCGCGATTGGCCGCGGCGCGAATCTGGCTTCCCAGGAACTCCATTTCGTCGGAGATCTGGCCTGAGTCGCGGGTCGCGGTCCCTTCGCGCAGCATCGTGGTGGTCAGGTGGGCGATGCCCGCCCTGTCCGGGGTGTCGTCCGCGGAACCTGAGCGGATCACAAGTCCGAAGGCGACGGTGGGAATGCCGCGTCTCTCGACGTGCAGGACATTCAGGCCGTTGTCGAGACGCGCCCTGTTAGGGACCGGAGCGTTAAACGAGGTCTGCGGAGCGGACGCGGGCATGTGTTCGCGCTTGACTGACGAGGGGGAAGCGCTCCGTTCCGCCTCCGGGTGTATGGACAGCCTGACCCTGGCGTCGCCAAGCATACTCGCGGCGCGGCGGACATCCTCGACTCCGACGGCCATGTAGCGGTCGAGGTCCTCGTTGATGAACTCGGGATTGCCGGTGTAGGTATTGTAGTAGTTGAGCTGGTCTGCGCGACCGCCGAAGCCGCCGGAGCGTTCAAGTTGGAAGACGTGGGAGGCCTGTATGCGGTTCCTGGCGCGCTGAAGTTCTCGCTCATCCAGATTGCCGGAGCGTATTTCCTCCAGGTGACGGAACAGTTCGCTTTCGAGTTCGTCCAGAGAATGGCCCGGGTTGGCGGTAGCCTGAACCATGAACTCCCCTGAAATCTCCTGGTCGTGGTGATAGACCTGCACCTCGCGCGCGGAACGCTTTTCGTACACGAGCGAGCGGTACAGACGCGAACTGCGGCCGTCTCCCAGGATAGCGGCAAGCATATCGAGCGCGGGCTGATCGCCTGAGAACGCCGGCACAGTCGGCCAGGTCATGTAGAGCCTGGGTAGCTGAACGCGGTCGTATGAATCAATGTCCACCGCGCCGGACAGCGATGAGTCCATCCTCAGGGCGCGTTCGACGTGCGGCCCGGGTGGGATGTCTCCGAAATACTTCTCGACCAGCGAGCGCGCGTCGTCGGGGTCGAAGTCGCCCACTATGGCGAGGCTGGCGTTGTTCGGAGTATAGAACCGGCGGAAGAAAGACTTCACGTCGTCAAGGGATGCGTTGTCCAGGTCTTCCGGGGAGCCGATAGTGGTCCAGTTGTAGGGATGCGGCGCGGGAAACACGGCGGGCTGGAGAAGCATGTGCGCCATGCCGTAGGGCCGGTTTTCGTAGTTCTGCCGACGCTCGTTCTTCACGACGTCCCGCTGAACGTCGAGCTTGCGGTCGGTCAGGACTTCCAGCAGGTAGCCCATCCTGTCGGACTCGAGCCAGAGGAGCAGTTCGAGGTAGTTGGAGGGAACGTCAACCCAGTAGTTGGTGCGGTCCGGCGTAGTGGAGCCGTTCAGGTTGGCCCCAACTTTCATGAGCGGCTCGAAGAAGCTGGTGTCGTGATTCTTGGAGCCTTCGAACATGACGTGCTCGAACAGGTGGGCAAAGCCGGTCTTGCCCTCGTCCTCGTTCTTGGAGCCTACGTGATACCAAAGGTTGACCGAGGCTACGGGGAGCGAATCGTCCCTGGACAGTATCACGTCGAGGCCGTTGGAGAGGGTGAATTTGTCGAATTCGATAGAGATCATGGAGCCTTCCAATCGCGTGGTGTATCCGGCGTTGACACGAATCCTCGCCGGTGGTGATACAGATTATAACACCAGTCCGACAATGTACTGATAATCGGAAGTTCGCACGCATTGTCGTTACGCGCCGCCCCGTTCCAGAATAAATTATATTGTGAATTTTTTCAGGAAATAGTTGACAATAATCGGATTCAGTCGTAGTGTGTGCCAAAACACTGGGTGGAGGCTGTGTTGGGTTGGAGATAGAGCGGCTTCCTTAGCTGACAGGAGGAGTACAAATATGTCTAATTTGCGATTGCGGAGCCTGACGCTGGCCCTTCTTGTCGGCGCGATGGTTTCCGTCGTACTGATGGCTTGCAGCAGCAGCGAGCCGGAAGTAATCGAGAAAATTGTCGAGGTCGAGAAGATCGTCGAGGTCGAAAAACCCGTTGAGGTTGAGGTCGAGAAGATCGTCGAGAAAGAGATCATCAAGGAGATCGTGAAGGAGGTCGAGGTGCCGGCTATCCAGTCGGAGATCGCCCAGGCCGCGTCCTTCACGGAGTATTTCCAGAACCCTATGAACGCCAAGTACGGCGGCACATTCAAGTGGGGCGGCAGGGCGAAGCCTTCGATGTACGACTTCCACCAGTCACCGACTCACAACAACCTGACGGCGCAGCAGCCTATGTACAACGGCGTGGTGCAGTTCGATCCCCGTGACGGCGGGCTAACCGTCGCCCCAGACCTGGCGACGGCGTGGGAAGTCTCAGACGACGGCAAGGAATACACATTCACGCTGCGACGCGGGATTGAGTGGCACGACGGACCGCAGTTCGAATGCGGCGGCGGACCGTTCACGGCCAACGACGTAGTAGCCACGTACAACCGCATAATTGACCCGCCCGAAGGCATGATCAGCCTTCGCAAGGAGTTGATGGTGGACGGCGCGGACCTCCGTGAGATAGTCGCCGTTGACGACCATACCGTTAAGTTCATCCTCGGAAGCCCGCGCACCACGCTGGTTCCCGCGCTCGCGAGCGGCTGGAACATGGTCGTTTCCGAGAAGTACCTGGACTGCGTAAACAACAGTATGCGCGATTCGGCGTTCATCCCGGGCACCGGGCCGTTCGTCATTACAGAACATACTCCCGGCGAAAGCTGGAAGATGGATCAGAACGTTGACTACTTCATCGAGCATCTTCCCTACTTCGACAACCTCGACCTCGCCGCGCTGGCGCAGGCGCAGGCGCGCGCCGCGGCCATATACGGCGGACAGGTTGACGCGGTTATGCAGATCACCAAGGAAGATATGCAGCGGGCGTGGGACAACCCGGACAAGTACCACTCGCAGGTCGGCAACTTCTTCAACGGCAACATCTTCGCGTTCAACGCGAACCGGCCTCCATTCGACGACGTGAGAGTCCGCAGAGCCGTCCACCTCGTCGTGGACAAGATGACGCTGCACGAGCTGACGTCGAAGACCAGCTTCAACGGCGAAGAGCCAGGCGGATGGTTCCTGCCCGACTGGCAGACGGGCGGTTCGCCATACTCCCGTTCAGGAGAAGAATTGGCGATGATTCCAGGTTACCGGGTTCCTACCGCCGAGGACATTGCCGAAGCCAAGCGTCTGTTGGCGGAAGCAGGGTATCCGGACGGGGCCGGGCTCAACATCTCGTTCCTACAGCGAGGCAACCAGCCCAGCGCGACCGTAGCGGCCATCCAGGACATGATCAGGAAAAACCTGAACGTGGAGATGGAAATCGAGCTGACGGACGAGGGCGGCTACTACGACCGGGTGCTGAACAAGGACTTCGACACCACCGGAACATTCACCGCCGCCGAGATAATTGATCCAGGGCCGTGGTTCACCCGATTCCTGGCAGATGGCGGAAGCTGGAACTACGGCGGCTGGTCCGACCCGCAAACCGACGCGCTGATGAAGCAGATCAACGAGGAACAAGACGTGGACAAGCGGGTCGAGCTCGTGCGTGAGTTACAGGTCCTGCTGGACGAAATAGTGCCCATCATGCTGTACAACTACCACGGCGGGTACGATATCTATCGTACCTACCTGGGCGGTCCAGGCATGACGGACATATATTACGGCGGATACAACTCCATGCACCGCCGCTGGACGCACATCTGGTTCGAGCGCGACCGAGAGTAGTTGGAGACTGACTAAGTGACTATCCCCGCGGCCTCATTGGGACCGCGGGGATAGTCGGGTTTTCGTCAAAATGGATATGGATTCCCGCTTTCGCGGGAATGACGGATAATCCTGAGAGAAAGCGCTGCCTGAAGGCTTCCATTTCACCGTTTCTATGAGCAAATACATACTCCGCAGACTCATAATGACCATACCGACGCTGGTGGTCATCTCGATGATCATCTTCGTCGTGCTCCGCGTCATACCCGGCAACATCGTGGCTACGATGTTCGGCGGCGCGGGCGGCGGCGGCGGCGAGGGAGTCCAGATGGTTGACCCGGCCGCTATCGAGAAGCTCATGGCGGACCTGAGGTTGGACCGACCTCTCTATGAGCAGTATTTCTACTGGGCGAGTGGAATCGTCACCGGCGACCTGGGGGACTCGTTCTTCAGGGGACAGAAAGTTTCCGAGATGCTGAAGAACCACGGTCCGGTCACTCTTCAGATATCCATCATGGCTATCGTCATCTCATGGATAGTGGGCCTGCCAATCGGAATCCTCAGCGCCGCGCGGCAAGACTCGATAATGGACTATTCGACGCGGCTCTTCGTCGTGCTGTTCCTCGCGATCCCGTCTTTCTGGCTGGCCGCGCTGATAGTGCTGTTCGGAGTGATGATATTCGAATACTACCCGCCCCTGTTCTATTCCCACATCTGGGACGACCCGCAAGCAAACCTTGCGAAGACAACCGCCCCTGCCATAGTAATCGGGCTGGGAATGGCGGCCATGATCGCCAGGATGGCGCGGTCTTCCATACTGGAAGTGCTCAGGGAGGACTACGTCCGGACCGCGATGGCGAAGGGACTGGCGAGCCGGGTCGTCATGTGGCGGCACGTCATAAAGAACGCACTGCTGCCGGTCATCACTATCGCGGGCATAATGATGGGCTTCACGCTGGGCGGCTCGGTGGCGGTCGAGTACGCGTTCGCAATAAACGGGCTGGGGGTGACGATGCTGACGGCCATCATAGACAAGGACTTCAACGTAGTGCAGAACCTGGTGATGATATACGCAGCGGCCTTCGTCATCATCAACCTGCTCATAGACCTCTCATACGCCTGGGCCGACCCCCGAATCCGATACGAATAGGCATCCGATGCAGACATCTTCAGCAGAAGCGGTATCAACCATAGCGTCATCGAGCAACTCGGCGATGCAGGGCCTCCTGCGGTTCACCAGGAACAAGCCCCTCGGCGCGATCATGGGAATCATCATCGTCCTGATCGTGCTTATGTCGGTCTTCGCAGATGTCATAGCGCCCTACGATCCACTCGACACCGACCCCATAATGGCCAGGGAGCCCCCGGATCGGGAGCACTGGATGGGGTATGACGAGGTTGGCCGCGACATTCTGAGCCGGGTTATCTTCGGCTCCCGGGTTTCGCTCATAGTCGGTATCACCTCGGTCGTGTTCGGTACGACCGTGGGATCGCTGTGGGGCCTGGCGAGCGGATACCTCGGCGGTAAGTTCGACCTGTTCACCCAGCGCGCCGTCGAGGTGTGGATGAGTTTCCCCAGCCTAGTGCTGGCGCTCTCGCTGCTGGTCGTGCTAGGAGCGGGCCTGCACACGGTGATCATCGCGGTGGCATTCACCAGGGTGCCGTATGGCGTGCGCGTCATCAGGTCTGTCGCAATCGCGGTCAAGGAGTTCATGTACGTTGACGCCGCTCGCTCCGTCGGCTCGTCCGAGATGCGGGTCATGCTGCGCCATGTGCTGCCGAACTGCGTAGCGCCATTCCTGATAATACTGACGGCCCACATCGGCACGGCGATCATAGTGGAGGCGTCGCTGGGATTCCTGGGAATCGGGATACCACCACCGACGGCGTCCTGGGGCAATATGCTCGGCAGCGCGGCGGGCCAGGCGATAAACCCTCACTGGTGGCGGATCGTATATCCGGGCGTGGCAATCGTGATTACGGTGCTCAGCTTCAACATATTCGGAGACGCCATCCGGGACGTGCTGGATCCCCGTCTGCGAGGGTCGGAAGCGCAGTAGGCGTTTATCATACTGTGGTAATGGCAAAAATAGAGCCGACGGCATTATTCACGCCGTCGGCTCTTTGCATCCGTGTCATGAGCAGTATTGACTACAGCGCCGTATTCGGAATGTCCTTGCTTGGATCGAAGAATGGGACGCGCACGACCTCGGCGTCCACTATGCCGTCCGCAGGAAGCTGGACTTTCACCTGGGTCCCTCGACGCCAGTGGGAGCGCGGCATGACGGCCAGCGCGATGTTCGATCCGACGTTCGGCGACCAGAACGCGCTGGTTATGTAGCCCACGTCGTCGCCTGAATTATTGTCCTTGACCAGGTAGAAGTCCTCGTTATACCAGGTGATTGGCTCACCGCCGACCCTCAGTCCGACAAGACGCTGCCGGACACCCTCGGCCTTGATTTTGGCGAGCGCGTCCTTGCCAATGAAGTTGTCTTTGTCCAGGTCCACCTGCCAGCTCAGTCGCACCTCGAACGGGTTGTTCTCGATGTCCATATCCTGCCCGTAGGAGAGGATTCCGGCCTCCAGGCGCCGGATGTGGCTTGGGGCTATGACGCGCAGATTGAACTCCTCGCCCTGCTCCAGGATGTGCGGCCAGATGTCGTCGGCGTACCGTATCGCGTCGTGCAGATATATCTCGAAGCCCACCTCCGCCGAGAAGCCGGTGCGCGAAATCGTTACCCGACGTCCGTTCAGCGTGGAGTGAAGCAGGCCGTAGTACGGGATGTCCCTTATCTGAGGCCCGAACATCTTCTCCATGAGCGCGACCGACTTGGGGCCCTGTATCTGTACCGGAGATACGTCGAGCTCGCGTATTTCGACGTTGTACCCGGCGAACGAGTTTACGCCCTGCGCCCAGAGCAGCACGTCGGAGTCGGATATGCTGAACCAGAACTCGTCATCGGCCACGCGCAGCAGAACCGGATCGTTGATGACCCCGCCGTGCTGGTTGCACAGGATCACGTAGCGGGCGCGCATGGTGGGAATGAGCGAGTGTACGTCGCGCGTAATCAGCAGGTTCACGAAGTCGGCGGCGTCCGGGCCCTTGACGCAAATCTGACGTTCGACCGCCACGTCCCACATGCTGACGTGCTGTGTGAGGTACTTGTACTCCTCCATCAGCCCGCCGTCCTCTGGCGCGATATAGGCGCGCGGGTGGTACTGGTGGTTGTACACGGTGTATGCCCGGCATCCGGCGGCCTTGGACATGTGCCACCATGGGGACTTCCTGACGCGGGTGGAAATCAGCATCCGGGCATCGCTGTTCCCGCTCTGACGGAGATTTATCGGCAGTGTTCGGGGTTTGAGACCATCAATTACCAGAGTCTGCGCCATCTTATCACCTCCAGATGCGCGACTATTATGGCACTCCGTTCGATAAGGCTCGGATTATACAACGTCGAACGGCAAATATGTGAAGGAATATATCCAATTTGGTTAGCCGATTTTGAGCGTGGCGTCAGGCCAGTCCCGCTGATTCGAGTATGGCCGGTATCCGCGACTCCCAGCCGATTGCCATGATGTGCGTCCCGTCGCACATATCGCGCGTCTCGCGTATGAGCCGCGCGGCGATTTCCACGCCGGTCGCTGCCCTGTTCTCCGCGTTCTCCATCTCGGCGATCAGGCCGTCCGGCACGCTCACGCCAGGGAGTTCGTCGTTCAGGAAGTGCGCCATGCGAGCCGACTTGAGAACTATCATGCCCGCCAGAACCGGGACGCCGAATCCGCGCGCCGAATCCATGAATCTCTCGAACGACGCGGCGTCGTACACGGCCTGCGTCTGGAAGAAGGCCGCCCCCCGCTTCACCTTCTCCTCCATGCGGGCGAGTTCGACGTCCATATCGTCAGCGCCGGGGTTGGCGACCGCGCCGGGGAACAGCGTCGGGGTTCCCTTCAGTTCGTTGCCGTACATATCCGTCCCGGCGTTCATCGCCGTCACAGCATCGAGCAGAGTTTCGGCCCTGAGATCGAATACGCCCACGGCGTCAGGATGATCGCCGCGCCCCGGGGGGTCGCCGCTCATGCAGAGCACGTTGTTTACGCCGAGCGCGGAAGCGGCAAGAATCTCGCCCTCCAGTGCGATGCGATTGCGGTCTCGTCCCGTCACTTGCAGGATAGGCTCGAATCCCCTGTCGAGCATGAGATGGGCCGCCGCTATCGGGGCCATAGTCATGTTGGCGCCTGCGGAGTCAGTCAAGTTGAAGGCGTCCACCATGCCGTTCAGGGATTCGGCGCACTTGAACAGGACAGCGAGGTCTGTTCCCTTCGGCGGATTCAGTTCGGCGGTCACGACGAACCTGCCGGACTTGAGCGATTCGGAAAACGTGGACAACGGTATATCTCCAATGGTGTTGGGCTACCACAAGGGTTCGCCCCTACTGTCCGTGAACGAGGCGCTCAGGCAATATCAAACGTAGTCTCGCCCTTGTCCAGAACCTTCTTGACGTCGGTTGCGAATTCTACAAGCTCCGCCTCACCCGGAACACCCTCGGAGGCGAGTTTTTCCTTGAATTTCTCGAACAGCCACTCCTCCTCACGGCCATGCGGGATCTCGAAGAACTCTCGGTCGAACTGGGGCAGCTCGCCCGTGCCGAAATCGCCCTTACCCTCGATGGAATAGCGCTCCAGGTTGTCCGTGCCTTTGCCGAGTACCTCCCCGGTCTCGACGTAGTGCTCCATGACAGGCTTCATGCCGTAACGCTGGACCGGACAAACGATCATGCAGACGGCGCAGCCGTGGAACGTGACCATCACCGGTCTGCACCTGTCGTAGATGACCTTGTTCTTCTCGACTCCGCGCCACCATACCTTATCCTTGGTAAGCGCGCGGCCCGGGCAGCGATTGACGCATACCTGGCACTCCTGGCAGAACTTATGGATGCCGTAGTCCACCGGCTCGTCGTATGTCACGGGCGCGTCGGTGGTGACGAGCATCAGGCGGGCGCGCGAGCCGAAATGGGGCGACAGCAACTGTCCGTTCGCGCCGAGCTGCCCCAGTCCCGCCGCGACGAACAGCGGTATGTAAGGGCCGCTGCAATCGTATCCGTCGTGGACCTGCGCGCGGTAGCCCCTGGACCTGATGTACTCCGCGATCTTCAGACAGCCCGCCTGCTCGACCTCGTAGGTCTCGAACCGCGCCCGGTCGGCCTCGGGCCCCGGGCCGGTCTGTGTCATGCGATAGTCTTGCTCATAAGCCAGGCAGATGGCACGCTCGAACTTAGCCCAGCGCTTCTTGCCCGAGAACGTGTAGCGCCGGTCGTGCCTGGTGAAGCCCACCTCTCCGAATCCCAGCTTTCGCGCAAACCGCCGAATGTCCTCAGTCAGGTCTTCCCCCGCAACCGGCGCGCCGGTCGGCTCGACGTCGGCGGACACCAGCCCCTCTTCGTACATCGGCTTCATCCGCGCGTCATGCCCATCGAGGAACTCGGACATATCCCTGGGGTAGGTCTTCACCGCCCACTGCCGATCCGCGGACTTCTCTATTGCCTGTGTCTCCAGCGGATATTCGCGGCTGTAAAAAGCCACGTCCACAGGGTTCTGCGGCACGCCGGGAACGGTTGCCAGGTCTTCGGCTACCGGGATTTCAACATCGGGCTGCCCATGCTTTCTGCCGGACCTCGTGACGGTGTGGCTTATTGGTTTGGCCATTCTATCCTCCCCTCTTCTAACCTTGTTCGGACTACCTTCTCAAATCGAATGACACGACGGGAATGCGACGCTCTCAAAATGCGCCGCGTCCTGTATCACACCCTCATCTTATCGCCTCGCGGATCATAGAGCGGCTCCCGCGCGACTGTGGCCTGGAGCCGTTCACCGAAGTAAAGCACATCAACGGATGTTCCGACCTCAGCGTACTCGACAGGCAGATATCCGTACACGATCCCGCGCCCTATCGAGTGTCCGTAGTTTGCGCTGGTGACGTACCCCAGCACACGGTCGCCATCCAGAATAGGCTCTTTGCCCATGACGACCCTGGCGGGGTCGTCCAGCGTCATGCAGGACAGCTTCTGCCTCGGACCATTGGCGCGGACTTCTCTCAGCGCGTCGCGTCCGATGAAGTTTCCCTTTCTCATCCTGACCGCGAAGCCGATTCCCGCCTCGTATGGGTTGTACTCGGTGTGTATGTCGTTGCCCCAGAGACGATATCCCTTTTCGAGTCGCAGCGAGTCGAACGCGCCGCCGCCCGCGGCTATTACGCCGAGCGGCTGACCCGCCTCCCAAAGCGTGTCCCAAAGATGCAGACCGAGCTCCGTGGGCGCGTATACCTCCCATCCAAGTTCGCCGATGTATGAGATTCGGAGCGCGAGCGCGGGGACTTCGCCAATCGTTATTTCCTTCGCGGTCATATATGGGAATCCGTCATTGCTCAGGTCATCGTCGCAGACGCGGCCCAGCAGGTCGCGCGACCTCGGCCCCCACAGTCCGATGCAGCACTGAGACGAAGAAACGTCATTGACGATCACAGAGCCGTCATCGGGCAGGCGCCCCTTTATCCAGTCAAGGTCATGGAGTCCCATCGCGCCGCCGGTGACCACCAGAAAGCGTTCATCACCCAATCTCGTGATCGTAAGATCGCACTTTATCCCGCCGCTCGGGGTGAGCATGGAGGTGTACGTGATGGAGCCGACGGGCTTGTTCATCTGGTTGGAGGCCAGGCGCTGGAGCGCCGCCAGCGCGCCCGGCCCGGAGATCTCGAATTGGGCAAATGGAGTCAGGTCGAACAGCGCCACCCGTTCGCGGGCGGCGACGTGTTCGGCGGCGACAGTCGGAGACCATTCACGCGCCTCCCAGCCGTCGCGCGACTCTCCTGTTGCGTCCAGCGAGTCCAGCAGACCCGCATTCGCGTCGTACCACTGCGGGCGTTCCCAGCCCGCGTTCTCGAAGAAGACGGCGCCTAGTTCTTTCTGCCTCGCGTAGAAAGGCGTCAGCCTCAGATTGCGAGGACTGTCCATCTGCTGGAGCGGGTGGATGATGTCGTACACCTCGCGGTACTGCTGGGCGGCGCGGGCGCGGACATAGGAGCGGCTATGGGCGTAGGGATGGAAGCGCAGGATGTCGCACTCGTGCAGGTCGGTCGTCGGCTCGCCGTTCACTATCCACTCCGCGACGGCCTTTCCGACCCCGCCGGCGTGCGTGATCCACACCGCCTGGGCCGACCAGAATCCGCGAACGTCAGGCGACTCGCCAAGCACGGGAAATCCGTCGTTGGTGAACGAGAACAGGCCGTTGAACTTGCGAGTAAGCCCAACACCCTTCAGACCGGGCAGAAACTCGCCCGCCGCCGACATCGCCTTCTCGAAATGCGCGGGTGTGAACTCCATCTCAGCGGGCGCAATCGGCGCCTCTTCATGGTCGAGAATATCTTCGGATTCCACCAGCAGCGGTTCGTGATTATAGGAGCCGATGCCGTATGACTCGCCATCCTGCCTGAAGTACATCGCCTCGTCCTGGTGGCGCAGAATCGGCTGGGATACCTCTTCCGTCGCCCCCGCCAGTCCTTCGACCGGAGTCGTAACGGCGTAGAGGTGCTGCATCGGAGACAGCGGGATCGAAACACCGGCCATCCCGCCGACCCTGGGCGCCCAGATTCCGGCGGCGGATACTACAAGTTCGGTCTTGATGTCGCCCCGGTTAGTTCGGACTGCGTTGATCCGCCCGCCCTCGATGTCCAGACCGGCGACCCTGGTATCGCCGTAGAAAGTCGCGCCCATGCTCGCCGCCTCGCGCGCCATCGCCTCCGCCGGACGGGTCGGCCTCGTTTGTATGTCCGACGGAACATACAGCGCACCGAGTATGCGGTCGGACAGCATCGGAATGAAGTCGCGCGCCTCGCCCGGGCTGATAACGTGGGCCTCGATGCCCCAGCTTGCCGCGAATCCGGCCTTGCGCTTGAGATCGGCGAGCCGCTCAGGTGTCCAGGCTGCCTCCAGGCTGCCGACAGGACGCGCGCAGGGTTCGCCGTCGAGTTCCATGCCCTTCCACAGGTCCACCGTGTAGCGCGCGAAACTCGCCATTGTCCTGGACGGGTTGACCTGGAAGACAAGGCCGGGCGCGTGGGAGGTTGACCCGCCGGTCTCGAACAGCGGCCCCTGGTCCAGGACAACGATGTCGCGCCAGCCGAGTTTCGCCAGGTGATACGCCACGCTGCAACCGGCGATGCCAACGCCGATGATTACCGCTCTCGCTCGCTCAGGTACAGAGACATTCGCCATATCGGACGACTCCCGCGCCGGATGTCGTATATAGTCAACTCAATTACACGGGCCGCGAATATAAGGTGGTTCATTATGTGCGCATTCCGCGATTTACGCAAGGGGAAATTGCAATGTGTAGAAGCATTTCCAAAGTGGCGGGATGAATCGGATGCTCGACACTTCCCGCGCATTCCCGTGCCTACGCGGCTTTGGCCCGCCGGGGCGGCTATTCTCCCCGCAGGCGGCGCAACTCGGCTTCCATCTCGGCCATGCGCGCTTCGGCGGATTCGGCCCTTTGCTCAGCCGCTTCACGAGCTTCCTCCGACTCCTCCGGGGTCCCCGGAAGGAACTCGCCAGTGACAGGATCACGCAGGCGCAGAAAACCTTCGTAGTACCATATCTCCAGTCCCAATACCTCGCTGTATCCCCAGTGTCGCGTCTCGGAGTCCCTGACTATCTCGACAGGCTCGTAATTCCCGTCATCGTCCAGAACATCGCCACCCAACGGAGCGTCGTGATAATCGCCCCCCGACGGGTCGAATCTCCAGTACTCTCGCACTCCGTAACGCGCGTATCCCTCGCGCTTCACCGTGTAGTCCCGCCTTCCCGTGCTGCGAGAACCCACTTCCAGAACAAGGTCCGGCGGCTTCCCCACCTCGCTTATCACGTAGCCGTTACGCCGGATGATCCTCCGGACGTCTCCTACGTTCTCGGCGAATGTGATGTCCGGCGCGAAGTCGCCCCTGTCCTGGGCGTCGCTTCTCAGGTACCCGCCGCCCGAAATCAGGTATCCGTCCCGACGCTTGAATCGGGAGCCGAGCGCCCAGGCGAAAGCGCTTATTCCGTCAAACTGCTCCATGTCAGGAACCTGGGGCGGGTCGGGCAGGGGCTCGATGTCCGAATAGTCCGGGACGAGTGGTTTTGCGAGTACGCTCCGGGTGGTCATGGTCTGGTTCTCCGCGACGCTGTTTCACCTGAATCTCCGTCTGGTTGTGTGTGCCGTAATTATACCACTGCGCCCGCGTCGCTCGGATCGTGATGGCGCGCGAAATCACGCATGGCAGGTACAGACACCCGGGCCGCCGCCACAGCAGGAGCCGTTCCGATGCTCGGACGGCGGTACATCCAGGGCCGGGTTCATATCGAAGAATCCGACCGGCTTCATCGTGAACCCGCTGTACGCCACCGGCATGACGGGCCAGTCCTCCGGCCTCGTGATGTGCGTCATGCCGAATGTGTACCAGACGACGACATCGGTATCCTCGACACTGCGGTCCGCCTGCGTCCAGGCGGGCAGGCCGTCGCCTCCCGGATGCTGGTTTACGTAGTCTCCCGCCGCGGCCTTCTCGTCGGGCGCGTATGGAGTGACCCACAGGTGCTTCGTCATGAAGGCTGCCCTGCGGGAAACGCTGGCCTCGGCGTCGAGCATAGAATGTGTATTGTCGCCGGGCGTCAGCTTGTAGCTGGTCGGCTGACCCAGTGAATTGCGTTCGGAAGAGCTGGAGACCAGCCAGTATCTGGCGCTGCCCGGGTTGACCATCCTCTGCGCCTCGGACTCGGTCGAAAGCAGGGACTTCTCGGCGAAGAAAGCGTTGCCCTGCGGGTTGTCCGGGCCTCGCGGCTCGGCGACCGTGTTGACCTCATAGACCGAGTTGTTCTCCCCATCCACGCTCATGTCAAGCCGGACGTTGAAGAAGTGATGGTGTATAGGCGCATTGAGTTGAGGAGCGACCAGCGTTCCATACTTCGGCGTCTCTCCGGGCGGAACTGCCGACGTGTGCAGTATGCCGGACATCTTGACCTCGTACTCTATGTTTCCGTCCTGGTAGAAGTACCAGTAGAAGCCGTACTCGTAGTTGCCGACGGTCGTGATGAAGGATACGACAAGCCGCCGAGACCTTCTCACCTCGACCTGCCCCGTCCGCCAGTCCGTGTGCTTCCATAGGATGCCGTAGTCCTCCTCGTGCATACAGATGGCGTTGGGGATCGTCACAGGGTTGCCGCGCGTGTCGTGCAGGTGAGCGTCGAAGTAGTAGATCTCGCCCAGGCAGTCGCAGCCCAGCACGAGCGAGTTGGCCAGCATCCCGATACCGTACTCTCCGAGGTCGAAGGCGTTGCGCCTGAAGTTGTGCGGACGCGGGTCGCCATACGGAACGACCATCTCGGACAGGGAGGCGCGGTACATCACGGGGCGTACCCTCCCTTTGTCCTCGTAGCCGACACAGTAGAGCGCCAGCCCCTCGCGCGGATTGAAGCCAAGCCTCATGCTCCACTTCTGCCAGGAGACCTTATTGCCCTTTACCGTAAAGCTTGGTCCTTCGGGCTGAATGATCTCCAGCGGCTTGAGGTCCTGGCGAAACTCCTTGATATATTCAGCCGCGTAGTTGCCGTCATTGGGGGGCAGAGGAACAATGCCGTGATCCTCGACACGCAGCACTTCCATCCTATTCAGATCAATGACAGGTATCACTCCCTCAATGGGCCTGGCGTAGCCATTGTCGTTGGGGCCGGTCTTGAGCCAGAGTCGAGCGAAGACGAGACGTAGGCCCTCCTCTTCCTCGACTCCGAAATTGCCAGCCGACCATGCGTCCACCATAACCAGGTCAAGGTCCGTGATCCCGCGCTTGGCAAGCGCTTCTACAAACTCCGGGTTGGACTTCGTAGCCGCCTCGCACTCCGAGAATTCGTCGAGCGTTATCCTGGGCTGGACGCCCGGAATATGCTTCCAGGAGACAACCTCGCCCCGCGTCAGCGAAACTATCGCCTCGCGCGTCTCGCTGGTGCGGTTGTCGAACACGATGAAGAACGCCTCCCTGTCGAACGGATCGCCCTCCTTGTAGCCGAGCGCGAAGTCTTTCGCCGGCTCGTTCAGGGTGACGGTCTCGAATCTGGTCTCTTTGCCAAGTCCGCGCTCGGACTTGAGAATCGCCACCGCCTCAACGATTTCGTCAGGAGTCAACGGGTCCAGCGGATGGCTCACTCCCGCTCGAATACCCGTCCGCTCCGGCGCTTGGATCGTGATAGTCATTGAAAACACCTCACCGCATTGACTCATAGACTCAGGAATAATAACTTAAGCGCAATGTACGAATGGGGATAACGACTGTCAAGTTAGGCTGGCGTCCACGGCCTTTTCGTTTTCGTCTTGTCGTCAATCTTTCGTTCGCCCTGAGCCTGTCGAAGGGAGCCTGTCGAAGGGAGCTTGTCGAAGGGAGCTTGTCGAAGGGCCGTCCATTCATGGTTCGACAGGCTCACCACGAACGCACTACACAGGTGACACTCGAAAATGAAAAGAACCTGGGCCGGCGCCGCCTCTGTGAATAGTTAGGAACCTCTACACCCGCGTCACCCGAACCGCGAAGTCGCTCGCGTCCGGCTCTATGTCGCGCGCCGCGTCAACGACGCAGGCCAGTACCCACCCCGCCGCGCTCGGCGTCCACTCAGGCATCGTGACAGATACGCCTATATCCGATTTCGGAAAAACGGGGTCAAAGTGCCCTCTGGAGGTCACCTCGACCATACACTCATCAGGCACATCCACAACCGACCTGAAATCGAACGACCATGTATTCCAGCGTTGCAGGCTGGCGAGCAGACCGGGAACGTCATCGTCTCTGAGCAGGCCGTGGTCGAAGGATACTATAGCGTCGGCACTCGCCTTCAAATTCGTGTTGAACCAGTTGAGAACCGAAACCAGGTATTTCCTTTGGGAAGCTGCGCCGGTCTCCAGGTAGCTTGCGGTCACCTGGAGCGCGGACATCTCAACGATCCCAAAGCGGGAGAGCGAATCGTGGAAGCATTGAACCAACGGCGGCAAAGCCAGAACCGGGTCTGCGCTTCGTCTGTGGTACGGCAACGGCGCATATCCATACCAACCTGAGCGCCCTGAGCGCGGCTGAGGCCGTGGGGGATCCACCGGCTCGGCTGGTCCGACGTCCAAGCCGACCTGAGCGAATCCGATACAGTTTGGGCCGAATACGAACTCTGTACAGGTCGGTCCAGGGTCAAAATCAGGATTTAGCTCCGCTTCCTCCATCGCCCATAACAGCGGCGAGCGGTCTTGGGAAGTGGACGCCCAACCCATCAATTCAGCCCGCTCCCTGAAAACGCTGTGGAGGTCTTCTTCCCGGGCATCAATAGTCGGCTGGCCGGACAGTTGCCCAAAAGCCTCGATGAAAAGCGTCGGCATGGCTGATAATCTCCTTCACGCATCCTCAACTATTGTCAGACGATCTTCTCGAATACATTAACTGAATTTATGCGCAGACCGAAATACGGACACGGCTGCCACGATACGCTCGCTCAAGACTGCCTGCATGAGCGTCCGTGTTCTGATAAACTGCGGACAAATTGAGAATCCGCAATTCTTGGGAGAGAAGACACATGGTATTCGGAGAGGGAGCAGACATTTATCGCAGCCTCGGCGTCAAGTCGGTCATAACCGCATCCGGCTCTACGACGTTGTACGGGGGCAGCAAGCTCAGGCCGGAAGTCCTAAACGCGATGGAGAAGACATCCAGGACCATGGTGAACATGGACGACCTCAACGTTGCGGCTGGCAAGGTAATCGCCGAAGTGACGGGCGCGGAGGCCGGCCTGGTCACCTCCGGCTCGGCTGGCGGGCTGGTTCTGCAGGCGGCGGCGGTAATGGCCGGCAACGACCCCGCAAAGATGGTCAGGCTTCCAAACTCGGACGGACTGAAGAACGAGATCATCATGCACCGCAGTCAGCGATTCCCCTACGACCAGTGCTACACCGCCACCGGAGCGACCATAGTTGACATCGGCGACGGTCGTAGATGCCATCCCTGGGAGCTTGAAGCCGCTATAAACGAGAACACCGCCGCCGTGGCCTATCTCTTCTCTGGCTTCATATCGCGCCGCGCCATTCCTTTCGAGCAGGTGGTCGAGATAGCCCACTCCCACGACGTGCCAGTGATAGTGGACGCCGCTTCCTACCTTCCACCCAGGGCCAATCTCACTCGCTTCATCGAGGCGGGCGCGGACATGGTGCAGTTCTCAGGCGGCAAGGCGATACGTGGTCCGCAGGGCACCGGCGTTCTCGCCGGACGCGCCGACCTCATCGAAGCGGCTTACGCTAACGCCAGCCCTCACCAGTTCATCGGGCGCGGCATGAAGGTAGCCAAGGAAGAGATCGTCGGACTGGTCGAATCGCTTAGGATATTCGCGGACGAAGACGAGGAAGCTGAGAACCGCAGGTACGCCGAGATGTGCGGCCAGGTCGTGGACGCGCTTATCGAAATGCCCGGGCTGGAAGTGACCGTGGAACACGACGAGTGGGACTACCTCACGCCCATCGCGATCCTGAAATTCACGCGCGACTGGCGCGGCCCTTCCCGCGACGACGTCAGGGACGCGCTCGCGGCCGGCGACCCCCCGATCTACCTGCACGACATCCACAACCCCGACGAACTCGGCGTTGACCCGTTCAACCTTGACGAACGCGAGCTCGAAATCGTCATCGAAAGACTGAGAGAGACGCTGCTGAATGGATGACAAAGACCAAGAGGTAAGCGCTGTGGTATCATAACCGGATAGTCTTAGCGCTCATATCAGCCAGAGAGGAAGACCTCTATCACGCTCCGCGCCGCCATCAGACCGACGCTTACCGGGCAAGTCTCGAACGCTATTGCCTCGCGTCTGTCTGTGCGCGAACGAGATTTGTCGCCATACGCGGCGCGCGCGGAGACGAGCCCGGGCAGGGAAAGGCCGGAAACGCCCTCCCCCACCCGCTCCGAGTTCCAGCGCGACAGGGACCGCATCCTGCACACCAAGTCTTTCCGCAGACTGAAACACAAGACGCAGGTCTTCATCGCCCCGCTCGGCGACCACTACGCCACGCGCCTGACGCATACCCTTGAGGTGTCGCAGATAGCCCGGACCATAGCCCGCGCTCTCAACCTGAACGAAGACCTCACGGAGGCCATAGCGCTCGGACACGACCTTGGGCACACTCCGTTCGGTCACGTCGGCGAGTATGCGATGGACGAGCTATGCCCGGACGGTTTCAGGCACAGCCGTCAGAGCCTCAGAATAGTCGAGCAGCTTGAGAAGGACGGGAACGGACTGAACCTGATGTGGGAGGCGCGCGATGGAATACTCAACCATTCCAAGCCGCGCGGCGAATTCCTGGGACAGCTATCGGTGGATGACCTTTCACTGGAAGGGCAGATCTGCCGCATATCCGACGCGGTGGCGTACCTCAACCACGACCTCGCGGACTCGTTCAGGGCCGGAATTCTCACCCCGGAAATGCTTCCCTCAGAGGTGTCGGAGGTTCTTGGCGAAACTCACACGGGGCGCATCAACAGTATGGTGTCCGACATCGTAGCGACTTCCTGGGACGCTACCGGCGAGACCGGCGCCGCGGGGACTCCGGTCATAGGAATGAGCCAGGAAGTCAGCGCCGCATTCTACGCGCTCCGCGAGTTCATGTTCGACAGCGTGTATCTACCGGAATCGAATGGGACCCTTGGCAGGACGGCCGAGGAAATCATGAGACTTCTGTATTCGCATTTCAGCGCGAACAGAGACGAGATTCCGCCCGAATACGGAAAGAGAAGCAAATCAGAGGACATGGCCGTAGTGGACTATATATCGGGAATGACCGACCATTATGCGATAAGGGTCGCGGAACGGATAATGCCGGGAATCGCCGCCCCTTTCACGGAGCGTAAAATAATATGACGCCTCAGGACCGGATACAGGTCCGAACCGTTGGAAACAAGGTGCGGATGATACGAGAACACCTGGAAGCCATGCAGCGGGACGCGCACGGACTGGAATACGGGCCGTGGAAAGTGGAAGTGGACGAACTCTGGAAGACTGTGTTCATAAACATCAACGAGATGGACCCCGAATCCCAGCCCGCGGCGCTGGAGTCGGTGAAGGACCTCTGGATGACCTACATTACCCACTACAACGTGGGCCTCAACTGAAAAGGATGGCGCTTTGAACTCTGAAGAATCTCTGGACCGACATCTCGACCAGGCGCCCGCCCTGGAACAGGCCAGGCGCGCGTCCGTCGTGGCGCACAGCGTCGTCATCAAGCTGAAAGAGATGGGACTGCCCGACGAAATGGACGAGGACCTCTCGCAGTTCTGCACCGACCTGGGCGACCTCTGGAGCGCGCAGATAACGCTCGCGTCCCAAGTCGAGAATTTCCTCAAGAAGCCGCACGACTCCCAGAAGACAGGCGACGACCTCGTTGATCTGAAAGCTACGATTGAACACATGGCGTGGCACCTGAAGAATATCGGCCAGCCGATGGACAACATAACCAACTGGGCGTACAGCCAGTCCGAGGCGTAGAACGCAGGCTATGAGCGTAACCGACGACATAAAGGCGAAACTCGACATTCTCGAGGTCGTGTCTCCGCGCGTGTCTCTCCAGAAGTCGGGGCGAACGTTCAAGGCCAACTGCCCGTTCCATACGGAGAAGACGCCCTCTTTCATCGTGAACCCGGAGCGGCAGAGTTGGCACTGCTTCGGCGCGTGCGCTACCGGGGGCGACATCTTCAATTTCGTCATGCGCGCGGAGAATCTTCAGTTCGGGGACGCGCTTAAAATGCTCGCGCAGCGCGCGGGCGTGGAGCTCTCCAGCGCGCCGAACCGTGAGCAGTCGAACGCGATTCACAGCGTCAACGGCGCGGCGGCTCAGTATTTCCAGGATACGCTGGAGTCGGAGTCCGGCAAACTGGCGAGAGAGTACCTGGACAATCGGAAGGTCGGTCAACAGGCGAGAGAGCAGTTCAAGCTGGGGCTGAGCGCCGACAGGTGGGACGGACTCGTCCAGTACCTGCGGACGCATGAGTACAATATTGAGGACGCGATAGCCTCGGGCCTCATACGCGAGGGCGACAACGGCCAGGTCTGGGACTTCTTCCGAAACAGGCTGATGTTCCCCATCTTCGACCGCCAGGGCAACATCGTGGGATTCGGGGCTCGCGCTCTCGACGACTCAAATCCCAAGTACATCAACACCGCGCAGACCGAGGTGTTCGACAAGCGCAGCACCCTCTACGCGCTTCACTTCGCCAACGCCGAAATTCGACAGACCGGAATCGCGGTCATCGTCGAAGGGTACATGGACGCGATAGCGGCGCACGAGCGCGGCTACAAGAATGTCGTGGCGTCCATGGGCACCGCCCTTACCGAGAACCAGGTGTCGCAGCTTCGGACACTGGCGCGCGAGTTCGTTCTCGCGCTCGACCCCGACGACGCCGGGCAGGAAGCCACGCTCAGGAGCCTCGAATCGTCCTGGCACGTATTCCGCGATGTAATATCCAGGCGCAATACAGCCAACCAGAGCGTGCTGAACCAGTGGACGCCGCCGACACTGAAGATCGCCGCGCTGCCCGCCGGACTCGACCCGGACGCGCTCATACGGACCGACCCGGACAGGTGGGAATCCATTATCGCGGACGCCCAGCCGCTACTGGATTTCGTAATCCCCGCGCTTGTTCAACGCTACGATTTAGATATTCCTGATAGCAGAGCCCGAATTGTGTCTGAGTTCGTGCGTTTCATAAATCGGCTTGATGACATGGATCAACATAGCTATAGGCTTAAGATTGCGGAAGCCTTGGGTGTTACCGAATCAGATATTCTGGCTTCGCTCGCAAGACAAAGGGAAAGACGTCCTAGAAGTCGCGGACGCGGGGAAAGTATTGAAGAAGCTATTGAGGTATCGCCAGCCGCTCTCAGGACTCAGGACTCCGACCCGATTGAAGAATACGCGCTGAGCATCCTGATTCAGAATCCCGATCTGGTGGAAGCGGCCCAGTCAACGAGTCCCGAATGTTTCCGTCGAACTGATAGCAGGGAGTTATTTACCGCTCTGGTTTCTTATCCTACAATAGAGGAACTCCGAAACGAGGTTGACGAGGTTCTCGCCGAGCGGATAAGACATCTGGAATCGGTGGAACTGCCCGGCGCAGGAGTCGAACGCGCTCTGTCACAGTGTCTCCGGAGGCTGGAACTGCGTCACGTTCGAGAGAGCCAGGAGTTGATGCTCGACACCGAGGATGTCCGGCTGCCGCCGCCGGGGGAGTTGGAAGCCGAAGTCAAGCGGGCGAGCCTGCGAATCAAGGAATTGGAAACTATGTCTCGCAGATAGGCGAATTTCGCCGGTCAGGAGACGACATCAGAAATTTACACTTATCGGATATAAGCCAGTAACACGAAGAGGTTACGTCCATGAATAGAACCATCGGCACAGACGGCGACGACAGCGTATTCGGCAGGGTAATGCCCGAAGCGTCAACTACCGCCGATCTCATAAGCACCACGCGGACCACCGAGGACGGCTTTCAGAAGAGCGACCACGACAACTCGAACCGCTCCGAGGAAGTCTTCGCGGACATGAGCTCTTCAGACGCCGAAGCGCCCAGAATTGGGTTCAACGGGCTGAGTTCGGAGGGCGTCCTGGAAAAGGACGCCGGCGCGCCGGAGATGATAGACGATCCCGTCCGTATGTATCTGCGCGAGATTGGCAGGGTTGACCTTCTCAAAGCGGCGGAGGAACGAATTCTGGCGCGCCGATTCGAAGCCGGAAGGTTCATTAACGGCCTCGAGGATGATTGGACGTCCTCTGATAGACAGCCTCTGAGGGCCTCGCGGATAGTAACCGACTTCCTGGCCGACGTCGCCGACAATCACCACGTGGTAAGCGCGGTCGCCAGGTATCACGGCATAAATTACACAGGAACCCTGTCCGAGGTGATGTCCGAGCCGGAACTCCACGATCAATTGGAGCTTTACGACGCTCGCAACTCCCGCAACGTCCAGGACTCTAAGTTCCTCAAGTTCCTGAACAACAGGCTGACCCAGGACGAAGCCTTTACGTTCCTGTCCAAGGCGCTCGAACTGCCCAAGGACCATCCGAGGATCCAGGCGGTCTTCGATTCGCGAGAGGCCCTCAAACTTCGCAACAGGCTCGACGGCGAACTGACCGAGGAGCTCGTGGACTACCTCTCCAAGACGCTCAACCTCGAGCCCGAGGACGCGAAAGCGCGCGTTCAGCAGTTCTCTCTGAGCAGCCGGCTTCTGCCCCCGCAGACCCTCACTGCCATATCCCGCGTGTACTACGCCACCGAGGAGCGGGACCCTGAACTGGTTCAGGACATAAGAGACGCGGCCAACAGGTACCCCGGCTCGCCCGATGAAGACTCGAACGACGAGAAGTTGGTGAACTTCATAGCCGAGATTCTGAACATCGAGCCTGACGAGGTAAGAAGGAATCTCGACCGGCCTGAGCCTATCCCGTCTCCGAACCCCGATATCTCGCAGATGCGCGACCTGCTGGACAGGCCGGACATCGCCGACAGTCTGAGGGCGCACGAGCTTGTCTTCCGCAGGCACATAAACGGCGTCAAGTACCTCGGCGACGACGCCCAGCAGCACCTGGCCAAGGCGAATCTGAGGCTCGTGGTCAGCGTGGCGAAGAAGTACATCGGGCGGGGAATGTCCCTCCTCGACCTGATCCAGGAAGGCAACATCGGCCTGATACGCGCCGTCGAGAAGTTCGACTATCGCAAGGGCTACAAGTTCTCGACCTACGCCACCTGGTGGATAAGGCAGGCTATAACCCGGGCCATCGCCGACCAGGCGCGCACGATCCGCATCCCGGTACACATGGTTGAGACCATTCACAAGCTGCTCAGGGTGACCCGCCGCCTGATTCAGGAGTATGGCAGGGAACCGACAAGCGAGGAAATCGCCCGGCACATGGAAATTCCCACCGAGAAGGTGCGCGAAATCCTGAAGATATCCCAGGAGCCCGTCTCTCTGAACACGCCGATAGGCGAGGAAGAAGACAGTCACCTGGGCGACTTCATAGAAGACACCACCGCTCCGGCGCCGTCTGAGGCCGCCTCCCACCAGCTTCTCAAGGAGCACGTAGAGGACGTTCTCGTCAGCCTCAACGACCGCGAGGCTGAAGTGCTGCGAAAGCGTTTCGGACTGGAGGACGGACGCGCCAGGACGCTCGAAGAGGTCGGACGATGCTTCGGCGTGACCAGGGAGCGCATCAGGCAGATTGAGGCCAAGGCGCTTCGCAAGCTGCGCCATCCCAAGCGTTCCACGAAGCTCAAGGACTTCCTGGAATAGAGAGAATCTTCAGGACTTAAGAAAGCCCATGACTCTAGCTACACAAACCCAGGCCGAACCCAGGACGCCCGCGCTTGCGAAGCCGACCGTCGCCGTCGCCTACACGCGACCGGAGACAGTCCTGAGCGACATACGGGGCGCGATGGAACTCGCCGGGTTCAGGTCCGCCCTGCCGAGCGACGTCGAGACGCTGCTCAAGATCAACATATCCTGGCAGCATTACTATCCCGCCTGCTCCACCAGCCCCTGGCAGCTGGACGGCGTGATTGGCGCGCTCAAGTCCGCCGGGTACGACGACCTGACGCCAATCCACAACGGCACCGTGGTCGTGGACCCAAGAGAGGGCGCGCTCAACAACAAGCACGAGGCCGTGACCGGGAAGCATGGGCTGGAATCCGTCTTCCTGGAAGACGCGCGCTGGGTGGACTACGAACCCAAGTCGCCGCTGCTGGTGCTGGACAAGGTTTATCCGGACGGCTTCCAGATACCGGAGATGATGTCAGGCAAGAACATCGTCCATCTGCCCACGGTCAAGACTCATGTGTTCACCACGATGACCGGGGCGATGAAGAACGCCTTCGGCGGGCTGCTCAACTACCAGCGGCACTGGACTCACTCGGTCATACACGAGACGCTCGTTGACCTTCTCCGAATCCAGCGGGAGATACATCCGGGCATATTCGCCGTGACCGATGGAACATTCGCCGGCGACGGCCCGGGGCCTCGCGCCATGCGATGGCACGTGAAGAACGTCATACTCGCAGGGGCGGACCAGGTCGCCATAGACGCGGTCGCGGCCAGGATGATGGGCTTCGACCCCATGAGTATCGGCTTCATCAGGCTCGCCCACGAGCAGGGTCTGGGGACGGGCCGGATAGAAGAGATAGACGTCGTAGGCGCGGACATCGAAGAGGTGAACTGGGGCTTCAAGTCCGCCGAGAACACCTTCGCCAGCCGGGGCCAGAAGTTGATCTACTGGGGTCCGCTGAAGCCGTTGGAGAATATGCTGCTCAGGTCGCCGATCACCCCCTGGGCATACGCCGCGTCGAACGTGTACCACAACGACTACTGGCTGCGCTTCATCGGCAGAAAGCGCGTTCAGGAAGCTCTGAAGACCGAGTGGGGCAAGCTGTTCCGTTCCTACTAGCGCTCCGACAGTTCCACCGTTGCCTCGAACAGCTTGTTGGACCTGTTGTAGCTCACCTCCACCGAGTCGCCAACCTCGTAGCTCCAAAGCAGCGTCAGGAACTCGCTGACGCCCTTGGTCGGTATGCCGTCCAGGCTCGTGATTACGTCGCCAACCTGAAGCCCGGCGTTGAACGCCGCTCCTCTCTGCGTAAGCCGCGTAATTATCACGCCTTCCCGCACATTGAGACCCATGCGGTTGGCTATGGCGGGCGTGACGTCCTCGACGCTAACCTGCATCGAAGGCCGAACAACCTCACCGTGCTCTATCAGGCTCTCTATGACCGGCAGCGCAGTCTCCGAGCTGACCGAGAAGCCGATTCCCTGCGCCTGGCTCAGCATGGCGGTGCTGATGCCGATGACCTTGCCGTCCAGGCTCACGAGCGGTCCGCCGCTGTTCCCCTTGTTGATGGCGGCGTCGGTCTGAATCATGTCATACAGAGGCCCGCGCTCCGTCGGCACCGTGCGTCCCAGCGCGCTGATGATCCCCAGCGTGACAGTCGGCCCGCCCTTGAGAGACAGCGCGTTGCCCAGCGCCACCACCCAGTCTCCGACTCTCATGCTTTCCGAGTTGCCCCACTCCACGACGGGCAGTGCCGTGTCCGGCTCTATCTTGAGCACGGCCAGGTCCGTGACCACGTCCCAGCCCACTATCCTGGCGTCGTAGCTGTCCCCGTTGGGCAGGTCCACTCTCACAGCTATGACGTCGTGGATGACGTGATAGTTGGTGACGATGTAGCCGTCGGAGCTCATTATGATGCCGGTCCCGGCGCCCTCATCCGTGAACTCGAAGAACAGCCCCCTGTTCACCGACTCGACCGAGATGGACGCAACCACTTCCTCCACGCTGTCAACCAGGTCGGCGATGGAAGGCAGTTGTCCCGATTCCGGCGAACCCGGCGTACCCAGGAACGCGCTCACAATCGGCGGCGCCCGGAGCGCGGCGGTCGGCGCGGGGGTAGGTATATCGGGAACCTCAGTGGGCGCGGGAGTGGGAGTATGCGTGGGCGCGGGCGCGGGCGCGCCACATGCCAGCAGAAAAACGGCAATCAGGCTCAGCGCGAACTGAGCGGATAGAGTCAGAGAGCTACGCTTCGGATTCACCCGTCGCCACAACCCTGAGTCTGACGCGCGTGAGGCCCGTCCACATTAGCCTGTGCCCGCTTACACCGAAGCTGACGCCCTTTGTTACGCTCGCGTACCGCGACGTAAGGAGCGCGCCGAACAGCAGTATGATAGCCGAGACATACACCCAGGTCAGCAGCGCCATGATCCCCCCGACCGAGCCATAGAGCGCGTTGTGTACGGAGTAGTTGTTTAGGTACTGTAGAAAACCCCACTTGGCGCCCTCGAATCCCAGGCACGAAAATAGTGCGCCGGGCCAAACGTCCCTGAATCTCACTTCAGTGTTAGGCATATACCGATAGAGTATCATGAACGTCGAGAATGACAGGATAGGCGACACCGCCTGCGATATGATCCTCGACAGAAACTCGTAGCTTATGTCTGGGAATACGACCGACAGCCCTTTGTGGATTGACGACGCCATCGGCGCGACGAAGAGAAGCATCACCATCAGTATTCCCGCGCCGGTTACCAGCGCGATGTCAATCAGGCGCTCCTTGATGAACGGACGCGTCTTCTGAATCCCCCAGGCGGTGTTGATCCCCTTCCGTATGGCCCCGAACGCCGCCGAGGAAGCCCACATGAGAAGCAGAACCGACGCGATTCCGGTTATGACCTTTGCCGACGCCACCCCCTTCACCGTCTGCGCTATGAAGCCGGACGAAATCGGAATGACCTCCGCCAGTTCCGCCGCGAGCTCCGCCTGGTCAACGCTCGGGTCCAGGAAGAATCCCCAGATCGAGATTATCGCCAGAATAAGCGGGAACATCGAAAAGAACATCGAGAACGCGATAGCGCCAGCGATATAGTGGCAGTTCTTGCCCAGAAAGTCGTTGACTGTGTCTATGCACAGAAGTATGAACCTGATGAAATACATTGTCGCGGCGCCGCGAATCGCGCCCGCCCCTCCCTTCCGGCAGTCCCAGAATTCCGATGATGCTATCGAAACATACTTTCACGGTCAAGCCAGCCGGAACAGCGCCAGAGTATCTTCGCTTTCGTCTTGTCGTCAGTCTTTCGTTCGCCCTGAGCTTGTCGAAGGGCCGTCCATTCATGGTTCGACATGCTCACCACGAACGGACTACACAGGTGACGCTCGAAAATGAAAAGGCCCTGCGCAAAGGTCTCATATTGTTGCCCACGTCTGCGAATCTCTGTAAACTTGTCCAAGTTGCACGGGCCAATAGAATCCGGGTGAAATCAGGATATGGTAATACGACGAAAAGTTGACAAGCGCGAACAGCTCCGCAGAATGCGTGAAGAGGCCGCCCTCGGCGGAGGGCAGCGACGCATCGAGTCCCAGCGCAAACGCGGGAAGCTCACCGCCAGGGAACGAATCGCCCTTCTCCTAGACGAAGGCTCGTTCCAGGAACTCGACACTTTCGTCACCCATCGCGCCACCGACTTCGGACTCGCCGACCAGATATACCTCGGCGACGCGGTTGTCACCGGCTACGGCAAGGTGGACGGACGGTTCGTTTACGTTTACTCCCAGGACTTCACCGTTCTCGGCGGTTCGCTCTCCGAGGCCGTCGCGGGCAAGATATGCAAGGTCATGGACCTCGCCGTGAGCAACGGCGCGCCCGTCGTAGGCCTGATTGACTCAGGCGGAGCCAGGATACAGGAGGGCGTGGACAGCCTCGCCGGATACAGCGACATCTTTCACCGCAACGTCCGCTCCTCTGGCGTAATTCCACAGATCTCCGTAATACTCGGCCCCGCCGCGGGCGGAGCGACCTACTCGCCGGCGCTGACCGACTTCGTATTCATGGCGTCCGGCATCGGGCAGATGTACATAACGGGCCCAGACGTAATTCGCGCGGTAACCGGCGAGGAAGTAACGCACGAAGAACTCGGCGGAGCGACCGCGCACACCACCAGGAGCGGCGTGGCCCACTTCTCCATCGAGGGAGAAGAAGACTGCCTGGCCCAGGTCAGAAGGCTGCTCGGATTCCTTCCCCAGAACAACATGGAAGACCCACCCATCCTGGACTTGGGCGACGACCCGGAGCGCCAGGAGTACGATCTGGCCCACGTCATACCCGATAACCCCAACCGGCCTTACAATATGCTGGATGTAGTCCACCAGGTCGTTGACGCCGGAGACTTCATGCAGGTGCATGAGCGATTCGCGCCCAACGTAATCGTCGGCTTCGCCAGGTTCGACGGCAGGACCGTGGGCATAGTGGGCAATCAGCCCAGGCAGATAGCCGGAGTCCTGGACATAAACGCCTCCGTGAAGGCCGCCAGGTTCGTGAGATTCTGCGACGCCTTCAACATACCGCTGGTGACCTTCATTGACGTTCCTGGATTCATGCCCGGAACCACCCAGGAATACGGCGGCATAATCCGGCACGGCGCGAAGCTGATCTATGCATACGCCGAGGCCACCGTCCCAAAGATCAGCATACTCATCAAGAAGGCATACGGCGGCGCCTACATAGTCATGAGCAGCAAGAATCTGCGCAGCGACGTCAATCTCTCCTGGCCCACCGGCGAGGTGGCGGTCATGGGGGCCGGGGGCGCGGTCAGCATCATCCACCGCAACGATATAAGAAATTCCGAAGACCCCGACTCCACCCGCGCGGACCTCACCGCCGAATACGAAGAACGCCTCATGAACCCGTACATCGCGGCGTCGCGCGGAATGATAGACGACGTAATAGACCCACTGGAAACCCGCCCCAAGATTATCCGCTCTCTCGAAATGCTCGCGAACAAGCGGGAGCAGCTCCCATACAAGAAGCACGGGAGCATACCCCTGTGAAGATAAGATCAGCCGGAGGCGGCGCAAGGCTCAGTCCAGAACTGGCGGCGGCCATAACCGCCGCGGTTCATGCATTCTTCGAACAGGAACCCGTCCGGCTCCCGGAACGACGCTCCGGCATCTCCGCGTGGCGCATGGTTGCGCGCCAAGGAATAGGTGTACGGCATTTAGGGAGCAATATCCTCTGGCACGGAGTGGATCGGATTTGAAGGCAACCGATATAGAGAGCAATTCATGAAAGCGAATGAAATCAGATTCCAAGACCTTCTCATCGACAGAACACAGTACGTGATTCCTTTGTTTCAGCGACCTTATCGATGGGGGCCCGATCAGTGGCTTCAACTCTGGGATGACCTGATGCATTTGTATACCAATCAAAATCTCGGAAATCACTTCGTAGGATCAATCGTTACTCAGCCTATCTCTACTGAAGCTGGTGGAGTTACGAAGTTCTCTGTCATCGACGGTCAGCAACGTATCACTACTTTGCTAGTGCTGCTCAGTGTTATTCGCCAGAAGACAATACAATATCCAGACTCACAGGAAAGCCTTGGCGAACAGATATTGGAGACCTGCTTGATTAACAAGTTTGCTAGTGATGAGACTTCCAAGGTAAAGTTGCTCCCGGGGCGTCTCGATAGAAAACCTTTTAATTCGTTGATTGAAGATGACATCGAACCCATGCTCGATACTCGGATTGGCCAGGCGCAGCACTTCTTTGAGCGTATGATCCAAGAGAGAGACTCCCAGCAAAATGTGATCGATTTAAGACTATTAAAAGACTGTATCACTGATAGACTTGAAGTAGTTAGCATAACTCTTCAAGCTGACGATAATCCGTACAAGATATTCGAGAGCATCAACTTCACAGGGATGGCACCAACTGCATCCGACATAATACGGAATTTCATATTCATGAATATCCGAGACTTGGATGAACAATCACAAGTATATGAAAATCATTGGCATCCAATAGAAAATATCCTGCGTGGGGACATCGACAGATTCTTCTGGAGGTATCTACATATGGAAGGAATTCGGAAATCGAATCAACCACGCCCTGTATTTATGGGTATAAAGGATCTACTGGGTAACAGCAATCATACAACAGTGAATATGATGGCTCAGAGGTTTCATAGATTCTCTCGATTTTGGGCACAACTCAAAGGCGTAGATAGAACCGGATTAAATTCCTCTACACTACGGCAAATTGATCGTCTCAATCGAGTTACAAGCGACGTAGTATATCCTTTTCTTATGAGAACATTACATCAACTCAATATAGGAAAGGTAAGCGAAAATGAATTGGTCGAAGTTATGAAGATGCTTGAATCTTCCATCGTCCGAAAAGCGATATGTGGTGACACCAGAAGAATGGATAACTTGAATCAACTAACACGAGAGGTAGATTTCGAGGAATTTGTTCAGTCGACGAAAAGCGTACTTACGGGAAGCAATTGGAACTGGCCGAATGATGAACTGTTCTTTGATGAGTTCATCCAAGCAGAACAATATAGTTCACAACCTGCCACGCAAACTCGTACAAGATTGATACTAGAGACATTGGAAGAATCATTTGGTCATCGAGAGACTCCTGCAATGGCTGAAGGAGTTCAAATAGAGCACATCATGCCACAAACTCTTTCAGACGAATGGAAGACATCAATTGGCGAAAATTGGCCAGAAGATCACGAACACTGGTTACATACAATAGGAAACCTAACATTGACAGCCTACAACCCAGAATTGAGTAATAAGTCATTCTCCGAAAAGCGAGATATTCTCAGTAACTCCAATTTTGCAATGAATGCCTCGTTGCAGGATTATGACGAATGGAATGTTGAAGCTATTGAGCAAAGAGGGCGAGAACTCGCTGAACGAGCACTGAAAATATGGCCACGTTAAGATATTCTGGAACTACTATTTATGACCGCTAAGCCACTCAAACTCAGCGATACTACCTTCCGAGACGCTCACCAGAGCCTCATGGCAACCAGGCTTCGCGCGGAGGACATGATTCCCCTCGCGGAGGACATGGACTCTATCGGCTTCTTCTCGATGGAGGTATGGGGCGGCGCGACCTTCGACTCCGCCACAAGATTCCTTGCCGAAGACCCCTGGGAACGCCTCCGCGCTTTCAAGTCTCTCATGCCCAACACCAGGCTCTCCATGCTGCTGCGCGGGCAGTCCCTCGTCGGATACCGCAACTACGCCGACGACGTTGTGGACAAGTTCGTCGAACGCTCCGCCGAGAACGGCATTGACATCTTCCGCGTGTTCGACGCCCTCAACTACGAACCCAACCTGGAACGGGCGGCCTCGGCGGTAAAGAACTCGGGAAAGCATCTCCAGCTCGCCATCTGCTACACCATCAGCGAAGGCGGCAGGATGGGCGGCGACATCTACAACCTCGACTACTATCTCTCCAAGGCGCGCGGCTTCCGCGACATGGGCGCCGACAGCATCTGCATCAAGGACATGGGCGGCCTGCTCGCCCCTTATGACGCCTACGAACTCGTAACCGCCATCAAGTCCGAGATTGACCTCCCCCTCCAACTCCACGCGCACTACACCAGCGGCATGGCGTCCATGACCGCGCTCAAGGCCGTTGAAGCCGGGCTGGACATCCTGGACGTATGCCTGGCGCCCCTCGCTCTCAGAACTTCACAGCCCGCCGTCGAGCCTATCGCGGTGACGCTGCTCGGCACCGACCGCGACCCCGGAGTTGACCTGGAAGCGCTGCTCGACCTCGGCGACCGGCTCGAAGAGGTTCTGCCCAAGTACGCCGACCACCTGGAGACGACCCGCTCCGCCGTCATTGACGCCCGTGTCCTCAGCCACCAGATCCCCGGCGGCATGGCGTCCAACATGGTGTCCCAGCTGCGAGAGGCGGACGCGCTCGACAGGATGAGCGAGGTCTTAGAAGAAATCCCCAGAACCAGGGCGGACCTCGGTTTCCCCCCTCTCGTCACCCCCATGAGCCAGATGGTGGGCGCCCAGGCCGTCAACAACGTGATATTCGGACGCTACACGGTGGTGTCTGAGCCGGTCAAAGAGTACCTGCGCGGCAACTACGGCAAGCCCGTCTCTCCTGTGCGCGACGAGCTTATGGATAAGCTCGCCGAATCCGAGGAAATATCTCCCGCTCCCGAAAGGCCCGGCGCGGTCATCGAGCCAGAACTGGAAGCCGCCAGAGAAGCCGTATCCGGCCTGACCGACGACATAGACGACGTTCTGATCTACGCGCTTTACCCGCAGACGGGCGAGCGCTTCCTCAGAATCAAGCGCGGCCTCGAACCGGTGCCTGACGAAATGAAGCCCAAGACCCTCGAGGAAGTCCGGCAGGCGGCCGCAGCGCCTCAGCCGTCGGCTGCCCCCGCCCCTCCAATGAGCGCAAGGGCGAGACGCTTCAACATATACGTCGGCGGCCAGTTCTTCGAGATAGACGTCGACCCCGTCGGACTTGGCGCGACCTCTGTACCTGCCGCGTCGCCGTCGCCCGCTCCGTCGCCCGCTACCCCGTCGGCGCAGCCCGAAGTCGTAGAAGGCGAGATAGTGGTCGCGGCCCCAATGCCCGGCATCCTCATCAGCCTCGCGGTCGCTGAGGGCGATACGGTCTCCGCCGGAGACCCACTCCTCGTGCTCGAAGCTATGAAGATGCAGAACACGATTCCGTCTCCGGTGAGCGGCGCTGTCAAGTCTCTGCCTGTCGTCGCGGGAACGCAGGTAACCAGGGACCAGGCGCTGGCCATCATCCAATCATAGGAAATTCCACGAATATGCCGGGCGCCCCTATCCCCTGTATCCCACAAAGCAAAATAATACCATTTAAGTCTGACTATGCCGTAAACATCCGATACAAACTACCTACCGTCATTCCCGCGAAAGCGGGAATCCACTGAGCCGGTCGGGCAGAACATGGTGTCATCAATCCGAATTGGTATAACATACCCGAAAGGAGCCAAAACGTGGCTGACAATCAAATCATAGATGCGGCAAAAGAGCACTTCGGCGAGGTCGTCGCGCAGCAGTTGGAGCGCGTCGAAAGACTGAAGAACGAACCGGACTGGCTGGACTATTCCAGCATATCCCCGATAGTCGTTGGGATGCTGGGCGGAGACGGCATCGGCCCGCGAATCAGCGCCGAGTCCCAGACCGTCCTCGAACATCTTCTCAGGGAAGAAGTTGACTCAGGCAAGGTCGAGTTCAGGGTCATAGACGGACTCACCATCGAAAACCGCGCCGAGCGAATGCAGTCCATCCCCGACGACGTTCTAGCCGAGATAAAGGACTGCCACGTCACGCTCAAGGGCCCGACCCACACACCCGAACAGGGCGACGGCTGGCCCAACCTCGAAAGCGCGAACGTCTCCATGCGCAAGGAACTCGACCTGTTCGCCAATATCAGGCCGGTGCGGATTCCGTCCCAGGGCATTGACTGGACTTTCTTCAGGGAGAACACCGAGGACATGTACGCGGTCGGCAGTCAGGGCCTGAACGTCACCGAAGACCTCGCCATGGACTTCCGCGTCATCACCACGCAGGGCTCGCGCCGCATCATAGACGCCGCCTTCGCCCACGCCCGTAGGACGGGCCGGGACCGTGTGACCATCGTCACCAAGGCCAACATCGTCAAGACCACCGACGGCAAGTTCCTCGACATAGCGCGCGAGGTCTCCGAGAACTACCCTGGCATCGAGTGGGACGGCTGGTATATTGACATCATGACCGCCGCGCTCATCAACCCCGCCCGCCAGCAGGACTTCCAGGTTCTCGCTCTGCCGAACCTCTACGGCGACATCCTCACCGACGAGGCCGCCCAGATTCAGGGCGGCGTCGGCACCGCCGGAAGCGCGAACGTCGGCAAGCGGTACGCCATGTTCGAAGCCATCCACGGCAGCGCCCCAAGAATGGTCAGAGAGGGCCGCGACCAGTACGCTGACCCCAGTTCCCTTCTCCGCGCGGGCGCGATGATGCTCGAGCACATCGGCTACACCGACATCGGCGCCAAGCTGCACAAGGCCATAGACATCTGCGGCCAGTACGAGCGCAAGATAGTGATGACGGGACGCAGCACCGGCGCCACCAGCGCGGAATTCGGACAGTACCTCATGGACACGGTCGCCGATCCTTCCATCGAGGACCGCTGGCAGGAGTACGTGGACGCTTCCGACTAGCGCTCACAGGCTTCCGGACCAAACTCCCAAATCCCGAACCGGGGCGGGCGTCCGAACCCGCCCCAACTACTGAATACTGACAACCGATAACTGAAAACTATAAACCGAGGACTATAATGCCAAGAAGCAAAGTCACAGTGGTGGGCGCGGGCAACGTCGGCGCCACCGCCGCCCAGAGAATCTTCGACAAGGGATACGCGGACGTCGTGCTTGTGGACATCGTAGAGGGGTTGCCCCAGGGCAAGGCGCTCGATATGCTGGAGTCAGGCCCGGTAGTCGGCTCCGACGCCAGCGTAGTCGGCACGAACGACTACGCGGACACCGCTGGCTCCGACGTCGTCGTAATTACCTCCGGCATCGCCCGACGCCCCGGAATGAGCCGCGACGACCTGCTCCTGACCAACATGAACATCATCACCTCCGTCACCCAGTCTGTGGTGGAACATTCCCCCGACGCGATACTCGTCATAGTGACAAACCCGCTCGACGCAATGGCGCAGCGAGCCTTCCAGGTCAGCGGTTTCCCCAAGAACCGCGTGGTCGGAATGGCCGGAATTCTGGACACCGCCAGGTTCAGAACGTTCCTCGCCGAGGAACTGAACGTTTCCGTCAACTCGGTCGAGGCTTATGTGCTGGGAGGCCACGGAGACACCATGGTTCCGGTCACCGCCAGCACCACTGTCGGCGGACAGCCGATCACCGAAGTGCTGTCGGAAGACCGAATTGACTCCATCGTCAAGCGCACCCAGGACGGCGGCGCGGAGATCGTAAACCTGCTCAAGACCGGCAGCGCGTACTACGCCCCGTCGGCGGCAATCGTCCAGATGGTCGAGGCAATCCTGTTCGACAGGCAGGAGATACTGCCCTGCACCGCCCTTCTCGAAGGCGAGTACGGCATAGACGGCCTGTACGTCGGGGTTCCCGTCCGCCTGGGCGCCGGGGGCGTCGAGGACATAATCAGATTCAACCTGACCGAATCCGAACAGGCCGATCTTCTCAACTCCGCCGAAGCCGTCCGCGAACTCGTCGAAGTCATGGCCCAGAACGCCTGACCGTAATTCAGACACAATGCCGCCCGTTCGCGGGCGGCATCAATCCCACGGAGCATCGGCGTAACATAGCGCGCCAATGGCGCGAGAAGTTCCGGGGGCTAGTTCTCGGTCTCAGATGCGACCGCCGCGACCACCGCCGCTCCCAGTCCGGATCCATCCCTGAGATAACAGACCTGTACCCTGTCCGCTCTTTCACCGAGAACATCCTGCAACCCCCGCCGCAATTCAGCCTGGTATCCGGGCATCCCTCTGAAGACACTGCCGTCCGCCGCGACGATATGCTCATCATCGAGGTCAGGATCAATATAAGTTGCGGTAGCCGCAATGCTCGCCGCCACGACTCGCGCCGACCGTCGCGCGACTGAGACGCAAATCTCTCGAAGAAGACGCCTGTCGCCTACGGTAGCGCCAGACACGCCAAGCTGTCCCAACTGGATGGCGGTCGCTATAAGCTCTTCGGATTCATCGAAAGCCACGTCCGACAGATTTTCGGTCGCGAATGCGTAGGGGACGTTCAACCCGCTGGCGCCGGCCAGCCAGCCCTCGAATCCCTCGCCTCGATCTGCGATTTCGCACACCCTCAGACGCGCCACCTCGCCAAGATAGCGTCCGGCGATCATCTTCTCCATCCGCTGGCCTTCGGTATCCGACTCCGCGTCCAGTTTCATATCCGCGTCGGCCTGAATCGCGCCCACCCCATCGAAGTTGCCGCACTCCATGTTGAAGATCATCTCATCAGGATTTCCCGAAGGCACCGGCAGGTCTCGCCTGACTATCATCTTGTCGGGGACTGCCACCGCAAGGTTGGCCCCGGTACCAACGATCAGGCCCATGTCGCAGCGCGGGTCGAGATACGCTCCCGCCGCGAGAACGCCCACCGTATCGTTGGCCAGGGCGCTGATCCCAAATTCGCCGAGATTGCCGGTCCGGGCGCCGATGGCCCGTTCCAGCAACGCCACAACGTCTTCCCCCTCCACACCGTCGAACGCGAACTCCTTGGTCCACTTCGTCAGCCGTCCGCTGCGGACACCGGTCTGGTCCATCGGAAAGGCGAATATGTAGCCGATCTCCTCGGAACCGCCATCGGCCAGGAGGCCAACCACGAATTCCGCTACCGGATCGAACAGATCATGCGCCGTTCCGGTCGTAGAAGCTAATCGAAAAGACTGGCGCTCGAGTACACGGAGCGACCTATGCCCCCCAAGTTCGACAAGCGTTGCGCGCACATTGGTGCCGCCAAGATCAAGGGCCAGGTAGCGCCCTTTCTCATCCCCGGACGGTCGGCTGACAAAGGACGGGTGCATTGCAATGGAACGGGGATCCCCGGACAGACCCCGCCGCATTTCATCCTGGAACGAAGCGACGAGTTGCGAAGTGGACATATCAAGAAAGACAGGCTATTCAGGGAGCAGACAGGACGGGTTCAGTAAGAGCGGCGTCTGGCTTCTCTATGCCGTTCCTCCATCTCCTCCCACTCGCGGTCCAGTTCAGCGACTCGCTCCTTGGATCTCGCAGACGTTCTTTTCGCATCTCTTATAATGCGTTCAAGCCTACGCTTGAGCAACATCTCCCTGCTTTCAGACTTTGCCATCTTCACCCTCGCCACTTGCTTCGGCATTCACCGATTCTTCAAGCGCTTCTAGAAATCTTTCATTCCGTTCTATCAAGCTATCATACTCCGCAATCCTTTCCAATAATTCAGCGCGGGCACGTCGGGCAGACTGATACGTGTCTCCCCACCTCGCGGACGCCCGCGACTCCGCGTCCTGCGCCCTTTTCAGCCTGGAACGGTTGAAGTAGTAGCCCAGTATCACCCCCGTTACGCCCGACGACACCGACCCCGCCGTCGCCAGCATATCCGGGTTGTCGCTGAATATCGCCGCGTGAACGATGATCGCTATTGCCATGAAGCTGAATGACAGCGCCAGCGTGTTCGTAACGATCTCTGTCCAATTGGCTTCTCTTACCAGGTAATTCCACACAGGTCGCCCGCCTTACTCTGATTCTCAGTATTCCCTAAAAGTCTATCGCCCTCGTCACCGCCGCCGACGCCACCTTGGGCAACTCGCTCAGCACCACCGAGCACCTGTACCCGCTCGCGTCCGGCGCGCCCGCGCGGACAACGAGTATGTCGTCCGGCTCAGGCACGAAACTGGCGAAATTCTGGTAGTCCGCGGGCTCCACATGGCCCTCCAGAACCCGCACGATCTTCAAGTCGGCTATCGAGCGTCCTATTCTGGGGTGCAGGTACTCCCTCACGTCCTTCTTCGTCCAGTCTCCCCAGAAGTCCGCCGACCCGCCTATCGTTATCAGGACCTCACCCTGCCTGACGGGCAGACTTTCATCCCCAACCGAGTCCGAAGACGCCAGTGACGAACCCAAGACCGACGCCACGTCGGCCACCGTATCCAGCACCACTTCCTGCGAGTGGGACGCCGAGCGCACCTGCCTTGGCTCCCAGGACGCGAACACCGTTACAGCGCTCTGTTCCGGGGAAAACCCGCGTTCGACGTGAAGAGGCAGCCAGTCCGAATCCGTTTCGTTCTCAGCTATGCAGAACGTGTACTTGCCCGGATGACCGATGACCGTCCTGTCGAAAAGGCCGGGAATGGAAGCGCAGGCGTTCATCAGGATCAGCCTTATAGCCCTGCCAATCGTGGCATTGGCGCGGTTCCCCGGCCCAAACAGGTTATTCTTGGAGTTGATGTCGAGTTCTTCGACAATCGGCCCGTTCACGATGACCAGCACCGCCGCCCCTCCCTGGCTGGAAGACGGCGCGATCAGGTTGAACTCCGGCGCTAGCATCGCCTCCGTAGCCGCAAGCACGACCGGAAAATACTCCGGCAGGCAGCCCGCCATGACCGCGTTGGCAGCGGTCTTCGCCACGGTAATCTCGCGCCTGCGCTCCGGTATTTCCCCCAGAACCTCGTCCGGCGACCGTCCCGCGTAATCCAGAAACTCATTCACCCGCTCCAACGTGGGCGGCACCACCGGCAGCCCGTCAGTCCATCCGAGCTCGTAGCACCGCTCTATCGCTTCAACCGCGTCGCCCCATTCAGCCGTGACAAGGTCTTGCATATCATCGCCTCCTTTTAGTGAGCGCAGTATAAGACATTGACCCAATACTGTCAGGAAGGCGTTCGATCCTGTATCAACTTAGTCGCAAACCACCCGTAGGGGCGTCCCTTGTGGCGCCCTGGAGAGAACGATCAAGCTGATACAGCGTCAGGATGTTTGCCGATTACGGTTCGCCACCCCGTTGGGTGCTATAATGATTCGGGTTCTCCCATTCGAATGATTGGTGAATAGCGCTGCGGTAAAGCGTCTGTACCATTCACCAATCATAAAATCAGATGAATCACAGTTCAGACAAAGATGCGTGAAGACAAGGACAACACATCCCGTCCATATCGGCGCGTCGTGGTAAAACTCGGCACCACGCTCATTACCGACGGAACCAACCGCCTGGACCTGGAAACGATGGCCAGCATCGTAGGCCAGATCGCCCGGCTTCAGCGAGCAGGCTCCGAGATGCTGCTTGTGTCTTCTGGGGCGGTGGCGGCAGGCAGGCACGTACTCGACCCGACCGGAGAAATCGGAAACGTCCTGATGCGTCAGGCATTAGCCGCCATAGGCCAGGGCAGGCTGATGAACTCATACGAGCAACTCTTCCTGTGGCACGACGTGCATGTCGCCCAGACCCTGCTCACCCGCAGAGACCTCAGCGACCGGATGGGATACCTCAACATTCGCAACACACTGCTCGGGCTTGTGAAGTACAGAGTCGTCCCGATCATCAATGAAAACGACGTAGTGTCCGTGGACGAACTCGAAGGCGAAGTCATCGGCGACAACGACACGCTTTCCGCCATGGTCGCAAACATAGTTGACGCCGACCTGCTGATAATCCTAGGCAAGACCGAAGGTCTTTTCACCGGCGACCCGAACCTCGACCCCGGCGCCCGGCTCATTCGCAGGGTATCCTCCTTCACAGACGAAATCGAATCTCTCGGAGGCCCCTCATTCGACTCTCGCGGGCGTGGGGGAATGTCCGCCAAGCTAAACGCCGCCAGGCTGGCTACGGCGTCCGGCGTGGACACCATCTTCGCCAGCGGGACGATTGCGAACGTCGTGCCGCGCCTTGTGGGTGGCGAAACCCTGGGCACATACTTCCCGACCGGCGCCAGCAGAATGGAGAGCCGAAAGCGCTATATGCTCAGCCAGATACGCGAGTCCGACGTCATCGTCGTGGATCCAGGCGCCGTTCGAGCGCTGGTGCGGGGAAACAAGAGCCTGCTGCCCGCCGGAATCGTGGACACGCGCGGCGATTTCAAACGCGGCGACGTCGTTCTCGTCGAGGACGCCGACAAGAACAGGATCGCCTGCGGAATCTCCGGCTACAATTCGCGCGACGTTCACATGATACGACGACTGCGCTCAGACCTGATAGGCCGGACGCTCGGCTACCACTATGGAGACGAGGTCATCCACCGTGATAACCTCGTACTGCTGGCCTCGTCCGAATCCCCCCAGTCTTAGTACCATATCCATATGAAAATCCCCTCTCCCTTGATGGGAGAGGGCTAGGGTGAGGGTGAACGACTATTCAGTCATTCGTATGTTGAAAATCCCTTCCCCCTCGACGGGGGAAGGCTAGGATGGGGGTGATTCCTCAACTACAATTCAGTCATTCCCGCGAAAGCGGGAATCCACAGATTGAGGCGGACTGACACATTGAGGCGCCCACAGGAGCTTGACCAATGACCACCATGACCACCACCGACGAACTCACCCGCAAGGGAGAGGCCGCCAAAGTCGCGGCGCGAGAACTCGCCAAGACCACCGGAGGCGTCCGAAACCGTGCGCTGCTCAACATCGCGGACCGTATCATCGAGTGCCAGGAAACGATACTCGACGCCAACAGGCTCGACCTCGACGCCGGGGCGCGGAAGGGCCTTCCCGAATACTACCTTGACCGCATGATGCTCGATGGGGAACGTCTCGAGGCCATCGCCTCCGACGTTCGCGGCGTCGCCGGCCTCCCCGATCCCGTTGGCGAGGTTATCGAGATGAAGACCGTGCCCAACGGTCTCCAAGTGGGCCGCAGGCGCGTTCCCCTCGGCGTGGTCGGCGTCATCTACGAGAGCAGGCCCAACGTGACCGTTGACATCTCCACCCTCTGCCTCAAGTCCGGCAACGCCGTCATACTCAGGGGCGGCAGCGACACGATCAACTCCAACACGGCGCTGGCGAACATCATACGAAAAGCCGTCGCCGACGCCGGCGCGCCCGAAAACGCCGTCCAGCTCATCGAGTCAACCGACCGCGAACTCGTCGGCCGGATGCTCGAAGCCCGCGACTACATAGACCTGCTCATTCCCAGGGGCGGACAGGAGCTCATCAACAGGGTCGCCCGCGACGCCAAGATGCCCGCCATTACCGGCGGAGTCGGCGTCTGCCACACCTACGTGGACAAGGAAGCCGACCTCGATATGGCCCTGGACATCGTGTTCAACGCCAAAGTGCAGCGATACTCCGTGTGCAACGCGATGGACACCCTACTCGTCCACTCCGCCGTCGCGCCCGCATATCTGCCCAGAATGGCTGGCAAGTTCGCGCAGGCAGGCGTCGAGATGCGCTGCGACCGCCGCGCTCTGAGTCTGATCGGTCCCTCCAACGGCAGCGGAGCGTTCCAGGCTATTCCGGCCTCCGACGAGGACTGGAGTACCGAATTCCTCGCTCTCATAGCGGGCGTCCGGGTCGTTGACTCCCTCGACGACGCGCTCGACCACATCGAGACCTACGGCTCCGGCCACTCCGACGCCATAGTCACCGAGGACTACTCCGCCGCCATGCGCTTCGTTGACGAAGTTGACTCCAGCGCCGTCTTCGTCAATTGCTCCACCCGCTTCAACGACGGAGGCCAGTTCGGACTCGGCGCCGAAGTCGCCATCAGCACCAACAAATTCCACGCCCGCGGCCCCATGGGACTCAAAGAACTCACCTCATACAAGTGGACCGTAATGGGCAGCGGCCAGGTCAGAACCTAGGAACAGACCCCTCACATGGCAAAATACGACTTCCAGCGAGAAACCCGCACACCCTACTCCGAATGCTACATAGTAATGGAGAGCGAGGTCGTCGTGGGCAGACTCGACATCCACTACGCCGACGTCGTAGTCCACGCCACCCTCAACATTGACGAAACCGTGACCTCCGACGAAATCCAGGACCTCATAGACGACATAGAGGCCGAACTTCTCGACGCCGTAGGCATCGTCCGCCAGGAAATAATCATCCACGTCCACCAGGGCCGCGACCTCGGCGTTTACAGCGCCGGCGACTTCAACGACACAAACGGCGGCAACATCCGCTTCAACTAGCCCAATATCCACTTCCCCGCAGAGAAGATACGCATGAACAACGAGGTCAACATCATCATCGTAACTCTCGATTCGCTCGGAGAATGGACGCTGGTTCTGAACTCCGACCTCGGTGATGAGCGCGATGACGGCCTTCCCGAAGATCATATTGCCGGCGTCAGGTTCGCGGCCACTCCCTACCGACACTCGCTCTGTTCGCGTATGGAAGAAAACCCCGCAATGCAGTTCCGGCTGCGAGAAGAACTATCCAAGATTGGTGTGCCCGAGCGTTGCCTGAACGTGCTGGATTGGGAAGCGGCCCTGCCCAGAAACGAGGATGGCGAGATAGACTTCCAGAACATCGCCACTCTGGAAATACTCTTCAAAAAACCGATGGACCCCAACGAAAGTTCGAGATTCAGTAGTATCGCCACAGGTGAACCGCGCTTGGACGTCAACACTTGGGACATTGGCAACGAGCGTCTGGTTGGCGAGATAGCCGACGCCGGACAGATAGAGCCATTTGAGAATTTCGTCATAGAGAACTTGATGGCCAGCCACCCCGATTTGGTCGGAAGACTCGATGACCTACCCGACCCCGAACTCCACCGCGGCCTGAACTGGGCGCTGAGCCGCGGTGTCCTCTACGACACCGACATATCCGAGATAGGCGGTCAGCCCGTCCCCGCCGACGGCTCCTATTACATTCCCCACGACAATCCCAGCGCCTTCATACTGGTATCTGCCCTCGTCAGATTCACCTACCTGCAAAACCGCCCGCCCATCACCGGGACCCTCCCAAGCGGTCTGATCAGCGTCACAAACCCTTAACACTCCACCAAACGCCCCCAGAAGAAAATCACCCAACCCCAAGTTGTACCGCGCGCGCCGCTGGCCCCTATGCGCCTACCGCCCACAATAAGCGATATTTGACCATCGTCAGGCTATCTTCATCAACCAGATCAATCATAGTCATGGGCCTGGCCCCTGTATCTATCGAGCGTATGCGATGTATGAGAGCGGACGCGGGATCGGGGGAATCGGCCATACTGATAGGAACCCTGACCCGCGATTCCGGTCTTTCCAGATATTCCATATTTGCCGCGATTGCGATCCCGTTGCCAGGATTGTAGTCTAGTATGAGAGCATGTTCATTCTGTACAGCGTCGTCTTGGTCGTGAAACTCCACACTCCAGACCGTTCCAGGTTCTATTCGCCGATAGCTGGATGGATTCGGATTGTCTAGACGGCTTGCGAAGACTTCCAACACCCTTTCGAGTTCATCCGGCGTCGCCTCGCCAATCTTGTCTCCCAGCCATGGCTGACGCGCGGACTTGATTTGGCGCACTGACGCCCAGGAACAGGCAGATTCCACAAATACGTGATTGCGGACGTGCTGGTCAGGCGGCGTTGTACGGGACATCGGAACCGTTATCGCCTCCGACAGGCCGTTATTCAATTCGGTGCGACTGATTATCAGAGCTGGGCGATGGGAAGACAGCTCGCTGCCAGTAATAGGGCCGTAGTCACACCAGTAAACGCTTCCTCTGACAGCGGGCGGCAACTTGCTGAAGCTCCCTATCGCGCATTGAAGAAGCGCATATCTGCTGCGATTTCCTCAGGTGTCTGCTTGATGTCGGAGAAGTCCACCTTGTGATGTAAGCGGTTCCGGTGTATAGAGTAAGCGGCGCGCGACATATCCAGCGCCTCGCAAAATGCGTAGGACCACGCGAGAACCGGATCAGGGATGGCAGTCTCCTCTAGCGATTCTACTAGCCTTCGGTTTCCTGATTCCGATCCCATCCAATCAATGAAAATGTCGAATGGGTCATCGCAGTCGTCAAAACGCTGTCGGATTAGAGTTCTGATCTGTCTGCGGGCTTCATCGCTCAGCCACATATACGTGGTCATGGCGATTTGATCAAGATGGTCTTCGGTCAGTAAAGGATTCGCCTTCCGCAAATAGTCAAACCAGTAGTCGGAATCATACGTTAGGAGGTTTTCTATATGCTTCAGGGCCGTCTGCGTAGTCTCGTCCGCATACGGCGTATCTGATCCCATTGCCCCACCTTCCGTTGAAGACACGCGAGGCCCGAAGAATCCCTGGATAGATTGCCTATCCCAGTCAATAGAACTGAGCAGTTCTTGGGTATGAGCCAACTGTGTCATCCGCGCTCCCCCTGATATGTGGACTGGTAAATCTTGGTCATTCTACCCCAGTTGGAAAACTGATTCCACGCCATAATCCTGCCCATCACCCCAATCAAACAAAACACAGTTCCGACATCACCCCAGCCCCGCCAGAAACTCCTCACACTCCCCCGTGTCCCACATATCCCGTATCCACTCCGCCCTCGACTTCGCGCTCGACTGGATCAGCTTCGCCATACTCTCGTCCTTCATCCACCCCACCCGCTTATTCTCCCGCAGCAGCCCCGCCAGCGTGTATATATGTCCCTTCCTCCCATTGCACGGACTGCACAGCAGGATGCGGTTCATAATATGATTCTCGCCGCCCTCCGCCCTGGGCTGGATGTGGTCCAGGTGCATGAACTCCGCTTCCAGGATTCGACCGCATCCGCCGCACACCACCAGCCCGCCGCTGTTCTGCGCGTGCGCCAGTATGCGGGACATGACCGCCCGCGAGAGCTTCTGCCACGGCTCCACCGGACGATAGAGCTTGGTTCTCAGCCTGAAACTCGGCGCGGCCACCTCGTTATCGTCCGTGCGCTCCGGCGGCGCGGTGACGTAATGCACGTCTCCGAACGTTATCAGGTGGGGCTGTTGCGAATCGGCCTCTCTGACCGCGAGACTTTCTTCCCCCAGCCGCGTCAGCACTGTCCGGTACGCCTCATCCCATATATCCATGCCCACCCATTGGCGTCCCAGCCGTTCCGCCGCAATCGGAGTAGTAGCGCAGCCCGCGAACGGATCGAGGACTATATCCCCCGGATTCGAACTCGCCTCTACGATACGCTCATAGAGCGCGATAGGCTTCTGTGTCGGGTAGCCGGTTCGCTCTTTAGACCGCGATTGAATTGGGCCGATGTCCGTCCACTGATCTTGCAGAGGTACCCCCGGCATTTCATCGAGATAGCGTTTGTAGCTCGGAACAGCGCCCGGCCTTCTTTGAACGATTCGCCCGGCGTCTATAAGTTCCTTCATTCGTTCTTTGCTGTAACGCCAATACCGAGTAACCCCCATGACTTCGTACTGTGGATTGCCTTTCGCCGCTCCACCCGGCCCGGTCAAGTTATCAAGCCTGTACCTGCGATTAGTTCCCGGTTCGACATATCTATAAGACCGTTCGATATATTGCGGGTCGTAGTCCGTATATATCTGATTCCAGGTCCATTGATCCGACTTCGTGTAGAAGAACAGGATGTCGTGAATACGTCCATGTTGGCGACGGCCCTGACGTCCGTCGCTGTGTGCGCTGGTGCGTTTCCAGGTGATTTCACTCCTGAAACTTTCGGGGCCAAAGATGCCGTCGAGCAAGGCTTTGATATAGTGCGAAGCCGTCGGGTCGCAGTGCAGATACAAACTCCCGTCTTCACGCAGTACCCGCCGCATCTCCATAAGCCGCACTCCGAGCCAGCACAGGAACGCCGCCATATCGTCGCCATACGCTCCGCGAGTGGAAGTGATTACGTGCCAGACACCCGGCCAGTCGTCCCTGATGCTGTCCGTCCACTCTTCATGCACGTCCCGCTCCCACGACCACCTGTCGCTGAACCTCGCGCCCCTGGCCAGACTGTCCGGTGTCGCGTGAAAGTCGCGATTCTTGTTGAAAGGCGGGTCCGTCGCCACCAGGTGGACAGTCTCGCTATTCATCCCCCGCAGGAAGTCCAGGTTATCCCCGTGATACAGCGTTCGATTCTCGAAGTTCGCAATCGCCAAGACTCACAACCCCTTCACTCAATCCGAACCGCCGCGCCGCGCTGGACGGAATACACCTTCAATAGAACTTACGCTCTATTATGCCTATGCGCCCCAAACCCGTCAAGTAGATGAAGTGCCCCACCCACCTTTCCGCAGGGCTTTTCGATTATTGCAAACCGAAACCCTTCCGCATGATTCGTTATTCCCGTGAAAACGGGAATCCACAGGCTGAGGCCAGGGCAATCTCGGATAACCGAAAGACCCTGACCTTCCTGAATCCGACCTATACACCCACCCTTCAACCGTGCTACAATCCGAACATACAAACTAAACCAACCACCGATAACCGACAACTAATGACCAATGACCGCCCGCCCATTACCGGAAACCCATAAACCAACGATTATCCGAACCAAAAACAGGACGACGGGGAAAAAAGACCCTCATAGCTAACGCTGGCAAACGCTGGTCACAGCGGTCGCCTGCCGCTCCCCTGTTAAACCCCAGTGGCTCACCCAGCCCGAGCCCAGCGCAATTATAAACCAAGATATATGAAGCCACACTGGAATCAGCGATTCCACCAGCGTCCCATCCAAATCCTATTCCCCTTGAATCACCCCGAAAAGTAGAATACATTCAAAGCAATAGATGGACAGCCCCTCCTCTGGAGGTATGGGACATCATGATGGGCACGAGGGACGCTGTGAACGACTGGCTGGAAAAACGCCGCCGAAAAGCCCGCGCCGAAGGCATAGCCGAAGGTATCGCCAAGGGTATCGCCGAGGGCATAGCTGAGGGCCTCGCCGAGGGCGAAGCTAGGGGTCGCGCCGAACTGGCCGCCGAAGTCGCCGCTTGGAACGAGCGAAGACTGGCTGCCGAAGCCAATGGAGAGCCCTTCCACGAACCGCCGCCCGGAACTGACGACGAGGCGCGTACACGCGCGAACGGACGCTAACCAGATACAAGACCCCAATTCAGACCCACAAGGAGGCGCGCCGTTCCCATCCAGGACTACCAACTCATACAAGACCAACCCCGCTTCCTCCGCGTCATCGAGACACTGCGAAGACAGCCCCGCATCGCCTTCGACCTCGAATCCAACGGCTTCTTCCGCTACCCGGAGCGCGTATGCCTGATCCAGATAGCCATTCCCGATGGCCGGGTATTCCTCATTGACCCCCTCGCCCTCGACGACATGAATCCTCTGGGCGACGTACTCTCCGACAAGCGCGTCGAAGTCGTTCTCCACTCCGGCGACCACGACATCCGCAGCCTCGACCGCGACTGGGGCTTCCGCGTCACCTCACTCTTCGACACCAGCATAGCCGCCGCCTTCACCGGCATGGATCGGCTCGGACTCGCCACCGTCCTCGAATCCTCCCTCGGCGTCTCCATAAACAAGAGCAAGAAACTCCAGCGCTCCGACTGGACAATCCGCCCCCTGGAACCCAAGTACCTGGACTACGCCGCGGACGACGTGCGCTACCTGCTCGAACTCACCGACACGCTGAAACGGAAGCTGACCGGGCTGGGCCGCGCCGGGTGGGTCAGCGAAGAATCGCGTCGCGTCGCCGCCATCAGGTACGAAGCGCCCAACCCCGAAATGGCCGTCTTCAGAGTCAAGGGTTCCCAGCGCATGAACCCGCGCGGACTCGCCATCCTCAAGTCCCTCGTGGACTACCGCGAATTCCACACACTGAAAGTGGGCAGGCCCCACTTCCGCGTAATTCCCGACGCCGCCCTGGTCGCGCTGGCGGAAAAGCCCGACTCCAGCCTGAAGAAAGTGCGCGGACTCGGCAGATTCGCCCACGGCAGGCTCGCGGCGGGTATCCGAGACGCCATCCGCAAAGGCCAGGCCGCCGACCCGCTCCGGCGTCCCGTAAACAGGCAGCCGCGCCCCCGCCTGTCGAAGACGCAGCTTGCCGCGGTCTCCGCTCGTCTCGACCGATTGAAGAAGTGGCGGACGGCGACCGGCAAGTCTCTCGCGCTGGACCCCGCGCTTATCTGGCCCATGACAAGCATGAAGTCCCTGGCAAGCAGCCCCCAGGAATTGGAGCGGGAGCTAAGCTCGCCGGATGTCAGAAAGTGGCAGCGCGCCGAATTCGGACCCTCGATCCGACGCGCGCTTGATCGCCGGCCATAAGGTCAGCCGTTATCGGTCCGCTCTCTCGCTTCCTCTCGCGCCAGGAGGTCCGAAAGCTCCATCACTCTCAGCACCCCGGCGCGCGTAAGGAGCCCTACGGGCGCCCCCGAGTCCATCACCACCAACTGATGGATGTTCCGCTGGGCGAGGATGCGCAGTCCATCCTCAAGCGGCGCGTCGGGCGGTAGAGTCAGCACGTCCGCCACCTTGGTCATCACCTCCGAGACCCACTTTGTCGCCCTCTGCTCAGCGGGCACCCCACGCACGTCGGTCGCCGTGATCAGACCCTGGAAGGTATCCCCGAGGACTACCAGGTATGCCCTCCTGAAGTCCTTTGAGATATAGTCGTCGAGCAGTTCCTGGACCGTAATCCCCGGAGCGACCCTGGGGAAAGTATGCTCCATCGCCTCCCCTACCGTTCGCCCCGACATCGTCTGCTTTGCGACCTCATCGCGCCGCACCGAAGACGCCGCCGACTGGATGAACCACCCAATGAACACCAGCCATATCCCGGTGACCAGGCTGTTCGTAAATACAAACACGATTCCCAGCCCTATTAGCCCGAAGCCCAGCGCCGAGCCGGTGAAACTGGCTACCCGCGTCGCGCGCTCGTGGCTGTTGGTCGCGCGCCATACCAGTGCGCGCAGCACCCTTCCTCCGTCCAGAGGGAACGCCGGGAGCAGGTTGAACACCCCAATCGCCAGGTTGACTATCATCAAGTACTGCGTGAGCGCGGTCAACTGGCCGGCCCCGGATCGCAGATTCAGATACATCAGCCCGAACAGCGCGCCAAGCCCCAGGCTGGTCAGCGGTCCGACTATGGATACCCAGAATTCCTCACCCGCCGACTTAGATTCATCCTGGATCTCCGAAACGCCGCCCAGAAAGAACAGCGTGATGCTGCGTACCTTGCGACCGCGCCGGATAGCCTCGAGCGAATGGCTGAGTTCGTGAATCAGGACACACACGAACAGAAGCGCGCTGCCCACTATGCCCACCGCCCAGTATTCGCCCCTGCTCCAGCCGAAGTACTGTGATGGCAGCCACGACGACGCCAGCGACCAGGAAACAAGCGCGAATATGAAAATCCACGAGAAATGGATTCTCACCCTTACACCGAACAGCCTGCCCAACGCGAAAGTGCCTGACACCGCTTATTCTCCCAATAACCTTGTAAGTCCCGTCCGTCGCGCCAATTGACAACTATTCTATCACGTCCCTTTGAACATCATACCGGACACTTCGGGGTTGAGACGGTTTCACAAGTCCCCAAGTACCGGCTATGCGTCATACCCTCGAAGGGAGATCTTTGCACAACTACCGTCATTCCCGCGAAGGCGGGAATCCAGGGGTGGGGTGGCGAGGTCTTGGTTTAGTCCACCGACAAAACTGATACAGCATCCACTCGCGGATAGTCTATACTATAGTGGCGACGGCAAACCCACCGAACCCTGAAGAAAGGCCCGGAGAGGCAGCAATGACCAACGCCCCCAGCGACTACTACGTCTTCTGCCAGGACGTATTCAAGATATACAAGATCGCCGACCTCGAAGTGGTCGCGCTCAGAGGCCTCGACCTCGCTGTCGAACCCGGCGAGGTTGTAGCAATCGTAGGAGCCAGCGGCAGCGGCAAGAGCACCCTGCTCAACATCCTGGCCGGCTACGACGCCCCATCGGCGGGCAACGTCATGGTCGGCGGCAAGGACCTTCTCAGAATGAGCGGGCGCGACATCGAGGAGTACAGGCGAACGGACATAGGATTCATCTGGCAGCAGACAAGCCGCAACCTCTTCCCATACCTGACTACGCTCGAAAACGTCTCGCTCCCCATGATGCTGACCAATACCCCCGGCAAGGAGAGACGCGAGAGGGCCGAAGAACTCCTCAACATCGTCGGACTCGGCCACAGGCTCGGCCACACGCCCGAAAAGCTCTCCGGCGGAGAGCAGCAGCGCGTCGCCATAGCGGTAGCCCTGGCTAACCAACCCCCGCTGCTTCTGGCTGACGAGCCGACCGGCGAACTCGACGACACCACTGCCGCCGAGATTCTCGACCTTTTCGGCACGGTAAACGCGCAGATGGGCGCTACGATCCTCATCGTCACCCACGACCCTGACATCGCCTACAAGGTCGGTCGCGTCGTGATGATCCGCGACGGCAAGATGTCCACCGAGATACGCCGCAGAGTCTCCTACCAGCGCATCAGCGGCGAGGCAGAGACCGAGCAGCCGCTCGAAGAATTCGTGCTCGTGGACAACAATGGCCGCGTCCAGATTCCCAGAAACCTGCTGGAACAGTTGAACATCGGCGAAAAGGCGCGTGTCCAGATAGAAGACGGCACGGTCACCATAAGGCCCGGAGACTAAATAGATGAGCAGAGTTCTACCACTAATAACGACCCTGGACCTCCGCAGGACGTACACGCTCGGCTCGGAAGAGATCAGCGCGCTGAGGGGCATCAACCTGACAGTATTGCCCGGACAGTTCATCGCGGTCGTCGGACGTTCGGGCTCCGGCAAGACCACCCTGCTGAACATTCTCGCCGGACTGGACAAGCCCACCTCCGGCACAGTGATGTTCGAGGACCGCGACATCGCCGAAATGGGCGAACACGACCTGACCGAACTGCGCAGACACAAAATCGGCTTCGTATTCCAGTCGTTCGGACTGCTGCCCCTGCTCTCCGCGTTCGAGAACGTCGAATTGCCGCTCAGAATCGCCGGAGTCGGCGCGCGAGACCGCGAGGCGCGCACCCGCGAGGCGCTGGAGATTGTCGGACTCTGGAACAGGGCGCGGCACAGGCCCTACGAACTCTCCGGCGGTGAACAGCAGCGCGTCGCCATAGCCCGCGCCATCGTCAACGAACCGCCTCTCATACTCGCAGACGAACCGACAGGCGAGCTCGACTCCAACAACGCCCGCTCCATCTTCGGCCTCTTCAAGGAGATGGTCCAGAATCGCGGCATCAGTGTCGTGTCAGCCACACACGACTCCACCCTGCTCGAAATGGCCGACGAAGTAAAAGAGATCCGGGACGGCCAGCTATTCGACGCCACAGACCTGGGCCGCCGCTACCGCGACTAGAATCACCTCCTGTTGCGCGACACGATCATCCCGAGAGCAAACGCAGCCAAGACTATCAAGGCGTTGAACCACCACTCCTGGTACCACCATTCACGCCTGTGCGCTATAAACGGAGGAAGCCAACCATGTGCCTCCCGAACCGTAATAACGACAATAAGGAACAACAGGAAAATCGCCCTTTTCATAGCATCGCTACCTCGGCCCACTATATACATTCGGTGTTAGCTGAAATCTAGCTCTCGCACCAAATCGCGGAAATCCATCATCATCCGTCGAATCACTCTCGGGTTCTTGTCAATCGTTTTCTTGAGTTCCACCTCTAGTTCCGTAGCCTCGTTGCGTGTAGACAACTCAGTAAACCACACCATTTTGGGATTGCGCCCGGTTGTGGACCTTACTCTCCCATCCCTGTGTTCAGACAGGCGCTCCCTTAGTTCCCGTGTCTGGCCCGCATAGAAGTATCCACCGCTGAGTTTCAAGATATAGACGAAAAATACAGAGGCTTCCACATCACCCGCCTCCCAGGCAGGAGAATGTTCCGGTTCGTATTTCTTCGTTGCTCGCGCTGCGCGGTCTGAGACTACAGCCCTACTTCTCGTGTCGAAGGGTGACCCAGAATTCCCGGATCGTTCGCGACAGTTCAGACACTGTTTGTATCGTGCATCCTTGTAACGTCTGCAGTCGGAGCATATGTTTATCTTTCCTGCAGCGCTACCCTGAAAGTGGCTGTAACACAGGACATACCCCGACCTGACGGTCTTGGTACAGTTCCAGAAAGCGCATTCACCCTTGGTTTCAATAGCAACTTCTACACTCCTCGCGATGCCTTTTAACACGTTGCTCCAATTCGGCAATCTACCCCTCCAGAGTAGTAACAATTCCAAGTGATTCAAATCATAACGTCAAAAGGCGTCTCGCTGAAATCCAGTAAAGACGCCTCTTTCTTCTTTTTCGCTGTTTCTGCCTTGTTACTCCTCGTCCCACTCCGTCTGCACCGCAGGCGTCGGATGAATCCCGTATATCACCGCTCGCTCCCCCGACTTGTTCGAGAATCCGTGCTTCACCCCCGGCGGAGCAAGCACGAACTGACCCGCGGTAACCATCCGCGTCTCATCCCCGATGTACGCCTCCAGTTCCCCCTCCGCAATCAGAATCGTCTCCTCCGTCGGGTGAGCGTGAAGCGGCGGCGAAGAACCCGGCTCCATAAGCACCTCGGCGACGCTCAACTGCGTCGAGCCCCTCGTCCCATCCACCACAGACCAGCGCTTGAAGCCAGTGTACATTTCGGTCATATCCGTCCCTGACTTATCCAGAATCGGCATTCGTTTCTCCTTCAGAGTTGAATTTCTGCCCAATACTCTATCATGGAATCACCCACGCTTGCTGTATAATCCAGAAAGCATGACAAGGAATGGGAGTATCATGGATTCAGGTCAACAACCTAAACACAAGCAGAAGGCAACCGAGGGAAAGTGCCGGAGTGGTCTTAAGTCGAAGAAACAAAAGTCCTCAGAAACACCTCTCTTGGATGAAATTTGGCCTGTCCATCCGACCAGGACTTGGCCGGAAGGACTCTCCCTCAGACGTGAGGATATGTACGACGAGAGGATATAGCTCCTCGTAGATATCAATGCCCTCTACACAACCTCCACGTCGTGCCTGAACACCATGTTATTCCCATATCCCATGCCGTCCCACTTGTTCGGGAACTCCATAGGCTGCGTCTCCCCCTTGTCATTCGTCGCCCGCGACATCAGAACGTAGTTGCCCGACGCCGGAATCGTCCAGTCGCACTCCCAGCGCGTCCACGAATAACCGCTTCTCGGCACGGTCACCCGCGCGTCCGTCCACGTCTCCCCGCCGTCCGTGCTGACTTCGATGCGAGTAATGTCGCTCTCACCCGACCACGCCGCGCCAGACACCACATAGTCTCCAACTGGCACCTGGTCTCCCGGCGCCGGAGCGGTGACGATTGACTTCACCTTCATGCCCGTGAGGTATGTGTAGAACTCGTCCGCATCCGGGCCGTTCATCACCCTGTACCGCTCTATCTGGTAGAACCCCTTGAACTCTTCGTCTAGGACATGAATGGCCGCCAGCCACTTCACCGAGCACATTCCGTACCATCCCGGCACTACCAGCCGAAGCGGATAGCCGTGAAGCGGCGTCAGCGGCTCCCCGTTCATCTCCCACGCAAGCATCGTGTCCGGGTGAAGCGCCTTCGACATCGGCAGGCTGCGCTCATACGTGACCTCTTCAGGATCGCCCACCACCTCATCCGGTCCGTGGTCCGCGCCCTCGAACATTACCTCCACCGCGTTCGGCCCGATCTCCGCCATGTTCAGCACGTCCGCCAGCGACACGCCTACCCACTCCGCGTTCCCCATGATCCCGTGTCCGGTCACCTTCTCCATCACAGAGCGCGTCTGCTTCACCCAGTACTCGGGAATTGGCCCGTTGCCGCAGCACTCGAAAGTCGCCTGGTAGCGCCTGCTCTGCATCCCCTTCAAATCGTCCATGGACAGCGACAGCGCCTGCGCCACCTCTCCGCCGACGCTGAGACGGTAGGATTCGATATCAATTTCAGGCGCGCCCTTCCAGTGATTCCTCACATAGAATAAGTCCGTCGGCGTAATCTGCGACTGTAGAGCCTTCGGAGGCCCGGCGAACGATCTGCCACCCGCGTTCGTCGGTATAAGCTGCAACTCTTCCTGCGGTCCGGTCTGGCTGGTCGTCATCGAAATTCCTCCGTGCTGCTGTCTAAAGTGGCTATTGGCGCAAATTCGCGCTATTCCAGGTAATCCGTCTGTTGTTCGGTCGTCGGACGAATGACCAGCATTCGCGCCGATACCCACGTATTGTTCACCAGCTTATGGGCCACGCCCGGGGGCGCGAGCATAGAGTATCCCGAACGCACCGTCTGCACTTCGTCCCCCACGATGAACTGGATAGACCCCTCCACTACCATTACCGCCTCGTCCGTGTCATGTGTGTGCAGGCGGCCGCTGAAACCGGGCTCGATGACCAGTTCCCTGACCGACAGAGACTCAGCGCCATGCTCCTCGGTTATCATCCCCCGCGAACCGACCTTGTCCGTCGGCGCGGGCATCCTCTGCGTACTGTGATCAATAACCGGCATTTTCATTTCCTTATAATCCCCTCTCCCTCGATGGGCTAACAGGGGTATGTAAATCAATAAACCGTTCGTCCTGAGCCTGTCGAAGGACGCTTCCCAAAACCCCTTTCCCCTTTGATCGGGGAAGGCCAGGGGGGTGAATCCGCAATTTCAAGCGCGTTCACACTAAATGCCTACTCATCTCAGCCCTTGATGGGAGAGGTCTAACCGAGTATCTTCAAGATAAATTCCACCTCGGATGCGCCTCTACCTCCTCCCGCAGCCTGTCTCCAAGCCAGTCCCTCACTTCCTCTTCGATATAGAAGACCGGCCTCAGCAGGTCCAACTCCGATTCTATCAGACCTTCCTCCATCGCGACCTGCGCCACAGCGGTATTCGGCAGTACCCGCGTCCCCAGCCTCAGCGCCGCGAACGCGGGCTTCACGCCTTCCAGAAACTCTATCTTCTTCTCCACGCTCTCACGAGTCTCCCCGGGTTCTCCGAACGCCACGTTCATTGTAAACGGCAGCCCCACCTTATCACACAGGTGCGCCATCGCCTCCAGCCCATTCAGCCTCTCTGAAAGCTCTCCTGAGCCCCTGCCCGACTCCGACATCAGCGCCAGCGAGCACCCCGACTGCTTCATAAGCCGGACTAGCTCCTCGTCCCCCGAACCCGGCCGTATGTAGCTGTTCCACCTGATCTTGAGACCCGACTCCAGAATAGCGACACACAACGCCTTCGCCGCGTCCGCCGGAACGTTGAAGCCGGAGTCTATGAAGAAAAACTTGTTGATGCCGAAGTCTCGATTCAGACCCGCTATCTCCTCAACGACCTCATCCGGCGGTCGAGCCCGCCAGTCACTTCCGTCGAAACTGCTGTCCAGCGTCGGATAATACGCTTGCGCCAGCTTCGTAACGACTCCAATGCCGAACCCCGACCCGTTGTACTTACTCATATCCAGCAGGTCCAGCCTGGGGAAATTGTGAAAGTCCGAAACGAACCGCCCCTCGCTCACCACCACCTCGCCGTCGTCTTCCTCCCGGTACACGATACCCGGAACATCCCGATAATCCTCGCCCGAATCCAGCCTGTCCACCAGCGTAGCGAACGCCTCAGCCGCGTCCCCGGCGATTCCCAGGTCAGCGCCCACATACTCCAGGCACTCCGCCGGAAGTATGCTGAAAGCCGGCCCGCCGCACAACACCGTCGCCTCGCTCACCCCGCGAATCCTGCCAACGATCTCCCTGACCGCCGGAAGATTCCACACCGAGTTGCTGCTGCTCTGATTGTCCAGATTCCGAATCGAAAGCCCCACCAGGTCCGGCCCGAACTCCCTCACCGCGTCCTCCACGTCGCCCGACCCGTCCTCGGAAAACATCAGGTCAACCACCCGCATCTCGTGCCGGCTCTCATCAACGCTGGCCGCCAGGTACGCCAACCCAATCGGAACGGGCCGCACCACCATCCTATCCATAAACCGATCCGTCTGGTTCGTAGCGACAAGCAGTATCTTCATTTTCGGCGCCTCACTTGATTCAGGAGCTAGGCTGTGTTGACATTCTTCGTCATTCCCGCGAAAGCGGGAATCCATAGGTGCGGAGTGCAGCCAATGTTGTTTCTGCCGCAGCCATCTGTGTGGCTGAAATATCAAATATCAACAGAACCTGGTCTTTCCGTATTTTCGGAGTGTTTCGTTAATCGAAGAAGTCCCTGTCCTCCTCGGACAAACGCTTCTTCGCCTCCGTCACATTGAATGTTACCCCCAGACCGGGCGTATCCCAGACCTGTATGAACCCATCCTCCACTATCGGATCCGGAAGCCCATCGATGATGTCGTACCACCACTCCGGCCTTCCCACAGGATACTCCAGCGCGATGTAGTTCCGTGGCAGCGTCGCCGCCAGGTGAACGTGCGCCGCCAGCCCAATGAGCCCGTCCGCGATACCATGCGGCGCCACCAGAATCCCATGTAGGTCCGCGAACTCCGCGATCCACTTCAATTCGGCTATGCCGCCGACATCCAGAGGGTCTGGTCCGATTATGTTCACCGCCTTCTTTTCTATCAGGTCCTTGAAATTCTGTCTGAGGTATATCTGCTCGCCCGTGTGAATCGGCGTGGAGGTGGCGGTCGTCACTTCACGGTATAGATCCGGCAGAACATAGGGCGTATAGTCCCCCGTAATCATGTCCTCCAGCCACATCACATTCAGCGGCTCCACCACCTTAGCGAGTCGCAGCGCGTCCGGCACGGTCACTCCCGGGCCGCAGTCCAGCGCGAGCCCGATCTCGTCTCCCAGCGCGCCCTTCATCGCCTCGATGCAGGCAACCGTATGCTTCAGTCCGCGCTCCGTGAGAGGTCCGCCGAACGCCGGCCTCACCCCCTGCGGACGCTCGCCATAGAAGAAGTCCGGGACCTCCTCCGGCGTGCGCGAGTGGAAAGCGATTCCCTGCTTGATGATAGTAAACCCCTCATCCAGCTCCTTCATCCTGGCCATATCCTCGGCGTAGTGTTCGGGCGAATTCCCCTCCATCGGCGCCCTCACGCCGCCGTTATACACCCTGACCTTATCCCTCACCTTGCCGCCCAGCAGCTTGTACACCGGAAGACCCGCCGCCTTCCCGGCGACATCCCACAGCGCAACCTCGATAGCGCTCACAGCCGCGCCCCAGGGCTTGAAACTCCCCATCCTGCGGATCCTGTCCATCACCCGCTCCACGTCCGTCGGGTCCTGCCCCAGAATCATGTCGCGGTAGAAAAGCACGTGCGGCTTCAGATACGGCTTCGTCCACTCAGCCTGCCCAAGCCCATCTATCCCACTGTCCGTCTTAATCCGAACGACAGGATTCCCCCCAATCACCGCGCACTTCAAGTCAGTAATCTTCATTCGATCTCTCCTACGGCCTAATCCCCCGCCTCCACCATCGTCCGACCCAGCCACACCTCATCCCTTACCGATGTCCGTCGCTTCAGACGTGTGTGCAGAAGGTCCTGCGCCTTGTCGAAGCGGCCTGAGCGGATGTAGGACTCCAGGATCGTATCCTCGAAAACCTCTCTCTGGGCGTGGCTGCCCCCGATGCGAGAGAGCTGGTCCACCAGCCCGTCCAGGTTGTCCGCCGCGTCGTCGTAGGCCCCGTTCGCGAACGCCTCGATGCCCTTTGCCAGCGGCAGCATCACCTCTCTGGAAAGTGCGTTGCCCTCTCCGGCCATCGCGTCCAAGCCGGATATCAGCTTGCCCATCTCCTCCGTGTGTCCGCCCGCCGCGAACGCCAGCGCCGCGTGTGCGTCCCTGAACGCGGGCCCCGGATTCTCAGCCGCGGGACGCGCGATCCCCAACACCTCGTTCCACGGGCCGGGCTCGCCGTCGCCGTATATCTTCATTCTCCACATAAGCGACGCGGCATCCTGCAGCGAGCCGAAATTATTCTTGATCACCGTCGGACGGATGTGATTCTCGTAAAGCGAGACCGCCTTCTCCTGCCTTCCCGTCGCCAGCTGGAAGAGGGCCTGATGCCAGGACAGGTGGACGTTGAACGGCCCCCGCCTGTCATACCCCTCAAGCCAGTCCCCCAAGAAGTCCGATCCGCCGTCCGGGTCGCCCGTCTCGAAGAACACGTGCGCCACCGAGTGCGAAGCGTTCGCGTTGTCCGGACGCTGCTCCAGCGACCGTTCCGCGTAGCTCAGCGCGTCCGAGAACTGCCCCGTCTCATGGTGCGCGAAGGCGTACTGTCCCAGGAACGCCCAATCCTCGCCGTAGTCCGACGCCAGCGGCTTCACCATAGCCAGCAGCTCCTCCGGGAAATTCGCAACTCCCGCGCCGCTGCACCCCAGGATCAGCGTCCGGCTCGCCAGCCTCACCATCAGGATGTCTCGCGGAAACTCCTTCAGATGCTCCTGAATCAGCCTGTACGCCTTATCATTCCGACCGTTGACCATCAAACCGATAGTCTCCACCTGCTGACGCTCTCGCTTCGTCGCGTTCACTGCCAGCGCCTTCGCGCGCGCCACCGACTCTTTCGCCTCCTCCGGCGCGCTGCGATACAACTGCAGCAAGCCCAGCGCCGCGTGCGCCACCGCCAGACCCTCATCCGCCTCCACAGCCCGCTCGAACTCCCGTTCAACCCCGTAAGTCTGCGCGATAAACATATCCAGCGCGTCCACATAGCGGTCCGCCGCCTGATGAGATTCCGTCGTCAGCGGAAGCTCGTACCTGTCCTTTACGCCATTTCCGTTCTGCATAATCTGGCCTCCTCGTAACCCGGCGCCACAGCGCCCGTGTCTCCATTCTGAATCCAGTTGAACAGTAACATAGGACACACACACGAACAACCGCCGCCCCGGGCGCCAGGGCCTTTTCATTTTCGAGCGTCACCTGTGTAGTCCGTTCGTGGTGAGCATGTCGAACCATGAATGGACGGCCCTTCGACAAGCTCAGGGCGAACGAAAGATTGACGACAAGACGAAACCGAAAAGACCCTGCCCGGGCTCCGGGTAGCGTTGACAGTTCCAGGCCCTTTATTTAGAGTGTGAATGTGAGGCCCTGCTGACGTTGTGGAAATCACCCTCCGATTGCCACATTCCTTAAGACAAGGAGGCATCCAATGCCATATGACACACGGGATATAGCCCTGACAGCCCATCTTATGCGTCGCGCCGGATTCGGAGCCACCCGCGACGAGCTTGAGAGGCTGACCGAGAAGGGATACGAAAGAATAGTCGAGGAACTCATCGCGCCAACCGACGACTCCCCGGGCGCGGACCAGTACCTGCTGTACAGGTACATCCCCTCCACCGAGACCGGCGGCCCAAGCCCGGCGCCCGGCGCGGCCAATTGGCTCTACCACATGGTGAACACCCAGCGTCCTCTCGAGGAGAAGATGGCCCTGTTCTGGCATCACATATTCGCCACCGGCAACTCCAAGGTGGATAACGATAACCACCTGACAGCCCAGATACAGTTGTTCCGGGAACAGGGGATGGGAAACTACAGGGACCTGCTGCTTGAGGTAGCCCGAAATCCGGCCATGATATTCTGGCTGGACAACAACGAGAACCACAAACGCGCCCCCAACGAAAACTGGGGACGCGAGCTCCTCGAACTCTTCTCGCTTGGCGTCGGACACTATACCGAGAAGGACGTCTTCGAGTGCGCCCGCGCGTTCACCGGCTGGACATTGGCCCCCAAAATCCCAAGGCAGCCCCATCACCGCTTCTCCTGGAGTTTCGAGTTCCGCCCCGAAGAACACGATTTCGGACGGAAGACCTTTCTCGGACACACCGGAGACTTCGACGGAGACGACATAATAGACATCATCCTCCAGCAGCCCCAGTGTCCAAGCTTCATCGCCAGGCACCTCTACAACTTCTTCGTGGCTGACGAACCCCAGGTGCCCGCGTGGTCCGTCGAGCCTCCCCGTGACCCGCGGGCCGTTGAACTTCTGGCCGATACGCTCGTCAGTTCCGGCTACGAAATAAGGCCGGTCATGCGTGTCCTGTTCAACTCGGACTTCTTCAAAGATGCCATGTACCAGAAGGTGAAGAGCCCGGTCGAGGTGGTTGTGGGAACTCTCAGACTCACCGGAGACCTGCACGGGCCAGACCCGCGACTGACCGCCTTCGGACAGGAGCCGGCGTACATGGGGCAGAGCCTCCACGACCCGCCCAGCGTCGAGGGATGGCACACAGGCAGGGAGTGGATCAACAGCGGTTCTGTCGTCAAGCGGGTCAACTTCGTGGCGGATCGTGTGAGCGACCCCAGTCTGCCCGGTGTCCGGAGCATCATCGAGAAGGTGGCCTCCGACGACAGCGCAATAACCCCCGAAGCCCTCGTGGACCGCTGCCTAGATATGATGGGGCCTCTGCAGGTGTCCGACCAGACCAGGTGGGAGTTGGTGTCTCACGCGGAAGACGAAGGCACGGTGAGCTGGGAGTCCGCCGACCACGAGAACTCCTCTCGCCGGGTCGCGGACATGCTCGCCCTGGTCGCCGCTACGACCGAGTACCAGTTTGGCTAAATCAGGAGAAGAACAATGCCCTCGAAAGACAAACCACCCGTCTTGGTCGTGCTGCAGCTCACCGGAGGCAACGACTACCTGAACACCGTCATCCCATACACCGACCAGAACTACTACGACAACAGGCTGTCCCTGCGAATTGACGAAGAAAGTTCGCTCAAGCTGGACGACGAGATGGCGCTTCATCCCACCATGGAGCCGATGCGCCAGATTTACCAGCGCGGAGACATGGCTGTCATCCACGGCGTGGGCTACGAGAACTCTCCCAGGTCGCACTTCCGCTCTATGGATATATGGCACACCTGCGAGCCTGACATCATCGGAACAGAGGGTTGGCTTGGGCGCGCCGTCAGAGACCTGGACCCCAGCGGCGAAAACCCGGTGACAGGCGTCAACATTGGCCAGGGACTGCCCCGCGCCATGCTTGCGCCCGGCGTCTCGGTCGCCTCGGTCGCCGACCTGTCCACCTACGGCCTTCTGACCGGAATCCAGCGTGATGACCTGAGAACCAGGATGCTTCAGAGGTTCGTCAATATGTACGGGCAGGCCATCGGAACAGGCCCAGTCCAGGACTACCTGGGACAGACTGGCCTTGACGCGCTGAAGGGCGCCGACATCCTCAAAGAGGGACTTAGCCGGTACACATCCGATGTCGAGTATGCCGACAATCCCATCGCGAAGAGCCTGCGCGACGTCGCCATGATACACACTGCGGACGTGGGAACTCGCGTCTTCTACACCCAGCACGGCAGTTTCGATACCCACGCATCCCAGGCGCCCACCTTCGATAACCTCTGGACAGAGGTGTCCGGCGCCATAGCCGACTTCTGGGACGACCTCAGAGAGCATGACGCCGACGACAACGTCATCATGTTCCTGTTCTCCGAGTTCGGTCGTCGCGTCCGCGACAACGGCTCCGGCACCGATCACGGCGCGGCGGGCGCATGTTTCGCCATCGGCCCCGCGGTCGAGGGCGGAATGTACAGCGAATACCCCGACACTAGGGCAGAGGCGCTGGACCAGGGCGACCTCGTCCCCAACCAGGACTTCCGAGGCGTCTATTCCACCATCCTGGAAGACTGGCTGCACCTGGATCCCGTCCCCATAGTCAACGGAAGTTTCGAGCAGCCCGGCTTCGTAGGAGCCAGGTCCGCCACACAATGAGCGGCGGCCCGCCCAGATGCTGTACCAATTTAGTCGGCGTTGCCTGTGGCAAGGAAATTCCCTTCCCCCTTGATGGGGGAAGGTTAGGATGGGGGTGACTCCCCTACCTACCAGACCGATACAGGTTCCAACGTCCAATGTTCAACAAACGTCAGAATCGGAGACTTGCCCATGCAAACCAAGACAGTCGCCGGACGCACCTGGCATTTCAGCCATCCAATAGGCTGGCTCTCCGCGAGAGGCAGGGGCTTCTGGCACCCCCTCTCAGTGGCGATAGCCCCTGGCGGCACCCTATACGTGCTGAACAGCGGAGACCGCGCCGGTGAACCCATAACCAAGCTCACCTTCGACGAGGAGTTTCTGGGCGAGTTCGGTTCCGACGACCTCACATGGCCGAACGGCCTCGCGCTGGACGCCGATGGCAATGTTTACTGCTCCGACGCCTACGGGCATTTCATAGCCGTTTACAACCCTGATGGCGAGAGGACTGGCAAGTGGGGGGAGGCAGGAACAGCCGAGGGACAACTCAGAAGACCCGCGGGCCTCGCCTTTGACAGCGACGACAACCTCCTGCTCGCCGACAGCGAAAACGGCAGGGTACAGAAATTCACCAAAGACGGCCGCTTTCTGTCGGCCTGGGGCGCTCCCGGGTCCTGCGACGGGCAGTTCAACCGACCCTGGGGCATATCCATAGATGGGGACGGCTGCATCTACGTCGCCGACTGGGGGAATGACCGCGTACAGAAATTCTCCCCTGAAGGCGATTTCCTTATGAAGTTCGGCTCGCTGAACGACGACGGGGGGCGGCTCGACCACCCCTCGGACGTCGCAGTGGACAGCGAAGGCGATGTGTACGTAACCGACTGGGGAAACAACCGTGTACAGATATACTATCCTGACGGCGACATCATAGCCGGGCTGTACGGCGATGCCCGCGAATTTTCCAAGTGGGCACGGGAGTTCATGGACTCCAACCCCGACTACGTAAAAGCGTTCCAGCGGGTGGACCCGGTCGAAATGGTCAGCCTCGGACATTTCCAGCGTCCCGGAGGAATCGCCATTGACGCCGACGACCGCATCGTAATCACCGACGGCATCCGCTGCCGGCTCCAGGTGTACGCCAAGGACAAAGACTACCTCGAGCCGCAGTTCAACCTGTAATCCGGGAACTCTCCTATGGAATTCGGTCAATGAACGAAGCGACAGCTCGGATAAAGATCAACCGTCTGCTTGAACGCGCGGGTTGGCGATTCTTCCCCGAAGGAGATCAGCCCGCAAATATCCGACTTGAACCCAGCGTCGCAATCACCCAAACCGACCTGAACGCCCTCGGAGAGGACTTCGAGAAGACTTCCGAGGGTTTTATTGACTATCTCCTGCTAGACTCTCAGGGATATCCGCTCTTGGTTCTGGAAGCGAAGTCCGAGGATAAGCAGCCCCTTGTGGGCAAGGAGCAGGCCCGCAGATACGCCCGCTCCCTAGACTGCCGCTTCGTGATTCTCTCCAACGGCAACCTGCACTACTTCTGGGATCTGGATCAGGGCAATCCTCATGTCATCATCGGCTTCCCTGACCCGGATTCGGTGGGACAGCATAAACAGTTCACACCCAGCCCTGAGCGGCTGACTGATGAACGGGTGGAAGCCGACTACATAGCTCTGACCCAACGGCCCGGATACGCCTCCGAAGCGGCGTGGAGGAACGAGGACGAGCGCGCCAGCTTCATTCAGACTCAGCGGCTGCGCTTTTTGCGGGACTACCAGGTTCGGGCCATACATGCCCTGCAGGACGCCGTATCTAAGGGCAATGACCGCTTCCTGTTCGAGATGGCGACCGGCACGGGCAAGACTCTGGTTTCAGCCGCCGTAATCAAGCTGTTCCTTCGCACCGGCAACGCATCCCGCGTCCTGTTCCTGGTTGACCGGCTGGAGCTTGAGAACCAGGCCGAGAAAGTGTTCAAGGAACTGCTCTCCAACGATTTCGATACCGTGATATACAAAGAACGCCGCGATGACTGGCGTGCCGCCGAAATCGTGATCAGCACCGTCCAGTCGCTCATGTTCAACAACAAATACCAGTCGCTTTTCTCTCCCACCGACTTCGGCCTCGTTATCTCCGACGAAGCCCACCGCTCCATAAGCGGCAACGCCCGCTCCGTGTTCGAGCACTTCGTAGGCTACAAGCTCGGACTCACAGCCACTCCGCGAGACTATCTGCGGGGTTTCAACAGGTCCGGCCCCAATGTGCACGATCCCCGCGAGGCTGAGCGACGGCTTCTGCTGGACACATACCGTACCTTCGGCTGTGAGAGCGGTCAGCCGACTTTCAGATATTCACTGCTCGATGGCGTGAAAGACGGCTATCTTATCAACCCCACCGTCGTGGACGCTCGCACGGAAGTCACCACTCAACTGCTGGCCGACGAGGGTTTGGTCGTCACCTTCACCGACGACACTGGCGACGAGCATGAAGAGACATTCAAACAGCGCGAGTTCGAAAGGCGATTCTTCTCCGACGCTACCAACAAGGTCTTCTGCAAGACATTCCTCGAGAATGCGCTGCGCGACCCGGTTAGCGGAGAAATCGGGAAATCCATCATATTCGCCGTAAGCCAGAACCACGCCGCCAGGCTGACTCAGACACTCAATGAGATGGCCGACGTTATGTTCCCGCGCAAGTACCAGTCCGACTTCGCCGTGCAGGTTACGTCTCAAGTTGCGAACGCCCAGCAATTCACCATCAACTTCGCCAACAACAACCTGATGGGTTCAGGCAACTTCCTCCCGTCCTATCGCACCAGCAAAGCGAGGATCTGCGTTACCGTCGGCATGATGACCACCGGCTACGACTGCACCGACATCCTCAACCTCGGTCTGTTCAGGCCCATCTTCTCACCCACCGACTTCGTGCAGATCAAGGGCAGAGGCACCCGCAGGCACAACTTCCTCGAACAACTACGCGACCCTGCCATAGCGGAAATCGTACCCCTACCTGAAAAATCAGAGTTCAAGCTATTCGACTTCTTTGCCAACTGCGAATACTTCGAGGAAGAGTTCAACTACGACCAGGTAATCAAGTTGCCTAGGCCACAGGCCGGCAAGGACGGTAAGGATGGGGATGGAGAAAACGGCAAGAGCCCGTCGGAGTTGTATGGATACGAGCATCTGGGCAGAGACATCCTCTCCACCATAAGGGAAGAAACTATCGGTACTGAGGGCATGAAGATTGACCGGATGCTTTTCGACAGGTTCGCCGACACCGTTCGGACAGACGAAACCGTCAGAAAGGCCATTGAAGACGGCAACTGGGATCAGGTCTTGGATTACGTCAACCGGGAGGTGTTCGACAAGCCCGAGGACTACTACACCCTCGATAAGCTGCGAAAAGCCGCGTCCGTTGACCGCCGCCTCACCCTGCGCGAAATCCTCGAAAAGGTCTTCGACCTCATACCCCGCTTCAAGTCCAAAGACGAACTGCTGGAGGAAGAGTTCGCCAAGTTCGTCGCCGACCACAAGCCGGACAGGGCAGGGACCATCATCCCCATCAAGAACTACTTCAAGGCATACGCCACCGACGGCTACGTCCGGGACATCATAGACAAACGACAGTTCGCCAGGCTGTCCACCAGCCCCGTCTTCTCCACCGCCGACTTCAACGCAGTCCCACAAAAGTACCGCGACCTCGTTCCCGAATACATCAAAGATTACGTATCCCTCAACCAGTTCGCCGCGTAGCGTCTGAACTATGATTTTTCTGGTTATGAGCTATGATTCTGTGATTGGATACGGGGCTGAAATAGTATAATCACGACACATCAAACCAATCAGCCCATCAAATCACCTCCCATCAGAAAAATCACACGAATCACAGTCCAGACCATGATAGATGAACGATACAAGTACTCGAATCTGACGTCCAAGGTGATTGGATGCGCTATGGCTGTCCACTCGGCCTTGGGGAACGGCTTCCAGGAAGTCATATATCAGCGCGCGCTGCAGGTAGAGATGGCCGACCAGGATATTTCCTTCAGTCGCGAGTATGAAATGCCCATCTTCTACAAAGGACAACAAGTAGGTACCAGAAGGGTTGATTTTCTGGTCGAAGAAGTTGTATCCGTAGAGTTGAAGGCCATCGCGCGACTGGAAAACATCCATCTGGCCCAGGCCATCAACTACCTGGAAGCATACGACCTCGAAGTCGGCCTGCTGATCAACTTCGGCGCCAGAAGCCTGGAATTCAAAAGAGTATCCAACAAAAAATTCAACCAACGAAATCAGGGTAACCCCCACATATCAAGACGCAGAGTCTGAACTTTGATTTTTCTGATTCTGATGATGGGCTGTGATTGTGTGATTGGATACGGGGCTGAAACAATATAATCACGACACATCAAACCAGCCAGCTCATCAAATCATCGCCCATCAGAAAAATCACACGAATCACAGTTCAGACACCTCAAACCAGCCCGCCCATCACATAAATCAAACGAATCACAGTTCAGACCATGCTAGACGCAGACACCAAACGCCGCATAGACACCGCCCGCGACATCCTCGTCGGCAAAGTTCCCGACCCCAAGAGCCAGGTCGAGCAGATCACCATCGCCCTCATCTACAAGTTCATGGACGACCTTGACGCCCAGAGCGAAGAATGGGGCGGCGAGAGAACTTTCTTCGCCGGCGACTTCGCGCGCTACGGCTGGGCCAAGCTGATGGCGCCCGGCCTCGGCGGATATGAGACGCTCAACCTCTACGCCGAAGCCATTACCCGTATGCCCGAGAACCCGGGCATCCCTCCGCTGTTCCGCGATATATTCAACAACGCCTATCTGCCCTACCGCGACCCCGAGACCCTGCGCGCCTTCCTCAAGGTCATTGACGAGTTCACCTACGACCACTCAGAGCGGCTGGGAGACGCCTTCGAGTACCTGCTCTCCGTCCTCGGCGCCCAGGGCGACGCCGGACAGTTCCGCACCCCGCGCCACATCATTGATTTCATCGTTGACATCATAGACCCCAAGAAGGACGAGGTGATTCTCGACCCCGCCTGCGGCACAGCCGGATTCCTCATATCCGCCTACAAGCACATACTCGCGACCAACGCAGACTCAGACGGCCATAGTACGCTCACTCCCGACGAAAGGGGCAGGCTGGTCTCCAACTTCATGGGCTACGACATCTCCCCCGATATGGTGCGCCTTTCACTGGTGAATATGTACCTGCACGGATTCCCAGAACCCCATATCTACGAATACGATACCCTGACCAGCGAGGACCGCTGGAACGAGTACGCCGACGTCATACTCGCCAACCCGCCTTTCATGTCGCCGCGCGGCGGCATCAGGCCCCACAACCGCTTCTCCGTCAATTCCAAGCGCAGCGAGGTCCTGTTCGTGGACTACATGGCCGAACACCTCACCCCAAACGGACGCGCCGGATTCATCGTCCCCGAGGGAATCATCTTCCAGAGCCAGAACGCCTACAAGCAACTCCGCAAGATGCTCGTCGAGGAATACCTGGTAGCCGTCATATCCCTACCCGCCGGCGTATTCAATCCCTACTCCGGCGTCAAGACCTCCATCCTCATACTGGACAAGACCCTCGCAGGAAAGACCGACAGCATCGCCTTCTTCAAGGTCGAAAACGACGGCTACGACCTCGGCGCCCAACGCCGCCCCATTGCTCAGAACGATCTGCCCGACATATCCCGCGCTGTCCGCGAGCATCTTGATGGAGTTCTGTCCACGAAGGGCACTAAGGTTCACGAAGAGGGGGCGCGGTACGACACAGAACCTAGCCAACACGATTCAGAAGTGTCCCTTATCGTATCCAAAGACAGGATTGCGGAGAGTGAAGACTACAACTTGAGCGGCGAACGCTATCGAGAAAGCGACCTCAAGGATTCCATATTTCCTTACGTCTCACTCAATGAAGTAGCGCGTATCAGTGCAGGCAACTCCGCTCCTCAAGGCACAGAGTACTTTTTAGATGGTGAGTTCCCATTTATCCGCACTTCGGACGTTGGAGCAGTTCACCGCTCAGATAGTTTCGGTAACGCAGCAGACAAGGTGAATCAGAAAGCCATTGAAGAAAAGCGATTGAGGCTGTCTCCGGTAGGAACGATTCTTTTCCCAAAGAGCGGAGCATCAACTTTCCTGAATCATCGTGTTCTTATGAGCAAACCTGCTTACGTATCAAGTCATCTGGCCTGCATAGTATGCGACGAGCAAAAGATTTTGCCTGAATATGTCTATCACCTTCTATGTCAAATAGACGCTCGCCAAATTACGCCAGATCAGAACTATCCTTCATTGAGGCTAAGAGAGATCGGTAATATCCAAATCCCTCTCCCACCCCTGGAAGCCCAACGCGAAATCGTAGCCGAGATCGAAGGCTACCAGAAAGTCATAGACGGAGCGCGAGCCGTAATCGAAAACTACCGCCCGCATATCGCCACTAACCCCGACTGGCCTCTGGTAGCACTGGGGGATATATCCAAGAAAATCCAGTACGGCCTATCCACTAGACTCAATACGGAAAACACGGGCTACAAGACTTTTCGCATGAATGAACTCATTGAGGGATACTCTATTGACTCCGGCAACATGAAATGCGCCGACATTCCTCCTGAGACATTCCAAAAGTACCGACTTGTCAGTGGCGACATCCTTTTCAACCGAACCAATAGCTTTGAACACGTTGGACGTACCGGGATATTCAACCTGGCAGGCGAATACTGTTTCGCGTCCTACCTGATTCGACTTTCGATCTCTGGGAATGATGCAAATCCATTTTATGTTAATGCCTTTATGAACACTGACAGCTTTCAGTCGGGAATTAAGAGGTATGCAAGCCGCGCCATAGGCCAATCCAACATAAATGCCAAATCACTGGCCTCATACCGCATTCCCTTGCCGTCCATCACAAAGCAGAACGCCATAGTAGCCGAAATCGAAGCCGAACAATCCCTCATATCCGCCAACCACGAACTCATACACCGCATGGAAAACAAAATCCAGGCCACAATCTCCCGCGTCTGGCAAACCCCGCAATAACCGCCAAGCCTCCAAAATCAAAGCCCATCACCAAAATCCCACAAATCACAGTTCAGACCCCTCCGTGGATAAACCCCATCCTGCCAACCGTGGACTCACACACCACATGGAAAACAAAAGCCGTTCCACCATCTCCCGCCTCTGGCAAATCCCACACTGACCACTAACCCCAATCCGTAACCGCTTCCTCTGCCACCAAAGCCTCGACCTGAGCGTTACCGTGCCTACCCGCCTCACTTACATCCTCTTCAAGTAAAAACCCATCATCCGGTAGAAACTCTCTCTCCCCAAGCGGCCCCTCTTGAACCTCTAAGACCATTGACTGCATCAAGTCATCGTCGGCGCGAGTTGTGTACCAGCCATGTTCGGCCCCCTCCAGAAGCAGCGTCTTTAGATCAAGCGAACCGGAACGGAACTGCTTCAATTGAATTGGGTCCACTTCGGCAACCAAGTACACATCCACGTCTTCCAGCGAGTCAATCATCACTCCAACGAAATGCCCTCCGATTGAATCCCGTCCCTTGAAGACCTGGACCCCATCGTAATAGACAAGTGTGTCAGTATGTCGGATTGTCTTCATCGTTTCACACCATCACGCAATTCCCAAGAATGTCGAAAAACTCGTCACCACCTCTACCCACCTACGCACAGCTGTGCTACAATATCCCCATGCAAACACCGCCAACCAACAACCTATAACATAAATCTCAACTTATCGAAACCAAAAACGGGATCGAAAAATTTTCGGCCCAAAGCTAACTCCAGGTGTTTCCAGGTCACTTTGCAAGTGATTAGCCTCCTGATACACTTGGAAACTCACCTGGAACCCCACCAGGAAACTATAAACCAACATATATGTAAAGCTCAATTTCAGATCCAAAACCAAGCAGACGCAACCCGGCCAGGAGACCAGACCCCAATGCCCAAATTCGTTTTCATGCCGCCCCAGGACGACCTCAAGGCCATGTTCGCCGCGCGCCTCGCTGACACCGTTCCCGACTACGAAGTCGTCGCGCCCGAGACCGATGAAGAAGCCATAGAGGCCATACGCGACGCCGACGCCGCCTGCGGATGGGTGCCGCCCGCCGCCCTCGCCATCGCCCAGAAACTCCAATGGCTGCACAACCCCGACGCCGGCCCCTTCTTCGGCTACTACTACGACGAACTCATCCAACACCCGCTAACCATAACCAACCCGCGCGGCATCTACTACGACCACATCTCCCACCACATAATGATGTTCGTCTTCGCCCTCTCACGCGGCCTCCCCTGGTACATGGACGCCCAGCGCGAGCGCGTCTGGGACAAAGATGCCCGCAAGACGCCATACATATTCCTCGGAGAAGCCACCGCGCTCATCAACGGGGTCGGCGGCATCGGACACGAGACCGCCCGCATCTGCGCCCAGCTCGGCATGGAAGTCATCGGCATCGAGCCGCGCCCCGAATACGACCTCCCCTACGTCGAATTCCACGCGCCCGACCAACTCGACGACGTTCTCCCCCGCGCCGACTTCGTGATAACCACCGTCCCGCACACCCCCGAGACCGAGGGAATGTTCAACGCCAACAGCTTCAGCCTCATGAAACAAACCGCCTACTTCATCAACATCGGGCGCGGAAAAGTCTGCAAGATAGACGACCTCGCCGACGCCATCGAGTCAGGCGAGATAGCCGGCGCCGGTCTCGACGTGTTCGAGGAAGAGCCGCTCCCCTCCGACCACAAGCTCTGGGCGCTCCCCAACGTCCTCATGACCCCGCACGTCGCCGTCCGCGACGCCGAAAACATCCCCGAGCGCCGCTTCCAGATAATCCTCGACAACGCCCGCCGCTTCCTCAACGACCAGCCCCTCAACAACATAGTGGACAAAGAGAAATGGTACTAAGAGGGTGTCTGAGAAGTCATTTCAGGTAGGACGCGCCAGTCTGCGAAGCATCAGTCTGACCATGGCAGCATACACGAACGACTCTTCAGTTTCAGGCAAGAATTCATAGTCCTTCGACAATCTGCGGTTACGCGCCAACCATGCGAATGTGCGCTCTACTACCCAGCGCCGCGGCAATACCACAAACCCCTTCGGACGACTCGGAGGTTCCTGGTCTCCTACCACCCATACCATGCCGGACCAACTATGTCTCACAACCTCCAAGTCCCAGCCCAGTGTGATTCTCATCCACTGCTTAAGTCCACGATATGCGTAGTCCGTCCACACCTTCCGCATCCTCGGAAATCGGCTGTTCAGACCCTCCAGAACTATCTTGGCGCCCGCCTTGTCAGACAATCCAGCCTCATGCACCTTCACCTTCAGCACTAACCCTTCGGTGTCCACAAGTATATGACGCTTCCTGCCGTTCACCTTCTTGCCGCCGTCGTAGCTGCGTATGCCCCCCTTTCACTCGTCTTGGCAGACTGCGAGTCTATCGCGCCAGCGCTCGGTGTGGGACATCGTCCCTGTGTTGCTCTGACTCGCTCGCGCAATGCTTCGTTCATATCCTCCCACACACCTTCCATCCGCCATGCTCTGAAATAGTGATAGACGGTCTTCCATGGCGGAAGGTCATGGGGAAGCATCCGCCACGGTATCCCACCTCTGAGAACGTAGAAGATGGCGTTGACGATCTCCCGCATATCCACTGAGCGCGGTCGTCCGCCTGCTCTGGCTTTCGGAATCAGTGGCTTGAGGATGGTCCATTCGGTGTCTGTCAGGTCTGTGGGATACGGTTTGCGCTTCATAATGAGACGATCTTAACACTTCTCAGACACCCTCTTAGCACAGGGCCACAGATAATGTATAGTTGATGAATGATACGAATACAACTGACTCCAGACGACACATCCAGACTTCAGTCTCTGCGAAGGGACTCTACACTCAAGCCTGCCGAGAGAGACCGGGTGGAGATGGTACTGCTGTCTCAATCGGGATGGTCAGCGGTCTCCATAGGCTCACACCTCGGCTACTGCGCGGCCACCATAAGACGAGTGCTCCACCAGTTTCAGTCAGAAGGCGTAGAGGCCATCAGACACAGACCACGCGGTCCGGCGCCGGACACGGAGCGTCGGCTTCGGATTCAATCCGAACTTGGTCAACTCATGTCTCGGGAACGCGCGTGGAGTTCTCGCCAGTTGTCGGCGGCGCTACTGGGTCGAGGTGTAACTCTCAGTCCACGTTCGGTTCGCAGACACCTTCGGCAGATGAACGCCCGTTACATTCGCTCCTGCCGCACTCTCAAGCACAAACAGGACGATGTGAAGGTGGAGCAATCGCGCGACAGCCTGGACAATCTCAAAAAAAGTCTGCCCAGGGGAAGCTGACTCTTGCGTTTGTGGACGAGTGTGGATTCAGTCCGTCCCAGCCGGTCAACTACTCGTGGGCTGTATGGGGTGAACGCAAGTATGCGCCTTACGAGAACCCGAACAGGCGCAGAATGAATGTGATGGCGGCGATGATGAGCGATGGCCGTTCTGGAACGCTGGTCTGGTCCAAACAGCCAAGACCGTTTAGGTCTGAGGAGTTCGTGAAGTTCCTGACCCGAACATTTTCTGAGGTGAACGGTTTGAAGGTGGCTGTAGTGGACAACTACTCGATCCATCGCTCCAAGGTGGTCAAAGAGGCGTGTGGGAGCCTGAGAAGGGCTGGGATAGTTCTGTACTGCCTTCCCCCGTACAGTCCTGAACTCAACGACATCGAAGGAGTGTTCGGAGCGATCAAGCATCACGACATGCCTGAACGCGCCTACAAGAGTCTGGACGAACTGGGAGAAGCGATAGACTCTGCATTCGGCAGGGCAGACCGACGACTCAAATCAAGATATGAATATCAACTCAGGCCAGCCGCTTAGGGCGAGAGGCATCTACAGCTCTCAGGCTAATATTTCGTCCTCAGCGGTTGGTTTGCATCTGCTACAATTAGCCCCGAAGTGAACGACACACAATCCCCCACCCAACTCAGCGCCCACCCAGCCGACCCGTATCGGACGGACGACGCGCGTTCGCTCGAAGACCTTCGTGAGTCGGTGCTCAGCCTGCTGGACTTCGACCAGATTCGCAGCCGCCTCGCCGACCACACAACGTTCTACGAGGCCCGTAAGCTCGCGCTGGGTATCCAGCCTTCCTTCGACCCTGTGCAGGTCGAAACGCTCCAGCGCGAGACCGCCGACGCCAGGGCACTCCTCGAAGAGATCGGGGACCTGACGCTCCAGTCCGACACCGATACCTCGGAGGCAGTTACCAGAGCGGCGTTGGGCGGCGTGCTGACCGGAAACGAACTGCTCGCGGTCGCCGAATCCCTCGAAGTTCACAGGCGAGCGAAGTCATCCATCCGGCGCGCGGACAAAGTCGCCCCCATGATGGCGGAACTGGCTGAGATCATCCCCGACCTCCAGGAGATCCAGTGCCAGATACGCTCCAAGATAACACGGCGCGGCGAAGTCTCCGACACCGCCACGCCCTCGCTCCGCGCTCTCAGGTCCCAAGTCCGACAGGCATACGAACGTGTCAATGAATCGCTTCAGAGCTTCATTCAGTCCTCGAATGTCCGCGACGCGCTCCAGGACCCCATCATCGCCGTCAGAGGCGACCGGCTTGTGGTGCCTGTCAAAGCCGAACGCCGTCGCCGGATATCCGGCATAGTCCACGACGCCTCGAACACCGGAGCCACGGTCTTCGTAGAACCGTTCTCCACCGTCGAACTGTGCAACGAGTGGCGGGAGCTGACTCTTGAAGAAGAGCGAGAGGTGCTTCGCGTCCTGAGAGACCTGTCTTCACTCGTGGGCGTGGTCGCTGACGACATCCGCCTCGCCAACCGCATGACCGCCAAGCTCGATTTCGCCCTCGCGCGCGCCAGGTACGCGCGACGCCTCGACGCCATCCGGCCCGAAATAGCCGGCGACCACGAGGGTCTGCGCCTTGTGAACATCAGCCATCCTCTGCTGGAAACCGACGCCGTGCCGCTGACCGTATCAATCGGCCCCGGATGGTCCGCTCTCGTAATAACAGGCCCTAACACGGGCGGCAAGACGGTCGCGATGAAGAACGTCGGACTCGCCGCGCTGATGCACCAGTCCGGGTTACAAGTACCCGCCGACGAGGGAAGCGCACTGCCCATATTCGAGGGCGTCTTCGCGGACATCGGCGACAGCCAGAGCATTGCGGACTCCGTGTCAACCTTTGGCTCGCACATGCGCAGCGTGATTGACATACTCAGACACGCGGGTACAAGTTCGCTCGTGCTGCTCGACGAACTCGGAACGAGCACAGACCCCGAAGAGGGCTCCGCGCTCGCAAAGGCGATAGTCGCGCACCTCGCTCGCAAGGGAGCCGCCACGATTGTCACCACTCACCACAGGAACGTCGCAGCCTTCGCCGAAGCGTCCAAAGACATGATGAACGCCAGCTTCCAGCTGGACCCTCACACCCTCGAACCCACATATCGCATGACCATAGGCGTGCCTGGTCGAAGCTACGCCATGGCTGTGGCGGAGCGTCTTGGACTGCCCCCTCACATACTCCAGGACTCGCGAGACCTGATGGAACCACAGCATCTGCTGTTCGAGGACTGGCTCAACGAACTCCAGCGAGAGCGGCATCAGCTTCAGACCAATCTCGAAGACACATCCAGGATGAGAGCCGAAGCCGATTCGCTCCGCCGTCAACTCGAGGAGCAAGTCGAATATCTCGTCGGACACCGCGACGATATGCTCGATTCCGCGCGCGCGGCGATAATGGGTCGGTTCCGGCAGATCAACCGCAGACTCGAGGGCGCGGAAGCCTCCCTGAAGTGGGCCGCCCCCGAGCCCGCCGGAATCGCCTCCGCCCCGGCGCGCGACCGCATCGAACGCATCAGAAGAGACTTGGCGGCGGTTGAACCGCCATCCCCCGCGCCAGTGCGTCGCCGGCCTCGCCCCGACCGCCCTCTGGCGGTGGGAGATACCGTATTCGTCCGGGGAATGAACCTCCAGGGAAGTATAACCAGCGTCAGCGACAACGGCGAGGAAGCGGAGGTAGGCATCGGCAGGGTTCGCGTGAACGTTGACCTGCACAGGCTGTCCCGCGTTGATGGTGCCACGGTCGAGGATGATGAACCTGAAACCCCAAGTGTGAAAGCCGACCTCGCCCCGTCTTTGGACAGTCTGGAACTCGACATCCGCGGACTGCGTGTTGACGACGCGCAGATCAAGCTGGACGACTTCCTAGACCACGCGGTGCGCGACGGGCTATCCAAGCTCAGGGTGATACATGGCCGGGGAACGGGAGCGCTCCGAAACGTCGTCCGCGAGCGCCTGCGACATCACCGCACTGTCAGGGACTTCGGACCGGAGCCCAGGGAACGCGGTGGCAACGGCGCCACATGGGTCGAACTGACCTAACCGGAAGTTACTCTTGAGCGGCATCACTTCACCCAGGGCCTTGCAAAGTCGCAGTTCGTGGCTTCTAGACCCGCTTTCTTCATTACCATGTACCCTACCGTCATTCCCGCGAAGGCGGGAATCCAGTGGGGAGGTGCGGTCTAATCCTGGACAATACCGACTATGAAAAGCCCCTGCACTTCGCCACGAGTCCGTTTTCTTCCCTGGATAAACCCCCGATACTTCCGGGTAAGCTCGATGGCTCTGATTTTCTCTATAGCGGTGATGTTACTCGCCTGCTCCAACGGACAATTGCCCCAGCCGACTCCGACGCAGACGCCGGAACCAACCGCGATTCCGACCATTCAGCCCACCGCAACACAAACCCCACGGCCTTCACCAACACCAGCTCCAACCGATACTCCCGCCCCAACCACGACCGCTATCCCAACGTCAAAAACATATCCGACTTCCACGCTCGAGCCCACCCAGACCCCTAAACTGGCGGCAACGGCGACACATACCGCTCAGCCGTCACCGACGCCTACGCCTATCCCGACTCACACTCCGAATCCAACCTCCACCCCTCAGCCATCCCCCACGCCCACGCCTGCTTCGAGTCCGACGCCCGAACCGTTCATAGCGTTCGTCCCCGATGGAAGTACACCAACCATCTCCATCGGAGATGTCGTCTTCGATCTCGAAATCGCATACACTCCCGAATCCAGAACACAGGGGCTGTCCGACCGCGACAGCCTGCCTTTAACCACCGGGATGCTCTTCGTCTTTGAGAACACCCGGACTCCCACATTCTGGATGTACAACATGAGATTCGACCTCGACTTCGTATGGATTGGCGAAAACTGCGCCGTACTCGACATCCACAAAAACGTTCCGCGCCCGTCCGATGATCAGACTCCGAGCGATCTCCCCCATTACAGCCCCGAAGTTCCCATACTGTACAATCTGGAAATAAACGCCGGGCTGGCGGACCGCCACGGCATAGAAATAGGCGACAAAGTGACATTCGACGGCCTCTCAGGAACCGGAGCGGTTTGCCGATGACAAAATCCCCCCTACGCATCATCTTCATGGGAACGCCCCTGTTTGCGGTCCCGGCCCTCAGCGCGCTCATGAACGCGGGCCACGATGTGGTCGCTGTCTATACCCAGCCCGACCGACGCTCCGGCCGGGGACGAAGGCTCGCGGCTCCACCCGTCAAGGAGTTCGCTCAGCAACGAGCGCTCCCCGTCTTCCAGCCCGCGTCTCTGAGAGAAGACGCGGAAGCCAGGCGCCGCATAGAAGACCTTGCTCCCGACGCCATAGTAGTAGCCGCATACGGACTATTCCTGTCCGACGACACGCTCGCGGTTCCTCGTCTCGGGTGCCTGAACATACACCCGTCCCTGCTGCCCCGGCATCGCGGCCCCTCACCCGTCGCCACGGCCATCCTGAACGGCGACGAGACCACGGGCGTAACCATAATGCTCCTGGACGAAGGCATGGACACCGGCCCCGTCCTCGCCCAGTGCGAAACTCCTATCGGCGCGAACGAAACCTGCGACAAGCTCACCGTCAGGCTCTTCGATATGGGAGCGAACCTTCTGGTCGAGACTCTTGAACAGTGGCGCGCGGACCATATCTCGCCAACCCCGCAAGACGACGCGAACGCCACCATCACCAGGCGTCTCCAACGCGCCGACGGACAAATAGACTGGAATCAGCCCGCCATATCCCTGGCTCGCCAAGTCAGGGCATTCACCCCCTGGCCCGGAACCTTCACCACCTGGGACGGCAGAACACTCAAGATATTGGAAGCCGAGCCCCTGAACACCGCGCCCGACAATCCACCCGGCAAAATCGTCGCCATAAACAACTCCCAAGTCGCGGCAGCCACAGGACAAGGCGTCCTCCGCCTTCTGAGCGTCCAGACAGAAGGCCGCCGCGCCTCCAGCGCCTCCGACTTCATACGCGGCTACCCCGACTTCATCGGCTCCATCCTCGGCGACTGAACCCGAAGCGGAGCTCGGAAAGGGTTGTCCAACCCGCGCGCCGAGGCTATCATAGATCCATCTCACTAGCGCTCAGCCTACTCGCCAATACACTTGCGGGGAACATGACATGGCATCCACACCCATCGCGACAGTTCAGAAGCCACGCTATACCTACCGCTATGAAGACCCGAGTATGTACATTCTGCTCGGAGAGCGAGCCCCTCTCGAAATGATGCAAGCGCGACCTATCCTGTATATCACGATTGCCGTTCACTCCCTCATGGGCGATGACGCTCAATCAGTCTTCATAGAATCCAACATCCCCATTCGCAACAATCCGAACGACCTCCGCGATGGCGCGGCCCCGGACTTGTGCCGCTCTCGCAACGTGAACGCGCCAGCCATCTATAACCAGACCGGCTACAACCTGTGGGAGGTGGGCAAGCCGCCGGAGTTCGTTCTGGAGGTGGCTTCAGAGTCCACATACGAGAACGACCTACGCGAAAAGCCAGGCATCTACGCCGACATGGGCATTGATGAGTACTGGATGTTCGACCCGACGGGCGGCGACCTGTACGGACAGGCGCTCATGGGATTCAAGCTGGTTGATGGGGAGTACGAAGCGATAGAGATGACTCCGAACGAGCATGGCCTGGTGAGCGGATACAGCGAGGAGTTGGGAGTGAATCTGTGCGCCGTGGAAGAGTTCAGGCGCGAGGAGTTGCTGAGAGTTCAGCCCGAACTCATGCGAGTATTCGAATTGGACTACAACCCCACGCTGCTGCTATTGCAGAACGCCGAGACCGGAGAGTACATTCTGAGCTTCGCCGGGGTTAATATGGCGCTTGAGCAAGCCAAGGCCGAGAGGCGACGGGCCGAAGAATCTCTTGCGGACGAACGCGCCGCTCGTGAGCAAGCCGAGGCTCGCCTGCGGGAATTGGAAGAGAGGATGCGCCGCCAGCAAGAGTAGGCGACCGGAGACCGCGCTACGCGCCCACCGACACCCGCTCCCTCATCCCGTCCAGCGCCGACACCGTCTCGCTGACCAGGTCGGCCATTATGTCCGCAGCCGGCCTCGCCTCGTTCACCATGCCCGCTCCCTGTCCTGCCGGATTGAATACCAGGTCGTACCGCTTGGAACGCTCCGCCGCGGCGTTGAATCCCGACATCAATATGCCCTGAAGCGGCATTGGCAGCGTATCCAGCCCCGAATTCTCCCACGCCAGCACAATCGGCCCCTGGTACTGGCGCGCCGTCTTGCCCGTGTACGAGCGTGAGATGATGAAGTCCTCGGAGCGACCCTGGATTATCGTCTCCTGCTGCGCGTCGTAGATGCCGCACTCTTTGGCGGCCAGAAACGCCGTGCCCATCCACGCCCCTTCCGCTCCCAGTGCCAGCGAGGCGGCGATTCCCCGCCCATTAGCGATGCCTCCCGCCGCGACAACCGGTAGCGGCGCGACCGCGTCCACCACCTGGGGCACGAGCGGCATCGTGGCTATCCGCCCCGTATGCCCCCCCGCCTCGGTGCCCTGCGCCACTATCATATCCACGCCCGCCGCGACCTGCCGATGCGCGTTGCGCACGCTCCCCACGAGGCCCATCACCTTTACGCCCTTCTCCCTCGCCATCGGAACAACCCAGGCCGGGTCCCCCAGCGCCGCCGCGAACACCGCCACATCCTCCTCCAGGATCATCTCCACCTGCTTGTGCGCCAACGTCAGCCCGGTCTCGCCCGGTTCCGGCGGGTCAGCCTTCTCCAGTCCAAATTCCTCTATCAGCGTATCCACGAACGCCGCGTGCCTCGGATACTGCCTCCGCACCGCATCGAACTGCGACTCCGACTGTCCACCTCCGCTCGTATCCACGCTTCCCGTAACCACCGGCAGCAGTAGGTCAACGCCGAACGGCTTATCGGTCAACTCCCGGACCCTTCTGATCCGACCGCGCAGCGCCTCCACCTCCATACCTGTACCGCCCATTACGCCAAGACCGCCCGCTTCGGACACGGCTGCCACCAGCTCCGGCGGAGTCCATCTTCCCCCCATACCCGCAAGGCAGATAGGGTATTCAACTTCCAGAATGTCGCAGAGCCTTGTGCTCAATACCGGGGCCATCGTCAGTCACTCCTCATAATAGGTTCTTCGCAGCGCGGATTGTAGATTTAGAGTCAATAGGTGTCAATTCAGGCGTTAGCCAGACCCAGGGCCTTGTATCTTGATTGATAAGTAGAAATCAGTTTAATAGTCTCAGTCAGGGGTGCGGTAGGCCGTAGGACCTTGGGTCATATAAGAGGGTGTCTGAGAAGTCATTTCAGGTAGGACGCGCCAGTCTGCGAAGCATCAGTCTGACCATGGCAGCATACACGAACGACTCTTCAGTTTCAGGCAAGTATTCATAGTCCTTGGACAGTCTGCGGTTACGCGCCAACCATGCGAATGTGCGCTCTACTACCCAGCGCCGCGGCAATACCACAAACCCCTTCGGACGACTCGGAGGTTCCTGGTCTCCTACCACCCATACCATGCCGGACCAACTATGTCTCACAACCTCCAAGTCCCAGCCCAGTGTGATTCTCATCCACTGCTTAAGTCCACGATACGCGTAGTCCGTCCACACCTTCCGCATCCTCGGAAATCGGCTGTTCAGACCCTCCAGAACTATCTTGGCGCCCGCCTTGTCAGACAATCCAGCCTCATGCACCTTCACCTTCAGCACTAACCCTTCGGTGTCCACAAGTATATGACGCTTCCTGCCGTTCACCTTCTTGCCGCCGTCGTAGCTGCGTATGCCCCCCTTTCACTCGTCTTGGCAGACTGCGAGTCTATCGCGCCAGCGCTCGGTGTGGGACATCGTCCCTGTGTTGCTCTGACTCGCTCGCGCAATGCTTCGTTCATATCCTCCCACACACCTTCCATCCGCCATGCTCTGAAATAGTGATAGACGGTCTTCCATGGCGGAAGGTCATGGGGAAGCATCCGCCACGGTATCCCACCTCTGAGAACGTAGAAGATGGCGTTGACGATCTCCCGCATATCCACTGAGCGCGGTCGTCCGCCTGCTCTGGCTTTCGGAATCAGTGGCTTGAGGATGGTCCATTCGGTGTCTGTCAGGTCTGTGGGATACGGTTTGCGCTTCATAATGAGACGATCTTAACACTTCTCAGACACCCTCTTATACCAATTCGCAGTGATGTCGCCATGTTCTGCCCGATCTAGCGCGATGGATTCCCGCTTTCGCGGGAATGACGATAGGAGTTGGTCTCAGAGATTCACGGCATAGTCAGACTTAAATGGTATTATAGGCTTTCCTATCATAGCAGCCGCAGTGTACATCTCTGAATACTTCAGAAGGCCCGAGGAGTTCTTCATAAGACGGCTCAGGCCCAGTGAAGGTATTCAGTACACACACGTCCAGCTTCTGTTCCGCGCCTTCATTGGTGTAGGGTTGATCTCAGTAACCTCTGTCATACTCGGCATAAGCGTTATCGGATATGAGGATGCCCCTGTGGAGTTGAAACGCGCCTCTATTGCTATTGGACTCACAATAGGACTATTTCTCGGCTTATGCTCTTACCTTTACTTCAGGATTTGGAGATACGTCGAGATTTTCCCGTCCGGACAGGCTGCTTCGGCTCCGGGCGAGCAAAGAGTCTTCATATGCCGCGCCTCTCCGAATCCCGATACTTGGGGACTGAGACTCACCCTGATAATTCTTGCCGCCGTCGCAGCTATCGCCGGCCCTGCCATTGCGATAGTCTTGTCTATCCTCATATTTAACTTGTTTTCATAAATCCGACCCATGAAATGAGTTGTCCGATACCACCGTGCGCCGCGCCGGATACATCAACCCCGCCCCAACACCGACAGCGCTCGCGAGCGACATCGCCACAAGCCCGGCCTGGAGCGAGCCCGTGAATTGCGCCACCACGCCCGTTATCATTGGGCCTGCTGCGAATCCAAGCGCCGACAGCGTGACGACCAGCGCGCTTATCGCGGTAACCTCGCGGGGAGCGATGCCCTCGAACTCGAACGGCAGCATCTCCAGCGCCGGAACCGCGACCCACACCAAGCCCATTCCGGCAATGAGGACCGCAAGGGGCGCCGTGCCGTGAGTCAGACTTATCCCCAGCGCCAGCAGAACGTTCAGCGACGCGGGAACGGTGAGCAACAGCCTGCGATTCGACGCCCATCGGTTGATCAAGCCGCCCGCCAGCGCACCGGGTATCAGACCGTAGTACAGAAATCCGAGCAGCGGCCCGCCCAAGCCTATCGGTATCCCCCTTTCCTCGAGCATCAGCGTGGGCAGGAAAGTTACGATGGCCGTCCACGTTGCCGACAGGGAGAACATTACCAGTCCGATCAGCCAGCCTTGAGGATAGGCCCTTAGCGCTGAGAGAGGCGTCCGCCGGGCGGACTCGAGAGCCTGGTTCAATTCCGGCGCGGGCGCTCGACTCTCGCGGGCCGCAACTATCCATGCGAGCAGTTGCGCCAGCAGAAAGGCGCCCTGCGCAAAGTAGCCCATCCGCCAGCTTCCGAGCGCGGCGATCAGCAACGCGCCGGTACTTATAGCCACGGCCAGCAGCAGGCTGTGTTGGGACAGTCCGACCGCGTTGATCAGGGTGTACTGGCGCCGCGCCGCCCACTGCTGGAACAGCATCGGACGCGCCGCCAGTCCGATCATGTGAAAGAGCGCGGCGAAGAAGCGAGCCAGAAACAGGCTCGTGAAGTTGAAGGCCAGTCCCTGAGCGAACAGGAAGGGCGTAACCAACAGCAGCGAAATCAGATTCATTGGGACGGGACGAAAGCGCGAGAGCCATATCCCGAACGGCAGTATCGCCAGCGCCGCCGTTATCCACCACACCCCCTGGAGCAGTCCGGCCTCCAGTGGCGTCAAACCCAGGTCGTCCGATATGAAAGGCAAGAATATGCCAAGTACGAAAGAGGACAGCCTGAGACTGCTGATCTGGAGGTGATGAAGCAGCAGCGTCGCCCAGCCGCGCGGAGGCGTATTTTCGATTCCTTCGGATAGAGACGCGGATGTCATTGGAGCGCCGCGATTGATGATTTCATGTTCGTTGGCTAGGCCGTGTTGACATTTATCGTCATTCCCGCGAAAGCGGGAATCCAGAAGCGCGGGGTATAGCTGACATTGCCACCGCCGTGATCGTTTAGATGCCTGAAATACCAAATGTCAACACAACCTAGTCTAGCAGAAGCATGACTTCAACTAACTGCCGCGGTCAGCCTTGTTGAATTCATCCGCGTCGGTCTATAATGTCCGCGTCTAAACGTCGGAGATACAGATTCAGGGAAGAGTGTTTCAGGCATGAGCGAAAAATCAGACTCGAAAAAGGGATTCACGCGGCGCCAGATTCTCAAGGGAGCGCCGATAGCGGTAGCGGGCGCGGCGGTGCTTGGCATGGTATCAGGCCGCGTGGTGTCGAAGTTCGTCAGGCGCAACGAGATGCCCAACTTCCCCGAAGACTCCATCTTCGCCCCCGACAGAAGCCGATACCCACGCGCTTAGGCTCTCGCTATACACCCTTCCCCGCCGAGCGTGGGCGCGAACAACCAATGACTCCGTTGTTCAGAAATATCCTGCTGTCGCTTACCGCCCTGTTGTTCGTTCTGTCAGCTATCGCGGGCTGCGCCGATACACCCGCGTCCACTTCCGAACCCGCAGCCGCGCCACTTCCGACCAATACCCCCATCCCGACTCCAACGCCGATAAATGTCGAGGACCTTCTGAGACGCTCCGGCGAGGCAACCTCCCAGCTCGACACGTTCCACTTCCGGCTCGAACACAACGACGAGGGCAGCACCCCGTTCTCCGACACTCTCGACATCACCGAGGCAGAAGGCGACGTCGCAAGCCCGGACAGCGTCTCCATCAACTTTTCAGGCAGATTCAGCGACAGGTTCGCAATGCGCGCCAGCCTGGTCACTATCGGCAGCGACAGCTACATGACCAATCCCTTGACCGGCAACTGGGAGGAAGTGCCTGCCGAGGTCAGCCCGCTCGGATTCTTCGATCCGCAGCGGGGCATAGGCGCGATGATGACCGGTCTGCGTGGTCCCACGCTCGTTTCGGAAGAAGGTGACGAATTCAGGATAGAAGGCGACCTGAACGCGCTGGCGCTGCGGCCTCTGCTCGGCGACGCGGCTCAGGACGGGACCGTTCGCGTCGAAGTTACTCTGCATAAGGACACCCTCTACTTGAAGAAGGCGGTGATAGAGGGACGCGCGACCGCGGACGAACCGGATGGCGTGATTCGCGCGATTACTCTGTCTCAGTACAACCAGACCATCTCCATCTCCGCGCCGGACACGGGCTGAACCTTGGCCCACTCGACCGGGAGAAATGGACGATCCCGCGCGGCCTATCTCCCGCTGCTGCCCGTCCTCGCGGGCATATTCATAGCGGCGGACGACCAGACCGTCATCGTAACGGTGCTCCCGCAGATACTCCTGGACCTCGATGTTCAGGTCAACGAGCTCGACCGCGCGTCATGGACGATAACCGGATACTTGCTCGGATATGTCGCGGCCATGCCTCTGATCGGGCGAATGTCCGACGTCTGGGGGCGCCGCAACCTGTATGTCGCCTCGACGCTCGTATTCATGGCGGGGTCGGCGGCCGCCGCCCTCACGACCGACCTCACCTGGTTCGTCGCGGCGCGTGTAATCCAGGCTGTCGGAGCCGGCGCGCTGCTGCCCATATCCATCGCCATCGTCGGCGACCTCTTCCCATCAGACAGGCGCGGCGTCCCTCTCGGTCTCATAGGCGCCGCCTCCGAGGCCGGAGCCGTGGTCGGCCCGCTGTGGGGCGGCCTGATAGATAACTTCCTCGGATGGCCCTGGGTCTTCTGGATCAACATACCGCTCGGAGTCCTGACGCTCGTTTCCTTGCTCGCCCTGCTGGCTCCGAGTCCGAAGCATCCGGCCCGCATAGACTACATCGGCGGCGCTTTATTGGCCGCCGCGCTTTGCGCGATGACCCTCGCGCTCACCAGAGTTGATTCGCCCGACACTCTCTTCCTGGCTTTCACGCTGCTTTCCGGCGCGGCGCTTTCCCTGTTTATATTCCGACAGCGGAGGACGGCATTCCCTCTGCTTCCCCTGACCATGTTCAGGTCGCGGGCATTCGTCGCCGCGAACATAACGCACCTGCTGGTCGGAGGGGTACTCATCATCGGCATGGTCACGGTCCCACTGATGGCAAATACCGTGCTTGAGAAGACAGCCTTAGAAGGCGGCCTGATGCTGATGAGGATGACGATAGCCATTCCAATCGGCGCCGCGCTCGGGGGCTTAGCCTGCCAGCGCATGGACTCCCGGATGCCCACGGCGCTCGGACTGGTCCTGATTGCGGTGGGATTCCTGCTGATGAGTTCATGGGGTGCGGACATCGCCGACCCCGCAATGACGCTGCATCTCGCGGTGGCCGGACTGGGCTTTGGGCTGTTGATAGCGCCGATAGCCCTAGCCGCTATCAACTCCGTGCCCGCTGAACTGCGCGGCGCGGCTTCCGCCGTCGTCACCGCCATGCGGTTAGTCGGCATGACGTTCGGACTGGTGGCGCTGACAGCATGGGGAACCGGGCGTTTCCAGCAGTTGGTCGTTGGACTCGAGCTGCCCCTCGCGCTGCCGGGCGAGACGCCTGAACAGACCCAGGCCCGTGTTCTGGAATTCGAGGCCGCCCTCACCGACGCGGGCCTGTCTATCTTCAACGACTTCTTCCTCATAGCGATGTCCGTAGCCCTGCTGGCGGTTCTGCCGACGATTTTCATGGCGCTGAAACAAGATATTGCTCGCGCTAACATTGCCGACTACCATTGAGGAGAAAATTATGGACGCCAATGCGCCGATACATCCGGGTGAGCATCTTGAGGAAATACTGGACGAACTGGGAATCAGCCAGTATCGGTTGGCGAAGGCGATAGGAGTTCCCCCTATTCGTATCAACGAAATCGTCCACTGCCGCAAGTCAATCACCGCGGACACGGCGCTCCGAATCGGACGGGCGCTCGGCACATCCCCCGAATTCTGGCTTAATCTCCAGCGTATGTACGACTTGGATATTGCTCGCGCGTCCACCGACACCAGTTCCATACAGCCGATTGTCGAGGCGCCAGCCTAACTGAATCGGGATTCGAGCGAATAAATCCGTTCTTGCGCCGTCCGCCCATTTCGGAGTATCGCGCCTTCTTTCCGATTGACACTGAAACGAGGCCAAACCTATACTTGCCCCCAAATGACAAAGATAATTTTTGTTACGGGCGGAGTGGTAAGCTCTATCGGCAAGGGCGTTAGCGTCGCTTCGATTGGGCGTATCCTCAAGAGTCGCGGCGTTTCCGTCTCGCTCATGAAACTCGACCCCTATCTCAACGTTGACCCCGGCACCATGTCGCCGTACCAGCACGGCGAGGTGTTCGTCACCCAGGATGGCTCCGAGACCGACCTCGACCTCGGCCACTACGAGCGTTTCGTTGATGTGAACCTGTCGAAGCTGTCCAACATCACAGCGGGCCAGATTTACAGCGAGGTCATCTCCAAGGAGAGACGTGGCGAGTTCCTTGGCGGCACTATTCAGGCCGTTCCCCACGTCACCGACGCGATCAAGCAGCGCATCCAGAAACTCGCCAGGGAATCACAGGCGGACGTGATAGTCGTAGAGGTGGGTGGAACCGTGGGCGACATCGAGGGCCTGCCATTCCTGGAAGCTATCCGCCAGATGCGTAACGAGGTAGGACGCGACAACGTCTTCTACGTGCATCTGACATTCCTGCCCTACATATCTTCCGCAGGCGAGCTGAAGACAAAGCCCACCCAGCACAGCGTCCGAGAGTTGCGCGGAATCGGCATCCAGCCGGACGCAATCGTATGCCGCTCCGACCACGACGTGGATGACGGCATCAAGAAGAAGATCTCCATCCACTGCGACGTGCCGGGAGAGGCAGTCATTACGCTGCCTACCGTATCCAGCATCTACGAGGTGCCGCTAATCCTCCAGGACGAGGGCCTCTGCGACCTGATCATAGAAAGGCTCGATCTGAAAGGCGTCGAACAGGACCTTGTGGACTGGCGGAACATGGTCAACGCCATCCAGGAGCCCAAGCGCGCGCTGCCAATCGCGATAGTCGGCAAATACGTTGACCTGCGCGACTCGTACATATCGGTCAAGGAGGCGCTGCTTCACGCCGGACTGCACTACGATCTGGATATTGATGTGATGTGGGTCAACTCCGAACAGATAGAAGAAGAGGGCGCCGACGCGCTCCTGGGAACGGCTGTCGGCATAGTCGTGCCGGGCGGGTTCGGACAGCGCGGTGTCGAGGGCATGATCCAGACCGCCACATACGCCCGCGATCACAACGTCCCGTATCTGGGCCTCTGTCTGGGTTTGCAGGTCATGGTCATAGAGATAGCGCGCAATGTCGTCGGGCTGAAGGGAGCGAACTCCACCGAAATGGACGCCGCCACTCCGTATCCCGTCATTGACCTCATGGACAGCCAGCGAGACGTCACCGACATGGGCGGCACGATGCGGCTGGGCGCCTATCCATGCGAGACGGTGAGCGACAGCCTGGCGGCCAGGGCCTACGGCGAGGCTATCGTCCAGGAGCGCCACCGCCACCGTTGGGAGTTCAACAACGCCTACCGCGAACGCTTCGAGGCCGTGAACCTCTGGCCCACCGGCATTTCCCCCGACGGAAGCCTGGTAGAGATCATGGAATACTCCCCGGCCAGGTTCATGCTCGGCACCCAGTTCCACCCGGAGTTCCTCTCCCGTCCAAACAGGCCGCACCCCCTCTTCCGCGAATTCATGGACGCGGCCCGCGACGTAGTCCGTGAAGGCGGACAGCCGCCTCTGCCCTTGTCGCAAAGCTAAGACGAAGGCTAACAGGGTAATGAACGAAGGCAATCACGACGCGAGACTGGGCGCCGTCCAGGCGCCGAGCGTCTATGGCGACGGCGGCGTCACCATCGTCGGCATGATCGGGGTGACCCGCGAGAGTTCCGCCAACCGGGGAGCGACCCTGAGCGTGTTCGGAGGCGGCATCAATCCGGGCGCCGAAACGCCGTCGGGCGTTGATCCCGGATACATCCTCGACTTCGCGCTCGCTCACGAAGAGGCGGGATTCGACATGGTTCTCACCGGCTACTCCTCCTCGACGCCCGACGGGTTCGAGGTTGCGGGTTACGCCGCGGCGCGCACCGAGCGGCTAGGCTACCTGATAGCTCACCGCCCGGGTTTCGTAGCTCCAACCCTGGCCGCTCGCAAGGCCGCCACGCTGGACCAGCTCACGGGTGGACGCATCGCGCTGCATATCATCACCGGGGGCAGCGACGTGGAGCAGAGACAGGACGGCGACTGGCTGGACCATGACGCGCGCTACCGGCGCACCGACGAATATCTCGACGTAATGAGGCGCGTCTGGACTTCCACCGAACCGTTCGATCATGAGGGCGAGTTCTACCATTTCGAGGGCGCGTACAGCCAGGCGCGGTGTCGCCAGCAGCCCCACCTGCCGCTTTTCTTCGGAGGCGCGTCCGATATTGCGCTGGACGTGGCCAGCCGCCGCGCCGACCTGCTGGCGCTGTGGGGAGAGCCGCGAGCCGCGATTGCCGAGCGTATCGCCGATGTCCGCAGGCGGGTAGCCGCCGCCGGCCGCGACCCGGGACAGATGCGTTTCAGCCTGTCCGCGCGGCCCATTCTGGCCGACACGGAAGACAAAGCATGGGAGAGGGCGGAGAGAATTCTTGCGCGAGTCAGGCGGGCGACCGCTGACCGCGTTGATCCCGGGGTACCCACGCGACCTCAGTCGGAAGGAGCGTGGCGACTGATGCGCTTCGCCGCCGAGGGAAATGTTCACGACGAGCGTCTGTGGATGCCTATCGCCGCCGCAAGCGGGGCATCCGGAAGCACTACCTGCCTGGTCGGAACGCCTCGCCAGGTGGCCGAATCGCTCCTGGCCTACTACGACCTGGGGTGCAGCGCGTTCATCATCCGCGGCTTCGATCCACTGGCAGACGCCATTGACTACGGACGCGAGCTAATACCCATGCTCCGGGAAGGCGTGGCGCTGCGTCGCAAAGAAGCCACGCGAGAGACTGGAAATTTACGCGGATAGGGATTACATTCAGGTACAGGAGGTGTGAGGCTTATGACTAGCATTCAGACAAAGGAGGACTTCCTCCGTGCGCTCGCCGATGACCCGGCGTTCAAGACTGCGGTGCGGGAGGCGCTGATGTCTGAAGTCCTAGCGGACATCCTCGACGAATTGCGAGAGAGCCGGAAGACACAAGAGTTGATACTGGCTTCAATAGGAAGGATGGCTGGGGACATCAACAGCATGGCAACCGATATAGGACACCTGGTCGGCGACAACCTCGAGAGGAAGATGGGATACGCTCTGCCATCCGAGCTACGCACCGGCTACGGCGTTCGGGAGATGAGTACGCTGGTCTATCCCGCAAGAGAAGAGGTGGTCACGCCGGATTTCCTGAATGACCTCGACGATGCCCGGTCGTCAGGGACTATCACGGAATACGAGCGTGATAGAGTCCTCAAGACTGATATGATCATCGCCGAACTTGGCGGCGACGGCAGATGGACCAGATTCTTCGCGGCGGAGGCGTCCAACTCTATTAACAACGATGACCTTGACCGCGCCGTCAGGACGGCGGAGATACTGGAGAGAATTCACAAACTTCCCGTTGTTCCTGTCGCCTTCGGACACCAGGTAGGCGATGCTGTGAGAAGGTATAACAATCAAGAAGGACAGAGAAGGGTTCGAATCATAACGTTGAACAGGTAGGGACCGCCGTTCATCGTCCAGCCACACATCCAGTCGCGCCATCCTATTCTCCGTATGCAAAAATCGCTATACGCATCCAAGTTCCGGCACACCACTGCACTGAGTCAGTTTATCAAACTCCTATATACCATACAGTTCATCTTGATAGTCTTGAGCTAATAGTGTGGAGCGTTTCCATGCATGACTACGAAAAACCCCTGTGTTTTAAGATAATCTCTTGCGCTGTCAGCTGTATATTCATTGATATGCTCCACACCTGCTACATGAAAGAATGCTCTCCTGATCAACAACTTCGGAGGAAAGTGTCGATAACCATATTCCCCTAATCCGTCAATTCCCTGACCTTCTACACACCAGTCTCTGGATATTTCTCTTCCATCTGCCAAACGTTCTCCGCTATTGATGTCCTTCATAGCTTCAATGATATGACTCCGCAGAATAGCCCTTGATATTGCCATGTCTAACTCCTTTATATTCTCTGGTATATCTTGCTCCGTAGTCGTCAAGTTTACACTCTCGCCCTCACCCCCATCCCAGGCGCAATCCCTTCTACAACCTCGCCGCGCTCCACAACCGGCGTTCCACCCACGACCACGTATTCTACCCCGGTAGGCGGCAGACTGGGTTCTTCGTAGGTAGAGTTGTCAATCACCGTATCCGGGTTGAATACTACGATGTCCGCGTCCATGCCCTGGCGAATTCTGCCCTTTCGAGCAAAGGCGGGTGCCCTTTTCTGGAGTCTCTGGGCGGGCATGAGCGAACACTTGGACAGCGCGTCGGACAGCGACAGCAGCCCGCGCTCTCGAACATACCTACCAAGTATCAGCGAGTATGTGCCGGCGGTCCTCGGATGTCCCTTGCCGTTGCGTAGGAAGCCGTCCGTCGCGATGGCGCACAGCGGGCTGGTGACAGCGGTGTCAACCGCGTCCTGCGGCGTCGAGTGGACTATAACCATGCCGCCCGTCTCTCGGTACTCCGCGAAGGTGGATGAAGTAAGCCTTTCCCCCGTCTCAGCCCATTGGAGGCTGTCGTAGCTGATGCCGTACTTCTGCTGCCAGCCCTCGCTGAACAGCGCCGAGTCTATCGCCGTCATGCCCGCCGCGTAAGGGTAGCACTCGGTGGTGACGTCCAAGCCGCGTTCGCGCGCGCCTCGAATCATGGCGAGAGTATTGCCCGTAGCGTGCATTCCGGTACTCTGGATGTGGACGATGTGCAGCGGAGCTCCCGTTACCGCCGAGGCCGCTATCACCTCTCCGGCGGCCTCGATGCCACTCATCGGTTCCCGGTGTCCCTTACCGCGAATGTGGACGTGGCACGGCGCGCCGTACTTCGCCGCTATCCTGAATACCTCTATCACCTCCCAGCGCGAGCATCCCCGCGTGTAGTCCAGTCCGAACCCGACCGCCAGCGCGCCACGCCGCAGCCCAAGCTCAATGCCCTCCTTTATGCGTCCGAGCTCATCCGCCGTCGCCTCTCGATACGCCGCGTCCGCGACCGGAAGGAAGTCCCCCGGATCGTCCATTACCTGGATGCGGACAGGAATATGCCCCACGCTGGCGCCGAAATTGACAAGCGACGTACCCTTGCGACTCTCATACCAGGAGTCTATGTCGCCCGCGCCAACCTCGAGTTCCAGCGCGGTCGTGACGCCGTCCCTGGCCTGCGCCTCGTAGTTCTCGGCGTCCTGCCCGTGTGAGTGCAGGTCTATGAATCCGGGCGCGACCACCAAGCCCTCAGCGTCTATGACCAAATCGCCCTCCAATGAGGAGTGGGTCAGCGTCTCGACACGTCCACCATTCACGCCAACGTTCCGGATAGCGTCCAGCCCGGACTCCGGGTCTATCACCCTGCCGCCGCGTATTACGAGATCATAAGTCATGGATTTCCCCTCTGATAAAGATTGGATATAGTCAGATACTCTTCGACAGACTCTATACGTCGCTCTACGACCTCGCCTCTCTGAACGAAAAGCGTATAGGCCCCCGCTTCCGGCATGGCAGGCAGTACCTTGTATCCATCGTCAACGAACGCGATGCCGCAGTCGTTGTCTATCGCGATTCCGACACCGCCCTTCTTCCTAACCATGTCGTGAAAGTCCTGCCGCCTGGGGACGCCGGCCGTTTCACCGTTATAATGCGGGCAGGCCAGCCCCTTCACAAGCCCCATTCCGGTTACCGCGATGTAGTCCCAGTCTTCAGGATGATAGAAGGACATCGAGTCGCTGTGTCCGCTGTCGAACCAGCAGATAGCGCCCGCGCTCACGCCGCACAGCACGGCGCCCCGCGCGTGCGCCTTTCGCAAAAGCGCGTCAACGCCCAGCCTGCGCCAGCGGCGCATCATCTTCAGAGTGTTGCCGCCCCCGACGTAGATGATGTCGGCCCGTTCTATCTTCCGGGCAACCTCCAACGGATCGGGCGTCGCGCCAAGCAGGAACAGGACATCGGTATCGCAGCCATACGCCACTCGATAAGCCTGGTCGAATGTCTCCCAGTACTCCACCGAATCACTGCTCGCGGTGGGTATGAAGAGCGCGTGAGGGCCGGACTTCCCCGAAAGCTCGATTATCGTCCTGTCTATCGGCTCGGTCGCCAACGCGCTCAGGTCTCCGCCGCCTATCGCTACTATCTTTCCCATGTGTGACCTCGCCTACACCAAATCGGACGGATGCCGCGTGTGCCAGTCGGTTATCGCCTGGTATCGCCTGCCAATCGCAAGGCAGACATTCTCATCGTATGCCCTAGACATGAACTGGATGCCAGTCGGCATACCATCTTCGTCGAACCCGCTGGGCGCCGACACGGACGGCAGGCCGCAGCCGTTCCCAACGGCTCCCATGATATCCCCCGGTCCGGCGAGTGTCCGCCGAAACTGTTCGTCTATCGGCGTGGCGGTAGTGAGCGACGTGGGCGCGGCAATCGCGTCGTAGCCTGACATAACGGCGTCAACCTCGCTGGCGATTACGCCCCGCAGACGCAGCGCCTTGATGTAGTCGCTTGCGAGAATCGCGGTTCTGGCGTAGGGACCGTGGTGGTCTTCCGGCGCAGTGAGCCCGGCAGGCCCGCCTTCGGCAATGAAGTCCTCGAACGCGCTCGCCGACTCGACCATCAGAATCGTCCTCGTCACCTGCGCGTATGGAAAGTCAGGGAATTCGATTTCTTCTACGTCCGCGTAGTCTGCCAGCGCATTCAGAGCGGCTTCGAAATTCGCCTTCACCGCGTCCTGCGCCCCCTCGGTGGCGTCCTTGAGAATACCTATCTTGAACTTGCGTCCAGGATCGTAATTCGGGTCGTATGCGAACGACTGGGAATAGGTCGTTGGGTCGTTGGGATCGGGGCCCGCAATCGCTTCCAGCACGATGCCGCAGTCGTCCACGGTCAGACAGAGCGGCCCCAACTTGTCCAGCGTCCAGCACAGAGCCATCGCTCCGTAGCGGCTGACCCTGCCGTATGTGGGACGCAAACCGGAAAGCCCGCAGTTGTTCGACGGCGACAGTATCGAGCCCCAGGTCTCCGAGCCGATGGCGAATGGGACAAGTCCGGCGGCCACAGCCGCTCCCGACCCGCTCGATGACCCGCCGGTCCAGCGTTCGGGATTCCAGGGATTGCGCGGAGGACCCGTAAAGGAGGCGTTCGGCTGGTTGTACCCCATTCCCCCGGCCAGCTCGATCATTGCGACTTTTGCTGCCAGTGGAGCGCCCGCGCTCTCCAGCCTGGTCACTACCGTCGCGTCGTGGTCGAATTGCTGCCCGCTGAACGGCGCGGCTCCCCAGGATGTCGGTATCCCTCCCGATGTGGCGAGCAGGTCCTTCGCTCCCCAGGGTATGCCAGCCAGCGGGCCGGGATCGCGTCCGGCGGCAAGCTCCGATTCGACTCGGCGCACGGTTGCAAGCGCCCGCTCGGATGTCAGAGTCACCAGCGAGTTGTACGCCGGGCCGAACTCGTCCAGCCGCGCCAGGCACATTTCGGTCAGTTCTACAGGAGATACCGCGCCCTCTCCTATGAGCGACGACAACTCTCTGATGGGCGTAAAGGCGAGTCCGTCAGCCATTGTCGTCACTCCTGTAAGGCTTGAAGGTCGAGAAAGGCTCAACGTCGTTGGTCAGCCGAACGGTGCGCATCGGCGCGAGGAAGTCAGCGAGTCCCACGACCGTCTTGCGCACCTCGTCCAACTGTTCGTCGTCCATCAGGTGACCGTACTTCTCTTTGACGACCGCAAACATAAGGTCCTGTTCCAGAGATTTCCCGTTCTCATTACTCATAATAGCTCCCTCGATTCCCGATATTCCGGTTCGAACGATCATGCCCCGTCATCTGGCAACTGTAAACTGTAAACTAAAAACTGTAAACTAAAAACTGAAATGACACTTCTCGCAGGCATATTCGGCTATCCAATACGGCACTCCATATCGCCCGCCATGCACAACGCCGCGTTCGCGCATATTGGCATAGACGCGGTGTACTCGGCATGGGAGACGACACCGGCCGACCTGGCGGCAGGAGTAGCCTCGTTGAGAAGCGAGGACTACCTGGGCGCGAACGTCACCGTGCCGCACAAGCAGGCGGTCATGGAACATCTGGACGATATTGACGACCTGGCGACAAGAATCGGCGCGGTCAACACGATTGTCAATCAAGAGGGGCGGTTGCTCGGCTCCAACACGGACGCCCTGGGCTTCGTCAACTCCCTCAGGAGCGAAGCGGGAGTGAGCGCAGCCGGTCTCGAGGTCGTCCTGATTGGCGCGGGCGGCGCGGCAAGGGCCGCGGCATACGCGCTCGCCGATGAACGGGCGTCCGCGCTGACGATAGCGAACCGGACCGTCGAGCGAGCCGAATCACTCGCCAACGAGATCACAGAGACAGACATCCCTGCGAGCGCGTTCGGCCTCGATGATCCCGACTTTCTATCTGCCTGCGAAAGAGCCGACCTCATTGTCAACTCGACCTCGGTCGGTATGCTGCACGGTCCGGCGGAGGACAAATCTCCTGTTCCAGCAGAAGTTATCTCTCTCGGATGCGTCGTCTATGACATGGTTTACAATCCGCCCAAGACCCCCCTCCTAATGGACGCCGAGAGATTGGGCGCGAAGCGCGTCGGCGGCCTGCCGATGCTCGTCTATCAGGGAGCGGCGGCCTGGTCGCGCTGGACGGGCCGGGAGGCTCCTATCGAAGTGATGTTCGAGGCGGCGAGAGATGCGCTTGGTTTGTAAGAATTCCGCCCGAACTCGGAAAATCAATAGGAAGGTGATGGAACCAGAATGAGCCAGATCAATCCTCCGGTTAAGACAGACGACCCCGCAGATGCCGTTAAGCAGTGGTTCACGCTTATGGAGCGGTATTGCGCCAGTGTTGATTATGACGCGGCAGAGCGAATCTTCGCGGAGGATGTCGTGTCGTTTGGCACTGCTATGAGCATCGTGCGAGGCCGCAAGGCGCTGCGGGAAGGACAGTGGGAGAGCATCTGGGGAAACATCAGCGACTTCAAGATGGACCTGGACAACGTTCACGGGGGAGGAAGCGGAAATCAGGCGTGGGGAGTCGTCTCATGGACTTCCACCGGATACGACCGCGACCGCAAACCGTTCAGCCGTCCGGGACGGGCGACCGTCACGCTCGAACGGCGTGATGGAGTCTGGCTCGCCGCGCATACTCACTTCTCTCTATTCCCCGGCGCTCCACAGCGTACCTTCGGCGCGCGGGCGCGGCAGTAGGTCAAATCGCTTGGAAACTGGAAGCGTGGGCAGCTAGGCCATAGAATCTCTTTCCCCCAAACAGGCGCTTCATTCTCATAGAAGCCCGGAACCGAAATGACTTCTAATTGAGTGGGGTGAATGCGTCATACTTGGCCGAGGGCGAACGAGTGAGAAGTGTCGTAGCAAGGGGATCCCAAATGAAGTACAGTTCCAAACCCAACGTCTATCTCGTAAGTAAGCCATCCGTTGACTGGGAACAGATAGCCGTCTTCCTGTCGGACGAGGGCCTTCCCCCTATCGCCAACAGCATACGCGCGGGCGACGACGACGCGAACGCGATCATCGAGACATCTGCGAGACTCTGCTACATGAGCTTCGGACGGGGACGGCGACACATAGAGGACTTCATATACAACCTGCTCAGCTCGAAGGACGGCTCGGTTTTCGAGCACGTCAATTACGGCTTCGTAATAACAGGCGTCTCCCGCAGCCTCACGCACGAGTTGGTAAGGCACAGGGCGGGGTTCGCATACAGCCAGCGCTCCCAGAGATACGTTGACGAGACGGAGGGGTCTTTCGTCATGCCTCCCGCGCTCGTAGCGGAGAACGGCGCCGCGGACGACGCCCGCGCCATATTGGAAGACGCAATCGAGTCCGCCGCCGACAGCTACGTGAAACTCGTCAGCGAGTTGGAAGAGGCGCTCCCCAGAGAGCGTTTCAGCCACAACACCGACCGTCGCAAGGCAATCCGACAGGCCGCGCGAGCCGTCCTTCCCAACGCGACCGAGACCAAGATATTCGTGACCGGAAACGTTCGCGCCTGGCGCCACTTCATCGAAATGCGCGGCGCGGCGTTCGCCGACTGGGAAATCCGCGGCCTCGCCCTGCAAATCCTCGAACTGCTCCAGAAGGAAGCCCCCCTGATGTTCGGTGACTTCGAGGTGGCCGATCTTGGGGATGGCACGCAGGTCGCCACACCACAATACTCAAAGGTCTGACGTCCACACTCCCTCCCCCGCATTGACGCCTCACCTTCCCATTGCTACACTCGCGCCAACCCAAACTCGGATGGCACGATGAAGTTCGGGATATTCTACGAACACCAGATACCGCGACCATGGAACGAAGGCGACGAGCGTCGGCTGCTCAAAGACGCGCTGGAACAGGTCGAACTCGCCGATAGGCTTGGCATTGACTACGCTTGGGAAGTCGAGCACCACTTCCTGGAAGAGTATTCCCACTCCTCCGCCCCGGAAGTGTTCCTGGCCGCCTGCTCCCAGAGAACGAAGCGAATAAGACTCGGACACGGCATAGTGCTGATGCCGCCCGGATTCAACCATCCCGCCCGCGTCGCCGAGAGAATTTCTACCCTGGACTTAATCAGCGACGGCAGAGTTGACTGGGGAACGGGCGAGGCGAGTTCGCGCTTGGAACTCGAAGGATTCGGCATTGACCCCAAGCTGAAGCGCGATATGTGGCTGGAATCCGTCAGGGAGACCGCTCACATGATGACAGCTGAGCCCTACCCCGGATACAAAGGGCGCTTCTTCTCCATGCCCCACCGCAACGTTGTCCCGAAGCCTCTGCAGAAGCCGCATCCGCCTATCTGGGTAGCCTGCTCAAACAGGGAGACGATAAAACTTGCCGCCCGGCTCGGAATTGGCGCGCTCACGTTCGCCTTCGTCGGCGCCGAAGACGCAAAGCGCTGGGTATCCGAATACTACGATACGTTCAAGAACGAGTGCGAACCAATCGGACAGGCCGTCAACCCGAACATAGCTATGGTGACCGGATTCATGTGTGACAAAGACAGCGACAAGGCGGTGAAACGTGGCCTGCCGGGTATACAGTTCTTCGGTTACGGCTTGAACCACTACTACTCCACCGGGACGCACGTGCCGGGCAGCTTCAACATCTGGGACGATTTCGAGGCGCATCGCAACGGGGAAAACGAGCCTACCGGCTGTATCGGAAATCCGGCGCAGGTGCGCGAAACGCTTTTGCAATACGAAGAGGCGGGAGTGGATCAGGTGGTGTTCATTCAGCAGGGCGGCAGGAACCGGCACGAGCATATCTGCGAATCGCTCGAACTGTTCGCCAGCGAGGTACTGCCCGAATTCAAGGAGCGGGAAGAAATCAGACTCCGCGCGAAAGCCCAGGAACTTGCGCCGTTCATAGAAAGAGCGGAGAGCCGGATAAAGAGGATCGGGCGGATGGACCCGATACCGGAAGTCGAATCCTACCCCGTGCTCATGGAAAAGCTCGGCATCCCGCAGGAAGACCGGCGAGAGGGCGGAGATACTCTGTCATCGCTCCTCGGCGCGGAATCAGACGCGCAATCGAGAGTCTGACTCGTGTTCAGGAGAAAACGCAAATGTCCAAAACCCAACTGGAAAATGTAATAGAGCTTCTGACCTCCCGGGACCGGCCTGAGAATCCCACAGTCGAGGACTCTCGCGCGGGCTTTGAAAAACTCGCGCGGGTCGTCGGAGGCAAGACGCCCGCGAGCGTACGCCAGGTGGACGCCGGCGGCGTCCCGTCCGAGCTGGTATCCGCCGAGGGAGCGTCCGGCGACACCGCCACTCTCTACCTGCACGGCGGAGGCTACGTCATAGGCTCGCCAAAGACGCACCGAGAGTTCGCGCGCCGTTTATCAGTGGCGAGTCTGGCCCAAGTGTTGGTGATTGACTACCGGCTCGCGCCCGAGAACCCGTTTCCGGCCCCGGTCGAAGACGCTGTAACGGCGTATCGCTGGCTCCTCGGCGAAGGATACGCCTCCGAAAGACTGTCCATAGCGGGCGACTCGGCGGGCGGCGGACTGACGGCAGCCACCCTGGTCAGCATCAGGGACCAGGGCCTTCCCCTACCCGCCTGCGGGGTGTGCCTGTCACCCTGGGTTGACATGGAAGGCTTGGGCGACTCTATGACAACCCGCGCCGACCGCGACCCAATGGTACAGAAAGAGGGCCTGGTAGGTATGGCTGGCGTGTACCTTGCGGACGCCGACCCCAGGTCGCCGCTGGCAGCCCCGATGTACGCCAACCTGGACGGACTCCCTCCGCTCCTGATACAGGTAGGCGCCAGCGAGACACTGTTCGACGATGCGGTCCGCCTCGATGAGAAAGCGCGCGCCGCCGGAGTCGAGACGACATTCGAGGAGTGGGACGACATGATCCACGTCTGGCACATCTTCGCTCCGATTCTCGACGAGGGGCAAGAGGCAATCGAGCGTATGGCGGAGTTCATGCGTGAGAAGTGGAACGCCTGACTGGTTCGATACTCCAAGAGATAATCAACGAAACAAGGCTCGCAGATGGTAAAGATAAGACCTGAACCCAAATTCGACTGGTTCATCCCGATAGACGGCGATGGCGCCCACATCGGAACCGTTCGCGCCGAGCGTCCCCCGACTTTCGAGTACCTGCGCCAGGTTGTCGAGACGGCGGAACGAAACGGATTTTACTCACTGCTCATACCCACCAGGTTCGCCAATGGCCTTTTCGAGGAACAGGCTCCCCTCGCCGAGACATGGACGACCGTCACCGCGCTTGCGGCGGTGACCAGCAGGATCAGGTTTCTCATAGCCGTCAGGCCCGGATTCATCTCCCCCGGCCTCTTCGCGCAGATGGCCGCGACCCTCGACCAGATAAGCGGGGGACGCATTGATCTCAACGTCGTTCCCGGAGGCATCCAGGGCGATTTCGAGAGATTCGGCGAGACGAGCGACCACGCTAACCGTTACGAACGCGCCGAGGAATTCATCGCCGCCCTCCGCGCGCTCTGGCAGAAGCCCGACCCCGTGGACTTCGAGGGCCAATTCATAAATCTCAGGGGCGCGCTCGTATCGCCCGGAGTCGTGAACGGCGGCCCAAGGTTCTACCTCGGCGGCGCGTCCGACCGCGCCCTCGACCTCGCGGGAAAGCAGTCCGACATATACCTGGCCTGGATACTTCCGCAGGATCAGATAGCGGCGCACATACAGAGGGCCAACGCGAAATTCGAGGACGCCGGAAGAGAAGCGTCATACGGACTGCGGACTCACATCATCGTAAGAGAAACAGAGTCCGAAGCCTGGGACGCCGCCGAAGACCTGCTCTCCGAAGCTGCGTCCGTGGTCAGGGACCAGCGAAGTTCGGCCTTCGCCGGCACGGCTATGGTCGGCCAGCGCGCCCAGGCCCGCGTCGTCCAGGATCACAGGCTCGGCCAGCGCCTATGGAACGGCATATCAACGGTTCGGGTCAACTGCGGCACCGCCATCGTCGGAACCCCCGAACAGGTCGCCAGAGAGTTGCTCGGCTACTGGAAACTCGGCATAGACGAGTTCATCCTGTCGGGCTTCCCTCATGTGGAAGAGTGTGACCGGGTCGCCGAATGTCTGATACCGCTTCTGAAGGAGATGATAGCCGCCTGAAAACCCAAGAACCCCAGCTCCCAACGCCAAAGAACGAGGTCAGCGCTGCGCATAGATACAAAGAGAAGGTGACTCACTCATGTCCTCTCCCGCCACCGAAAATGACGCAAACCCTTCCCTGTGGATGAGGTGGAGACTGCCGTTCCTCGTCGCCGTCGGCATTCTGATAGTAGTCCTCATTCTGTACTCCGCGTTCGGAGCGCTGCTGCCCATTATCATAAGCGTCATCGTCGCGGAAGTTCTCTTCCCCATCGTCGCTTTCATCGAAAGAAGACTGCCCGGCTATGCGCGTTACCCGCGGGCGGCAAGAATCTTCTCCATCGCGGTGATATACGTCGCCTTCCTCGCCATCATAGTCGCGCTCATCCTCTTGACCATTCCTCCTATGGTCCGGGAGGCGCAAGAATTCATCGAGACTGTTCCGCAGATATATGAGGATGTGAAAGCCACTCTCGAAGAGTTGTCCGAACAATACGATCAGCAAGTTCCCGACGAGATCAAGGCGCAGGTGGAGGAGTGGGCCCAGTCCCTGGGTGGCGCGCTGGGCAGCGCCGCGTTGAGCCTAGGGAGCAAGACACTGAGCAGTCTGGCAGGAACGGTATCCCTGCTGTTCGGACTGGCGATAGTCCCTTTCCTGCTGTTCTACCTGCTCAAAGACAAGGAAGAACTGCTGGATGGGATGTACTCCATCCTGCCCGAGAACGTATCCAGGCACACCCACAACGTCCTCTCTCTCATCCACGGCGTCATCGGCTCCTACGTGCGCGCCCAGATTATCAGCGCGGCAATAGTCGGCGGGTTCGTGTTCCTGGGACTGTGGGCTTTGGACATAAGTTTCGCGCTCACGCTCGGACTGCTGGCCGGGCTGCTCGGCCTCATTCCCATCATCGGCGCGTTCATCGGCGCGGCTCCCGCGCTGCTGGTCGCGCTCGCTACGGATCCGAGCAAGCTGATATGGGTCGCGCTGCTGTTCATCGTCGTCCAGTTCATCGAGAGCAACATTATCTCCCCCAGAATACAGGGCAGCGCGGTCAGGCTTCACCCCATCTTCATTATGGGCACACTGGTAGTAGCCAGCAGCATAGGCGGCCTCTGGGGAGTTCTGATAGGGGTTCCCGTGGTAGCGGCTTCCAGGGACGTATTCGTCTATTTCTACAAAGAGTGGAACGGCGGCGCGGAATCCGCCGAGCAGCCTGAGACCCAAGAAGAGAGCGCTGATGAACAGACCGAGGAAGCGCAGAGTTCCAGCGCATAACTTTCCTTTGGGAAAATCCCCTCTCCCTTGCTGGGTTCACAGGGGTAGGCAAAAGTCCCTTCCCCTTGACAGGGGAAGGTTAGGATGGGGGTGAAACCCCTACGACGGAGGCCAAAAAATGAAATGGATTAGATACCAGTACGGAGGCCGTGTCAGCTATGGCATCATCGAAGACGAACAGGTAGAGGAAGTCTCCGGATCCCCATTCGGCGAATACGCCCGGACGGGACACCGCTTCCCGCTGTCCGCCGTCCAGATACGAGTCCCGTTCGAGCCCCTGACGTTCTACGCGGCGGGCGTGAACTACGAGGAACACGTCCGCGAGGCCGCCGCGTTGCTCGGACGCGAACCCGACTTGCCCGAAAAGGCCGACGTCGGCTACCGCGCCAACAACGCGCTAATCGCGCACGGCGAGCCGATAGTCATCCCCAAAGACGCCACCGAGCGCGTCCAGTACGAAGGCGAACTCGTCGTCGTCATCGGCAAACAGGTCAAGCATGTGTCCGAGGACGAGGCTCTCGACTGCATTCTCGGGTACTCCATCGGCAACGACGTGAGCGAGCGTACCTGGCAGGCCGGAGACCGCACTCTGTGGCGAGCAAAGAACAGCGACACGTTCAAGCCCATGGGCCCGTGGATAGAGACCGACGTCGAACTCGACAGCCTCGAGACGACCGTGAGAGTCAACGATATCGTCGTCTCACAGTTCCCCACGAACAACATGATCTTTGGCGTCGCCCACTACATAAGCGAAATGACGAGATACATGACGCTCTACCCGCGCGACATGATCTGGATGGGAACCGACGGCGCGACAGAGAACATCAAGGCCGGCGACACCGTTGACGTGGAAATATCGAGCATCGGAACGCTGAGCAACCCTGTTATAGCCGAGGAGTAAGAATTAAACATGGCGACTATCAATTCCGTACTTGGCCCGATGGACACCGCCAATCTGGGTTTCACCCTGTCTCACGAGCACGTCATAGTCTCGTCAGCCGGCATACAGTATGTCTATCCCGAATTCATTGACCGTGCGGGTTCCATCGAGCGCGGAATAGCCGATCTGGGCGAAGCCTACTCCGAGGGTCTTCGCACCATCATTGACGTTACGACGATAGACCTCGGGCGCGACATTCGTATGCTGGAACAGGTATCGCGCGAGTCCGGCGTCAACATCATCTGCGCCACCGGCACATGGCGCGACATCCCCAGGGTCTTCTGGACATCAACGCCCGACATGATTGCCCCCCTGTACATCCGCGAAATAGAGGAGGGCATCGAGGGCACCGGCATCAAGGCCGGAATAATCAAAGTCGCCAACGACATGGGCGGCGTAACGGAGGAGGGTGAAATAATTCTACGGGCGGCGGCCCGCGCCCAGATAGCCACCGACGTACCCATCTCCACCCACACCTGGGCGCCGGAGCGCGTCGGCGAACAGCAGGTCGCTATCTTCGAGGACGAGGGAGTTGACCTCAACCGCGTTTACGTCGGCCACTCCAACGACACTACCGACACCGAGTACCTCATCGGCCTGTTGGAAAAGGGCGTCTGGATAGGACTCGACAGGTACCCGGGCAGAAAGACCGAGCTCACCCCCGACTGGGAAGGCCGAACCGAGACCGCCTGGAAGCTGATTCAGGCCGGTTGGAGCCGGCGCATAATGCTCGGACACGACTGGTCGGTAACCCTCAGCATCGCCAGCGTTGAGATGCAGGAACAGCGTCGCCGGTACAACCCCGACGGCTACCTGTTCATCACCCGCCGCGTCATCCCGCGCCTCAAGGAACTAGGCGCGACCGACGAGGACATCAACAACATCTTCGTTGACAACCCCCGCCGCTTCTTTGAAGGCAGGCAGTAGGACAGTTGGAATTCACATAAAACCAAAAGCGGGGCCTCGCAAGCGAGACCCCGCCACTGCTTAGAGGCGTTCCGGGGAACACCTACCCGGAGCACCTCCTGCTACTACTATCCAACTGCGCAACCTCCTTTCCAGGGACACTTCCAGAGACTTTCTTCATCCGCCTCCCTAATCCCTGACGAACATTATATGATGAAAGCGCCGCTATTGAAAACCGCATCCTGAACTTATCGCAGGGTCTTTCGATTATTGTATTGCCGGAGATATTAACAGCTACCCGTCATTCCCGTGAAAACGGGAATCCAGTAAGCGCCGCGCTGTCGAATCTGGATAACCGAAAGACCCTGGAACTTATCGAGGTGTAAATCGCCATGATCGGACACATGAACGGCGTCATTATCTGGACCGGGGACTTGCCCCGACTCAGAGAGTTCTACTGCGTAACGCTGGGAATGGAACCCTACTCCGAGCGCCCCTACTTCGTCTCGTTCAAGTGGGGCGGACTCAGATTCGCCATTGGCAGCCACGACCACGTTAGCGGCCAGGCCAGGGACCCCCACCGCATCATGGTCAACTTCGACGTGGACGATATCCACGCTCTGCACGGCGAACTTGCCGCCAGGGGCGTCGAATTTATAAGGCAACCCGAGAAAGAGCATTGGGGAGGATGGGTCGCCTCATTCCTCGACCCGGACGGCAACATCATCCAGGTCCTCGAACAGCCCCCCGAACGCAGGGGCGAGCCAATCCCCTGAACGGCTAATAGGGGCATCCAAAAATCCCTTCCCCCTTGATGGGGGAAGGTTAGGATGGGGGTGAAAACCCTACGGCCCCTCTTCGTAATACTGTAGCGGCGAGCGCGGGTCGAACGGCCTGTACGGGTACTTGGACAGTTGCTCCTCATCCAGTTCGATCCCGATACCTGGAGTGTCCGGCACCTGGATATACCCATTCTCCACCTCGAATGGGTTCACCGCTATATCCCTGCCGAAGTCTTCGAGATTCACGAAGTACTCGGTTATCAGGAAGTTCGGAATCGCCGCCGACACCTGAATCGTGGCCGCAAGCCCAAGCGTCGTGCTGTTGAAGTTGTGCGGCGACACCACCACGTAGTACGGCTCCGCCATCGCCGCAATCTCCTTCAACTCCAGTATGCCGCCCACGTTGCACACGTCGGGGTTCAGTATGTCCGCCGCCTGCTTCTCGAACACCTCGCGGAACTCGAACTTGGTGTAAAGCTCCTCGCCCGTAACGATGGGGATATTCACGTCCCGCTTCACCGCCGCCAGCGCGTCAATGTTCTCCGCAAGCACCGGCTCTTCATACCAGAAGGGCCGGTAGCGTTCTATCTCGCGCCCTATGCGCCGAGCGTGCATCGGCGCGAGCCGGCGGTGCATCTCCACCAGTATGTCAACGTCCCAGCCAACAGCCTCACGCACCACTCGCACGTTCTCGATGGCGGCGTTCTCCACTTCCTTGCTCACAAACGTGCGCCACGGCCCCGGAATCGGATCGAACTTCATCGCCGTAAAGCCCATCTCCACCACGGCGCGAGCCCTGTCCGCCAATTCCTCCGGCGGCCCGCCGCTCCAGCCATTGGCGTAAACACGTATCTTGTCCCGGCACGCACCTCCGATGAGCATATGCACAGGCATACCCGCCTTCTTACCAGTGATGTCCCACATCGCGTGCTCGATACCGCTGACCGCGCACCAGAAGTCCATAGCGCCGCGCCGTCCGGCGAAGTCGTCATACGACCACTGGAGAAAGTGCTTGATATTGCGCGGGTCCCGCCCGATCAGATACCGTCGCATCTGGTCAATATGCGCCGTCACCTGCACGTCCCTGTCCGACTGCGTATAGGCTTCCCCCCACCCATATATCCCCTCATCCGTCTCCACTTTGACGAAGCACAGGTTCTTGCCCCGTCCTGGGTTGGCCAGAAAGTGTTTTACATCGGTAATTTGCATAGGAGTCTCCAGTTATCAGTATTTAGTCATCAGTTTTCAGTGGACAACTCACTGCTGTTTTCGGTTGTTGGCCTTTAATCGTGTGATTAAGGAACCCATCATTCTCTTGATTTGGATGAGCTCGCTATTGAGTTTAGTGTGCGTATCAGTGTCAATAAAACTCAAGTCTCGAGCTAGGATCAAGTGATATTCCAGTTCACTCGCAGAACCAGATGCAATACTCAGAAAGCGAGCGAGTTCGGGATTACCGACCCTCCCCGATCCTTCAGCGATATTGGCTGGTATTGAGGCCGCCGCTCTACGTATCTGACTAGTCAGTCCAAATTGCTCGCTCGATGGAAACGTTTTTGTGACTCTGTATAGCTCAAGTGTCAGAGCATGGCTCCGCTTCCATACCAATAGATTCTTGAAGTCTTGCATAGCTTTGGGAATCCCAACTGACTACCGATAACTGAATACTAAAAACTACCTCGCCGTCCACCCGCCATCCAGTACCAGTTCACTACCAGTCACCCAGCGCGATTCGTCCGACGCCAGGTACAGCACGCCGTTAGCAATCTCGATTGGCTCTCCATAGCGCCCTATCGGGATTCTGGACAGCATCTTGGCGTATGCTTCCGGGTCGGCGCGACGCTGTTCGGTCATGGCGGTGTTTATCGGTCCCGGATGTACCGAGTTGCATCGTATCCCGTCCGGCGCGTACTGCATCGCGGTGTGCTTCGTCAGCAGTCGAACCGCGCCCTTCGACGCCTGGTACTGCGGGCTGGACTGTTCCGTACCCACGAGCCCCAGCTGCGACGATATGTTGATGATCGAGCCGCCGCCCGACTCCTTCATCGCCGGAATCGAGCGCTTCGTGCCCAGGAACACACCCTTCGTGTTGATGTCCATAACGCGGTCCCAGTCCTCTTCGCTCGTCTCGTGAAGAAGACTCCACTGGCTCACCCCCGCGTTGTTCACCAGTATGTCCAGCCGCCCGAACGCCACGACCGTCTCCGATATCGCCCTCTTCCAATCGGATTCACTCGTAACATCCAGCCGGACGAACAGGCATTGCCCGCCCGACTCGTTGATCTCAGCCGCGACCGCGCGGCCCTCATCTTCCAGCGTGTCACCTATCCCAACCGCCGCGCCCTCGCTTGCGAACAACCGCGCCTCCACAGCTCCCATCCCTCTCGCTCCCCCGCTTATAAATGCCACTTTCCCTTCGAGTCTCATAGTTCTTAGTCCTCAGTCCTTACTTTTTTTCCTATCCCCGACTCCCCCAACCTGGCCATCAGATATTCCTGCGACCTGTCTCCCTTGATGCGATTGCAATGCGAGCAGAGCAGTTGAAGATTATCCAGATGGTCCGTTCCTCCCCCGCTTTGCGGTATTACATGATCAACCTCGAATATCCTGAACGGAAACTCAGTCTTGCAGCCGTTGCAGCGGCCTTCCTGCCGCCCGAACAGAACGTGCTTATTCTTGCGGTAGTGGACTGGCGCTTCGATATCCGTCCGCCGAGGAATGTCCGTCCGCGCCGTCACAAGTTGCGAGTGAAACAGTCCGCCCATGAATTCCCGCAAACGCATATTCACCAGTTCCACAGCCTTCGGCGAAATGTCTATCCCCACCCACTTGCGCCCCAACTTCTCCGCCGCCACGCAGGCCGTGGCGCATCCACAAAACGGATCAAGCACGACGTCCCCCGGATCGCTGCTCGCCTCGATGATACGCTCCAGCAGCGCCAGCGGCTTCTGCGTCGGATAGCCGACGAGTTCTTTAGACTGCGATTGCAGGGGTTTGACGTATTCATCGTCCCAAATGGTATCAACAGGGTTGCCCTTCATTTCATCAAGGTAGCGTTTCTGCCGAGCCATACCCGTAGATGTGTAATGAATGATCCCGCTGTCGTGCGCCTCTTGCATCCTTTCCTTAGTCCACCGCCAGACTCGTGTATGTCCATTCCATTCGTATGTCAGGTTCGGACGGTTCCTGTTTGGATTTGTAAGGTCTCCCAGCGTGTAACGCCGTCCGGTTTCAGGTTCTACTTGATTATAGAACTTCTCTATATATGCGGGATCATGCGGACGAAATGGACGATTCCAGGTGAAATCATCGCTGTTGGAGTAGTAGAGAATAACATCGTTATTGCGAGGCAGACCTCTGAATGATAGTCCCTTCGCGTTGGCGCGTCGCCATACTATCTCGCTCCGAAAACTTTCCGCGCCGAAAATCGCGTCCATAAGCGTCTTCAGATAATGGGACGCCGTTGGGTCGCAATGCAGATACACGCTGCCCGTCCCCTTCATAACGCGCCGCATTTCCAACAGCCGCACAGCCATCATGCACAGGTACGACTGCATACTCTTGCTGTGAGTCAGCCCAGCGGTTTCCAGCGTCTTGTATATGGCTGGCTGTTCGTCAGCTATCAGCCCCATGTATGCTATATCCAGGTCCGAGAGCGTCCATGTATCCTTGAATGCCGCGCCTGCCGCCCTGCTGCCCACAGGGGCCGCGTAGTCACGGTTAGAGTTGAACGGCGGATCCAAGTAGATAAGATCAACCGACTCGCTATTCAGCCCGCGCAGAATATCCAGGTTGTCCCCCGTCCATATAGTCTTGTCCGCGAAATTAGCCCAGTTCATCAGCGTATTCGGCCAAACCTTCCACAATCCAGTCTCATATCTCTCAGTCCCTAGTCGCTGATTTTAGTGACCAGTTCCCCCCAGTTGGTATCCAAACTGACTACTTTATCACTGACTACTTTCCAAAATCCGATCCACCAGCGCTTCCGCCCACGCCCGCAGATTATCATCAATATCCGTCCCACAATGCGGACACTCGTAGTCTCCCACGCAGTATCTCATCCCGCACGTCGGACACGGCTGTATCCAGTCCAGGCTGTCTATCGCTTGCTGTATCTGCTGTTCAGTTGCCATGCTCGGTTCTCAGCCTTCGTAGGGGCGTCCACAAGGGACGCCCCTGAAATTATTCGCTATCAGCCCTCAGTGTATCGAACACTCCGAACGCCTCTTCACGCGAGGGCATTCCCCCAATAGCGCCCCTTTGCCTCAGCTTCAGCCCTGCCGTTATCGTCCCCAGTCTTCCCGCGTCCTCTATGTTCATGCCGTTCAGCAGACCATGTATGAACGCCCCGTTGAAAGCGTCGCCCGCGGCTGTGGTGTCTATCGGGCCGCCCGGAGAATAGGGCGGAATCTCCACCGTCCCACCCTCATGGCCTATCGCCGCGCCATCCTCTCCATTCGTGACCGCCACTACCGGAACTCCCATCTCGCGGTAATGCCGAACCATCTCATAGGGGTCGTCCGACCCGATCAGCGCCGGGGCGTCGTCCGAGCAGTTAGGCAGGAAGTAATCAACGTATGGGAGCAACTCGGCGGACGCATCCCGCATCTCTTCCGGACTCCAGAGTTGATGGCGATAGTTCGGGTCGTAGGAAACCTTCAGGCCACGTTTCTTCGCTATCTGCGCGGCCCGCAGAACCGTGGCGCGAGCGCTTTCAGAGATTGCCTGCGCGATCCCCGAGCAATGCAGCGCCTTCGCGGAGCCGATGTACTCGGGATCGAGGTCGTCAGGGTGGAGAGTGGTTGGCGCGCTCCCACTGCGGTAGTACACGAACTCCCTGTTGCCATCGGGCATCAGCGCGACGAAATGGACGGCGTTGAATCCTTCCACTGTCTTGATCTGGCTCGTGTCTATGCCCAGTGAGTTCCAAGTGTTGAGCAGATACGCGGCGAACGGGTCGTCGCCCAACCGCGTTATGTAGCCCGCGCTGGTGCCTAGCCTCTGCGCCGCGACGCAGATATTGAAGCTGTCTCCCGCGAGCGAGCGGGTGAATGACTCGGCCTCCTCAATCGGGTCTTCCGAGAACAGTTCGATCATGCACTCGCCAATGCTGATGAGGTCGGGCATCTCACTCTTCCCCTATCTTCGGACGTACTTGACGATGCGACGTCCAGTCATGCCCTCCACCGGCTGCACGAAGTATATGTTGCCGTCCGAATCGCCGGCCGCCCCGTGGCAGCTTCGGAACTCAGGGCCGCCCCACCGCGCGAGCGTGTTGCCATCCGAATCCAGAACGCTCAGGAAACCGCCGTTGTGTTCGGCGACGTAGGCGGCGCCCGCCGGATCCATCCAGACGACCGCCGGGCCGATAAGCTCCGACGGCCACTGACCGATATAGCCGCCTTCCTGGTCGAATACCTGCACGCGGTCGTTCTCACGGTCCGCCACGAGCACCTGTCCGGCGGAATCAACCCAAACGCCGTGCGGAAGGTTGAACTGCCCCGGCCCGCTGCCCGGGTCGCCCCAGCTCTTGACGTATTCGCCATCGGGCGTGAACTTGTGGACACGACAGTTGGCGTATCCGTCGGCGACGAAAACGCTGCCGTCCTCCGCCACCGCCACACCCGCCGGCAGGTTGAATGGCTCGCCGCCATGCGTGACGTCGCTCCAGCCGTTCGACGAGAAGACCGAGTTGTCCGCCCCCGTCTCCGAGCGGTATCCGCGCTCTCCGATGGACATGAGCAGTTCGCCGTCTGGCGCGTACTTCAGGATCTGCCCCGCGTCGCGGTCAACTATCCAGATGTTGTCCGACGGGTCAGCGTAGATAGCGTGCGGGAACACGAAGTCCACGCCCTCCCAGTGGTTCATATAGTTGCCGTCGCTGTCGAACACGATTACGCCGCGCTCTCCGCGATTGAACCCGTAAACCCTGTCCTGCGAGTCAACAGCGACCGCCGCCATTGGCGCGTCCCAGTCTTCGGGCAATTTCGCCCAGTCGTAAATCACGTCGAATGTGTGTTTGTCGCTTCCAACCGTCGCCATGTTTAGCTCTCTTCCTCTCTTCTCATATCACCTGTCCTTACACCGCGCGAACCGCGTCCGGCTTGCACGCCTCCATCACCGCCAGCGTCGAGTCCACGCCGCGCCGCGCCGCCACAACGCGCACTATCGCCGTGTCCAGCCCCTCCGCCAGTCGCGCGAACGCCGCCGCCGCGCCGTCCGCCTTCCCGAAATACCCCACGCTCTGAAGTATCTCGGCCGGGAACGCCTCGGCCACGTCGTCCCCAGACGCGCCTTTCTTCCTCATTTCGTCAAGTTCCGCCAGCTCATCCGTGAATCCCATCCGCTCGAAGTGCGCCCTGTACCCAAGCTGACGCTCGCGCTCCGTGGGGACGGACGCTCCGAGCGCGTATCCCATCGTAGCCTTCGCCAACGCGATCCGGGCCATGTCAACATCGTCGTCAACACAGATCCTTATGTACTCGGCCACGTTTATCTCAGAGGGGTCGCGTCCCGCCTTCGCCGCCCCCTCCGCGATTCGTTCCCTGCTCCACGCTATCTGCTCCGGAGTGCACCAGTTCAGACTCGCTCCATCCGCCAGTTCTCCGCTCATCTCCAGCATCTTCGGACCGAGCGCGCCCAGATAAACCGGAGTTTCGGGCGCCGGGCGCATACCGAGTCTCATCCCCTTCAGCGTCGTCGTCTCTCCCTCATAGTCAACCCGCTCTCCGTGTACGAGCGGGCGGATGACGGATAGGTAGTCCCGCATCAGGGCGAGCGCGGACATTCTCCCTACGCCGAGCGCGGCCCTGGCCTGCGGCCTGTACGCGCCGCCGGACCCGATGCCCATTATGAACTTGCCGCCCGTTATGTCGCTGACCGTCCCGCCCTCCATAGCGAAGGACAGCGGCGTTCGGTACATTACGGGGGACACTGCGATGCCGGTCGTCAGCCCCTCCGGGACGATGTCCGTCGTCGCCTGCCAGCGTTGCGCGCACAGGTGAAACGAGTCCTGCCCGTTGCCTTCAGGCGTCCAGATGCTCGTGTATCCGAGTTTCGCGGCTTCGCGGGATACCTCCCGCTGCTGGTCCCAGTTCAAGCCGAGTGTAGGGTCGAGTCCAACTCCGATTTCCATATCCCAACCTCGCAGTTTTCAGTTGTCGGTTTTCAGCCGTCAGTTTACAGGTTTGGTCTCACATTGTCAGCCGCCGAACTTTCCCAGGTATTCTTCAAACGCGCTGATTATCTACCAACCGTCATTCCCGCGAAAGCGGGAATCCAGCCCCCGGCAGGCATTGCCAGCGCGTACTATGAACGCCAACTTTCCCTTCTCCCTACACATCCCCATCCCATCCATGCTACAATCCGAACATACAAACTATTGATAACCGACAACTAATGACCAAAGACCAACCGCCCATAACCAAAAACTGATAAACTCGAGATTATCCAAACCAAAATAAGACGCCGGAAAAAAAAGACCCTCATAGCTAACGCAGGCAAAACGCAGGCAAACGCTGGTAACAGCGGTCGCCTGTCGCTACCCTGTTAAACCCCAGCAGCCCGCCCAGCCCGACACCAGCGCAATTATAAACCCGACATTATGAAACCGCCCAAATACGGCTCGCCGTCGCCGTTTCAGGGATTCACTCCATCCGCGGGACGACTGTTCCCTCTCCCTTGGTGGGAAATAGCTGGGGTGAGGGTGACTTGCTCCGCTTCTTCTGCGCGATGTTGCGGAAAGTCGCGGTCGGCAATAGAATTTGGTCTATCGCAAGGGCCGCCGTCGGACACGTCGTTCCGAAGTGGGTGCGCTCCGTATCATGTACAACAACAGGAGGCTGTGGTGTTAGAACAATTCAAGGTACCCGAAGATATAGCTGTCCACGTTCAGGAAGACGCTCTTCGGGAAACGGTTACAAGTGTATTCAAGAAGATGGGCGTCAACGACGCCGACAGCGAACTCGCCACCGACGTCCTGGTAAAGGCGGATATGCGTGGCGTCGAAACCCATGGCGTCTCCAATATGCTGCGCTCATACGTCGCCGGGTACGGAAGCGGTGAGCTCAACAACGACCCGAACTGGCGCATCACGCGCGAGACGCCCGCCACCGCGAACATTGACTCCGACCGCGGGCTGGGCATAATCGTCACGCCCAAGGCGATGGAGATAGCGATAGAGAAGGCCAAGAACGTTGGCGTCGGCATGGTGACCATCCATAACTCACGCCACCTTGGAATGGCCTCCTACCACGCGATGATGGCGCTGGAACACGACCAGATTGGCCTGTGCGTGACCTCCTGCCCGCCCGGCGTTCTTCCCACGTTCGGCGCGGAGCCGAGGCTCGGCACTAACCCGATTGCGGTCGCGGCGCCCGCCGACAAGGAGCCGCCGTTCGTGTTCGACGCCGCCACGAGCACCGTCGCCGGAAACAAGCTCGGGCTTGCTCGAAGGCTCGGAAACAAGCTGCACCCGGGATGGGTCGCCGACGGGGACGGCATCCCGCTAATGGAAGAGGTTGACCCGCCTATGCCGGGCTACGAGGGACGAGCGTCGTCCTTCCTGCTGCCGGTCGGCGGCAACCGCGAGTCCGGCTCCCACAAGGGCTACGGGCTGGCCTGCATAGTGGACATCCTGGGCGGAATCCTCTCCGGCGGCGGTTTCGGCATGGTTCCCGGTCGCCCCAACTTCGGCCACATGGTCGCCGCCTACAACGTCGAGGCGTTCATGGACACCGCCGAGTTCAAGCGCACGATGGACGATTTCCTCAGAATGCTCCGCGAGACTCCCCCGGCGCCCGGACACGCCAGGGTGCTCTTCCCGGGTCTGCCCGAATCCGAGGAAGAAGAGGCTCGCGCCGAACACGGCATCCCTTTCCACCCCGAAGTCATAGAGTGGTTCCAGGACATCACCAGCGAACTGGACATCCCCTACAACCTGACGTAGGCGACACGCTTTGCATGAATCCGGAGTAGTCGCGGTGTTTCCCCGGGACTGCTCCGAGAATTCATCAAGTCTGCGATGACAAAAAGAAGGGGTGGCATCCTATGGACAGAGAAGAGTTTGACGAAAGAGTCAACCGGCATTATGAGAAAGCGCAAGAATACGTCGAGTGCTTGGCTAGCGCCAGGACGACATTTCATAGTATGGCTCATGCCTATGAGGAAGCGATACAGGCGTTGATTAAGGTAGGCGCTCTCGGGGTTAATCAGAATGGCAATATCATAGCGGGATGGTATAACTTCGACGGTCAAGATCCTGAACGGTTTTCAGCGCCTGGCGCAAAGGGTGTGGGACTGGCCGCCGGGGGCGCGGCCAGCATAGCGGCGGCTCTCGGCGCTCCGGTCGCCGCATGGACTCTGGTTGGCGCACTTGGCACAGCTTCGACAGGAGCGGCTATCGGCGGGTTATCCGGAGCCGCTGCATCAGGCGCCACAGCGGCTTGGTTCGGAGGCGGATCGTTGGCGGTGGGCGGGCTGGGAATGGCGGCTGCGCCTTTCGCGCTCACCGGGATAGGGGCCGTAGCTGGTCTGGCTGTTCTTGTTGCAACTGTAACCATCACGCGCGGCGTAAATAGAAATCGGCAGGAGGAAATGGACGAGGCTGTTCGTAGGATGGATATAGCCGAAGAGCGTATGAAAGCCAATTGCAAGTGGATCTCTACACACCAAGACGAGGCCGCTCGGATAACTAGGCGACTCATCAAGACAACCGCAATACTTGAGTATCTACACGGACAGAACAATTCTGGTCCGTCATCCAAATCTGGGAAGCCATGTCACGACAATTCCAATTCCTGCAACTGTGTCCCAAATGTAGATGAAGCGTTAAGTGAAGCTGAGAAGCTAGCGCAAAAAGTGAGTCAAGGTATACCTTATGAGAGGCTCTACCTTCCAAGACCCGGTACCGTAACATCCATTAAAAGTACTCATGCTGAGCGAAATATCCTGCATATCGTATGGGAAGATCCGGACGATGGCGAATCCGAAATCAATGGATACCGTGTAGAATACAACAAGGATGGTTTCCTCCGAGACGGAGAATCCAAGAAGAAATTTACGGATAAACCGGAAATCACGCTAGAAGAGCTGAGCCCAAGATCTGAGTATGAGTTCACCATAACCGCAAGGAATCCAATCGGATGGGGCGAAGAATCTGAGGAGTTCAAGGCACAGACAACGGGATGATTTGATTCATTCCAATTGGGAATGCGTAGGGATGGTAAAATGAGAGTTCCAGAAAATTCAGAAACGAAGGGTCATATTCCGGTGGAAACTCTGCCTGTTCGCGAACCTACCGAGGAGGAGGAAGACATTGCTTTAGTTCATGCCGACGGCAACAACACCAGTGCCAATGAGCGAAAGAATGCTCAGGAAGAGCCAGTTGAACCCTTCACCATGGAAGAAGTCACGCAACTGATTCGCATGGACAAGATACACGACCCGGTTCTCGCGGAATACTGGGGAGATGACGCGGATGACGACCTCATCGCCAACCCCTAGCCCAGCAGATGTAGTATCCATCAGGGTTCATTTCATGGATCAAGCCGGGGCGAAAACTCGCCCCGCAGTCGTGCTCTCGAATTCCCAGTTCAACAGGTCTAGGGGGTATTTTGTCTTCACACCACTAACAGGATCGCCAGGCAGTTTTTCCGATGAAAGCGTCGCTGAGATTACAGACATAGATCTCGCCGGACTCAATCGCCGGACATTTTCTCATGGGATTCTGAGAACCGCCCGCAATATGGATATTCGACGCACACTCGGACGCTTATCCGGTCGGGACTACGCTCGAATCAGACGATTGGTTGCGGAAATTATTCCCCTTTAGCCATATTCTTGTCTGCCGCTCGGGGTTTCAGCGTTGGAGTGCGTCGGATAGACCGTTCGCATGAACCTCCGCCAATTGCGACACTGGGACGCTGAGAAAGTCGCTAATTATGAGGTCCGCGCCGGATACTGTACCCAACAACAAATACGGAACCTGCTCGTCCGCGCAAATGTCACCTAGGTCGGCAAGACTATCAGGGTCAAGAGTAACGATTATCCGCGACTGGCCCTCGCCGAATAGCGCGGCATCCCATCTGCCTGAAATGTGCGCGGAGATTTCGGCTCCAAGCCCGCCCGCGACGGCGCTCTCCGCCAGGGCGACCGCCAGACCTCCGTCCGAGCAGTCGTGAGCGGAGTTCGCTAACCCCGACGCAATCAGCTTGCGACACACTTTCTGAACTGCGACCTCGAGATCCAAGTCAATGCTGGGACGACCCGCAACCCGGCCATGGATCAGTTCAAGGTATTCACTCCCACCCAAGTCCGAGCCGTCTGATTCGAGCGAGTCCCGACCGATCAGAACGATTACATCTCCCTCGTTCTTGAAGCCCACGGTCGCATGGGCACTTACGTCTTCGGTGATACCGAGTGCGCCGACTACAGGCGTCGGATATATCGCCTCCCCGCGCGACTCGTTATACAGGCTTACGTTGCCGCTTATCACCGGCGCGGCGAATCGGCGGCTCGCCTCTGCCATGCCCTCAACCGCCTTCTCTAGCTGGGCATAAATCTCCGGCCTTTCGGGATTGCCGAAGTTCAGGCAGTCCGTCAAAGCAATCGGCAACGCGCCGGTGCATGAGACGTTCCGGCACGCCTCGGCGACCGCAATCATGCCTCCCACGAACGGGTCCAGGTAGCAGTACCGACCGTTGCCATCCGTAGAGACCGCCAGCCCCTTGCCAGTACCCTTCACTCTCAGCAGTGCCGCGTCTCCTCCCGGCACGATGACGGTATTCGTCTGAACCTGGTGGTCGTACTGCCGGTAAATCCAATTCCTGCTTGCGATGTTCTGAGACCCAAGCAACTTCAACAGACATTCCGACGGGGAATAGTCAGGAAGCGGCACACCGGACACGTCCAGTTCGGGGCCGGTCAGAGGCTTCACACTACTGTCGCCGCGATAAAGAGGCGGATCTGTCAGAAGGCCCACCGGAACGCTGCCTCGCGCCTGCCCGTCGTCCAGAACTGTTGCCAGACCGTCCGCCGTTACTTCGCCTATGACGTCCGAACGCAGGTCCCACTTATCGAAAATCTGCATCACTTCCGTCTCGCGCCCGGGCTTGACGACGATCAGCATTCGTTCCTGCGACTCGCTGAGCATGACTTCGTATGGCTCCATGCCCGACTCCCGGCGCGGCGCGTTGGACACGTCAATTCTGAATCCGGCATTCGCGTTGCCCGCGCACTCGACGCTCGCGCTGGCGAGTCCCGCCGCTCCAAGGTCCTGTATCCCGACGACAGCGTCGCTCTGCGTGACTTCCAGGCAGGCTTCGATAAGCACCTTCTCCAGGAACGGATTGCCCACCTGCACCGTCGGCCTGAGTTCTCGCTCGTCTTCGAACGTTCTGGAGGCGAGGCCAGACGCGCCGTGAATGCCGTCGCGTCCAGTATCCGCGCCCACCAGCATCAGCAGGTTGCCCGGTTCCCCTGCGGTCGCCCTTCTGAGGTCGCCAATCTTGAGAAGTCCCACGCACATCGCGTTGACGAGAGGATTGCCGGAGTAGCTTGGAGAAAAGTACACCTCTCCGCCGACATCCGGCACTCCGATGCAGTTGCCATAGCCGGATATACCTGAAACGACTCCCTCGAATAGATACTTGTTCCTGGATTCGGACAGCGGACCGAATCGCAGCGAATTGAGTAGAGCGATGGGTCGCGCGCCCATCGCGAATATGTCCCTGACGATTCCGCCGACTCCGGTCGCCGCCCCTTCGTATGGCTCAATCGCGGACGGATGGTTGTGAGACTCCACCTTCATCACCACCGCCCAGCCATCGCCTATGTCCACCACCCCGGCGTTTTCGCTGCCCGTCGCTACAAGCAGACGGTCGCTGCGCGCGTCGAACATCCGCAGCAGGGGCTTTGAATGCTTATAGCCGCAGTGTTCGCTCCACAGCGAACCAAACAGGCCGAGTTCAAGGGAATTGGGTTCGCGCCCAAGACGCTCGACTATGGCTTCGTACTCGGCCTGGGAAAGCGCGAGTTCGTCGAGGGCTTCCTGAGAGACGGGCATTCGGGTTATCCTATCGTGGTCGGAGACATACGCTCCGTGAAGTCCAGTATCGAGCGGAATATCGCAAGCCCGTCCTCGCCGCCGACCAGAGGGTCGCAGCAGCGCTCGGGATGAGGCATCATCCCCAGAACGTTTCTCTCGCGATTGCAGATTCCGGCTATGTTGCGGCGCGACCCATTGGGATTGGAGCCGTCGGCAACGCTCCCTTGGGCGTCTGAATACCTGAAGATGATCTGATCGTTCTGTTCCATAGAATCAAGCGTCGAATCGTCGGCATAGTAGTTTCCCTCGCCGTGCGATATTGGCACCGCGAGTACATCGCCCAATTCGCATAGGTTCGTAAACGGGGAATCGGTGGATTCGACGCGAAGATTCACCCATTGGCAGCGAAACTGGAGGTGCGCGTTGCGAGTCAGCACGCCGGGCAGCAGCCCCGCCTCACATAGAATCTGGAATCCATTGCAGATACCGATGACGAGCCCGCCCTCTTCCGCGAACCTCTGCACCGCCTTCATTACGGGAGAGAAGCGAGCGATAGCCCCCGGACGCAGGTAGTCTCCGTATGAAAAGCCGCCGGGGACTATCAGGCAGTCGAGGCCGGACAAGTCGGTATCCTTGTGCCAGACGTAGCGCGCTCGCTGTCCCAGATTGTCCGTCACCGCCGTATAGCAGTCGGCGTCGCTCCAGGTCCCGGGAAAGACTATTACTCCGAATTCCATGTGATTATCGCTTAGAGGCTTCTGAGCGTCTGCTGCACTATAGCGTTGACCTCGCGGCCCTCGATCTTGCCGCGGACCTGGGGCATGATCGCGCCCATTACCTTGCCCATGTCGCCTGGGCCCGTCGCTCCGACATCCGCTACCACTTGCTGCACCAGGTCGGCAATCTCCGCGGCGCTCAGCTGCTGAGGCAGGTACGAAACTATCACGGATAGTTCGCCCTCCTCCTTGTCCACGAGATCGCGTCTTCCGGCCTCTCTGTATATCTCGATGCTGTCCCTGCGCTGCTGCGCCTGTCTCGAAAGTACCTGGATGACTCCCGCATCGTCGAGTTCCTTCTGGTCCCTTATCTCCTGGTTCCTTATCTCGGAGCGCAGGTACCGGATGGTGTCGCGCCGGAGCGCGTCCTTGTCGCGCATCGCCTGTTTCAAATCGTCAACCAGTCTGGATTTCATAGTCATTCTGACCCTCCGGGTTCCGAGTTCTTCAGAACTGCAATCGCGTGTTCGATCCTGGACAACGAAGTCTCTCTGTCCAGAACTTCCAGGGACTCGAAGATAGGAGGAGACACCTTCTGGCCGGTCACGGCGGCTCTCAGCGATCCGAGCAACTGTCCGACCTTCACTTCCAGGTCTTTCGCCATGGGCCTGAGCAAGCCTTCGATTGACTGCGTATCGAATTCATCAAGGGAAGCAAGACCATCCCGCGCCGCCTTCAGCACGACCACCGTTCCCTCGGCATCCATCCCTCTCTGTACAAGTTGGTCAGTATCCACCGAGACCGTGTTGGAAAAGACGAACTTCACAAGCGGCCCGGCGTCCTGGAGTGTCTTCAGCCTCTCACGCACTAGCGGTACGACCTGACTCACCTGCTCATCGCATGGCGCCTCATCGAAATCCGGGGCGGAGTCCCGCCAGAACCTGGCAAGCGCGTCCGCGAGCCTGTCATCGTCCGAGCGTCGTATGTGCTGGCCATTCAGCCAGTCCAGCTTGTTGCGGTCGAACACCGCATCCGACTTGCTCACGCGATCAAGTTCGAATGAACGTATCAATTCTTCTGTGGTGAATATCTCCGTTCGGTCGTCCAGCGACCATCCGAGGAGCGCGAGGTAGTTCATAAGAGCCTCAGGCAGCACCCCCGTGTCACGGTAGTCCATCAGCGAGGCCGCTCCGTGCCGCTTGCTCAGCTTGGTCTTATCGGGCGCGAGAATCATCGGAAAGTGCGCAAATGCGGGCATCTCCCAACCGAACGCGGAGTATAGCTGAACATGCCTGGGGACGCTGGACAGCCACTCCTTGCCGCGCGTGACATGAGTTATTCCCATGTGGTGGTCATCTACCACAGACGCGAGGTGGTATGTGGGAAAGCCGTCTGACTTGAGCGCGACGAAATCGTCGTAAAGCCTGTTCTCGAACTCTAAGTGTCCAAAGATTATGTCGTCGAGCGTGGACTTGCCCTCAGTTGGCATCCTGAAGCGGACTACGGGAGGCGTACCCGATTTCTCATACTCCCACCGCTTGGAATCGGTAAGAGAACGGCAGTAGCCGTCATATCCGATTGTCTCGTCGCCACGCACTTGCTGATCGAGCCTCAGCTGATCGAGCCGTTCCGGCGAACAGTAGCAGCGGTATGCATATCCCGAATCTATGAGCGACTCGGCGGCTTCGTGATACAGGCCAAGTCGTTCCGACTGAACGTAAGGCTCGCACGGGCCGCCTATATCAGGACCCTCGTCCCAGTCCAGTCCCACCCAAGCCAGGGATTCGAGCATTGCTTCGACAGCGCCGTCGGTACGGCGTGCCTGGTCGGTATCCTCGACGCGGATCATGTACGCGCCGTCGTGCTTGCGAGCGAACAGCCAGCCGAAGATGGCTGTTCGGATGTTGCCGATGTGCGGGTTGCCCGTCGGACTGGGGGCGAATCTGAGTCTTACCTGCTTGGTCATGGAAGTCGGACCTCAGGGCCAGTATCACTAATCGAATCTGATTAAGATTCTAGCATCAACAGAGGCGCGACTTAAACTATGTCCGCATCTGCGGAAAGAGGACGACCTCCCGGATGGTGCGCTGGCCGCAAAGCAGCATCGCCAGCCGGTCTATGCCCATCCCGAGGCCGCCGGTGGGGGGCATTCCATATTCGATAGCGGTCAGAAAGTCCTCATCGAGGCGGTCCCATTCCTCATCGGGCAGTTCGGAGCGAAACTCCTCCTGCGCCTCGAACCTGGCTCGTTGGTCAATCGGGTCGTTGAGCTCCGTGAACGCGTTGGCTATCTCCATGCCGGCGACGAACGCCTCGAAACGTTCTACGAGCCGGTCGTCGTAGGACGCTCGCTTTGCCAAGGGGGACACCTGCACCGGGTAGTCCACCAGGAAACAGGGATCAATGAGGTTAGGCTCGACCCTTGTGGAAATCAGCTTATCCACCAGTCCGGCCCAGCTTACCTGGTTCGAGACATCTATCCCGTTCGCGTCCATCGCCAGTTTCAGGCTTTCGACCTCCTGGTGTTCCAGGATGTCAATTCCGCTGAACTTATCAATCTGATCAACCAGACTGAGTCGGGGCCAAGGAGGAGTGAAGTCAATCGAGTTGTCGCCGTACTCCACGACAACGCTGCCGGTCACTTCGGCCGCAACGGTGCTAACGAGTTCCTCGACAAGGCGCATCACGTCGTTGTAGTCGGCGAACGCCTCGTAGGACTCCATGGTCGTGAATTCGGGGTTGTGGTTGGCGTCTATGCCTTCATTCCTGAAGATGCGGCCAATCTCGTAAACTTTCTCAAGACCCCCAACTATCAGACGCTTGAGGTGGAGCTCGGTAGCGATTCTCAGAAACAGGTCGCGGCTCAGGGCGTTGTGATGAGTCTCGAAGGGATGCGCCATGCCGCCCGCCGCAACGGGGACCAGGATAGGAGTCTCCACTTCGATGAACCCGCGCCTGTACATGAAACGGCGAATGGCCCTCACCATTCCGCTTCTCATCACAGCTATCTTGCGCGCGTCAGGATTGGCTATCAGGTCCAGGTATCGCTGCCTGTAACGGACTTCGGTGTCCGTAAGCCCGTGCCACTTTTCCGGCAGTGGCCGAAGCGTCTTGCACAGGATAGTGAAGCCGCTGGCCTGGACTGTGACCTCCCCGGTTCTGGTTCGAATCATCGAACCGTCCACGCCCATCCAGTCTCCTATGTCAACATAGTCGAGAGTCTGGTATTCGTCGCCGAGAGTGTTGCTCCTGAACATGACCTGAATCCTGCCGGAGCCGTCCAGGATGTCGCAGAAGGTGACCCTGCCCATTCCCCGAAGCGCGGTCACGCGACCTCCCACCGACACATGATCAATCTCGCCTTCTCCCTCGCCCGAAAACTCCACGGACTCGAAGTGCTCAATCGCTTCCTGCGCGGTATGCGTGCGCTCGTAGTTTCGGGGATACGGATCAACTCCCCTGTTCCTGAGGCTCTCCAGCTTCTCAAGGCGAGCCTGAACAAGATCATCGGACGGCAGTGGCATTTGGATATGTTCTCCTAAAGGCTATTTAGAATCCCTTCATCATCCGTATCATGCTGGCGCTTGACCTACTATACGCTGTCGAAATCTCTCTTTGATATTCCCAGATTGCTGAGAATCTTCGATATTGTGCCCGGTCTCAAATCTCTACTTCCCCAATATGGTATCGGCGAAGTCTTGCGTGTACTGTTGTTTTTCCAGATTTCGTGATCACCCTTGCCTTGTCTGCTGAATTCACAATCCAGTTCCTAAGCTTGCGAGTGAGTTCCCGGTAGGTCATACTTGTACCAGAAGTTCGTTTTTCTCGAACAACATCACTGAACCGCTGATTTCCTCGGGTAGTTCCCACCCTTCTTCGATATATGTTTCGATAGTCGCCGCGACTACGCTTTCGAGGATTTCGAGCGCGTCTTCCGGAGTATCTCCCCATGCCACACAACCCGAGAACGCCGGAATCTCAGCCATATACTTATCCCGCTCGGTTGATTCGGACGGATCGTATAGGTCATATTTCAGCCTATAGTACTTCATTGGATACTCCTAGAGTGGTACCTCGGCCTTTACTCTATCTCGACAATTGTAAGTTTCTGGACGCCAGCGGGCGTATTGACTTCTATTACGTCGCCAACTCGATTGTCAAGAAGGGCCTCGCCAACGGGCGAGTCATTGGCGATCTTGCCTTCCAGCGGATTGGATTCAGCACTTCCTACCAGCAGGTAGCGCCGCTGCCTTCCGTCGGAAGTCTCGACTGTAACCGATGAACCGAACTGCACCCTGTCCGCGGCGTCAGGACTCTTCTCCGCGACAACGGCGTTGGAGAGAATGTCCTGGAGGTCTCGAATGCGACCCTCGACGAACGCCTGCTCGTTCTTGACTTCCTCGTACTCGGCGTTGTCCACAGTTCCACCGCTCTCGGTGGCTATATGCAGCCGGGCGGCTACATCGGGCCTCCGAGCGGTGCGAAGCTCGTTGAGTTCATCTACGAGCTGTCTGTGGCCTTCGGGAGTAAGAAGACTTTGACGCTGATTCATGTGAGTTCTCCGGGTTGCCCCAAGTGGCCGAGAGTGAATTACGCAACACACACTCTCAGCCATATTCAGCATATCATACAGCTACGAACATATAATGTAAAACTTGGCGCGGACGCGCGTTTTGGGTGATATAATCGCAAATATGAGGTTGGACGAAAATCGCAAGTGTCAGGATGGCAGTTATGTCGAGATCACATGATAGAGTTGACGTTTTGGTTGTTGGGGCCGGGGCTTCCGGGGCGGCGTTCACCTGGAGCCTAGCCAAGGACGGCTTCGACGTTCTGTGCCTGGAACAGGGCGGCTGGGCCGACCCGTCCCAATATCCACCTACACGGCAGGACTGGGAGATACACCGCCAGACGGATTTCAACGCCAATCCGAATTTCAGGCGCTTGCCCGAGGACTACCCTGTCAACGACGACGACTCTCCAATCGCGCCGCTGATGTACAACGCCGTGGGCGGAAGCACGATTCATTGGAGCGCACACTTCCCGCGATTCCACCCGTCCGACTTTCGGACGAAGACGCTGGACGGCGTTGCGGACGACTGGCCGCTCAGCTACGAGGAACTGGAACCCTACTTCGACCTGAACGACCGTATCATGGGCGTAGCCGGCATGACCGGCGACACCGCCTACCCTCCAAAGTCCACGCGTCAGACGCCGCCTATCCCACTGGGCGCGGTCGGACAGACCATGGCAAGGGGATTCGACAAGCTGGGCTGGCACTGGTGGCCGTCGGACTCGGCGATTCTGACCGCGCCTTACGACGGTCGCGCCGCCTGCAATAACTGCGGCCCCTGCGACATCGGCTGCGCTCGCGGCGCAAAGTCCTCCACGGACATTACGTACTGGCCCAAGGCGCTCGCGCTGGGGGCGCAGCTGAAGACACACTGCCGCGTAAGAGAGATTACCGTGGGCAGGGACGGACTTGCGGACGGAGTTCTCTACTACGACGCCGACGGCAACATCCAGGAGCAGAAGGCGCGCGCGGTCGTGTTGGCCTGCAACGGCGTAGGCACCGCAAGACTCATGCTTAATTCCAGGTCGGCCACCTTCCCGGATGGGCTGGCAAACTCGTCGGGACTCGTAGGGAAGAACCTTATGTTTCACCCCTACTCTATGGTCACCGGCGTATTCGAGGAGTTTCTCGAAGGCTACAAGGGGCCGAACGGGGCGGTGATAGTGAGCCAGGAATTCTACGAAACCGACCTGTCTCGCGGGTTCGCGCGTGGATACGCCTTCCAGGTCGCGCGAAGCAACGGGCCGGTCACGACCGCGCAGGGCGGCATAATGGGACGCCGCATCCCGTGGGGACAGGAGCACCACGACAGCTTCAAGAAGGCGCTGGGGCACACGATCACCATTGCCGTCATCGGCGAGGATCTGCCCGAACTCCACAACGAGGTCACCCTCGATTCCGAACTCACGGACAGCGACGGGATCCCAGCGCCGAAGGTCAGCTATACGCTGAGCGAGAACAGCAGTAAGATGATGGACCACGGCATAGCGCGGGCCAGCGAGGCTATGGAGGCGGCAGGAGCCTACGACGTGAGCGTGATACCGCTGCTCCGCGCGGGCGGCTGGCACCTGATGGGAACCGCCAAGATGGGCGCTGACCCCAAAGACAGCGTGGTCAACCGGGGCGGCCAGGCGCACGACGTAAAGAATCTGTACATAGTAGATGGTAGCGTCTTCGTAACCGCCGGAGGCGTCAACCCGACCTCCACGATCCAGGCCGTAGCCCTCCACATGGCGGACGAGTTCAAGCAGAACGCCGGACATATAAGCAACTGAGGTAATCCGCAATGCCAAGATTTCTAAGCGAAAGCCAACGCTCTCTAGCAACAGCCGTACTCGACCGCCTCGTACCGCCGCAGGGGGATATGCCGGGCGCTGGTGAAGTCGGTACGGCGGACTACATTGACGGCGTTGCGGCGGGGTCAGCCCAGCTCGCGCGTCTTTTCTCCACAGGCTTGCAGGACATCGAGATTTCGGCTGCGCGGCTTGGCGCAGGTTTCGGCGATCTGCGCGGCGATCAGCAGGACGAGATTCTGCGAGGCGTGGAAGCGGACAGCCCTGAGTTCTTCGACGCTCTCATACGACACACATACAACGGATACTACAGTAACCCGAAGGTTGTCGAGCTATTGGGACTCGATCCCAGACCGCCCCAGCCTCGCGGCAACAGCGTCGCGCGCGGCGACCTGAGTTCGCTTCAGACGGTGGTAAGTCGTGGTCGGGCTTATCGGGATGCGTAATTGGACTAGGCATCCAGTCAGCTACACTACCTCGGACTTAGCGGACACCGTCAAACCGAGAGCTATTCTTCGTAGCCCATGAGAAGATAGCCATCTCGACATCTACGGGGATAAATTTTTGGTTATTTCCCTCGATGTCAATGTATGTATATCTATTGTCATTCAGAAAATCCGCTATCGTCGCACACTGAGTAGCTAGTTGGTGATACTGTTTTAGGTTATAGTTAAACCCCCCGTCGGTAAAAACGGCTAATCGTAAACGTCCTATCCTATTACCGTAACTGTCTTTGGCTCCCCATCTTCAAGTCTGAAGGGTATAGGGTCAATCCAATCCAAGACCTCTAGAGTATCTGGACTAACCTCATTCCTATGAATCTCTTTGGTGAAGAATTGAGCTACGAATCTGTCAGCTATCGGGACATCCTTGCGATCATACAGAAAAGATGCAACCGCCGAGCATACAGGTAGATTGCAGTGCGGAATCTTAAGGTACTTAATCACATCATCAAGGTGAAGAGTATTTGCGAAAGGTCCAAAATTTAGCAGACCTGAGCAGTAGTCTCGATAATTCCGTTTCTCCATAGCTTTCAGGTACTTATTAGTCCCGCCCAGTAGATTATTGGTCTTCCAGCGATGAATGCTCACGAGCGTATCTCTGAGAACATTCACATCACCGTTGCCTAACGCAATCCTAACTTCCTCGGCGAGCATATTTATTTTGCGTTCTGAGTTATATCTACTTGCTCCTTCAGGCCATTGATACTTTTCGCGGTTTTCCTTGAACCAGTTGCCTATTTTAGCTGTTTCCATTGGGTTACCTCCCCGAGTTTTCCCGCAAAGCCATCTACAGCAATGTCTGGATTCCTGCTCTCGGCCTATCATTCCTACGAAATCGGGAATCCAGAAAACAGTTGGCCCTTGTTATCTCATCTACGAATGTAGATAGTGCTAGTACCCCATTCGGCCTTCGCGGGCGAGCCAGGCGAACTGCTGAGGACGTCGGCTCGCGCCCGGATCCATGATGACGTTCACGAGCGAAGCCTTGCCCGAGTTGAAGGCGCGTTCGAGCGCCGGGCGTATATCGTCAGGCTTCTCGACGTACTCGCCGTGGCCGCCGAACGCCTCCATCATCAGGTCGAATCGCATGGCGGGGGTGAAGTCGTTGGGATTCTCCTCGCCGTCCACGTACTCGCGCACCCACTTGTCTATATTCGCGTTCTGGAACACTACCCAGACGATGGGTAGATTGAACCGGACGGCGGTCTCGATGTCCATGCCGTTGAACCCGAAGGCCCAGTCCCCTTGCAGGCAGATCACCGGCTTGTCGGGATAGACGACCTTGGCCGCTATGGAGAACGGCACTCCGACACCCACGCAGCCCGCGACGCCGGCGTCAACTCGCTGCCTGGGGTTCCACACCGGAATCACCTGCCTGGATATATCCATCGTGGAAGCTCCGTCCGCTACCAGAATGGAGTCCTTGGGCAGGTAGTCGCGTATTTCCTTCAGTATGCGATAGTAACCCAGCGGCATAATGTCGGCATTGAGCATCGGCTCGATGGAGGCGGCGTTCTGGGCCGACTTCTCTTTTAGACCGCCAAGCCAGGGCGTCTCTCCGAACTCGACGGGATTGTCGTCCAGCGCATCCACCAACTGTCCCATGACCATCTTGGCGTCGCCCACCAGTCCGACTTCCGCCGGGTGGTTCGTGCCTATCTCCTCGTCGTCAATATCAACCTGGATCAGCTTGTAGTCCTCGGCGAAGCGGGGCGGCTGTCCGAAGTGGAATATCCAGTTCAGCCGAGCGCCGACCATCAGAACCGTGTCCGCGCCCTGGAGCGCCTGCGTCCTCGCGGCGGATACGTTCATCGGGTGGTCGGGGGGCAGCGTTCCCGCGCCCATCGGGGACGTGAGGAATGGTATCTGGGTGCGTTCCACGAACTGGAGCAGTTCGTCCTCCGCCCAGGACCACGAAGCCCCCTTCCCCACAATCAGTAGTGGGCGTTCGGCGTCCTTGAGGACTTCCAGCGCCCGCTCTATCTTGTCCGGTTCGGCGAGCGGCCTGGCCGGTTCGGGCGCGGGCGCTGGAATCTCGACTTCGGAGTCGTCAACCGCCCCGGAGATCATCTCGGCTGGCAGATCCAGATAGACCGGGCCAGGCCGACCGGCGACGGCTCTTCTGAGCGCGATATTGATGAGCGTCGGGATTCTCTGGATGGACTCGGCGGCGTAGGCCCACTTGCACAGCGGCGCCGTGGACTCCACCTGGGCCAACTCCTGGAAGTCGCCCATGTTGCGTCGGCGGAGCTCGGCGGAACCGCCGATGACAAGCATAGGCCAGCAGTTCACCTGGGCGTTGGCGATTGCGGTGAGCGTGTTGGTCTGCCCTACGCCGGACGCGGCTATACAGACTCCAACGCCGCGCGTGAAGTACGAGTGCGCCTGGGCGGCCATAGCCGCCGCCTGCTCGTGCCTGACCGAGATGACCCGCAAACCGGCCTCGGCGCAGCCGTTCACAATTGGGCCAACCGGATCGCCGGGCAGCGTGTAAACCGTATCAATCCCTTCTCGCTTCAGAGCGTCAACCACTAATTCCGCGCCTGTTATCTGTGCCATGTTTTCGGTGTCCCTTCACTGTGGGTGAGTTATTAGTTCTTAGTATTCAGTCATCAGCAATCGGTTGAGAGGGGGATTTCCGACTGGGAATCCTCATAGACTGGCTACGCTGTGTTCCGGTTTCTCAGTTCGGCGGCGCGTCGCACGCCACCCATGTCCGCGCCTTCGAGCGGTACAGTCCCGATGATATTTTGCAGTTCGAGTTCCACAAGCGTGCCATCTTGTACTCCGAGAAGTTCGCCCAGGGCCCAGTCGTTGTGTTCGCCGAGGCCCGGCGTCGGCTCGTGCCGCGCGTCCGACCTGTTCGCCATCTTCCAGATCGGGCCGCTGTACAGATGCACGCCCGCGTCCGGATGCTCCACAACCTGGAAATAGCCGCGCTCCTGCAAATGCCGGTCGTCGTAAGTGTCCCCGCCGCAATCGAGTACCGGCCCAGCCGGAATCCCTCTCGCCTGGAGAGCCTCCGCTACCTCATATCGTCCCAACTCCCTCGTCCATCGCCCGATGATGTCGTCGAGTTCGACGCCGTTGCGCAGGCGCGCCTCAAGCGTCTCGAACTTGGGATTGCGAACAAGTTGGGGCATTTCCATCACTCCGCACATCTCCACCCATTCATCTTGAGTACGCACGGAAATCGTCACCCACTGATCGTCTCCAGCGCAGCGATAGACGCCGTGCGGAGCCATTCTGGGGTGACTGTTGCCCCTTCGTGGGCGCGCGTCGCCCGTCAGCCCATACTGCATGAAGACTTCGCCAAGATGCGGCATGAAACTCTCAGCCTGGGAAAGGTCTATGAACTGGCCCTTGCCAGCGCGCGCGCGATTGCGTATCGCCATGCAGATACCGAACATCGCGCTGACCCCGGCCACCGCGTCGGGGTGGTGGACCAGCGAGTTGTGCGACAGGTCCATGTCGGGGTAGCCGCGAAGCGCGGTGTGTCCAGTTATCGCGTCTATCACCATTCCCATGCTGCGAAAACCGCGATAGGGACCGGTGTTGCCGAATCCGGGCGTGAAGAGGGCGATGATGTCCGGTTTGACCTTGCGAATCTCTTCGTATCCCAGCCCGAACTTGTCCATCACGCCGAAGGCATAATTCGTGAACACAACGTCGCTGACGCTGACGAGTTCCTTGAACATCTCCACGCCGGCGGGGCGTGTCAGGTCGAGTGTCACACTTTTTTTGTTCCGGTTCACCGCGTTGAAGGCCCCGCTGCGATTCCAGGGACGTTCTCCCGGGTCCATATCCGGGTAGCCGTGCGATACGGGAGCGGGGTTTATGGCCCCTCTGGCGATGCGCTGGACCGCCTCCACTTTTATCACTTCGGCGCCCATATCGCCAAGAAGGACGCCGCAGAACGGGCCGGCCCAAATCTCCGCCAGTTCCAGCGCCCGAATACCCGACAGAGCGCCCTCTAACTTCCTCAATGAGCTATCCACTCTTCACCACCCCACTATCTTCCAATTCTCTGATTTCACTTTCTTCAAGACCGACGAACTCTGCAAGAACTTCCCTGCTGTCCACGCCGGTATCGGGCGCGGGAGAGGATGAAGTTCGTTGTACATCCGTGAGCAAAACAGGCAGACCGGTATGCCATAGATGACCGTACACAGGATGAACTACGTCCTGGAAGTAGCCGCGCGACCGGAAGTGTTCGTTTTCGACGGTTTCATGGGAGTGCAGGACCGGGCCGCCCGGAAGTCCCGCCCTCTGCGCGGCGTCGAATACTTCCATACGCGTATGAGCATCCAGCCAGGACTGGAATATCTCCTCCAGTTCGCGCCGGTTTTGGGAACGGTCTTCGGAGGTTAGGAAGCGCGGGTCCTCCTGGAGTTCCGGCTGCCCTATCATCCGGGAAATGTTCGGCCACATACGTGAACCCAAAGGCAGGAAGCTAACATACCCGTCCTTGCACCTGAAAGTGCCGACCGCGTATGGCTCGCGTCCCCCTGCGGAAGACGTGCGCGGATCGGTCCGGTTGTCCGTCTCGCCCGAATACGCGAACGGCCCCCGCCTACCAACCTGGTGCGGATGTCCCGCCATTACTTCCATGATGGATATGTCAACCCAATCGCCAATCCCGCTGAAAGCCGCGCCGGTCAGGGCGGACATAGTAGCGGCGGCGGCGGCGGTGCCGGTAAAGTACTGCGCGATCTCTCCGCCGTACTTGAGAGGATACCTGTTCGGCAGACCCTCCCGGTTCATCGCGCCGGTCATGGCGAAAATGGTAAGTTCCGTGTATCCCCAGCCGCTGTACGGGCCGGTCTGCCCGAAGGGAGTGACAGAGGTCATCACTATGTCGGGACGGTGATCGGCAAGCGTCTCGTATCCAATGCCAAGCCCTTCCGCGACGCCGGGACTCATGCTCTCGACGATAGCGTCGCATTGCAGCGCAAGATCTCGCAGTAGCCCGCGCCCGCGCTCGGACTCGAGATCCAGCGCGACGCTCCTCTTGTTGGCGTTCAGGTGAAGGTAGAGCGCCACCCGCTCCGCATTGTCCGCGTTCACCGTGGACATCGAGGGGTGGTCGGGAGAGTCAACTCTGACCACGTCCGCTCCATAGTCGCTGAACATCTTGGCGCAATACGACGCGGCTATGCCGTCGCTCAGTTCAAGAACACGAATACCGTTGAGGGCCATTTGAGGCACTGTTAAGACTCCCTTGCCGCAGTTCGGGCAAGCGTTATTCTCTAACCACAGGCCCCGTGTGTCAATGACTGAGTTGTATGAAAATCCCCTCTCCTTCGATGGAAGAGGGCCAGTGTGAGGGTGACTAAGGCAGACGCCCTGGCAGAACTACGCCCGGGTGAGAATGTAGCCCTTTTCGCCTCTCACTCGAACGGCGTTCGGCCTGGCGACTACGACGCCCGCAATCGTGTTGTCGAGCTTGGATTTATTCATCTTCCAGATCAGTTCGACGGTCTCTTTGGGAAGATCGAGCGTGATGAACTGAATCTCCTGGTACTTGGGGCGGTCCATGAAAACAACGTTCTGTCCTACCCATTCCGAAGAACCCGCCACCGGCTCGTCGAACTTGAGTGTCGCCGTGCCGTCTTCGCTGTCCAGTTCGACGCTGACGCCGTGCCGTTCGTCTTCGCTGGGAATTGCCAGTTCGCCGCGATATTGTTCCAAGGTTGAAGAAGTAGTCATTGGTTCACACCACTCGCTCTGTCAGGGTTTAATCTCGTTCACAGAGTTTACAGCAGTTGGGCCATAGTGGGTAGTGCATCGCCGCCCATCAGCCCCAGGTCAATCGCATCTAAATTTCGGTCTGGGTATAAATTCAGATTTATATTGTGCAGGGCGCCTGCAGGGATTCGCGGGGGACTTTACAGGGGGGTTCTGAGCCCTGCATCCCCCTGCATTTGTCTGAATTTGTAGCTAAATGGCCGAAAATAATTTTTCTGTCGGCTTATCATATATTGCAACTTATGGTTTTCGATGTTCAGGACGCCGGATGTCGGGTCGAAAGTCATAGAGGGTATTGTAGCCTAATCAGCACAAATGTACAAGGTCGGCTGTCAGCGTCGTTTCAGACTTGATAGCCCCACCCATCACCATCTTGACCGCATGATCGTCTCTGCGTATAATTACACGTAATTAAGTAAGGAGTAAGTCCGATGACTCAGGATAACGTGAGAAACAAGACCTGCGAGAAGAACGAAGACGCGCCGCGCGCTGAGAACAAGCGGGTGATAACCGTCGTACTGGATGACCTTGACGACGTTGACAAGGCGGTGCGCGACGCCTTCGATAAAAGCCGGGGGTTCGCTTCCAGTGTCGGGGAGTCCATCCGGGACACGATCAAGTCGGTCAAGGCGACGCGGGACAACGTGGTGATGCTGAGAGTGGATTCCGAGAGCTTGGAGAAGATAGACGAGCTTGTTGACTCCGGCGTCACCGGCAGCCGCTCGGCCGCCGCCGCGTTCCTGGTGGAAGAGGGCATCAAGGCGAGGTCGGACCTGTTCGACAAGATCGCCGAGGAAGCCGAGGTGATTCGCCAAGCGAAGGAGCGAATCAGGCGTCTATTGGAGGATGAGGCTGAATCAGCGAAGTTGGACTAGCGCGGCGCTTCCTGCTTGATGCCACTCCAAACCGTCGAGACAAGGACGTTTGCTTAGCTCGTGCGCCCATTGTAGGCTTGGATAATGGAAGTCTCAGAGATATTTGAAATCGGATCGGTCGTGGCGATTCTTCTCACCTTACTCGGGATGGGTCTGGTAATAATCCGTCATATAGATTTGCGGTTTGACCAACTTGAGGCTAGAGTTAAGGTGCTAGGTACCAGCCTTGACACTAAGCTCAAGTCTGCGGGTACTCGAATCAGCGACGCCGAGCGAGAGCAGACCAGACAGGAAGGCGAGAATAGATTTTTGAATGGCCGGGTAGAGTCTATGGACACGCGACTCAGCGAATCCGAGCGGGAGCAACTACGTCAGGAAGGCGCGAACAGACTTCTGGAAAGGCTCGACCACGGCCATGAGCGCGGCGACTAGATGGTAGATTGGCCAAAACGCATAGCGACGGAACTATGAGCGGCATACGTCACATCTCAGAATTTGGATCAACCTTTTTCCAGGGAGGCGCCTACAATTTACGGACGTTATGTGGACGACTGATACCAAACACTGAGGATGCCCGACTTACAGATGGCAGTCACTCGCGCGGGGTCTGCAAAGTCTGTGAGAATAAGCAGAAAGCAGAACATCGCCATTGCATCATGTGGGATTGTGAACAACTCAGATTTGGAGGTCTCTTATGTGTCAATCATATAAGAGCTGAGAAGCGTTTAATCATGACTTACAAATATTGCCCCGAATTATGGGATCAGAAATATGGCATATGGCCATCAAACCGCATACTCATTCGACGGTCCATTGACAGAATCAAATCGGCTCTTCCATGCGGACCGATCTCGCTGGCAGAGGCCGAATCTTATGCCATGCGATTTAGGGTCAACCCCAAAGCAATCTTTCAATGCAGATATGGAGTGATGGACATATACCATCGCCTCGCAAACATGAGAACGGACCCGGATCCCGCTCTTATTCGCGCACGTCAAAAGGAAAAAAGTCAAAAGCGACAAACGTTGATGCGTAAATTCCCCAAACTTCCCCCCAATTTTCACGCTGAACGTTGGGAAAGCCAGGAACGGAAGTGCTACCATTGCTCTAGGTCATTGGATAAACCGGAACACCTTGACCACCTGATACCCCTTTCTAGGGGTGGGACGCACACGCCTGATAATCTAGTTGCCTCGTGTGCTAGATGCAACCTGCAAAAGCGCGAGAAAACAGCTAAGGAATTTGCCAAATGGAGACTATTCGGCAGATAAGCCATTCGCTATCGTTGCTTGGACTGCAAAAGTGAATTTACCGTGTCGCCTCCAAGACTTCATTCGCAATGTCGCGGTTCGGCGCAGTGCCATATTCACAAGATACCCACCAGCATCTCCCCTAACTCATCCTCGGTCATCGGGTTGGGCATGAAACCTAGGCGCTCCCAGCGTGAGTGTTCCACGATTTGAGCGATGTCGTCGCGTCCTACTCCCAACCCGGATAGGCTCGTATGCAGTCCGCAGCGTTCCATGATCTCCGTTATCTTAGCGCAGGCGGCGTCGGTGTCTTCTACTCCGAGCGCGGACAGCAGCGCGGGCATCTTGTGCGCTATCGCGCGGGCGTTCCAGCGCAGCAGAGGCGCGAGCGATATGCCGACCGCCTGACCGTGCTCGACGTTCCAGAAGAGCGTCAGCGGGCTCCCGATTCCGTGGCAGGCGTTCGGAGGGCTGTTGCTGTACCCGACGCCGGACATCGTGGCTGCTATCGCGCACGCCGCGCGTGACTCCATATCGCCCTGGATCGCCGAGCGCACAAGGTTCTCTGAGTAGATGCGTATGACCTCCAGCGCGAGCGCGTCGGACATCGGCTCAGAGTTCACGTTCCAGTAACTCTCGAACGCGCTGGTGAAGGCGTCCATGCCGGTGTTCGCGGCCAGATTCTGGTCCATCGTCATTGCCAGCTTGGGGTCAACTATCGCCACGTCCGGGAACATCATCGGCGACGACAGCCCGAAGTGGTTCTTCGCGTCCCAGTCCCAGAGCGCAGAGCCCGAGGTCACCTCGCTGCTGCTGCCAGACGTGGTCGGGACCGCGATGAAAGGCAGGCCGGCATTCTCGAAATTGGCAGCTCCACCCATATAGTCCCTTGAAACGCCGTCTTGGGTCGCAAGGATTGCGGCAGCCTTCGCCAGATCGAGCGCACTGCCGCCTCCAATCGCGACAACTACGTTGGCGCCCGACTCCCGGCAGTGACTCGCCGCCGCGTCCGCGTCGTCCGGCGACGGAAACGGGTTGGCCTTATCATGAAGCGTCACCGAAAAGTCCGCGAGGTCGTCCAGGACCTGCTGGAGAATGCCGCGCTCCCGCAGGAAACTACGCCCTGTGACGAGAAAGACGCTCGCGCCTTCTCCGGCGACGTCTCTGACTTCATCCGAGAGCGTCTCCAGTTTGCCGAGGCCATACACTATCCTGGTCGGGTTCCGCCACACGAAAGACGATACGAACTGGTCAGTCAAGATTGCCTCCTATTCCTGTTCCTACAGAATCGCTACGGGCCGCATTGTAGCGCAACCTTAGGGCCATTGACAGGTTGCCGGGTCTGCCTGATTCTTGACTGATGAGCATCTTAGTCATATCATTAGCTAAATTGTTTGGAGGACAATTGGAAATGCGTGTAGTCAATATCCATGAAGCCAAGACACACTTGTCGCGGCTGGTTGCACGGGTAGAATCGGGTGAAGAGGTCATCATAGCCCGCAACGGCGAGCCGGTCGCCCAACTTGTGAGATGCAAGCCGGCCGCCAAGCGACAGCCTGATGTCCTGAAAGGCAAAGTCGTGATTCCGGACAGCTTCTTCGACCCGCTTCCAGATGAAGAATTGACCTTCTGGGAAGGTGGTCAATAGCAGCCGTGCGCGCATTGTTGGATACCCACGCCTTTCTATGGTGGATTGCTGACAGCAGCCGACTTTCGGAGAGTGCCTACCGAGTGATAGCGGACGAGGAAAACGACATCGCCATTAGCGCGGCGTCGGCATGGGAGATTGCCACCAAGCATCGTCTGGGCAGACTTCCGAGCGCTGACGCGCTTGCCTCTGACATTGGCGTGTACATCGCGCGGCAAGGCTTTGACGAGATGTCTGTAACTGTTGACGACGTCAGCCGCGCGGGGGCGCTTCAGGAACATCACCGCGACCCTTTTGACCGGATGCTGATAGCCCAGGCGTTGTCACGCGACATATTTCTCATTTCCAATGAATCACTCTTTGATCTATACGGCGTGCGCCGTCTGTGGTGACCTGTATCGAATCGAGTATGGCAGACGATAACCCAAAACTGAACGCTGGCAAACTGCCCCTCGATCTCCTTGGCAGTCTGTTGGGTGAGATCGAGACAGCCGACCCGCGCGTGGCACTCGGGCCGAAGCCGGGTGAAGACGCCGCGATGATAGACTTCGGCGACCGCTACCTCGTCGCCAAGACGGACCCGATTACCTTCGCGACCGACCTTATCGGCTGGTACATGGTGAACGTCAACGCCAACGATCTCGCCGTCATGGGCGCGACTCCAAAGTGGCTCCTCGCCACGCTGCTTCTGCCCGAAGGGATTCGAGAGTCGCGGGTCGCGGAGATGTTCCAACAACTCAGCGACGCCTGCGCCGAACTGAACATCGCCCTGGTCGGCGGCCACACCGAGATAACCTACGGCCTCGACCGTCCCATAGCCGTCGGCGCGATGCTTGGGGAGGTAGACAGGGACAAGGCGGTCCTCAGTTCAGGCGTCCGCCCTGGCGACTCGCTGATCCTGACCAAGGGCGTGGCGGTAGAGGGGACATCTATCCTCGCCCGCGAAGCTGCGGACGAGTTGACGGCGAAGGGCGCGGACCTCGATTCGATAGAGAAAGCCGCCGGCTTCCTGTTCGATCCAGGAATCAGCGTCCTGAAGGACGCTCGTATAGCGACCGAAGCGGGCGAAGTCCACGCTATGCACGATCCCACCGAAGGCGGACTTTCGGGCGGACTCTACGAACTCGCCGCCGCCTCAGGCGTCGGATTCGACATAGAGGCAGATTCCATACCCGTACTGCCCGAGTGCAAGCTATTCTGCGACGCTCTAAGACTCGACCCTCTCGGCCTCATAGCGTCCGGCTCGCTGCTGGCCGCAGTGGACCCGAATTCCGCCGACGCTGTGCTGGATGCGCTGACAGGAGAAGGGATAGACGCGCGCGTCATCGGCATGGCCAACGACAGCGCGGGCGAAATTACGCTTCATACCCAGGATTCATCGTCTGAATTCCCCAGGTTCCCGCGCGACGAACTGGCGCGATACTTCAGTCCGTAGCGCGTACATCAGACCAGAGCCAGAAACAACCGACACTCGATAACTGAATACTGACAACTAAAAACTAATACTGCTATCATGCCGACAATTCAATCAAGGAGAGTCAGCGAATGGCTAAGAATGGCAACGGCCTCAGAGTCGGATATGGCGACTATACCTACGAGCATGTACCCGGCTGGGGCAAACTCCCGGACGGCTGGGAATGGAATCACGCGGTCGGCGTCGGAGTTGACGCGCAGGATCGCGTCTTCGTCTATAACCGGAGCGACCATCCGATGATCGTCCTGGACAAGGACGGCAACGTCATAGACCACTGGGGCGAGGGAATGTTCGGGTCGGCGCACCACATGACCGTCGGGCCTGACGGCAGCGTGTACACCACCGACGTGGGCAACCACACAGTGCGAAAGTGGTCGGCGGAAGGCGATCTGATAATGACGCTAGGAACGCCGGACGAACCCGCCGAGCCGATGAGCGGCGACCCGTTCAACCGTCCGACCGACGTGGAAGTCGCGCTCGACGGCACCCTCTATATAGCGGACGGCTATGGCAACGCCCGTATCCACCACTTCACCGCGACCGGCAACCGGCTGAATTCCTGGGGCGAGCCGGGAGAAGGTCCTGGACAGTTCCGCATCCCGCACAGCGTGTGCCAGGACAATACGGGCAATATCTATGTCGCCGACCGCGAGAACAGCCGCATACAGATATTCACGCCCGACGGACAGTACGTGACTGAATGGCGCGGCGTTCACCGGCCGGACCACATCTGGCAGGGACCCGACGGCAATATGTACGTCACCGAACTCGGCTTCCACCAGGGACTCGGCGCCGACCAGCCCACGCCGAACGCGATTTCGCACCCCGCGGGAGTCAAGATACTCACTCCCACCGGCCAGTGGGTCGGCGGATGGGGCATGAGCACCGACACTCCCGGCGACATAATCGCCGGACACGCGATTGCCATTGATTCAGAGGGCAGCCTGTACGTCGGCGAGACCCTCGACGGCGCGAAGGTCCAGAAGTTCGTCCGCGTCGAGTAATGTCCGTCTGAATAAGGATTTACGGGATACGGGGATGCGCGGGATGGATTGCTTGGCGGCAAGCCATTCTTCATTCCCGCACCCGCTATCTCGCCTCTTGCGATGTGAGTTCCGGCCAGATGCTTCGCATCTGCCAGCAGTCCAGCGACAGCAGTCTCGCGCCGCCGCCTCTGGCGAACAGTGACACGCCCCGGCTTAGCTGGTGTGGATACACCCTGACGGTCAGGCACTGCCGATCATTGGCGAACACCTCGATGACGCTGCGGTCTATGAACACTCGCAACTCCAGAGGCTCTCCGTCCGACAGCTTTAGAGGACCAATCTCCGGCGAGCGCGCCCACACGAGTCCGCTCTGAGACGACTCCGACACGTCTATCTGCAGCGAGCTTGTGTCGAATCGCCTGTGGTCGTTGGGATACAGCGAGACGCGCGTCCGCTCCGCTCCGTTCGGCGACCTCAGCACGTACAGGCCAACTTCGCGCGCATCTACCGGCGCGATTGTCGCCCGTATCTCTATGGACTGTCCGCCGATGTCGTCCAGCGGAATCTCGCTATTCGGCGAGATGTAGATCGGCTCCACGCTACGGTGATCGAACCTGAGGGACTCGACCTCATCCACGGGCGCCATCATCAGCGAGTCGTCCGAGTCGAGCCAGTAGCGGCGCGGCAGCGTCATCATCTCGTCCGTGTCCGCCGAGTCTTTGCCCGTGTGCATGTTGAAGATGCCCAGGTAGCGGCCCGAATCGTCTATCGTCGCAGACGGTGCGTGCAGGCTGCCGACGACCCACGGGCCGTAGTTCATGCGACCGTGCGACTCCGGCCTGAACCTGTGCGTCTCAGCCTCATACTCGCCAATGTAGTAGCGTCCGGCGCGCTTGTGACTGAACAGCAGCAGCATGTGCTTGCCCTTGCCGATGGGCCAGAAGTTGGGCACCGCCGCGTCCTCGCCCGGCTCCGCGAAGAAGGCGTCCTCCATCAGAGGCCCGAGATACTCCCACTCAGCCAGGTCCTCCGACCTGAACAGGTGGTCAACGCCGACCGCGTTCGCGCCCCGCTCGCCATCCTTGAACGTGCCGGACACCGAGTAGTAGTACCCGTCCTCCTCCTTCCAGATGCACGGGTCGAACACCCGGTAGCCCTCGTTGTTCGGAGTGATGTCCGCGCCCGTCGTGCTTCGGTTGTCGCCCGGAATCACCGGGTTGTTCGGGTGCTTCTCCCAGTTCAGCAGAAGCGGGTCCGACGCCGTGGCGATAGCGTTCCCCGACTGCGTCCCGTGATATATAGCGACCACCCTGTCGTCTTCCACCAGCGTCTGCCCGCTGAAGCAGTCTCGCTCGGTGGTGGGGAATATCGCCGGAGGCAGGTCCCGCCAGTGAATCAGGTCGTCGCTGACCGTATGCCCCCAGTGAACGCGGTCAACCCCCGTCGGCCTGAACTGGTAGAACATGTGATACCGACCCTGCCACTGGCACAGTCCGTTCGGGTCGTTCATGTAGTTTTCGGGAGAAGAGAAGTGGTAGAGGGGCCTAAACTGGTCGGACTCGGCCAATCGCCTCCTCGATCTCGTGAATCGCCGGATCCAGTCGTCAGACTCCAGCGCGCTGAGTTGCTCGTCGAGGTCGGAGGGGTATGTCTCGCCGGATAGGGGTTCGTGTTGGGGTGAGGTTGTCATGCGTATTCACTACGCTCCTTCCAGAATGTTTTCAGAGCCTCGCTGATTGGGCTGTCAGGAATAGACGAAAACATGTCGTCAAATGTAATCCAGCGAAGGGTGAGTGTCTTGAGACGCTCCTTGATACTCGCTGGATAGTGGTCTCTCTTCGGCAGACCGGAATTAAGGTCATTCAGAATGTTGGCGTAATCGGCCACATACTCCCTGAATTTACTCTGGTAGAAGCGGCGCTCTGAGCGCTGCTCCCTGAATACTGCAGGAGTGACCAAAGCAACGTAGGCACTGTCAGCGTATCTCCCGCTCTTGTGGAAGCAGAGAGCATTTTCTATGACTCGGGCGAGTTGATTACGTCCCGCGTCGTGTTCTACCGACTCTGATATGTCCGAGTTCCATTTCATTTCGCAGAAGCATATCCAGGGTTCAAAGTGATTATCCAACTCTACACCGCTTTTGGTGGTTCCTCTTCGAGCTATCGAGCCGACGGCCAAGTCCAGATGTGTGTTTCCTTCCAACTTCCTGGGAGGGATTGGTCGAGGCTCAAGCCATATCGTGATGTCATTGGAGTGAGACAATTCCGTACCTGTAAGGATTTTCGTAAGCCTAGCTATACCGTGAGTGCCGGCCATCGCATAGCCGCACGCGACTAGAAAAGTCCACAACGCTTCGTCAATACATGGGCCCGAACCAAGTATGACTCTCTTTTTCTTCCGCAGAAAGCTATGGTCGTCTCCGGAAAAATTGGGATGGAAAAGATGCTCGTCCAGCCTGCTGGTATTCTCGTCAAGCAGTTGATACAACGATTGAGTTGCTGTCATTGCTCTACCTCTGACCTGGGCAAGATTGTCAGCAAGTGTCCGACCTTTGGTGTGAAACTCTGGGCAAACTCCAGGAACAATCCGTCTAGACCCAACGAGCCAATAACAGGCTGCGTGCCTTCATCGTTGAACAGGACTTGTGAGATGGCTTCCTTCTCCCCCAACCGCACCCACGCATAGCCTATCTCCATGTCTCTAGCTTCATTGCCATCAGCGAACCGAACTCGCCGCGTCCCTGTGGGCGCGATACCCAGACCACACAGAACCGAACCGGGAACAGCAGTCATGAACGCTCCCGTATCCACCAGAGCGTCCATGCTCACCCATCGCTCGCGGTGAAAGTCGCCAATCTGGATTTCTACACTGAATGTTTCCATAAAGGCTTCTTTACTGCACAAATCGCAGGTAGTACTTGCGATTTGTGCAGATTTCATAGCTGATACCTCTGTTTAGTACCCATAATCCGCCATCTGCCTGATATACCTATTACGCAACGCAATTCCATAGCCTATACTTCGACCAACTGTACTATTGCCTGCGGTTCAGGAATCGGGTCGCCGTACTCCCGCATCATTTCCAAGTGGTATCCGATGGCCTCTTGTATTAGCGCTTCCACTTCCGGCAGAGTCTCGGCGGCCGCGATACACCCCGGCAGGTCAGGAACGTATGCCGAGTAGTTGTTGGGAGCTTTCTCTATGACTACGGCGTACTTCATTTCAACCTCCTATCTTACCCCCTTCTCCGCATCGGCGCGACCATGATCAAGACCCCCGCTACCAGTGTCAGGATGCCCGAGTAGTAGTACACCGAGCCGTAGCCGCCGAAGTTCTCGATCACCAGGAACGCCAGGAACGGCGACACTGCTCCCAGTATCCCGTTCAATCCGAAGATCAGCCCCACCGCCGTCGCCTCCGTCCCCCGTCCCACCTCGTCCAGGACGGCGGCCTGCACTATCTGGTGCAGCGCGAAGCTGAACAGGCCAGTGCCCGCAAGCACGAGCGTCAGCCACAGTCCGCCGCCCGCCCCGACCGTGACGAACGACAGCGCCGCGGCAATCGCGAATCCCGGAACCAGTACGATCTTGCGCCCGAACCTGTCCGACAGGTATCCCAGCGCCGGGGTCGAAGCTATCCCCATCCCGGTCAGCAGCGCGTAGTGGAAGCCGGCGTCCAGATGACTCTTGTCCAGCGTCTCCTCCAGGTAGAACGGCGACCAGGCGAACAGCGCGTCCAGACCTATGCCTCTCAGCATCGCCGCTCCGACCATCAGCAGCACCGCCGGACTGCGTACTAGCTGCATCGAGTCTCGCAGTTGCGTCCTGAGCCCGCGCCTCTCCACATCCCCGATTCTGCCCACGTCTCTCAGGAACATCCACACCAGCACGCCCATGATAAGCGCCGGCCCGACGTAGATGAACATCACCCCGCGCCACGATCCCAGCCGCTCCAGCAGAAACGCCGCCGTCAGCGGTCCTATCAGGTTGCCGAGGTTCGCTCCGAATCCGTGAATAGCGAGCGCGAACCCCCGCCTCTCAGGGAATATCTGCGACAGCGACGCCGCGGACGGCAGGTGCCACAGCGCTCCGGGAATGTTCACCACCGGCACGATGAGCAGCAGTACCAGGTAGTTCGGAGCTGACCCGACCAGCGCGAAGAACAAGCTCGCCGACACCATACAGCCGACCAGCATTCCGCCCCAGTGCTGCTTGAGCATATCCACCACCAGCCCGCCGCCGATGTTGACCACGCCGAATCCGGTGAACCTGAGCGCGAGCAGGACCGACACCTGGAACGAACTCAGCCCGAAGTAGGACGCGATAGTCGGCATGAGCACTGGAAAGCCCTGGTCGTACAGATGCGCCACCCCATGCCCCGCCGACATCACGCCGAGGATAGTAGGCCTGTTCCGTACCTGCTCAGGCTGCGCGCCTGCCGACTCCAATGACTGCGCTCCTAATGGATGGGATTGGTGGCGCGATTCTACTAAAAGGACACGCTATAAGGAAACGCTACCGCGATTGCCCCATGGCCTTTTCATTTTCGAGTGTCACCTGTGTAGTCCGTTCGTGGTGAGCCTGTCGAACCATGAATGGACGGCCCTTCGACAAGCTCAGGGCGAACGAAAGACTGACGACAAGACGAAAATGAAAGACCCTGGCGATTGCCCCGCGATTTGACAGTGTGTCCATGGGTTCATATCATCAACGCCGACTCTATCAGAAATACGAGAATGGATTCTAAGGAGAATGTAAGAATATGAGTGACATGAAGCCTGTGGAAGTGTCCCAGGACACGCTTGACGGACTGAAGAGCATTCCGACGGCGACGGTGTACAACGCGGTGCGCTCAATGGGGTCGCCACTGATGGTGTGCGAAGGGCTGGTGAACTTCACGCCCGGTAAGGAGAGATTTGCGGCGAGGGCCAGAACTCTCAGATTCCTGCCGACGCGACCGGACATCGCGAGCGAAAGGGCGCCCGGAGAGGACTCCGTCGAGTATGTGGCTATGGGCCGGTGTGGGCCGGGCGACGCGCTGGTTGCGGACATAATGGGATCGCGGGAGGACGTGGTGGCGGGGGACGTGAAGCTGCTTCAGTTGGCGATGAACAATGCGGACGGGGTGGTGATTGACGGCGCGATCCGCGACCTGGATGTGATGGTGGACGAGGACTACGGTCTGCGGGTGTATGCCAAGGCGCGCAGTTTCCACGGCAACCCGACGGCGATACCGGCTGAGGAGAACATCCAAATACAGTGCGGCGGCGCGCTGGTGCGACCGGGAGATGTACTGGTTGGAGACAATGACGGGGTGCTCGTCGTGCCGTCCTGGATGGCGGAGGCGGCGCTGGAGTGGGCGGTTGATCACGAGGGCGCCGAGAATTACATCAAGGAGAAGGTGCGAGCGGAGGGCGTTGCGCCGGGCAAGTATTACCCGCCGAACGACGACCTGATGGCGGAGTGGGCAAGAGTGAGGCAGGAACGCGGTGGTTGACAGGTTGAGGTTGATGCTGTATCAGTTTGGTCGGTAAGGTGGATCACCCCCATCCTAGCCTTCCCCCGTCAAGGGGGAAGGGACTTTTGGACTTGTCCTTCGACAGGCTCAGGACGAACGGGTTTATTGATTTGCCTACCCCTGTCAGCCCATCAAGGGGGAAGGAACTTTCGAGTAAAAGGGAGCGCAGACTAATTTGACACAGGTTCGCTAAGGCTGGCCGCATTGCGCGGCGTCGGGGCGGTTTGCTATATTTAGGCTTGTCTTCCGCACCGACACTGTGGGGCTGTAGCTCATCTGGGAGAGCGCTTCAATGGCATTGAAGAGGTAGGGGGTTCGAGTCCCCCCAGCTCCACCAGTTGTTCTCTCTGTGTTAGGTTCTGCTGACATTTGATATTTCAGGCATCTAAACGATCATGGCGATAGCGACGTTACCTATACCCAGCGCTTCTGGATTCCCGCTTTCGCGGGAATGACGGTAAATGTCAACTGATATTTCAGGCATCTAAACGATCATGGCGATAACGACGTTAGCTATACCCAGCGCTTCTGGATTCCCGCTTTCGCGGGAATGACGGTAAATGTCAACACGGCGTAATCAACCGGCTGTTTGCTGATTCTTCCTGGCGACGAGAGATCTGTACAGGTCCGCAATCTTGGATGCGGTGGCCTGCCAGGTGTAGCGCTCGGTAACCAGGTTCCTGCCGTTCTCGCCCATGCGGGCGCGGAGGTCCGGGTCGGAGAGCAATGCGCTGATTGCCTCGGCGACAGGCTCATCCTTCGCCTCTACTACGAAGCCTGCGTCATTTTCGGCCACTTCAGGGAAGTTGCAGCCCTCGCTGATGACTACCGGCAGTCGGGCGGCCATGGCTTCGAGGACGGCGATACTGAATCCTTCGGAGTATGAGGGCAGAACGAATATGTCCGCGCCGGATAAGGCGGCCAGCTTGTCCTCGCCAGTCAACATTCCTGTGAATATCGTCCTGTCGAGAACTCCTTCGGACGTTAGTATGGACTCCATGACTTGACGCCCCCCTTCTTCGTCGGGGCCGACCATCAACAGAACCGCGTCCGGGAAACGGCGAGCGATGTCGCTGAAGCCTCGCGCGAGGATGTCCAGTCCCTTCGTGGGATTGAGGCGTCCCAGATACAGGATGACGCGCTTCCTCTTTAGCGCTGGGAATCTGTTCAGAAAATCTGACGGGTCGGGCAGGTCATCGAAATGGTCGGGATGGATGCCATTCGGGGCGACTGTGACGGGCGTATTGTATCCCAGTTCCGCTATCCGGTCCTTCTCGGCGGGCGTGATGGCGTGGATGGCGTCGGCGTTGCGCAGGATACGGTCGAGAATGAGGGTCATGTATATCCGCTTCTTCATCGCCTTGTGGCTGAGATGCCACTCACCAAGTTCGCCGTGCGGTGTGAGGACAAACGGAATCTCATTCTTCTTGGCGGCGCGGTAGGCGGCGTATCCGGCGTGATGCCAGATTTCGTGGACGTGGATGAGGTCGAAACGGGCTACGTTCTCTTGAAGGAACTTGGACATCCCATTTGAGTAGGATGTCCAGATATGTGCGAGGAATCCGGTATCGAAGGCGTGAATCGGAACGCCTTGGGGCGAAACTAGATCGTAGCCTACCCTGTGCCCCATGGTCGTGGCTATTTCACAACGAATCCCTTCACCGGACAGGGCCGGAATGAGTTCGGACACGACGGCGACGGGGCCTCCCCATTGGGGCGACATACTGGGGGTGACGTGGAGGATGTTCAAGGTATGGAGACGCGAATCTTATGTCGCGGGCGTTCACGGTGGTTTTGGGTAGGTTAGGGGAGTTTGATAAGGTTGGGTTTATAGTTGCGCTGGGCTCGGGCTGGGTGAGTCGCTGGGGTTTAACAGGGAGGCAACAGGCGACCGCTGTGACCAGAGTCTGCCTGCGTTTTGCCTGCGTTAGCTATGAGGCCCTTTTTTTCCGGACTTCCCGTTTTTCGTTCGGATAATCTCAGGTTTATCGGTTTTTGGTTATGGGTGGTTGGTTGTTGGTCATTAGTTGCCGGTTATCGGTTTTCCGTGGTTGGAGGCGGACACCAAGCGCGCGCCTGCGGGAACCAGTGTGTGATCGGTATTCGTGAGACGGATTCCGGTGGTTAGGTTCTGTTGACATTTGACGATTCAGTCCTCTAAACGATCACAGCGATAGCAACGTCAGCAATACTCCAAACTTCTGGATTGCCTAACGGCGAGCCCTTCGGGGTTCCCGTTTTCACGGGAATGACGGTAAATATCAACACGGCCTAGTTTGTATGTTCGGATTATAGCATGGGTGGGGAGTGGATGTGTAGAGGGATTGGCGGTCGCGATCAAGTCTCAGGGTTTCTATCCGTCTTCTTGGCGGCGGCCAAAGATGAACGAGCGTATGTTCCTGGCCTGAGCCCTGAATCTTCTCAGGGGCGTGGCGTGCCAGACGAACGCTTTGCCTACGTATAGCAGGCGCGGGAAGTTGGACGCGCTGAAAGGGTCTGTCCGCAAAGCATTGAGCATATAGCCGAATGCGCGGCGCGGCTGCCTGACGCGCATGAGGCCGGCGGCCGAGGCGGCATAGAAACTGGCGAGCGTCTTGGGCCGCCGCCGCAGTTCGTCTCCGAATTTCAGTAAGTGGACTTCTAGGTATCTGTTGAATTTCTCAGACGTATCGGTTTGGCTTAGCCTGTCATATGTATGGTTCACATGAATGCGTCCGATTATGCTTGGCACGTATTCAGCGTCGCATATCTGGGTGACGGATGTCATGAACAGAGCTTCTTCGCCATTGGTAGGCACTCGCTCGTCGTAGCCGCCAACTTGCCGGATGATCGAGGCGCGTATGCAAGGGTAGGCCATCGAAGCAGTGTCGCTTACTCCTGTCAGGGCAGCCTCAAACGCGGCTCGACCACTATGGGTGTTCTGTATGTTCCGGGGCACTCGCCTCGCTCCAGTGGCGTCGTTTATCTCCTCAATCCAACCGTACACCAGCCCGGCGTTGGGGTTGGAATCGAGTATGGATACCTGGTCAGTCAACCTGTTCGGAGTGCATTCGTCATCGTCGTCCAAGAACGCGATGTATTCTCCACGAGCGTTGGCTATGCCTGTGTTGCGGGCGGCTGACAGACCCCGGTTAATTTCGTGCCTGAATGAGCGGACACGCGGGTTCTCGAAAGATTGGATTATCTCTGGGGTCGAGTCTGTGGAACAGTCGTCCACGATTATTAGCTCATAGTCCTCATAGGTCTGGTCAAAGACGCTATTGACGGCGCGGGGCAGCAATCTGGCGCGGTTATATGTCGTGATTATTAGGCTAACTTTTGGAGCGTCCGGCATCGCTCAACTCACTTATAATTTGTTGATACTTTCTTGCACTCACGCGCCAACTCAATTCAGTTTCCACGCGCCGTTGTCCATTCTGTCCCATACGCACACGGTCGCCATCGTCCCGGAGCAACCGTAGAATTGCATTCGCCACGGCATCAACGTCATCGGGATTTACCAGCAGTCCCGTTTTACCCTGGATGACAGCTTCGGGTATGCCCATGACATCGCATCCTACTGTGGGCTTACCGAAGGCGGCGGCCTCCACATAAACCAACCCGAAACCTTCCTCGGAGGACGGCATAGCGAACACGTCACACATATCATAGCAGGCATACTTCTCAGAATCTGATATCCGTCCCAGGAAAGTGACTGTATGCCGCAAATGCGGTGGCAGCACATCTTCGACTATGCTTTCAAGTTCAGGTCTGTACCCACCATGTCCCGCAACGACATAACGCGCGTCAGGAAATTCGGATAGGATCTTAGGCATGGCCCTGATGACCCACTGGATGCCCTTATGCTTCGATAGGGTTGCGACTGTTAGAATGGTTGGGCCAGTACCTTGATAGTATCCGCGTTCTTGCAACAATTCCATCGCTTCATTCATGCGTATTATGTCGGTGCGCCAACTTTTTATATCGTCAAGGTCAACGGCATTGTAGATGACGGATGTTTTAACTTGGGACGAGTGCGCGAATTTAACGACATCGGAGGCAGTAGAACGAGTCACGCACACGTTGATATCCACCGCTCTCAGATTAAAACTTGTAAGCCATCTGGACAAGCGTCCGCGTAACCCTGGTCGTATATCGGCTGTTAAGTGATGGACTATCTGAATAACAGGAATGCGAACCACTTTCGCTACTATATAGCAGAGTGTGGACAAGGAGTTCGACTGATTGACAATTATATATTCGGCCTGCTTTCGACGTACTACACGGTACAGATCCCAAAGCAAACGAAGCCGTCTATATGTATATAATGGATTACGCCAACGGCCTGAGCCTACCGCCGAATTAGATATCCTCTCAACAGGATAGCCGCAGCGGTCATCAAATCGATCCAGTTCTTGAGAATCTGGACATAGAGCCGCCAAATTTGGATGTGGACAGGACATCGTGACATAGGTGATGTTTTCTCCCATGTCGGTAAGATGTTTTGTAATCTGGTGGGCGTGCTCTTCTCCCCCTCCAGTATGAGCGTTGCACATGAATGACACCATTAACCCAGTTCCCACGTTCAGAATCTCTCCTTCTCGTATCCATCTGTCCCAATTATGTCAGGTGTTTCAAGATTTGATGGTCGTAGTCCTATACCGCTCCTATTGCAGAGACTGGTTGCCAAGCGCCCCATAGATGACTGAATGGAGTTTAGCGGCGCTCTTCTCCCAGTTGAGTTCCTTCTCGACTCGTCGTCTGCCCCGCTTGCCGAGTTCGTGGGCGTATTCGGGATTCTTGAGAAGCCTTATCGCGGTCCGCGCGACTTCATCAACATCATGGGGATTCACCAGAAAGCCTGTTTCGCCATGTATGATCGCGTCTGACTGTCCTCCGCAGTTCCCGCCTATGACGGGCTTTCCGAACGCGCCCGCCTCCGGAAAAACCAGCGGCATTCCTTCCTGGAGACGGCTTGGCATTATGAAAACGTCGCACTGTTCAAGTTTCTTGAACTTATCATTTCCGAACAGGGAACCCTCAAAGGTTATGAAGTCCCGGGCGGACGAAGCAGATACGAGACGCTTCAATCTTCTCCTATCAGGGCCGTCGCCAACTATCAGATACCGCGCATGGGGGACTTGAGAAACAATGGTGGGCATAGCTTTTATCACGGTGTCCACGCCCTTGCCTTCCCCAAGTCCACAGACTGTGAGCAATGTCGGAGGGCGTGGAGGTACGGAATCGGCTGGTTCCTCGCGTAGTACAAGGTAGGCGTCCACCTCTGAGAGATTGACGCCGTTCAGAATCGCTATCGTTCTATCCGGGTTGACCCATGATTGTTGTAACGCGAGTGATCTGACATAGCCGCTGACACAGATTATTCGTGTAGCGGCTCGGGCTGTTATCATGCGGGACAGACTGTAAGGAAAGCGTTGGCGAAACTTTAATCCGTGCTCGAATATAAAAAAAGGGATTTTCAGTAGTCTTGACGCTAATGCCACGCTCGGGCCGACGATAGGGCTCCAGTTGCTCAAGATGAGATAGTCCGGTTTTATACGTCGGGCAACCTTCAGAATGCCTACCAGTAACAATCGGCGATTCAAACTGGATTTCAGCCGGTCTGTGGTCGGAAGCCCGGTGTCGAATCTGACGACAGGATAAAGGCAAGTTCTGTCGAACTCGGCGGCGCCAGGCTTTGGAGGAGTGAGAACCGTGATCCGTTCTCCAAGTTCGGTGAGATGCTTGGATATCTGGTCAGTATGTTCTTCAACGCCGCCTAAGCCGGGCTTGAAGTGTATGGATACGTATAATCCCGTTGTCATTTATACTCCCCACATTTCGAGAAACCCAGCTCATGCCGAGACTATCTCTTAGTACGGGTCGGCGTACCTGTCGTCGGCGTTGAGTATTCCTACGACATCGCCGGTAGCGTGCCGAATGCCTTTGTTCATTGCGTCGTAGATGCCGTCGTCCGGCTCGCTTATCAGGGTATTGATACGGTCCCGGTATCCTCCCAGGATTTCCAGCGTGCCGTCCGTGGAGCCGCCGTCCACGACGATGAGTTCGAGTTGGTGATCGTGGCATTGCGCCAGGATGGAATCCAGCGCACGCGACACGGGCGTCGTTGAGGACAGGCGTTATTATGGATATTTTCATAATACCAATTCGGATTGATGACACCACGTTCTGCCCGACCAGCTCAGTGGATTCCCGCTTTCGCGGGAATGACGGTAGGTAGTTTGTATCAGATGTTTACGGCATAGTCAGATTTAAATGGTATAAGTTATTCGACTCATACCAATCTATGGTGTTTTTCAGGCCGACCTTGAAAGGAGTGCTTGCCTCGAATCCTATCCATTCGGCGGCCAGGGTTGTGTCCAGTTTCCTTCGGGGCTGACCATCAGGTTTGGCGGTATCCCAGACAACCTCTCCCTGGAAATGAGTAAGGTCCTTGATGTAATTTACCAATTCCCTGATCTTGATTTCTCTGCCCACTCCCAAATTTATGGGGTCAGGGCCGTTATACCTTTCAGACGCAAGGACTATGGCCTCGGCGGCGTCGTCAACGTACAGGAATTCGCGGGACGCCTCTCCGGTGCCCCAGGCGACGATTCGCTCGGCGCCTGTATCCCTTGCCTCGGTGAACTTTCTTATCAGCGCCGGTATCACATGCGAGGACGCCGGGTCGAAGTTGTCGCCAGGGCCGTAGAGATTTACAGGGATGAGATAGACGCTGTTGAACCCGTACTGCTCCCTATACGCTTGAAGTTGAACGAGCAGCATCTTCTTGGCGAGGCCATATGGCGCGTTGGTCTCTTCTGGGTATCCGTTCCAGAGGTCGCGCTCTTTGAAGGGAACGGAAGTATATTTTGGGTAGGAGCAGACAGTGCCGACGCATACGAACTTCTCAATGCCGAACTGTCTTGACTGTTCAATCAACTGAATTCCCATTATGGCATTGTCGTAGAAGAACGAACCCGGGTACATGGAGTTTGCGCCAATTCCACCGACAACGGCGGCCAGGTGAATTATCATGTCGGATTTTGAATCGTCCAGCATCCTGGCTATACCGTCGGCTTCTCGAAGGTCGTACTCCGCGCTGCGAGGAACGAACACATCATCGCATCCCGCTTCCAGCAACTTTCTCACGACGCGCTTTCCCAGGAAGCCGGCGCCTCCGGTTACGGCAACGCGCTTCCCACTCCAGAAATTGGAATCAGCATCTTTGTTCGAGGACATGGTATCTACTTCCTGCGGTTTGGGTCCAGGGTCTTTTCATTATCCAGAATGGCATAATTTTACAGAGTCGTTCAGCTACGGACTGCGAGTGGATTCCCGTTTTCACGGGAATGACGAGAAATGTCAACACGGTCTAGGCATCAAGAGACGGGGGAGCGTGGCAGGCGAAGTCGTGATTGCCGAACGTTGATCTGAGAATTTCATATCCACGTCCGGGTGGAACAAGCCCAGCGGCGGACATATCCGCGTCCACCATGATCATAACCAATTCCTCAAAACCTATTTTCGGGTTCCAGCCTATAGTTTCCCGCGCCTTGGAACTATCGGCGAGAAGAGTATCTACTTCAACTGGCCTGGTATATCTGGGGTCGAATCGAGAATACTCTTCCCACTCCAAGCCAACATAGTCAAATGCCAGTTCCAGGAATTCTTGAACGGAGTGAGATTCGCCGGTTCCAATCACAAGATCCCCAGGTTTGTCTTGCTGCAGCATAAGCCACATAGCCTCAACGTATTCAGGAGCATATCCCCAGTCACGTTGGGAGTCCAGATTGCCAAGATAGAGGAGGTCCTGATTTCCAGCCAGGATGTCCGCGATGGCCCTGGTGATTTTCCTTGTTACGAACGTCGGGCCGCGGCGGGGAGATTCATGATTGAACAGAATTCCGTTGCAAGCGTATAGTCCGTATCCATGGCGGTAGTTGCGAGTCATGTGGTAAGCGTAAACTTTGGCGCAGGCATACGGGCTCAGAGGGTAGAACGGAGTGTCTTCGTTCTGGGGAGGGGGCGCGGCGCCGAACATCTCGGAACTGGAGGCCTGGTAGAATCTTGTTTCTACGCCGCTGCGCCGGACCGCTTCCAGTATTCTCGTCGCGCCTAATCCGGTGACGTCGCTGGTGTACTCGGGCATATCGAAACTGACCCTGACGTGAGATTGCGCGCCGAGGTTGTATATCTCGTCGGGGGCGAGATTGTAAATCAGGTTTACCACCTGTTCCGGCCCTGTCAAATCGCCGTAGTGCAGGAATAAGCGGGTATCGGACAGGTGTGGATCCTGGTATATATGGTCAATCCGCTGGGTGTTGAAGCTACTGGCTCGTCGAATCAGGCCGTGAACTTCGTACCCCTTAGAAAGCAGGAACTCAGCCAGGTATGAGCCATCCTGTCCGGTTATTCCCGTGATGAGAGCTTTCTTGGTCATTTCAGTCTTTCAAATGCGGCCTTCTTGTCATAAGCCGATGCTTTCTGTGGGCTAAACCCCCGGCGGCGGTTCGTCGAACGGTTCACCGCGCTCCTCCGCCTCCATCCGTTGCCGGTTCCAGTCCGCCACCTCTGCCGCCAGCGCCTCGCGTCCCTGCTCACGTCCTTCCTCGCGCAGCCGCTCTCGCTGACTCTCGATCTTGCCCCGCAGGTAGCTCTCCACCGCTCGCGCCATTACCATGATTCCGCCTCCCGACTATCCGGGTGAACTTGCCACAGATTCCGTCTGACCGAAGCGGCAATTGACGATATTCTCTTTGGACGCCGGACGCGCCTGCGTCGCCAATACTGTGGCGACAGCGACAGTTCGACCACTGAGTTCCGCGAACTCCACCTCAAACGCCTCTCCGTCACCCTGCATATACACAATCGTTCCAACATCGCCCGCTTTCAGCCCTTCCCCCAGAGCGCCGCTCCGATTCAGAGGGCTGTTCGGCGGAATATCCCAGATGCGGTCTCTGGGAATCGGAGACGTGAGCGCGACAACATCTAGTTCCTTGAACATCTATGCCTCCTACTCAAGCGGATATGCCGTTATGAATCTGGGATAGTCTTTGCCAATGTCCACTTGCCAGACAGTTCTAATGAGCGGACTGCGTCCGTCAGGTGTCTCAAGCGCTCCATCCACGGCATATTTCACTCCGTAGGGCGTCTGACCAACTTCAGCAGCCTGATATCGTGAACAGTGGTCCAACAATGCTATCTCAATTTCCTGAGGGCTGTCCACGCTGAATCCGAATCTGGAAAAGAACCCGGCTTTGCCTCGTCCTCTGTCATGAGAATTGGAAAGTAGATAACCCGTAATCTTTTCCGGTTCAATATGAGCTTGCTGGAAGTTGGGTAGTTTCAATTGCGGCGTTCTTGCCTAAGTCACGCTTTCAGCGGCGCGTATTCGGAGCGGCCGTTTTGGGGACGCGACGCCAGCTCTTGGCGGCTGACCATTTGGGTGAACTCGCCGCCGAGGTCGTAGAGGGTGTCGTAATTGCCCTGTTCGACTACTCGGCCTTCTTTCAAGACGAATATCGTATCGCACTTCCTGACCGTGGACAGGCGGTGGGCTATCAGGATTATGGTCTTGTCGCCGCGCAGGGCGTCTATGCTGTTCTGGACTTCGGTTTCGGATTCGGTGTCGAGAGCGCTGGTGGCTTCGTCGAAGATGAGGAGGCTGGCGTCCTTGTAGAGTTCGCGGGCTATGGAGATTCGCTGTCGCTGGCCGCCTGAGATGTTTATGCCGTTGTCGCCGAGGAGCGAGTCGTAGCTGTCAGGCAGGCCCTCGATGAAGTCCGAGGCCCCGGCGGCGCGCACGGCTGCGCGGACTCTGGAGCGGGAGTCGGGACTGGAATCCCAGAGAGCGATGTTGTTGTGAACGGCGTCGTTGAAGATGACGCTCTCCTGGGTTACGTAGCCGATGCCTTCTCTGAGCTTGCGCTGATTGATCTTGTCGTAGGGGACGCCGCCGACGCTAATTTCGCCCTCGGTTGGCCTCAGCAGTCCGGTGAGCATAGTAACTAGGGTGGACTTGCCCGCGCCAGAGGCTCCGACGAAGGCCACCAAGCTGTTGGGCGGTATGGTAAGGCTTGCGTTGTCCAGAACTCTCTCGGAGCCTTCGTACTCGAATGATACGTTGGAGAGGGTGATGGGCCGGTTGAAGTCGGGAGTCTCGCCGGTGTCGTTGACGGATTCCTCGCGCGCGGATAGTTCGTCGCTGAGACGGCGGAACTCTCGGACGCTGCCTGAGTATCTCAGGAAGTCCTGGAATTCTCGCTGCGCGTTGAGCGCGGATACCATGGCGCGGCGGACGATGAACAGTATGACTCCGATTTCTATGAGGTTGTTGCGCGCTATCTCTACTGAGTAGATAAGCAGGCCCGCAATTACCAGCATGAAGAACAGGTCTGTGCCGTTTTCCAGAACTGCGGACAGCGCGTTCTGTTTGTAGTCGAGGCGTCCCTGCTCGCGGCTGGTGTCTCGGATACGCCTGAATATGCCCTGGTGTGATCCTGTGGCCCTGAGATACTTGAAGTTGACAAGTCCTTGAATGATGTAGGATTGCAGTCCCAGGTTAGCGGCTGTTAGCCGGATGGAAAATCCGCGCACGACGCTGAACAGTCTCTTGAGTAGAAAATAGCCAGGAACACCGACGACGATGACGACGCTGGTGAAGACCGGGTTGATCGCGAGGGGCAGGGCAATGAAAACCAGCGCGAACCCCGAATGCACAATGAACCCGTTGCAGCGCTCGAAGGCTCGGGATACGTTATCAAGCTCAGTGGTTACAGCGTTGGTGAATGCGCTTACCCCCTGGTCGAGGAAATACTGGTAGTCGGCGGCATAAACCTGTTCGACAAGAGTGATTTTGAGCCGGGCCATGAGTTTGCCCGTAATGTCGGCGGCATATACGCGCTGACAGATGATGAAGCCGGTGCGGAGCAGGTACAGGATAGCCATACCCGCTACGGCGACGGGCAAAGTGTAGGGCAGGCCCAAGTATTCAGCGCCATCGGTCAGGAACCTGTACAGGGGGCTGTCGGCTGACTCCGAGCCGGCGAGGATGGGCAAGATCATGCTCATGCTCAAGCCTTCGAGCAGGGAGGCGACCATAAGCAGCGCTACCCATACGAACAGTCGCCACCGAATCATGGAGTAGAGGTAGCGTATGAGGTAGATGAATTCGTTCAAGGTGGGCCGCCTAGACGAATGAAGTGGTAGGTATAGCAGAGCGCTTCGGCGGCCTTCTTCGAGGCGGCATATGGCGACACCGGCTTGGATGCCAGACGCAGACTCCTGAAACGGCTGTTTCGTGTCGTTTCCGTTTGCCTAGTTGGTGTTAGTTTAACTGATGACATATTCACAGTGTAATCCAAATATCAACACATCCTAACCACTCTGACGCGGTGGTTGTTGCTGTCGGCTACGTAGATGGAGCCGTCAGAGGCGATTTCGGCGCCGTGGGGTCGGTCCATGCCGGCGGCGGTCGGGGGGCCGTTGTCGCCATGTCCGCCCAGCTGACCTCCCGCAACGGTGGTGACGATGCGGGTAACGGCGTCTATGCGGCGGATCGCGTGGTTTTCGGTGTCTGTGACTATGATATTGCCCTCGGCGTCGCACCTGATGCCCTTGGGTCCGGCCCAGGTGGAGTCTATGGCCGGGCCACCGTCGCCGGTGTAACCCAGTTCGGCGTTCGCGCCCGCGACGGTCCCCATGATTCCGTCGGGGGTGACGACGCGGACGCCGTTGCCCTCGCGCTCGGCTATATAGGTATTGCCGGCGGCATCCATGCACACGGCGCGCGCTCCCAGGATGCTGGCTTCAGTTGCGGACAGCCCATCGCCTCCTCGCGCCTTCTCGCCATTGCCCGCGAACGTGGCGATGGTGCCGGAAGCCAGGTCGAGTCGGCGAATGCGCTGGTCCTGGATGTCGGCTATCAGCAGGCCGCCATTGCCGTCGAGATAGCAGTCGTTGGGCTCGCGCATCTGGGCCTCGGCGGCAGGGCCTCCGTCGCCGGAATAGCCCGGCTTGCCGTTGCCCGCGACCGTGGTGATGATTCCGTCGACGTCAACTTTGCGAACGACCGCGTTCAGGCGGTCAACGATGTACACGCTGCCGTCGGAGTCAATCGCGAGCGAGTAGGGTTCGTAGAGCATGGCCTCGGTCGCCGGGCCGCCGTCGCCGGAGTAGCCTGCCTCACCCGTGCCCGCGATGGTGGTGATGGCGCCGGTTGCGGTGTCCACTCTGCGGACGATGTGGTTGGTGGCCTCGCAGACGTAGAGGTTGCCCGCGCCGTCGAAGGCGCACATGAAGGGTTCGCGCATAAGCGCTTCGGTGGCAGGGCCGCCGTCGCCGGAATAGCCGCCCTCGCCTGTTCCGGCGTATGTGTAGATGATTGGCGAGTTATCCGAAGTCATGTCTTCTCCTCAGCTATAGGGCTGGCCGAATTTCTCGGAGTGGGCTATTTCGGACAGCGACTTGCGGTTCTTGCGTCCCATGCCGCCGCGCCTGTCGTCCGCCCGGTATCCGAAGGGGAGGACCGTCACCAACTCCATGCTGTCCGGTATGCCCAGCAGTTCCTTGACGCGTCGGTTCTGCCCCGCGACGCGGAGGCCGACGAAGCAGGTTCCGAGTCCCTCTTCCCAGCCGACGAGCTCCATCTGCTGGAGGGCGCGTCCGGTGTCGAGGTCGGGCCTGTCGGCGTTGTCCATCGCAATCACGATAGCCATGGGCGCGTCCGCAACGAACCGTCCACTGGAGGCTATGCTTCCTATCTGTCTCAACGTATCCCTGTCCCTGATTACAATGAAATGCCAGGGCTGCAGATTGCGGGAACTGGGCGCCCATTGCGCCGCCCTCAGCAGCTTCTCAACAACCTCGTCCGGCACCGGGTCATCGGTGAACTCCCTCACGGTCAGCCGACTTCGCACTATGTCGTAAACGCTCATATTCGGACCTCCATTTGCTTGTTTGGGGACAGGATACATGAATTAGGGACGGGCGGGGCGAAAACCGGCGGTTCATAAAACGTGTATAAATCGGAGGGCAGAAGATGACTTGCTCAAACACAGCCCCTACTCTATCATTCGCCCATATTGGGTACGCGCATCGCTCACAGGGAGGACAGACATGATCACCAAGTTCGACAGCCTCTACGCCGGCCACGTTGACATGGATAACGTCGGCTACGCCGGAACGGCGGTCAACGACCGCTACTTCGACAACGACCATCTCGCGACCGCATACGACAAGGCCACCAACATCGCCCAGACGATGGACCGGCTCGGATACGACACCTTCTGGATGGCCGAACACCACTTCCAGCCGGAGGGCTACGAGTGCATCCCGAACCTGCTCATGATCGCCGTCCACCTGGCGCACGTGACGGAGAACATCAAGATCGGATGCGGATTCAACATAGCTCCGATGTGGCACCCCCTGCGCCTCGCCGAAGACTACGCGACCGCCGACATACTCACTAACGGGCGGACGATATTCGGAGTCGGGCGCGGCTACCACACCCGCGAGGTGGACACCTTCGGCTCTCCCCTGCTCGACCAAGAAGCGAACCGCAACCTCTTCGAGGAGCAGGTTGACATCATCTTCCAGTCGTTCAACGAAGAGTCGTTCTCGCATAAAGGCGAGTACTACACCATCCCACCCGAAGTTCCGTACAGGGGCTACACGCTGAAGGAGATCACCCTGGTACCCCGCCCGATGAACCTGCCCGTAGAGTGCTGGCAACCGATACAGAGCGCGACGCCCCGCGGCTTGGACTTCATGGCCAAGCACGGCATCAAGGGCATGATCGGCGGCGGGGTCGCCGAGGGCGGCGCTATGCACAGAGTCATAGAGGCGTACCGAGACGCCAACGTGCGCAGGGGACGCAACCTGGCGCTGGGCGAGAACCTCTCCATCGGCTTCCACTTCTACATAGCGGACACCCAGGAAGAGGCGATAGAAGCCGCTGCCGGTTACTATGAGGAAAATCTCAAGATGTTCGGTCCGCTCCGACTGGTGCGAGCGCTCAGCGATGAACAGATTGACGCAATGTCAGACCCATCCCGGGCCCCGACCGCCGACCTGCCGCGCATCGAGGACGCCGTGAGTACGGGCGGATTCCTGGCCGGCCCGCCCGAATTGATCATCGAGCAGCTAAAGAAGCTGGAAGCCGCGTATCCGGGGCTGGACAGGGTAGGCGTGAGCCACCCGGTCGGCACGCCGGAGTCGGTGATCGTGGAGCAGCTAGAGCAGTTCGCCGAAGAGGTGATGCCTGAGTTCTCGGGCGTGGAAGTCGAAGCGGCGGCCGGCAACTAGGAAAGAAAGTACGCGGGGCGACTGTGTGAGCCGCCCCGCGATTCCATCATGGCTACGGCAGCCTCGTCGCATGCCACGACGTCATCTGCCAGTTGCCGCTGTTGTTGACGTACACCACAGTGTACTCCAGCGAGAAGTGGTTGCCGTTCACATGCACATGCGCGCCGCCCCGAACCACGGCAGAGTCGCTGTAGGTCCTGATCGTCCGCTCCGCCGTCGGCGTGATTGACTCGTAATTGAGTCTCCCGCTCGCCAGCCCGCTTGTCAGGCTCTCTTTGGTATCTATCGCGGCGGTCGTGTGAACGTAGCTCAGGTCGTCCGCCAGTATCCTGTCGAGTGTATCTACATCAGCCGCCACCATCGCGCTCAGACGCTCTTCCTCGAGTCCCGCAATTGTCGCAGCCACATCCTGTGTAATGGTCATTTCTACTCCTTCAAGAGCTTTTTGCTCGGAACTGACAAGTCTATACCGTTAACTGTAAACTAACGGCTGAAAACTGACAACGGAGGAGCGTCATGGCTAACAAGAAAGGCACCGGACTGCTGATGGTCTGGTGCGAAGTTCCAGCAGACATCGAGGACGAGTTCAACCGCTGGTACAACGAAGAGCACATCGAGGAGCGCCTATCCATCCCCGGCATCCTGAGCGCGGCGCGCTACGAGGCTGTGGTTAGCGGACCAAAGCATCTTGCGGTGTATGAATTGGAAAATTCGGCGGTTATGGAGTCCGACGGGTATCTCAAGGTACGCTCCAATCCCACCGAATGGTCGAAGAGAATGTCTCCCGAGTACACCGCCACAACCTACATCCGAAATGTTTACGAGATGATTCACCCAGCCGGGCTGACCGACGAGATTGCGGGCAGTCCCATGGCTCCCGCGCTCCAAATCGGTCGTATGGACATTCCGTCCGACGTCGAGGACGAGTGGAACCACTGGTACGACACCGTTTACGTGCCGAACTATGAGACCGTGGCGGGCGTGAGACGCGGGCGACGCTACACCGCAGTCGCCGGTGAGCCAAAGTACTTGACAATGTACGAGTTCGACCACACTGAAGTATCCAAGGGCGAGGAGTGGCTGCGCCAGCAGACTGCGCACCCCGACAACGCCCGGATGCGCGAGGCCATGATTCACCTGCCGGAGTCGCCCGGAGTCTGGCAAAAGACCTTCGAGCTCGCCTGAGCAATCGCATTTGGAGAATCAACTCAAGTCCGCGCGGTCGCTCACCCTGCGATTTGGTGATATATTCCAAGAGAGGGGTCTATGAGCAAGTTTCTCGATGGACTTCGCGTCTCTGTGATGAGCGTCCACGAAAGATGGTGGTACGCTTATCTAGCGATGTGCTTCGCTCAGATGGTGGGCTGGACAGCCATGGTCGCCTGGCACGAGGCTGCCTATGGCAACCACGCTCACGCCGTGGAGTATCTGAGAACCGTTGGCGGAGATTCGTCCCAAATGGTTCAGATGTTCATTCTGAACACAATCGGCATAGTTGAGTTAGGGAGGCTAATGATGGTTTTGGCTCAGGGTATAGCTGACAGACTGAAAGAGCGTAGAGAGAAGTTCAAGGCCGAGCTCATCGCTCAAGGCGAAGCTCAAGGTGAAGCTAGAGGAAAGGCTGAGGGCCGGGCGGAACTGGCGGCTGAAATCGCCGACTGGAACAGACGACGGCTGGAGGCCGACGAGCGCGGAGAGGATTTCAACGAACTGCCTCCAACGGCCTAAATCCTGATTCAGACATAGAGGAAATCCAATGCCCACCGTCGCCCCCTTTGGATCATGGAAATCGCCTATAACGCCGGACATGGTCGTGCAAAACTCCGTGCGCCTCGGCTCGATTGCGCTGGATGGAGAAGACCTCTACTGGGTGGAGGAGAGGCCGCACGAGGGCGGCAGAAACGTGATTGTCCGACGTTCAGCCGAAGGAACGACCGAGGACTTCATCCCCGCTCCGTACAATGTCCGTACCCGCGTCCACGAGTACGGCGGTCTCTGCTTCTGGGTCGCCAAAGGCGTAATTCTATTCTCAAACTTCGCAGACGGTCGGGTGTATCGCCAGCAGAATCCGGGTGAAGAGCCGGTCCCGATCACCCTGGAAGGAGTTGACCTGCGATACGCGGACGGCATGGTAGATAAGGCGCGCAACCGCCTTGTCTGCGTCCGGGAAGACCACCGCGAGTCAGATCAGGACTGCGCCAACGAGATTGTCGCGCTCGACCTGGATGGACTCGCCGAGGGCGAGGTACTGGTATCCGGCAGCGATTTCTACGGCTACCCGGCCATCAGCCCGGATGGAACTACCATATCCTGGCTGAGCTGGGACCACCCCAATATGCCCTGGGACGATACAGAACTATGGACGGCGGAGATTCTCGATGACGGTTCCCTTGGCAAGCCCAGCAAGATAGCCGGGATGCCCGGCGAGTCCATTTTCCAGCCGGAGTGGTCGCCAGACGGGACTCTCTACTTCGTGTCCGACAGAACCGGGTGGTGGAACCTGTATCGCTGGCGCGGCGGTCACATCGAGGCCATTGCTCCAATGACGGTCGAGTTCGGCGCTCCTGCCTGGGCGCTCGGTACCCGGACTTACGCCTTCGAGTCAGCCAGCCGCATCGTATGCGAATATGCCGAAAACGGCTTCTGGAAACTCGCTGTCGTTGACACGAACTCCACCGAGTTCAGTCCAATCGAAACACCGTACACTGAGATGTCGCGCGGCGACATAAGGGCCTCGGAAGGGCGGATCATCCTGGAGGCGGGTTCAGCGAGTCTGCCGGATGCGCTGTTATCGCTCGATCCCGATACCGGCGAAATGAATGTCGTCAGGGAGTCACGTTCCATCCCCGTGGACAAGGGCTATATCTCCATGCCACAGGCCATCGAATTCGAGACGGACGGCAGCCAGACGGCCCACGCCTTCTACTACCCCACCAGGAACGCCGACTTCATTGGAGAAGATGGAGAGAAGCCGCCTCTGCTGGTCATCAGCCACGGCGGGCCTACGGGCGCGGCCATGACCTCGTTCAGCCTGTCCTACCAGTACTGGACCAGCCGCGGCATCGCCATAGTGGATGTGAACTACGGCGGAAGCACAGGCTACGGCACTCAGTACAGGCAGCGGCTGAACGGACAGTGGGGGATCGTTGACATCGCGGACTGCGTGAACGCCGCGCTGCACCTCGTCGAGGCGGGCGAGGTGGACGGCGAGCGTCTGATGATCCGGGGCGGGAGCGCGGGTGGCTACACGACGCTGGCGGCTCTCGCGTTCAGGGACGTATTCAAAGTTGGCGCAAGTCTTTACGGCGTAAGCGACCTGGGCGCGTTGGCGGAGCATACGCACAAGTTCGAGTCCCGTTACCTGGATTCGATGGTCGGCCCGTACCCCGAACGCAGGGACCTGTATGAAGAACGCTCTCCCATACACCACACCGACGGACTCTCCTGCCCGATCATCCTGTTCCAGGGGACTGAGGACCGGGTTGTTCCTCCTCCACAGTCGGAGATGATGCTGGAAGCGTTGCGAGAGAAGGGTCTGCCCGTAGCCTACCTGTCCTTCGAGGGCGAAGGACACGGGTTCAGGAATTCGGAGAACGTCAAGAGGGCGCTGGAGGCGGAGCTCTACTTCTACTCGCGGATTCTCGGCTTCGATCTCGCCGATGATATCGAACCGGTCGAAATCGAGAACTTGGGCTGAATCAAGGGTCCTGTCCAGCAGCCTCCATTCCGCGAATAAGAGACTATAGTCGAAGTGGGGCCTTGAGTTCTCCTCGCCGGATCAGTCTCCGACCACAGAACACTTCCCCTGCTTTCGTCACACGCTCAGGACGCGAATTGGAGTCTCGGATAGGAACGCCGCTATGTCCTCCACGGCGTCGCGGTAGAAGATGCGGTACGTCTCGGCGGTCACGTAACCCATGTGTGGAGTGAGGACGGTGTTGGGCAGGGCTCTGAGCTTGTGATCGAGAGGCAGCGGTTCTATGTCGAACACGTCCAGGCCCGCGCCCGCTATCGTGCCGGATTCCAGAGCGGTAATGAGGGCAGACTCATCTACTATTGGGCCGCGGGAAGTGTTGACCAGGTAGGCGGACGGCTTCATCAGGGACAGTTCGCGCTGGCCCAGAAGTCCGCGCGTTCTGTCGCTGAGCACGAGATGTATTGTGACGAAGTCTGACTCACTCAGCAATTCGTCTCTGGACACCAGCCTGGCGCCGAACTCTGCCGCGCGCTCCGCCGTCAGGTTCTGGCTCCACGCGACGAGGTTCATGCCGAAAGCCGCGCCTATTCGCGCCACCTGCGACCCGAGTCTTCCCAGCCCGATTACTCCGAGCGTCTTCCCCTGGAGTCCCTCGCCCATCGTAACCTGCCACTCGCCATTGCGCGTCGCGGCGTCCTCGGTCGGAACCCTGCGAGCCAGCGCGAGAATCAGAGCCCAGGTGAGTTCGGCGGTGGGATATGGCAGGCCGTCAGTGCCGCAGACGGTGACGCCATGCTCCGCCGCCGCGCTCATGTCTATCGAGGCATTTCTCATTCCGGTGGTGACCAATAGTCTCAGGTTCGGAAGGCGAGAGAAGAGCGATCCCTGAAATGGCGTCCTTTCTCGCATTGCCACGACGATTTCATAAGGCTCCAACCGTCGCGCGACGTTGTCTTCCGCCGAAAGGTGATCCTGGAAGAAGTCCACGCTTACGTGGGGCGGGAGAGCGCGCCAGTCGGCCATTTGGGACGCGACGTTCTGATAGTCATCGAGTACGGCTACTTGGGTCATTCCTGGAGTCTCCTCGGTTGCTGATTGCCTGAAGTGGGGGACGGACAGTTTCCAGTCGGACGGCCGGTCGGGGTCTGGTTCATAAGGTTTGGTTTATAATGCGCTGGGCTCGAGCTGGGCTCCCCGCTGGGTGAGCGCAGGGGTCGAGCTGGGCAGGTTTTTGCCCAGCGTTTCCCAGAGTTTTCCCAGCGTTAGCTTTGGGGGAAAAAATTTCGAGGCCGATTTCTTTCGTAACATAATCTCTCATTTATGGTTTTGGGTTGTCAGTCGTTAGTTTTCAGTTCTTAGTTTGTATGTTCGGATTATAGCATGGTTGGGAGAGGCGTGAAAGTCTGAACTGTGATCTGTTTGATTGGGGGTGATGGGGGATTATTGGTTGCCCTGTTTCGATTTGCGGGGCCGGTGGTACAATGTGGGGGCGATCCGATGATTGCAAGCGCGTGGGAGTGAGGGAAGACTATGGCGATAAGAGAGATACTGGCGATTCCACACCCTATCCTGAGGCAGCGAGCCAGGAAGGTGAGGCGCATTGACAAGAAGTTGCTGCGGCTTGCCCACGATATGGTGGAGACGATGCGGGCGGTGGGAGGGGTCGGACTGGCGGCGAACCAGGTGGGCGAGTTGAGGCGGCTGGTGGTCATCCAGATACCGGAGGAGGAAGAGGCGCGTATCTACATCAACCCCGAGATACTCAAGAGAAGCGGAACGCGAGAGATAGAAGAAGGGTGCCTGAGCCACATGGGATACCGCGCTATGGTGAACCGTTCGGAATGGATACGGTTCGGCGCTCTCGACCACACCGAGAAGTTAGTCAAGATAAAGACGGACGGGGTTTTGTCCCAGGCGATGGAACACGAGGTGGACCACCTGAACGGCATCTTATATCTCGACCACCTTGTCGAACATACCGCGCCCTATCTTGTGGATGGAGAAGGACAGCGGCTCGACGCGGAACCGGATTCGAGCGAAGATGAATCCGGCGCGCCTTCGGGCCTCATAGAGGACGATGACGCGCCCGCATCCATGAAGATCAAGTAGCGCTTCAGTCCCCGCCTCCACAGGTCGCCAGCTCCACCTGGATGGGTGGCGCGTTTGTATATCAGGAAGATTGACCCCATAGCAATGAACCCGTTCGACCAAAAGACCCAGGCAATTGTCAGTCAGACCGCCCAGATTCTGGATGATTTGGAGGTGACCTCGTACCTGGTCGGAGGCTCGGTGCGCGACGCAATACTTGGCAGGACGACGCGGGACGTGGACATCGTTCTGTGTGGCTCCGCGAACAAGGCCAGCGAAGCCTTGGCCGAATCATTGAACGGGCATATCGTCCCCATTCCTATCGAGCTCGATGCGGGCAGGATAATCGTTCAGAGCGGCGACCACAGAGTAACCCTGGACCTTCTGGGCCTGCCCGGTAGCGACATACTACCCGACCTCCGACGCCGCGACTTTACTATCAATGCGATTGCTACGCCTCTCGAATCGGCGGCATCCGGTAGTTGGGAACTGATTGACCCACTGGGAGGGAAGCTCGACATCGCTTCCCGCACAGTACGGGCGACTTCGGACAGCGTCTTCAGCGACGACCCGGTTCGGATGCTCAGGGCAGTGCGCATTGCGGCTGAGACCGGCTTCGCCATAGAGCCGCGAACGGAGACACTCATCCGCCGCGACGCTTCTCGTCTCACTGGATCTTCCGTGGAGCGAACCAGAGAAGTACTACTCAGAACCCTAGCGGCGCGTGGCGCGGCGAAGTGGATACGACTCATGGACAGCCTGGGCCTGCTATCCATAGTAATTCCTGAACTCGACCAGGCCAGGGATGTAAGTCAGCCCAGGGAACATTACTACGATGTGTTCGGGCACCTGGTGGCCGCTCTGGATTACGCGGACAAGATAGTATCTAACTGTTACGAATGCGACTTCGCGCGAGAAATGATGCCCACATTCGACCGAATGGACGCCTACTTCGGCCAGGACGCGTCGGACGGACATACCAGAGGCACGTTCCTCAAGCTGACGGCGCTCCTGCACGACATCGCCAAGCCCCAGACCAAGACAGTCGAACCCTCAGGCAGAATCAGGTTCTTCGGGCACTCAGAAGAGGGAGAGGAACTCGCGGAAGATATACTCACCCGTCTGCGCGTCGGGCGCAGAGGCATCGGCATGGTCAGGGGCATGGTTCGCCACCACCTCAGACCGAGGCAAATGGGCAACAAGGGGGAGCTTCCCACCAACCGCGCCATTCACAGGTATTACCGCGACCTGGGCGATGTTGCACTAGACACGCTGTACCTGAACATGGCAGACTTTCTTGCGGCACGCGGCCCACTGCTCACCCCGGACGAGATGCGAACGCAGGTCAGGGTGATAGGCCACATCCTCGCGGTGGGGCCTCAGGGAAAGACGCCAGTCGCGTCCCGGAAGGGTCTGCTGAGCGGCCACGACATAATGAACGAATTTCAGATCGGATCGGGGCCGCTCGTCGGGCGGCTTCTCAAATCCGTCGCGCAGGCAGAGGCGCAGGGTCGGGTCAGAACCAGAGAAGAGGCATTGAAATTGGCCAGAGCTAACTTGAAGACAGGAGTGGCCGGTGGGTAGGTACGGGCGTACAGTATTAGTTATTGCTGTCGTGGTCATTGCCGCCGGGCTGATACTCGGCTTCCAGACCATCTCCATCAGCAATTTCCAGAGGGGTTCGGACAACACCATATTGGGCCTGAGTCTGGGACTGGACCTTCAGGGCGGCAGCCATCTTGTCTATCAGGCGGCCTTGACCGACCCGGTTACCGGGGCTCCGGTCGAGGTTACTCAGGACCAGATGGACGCGCTCAAGCTGACGATAGAACGCCGCGTCAATAGCTCCGGTCTTGGCGAGCCGATAATCCAGCTTCTGGGTTCCGACAGACTCCTGATTCAGCTACCGGGCGTAAGCGACCCCGACCGAGCCAAGAGATTGATTGGCGAAACCGCTCGCCTGGAGTTCAAGCGGCGCACATTCAACGTGTCGCGCGACGTCAGTGAAATAACCGATGCGGACATCGCCGGCGTGACTGTTGATTTCCTCCCGGATTTGTCCGACACTTCGACCGACGCGCTCGCCACATCAACAGAAGAAGCGGCGCAGCCAGAGGAAGAGACGCCGATAGCCCTGATGATCGAGTTCACTGAAGAGGGAGTGGACAAGTTCACTCCGATCTTCCTGAGACTCGCGCAGAGCTATTTCGCCTATCAGCAAGACTACATCGAGAGGCTGCAAGAGGACCCTGAAGCGTTTCCCTTCGGGGGAAGGCTGCCTGATACGCTCGATATTGCGATTGACGGCAACGAAAAGCAGCGTTTCACCGCCAGCTATCCAACCGTACAGCGACTGGATACCACGACTTACGCTTTCGCCGTTCCCGTAGAGGAAGACACACAGGCTCAGCCCAGTCTGGAAGCAGCGCGCCAAAGGGTGGGCAACAACCCAACGTTCTTGTTCACCGAAATCATCGGGACGTCGGACGAGGACATCGGACTCACCGGCGATAACCTCGCGCGCGCCTTTCCCGGCCAGCACGCCCAATCCGGCATCCCCATCGTCAACCTCGAGTTCGACAGCGAGGGAACTCGGATCTTCGGCGAACTCACTCTTGACATAGTTCGAAAGCAGGAGACAGAGGGGATAAGAGACCAGATAGCCATATTCCTGGATGATGACGAGTTGATCTCGCCCACCGTTCAGACCGCGATTACAGCCGGGACCGCGATAATTCAGGGCCAGGACTTCACGGTGGAGAGGGTCCGGGACTTGTCGCTCCAACTGGAGGCGGGACGCCTTCCCGTACCCATCGAGTTGATACAGGAGCGAGATGTTGACGCCATTCTGGGCGCGGATTCACTCGCCAGGAGCGTCGTAGCCGGTTTCGTCGGACTGGGACTGGTGCTGCTGTTCATGACGCTATATTATCGTCTGCCCGGACTGGTAGCGGCGATAGCGTTGATAATCTACGCCACGCTGGTCATGGCGGTCTTCAAGATATTGCCCGTGACTCTGACTCTCAGCGGCGTCGCCGCGGTCATACTCTCCATAGGCATGGCGGTGGACGCGAACATCCTGATATTCGAGCGCATGAAAGACGAACTCAGAGCCGGACGAACGCTCCTGTCTTCCATCAACATTGGATTCGACAGGGCATGGCCGGCGATCAGAGACGGCAACATATCAACTCTGATAACATGCGGAATCCTGTTCTGGTTCGCGGACCAGTTGGGAGCCAGCATAGTGCAGGGATTCGCCGTAACCCTCGCGATTGGCGTTGTCATCAGCATGTTCACCGCCATCACAGTCAGCCGCACGCTTCTGCGCTTCGTCGGCACCACGAGGCTGACAAGATCAATGAGGATTTGGCTGCCGTCCGGCGGTAGCGAAGTTCCGCAGCAGTTTGCGACCGATACCGCCGACTAGAGGAGCATGAATTGAATTTCGTAGGCAAGAGGGGCTGGTTCTATCTCTTTTCCCTGGCAGTGATTCTGCCGGGCGTGGTGTTCCTGATAATCACCCCCGGAGTGAACCCCGGCATTGACTTTACAGGCGGCTCGACTCTCACGCTGGAGTTCGAGGCCGACGTGAACCAGGCTGATCTCAGAAACGAGCTTGCCTCGGCGGGACACCCGGACGCCACCGTGCAGAAGCTGGGCGACCGGACGTTCTTCATACGAACCAAGGAGCTGACAGACGATTTCAAGGTGAACCTGGTTGACGCGCTCGAAGCGAATCTGTCTCCGGATGGATTGACCGAATTGTCATTCGATCTTGTTTCGCCCGTCGTAGCCTCCGAAACCGTAGTGAACGCGCTCTACGCTGTGCTGGCCGCGGCGGTGGGCATCTTCATCTACATTTGGTGGGCTTTCAGGAACGTCCCCAGCCCATTCAGGTACGGCGCCGCGGCAATCGTCGCGCTGCTTCACGATACAATCATCGTAATCGGGATATTCTCCATACTCGGCGCGGTACTCGATATGGAAGTGGGAACCATGTTCCTGATCGCCATTCTCACCGTGATCGGTTACAGCGTGAACGACACCATCGTGGTCTTCGACAGAATACGCGAAAACGTGTCCATTCACCCTAACCGCCAATTGTCGGAGGTCGTCAATCTGAGCATATCGGAAACGATTGGCCGATCCCTCAATACGAGCATTACGCTATTGGTCACGCTGCTTGCGCTGTTCCTATTCGGCGGCACGACCATCCGCGAGTTCCTGCTCGTGCTGCTGATTGGTGTAGTCGCCGGGACATACAGTTCGATAGCAATTGCCAGCCAGGTGCTCATCTCATGGGAATATGGCGATATAGGAGGCGTCTTCAGGCGATTCCGCCAGCCCAGAGGGGCGACGGCCTGAAGCCTGCCAGAATGTCCGCGACTCAAGAAGCGGAAGTCAAAAGCAAAGCGAAGAGACCTCTCTTCAGGGAGAGGTCTCTCGCGTTTCCAAGGCTTTTCAGGAACCGGGTTCTCGGGTTCAAGGCCGCAGAACGACTCTTCCCAAGGCTTGCCTTTCCTTGACCACTCGAACAGCCTCAGTTGCCTCCTCCAATGAATAGGTCATGTGGACAATAGGTTTCACTTGCCCATTCGAGACAAGCTCAACCGCCGCGGCGACGTCTCCAAGACTCGCGCCTGTCGAACCCTGGATGGTCGCGTCCCTGAACATGATGTCCGTAAGGCTGATCCCCGCGCGTCCGCCTTCCACCTCTCCCAACAGGACCATACGACCATACTGCGCCATGCTGCGCAGTGAACTGCTGAACGTGGCCGATCCGACGGTATCTATCACCACGTTGGCTCCCTCATCCTCGGTAAACGCGAGAACCAGTTCCGAGAAGTCAAGTTCGTCGCCCAGGATCACGCCGCCCGGCGCGTATCGCTCGAGGGCGTCCAGTTTCTCAACGGAACTTGTGGCCGCGAATACCTGCGCTCCCATGGCCGAAGCCACCTGGACCGCATGAACCCCGAGTCCGCCTCCCGCGCCTGTGATGAGAGCGACCTCCCCTGCCTCGATCCTTGCCACAGACCGGATTGCCCTGACACACACTCCAACAGGGCACGCCAGCAGCGAGGCTCCGGTCAAATCTATTCCTCCAGGAAGTCTGGTGACGCTTCGAGCGGGGAGCCTGACGTACTCCGCAAATCCGCCATTGATTCCATGCCCAACGCCCCTTCCTACCCGGCAACGGTAGTCCAGTCCGGCGGCGCACCTGTCGCACTCACCGCAGAACGCGGTCAGGGACGCGACAACGGGGTCGCCGACCGACAAGCCGACCACGCCTTCACCCACTTCGGCTATCCGACCGGATATCTCGTGTCCGAGAACGACGTCGCGGTCAACGCCTCGGCGCAGAAGCCCGGTCATTATGGCGACATCGTGTCCGCAGAGACCGGCGGCCTCTACTTGCAGGACGACCTGGCCCGCTCGCGCCGAAGGTTCGGAGACATCTCTAATCTCGAATTCGGGCGGTATCCCGGGTTCTCTTACGAAGAGCGCTTTCAAATCCGCTCCTTAGTCCGCCGACTGCATCAGAGCGGGAAGGCGCTCGGAGGTTACACGAATCGTCTCTCCGAGAGACCTGTCCCTGTCGATGGTTTCGGGGCTTTCATCCGCGAACGGAGTGGAGGCGAGCAGCCTGAATATCTCGGCGGCTCCCTGGTGGAAGTGGGGCGTTACGCCGGCGGCGTCGAACGTGGCGGCTATCTCCTCCATCTCTCCTATCCAGCGGCCCGCGTTGGCGGGAAGGCCGGGAACGCCGGATTCCATGGCGGACAGCGCTCCCTGCTGGCTGAAGGAGAGCTCGGCTACCAACTCGTCATACAGACCCAGGGACTGCGCGGTCGTCAGCACAGCTACCCTGAGCGCCGAAGTTCCCTTCGTCATAGAGGCATAGCACATCTTGATGCCGGACGCTCTGCCAATCTCCGGACCCAGGTTTCTTACCGCTATTCCCTTCCCGTCCAGCTCATCCATCAGCCCGGCGCCGGGCCCGGAAGTGTAAATACGCGGAGTCGCGCCGCGCGCGGGAGAGCCGCCGATGATGCCGCCGTCAATGTATTCGCCGCCCGCGCCGTTTATCACGGATTCCATGCGCCGCGCGGTCTGCGGGGAGACCGCGTTGCAGTCGGCGAACGATCGGGAGAGGCCGGTGGCGCGCATAGCGTCGGCAACATCCTCGGCGACGCCCTCAGCCGCGGACGGAACGAGGATGGACATGATCAGGTCAGCTTCCCGAACCATCTGGTCGAGGGTTTCCACTATTCGGAATCCGCCGGACACGGCGAGGTCTCTAGTGCGTTGGCTGCGTCCCGCGAGACACGTTATAACATCGTAACCATGTTCGGATAATACCTTGCCAACGCCGTGCCCCATGTCACCGGGGCTGAGTATAGCTATCGTTTTGAGATTCATGCGATTCTCCTCGTAAGATTCGGCATTCTGTTCGGGCATTATATGGCTGTGGGCGTACATGGGCAACCGCAGCCGCTCGAATCGAGGTTCTAGACGCATACCCATGCGCCTAGAATTGGCTCAAAGCATCCGAATAGAATGGAGGCGCATTCATCTCAAGGAGAACTCAATGAAACTAGGGGCGCACGTATCAACATCCGGGGGTCTTCATACGGCTTTCAGGAGAGCCGCGAACATGGAGGCGGAGACTATTCAGATATTCGCATCTTCTCCGAGGGCGTGGAAGTTCAGGGAGCTTAAGCCGGAGATTACGGAGAAGTTCAGGGAGGAGGCGGAGAGCACTGGTATCGCTCCCGTATTCATCCACGGCAGCTATCTGGTCAACATCGGGGGCAGCCCTGACCAACTGGACAAGTCTGTGGCCTGCCTGACTCAGAACATGGAAGTCGCCGCAGAAATCGGCGCCGAGGGGGTCGTCTTTCACGCTGGCAGCCACAAGGGGAAGGGCTTCGAGGCGGTAATTGGCTCCGCAACGGAATCTCTGAAGCGTGTCCTGGATGACAGCCCGGACGGTCCGTACCTGATAGTCGAGAACAGCGCGGGCATGGGGTCGCATCTTGGGGCTTCGTTTGAAGAGTTAGGACGGATGATAGAGGAAGTGGGGAGCGACAGGATGAAGGTGTGCCTGGACACTGAGCACTGCTTCGCGGCGGGGTACAATCTGGCGGACTCCGACGGCATTGACGCGGCCATGGCCGCGTTCGACAGGCACATCGGCCTCGACAAGCTGGTGGTGGTTCACGCCAATGACGCGAAGGTAGAACTTGGGTCGGGCGTTGACCGGCACGAGAACATCGGCGAAGGCCATATCGGAATCGAGGGATTCGAGGTCATCATCGGACACGAGGCGTTCAGGGACGTTCCGTTCGTTCTGGAAGTGCCCGGGCCGGACAAGAAGGGCCCGGACAAGGACAATCTGGACAGGCTGAAAGCGATTCGAGAGCGGCTCTCTGTACCCGCATAATGCGATACGATTATACTTGAGCAAGCTGCCGCGCATCGTGCCTGGACGCGGGCGGCTTACCTCAAATCGGGACACGAACTCAATGCCTCTGAACGAATCCGACGACCGGCGAGAGAGCCTTCTCCACGCCGGCATCCTGGGAGACGGCAATCTCCGCGCAGCCATTCTCGGCGTGAACGACGGGCTGGTGTCGAATTTCAGCCTGGTAATGGGCGTAGCGGGCGGAGTTGACGATCCGAAGTGGGTCCTCTTAGCCGGAATCGCGGGGTTGCTCGCTGGGGCGTTTTCGATGGCGGCGGGCGAATATGTTTCCGTGGGCGGGCAGCGGGACGTCTATCGAAATCGAATCAGGACGCTTGCGACTTCTCTCAGGTCATCTCAGTACGAGGAGATACTGCGGATAGCCGCAATCTATGAATCCAAGGGGCTGACGCCCGTGGAGTCAATGACTGTGGCGAAGCGCCTCATGGAGAATCCCGACGCGGCTCTGGACACCGTCGTTCGGGAGGAACTTGGACTGTCTGAGGACACGCTGGGGTCTCCGTTTGGCGCGGCGTCGAGTTCGTTCGTCGCCTTCGTTCTGGGAGCGATCATTCCGATTCTGCCCTATCTGCTGGGCGCCGGATCACTGGCCTTCACGCTCAGCGCGGGACTGAGCGCAGTTGCGCTGGCGGCGGTCGGCGCATTGGTCGCAGCCGGGTCGGGGCGGAACCTTGTCTGGGGAGGAACGAAGATGCTTATGGCAGGAGGAGGAGCCGCGGCCATCACTTTTGGAATCGGCAGTCTGGTTGGAATAGCCGTAACGGGTTGAAGTTCTTGCGCTTTATTCCGGTCGAGTCAATATGACAATGAGACTTTGGGGCGCGGTTGGCTAAGGATACTTCCGAGGGTGTCCAATCCTCTGGTCTGATATTATATAGGCGAATTTCAACCTTCATGACTTATACAAGGAGGAACGACTATGGGACTCAAGGACAAGGTGTGCATCATAACCGGAGGCGGCAGCGGTATCGGAAGGGCGTCAGGCCTGATGATGGCGGAGGAAGGGGCCGTTGTGATAGCGGTGGGGCGCACCTACTCCAAGGTCGAAGAAGTCAGGGACGAGATAACCGCCGCGGGCGGAACCGCTGAGGCATATGGCGTTGACGTCGGAGACAAGGACGCCGTTACGGAGATGGTGAATGAGGTGATAGCCAAGTATGGCAAGGTGGATGTTCTGGTGAACAACGCCGGGCATAGCTCGCCACACAGGATGCTGATGACCACGACGCCGGAAGACATACGAACCGTGATGGACTCTAATCTGTCCGGGAGCGTATTTTGCTCGCAGGCGGTCGTTCCTGCGATGAAGGAAGCGGGCGAAGGCACGATAATAAACGTATCTTCGATGGCGGGGGTAAGCGCCAGCCCGCTGGCGGGGATGAGCTACAGCGCGGCCAAGTCCGCGGTCATCAATTTCACGGCCTTCCTGAACGCAGAGTTGAGAAACACTGGAATACGGGCGAGCGTGGTCATTCCCGGCGAGGTGGACACCCCTATTCTGGACAATCGCCCCGTCGTGCCGTCCGCGCAGGCGCGAGAGACGATGGTAACCGCTGAGGACACCGCCGAGGCGATAACGCTGATAGCGCGGCTTCCTCAGAGGGCGGCTATTCCCGAACTGACAATCAGGCCGACCTGGCTGCGCGACACGAGCGCGGAGGTCAACATAGCATGATTGCGGTCAGTCGTTAGTCTTCAGTGATAGGCAGGGGCGTCCGTTGGGACGCCCCTGCCGGTTTAGGTCATTCGAGTTGAAGACTGTCGGAGAGGTCAAATTCGTCGGCCAACTGCTTGAGGCTGTTCCAGGTCGCGTCCTCTACGAATATGCCTTCGGCGAGAAGCTGCTGTTCCCGCTTGTGTTCGAGTTCGCCCGGGTAGAAGACCTCGTCGAAGCCGGTCGCGGGAGGCGTACTCTTGAGGTACTGGGCGAACTGGGTCACCTCGTCCTTGAACTCGTCGGCGTCGCGGAACGCGCCCACGTCGAATGCGGCCATGAAGCAGCCGTCGTTGTGCCGGCCGGATGGGTCGTGTCCGAATCCGAGCCCGGTGAGTATGCCGGACAGGATTTCGACCATGACAGACAGGCCGTATCCCTTGTGTCCTTCGGGGCCACCAAGAGGGAGAATAGAGCCGCCGCTTCGCAGGTCGGTGGGGTTGGTGGTCTGGTTGCCGTCTTTGTCGAGTATCCAGCCTTCGGGTATGTCGTAGCCTCTGGCGACGGCGACACTGATCTTTCCGGACGCCACGGCGCTCGTCGCCATATCTATAAACATCGTTCCTTCGAGGTTTGAGGGCATGGCAATGCAGATGGGATTGGTGCCGAGTCTAGGCTCCCGCCCGCCGAAGGGAACGACGGCCTTGGAAGAGCGGCCGGAGTCGGCTGTCATCATGCCAATCAGACCGCTCTCGGCGGCCATGATGGGATAGTCGGCGACCCGACCGACGTGGCTCTGTCGGAAGACAGTTGCAGCGGCCACGCCGCTTGTCTTGGCCTTCTCTATGGTCATCTTCATCAGACGCTCGGACACGACGTAGCCAAACCCCCAGTGTCCATCAACAACCGTAGTAGTAGGCGTGTCCTTGACTATGTCAAAGGGAGCGCCTGGAACTATGTGGCCCCGCTTCACTCTGTCAATATACGTCGGTATCTGGATGATGCCGTGCGAATCATGTCCTGCCAGGTTTGCGCCAATGGAGTGGCGGGATATTATTTCCGCCTCATCCTCGCTTGCGCCCACGCCCTTGAGAAGCTCCGCTGCTATGAATGTCAGTCTGTCCGCTTGTACTGTTGGCACAGTGTTCCCCCTAGAGTTTGTAGAATCTGGTGGCGTTACCACCCATGAATCCGGCTCGTTCGTCCGCTGTCATTGGGCCTATGGCTTCAATAGCGGCGTCAACCACTTGCTTGTAAGACGCGGCGAACAGGCATACAGGCCAATCGCTGCCGAACATGAGCCGCTCCATTCCGAACACTTCTCTGACGTGAGAGACATACGGGATGAGGTCGGCGACCTTCCAGTTGGAGTGGTCGGCCTCGGTCACCATACCGGATACCTTGCAGTGGATGCCTGGGACGTCGGCGATTTCAATCATCAGCGAGTCCCAGGGCGAGATGACTTGATCCTTGATGAGCGGCTTGGCGATATGGTCAATGACGATGGAGAGACCGGGGACTCTCTCGGCGACGGTCGGGACGTGTTTCATGTGGCGAGGCCTGACGAGCATATCATAGGCGAGGCCGCGTGAGGCAATTTCCCGCAGTCCGCGGATGGTAGCGTCGCGTATGAGCCAGTCGTCGTCGGGGTCGTCCTCGACTTGGTGGCGGATGCCTACCAGCTTATCGCGCTTCATGAGGGCGTCCAGGTCGTCGCTTATGCCGGGAGACTGCACATCCGCCCAGGCTACGACACCGGCCACGAAGTCGTTGGATTCGGCTATGTCCAGCAGGAAGTTGGCTTCTTCGAGGGACTGCTGTGCCTGCACGAGGACGGTCTTCTGTATTCCTGATACATCAAGCAAAGGTTCAAGGTCGTTGGAAAGATAGTTACGACGCACAACGCTGGGACCTGGCGGCATCCACGGGTAATCCATTTTGGACACGTCCCAGAAGTGATGGTGGCTGTCAACTGTCGGCGGTTGGTCTGCCATAATGCTAAAACCAGTCTATGTCGAAGACTTCCTCCATGCCGGCCCACCATTCGCCCTCTTTGGCTTCGGGTACCTGGGACTGGAAGTTTCGCATGAGTTCGTCCCACTCTTTGGCCCTGGGCGATGAGTCGGCATAGCTCTGTAAGTCGTCGGCGGGGTCGAAGTCGTCGGGGACTTCGAGGTACATGAACATCCGCGTACCGAGAAGGAATATCTTCATTCTCGCGACGCCTATTGAGCGAAGGCCGGATATGACTTCGGGCCAGACTTCGCGGTGGTACGCCTTGTACTTGGCGATAACTTCCGGGTCATCCACGAGGTCGAGGGTCATGGCGAGAGATTTCATTTTGGACTCCGGTTAGAGTTCGGGCGGCGGTTCGTCGAAAGGTTCGCCTTTCTTCTGCGCTTCCTTGAGGTTCTCGTACCACACCAGCCAAGCGGCGCGCTCTCTTGCCGCGCCTTGATCTATGCCTGCCACTAGACCCTCCGCTACGCCTTCCGACCGGGCCTTTTCCAATTGTTCTTCTTCCACTTTCTCTCTGAGCCATCTTGTGAGCGTCACTTTGAGGTTCTCCTTTCCGTCCGCAATCAGCACGAAGACAATCGCGAGCATCGCCACTGTGGGCAGCGTGTAGGTCACGTAGTCCTTTATGAACACCAGCGCGACAGCGAGCGGCGCTTCCTGTATGAAGGGCGTCGCGCTCGCGTCGGCGCTAGTGTATGTGTACACCCTTCTTGGCATACTGTGCATTGCCTTGTCGAAATCGTATGACAGGGCGAACGCGGTTGTCCAGACTATCAGGAATATGAGCAGTATCCAGATGAACGAGTTCCAATACTTGCTCAGAACGCTCCACAGGGATACTCGCTCTGTCCGCCTTCCGCTCAGCATATCACAATCCCTTTCAGGCAAGCGTCGGGGCTTCGGCAGGAATCAGAGCTTCGGACTTTAGCTCGGCCCAGAGGTCGGACGGGATGTCGAAAGAGGCCATGGCTACGTTTTCGGATACCTCTTCAGGCGTGCGGGGACCTGGGATGGTGGCGGCTACGGCGGGGTGCGCTAGTCCGAACTGGAGGGCGGCGGCCTTAAGCGGGACGTCGTGCCGGTCGCAGACGGCCTTGATCCGCCTGGCCGTCTCCAACACTTCGGGCGGCGTTCGCTGATAGAAGTAGGTCGTGTCCGGGCCGAGGTCGGAGGCGAGGACGCCGCTGTTGTAGGGCCCTCCGAGGATTATGCTGACGCTCTTTTCTTCGCACAGGGGGAGCAGTTCTTCGAGGCCGGAGTGGTCGAGCAGGGTGTAGCGGCCCGCGAGAAGGAAGCAATCGAAGTCACCCTCGCGCGCGAATCGGGCGGGCATCTCCCATTGGTTCATCCCGGCTCCGATTGCGCCAACGACACCCTGGGAGCGGAGTTCGGCGAGTGCGGGATAGGCTTCGGTGATGGCCTGTTCCCAATGGTCGTCGGGGTCGTGGATGAGCGCTATGTCGAGGCGGTCGAGGCCGAGACGCTCAAGGCTCTCCTCTATGGAGCGCAGAACGCCGTCCCTGCTGAAGTCGAACACGACGTCGTAGGGCGGCAATTCGACGTAGATGTCGTCGTCATCGGCGGCGCTATCATTGGGATCCAGAACGCGGCCGACTTTGGACGACAGAATGTAGCTATCCCTGTCGAATTCGGACAACGCCTGACCGTAGAAGCGTTCGCTCTTGCCGCGCCCGTAGAGGGGGGCGGTGTCGAAGAAGCGGATGCCGAGTTCGTAACCGCGTCGAACGGTGTTGACAGCGTTCTCGGCGCCGACAGACGTGAAGAGTCCGCCAAGGGGGGCGCCTCCAAGTCCGAGCGCGGTTACGCTGATGCCGGTGGTTCCTATGTGCCTGAGTTCGAGCGGGTTCATGGGAGCGCCTCTTCAGTGATATGTCTGTTGGACGGCGCAATTATATGAACCGCTAACTTGGGCGTCAATTCATGCAACCGAAAAGAGAAGATTGCAAAAGTGGGATTGCGGCAGTCGCAGAGCCTCCCTACCCCTGGATTCCCGCTTTCGCGGGAATGACGAATAAGCGGGAAAGTACCTTTTGCAATTGTCTGCCAAAAAAGGGCCGCTCCGAACAATACGAAGCGGCCCTCGATGCTACTCAAGCGTCGGAGCTACTGTCTTGGGGCCTGGGGTGGCGCTGGGTTCACCATGTCCATGCCGAGGGTTCCGGGGAACATGGCGGCTATCTCCTCGACAGTCCAGCGGCCCTGCTTGGAGAGCGTCCGGACCGTTTCGGGATTGTTCATCAGCGAGATCTCGCCGCCGGTTACGTGGAAGACGTAGCCGTTTACGTCCTTGGCCTCGTCGGAGGCGAGCCAGGTTACGAACGGGGCTATGTCTTCGGGTTCGCGCCTGAGATCGAGCGGACGAGCCGCGGCGGCGCCCTGTATGCCGGAGGCAGCGCGGATCTGGCGGGCGGAGTCGGGAACGGTGGCGGTCATGCGCGAGTTGGCGCCCGGCGAAATGCCGTTGACGCGCGCGCCGTAGCGTCCCATGTCCCTGGCGACGGCTCGAGTGAAGCCCGCTATGCCGTCCTTCGCCGCGCCGTAGTTGGACTGGCCGGTGTTTCCGTACAGGCCGGAGGTGGACGAGAACGTGATGATGCAGCCGCTTCGCTGCTGCCTGAACAGGATGGAGGCGAACTTGCACACGGTGAAGGTGCCCTTGAGGTGGACGGCGATAACGGCGTCCCACTCGTCCTCGGTCATGTTGAACACCATGCGGTCGCGCAGGATTCCGGCGGGCGTTACGACGATGTCGAGTTTGTCGTAGTTGTCGAGCGCGGTCTTGACGATGTTCTCACCGCCCTCCATGGTGGCGACGGAATCGTAGTTGGCGACGGCCTCGCCGCCGGCGGCCTTTATCTCGGCGACGACCTCGTCGGCGGGCGAGTTGGACACGCCTGTGCCGTCAACCGCGCCGCCGAGGTCGTTCACCACGACCTTCGCGCCTTCAGCGGCGAATAGCTTGGCTATGCCAGCCCCAATGCCTCGCCCGGAGCCGGTAACGATGGCTACTTTGTCTTTGAGCATATCTCCCATAAGTCTGGTCTCCCCTATGGTTACGAAGATGGGATTCGATCTTTATTCGAGCATGAGTTGTGGGGTTATGGATTCCCGCTTTTGGCGGGAATGACTGAGTTGTAGTTCACCCTCACCCATCAAGGGAGAGGGGATTTTCAGCATACGGCCCCTGTGCGCTACTGACGTGGAGGCTGCGGAGGCGAAGGGTTGGGCAGCCCATGCGTGATGCGCTGCGGCACGAGTTCCTTCAGTTCGTCGAGCGTCCACTGGTCGGTCTTGAATATGGTCCGCACCCTGCGTGGGAGCGACAGCAGTTCTATGTTCCCGCCGTAAACCAGGAAAGTCTGGCCGTTCACGTCGGCGGCCATGTCGCTGGCGAGGTAGCAGACGAACGGCGCTATGTCGTCCGGATCCGTCGGGCCCTGGGGCGCGGGAGAGCGATCTTCTTCCCTGCCCGCTCTCATCTGGCGCGCGACGTCGGGCACGGTGGCGGTCATCCTGGACGAGGCCCTGGGGCAGATCGAGTTGGCGGTGACGCCGTAGCGTCCCAGCTCTTTGGCTACGACCTTCGTGAATCCGGCAATGCCGGACTTGGCGGCGGCGTAGTTGGCCTGGCCGGTGTTGCCGAACAGTCCGGACTCGGAGGCGAATGTGATTATCCGCCCGCCGTCGCGCTGCTGCCGGAACACGATAGAAGCGAACTTGCAGACGGTGAAGGTGCCCTTGAGGTGGACGTCGAGTACGTCGTCCCATTCGTCTTCGGTCATGTTGAACACCATGCGGTCGCGCAGTATGCCCGCGACGGTGACCACGATGTCCAGCCTTCCGGTGAAGCTGTCGAGCGCGGTCTTGACGATATTCTCGCCGCCCTCCATGGTGGCGACGGAATCGTAGTTGGCGACGGCCTCGCCGCCGGCGGCCTTTATCTCGGCTACGACGTCATCGGCGGGGCTGGTGGACGCGCCTGTGCCGTCAACCGCGCCGCCGAGGTCGTTCACCACGACCTTCGCGCCTTCAGCCGCCAGAGCCATAGCGATTCCCCTGCCGATTCCGCGGCCGGCGCCTGTCACTATGGCGACTTTTCCCGTAAGAGTATCTACCATCAATCTCTCCATTCCCCCACTGTACGAGCCGCAATCCGGTTAGCCGCGCCGTGTGGGATAATCTCATTTCATGGAACTTCCAAGTTCAAAGCGTTCACAGTATATACAAATTCGCATAGGCGTCAACAGAGCGGATCGAGAGGATGCTGTATCAGTCTGGTCGGTATGAAGAATCACCCTCACCCCAGCCCTCTCCCATCAAGAGAGAGGGGTTTTCGTGGAATTGAAAGTATTGGAGGATTTGACTATGCTGGGTTACCACATCCCGGCTTGGAGACAGCGATGAGCAACGCATTGGTAGCCAATCTGATTGTGCAAGTTGGCAGGCGGGTCAGGCGCGGCACCGCGATTGACGATGCCATGCGACATACGGTCGCGCAATACTGGCAGAGCATAGACCCCGATACCGTGAGATCCGCGGAACGCGACGCATGGGAGTTGATGAACGAAGTAGTCCAGGAGAGATACGGGGAAGCGCGCGACATCAAGGATATCGCGGACCGTGACGAACTTCTTCAACTGGTGAGGTCAGCGCAGCAGAAAGCCCGGGGCAGCTACTGAGGCTATCTTGAGTCGGGGATGCCCCGGGACTCGACGAATTCGATGGCGCGAATGCCGAGCCGTCTCACGTCTTCGGGTGGGGGCTCGGGCGGCGAGCCATTCCTTGCCAAAGGCGAATCGCTTTCGAGCGCATCACCTGACACCCACCGCCATTCTTCGGGAAGTCTGGTTTCGCCAACGGGCAGGCAGAAGTAGATCATATCTATGTGCTTGTGGAAGCCCTGAACGGGGTCGTGGATGTCCTCTACCATGATGGTGTACGGAGGGATGACCTCCTGCGGGTAGCCGACTCCCAGGCCCTCGCCCGTGTTCAGTACCTCGACCTCGAGGCCCGTTTCCTCCAACACCTCACGGATGACGGCCTGAACGGGATCTTCGTTGGCCTCGATGTGACCGCCGGGTGGAAGCCACATCTTCACCTTGGGATGCCAGTGAAGCGCGATGCCGCCCCTGTGAACCACGAATCCGGTCGCGGTGAAGTGGCGTACCAGAAGCGACTCAGAGGTCATTCCATTCTCTCCTTTTTATATGTCCACTGTGTATGACTACTTGGTGTCCGCACAGGGTCTTTCGGTTAACCGAGATTGCCATGGCCTCAGTTTGTGGATTCCCGCTTTCGCGGGAATGACGAATCACGTGGAAGGCTTTTAGGGTTGCAATAATCGAAAAGCCCTGGGTGTCGGCGTACTCATAGTCAGCCTGGTCCGGGTTCATCTTGAGGAGCCTGTGGGCTGGGGCTGCCGGTCGGATGCTCTGTTCTGAACCGTCGTCCCCGGCGAATCAGAATCACTACCACAATCAGCACCGGTACCCATATTATGCCGAAGATACCGACCCAGATAGCCATAGTGGTGAGGCCAGAGAATACGAGGCTCAACGTCCTGATCGCGTTCTTGGATGTGTCGCCTACATCGAACCCGCCTACTATGAGACCGGGGTCTTCTTCGACCAGGACGTGTATCTCGTGCGATGAAACGATCTCGCCGACCGCGCTGTCCGCCGTGATGGTGAACCTGACCCTGTAGGCCGCATTTCTGTAATCGGAGTAAACGTGGGACGTGTCCACGCGGGTTATTCCCTCGGCGAGTTTCCCTTCTTCGGGCGGCGAGCCGTCTCCGAAGTCCCACTGGTAGCTGACGTCGCTCAGACCCGGCGGTCTTGTGAACGAGCCTGAGAATTCCACCACCTCGTTCTGGAGAACCTGGTAGTCCCTTTCGCCCGCGAACACCTCGATAATCGGGGTCTCGGAAACCGTGACCATGAGGGTATCTTCTCCCTCGGCGACGCCGCTCTCGCCGAAGCTGCTGACGCTGACCCGGACGATGAAGGGTGAATCCTTGGGGTCGCCATATTCGTGCGTCACGGTGGCGGTAACTAGCTCTCCCTCCTTGGTCGTTGGCGCGGTACGGTCAATGTACACGGGTTCAGAGCCATCGCCGAAGTCCCATATGACGCTGTGCCGGTCAATGCCGTCCGGAGGGGTGAACGTGGCCCTGAATCTGGTCGAGGCATACGCAGCGACGGACTGATCGGGGCCGGCGTCAACGGCCATGTCCACGGGGGCCAGTTTCAGGCTGATGGTAATGAGGGAGAACGCGGATGTCTCTTCGAGCAGCTTGATGCGCCCAAGCAGCCGTTCGACGTTCTCCTGAACGTCGCTCAGTTCGCGCTGGACAGCGAGCGCGTGTTCGACATTTTCGGCCCTGTCCAGCAGCCTGATCAGCGCTTCCTCGGTAGCTTGATGGTTCTTGAGGCGGGACTGGAGATCGAAGTATTCGTCTGTGACGTCCTGGCTTGTGTTGCTCTCGGATTCTACATCTTTCGCCATACCGCGCAGAGCCGCCACAACGGCGTCGAGTTCCGCGGCCGGCACTCTTACGCTGATTATACCGCTGTACTTTTCCCGGCGGTCAGTCGAGACGACCCATCCTCCCATGCTGTTCGCCAGTTCCGAGATGTCGTCTATCGCGGGCTGAATTTGGTCAACGACGATGGACATATTGACCGTGCGAATGATGATGCGTCGCTGGGTAACGAGTTGGGCGGGCTGCTGGGGGGAGGCAGCGAGGGCCGGGGTCTCGGCCTCTTTCATTGCCATCTGCGCGGGGGCTGCTGTTGGAGCCGGGGCGGGAGCGGCCGGGGCTGATGGAACAGATGATTCGGGACCGGGCAAACCCGGAGGACCCGCCGGGCCTGGAGCTCCAGGGTTGCCAGGATTGCCTGGAAGGCCAGGTTCTCCGGGGGATCCCTGAGCGCCCGGGAGCCAGGAAGGTCTGTCGAGACCCAGGGATTGTCCCATTTCGGCAGACTCTGGAGCGGCGGCCTCAGACGGAGCCTCGACGAGGTGCCAGCCACCTTGCCTCGCCCATTCTTCGCTCTCGTCCGTGCCGCCGCAGGCGGATACGAGTGTCGCAAGAAGCAACGCGATGGTGGAAACGACCACCAAGATTGTCAACCTGGTTTTCATGTCGTAAGCCTCCAATTGCGTTCGCTCAGGGATGAAGTTCCATAGACAGTATAACGGTGAAGAGCCTGTTATTGTCGCCAAATGATGAAAAGACTCTGCCAAATATCCCAACCCCATCCTACCCAATCCCACTTCAACCATGATACAATTAGAACATGAAAGCTATCCGTCCGGACCCCGAAATCATAAATCTGAACTTATACTAACGAAAATCATAAGCCCAGGAAAAAATTTCCATAGCTAACGCTGGGCAAATCAAAGCTAAATGACAGGCAAAGCGCTCCCAGCGTCCCTCCAGTTCGATGCCTGTTCAACAACCAGCTCCCGTCTGTTCACATATAAGCCCAACATTATGAATACTTCACGATAGAGCCTATTCCAAGACTGTGAGGAAAACCGACATGACCCACCCGCCCTACCGCGTCGGAAAAATCAGCGCGAGAGGGGATTTTCGTACCACAGGTAGCGCATACTAAGTTGATACAGGTTCCATAGCGTAGGGGGTCATTTCGTTTTCGCCTCGCTGTCAATATCCCGTTCGTCCTGAGCTTGTCGAAGGACCGTCCGTTCATGGTTCGACAAGCTCACCACGAACGGACTTCTCTAGTGACACTCGATAATGAAAAGACCCGGCGAGGGTGCGATTCAATTGACTTTTCGGTATGCGTCGTCTATTCTGAACCGTACAGATGGGTAGCGGGAGCTTGGGGAAACCGGGCTGAGAGGGCGACTGTGGAACGTCGTCGCCGACCGCGAGCACCTGATCTGGGTAATGCCAGCGCAGGGACATTAGTCTAGTCTATGAAACACCGCTGGCGGATCCGCCAGCGGTGTTTTGCGTCAGATGGAGGAAACAATGGACGACAAGTTGGTGATAGCAGGCAAGGAGTTCGGTTCGCGCCTGATGGTTGGCACGGGAAGACACCGTACCAACCAGGAGATGGTAGAGTCGGTCAGGGCGTCCGGGGCGGAGATAATCACAGTAGCGATTCGCAGGCTGGACCTGGACAACCTGGAAGAGAAGAACATCCTGGACTACTTCGACTGGAACGAGTACACGATTCTTCCGAATACCGCCGGATGCAAGACGGCCGAGGAAGCGGTCTTCACCGCTCGCCTGGCGCGCGAGGTTACCGGCACCGACTGGATCAAGTTGGAAGTGATTCCATACGCCGAATACCTGCTGCCCGACCCACGAGGCACTTACGACGCGGCGAAGCAGCTAATCGAAGAAGGATTCGTGGTGCTGCCATACATCCACGCCGACCCGGTTCTGGCCAAGGACCTGGAGGACCTGGGCTGCGCCACGGTTATGCCTCTTGGATCCGCCATCGGCTCGGGGCAGGGAGTCCAGACCATTGACGAGATACGCTTAATCATCAGGCAGTCCAATGTGCCGGTCGTGGTGGACGCGGGTCTGGCAGTCCCGTCCGACGCATCGGTGGCGTTGGAAGCGGGCGCGGACGCGGTGCTGGTGAACACGGCAATCGCGCAGGCGGAAGATCCGGCGGGCATGGGAGAGGCGTTCAAGCTGGGCGTCCAGGCGGGTCGGATGGCGTACCAAGCGGGACGCATAGCGCGCAGGGAGACGGGCGTACCGTCCAGTCCAGTGGAGGGGCTGGCGGCGGCGGCAGTCTAATCCAATGAAACCGAAACTTGCACTGCCATGCCTGTGCCTGGTGACCGACAGGGGGCGCACGGCGTCCGGCAATGTCGTGGACACTGTGTCGGCGGCGGTGGACGGGGGCGTGGGGATGGTCCAGCTTAGAGGAAAGGACTACCCGGCCGGGGAGCTTCTGTCTCTTGCGCATGAGTTGAGGGACGCGACGAAAGGCCGGGCATTGCTGATAGTAAATGACCGGGTGGACATCGCGATATTGTGTGAGGCGGACGGTGTCCAACTAGGGGAAGATGGGCTTGATGTGGCTTCGGCGCGACGGCTGGTTGGGCCGGATATGCTGATAGGCCGGTCGGTCCACTCTGCGGAAGGCGCGGTGGAGGCGGCGGCGAGCGGCGCGGACTTTCTTGCGCTGGGCACGATTTTCGAGACGTCCTCGCACCCGGGAGCGCGGACCGGCGGGATCGAACTGGTTAGAGACGCAACCGGCAGGGTCGAGACGCCGGTGATAGGAATTGGCGGAATTTCGGAATCCAACGTTGCGGAAGTGGTCCGGGCGGGCGCGGCGGGCGCGGCGGTGATTACGGCGATATCAATGGCGCAGGACCCGGCGGAAGCCGCCTCCCGACTGTCGGCGGCGATGCGGCGGGCATACTATGTATCACCCTAGCCCTCTCCCATCGAGGGCTGAGGGGGGTAGGCATTAAACTTGGACTAGCGGAGTCACCCCCATCCTAACTTTCCCTCGTCAAGGGGGAAGGGACTTTTGCCTACCCTCATGAGTCCATAGAGGGAGAGGGGAATTTTGAAACTGTCTTACTTCACGCTGGAGAGTAGAGAAGATGATAACTCTTACAGTCAACGGCAAGCTGCGCGAGGCGAGCGGACAGGTGTCCATAGAGTCGTATCTTGCTGAGATAGGCATTACGCAGAAGGCAATCGCGGTGGCGCACAATGGAGAGGTGATTCCGCGTACCGAACTGGGGGGAATCACGCTGCGGGACGGCGACCAACTGGAGATAGTGCGAGCGGTGGGAGGGGGGTAGGTCTTCGCAGGTTCAGGGAGAGACATTCAACATACAAGTGGCGGGGGAAACGTCAACATAGCCTAAGCACAGGGCCACAGATAATGTATAGTTGATGAATGATACGAATACAACTGACTCCAGACGACACATCCAGACTTCAGTCTCTGCGAAGGGACTCTACACTCAAGCCTGCCGAGAGAGACCGGGTGGAGATGGTACTGCTGTCTCAATCGGGATGGTCAGCGGTCTCCATAGGCTCACACCTCGGCTACTGCGCGGCCACCATAAGACGAGTGCTCCACCAGTTTCAGTCAGAAGGCGTAGAGGCCATCAGACACAGACCACGCGGTCCGGCGCCGGACACGGAGCGTCGGCTTCGGATTCAATCCGAACTTGGTCAACTCATGTCTCGGGAACGCGCGTGGAGTTCTCGCCAGTTGTCGGCGGCGCTACTGGGTCGAGGTGTAACTCTCAGTCCACGTTCGGTTCGCAGACACCTTCGGCAGATGAACGCCCGTTACATTCGCTCCTGCCGCACTCTCAAGCACAAACAGGACGATGTGAAGGTGGAGCAATCGCGCGACAGCCTGGACAATCTCAAAAAAAGTCTGCCCAGGGGAAGCTGACTCTTGCGTTTGTGGACGAGTGCGGATTCAGTCCGTCCCAGCCGGTCAACTACTCGTGGGCTGTATGGGGTGAACGCAAGTATGCGCCTTACGAGAACCCGAACAGGCGCAGAATGAATGTGATGGCGGCGATGATGAGCGATGGCCGTTCTGGAACGCTGGTCTGGTCCAAACAGCCAAGACCGTTTAGGTCTGAGGAGTTCGTGAAGTTCCTGACCCGAACATTTTCTGAGGTGAACGGTTTGAAGGTGGTTGTAGTGGACAACTACTCGATCCATCGCTCCAAGGTGGTCAAAGAGGCGTGTGGGAGCCTGAGAAGGGCTGGGATAGTTCTGTACTGCCTTCCCCCGTACAGTCCTGAACTCAACGACATCGAAGGAGTGTTCGGAGCGATCAAGCATCACGACATGCCTGAACGCGCCTACAAGAGTCTGGACGAACTGGGAGAAGCGATAGACTCTGCATTCGGCAGGGCAAACCGACGACTCAAATCAAGATATGAATATCAACTCAGGCCAGCCGCTTAGTACTGTATCCAGCTGGTTTTGAAATATCCAGACTGCCCCCAGCCCCTGGATTCCCGTTTTCACGGGAATGACGGTAGGTTATGCGAAGGTCTCCCTTCACAGGAATGACGGTGAATGTCAACGCGGCCTAGTACTGAATCCAGCTGGTTTTGACATATTCAGACCGCCCCAGCCCCTGGATTCCCGCTTTCGCGGGAATGACGATCAGGCACTTGAGTATGTCATCTTCACATGGACTTGGTACTAGGTTGGGCGCGCCTCGTGGAGGAGGTGGCCCACGTGGTGGTCCTCGGTGCAGCCCTCGACCGACTGCTCAACCTGTATGGTGACGTGGGCGATGCCGAAGTCATCCGTCGCTATGCGGCGCAGTTCGCGCAGAATCGGATCGAGGTCGTTCTGATGTTCCGAGTCAATCAGCACGTGAGCGGTGAGCGCTTCGTAGCCGGAAGTTATGGTCGAACAGTGGACATCATGAATGACAGTCACACCCTCGACATCTTCCATCTGGCTGCACAGCCTGTACATATCTATTCGCTCCGGACTGCCTTCCAGCAGCACATGGATCACCTGCGATACAAGCTGCCATGAACCGAGGAGGATGAGCGCGGCAATGACTACGCTGATAATGGGATCAGCTATCGTCCAGCCAAATACCAGCACGCAGATGCCGGACAATATGACACCAACCGAGCCAAGCAGGTCCGCGAGGACATGCTGGAAAGCGCCCTCGACATTCATGCTGTGCTCCGACGATGCGTGAAGTATCCAGGCGGCGATGATGTTGACTATCAGGCCGCCTATTCCGACCGCCATCATCAGGCCGCCTTCGATGTGTATATCGTGATGTCTCGTGAAGCGTTCCACGGCCTCGAAGACGATCCAGGCGGCAATCAGCCAGAGGGCGAGCGCGTTGATCATGGCGGCGAGCACTTCCGTCCTGTGAAAGCCCCAGGTCCGAGTGGTGGAGGCTTCGCGGTTCGACAGCCACATGGCGAACAGCGCGAGGGCTATGGCCGCGGCGTCGGTGAGCATGTGGCCGGCGTCGGCGATTAGCGCGAGGCTGCCGGACAGGACACCTCCGACAACCTCGGCGATCATGTAGCTGGATATCAGTACCAGGGAGATTATCAGGCTACGGCGGCTTGCCTTCCTGAAGTCGTGCGCGTGACCGGCGTGACCGTGGTGATCGTGGCCCTCATGGTCGTCGTGACCGCCATGGTCATGTCCTTCATGGCCATGGTCGTCGTGGCCGCCGTGATCGTGGCCTTCGTGGTCGCGGTGGTCATGATGATCGTGGTCTTCAGAAGCGTCTCTGGAACTCATAAATGAGTCTCCCAAAATGTGTGTGGAGAAGATGCGAATAATTCTGAGTCTTCAAGTAAATCCGGGGCAATAATATCAATCCCAACCCCAGATTGGAACAAGCCGCAACCGTAAGGAAACATCACAAGAGTGGAATGATACTGTACCTGAAAAAGACGGATCGGCCTTTGCAGGAGGCCGATCCGAATGAACAATTCTGACGTGGGCGCTACTGCCGGGGGTGCGGCACACCGTGTCTAGTGTTCGTGATGCTCGTGATCGTCGCACTCGTGGATGTCGTGGACATGGGCGTGGTGCTCGTGATCGTCGCACTCATGAGGATCGTGGGCGTGGGCGTGGTGCTCATGGTCGTCGCACTCGTGGGGATCGTGGACGTGACCGGGCTCGTCTCCATGGTGCTCGTGATCATCGCACTCGTGGGCCTGGTGGTCGTGAGCATGGTGCTCATGCTCATCACATTCGTGTACGTCGTGCTCGTGAGCGTGGTGTTCGTGTTCGTCGCATTCGTGTATGTCGTGCGGCATCCGCTACCTCCTAATCAATGTGAGCGCAGGCTCATATAATAAGTACCCGATAGCTACATGATACTACACATTTAGGCAATATCTCAAGGATTTCCCACGATTGAGAGCGTGTATCGCCTGTCAAATCTTACACTTAGGGAACTGAGATCATGTTTCATCCAGTGAGACGGCATTTCGAAATCGTCTTCGTCAGAATTGACACTTGACAGCCACAATAGCGGTAAATAAAATATATTATGGCTGATATTTTGATACTCAATATCAGTAATTTCCCAGACAAGACAGTAAGCCGGATAGCTCAAAATCTCTATTGAGATTAACTATCATCACAGTTGCGAGGAAGCAAGCATGATATCGAGATACATCACGTTCACAATAATCGCCATACTGAGCGCGGCGGTGATTGCAGGCGCGTGCGGAGAGGACACCGAAGTTACGGAGCCGACGACTTCAGCGGCGCCCACGGCGCAGAGCGCGCCAACAAGCGTTCCTCAGCCAGCGCCACAGCCCACAGTTCCAGCAGCGCCACAGCCCACGGCTCCACCAGTCGCGCAGAACAATGCTGCGACCGCGGCACCTACTGCCCAACCACAGATTTCTTCCCCATCCTCCCAGCCCGCCGAAATGCCGAAGCTGAATATCGTCAGCACAAGCAACATCGTCGGAGACTGGGTCAAGCGGGTCGGCGGCGAAAGGGTGAGTGTCTTCTCCCTTCTACCTCCCGACGCCGACCCGCACACATTCCAGCCGGGAGCGAGGGACGTGGCCAATGTCGCGGACGCGGAGCTTATCTTCAGCGTCGGACTTTCGCTCGAAGGCGGCTGGCTCGACGAACTAATAGAGAACGCCGCAAGGGACCACGAGTCTATCGTCTCGCTAGGAGAGTTGGCGGAACCCATCGAGTTCGTGGATATATTCGATGAACACGGCCATGAAGAAGAGGGCGAGGGACACGGCACAGCAATGGGACGGCTGCTGGTGAGCGACGCCGGCGAGCCACACCTGACAGTCGTGGACCTGGCGACCGGGAGTGTCATGGAAGAGGCGTTCGAGATCGCGGCCCCGGGAGCGCGCATGTATTCCAGCCCTAACTACAGGTTTGGGTTCGCCCTGGCTCGCGGGGAGGGGGACAGCGACGACCGCGTCCATATCTTCGACAGCGGGATATACCTGGTTGACCATGATGATCACGAGGACCTGGTAAGCGACCCGGTTTCTATGCTCGGGTTGAGGACGACGGACGAGCGTCCGATACACTTCGCGAACGGAGGCGAGTGGACCGCGATCTTCCATGACGGGACAGGTCGCGTCGCGCTGGTGAACGAGCATGAGTTGGAGGAGGACGGGGCCGAGTACGAGATTTCCTACCTGAACACCGGGCTGCAACACGGCGCGGCGGTTCCGATGGAAGGTGACCTGTTCGCCGTGTCCGTCGCCAATCCGGACTACCCGGACAAGACGGAGAGCAGCCTGCCGATTGGCGTAGAAGTGCGCGACTTGGCCGATAGCGTAGTATATGACGGGAGTTCGGATTCCTGCCCCGGACTGCACGGCGAGGCGCATAATCATGACGGCGTAGCCTTTGGGTGCGTGGGCGGAGTCCTCTTCATAGAAGGCCACGACGGAGAATTCGAGCATTGGTTCATCGAAAACCCGGCCGACATGAAGGCTGAGTCCAGAATCGGCTCCCTGTACGGACATGAGGATTCCGCCGTCTTCTTTGGCAGGGCCTCTTACCGCGACGGGGGTAGTTTCGCTGATGACGGTATCTGGATGATAGATCCGGAGGAGAGTTCGATAACGTCGGTATTCCCCGCAGTCGGAGACAAGGGAAGCATAGGGGCGGCGTTCAGCGACGACGGGGAAACTCTTTACGTGCTGACATACGACGGGACGGTGAACGCGCTGGACACGCACGACGGCGAGGTCGTGGCGGAAGCCCAAGTGCTCGAAAGTGTTGACCGGGAAGCTCCCCCGTCCTTCATAGTCGTGGGCGAAATTCTCTACCTGGCGGATCCGGCGAGCGAACACGTCATCGAATTCAGCCTTGAAGAGATGGAAGTCGAGCGGGAGTGGGAAGTCCACGGCGCGCCGAACAGGGTCGCATTCCTGGGGCTGGTATCCGGTGAAGAGCATCCCGAGCACGGTCATGACGAAGATGAAGAAGGGCATGAGGAAGAAGAAGAGGAAGGCCACGACGAGGATGAGGACGAGGGAGAGGATCATGAAGAGGAGGGCGGCCACGATCATGAACACGGCTCGCTCGTCCCTCACTTCTGGTTCGACCCGCTGAGAGTGCAGAGCGCGGTCAATGTGGTCGCGGCCCGGCTCTCGACGCTGGACCCCGACGGCGCGGACTACTACTCCGACAATGCCGAGTCCTACATACGCGAACTGGGCGAGTTGCACTCCTGGATCCAAGAGCAGGTCGAAACGGTTCCCGAAGCCGACAGACTGCTGGTGACGTCTCACGACAGTTTCCAGTATTTCGCGGCGCGATACGGGTTCGAGGTGGTCGGGGCTATCTTCCCCGTGACCACTGAGACCGAACCCTCGGCGCAGGACCTGGTAGAGCTGGTGGAGACGATAGAACACGAAGGCGCGCGGGTGGTGTTCGCAGAAAACATCCAGGCGGACAGACTCGCCAAGCGCATAGCGGAGGAGACGGGGGCCAAGCTGATAGGCGGGCTCTACACCGGCTCACTCGGAGAGCCCGGCGGCGAGGCAGGCACATACACGGACATGATGAGGTACGACGTCCGAACCATCGTGGAGGCGCTGAAGTGAATGGTGGGTCGCTCGTCTCCACGCCGCCCCTGTTGGCAGAGAACATGACCGTCAGACTAGGCGGGGTTACGATACTGGACAGGGTGACATTCAGCGCCGGTCCCGGCTGCCTGATGGGGGTGGTCGGTCCGAACGGCGCGGGCAAGAGCACGCTGTTCAATGCGCTGGCGGGACTGATTCCGGTGGATGAAGGAAGGGCGCTGATTCACGGGAAGTCCATTGATGACTCGCGGGGGGTCGTCGCCTACGTGCCGCAGTACGAGAAGATCAATGCCCGTATGCCTATGAAGGCGGAGGAAGTGGTGATGATGGGCAGGACTCGCAGGATCGGATGGTTCCGCCGCCCCGGACAAAAGGACCACGCAGAGGTCCGGCGCTCGCTCGAACAGGTGGGAATGTGGGAGCGGCGCGCGTCCCAAGTGAGTGAACTGTCCGGCGGTCAGCGGCAGCGCGTCTTCGTAGCGCGCGCCCTGGCGCAGGGCGCCGACGTGCTGCTGCTGGACGAGGCGTTCAGCGGCGTTGACGTCGCCTCGCAGGAAGCCCTCGTGAACGTGCTGCATCAACTGAGAGACGAGGGACGGACCATCCTGCTGTCCTCTCATGATATTGACCATGTCGCGCATTACTGCGACGAGTGTCTGTGCATCAACAACCACGTGTGCGCCTGCGGAGCGCCTCGGGACGTACTCACGCCCGAGGTGCTGGAAGAGCTGTACGGGCCTTACGGGGCGGCGCCTGTTCACGGAGGGATTCCGGATGGACATCATCGCTGAGGCGTTCATCACGCCGTTCGAGTACAGCTTCATGGTGAGGGCGCTGATCGTGTCGGTCGTGGTCGGCATAATGTGTCCGGCGGTGGGCGCGTATGTGGTGACGCGGGGGCTGGGGTTCATGGGCGACGCGCTGGCGCACGCGGCGCTGCCCGGAATGGCGCTCGCCTTCATGCTGGGGCTCAGCCCGTTTATTGGAATCGTTCCCGGCGCAATAGCGATAGCGCTTCTCATAGGCTACATGACCATGCGGGCGGGAGTCAGCGAGGATACGTCTATCGGAATCCTGTTCGCGGGGATGTTCGCGCTCGGGCTTGTCATGCTGACCACGGCGGGCGGCCTTCCGGTCAATGTGGAGGATGTCCTGCTGGGACAGGTTCTTGGCACGTCACGGAGCGACGTGCTCATAACCCTGGGCCTCGCCGGGGGAGTCCTGGTCCTGGTATGGACCCTGCACAAGGAGTTCGTCTTCACGAGCTTCGACCCAACGGGCGCATCCGTTATAGGGATACCCACACAGGCGCTCGACTATACTCTACTGGTGCTGCTCGCCCTGGTGATAGTCATCGCGCTGCAGGCTGTGGGCATAGTGCTGGTAATCTCCATGCTGATTACGCCGGCGGCGACCGCCCAGCTTCTGGTGAGGAACTTCACGCAGTCCATGATGATCGGCGCGGCCGTCGGGGCGGCGTCGGCGATAATAGGACTCTACCTATCGTTCCACTACAACCTGCCGTCCGGGCCAGCGATGGCGCTTGTGGCGACGGGCTTCTTCATACTGGCGGTGGCGTACACCAAGGGGATTTCCGCTGCGCTCAGGCGGAAGGCCGCATAGCGGGAGAGGGTAGGCGCTCAACCTAATCACCCTCCATCCCCGTATCAAGTACGTGGCAGACTCTAACCTTTCCCCGTCAAGTGGGAAGAGATTCTTGCATACCCTTGTCAGGGATGTGGAGCGGGAGAGGGGATTCGAACCCCCGACATCTTCCTTGGCAAGGAAGTGCTCTACCACTGAGCTACTCCCGCTCGGAGCGAGTGTGTGGTGCCGAGGGTCAGAATCGAACTGACGACACCAGCATTTTCAGTGCTGTGCTCTACCAACTGAGCTACCTCGGCGAAATGGTGACATTCATGTTAGGGTTTGGGGCTTTTCAGTGTCAAGTTCTTGTATGCGCGGAGATCAGAAAGGTTCGAGAGTCGTGGTCCTAGCCAGGCGCAAGGGATGTCTAGGAGTGCCGCGCTTGGTCAGGCCGAGACAGTACGGCCGCGCGGCCTTTCGCGCCATCTCGATTACCGCCGCCGCTCTTCCTTCATGGTCGAGACCGTGATTCCCCCAGGCGAGGACGACGATATCGGCGACTTCCAGCGCGGCCCGAATCGCGGCGTCGTTGTCCGAGCCAATGGGGTCTTTAGCCTTCAACAGGGCTTTTGGATAAGTGGACATCAGGGCGAACAGGTTCACCACGTCAAGCAGACCGTATCCCCAATCACGGACGAACCCTGTGCACCTTCGTATCGTGGCGTCGTTCCGCGTCTCGTCCGCCTTCGACGGATTGAGCATTACGAACAGAACACGCTTCTCCGAATCACCGATGCGCCGTCGGAGCAAATAGCGATAGCGGCGGTCTTTGGAGAAGAACGCGGACTTCGATCTGTCTCCAATCAAGGCATCGCGCCAGAATTCATCGCTGAGCAGGTGATCCAATGCAGGTTTATTCAGCGGCCCAAGTATCTGGGCTGGCGCTTCTCGACGAAGGCGCGAACGCCTTCTTTGTGGTCCTGGGTGCGGCGGGCGATACTCTGGGCCGGGCCGGCGAGACGCAGGCTTTCAGCGAAGTCAACATGCAGGGATTGCTGCACCAGTCTCTTGATGAGGGCCATGGAGTAGGTAGGGCCGGCGGCTATCCGGCTTGCCAGGTCGAGCGCGCGCTCCATCAGGACGGAGCGCTCAACGACCTCGTTGACGATTCCCAGCCGCAGACATTCTTCGGCGTCCATGACCTTTCCAGTGTACTGTAGCAGCATCGTGTTACCGAGGCCGATCATACGGGGGAGCTGCCAGCACGACCCGTCGGCGGGTATGAGTCCGCGACGGATGAAGGTCTCGGACATGCGGGCGCTTTCGGACGCGATGCGTATGTCGCAGGACAGCGCGATCCCCATGCCCAGCCCCATCGCGTATCCGTTAACGGCGGCTATGGACGGCTTTTGAAGCCTGTGCAGCCTGAGCGGGACGAACCGGACGCCGTCTATCTCTTCCGAAGCGGTGGGTTCCGCTTCGCCGAGTTTCTTCCACTCCTCATTCAAGACATCCCAAGCGGTCGTGTCCGATGGCAGAGGCGGCTCGTCGGCGCGGGCGCGATTGGCGTCGTCCATACGCTTGACGTTCGCCCCGGAGCAGAAAGATGGGTCGCGCCCCGTAAGAACAACGGCGCGCAGGTTGGAGGACGCTTCCAGCCTGTCGAACTCCTGGTTTATCTCGCCAGCCATTTCGTCGCCGATGGCGTTGCGCGTGGGCGGATCGTCCATGGTGATAACCAATACGCCATCCACTTCCTGGGTGTCAATGAACTGGTAAGCCATATCGTCTGACCTCTATGAGTATGCTTGCCTGGGTTTGAGAAACGGTACGCTGAAAGGGGAAGGCTCAGTCTGCTTCGATTTTGGTCTTGAGGCAGTCGAAGAACTGGTTCATCATCATTCGAGACGCGCCGCCCAGAAGTCGCTGCCCTACCCGCGCGATGATGCCCGTAACCAGGACGTCGCCTGCTATCTGAATACTAGTCTGTCCCTCGGACTCGGAGAAGTTAAGGTCGCCGGAGCCGGTGACAGTCCCTCCGCGGCCGCTGCCCTGCACGATCATCGTGTACGAGTTCAGGTGGTCGCGGTTGTCTATCCTGACTTCGCCGCTGTAGGAGCCGGTTATGGCGGACACCCTCACGCTCATCTGAACGGTGTACCTGTCTTCGCCCGCGGGCTCGAATTTCTCGCAGCCCGGGATGCACCCAGACAGCGTTTCCGGCGACTGCATCGCGTCCCAGACGGTCTGAATATCGGCATCGAAGGTGTAAGAGCCCTGAACTCTCAAGGTCATGCAATCCTTTCTATCCCTAATCATTTAACTTGAAGCTGTGAACCAGCCGATGCTATCATATTTTGGATGGTCGCGTCGTCTGACCGTCTCCCTTCAACGCTCCGCAGTAGCTCAGTGGTAGAGCGGTCGGCTGTTAACCGATTGGTCGTAGGTTCGAATCCTACCTGCGGAGCCAGATTCCCCCTGACAGCGTTCGAGCCCGAGGCAGTTTCTATGATGTTTTGGGCCGAATCCTAGCTGGGATACTTGCTGAACATGATGAAGCCGTTGCTGTCGGGCGTGTTGCAGCCAGCCAGGGCGGTTTCAGCCCGCACGGTCACCTGACGCGCGCCCGCCGTCCCTCGAAGCTGCTGAATGCTGTCAGCGTAGAGGACTGCGCGGTTGCGCCCGGTCCCGTTGTTTCCGCCACTGGAGAGGAAGGGATGCGACCCTTCAACCCTTATGTCGTCGGCGTAGAAGTCGTGGGCCTCTCCCCGCTTGACTCCGTGCCACTGGAAGCCCTCCAGGAACTGCTGGGTGAAGGTGAGGTAGCCGTCGTAGGGGTTGAATATGTCAACGTCCTCGGGACCCAGGCCGGAACCCTCCCACATCTTGCGCGCGAGGCTGGAGACGGCCTCCTGATGTTCGTCAAGCGTCGCCATCGTGCTCCTGCCCCTGCTGTTCTGCTGCGCATGGTTGAGGACGTAAACCGGCTTCTGTCTCAGGTCCCTGGCGCGCTCGGCAGTGGTGAAGATGAAGGCCGCGCAGGTGTTGACCGGCCTGTCGCAGTCGTAGATCACCAGCGGTTCTTCGATCACGCGCCCATTCTGGTAGTCCTCGAGCGTGAGTTGGTACGGCTCGTGCAGGGCGTAGAAGCCCCAGGGCGTCATCAGACCGTTTCTGCGCAGGTTCAGACAGAGGGGAGCCAGCCCGTCGTGGGACTTGCCATACTTCTGGCAGTACTGAAGGAAGACCACCAGGTTGTTGAACATCGCGCCGCTCTGATAGCCCCATGGGATGGAGAAGGCGCTATTTCCGGCGGCCTCGTCGCTGACGTTCTGCGGGTTGTTATGCCCGTACCGTCCTGAGAGGTTGACCATCGGATACCACACGAGGGCGGTCTCGCATAGGCCGTCGCCGACCGCCTGGGCGGCCATACCCATCATCGGGCCGATGTAGGGCGCGTCGGACTCGAGGTACTTGATGTTCTTGAAGCCCAACTCCCTCTGCATCCACTCCGCCGACGCCTTGGTCAGTCCGTCTTCGGTGTCGTAGGGAGGGTCGAAATAGGGGCGAGGCGCCCAGGTCTGCTCGGCGCGAGTCTCGGCGCTGGTGATAAGCCCGTCAATGTCGTCCAGCGACAGGCCAGCGTCCGCGATTGCCTTCAGGCACGCCTCTTTGCTCAGGCCGCCGCAGCTTCTGTCGAGAGTCACTCCGTCCCAGCGCCTGTCCATGTGGGACTGACCCCAACCAACGACGGCAACCTTTCCCCGATGCTCCCAGACTCCCATGCCCTCCTGGTCTCTCATCCAACTCGTGTCGCTAACCATCTTAGCTCCCTTATCGTTACTGCGTTTTCGACTGTCTGCGAAGAATCAGGGTCTTTCGGTTGTCGGGTTTGAATGCCGACTGATGGGCAACCACAAGGGTTGTCCCTACGGAGGTAGGAGGTATGTAATCATCGCTCAACGTTGATAATCGAAATGCCCTGTGCGAAGAATCGGATCGCACTAGGCGACCACCCGCCACTCGTGGACTAGCTGGCCTGTGCCCGTTTCTTCAAATATCAGTTCCACCTGCGCTCCAACGGGTACCTCGCCCGGCGGGGTGCCCGGAAGGTTGGACAGGAAGTTGATGCCCGGGTCTTCGTCCAGGGTTATCACCGCGAAGTTGATGGGCTGGGCGGAGCGGAAGCCCCTGATGCGGGAGTCGCGTATCACGAAGTACACGTCAATATGTCCCCTGCCCCGCACCTCTTTCCACTCGAAACTGTCGGACGACCCACACTTGTCGCAGCGCTGAACGGGCGGATATTGCAGCCTGTCGCACGAGGCGCAGTTTTGCAAGACCAGACGCCGCTCGTTGCAGGCGTCCCAGAAAGGCTTTGTCAGATCATTGGGGACCGGCGCGGGTCTCTCCAAGCCTGGAATCGTTGACATGGTTTTCATCTCCTAATGTTGTATCGGGTGGAAGGGTGTCTCCGTCTATGGCTCACCACCCATGGAGGGGTCAGCCCACTGGATGATTCCCTGCGCTCCCATGTCCTCGATTTCATGGTCGCTGTATCCGATTTCCCTGAGAAGGGGCTTGGTGTGCTGGCCAATCTGGGTGGAGGTCCGGTAGAGTCCGGGGGTCAGGGAAAATTCGACCAGGCCGCCATAGCGACGGTACTTTCCGATATACGGATGCTCTACCTCGACGCTCAGATCGTTCGCCCTTGCGTGGGGATGGTCCGCGTAGAAGTCGCCCTCCACCGCTTCATCTGCCTGTACACAGCCGATGTCAGCCTCGATCAGCAGCTCTTCCCATTCGGCGGCGGCGCGCCCGGCGAAGATTGCGGAGATCTCAGCGACCAGCGCTTCGTCGTTGGCCTGGCGCGCCTCGGGAGTCGAGAAGCGGGGGTCTGCCAAGAGTTCTTCCCGATGCACGGTTCGGCAGAATGTTTCCCACTCGTCCTGGAACAGACAGGCCAGGAATACCCACCCTTCCCGGCAGCGGTAGAGGCGGTAAAGGGCATGGAGTCCGTGAATCTCCTCGTCCGGCATGGCGATGGGAGGGCGGTCTGCGTAGTCGTAATACTCGTCTGCGTTTGTCCAGGCATTGGCGTTGAGCATGTTAACGTGGACGGGCTGGCCTTTGCCGGTGAAGTCGCGCGTCCGGAGGGCCAGTACGATTCCCGTGGCCACGGCCGGGGAGGTATTCTGGTCCGGGCCCCAGTTAGACTTCATGATCCAGCGGGTGGCCTCGACAGTCTGCTCCATAGCCATGACCTGTTCAGGAGGCGGGGGCATACCCCGGCCCATCTGTCGCATGGAGCCGCCGATGATAGCGCCGGGAATGGGATGGGCGCCCGGTCTGCGCGCGTGTTCGCCATGTTCGCCATAAGCCGCCATCCAGACGTGAACCATGCCGGGATTGATCTTACGACAGGTCTCCCAGTCTATGCCGAGACGCTCCGGGACGCCCAGGCGGAAGTTGTGCGAGAGAACATCGGCCCTTGCGATGAGCTTACGGATTATCTCTTTGCCTTCGGGGGTCTGAAGGTCAATCTGGATGCACTCCTTGCCAGCGTAGGTGCGCGGGTCGGCAACCGCCTGCGCGGTGGAACGCCGTCCCTCGTCCAAACGCCTGTCCGTGGCATCTATCTTGATCACCCGCGCTCCCATGTCTGCCAGAAGGGAGGCTCCGTATGGCCCAGCCTGGATCGTCGCCAGGTCGAGGATGGTCACGCCTGACAGTGGGTGGACCGGCGCACCCGCGTCATGACCTCCGGGCAAGTCGTCACTTGCGGATACGGACTGCCGACCCAGACGTCCCAGAACTTCAGCATTGTGCTGTCCCACATCGGGGGCCGGGCCGCTTGGCTCGCCCGGAGTGTCCTTGAAATCCACGAGGGGGGCCAGCGTACGCATTGGCCCCACCCTGGGATCAGGGATGGTTACAACCGTGGAGTTGGCGACCACCGCTGGATGATCCATGGCCTGGACGCTGTCGCGATATGGCTCGGCGGCGATGTTGCCGTCCTGGATGTATATCTCCATCCACTCGTCGGCGGTCTTTTCCACCTGCTTCTTCAGTATCTCCCGGCGCAGTATCTCCCGGTTCTCCGGGCTAACGGCGGGGACTTTCTCGAACCGCTCATCCTGGAGCAGGTGACCAAGGCCGATGGCGGTGAGATGTCCCCGGATGTGCGGGACCCTCTGGTTGGCGTGCTGGAGCCACGCGCCCTCCTTCGTCCGCACCGGAACGTATCCTATGGAGGAAAGGCCCCTGCCGCCGGGCCTGCCGGGGAATCGCTCCGGGTCCCTGCGCCGGAGTTGCAGATTCACAAGTCCGCCGTCGCCGACGTTGTTGTCGTGAGGCGAGGCGAGGGCTTGGACGATGCTGGTCTGGACCCATTGCCCATGTCCGCACAGGTCGCGCGCGCGGAGGGCGCCGACGATTCCGCGCACAGCGGCCTGGCTGGCGTGCCAACTGCCGGTGTGCACAGCGGAGTACACAGGGCCTTCCCGGTTGGGCTGTCCCTGCATGTTGAGCATCCGGCCCACCTTGGCCGCGACGACACCCTCGTACCCTTTTACCCGGCGGAGCGGGCCCTTTTGCCCAAAGCCCGTGATAGAGCAGTAGATCAGCCGTGGGTAAATTCGTGAAAGGTCGTCATACGCCAACCCCCAGTCGGCCATGTCTCCGGGGCGGAAGGACTCGACCAGCACATCGGCCTCGCCTATGAGTTGAATGGCTTGCTCACGGCCTTCTTCGGTGTCGAGGTCCAGAACAACGCCTTTCTTCCCCCTGTTCCATGAAATCCAGGCGGGCTGAAATCGGAACGGGTCTCCGCCGGGTGGTTCGACCTTGATTACTTCGGCCCCGTAGTCGGCCATTACCAGCGTACAGAGGGCGCCCGGCATCCCCAGGGAGAAATCCAGTACGGTCAGTTCGGCACATGGTCCTGCCATGGTTTACCTCCGCTCAGAAACTATGGCGGAATGGGAGCCGAGGGTGAAGCCCTCATAGCCATTGTCCGCGATCTCATTGCATTTCTCGCGGTAGGTTCCAAGGCCGCCGGCGTAAGGCATGAAAACACGGGGCTTCCCCGGGATGTTGGCGCCCAGGTACCACGAGTCTGCCAGCATGAACATTGTGGGTTCAGCAACCTCGTTCACGTGGGACACCCATGCGGACTCGGCATCGAGATCCGCTTCGGCTGTTTCAATTTCTCGTTCACGCAGAAACTCGATGAAGTCGGATATCCACTCGATGTGCTGTTCGATGGCGACTGGCATGTTGCTCAGAACGGACGGACTTCCGGGTCCCGTAATCATAAACATGTTCGGGAACCCCGCGACTTGCAGACCAAGGTAAGTCCTGGGTCCCTCGTACCACTTTTCTCTGAGGGACAGATCGTTTCTGCCGCGGATGTCCATCTTCAAGAAACTGCCCGTCATAGCGTCGTAGCCGGTAGCGAAGACTATGATGTCAAGCTCGAACTCTTCATCTTGGGTCCGTATCCCCTTCGGCGTTATCTCCTGAATTGGAGAGCGGCGAATATCAATAAGCTCGACGTTCTTGCGGTTGTATGTCTCGAAATAGTTGGTGTCTATAAGAGCGCGCTTGGAACCGTAAGGATGGTCCATGGGCACGAGCTTCTCAGCCGTTTCCGGATCGTCCACAATCCCCCGTATCTTGGAACGGATGAACTCGGCGACCGTGTCGTTAGCCCTTATATCCGTGCGGATGTCCTCGAATGTCCCGTGGAGGAAGCCGAACCCCCCTTTGGCCCAGTGGGTTTCATATATTTCCAGACGCTCCTCCGCTGTGACGTCAAGCGCAGAGCGCTGGCTGAATTCCACGGGGAACCCGGATTTCGACCACCTTGCCTTCTCCCAGATCTCGTCGTAGTTCGGTTTCACGTCTTCCTCGATGAACCTGCGGTCCACGGTTTCGTGGCGGGCGGGGATGCTGTACTGCGGCGTTCGCTGAAAGACGGTCAGTCGCTTGGCTTGCTCCGAGATCACTGGTATCGCCTGTACCCCGCTTGAACCCGTTCCTATGACACCGACGCGCTTGCCGGCGAAGTCCACTTCCTCGTGAGGCCAGGCTCCCGTGTGGTACCAGACGCCCTCGAAGGAGTGGAGCCCTGGAATTTCCGGCACATTGCCTGTCGAGATGCATCCGACTCCGGTGATAAAGAACCGGGCCGTGACACGGTCTCCCCGATCCGTTTCGATCAGCCAGCGGTTAGTGTCTTCGAGGAACCGCGCAGAGATCACCCGGGTGTTGAACTGAATGTTGCGGCGAAGGTCGAAGCGATCCGCGACGTGGTTGAGGTAGGACAGGATCTCAGGTTGCTCGGGATATTTTCCGCTCCAGTTCCAGTCCTGAAGAAGTTCTTTGGAGAATGAGAAGCAGTACATGTAGCTCTCGGAGTCGCAGCGCGCGCCGGGATAACGATTCCAATACCAAGTGCCACCGACCCCGGAGCCCGCCTCGTAAACCTGGACGGACATACCGAGTTCTTCTCGCAGTTGCCGAAGCATACCCAATCCGGCAAAGCCAGCGCCAATTATCACCGCGTCGAAGTCCGGGGATATACGTGAGTTGGCCGTCATCTTTTTTCTCCTGGTACGATCCTTGACGGTAATTCAAGCTACTTGAGGTTCAATTCCTTATAGCCGCTCTGGGCCACTTCTTCACAGCGGCGTCTGAACGATGGTTGACCACCAGCATACATGAGGGTGATTCGGGTCTGCCTGCCCTCCAGATTGATGTTGATGCCGGTCTGCCAGGAATCTACCTCGTTCCTCAGCAGGTCCTTGCCCTGTTCCAGTACGTAGTCGTGCCAGCCCGCTTGGGATTCCAGGGTGGCTTCGGCGCGAGTGAGGCCACGGTCATCCATGTGCTTTATGACATCCGTTACCCAGTTCACCTGGTATTCGATGGAACGCGGATTGTTCCCCGCCATGGCGTGGGGTCCCATTATCATGAACATATTAGGGAAGCCGTTGGTTTGAATGCCCAGGAAAGTCGCCAGTTCCTCTTCCCACTGTTCCCTCAACCTGCGTCCGTTGACGCCGCGTATGTCTATCCTGTTGTAACTGCCGAATACAGCGTCGAACCCAGTAGCATAGATTATGAAGTCGAACTCGAACTCCTTTTCGGTGGTCAGGACTCCGTTCTCGGTGATTCTCTGTATGGGAGTCTCGCTAATATCTATCAGTTCGACGTTTTCCTGATTGTAGGACTCATAGTATCTGGTTTCCAGAGGCACCCGCTTGGTACCAAAGCCGTGATCTTTCGGAATCAGCTTTTCCGCCACGAGGGGATCGTTCACGCGCTGCCGTATCTTGTCGGCTATGAAGTCGGATATGGCTTTGTTGGCCTTGGGGTTGGTTAGTATGTCTTTGAAATTGCCCTGCCAGATTCCAAAGCCAGGACTGGCGTACAGTCGCTCCCAGAACTCATACCGCTCCTCCTCGGAAACTTCGAAGGCGCCCCTGGGGTCGACGTCGTGTATGAACGCGGCCGTGGTTCTGGCGCAATGCTCGAACATTTCGTCGTAGCCGGCCCTGATAGCTTCCATTTCATCCGGCTCTATCTTCGAGTTGTGAAGCGGGGCGCACCACTCGGGCCGAAGCTGGAAAACGCAGAGACGCCCGACATTCTTGGCTACTTCCTGGATTGTCTGCACTCCCGTAGCGCCGGTGCCGATTACCGCCACTCTCTTGCCCTCGAAGTTTACGGGGGCGTGAGGCCATCGAGAGGTGTGAAAGGACTGTCCCTTGAAAGACTCGATCCCTTCGATCTTCGGCAGAGTCGGCTGGGAGAGTATGCCGACGCCCGTAATCAGGAACCTGCTCGTGCAGGCGCTCCCGTCCGCTAATCCGATTTCCCAACTTCGGGTATCTTCATCATAGACGGCGGACTTAACATCGCTGGAAAACTGAATGTCCTTACGCAGATCGAATTTGTCGGCTACGTATTGCAGGTATTGCAGAATCTCAGGCTGTGAGGCGAATCGTTCGGACCAGTCCCATTCGTCGAGCAGTTCGCGGGAAAATGAATAGCCGTAGGAATAGCTCTCCGAATCAAACCGCGCGCCAGGGTAGCGATTCCAGTACCAGGTGCCGCCCACACCCGTCCCTCTTTCGAGGACCCTGACCCTCAAGCCCATTTCCCGCAGTTTGTACAACTGGTACATGCCCGCGATTCCCGCTCCGATCACGATTGCGTCGTAGTCGAGATCACTATTCGGAATGGCCATGTTTCTAACTCCAATTGGCATGATCGTCTGGAACAGCTTTGATTTGAGCGCCGGAAGCGGGCCGCTATTTGCCCGCTAACACGGACCCACTGGGATTATACCCCAATAGGCTAAGGAATCACCCCCATCCTAGCCTTCCCCCGTCAAGGGGGAAGGGACTTTGCGACACGGCGGCGGCGACTAAGTTGGTACAGGTCCGAATTGGATTCCTACTCTGCTCAATTGCGAAGCTCTGTAGTATCATACGTCTCGTTTCGGATTCGGTGGCGGGCATTCCTCGACGGGAAGTCGGAAAGGACGTATGGATTGAGAATCGGCATTGACGTAGGCGGCACCTTTACTGACCTGGTAGCGACGGATGACGGCGATTCCGCGCCGGCGGCGTTCAAGACTCCAACCACGCCGGACGACCCCTCGGACGGCGTGATCAATGGGCTGGCGGGCCTGGCGTCCGCCATGGGGCTGGACTCGCGTGAACTGCTGAACAGAGCGCAGGTTATCATTCACGGCACTACGGTGGCTACCAATACGCTTGTCGAGAGGAAGGGAGCGAAGGTCGGGCTGATAACGACGGAGGGCTTCCGCGACCTGCTGGAGATCCGGGAAGGTCTCAAGGAGGACAGGTACAACCTGAGAATGGACCAGGTCGAGCCGCTGGCGCCGAGATACCTGCGAGTGGGAGTATCCGAGCGTGTGGACTCAAGCGGCGCGGTCAGGCGCGAATTGGATGTGGAGGGTCTGAGACGACAGGCCGAGTATCTGAAGTCCGAGGGGGTGGAGTCGGTAGCGATCTGCTTCCTCTTTTCGTTTCTGAATCCTAACCACGAGAAGGAGGCGGAGAGGATCGCGCGGGAGATACTGCCCAACGCGTATGTGTCCGCTTCGCACGTCATATTGCCGCAGATCAAGGAATTCGACAGGCTTTCGACCACATCGCTGAACGCCTACGTGGGACCGTCGCTGTCGAGCTATCTAAAGCGCCTCGAAACCCGGCTGACGGAAGCAGGTGGCTCCGCGCCACTGTTCGTGATCCAGTCCAATGGAGGCATCGCCACTGTCGGCGACAGTTCGGAGCAGGCGGTCAGGTCCATTCTCTCCGGACCGGCCGGGGGAGCGGCGGGAGCGGCGTTCGTCGCCCGCCAGCTTGGAGAGGATCGGGTAATCGCGCTGGACATGGGCGGCACAAGCACGGATATTACGCTGATCGAAGGCGGCAGTCCGCATATCGCAAGCGAGAAGTTCGAGTCGGGCTGGAAGATAGCGGTCCCGACCGTGGATATACACACGCTCGGAGCCGGCGGCGGGAGCATCGCCTGGGTGGACGAGGGCGGGGTGCTGCGCGTCGGACCGACAAGCGCGGGCGCCGACCCGGGCCCGGCGTGCTACGGTCTGGGAGGGACACAGCCGACCGTAACCGACGCAGCCCTGGCGCTCGGCCTGCTCGACACCGAGAGGTTCCTGGGCGGCGCGGTAGAACTGGAGCCAGGACTGGCGACGGACGCGATCCGGAGGGCCGTCGCCGACCCTCTCGGCCTGGATGTGAAGTCGGCGGCGGAAGGGATTCTGCGCGTGGTGTCGAGTTCGATAGCCGAGGGGATAAGGCTGGCCTCCGTGAGCCGAGGGCTGGACCCGCGCGAGTTCGCGCTGATGGGGTTCGGCGGAGCGGCCGGCCTGGTGGCGACGAGGGTGGCGCGTGAGATCGGGATCGGGCGCGTCCTGATACCGCCGCTGGGCCCGGCGCTGTCCGCTTTTGGGATGATGGCTTCCGACCTGAAGCACGACCTCGCGCTGTCGCACCCGTCCAGCCTCAGCGCTGTGGACCTCGACGGGCTGCGTTCCGCGTTCGCCACCCTGATAGAAGAAGGACGGAAAAGAATCCGCTCGGCAGGGGCGGAAGAGTCCGAAATCAGCGTCCATCTATCCACGGATATGCGCTATCTCGACCAGATATATGAAGTGACCGTGGACGTGCCCGACCTCGACCTGCCAGATGAGGACCTGCGGGTGCGCTGGGCCGAAAACATGCACAAACGATTCGAGCGGCTTTACGCCTATCGCCAGCAGGAGCAGGACATCAGGATCGTCACGCTCAGGGCGAGCGCGGTGGGGCGTCTGCCGGTCGGCGATGAGTCCCCAAACGCGGCGAGCGTCCAGAGCGAGATTGATTCGGACGCGCCAAGCGGCGGCGCGTCAGACGCCGCCCGCCGGAATGTCACGAACGGGCCGGCCGTGATCAACTCGGACTACAATACGGTGGTGGTCGGAGAGCGTTGCTCTGCGCGATTCGACGGGCAAGGCATTTTGCATATCGAGGTCGAGGATGCCGCGCAAGCCCTCGACGAAACCAAAGACGACTCGGTCACATTGTCGGTTGTCGGGAACCGGCTGGAGTCCATCGCCATCGAGATGATGGATGTCATGCTCCGCACGGCGCTTTCCCAGATTCTGAACGCCAGCCGGGACTTCTCGACCGCGATTCTGGATGGGCAGTGCAGGCTCGTCGCGCAGGGCGAGGGTATTCCGGTGCACGTCAGCGCGCTCCCGGTCGCCGGACGCGCCGTGCTGGACTACTTTGGGGACAGCATCGCTCCGGGCGACGTGTTCCTTCTCAACGACCCCTACTTCGGCGGATCGCACCTGCCCGACCTCACGGTGATACGCCCGGTATTCGTGGACGGCGCACTCATGTTCATGACTGTGAACAGGGCGCACCACACCGACGTCGGCGGCGGCACTCACGGAGGGTACAATCCGTCGGCTAGCGAGATATTCCACGAAGGTCTGAGGATTCCGCCGCTGCGAATCTACGACGGCGACGTTCCGAGGGACGACCTGCTTCAGATGATGTCAGCGAACGTCAGATACCCGAAGAATTTCCTTGGCGACCTGAACGCGCAGATAGGCTCCGTATTGACGGCTGAGCGACGAATCCGCAAGCTCGCCGAACACTACGGTTCCGACAGGCTGACTCGCATCGTGGACGGCATCCTGGACGCGACTGAGGCGCAGGTCAGGAGCTTCATTTCGGACTGGCCCGACGGTGAGTACCATGGTGAGTCGCTGGTGGACGACGACGGTTTCGATTCCAGGCTGATCCCGATTAGAGCCAAAGTTACGGTCGCGGGCGACACGCTGACCATAGACCTCAGCGAGTCCGCGCCGCAGGTAACGGGCTTCATCAACAGCGCCTACGCCAACACGAGGTCGCTGGCCCACGCCGCCATCATGTACATCGCTCCGTTCGATGTTCCGAAGAACGAAGGGTCTATGGGTCCACTGAGAGTGATCGCGCCCAGCGGCCTGATAGTCAACGCCGACTCCCCCGCGCCCGTGTGCATGAGCACGAATCACTGCGCGGAGGAGATAGTGGAGGCGATCTTCAAGGCGCTGGCGCTGGCGGTGCCGGAGTCGGTGAACGCGGGATTCTCCCGCCGTCTGCGATACGCGATCATGGGCAAAGACCCGAGGACGGGCGAGTCGTTCCTGTGGCACTTCTTCATGGCCAGAGGCGGGGGCGGCGCGTCGCTTGGACATGACGGATGGAGCTGCGTCGGGGAGGTGAACGTGGCGGGCGGCATACGCGCGAACAGCGTGGAGGTGACGGAGGAGCGATTTCCGCTCTTCGTGGTGAACCACGAGTTGAGGCCCGGGTCGGCGGGAGACGGCCAGTGGAGGGGCGGACTTGGCGCGGTGTGCGAAATCGTCTATGAGGGAGAAGGCTCCGCGCTTCTCAACACGGCGGGGGACGGCGCTGTCGTGCCGCCATTCGGAGCGCTGGGCGGCGAACCCGGCCTTCCGCACAGGTACTCAATCGTCTCAGACGGCGTCGAGACCGTGCTGCGAACGAAGCAGACGGGCGTGGTGGTGAATCCGGGGGACCGGATCGTCGCGCTGTCTTCGGGCGGCGGCGGTTACGGCGACCCCGCTCTGAGGTCGTCTGAATCCGATGAGTGGGACCGCCGGAACGGCTACGTGTAGCTCCCGTGTTAAAGGAATTCGGACACCTGTACAGCGATGAGGTACGCTCGGAGGCGGAGCGCCGGTTCGGACTGGCTCGCGCCGGATCGCTGCCCCTGAGAGGCAGCCACAGCTACGTCTTCGACTACCCGGGCGAAGACCGTTCGGTCATTCTGAAGATCACGCACAGCTCCCATCGCCGCACTCAACAGATTATGGGAGAGATAGACTTCACCGATTATCTGGCGGCCAGCGGAGTGAACGTATCGCGCGCCATTCCGTCTCTGGACGGCAGACTGGTCGAGACGCTGGACGCCGACACAGGTTACTTTCTCGCCACGGCATACGAAAAGGCTCCGGGCGCACTGGTGGACTGGCGCGAGTGGACGCCGGAGCTGTTCGAGCAGTGGGGCGCGCTGATTGGTCGAATACACGCGCTCACGAAAGGCTATGGACCCTCGGACGAGTCAATACGGCGCAGGCACTGGCACGAGAACCGGGACTGGGACCTGGAGTCCAGCGTGCCGGAATCGAAACTGGAGTTTCGGCGCAAGGGGCAACGCATCAAAGACTGGCTGCTGTCCTTGCCTACCGACCGCGACTCCTACGGCCTCATACACTCCGACCTTCACCAGTGGAATATGCTCTACGATGGCCGCGAACTCTGGCCGATAGACTTCGACAACCTGCACTACGACTGGTTCCTGTCCGACTTCACCACCGTAGTCATAAACACCGTAATCTGCCAGGCGCGCTGCTTTCAGGAAGGCGACTACGATTCCTGGACCGGTGGGCGCAGAATGGATAGCGCGGAGTTTTTAGACTACTTCATGGTTCCCTTCCTGATCGGCTACAGGTCCGAGAACACGCTCGATCCGATATGGATACGGCGTCTTCCGCGCTTCCTCAGCCGGCACTACTTCACCTTCTACGTTGACTCGCTCTGGGACCCAGAGTTCATACACCTGACCGAGGACGAACAGGCCGCCGAGTTCCCCTGGCGGACGCTGAGACAGATGGAGCGCGAAGTCAGAGAGGACTTCTGGGAGCGGTTCGACTTTTCTAAGTATGCCGTGTGATCGAGGTCACTACGTGAAGACGCCCGTTGGGAGCGTCTGAAACGAACAATCGAAGCAACGATACTCCAAAGGATACGCTGACAGAAGCGATTATAACCCAGAGGGCTAAGAGTTTCTGGGGCTTCTATGCGATGTTGGCGTTACGAGCGTCTTAGCTCTTTCATCCACTCACGCCAGCATAAGCCTTTCGCCCTTTGGCTCCGGGATTGGGTCTCCGAACTCCCGCGCTGTGTCAACCCACAGGTCCATCGCTTGCTTGACTTCAGCCAGGGCCATTTCCTGGGTATCGCCATGGGCGGCGCAGCCGGGCAGTTCGGGAACTTCGGCTACAAAGGCGTCGTCCTCGTTGCTCCAGTACATGATGATCTCATATTTGTGCATCAGGAGTCTCCTTGGCTCATTTAGTGTCCGCCCCTTTCTGCGCCTTGCCAGACTTCGGAGGAGTCCAATACTTTACTTCATGCGTAGCCTTCTTCGGCTTCGGGTAGCCGCCTTTTGTGTAACGTACGCGTGGGCGGTTCTTATCAGCCATGTGAATCTCCATCCCCTATTCGTTTTAATCTTACTCACCGCTTCTGCTTATATCGTGAAATGTTCGCCGATACCACCCCGACGATTCATCGTCTTGCGCCGTCTCTGGATTCTCAATGAATATAGACACTACAACAGCCTCTACCTCCAAAGGAGCAACGAAATCAAAAGTGATTTCTTCAGTTTCACCGGGTTCAACGTTCAATCCCCATAGATTTGTCTCATATCTGTCTAAAATATGCCAAGGGAACTCCATTTCTCCCAATGGAGTTCCCTGACTGTCTTCCTTCTGCCTTGCGCGGAGGAAATCTTTATATTCCTTCTGTATTTCCCGCAATGCTTCAATACCATAGGGAGCTATCACAGCCAATTCCCATTCTACGACATCCACGTCTACGTTTATCTTGCCGGTGTTTTTAGCTTCTGCAACCACCCCGATATGTAGACATTGATCATTGATTGGTCTGCTAGATACCGCTAGGCTAACCGTTAGCTGCGGCTTGTTTTCCCGGAACAGAAAGAATTTCCGGTATCCAACATAAGCGCCTGCCACTATTACCGTTGTCGTAACCAGTATATTGAAGGTCTTTGCCACCGGCTCTGCGCTGAATGCGGCAAGCCATTCGGGTTCCTTCTCGCCCAGCGCGTTGTACGCTATCTGGACACCGCCTTTGGCAGCGATGATGAGAGCGAACAAGACCACAAGCGCTATCGCAGTGTTCAGCAGCCGATCCGACCACGCCGAGTCATCGCGTCTTCCCATTCGCCGTTTACACTCCTCAGTATAACGATATGATTAGCATATCACACCACCCGCCCCACCCCACGCGGCCTCCGCTTCCCCCCATGCACCGACGGCTCCGCGCACCACTTCGCCGACAGCCGCCGCACGGCCTCATACGTCTCCTGGCCAAAGCCCAGCAGATCGCACACAACCCGCTTGTCCAGCAGCGCCCGGTTCGGGTCTGCGTCCGCGATGTAGGCGGGCTTGAGTTCTTTGTCCCTGAATTCGTCGAAGATGTCTTCGGCTGTGGCGAGTTGGGCTTCGCTCAGAGTGCGGAAGTCAAGGATGGGCAGCGACTCGGCGGACCGGATGGTTACAACACCTCTACCCGAGTCTTGACGACTAGAATGCCACCAATAACAAAGGAGCCCCAGGGTAGAGTTGCTCCATACCATGAAGGCGTAATCGAAACGCTCATCTTTGAAAATTACATTGGGCCAAGACCGGCCTCCAATAGATAGCCTCTCGGTAAAGCATGTCCCTAGTGGCTGTGAATTGAAACGAAAGTCGCGATTAATATGCGAATGACTAGCAGTGGCCCAAACTGTGGCTGCTTTGGCTTCCATACCTACGCGAACTTGTAGCTGAGAGTCAGGAGCACAAGTGATACGTGTTTCATTCTTAGCGTTGTGATTCCATATTGCTGGATATGTTGCGGTATCATTGGGTGCTGTTTTGCTGAACGGACCACGTGGGGGAGGCCCGACTATATCACGATCAACCAGTCCAAGTTTACCCACAATGCTCAAGCGAGTCACACCAAGTCCCACAGGAGTAGAAGTACCCGGCAACCATAGCTTCGAATCGGATAGTGCGTGTGCTGTCTGAGCCAGCGAGTAGTCAGATAGACGCACGGGCGACCACACTTGTCCATCACCATTGCGCGGGGTACTCAACACCTCTCCTGCTTGCTCGTTCCCTAGTAATATCTTGGTGCCTCCGTATGGTCCATCGTCAATCTCCCTAATGTGTTCACATTCAGTAATCTCTTGAGACAAGGCAGCAGCATCAGCAAATCCACCGGGACGCTCTTTCAGTGAGATGAATTGAATCTTTTGCCTAGGCTCTTCGACTGTTCTTCTTCGACGAGCGACTATCAGACATTCACCAAGAGCAGTATCTGCCGAGAAGGACATATCGTTTATGTTAGGAGCTGCAATGCTCAGAACTGTCATCTCGGCATACTCGCTAGAGATCATCTGGCGAAATTTCTGCCAAGACAGACCTGCGGCTGCTGCTAGAGGTAGAACCAATGCAAGGACTCCGCCGGGCTTCAATTTACGATGCCCCAGCGCCGCGAACGCTGAGGCGATTCCGGCGTTGCCGTGATAGCAGGTGCCTCTGCCAAGTTGGTTTATGCGGCTCCCCATGCGGGTCTGATCGGCGCGGGTGGCGTTGAAAGCGGCAAAGGCTGGATTAGTTATGTCGGCGTGTGCACCACCATGATTAGTGGCGCGAGTAAACGGCGGGTTCATTATCACCAAATCGAAGCCCTCGTCCGGGATTTCCGCGATTGCCTGCGCCTCTACCTCGCCCGCGCTGCCCAGTCTGTAAGAGGGATCTGAGGTCTCGAATAGGGGTACGACCGATGAGGACTGCAACAGTTCCAGCGAGCCTATCTTCACAGTCCCGTCTTCCTGCCGTCCGTAGGGCATGGGGTAGAGGCGAGTGCGACCGAAGCCGATGTTGGGCCGCATACCTGAGAGGGTGGAGCCGGTTATGTGTATCGCGGAGGGCATGACATCACAGCCATAGAGAACTTCTTCCATCATGGCCGGGTGGAGCGCGGCGGCGTCTCCACCCGCGTTTTCGCGCAGCGTGGCTACGCGCTCATAGACTGCTGATAGCAGCGCGCCCGTGCCGCAGGCGAAGTCGCCGATACGCAGCTTGGCTATGGCGTCGGCGTCCGACCAGTCAACGTCCATCTTGGCTACCGCGAGTCTCGCCAGAACCGCGGCTGAGGTGGGCAGGGTGTAGAAGGTGGCGAGGTATTTTCGGTCGGCTATGAGGCGCTGGAAGATGCGCCCTGTGAGGTCGTGCGCGTTGGTCACCCCGGCGGCGTCAACCCTCTGCGCGGTGAGTCTGAGAGCGCGCAGAACCCGCGCGGCGTCGGCGGACGGAATCTGTTCGAGTATGAGCTCGGCTATGCCGAATATGGAGTAGTAGTTTATGTCCAGGATCGTCTTCCACGCCGATAGCGTCTCTTCCTTCGGGTCTTCTATCTCATCTCCGCAAACCAGGTTCAGGGGTTTCACCTCGTCGTGCATCCCCGAGATCTGTTCGTGGAAGACCATGGCGTTGGCGATGATGGCGCAGGCCATTCGGCGGGTCTGGGTGACGTCGGACATTCCGAGCCGGTCGGATATCGAGCGGGTTATCGCGGGCCTTAGCATAGCCATGTCGTCGAGTATGGCGACAGCGCCGTCAATGCCGTCCTGGAGAGCGTCCGCCGCCCTCTCGACCGCTTCCTGCGGCACAGACACCAGCCGAACCAGTTCGGCGAGGTCTTCGGGAGAACCATCGAGCCAGCCGGATTCGGGGAAGCGCGTTTCGTCGCTGTGGAAGACGGCGTATTCCAGGCGGGCGTCGGGCATGGCCTCGTTCATGCCGCCTGAGAATTCCAGTCCTTCCGGGTAGCGGAGCGCGATGGCGGCTTCGATGGGTCGGCGTCCGTCCACTACTTCCAGGCCGAGCCGGTCCAGAGCCTCTTGTTCTGCGTCGGCGGCGGGCATGAACTCCGCTTCTATGACGACCGGAGCGCGGTCGGGCGCGGTTATCAGAATATCCAGCTGCAGGCCGGACTGTCCGACGATCACGCGGGTATTCTCCACCCTGATCGTACAGGTGGGCAGCATACGATCCAGCAGCGCGCCGAGAGCGTTGTTGGCATTCTGTTCGGCTTGGCGTGAGGGCATGGGGAATCCTATGACAAAGAATCATCTGTTCGATTGAGGATAATGATAGCGCGTTCGCAAGCGATTGTACACTCACAGGCCCAGGACCCTTTTCGCCAGGGTCTTTTCAAAGTCAGTGCCAGATGTTGTGCAACTTACATACCTATATGCTAGAATATGCCTGTCGCAGAACAAAAGTGCCTTTACTGATATAATCTGGAATTTATCAATGACGACAAAAGCGGCCGACGAAATTTCTCCGAGGCGGATTTCATAGCTAAATCCGCCGATTTCCTGGTCACTTCATAGCTGGAACGGTCACCTGAACTCACCTAGACATGACCAGAATCCCCACCAAGACTCCACCAGAACTAATATAAATCAGAATATATGAAAGCCTGTCTTGTCAGCCGATTCTCCACAGAACCGCCGACTTTGCAAAGGCCCTTCTTTTTCGCAACAACTGTTGACAGAAGCGGACTGACGCCCTAACATTTGCGCAGTAAATTGGAAGATGCGCTAGTCGCGCCCTTTTTCAGAATGACAGACGAATCGCAGGAGGCCAACCGGATGGATTTCGCCTATACTTACACCGAAGATCAGGAAGAATTTCGCCAAGAGGTGCGCTCCTGGCTGGATGAAAATATCCCCGACGACATGAGAGCGCCGGTTGACCGGATGGAGCTTTCGGATAAGCAGTACTGGTTCTGGCGCGACATGCACAAGGTCATCGCCGAAAAGGGCTGGCTCTATCCCACCTACCCCAAAGAGTACGGCGGCGGCGGGCTGACCGGCGAGCACGAGACCATCTTGCAGGAAGAGTTCAGGCGCGCCCGCGTGGTGCCCGGCTTCACCAACGCGCTCGTATTCCCGACCCTGCTCGTATGGGGCGACGAAGCTCAGAAGGACTACTTCCTCAAGCCGTTGCTCAGCGCGGAGAAGGTCGCGTTCCAGAACTTCTCCGAGCCGAACGCGGGATCGGACCTCGCCTCGCTCCAGAGCCGCGCGGTGCGAGACGGCGACGACTTCATCCTCAACGGCCAGAAGATATGGATCAGCGGCGTGGAGGAGCCCGACTTCCTGTTCGGCCCGTTCATGACCGATCCCGACGCTCCGCGCCACCGCAACCTGGGCTACTTCATGGTGCCCTTCCCGTCCGAAGGTCTTACGCAGGAGCGCATGAACCTGCTTTCCGGCGACGACCAGAGCGTCTTCTTCTTCGACAACGTTCGGGTGCCGGGCGACCACCTCATCGGCGGCGACCACCAGGGCTGGCAGGTAACGCAGACTACTCTCGAGGTCGAGCACGGCGGACGCGGGCAGGCGTACCCGCAGGACGAGGCGATGGAGAATCTTCTTAGCTTCGTTCAGAACACCAAGCGAAACGGCGGCGGCCTGGGCGACGATCCCATAGTGGCGCAGGAAGCGGCGGCGGCCTATATTGACTCCCACGTCCACGGCCTGCTGAACCTGCGGAACTACGGTATGTACCAGTCTCGGCAGGAAATGACCTATCACGGCTCGCAGACCTCGATGTTCGGCAAGCTGTACAAGATCAAGAACGCGGACCGCGCGAGAGACATCATGGGGATGTACAGCCTGTGCGGAACGGAAGAGCCTCGCGCGCCGTTCGGCGGAGAGCCGGAGGTGTACCAGCGCGGCAGCCTGGTGGGCGCCCACCCGGCCGGCACCGTGGAGATTCAGAAAGTCATCATCTCCCGCAGGATTGGCATAAGCAGGACGCGCGAGCGCGCCGCTGCCACGCCTTCCACGGCCGGAGTCGGCGGCGTTTAAGCCCCCGCATACCAGTAACGCAAATCGGATCAGGGCCTTCTCAGACACAGGGGAAGGCCCTGATTTTATTCTTGGAACACGTTCCACTATAATGACATCTGTTGTCGCAAATCAGCCTCGGCGCGGCGCGGACCTAAGCAGCCAAAGGGGGACAGCTTGGACTTCAGATCTCCGTACACACAACAGCAGCAGGAATTCCGCGCGGCGGTGCGCGCCTGGCTGATTCAGCACTTCCCAAGAGACCTGAAGATCCCGCCCGACGGCAGCCCTCTCGACGCCGAAAACCAGGAGAGAGTCAAACATTTCAGGCGACTTCTGGGCGAGAAAGGCTGGCTGGCGCCCTCATGGCCCAGGGAACTGGGCGGGGGCGGACTTACCTCCGGCCTGGATGTCGTTCTCATGGAGGAGATGCGGCGAATGCCCCTGCCGAGCATGGGCGACAACAATCGCTGGGTGCCCGCCATGATGGTCTGGGGGACCGAAGAGCAGAAGGAGCGCTTCATACCTGCCTGTCTCAAGGGCGAGTCTATTACATGGCAGTGCTTCAACGAGCCGGGATCGGGCTCGGACTTTGCGTCCGTAAATACATACGCCGTACAGGACGAAGGCGGCTGGATAATCAATGGCGAGAAGGCATTCATCACAGGCCGCTTCGACCCGGACTACCTGATTACTCTCGCCAATACGGGACCCGACAGGCCCCGTCGCTCCAATCTCGGCGTCTTCATGGTTGACGCCAACAGCCCCGGAATCGAGATACGGAATATGCGAATACTCATGGGAAGCGAGCGCAGGGTCAGGTTCGACAACGTGTTCGTGCCGGACGACTGCCGCCTCGGGCCGCCGTACCAGGGATGGGAGATAGCGATGTCCGTCATCGAGGCCGAGCGCGGCGGAGTGGCCTTCCGAATCAGCGAGGACGGCACGATAGAGAGCATCTACCAGTATCTGCGCGACCAGCGCAACGACCAATAGTTTCCTGAAATACGGAGAATCACCGTGAACCGCCACGAACACGGACACAGACATCACGACGAAGCCATGCTCAGCGTCGAGGACGCCCTGGAGCGCATCCTCGACCACTTCCATGTCTTGGACACCGAAGACGCGCCGCTCCTGGACGCGCTCGGCCAGGTACTCGCCGAGGACGCGGTTTCCGCACACGACATTCCGCCGCTGGACAACTCCGCGATGGACGGCTACGCGGTGCGGGCGGCGAGCGTATCGAACGCCACGGATGAGGCGCCAGTGACGCTCCGGGTGGTCGGGTCAGTCGCCGCGGGGGAACTGCCCGACACAAGCGTCGAACCGGGGACGGCGGTCCGAATCATGACCGGCGCGCCCATCCCTCCCGGCGCGGACTCGGTAGTCCCGTTCGAGGAGACCGACGAGATCGAGCGCAGAAACTCAGGTCTCGACATTACCGAAATAGGCATTAGGGTCGCCGCGCCGTTGGGTTCGGATATCCGACCCGCCGGCCAGGACGTTCGCAAGGATACGCGCGTTTTGTCAGCCGGAACCGTACTGCGTCCATCGGAGATAGGAGTTCTCGCGTCGCTCGGATTCGACAAGGTGAAGGTCGTTCGAAGGCCGGTAGTGGCGATTCTCTCGACCGGGGACGAACTGCTGAACGCGGGCGACGCATACGCCGAGGGCAAGATCTACGACGCGAACAGCCACTCGGTCGCGGCGAGCGCGCTGCGCTACGGGGGCGTCCCGAAGTTGCTTGGCATCGCGCGCGACAACCTCGAATCCATGAACGCCAAACTCCGCGAGGGCCTGGAAGCGGATATGCTGATAACCTCGGCGGGCGTTTCCAAGGGCGACTACGATATGGTCAAGGACGTCCTGGCCGAACACGGCAGGATCGCCTTCTGGTCGGTCCGTATGCGCCCCGCAAAGCCGCTTGCGTTCGGCGTACTGGACGCGGACGACGGGCGAAAAGTGCCGCACCTCGGTCTGCCCGGCAATCCGGTGAGCGCGATGGTCGCGTTCGAGCAGTTCGGGCGCGCCGCGATTCACAAGATGATGGGCAAGTCCGGTTTTCTGAAGCCTCGAATTCAGGCCATACTTGACGAACCGATATACAATACCGACGGCCGGCGCGTTTACGCCCGCGCTGTCATAACGAAAGAGAACGGCGACTATCACGCCAAATTAACAGGCAATCAGAGTTCCAATCTGCTAACCTCGATGGCCGGCGCGAACGGGCTGGCAATCTGCCCCGAAGATCTGCGAGCCAAGGAAGCGGGGGAAACCGTCGAGGTAGAGATGTTGGACTGGCCCGAGGAAGTTTTTTAATGATTGAGAATGCGCAGACAACCTGGAGTTCCGATCAGCAGCCGACATTCGCAAAGTATTTCATAGACCCCGCAAAGGCCGACTCGACAGGGCGGTCGCTGCCCGTGCTGGTCGCCAGCAGACAGTGCTATATGTGCCAGCAGGGGCTTGACGAAGACGCGATAATACACGCCGACCCGCAGGACTTCTTCGACCAGATACTCGGACACTGTTCCCAGGAACTGGACTTTCTGTATCCGGACACGCCTCTGAAGGAGGCTATCTTCCGGGTCCTGTTGGCGCACGGCAACGAACCGATGGACGCCGAGCAGATCAGCGAGTTCATCGGGCAAAAGTGGGCTATGACGCAATTCCCTCGGAACACGTCTCCCGAAGTCATACAACTCCTGCTCGACGGCAGCGACTTCTACTGCATCGCGCCGGTCGCGGCGTAAACGGAGCGATTGCGCGGGGCGATAAATGCCCCGCCTAAAGACGCAAGACACCACGTCGGGCGCCAACCCCGACAGGATTGGAGGCCCATGGTGAACCTTACCGAACGACGGGAGCGATACAGAGCCATTCTGGAAGGCGACGAGTGTAAATATCCGGCGTCGGTTTACGATCCCATATCGGCGCGCATAGCAGAAGACCTGGGCTTCGAGGTGATGATGTTCGCCGGGTCAATCGCGTCGGCGACCGTGCTGGGCGCGCCGGACTACATAGTTCTGACACTCTCGGAATTCGCCCAGCAGATCCACCGCATTTGCCGGGCCGGAACGCTCCCTCTCATGGTTGACGCCGATCACGGCTACGGGAACGCGCTGAACGTCCGTCGGACAGTCGAGGAGCTGGAGACCGCCGGTGTCGCCGCGCTGACGATAGAGGATACGCTGCTGCCGAGGGCGTTCGGGCAGTCCGCGCAGAGCCTGATCCCGCTGGAGGAAGGCGTGGGCAAGATGAAAGCCGCGCTGTCCGGCAGGCAGGACCCGGCGCTGGTTGTGGCGGGCAGGTCGAGCGCAATCGGCATAGAAGGAATCGAGGAAGGGATACGCAGGGCGAAGGCTTATGAGGCCGTCGGGGTGGACGCGCTGTTCATGACGGGCATCAGCGCGAGGGCCGAACTGGAGGCGCTGAACGCCGAGGTGAACATTCCGATACTGCTGGGCGGCGCGGGGCCTGAGATGAACGACAGGGCGTACCTCGGCTCGCAGGGCGCGCGAATCGCGCTCCAGGGGCACATGCCGTTCATGGCAGCAGTCAAAGCCACTTACGATACGCTCAAGGCATTGCGCGACGGCGTTCCGCCCTCCGACCTGGATGACAGTATCGCGTCCGCCGACCTGATGGCGCAGGTGACGCGGCTGAACGAATACGATGAATGGATTGACGAGTTTCTGGAGTAGCCCAGATTAGTCCCGACGGGAGAAGACCATGCCCAAGCCTACGAAGATCGAGAAGGTTGAGACGTTTCTGTGGGACCGCTGGCTGCTCATCAAGATTCACTGCGAGGATGGGACGGTCGGCATAGGCGAGGGCGGAGTGCATGGCTGGCAGCGTCCGACGAAGACGATGGTCGAGACGATGGAACCGTACCTGCTGGGCAAAGACCCTCACCTGATCGAGCATCATTACCAGTGGCTGTATCGCAGTTCGCACTTCATGGGGTCGGTGGTGCAGGGTGCGCTGTCGGCGATTGACATAGCGCTGTGGGACATCAAGGGGAAGCGTCTCGACGTTCCTATATACGACCTGATGGGCGGCAAGACGCGGGACAGGGTTCGGTGCTATATGCACGTGGGCGCGCCGTCGGACAACGACACGGCGGAGGGGCTGGCGGAGGACGCGCTGCGGGCGGCTAGCGAGGGCTTTACGGCGGTGCGGTTCTCGCCGTTCCCGGGGGACTTCTACCTGCACAGGTCTTACAGCGAGTTGGCGGATGAGGCGGCGCTGCGAGTTGGCGCGGTGCGGGAGGCGGTAGGGCCAGGAGTTGACCTGTGCGTGGAGATACACCGGCAGATGGCGCCGGCGGAGAGTATCTGGCTGGGTCGGCGACTGGAGCAGTTCAGCCCGTTCTTCTACGAGGACCCGATGCTGCCGGACAGTCCGGCTGTCATGGGTGACGTGGCGGCGCAGTGCAACATCCCGATAGCGACGGGGGAGCGATTCACGACGATATTCGAGTACCAGCAGCTATTGGAGGCCAAAGCCGCGTCATACGTGCGACCCGACCTGTGCCTGTGCGGGGGTCTGTCGGGGTGCAAGAAGGTGTCGGCTATGGCGGAAGCGCATCACGTGAAGGTGATCCCGCACAACCCGCTATCGCCGGTGAGCACGGCGGCGTGCGTTCAGCTGGACGCCTGCATTCCGAACTTCGCGCTTCAGGAGTACACGGGCGAGTCTGAGCCTCCGAAGAGCGACCTACTGGTGAATCCGCTGGAGTTGGTGGACGGCTACCTGACGGTGCCGGAGGGACCGGGGCTTGGTATCGAGTTGAACGAGGCGGCGCTGTCGCAGCCAGAGAGTCCGAAGGTCCTGGATACGCCGATTGGGTTCGATGGGTCGGTGCAGGATAGGTAGGGGGCCTGCGGGTAACGTATCCTCTAAAGTTCTCGTCAGCTAGAAACGAAAACGACACCCTTTAGCCTCATTGTTGATGATCTGAGCGGCGTTTTAGCAGACGCTCACGCAGATCTCGCTGGTGGCCTGACGCGTCTATCTTGGTGCGCGCGTGGGCCGCTGTCTCTTGGCCTTCGCGCAGATACTTCTCAACCATCGGAGTGTGAGTGTTGTAATAGTCTATCGCGAAGCGCGCGTCCTCAAGTTTTAAGGTGTCGTAATCTTCGACTATATCCTCTGCGTTGAAGCCCATCTTGTAAGCGCTGATAACTGTGTCGAGAGTCACGAGGCTCCCGCCGACCCGGACAACGCCATGCTTGTCCGCGACCAGTGGGGGCTGTCTATCCACAATGCTGAACATGTCGCTCTGTACATTGTTTCGCTTCGGGTCATCAGACTACCTCGTAGAAAGTAGCATAACATATCATGGGCAGGAAAGAACAGATGATTTATCTTGGGAATCTGTGTCAGTTTGGTGAGTAGAAGGGATCACCCCCATCCTAATCTTCCCCCGTCAAGAGCTGAGAGGAGTAGGCATTGAAGTTGGATTGGCGGAGTCACCTCCATCCTAACCTTCCCACGTCAAGGGGGAAGGGACTTTTGCCTACCCTTGTGAGCCCGTCAAGGGGGAAGGGACTTTGCATACCCCTACAAGCCCCATCGAGGGAGAGGGGATTTTTACCCGTTGTAGGCGTATTTCTTGGCGGCTTCCTCGTTTAGGTCGGAGCCCCAGCCGGGGATTGTGGGGATGGTCATGTAGCCGTTTTGGATTTCGGGGAGGTTGGTGACTAGTTCGTCGCGCCAGGGGGCGGAATCTACGTCGGACTCCATGATGCGGACGTTGGAGACGGTGGCGCAGAGGTTGAGGCTCTGGAAGCTGGAGAGGTGGGAGTTGTAGTTGTGCGGGGCGATGTTGAGTTCGTACACTTCGGCGAGGTCGGCGACTTTCTTGGCCTGTGAGAAGCCCTGCCACTGGACGTCCACTTTGACGGTGTCCATGGCGCGCTTTCGGAAGTAGGGCTGGTACTGGCGGAGTCCGAGAAGCTGTTCGCCGGAGCAGATGGGGGAACGCTGGGCCATCTTTAGCTGGAGCAGGGCGTCGGGGTCCTGGTTGTCTATCTCCAGCCAGAAGAGGTCGAACGGCTCCAGGGCGCGGCCTATGGCGATTGCGCCCTCAGTTTTGAAGTTGTAGTTGATGTCGAGGCAGATGTCCACGTCGGGACCGACGGCCTCTCGCATCGCGCCTATCTGGTTCACGGTGTGGCGTACGAGGTCGGTGGGAGCGTTCTGGTCGTTGGCTCCGGCGAACATGTTGTTGATAACGGACGGGTTTTCGCCAGGGAAGATGATGTTGGTCTTGAAGGCGGAGTATCCGGCCTCCACGGCTTCACGGGCGCAGTCGGCAATGTCTTCCATGGTTCGGAGCTTGGGCTTGCCCCATGCCTCGGCCATCATGGGGCGATAGGTGGCGAGATGCGACCAGTACACGCGCTGCCTGTCGCGGAAGGGGCCGCCGAGCAATCGGTACACGGGAACGCCGTGGTACTTGCCCTTGATGTCCCATAGGGCGAGCTCGATTCCGGCTATGGCCATGGCGGTCGCGCCGCCGGACGCGGAGCGGGTGTGGCGGTACATGTCCATGTAGAGCTTGTCCACAGGGAGCGGGTCCTGGCCTATGAGGGACTCGCCGAGGTCTTCGACCAGGGCGGGCAGGCCGCGAGTCAACGATCCCTCGCCGTATTCGGAGTATCCGGTTATGCCCTCGTCTGTGCGGATGGCGCAGAAGAGCCAGGGGTTGCGTCCGAGTCCACGGACGGCGAAGTTTTCGATGGCGGTGATTTTCATGGGGAGTTCCTAGTTTTCAGTTGTTAGTATTCAGTTATCAGTTGTTAGTTTGGGGTTTCACCCCCATCCTACCTAGCCTTCCCCCGTCGAGGGGGAAGGGATTTTTTGCCTGCCCTTATGAGCCCATCAAGAGAGATGGAATTGGTTACTTGTTCCAGGCGTGTTTTCGGGCGGCTTCTTCTACGAGGTCGCAGCCCCAGCCGGGGGTTGTCGGAACGGTCATGTAGCTGTTTATGACTTCGGGGCGCGTGGTGAATAGGTCGAATCGCCAGGGGACGCCCTCGGGGTCGGACTCCATGATGCGGACGTTGGAGACGGAGGCGCAGAGGTGGACGGACTGGAAGCTGGCGAGTTCGGAAGCCGGATTGTGCGGCGCGATATTGAGTTCGTAGGTCTCGGCGACGTCGGCTACCTTCTTGGAGGGGCCGAATCCCTGCCACTGGACGTCCACCTTGACGGTGTCCATGGCGCGAAGCTCGAAGTACGGCAGGTATTCGCGGACGCTGAAATGCTGTTCTCCTGAGCATAGCAGCGTATTGGTAGAAGCCTTGAGTTGGGCGAGGGCTTCGGGGTCTTCGTTGTCGTGTTCTATCCAGAAGAGGTTGTAGGGTTCGAGGGCGCGGGCTATGCGAATGGCTCCCTCGGTCTTGAAGTTGTAGTTGATGTCGAGGAGTATGTCCACGGAGTCGCCGACGGCCTCGCGCATGACGGAGATCTGCTTTTCGGCGTTTCGGACGATCTCGGTGTCGGCGCACTGGTCGTGGCTGAGCCCGTCGCGGCTCTGCGAGATGGAGCGGGGCGTTTCGCCGGGCCAGATGATGTTGGTCTTGAATGCGTCGTAGCCGTGTTCGGGGGCTTCGAGGGCGGCGGCGGCAACGGCGTCCCAGTCCTTGAGGGGCTTGTCGGGGGCGAGAGTCGGATCCCCTGCCCTGGCGCTGGCGAGGTGTGACCAGTAAACGCGCTGGTTGTCGCGGTACGGGCCGCCGACGAGGTTGTTGACGGGAACGCCGAGCGCCTTGCCCTTGATGTCCCAGCAGGCGAGCTCGATTCCGGCAATGCCCATCTGTGCGATTCCGCCGGGCATGGCGCGGAGGTGTCGGTATAGGTCGAAGTAGAGTTTCTCGACGGCCTCGGGGTCTGCGCCAATAACGAGCGGCTTGAGGTCTTCTATGAGTCCGACGATGGAATGGGCGGCTACGCCGGAGCCGAACTCGCCGTAGCCGGTTATGCCTTGGTCGGTGCGGACGGCGGAGAATAGCCAGGGCCTGCGGCCACCGTCAACTACGAATACCTCGATGTCTGTGATTTTCATTGCGCTGCACACTCCTCGGGCTTTGGGGCATTGTACAGCGTGGAATCGAGGGTTGGGAATAGGGGATTTTCACCCTCACCCCAACCCGCTCCCATCAAGGGAGAGGGGGTAGGCATTGAACTTGGCTTGGCGGAGTCACCCCTATCCTAACCTTCCCCCATCGAGGGCTGAGAGGGATAGGCATTGAATTTGGATTGGCGGAGTCACCCCCATCCTAACCTTCCCCCATCAAGGGGGAAGAAACTTTCGCCTACTCCTGTGAGCCCATCAGGGGGAAGGGACTTTTGCCTACCTTTGTCAGGGGTCTTCTTCGGAGGGAGTCGGAGCGCCCCAGATCATCTCGAAGCGTCTTCTGAGTCCATCAACAGCCCATTCCTTGATTCGCTCCGACTCTTCCTCGGTGAACTTGGGAAATTCCAGTCCGAAGTAGGGAAGGGACATTCGTCTTCATTTTTGGGACAGGGTATGTCTCTGCCTTCAGACTCGGCTATGGAGCAGGGACATTCGATAGGCTCGTCGCTCTCGATGACTCCCATGAGTTCAGGTGAGAGCATCTCTTCGAGCGGGTTGGGTTCTTCGTAAGCGCGCAGAGCGTCATTGATGTAGTATATCATCGGTTCGGGTAGCGGCTCAGGCAAAGGTTCAGCCTGGGACTGTGGCTGTACCACGGGTTCGGGTTCTGGCCATGCGGAGACGGGGCCGAAGCCGCGCAGAAGCAGTTCTTTGCCGGCGGCTATGCGGTGGTGGGGCTTGAAGCCCTCGTGGTTGCGGAGGCCGTCCATAATCTCAGCGAATCGAGTGACGACTGTCCTGCCGTCCTGGGTGAGTTCCCTGGCGTATTGGGCAAGTTCTTCACGCGCCGCCTCTATCTCGGGGGACAGTTCGGCGGCATTCGGGGACACTCGCTTGGTCTTCCGGGAGCGTCGCTTCGGGGAAGATGTATTGGCGACGATGTAGTCGTCGAATTCGGTGAGTCCGATCTTGACGAGTTCTTTGGCGGCGTCCATACGGTGGTTGGGTTTGAAGTCTTCGTGGTCGAGTTCGCCTTCTGTGACTTTCACGAAGAAGCGGACGACGCGCCGTCCGCCGCCGGTTTCTTCGCGGACGATTCTGGCGAGTCGTTCTTGTGGTGTAAGGTTGTCGGTGTCGGTGGTCAATTTTCAATTAGCAGTTTTCAATTATCAATTTTCAGTTGTCAGGGCTTGGCTGAACGGAATATATGTTCGCCAGAAGTAGTGTACGGATGTTCGGGAGGGGTTGTCAAGGGGGATTTTGTCGGAACCAGGATATGGGGATATTCAGGATGGGATGTCTAAACTGTGATCTGTTTAATTAAGGTGATGGGCGGGATTGGATGGTGTGTGGCTGAAGTGGGTATCAATGAAGTCGAGGATTGATATGAGACGTAGGAGTAGGCGCGGGTAGCATCGCGTGGGTGAGATGGCTGTTTAGACGCTGGATACGCCCCGGATACCTGATACAATCGTCTCGTCATATTCACAGGCGCCGAGGGTGAGTTCATGGTTATTCAAGCAAAGTCCTTAAGGCCCAAAGATTTGCTAGACGAGGCTGACCGAGCTTTTGATTCGGGCGATTTGCGCGAAGGGTCGCGTCTGATGTGGGAAGCCACGAAAGCCGGTATATCCGCTGTCGCCCATAAATACGGCTGGCCTTGCGGTAACATGGATGAAATCAAGGAAGTCGTGTTTCGTCTGAACGACATGGACGACGCGAAAGGGACCGACAGCGTCATTCCCTATTATCGCCATCGCTTTCATGGGAAGTTTGTGGAAGCGGACATATTTCGGGAACACGCGGGAACTGAGATATGGGAGCAGCCGGAATTCCGGTGGGGCGATATTGAGTTCGACGCGCATAGGCGTTCTCTGAAGAACTTCGTCAAGTTGCTGGCTGAGGCGGAACACGAGGCCCCGGACTCAAAACGCCGGTGAATTACACAGAACACGTTTCAGCCGCCGAAGCATTTCTGATGGCTGAAGAGATGCTGAGTGAAGCCGGATTGGGAATGGCCGCCGCCGAGTCAGTATGGGGAGCGGCCATTCAAGCCATAGAAGCGGCGAACCACTCTGGCGGGACAGCGCGACACATCCATAGCAACGCTCGTGGTATGCGCGAAGTCATAGACCGACTGGGACTCGAATATGATTTATTCGATGAGGTCAATGGTGGATTTACGGACGTAAGGAACGCGCTACACAACCACTTTTACACCGGGAGGCTGAATGCCGAGGAGTTAAGCATGAGCTTGACGCGAGGCAGGGACTTCGTGAACTTGGTACTGGAACTGGCGGCGAGAGAGCTCGGTGATAGATAGCTCGATAGTCTTTGCTTGAATGAGGCGATTAGGATTCGTAGGATACTAGAGGTAGCTGAAATCAAGGGGGGAGCTGGCGGGATATGTACAAGGTCATTAAATTTTTTGTAGGCACAACGAAATACCACACTGACAGAGAGATTGACGCTAAGCAACTAGGCTTATGGGAAGAGTGGCTGACTAAGGAATTTGGCACCTTTCTTCGCCATACTGTGACATCATGCTGGCATTCTGATTCCGGCCGCATGATTTATGAAACCCAGTACTGCTACACGGTCAGCGTCCACGAGGGTGAAGATTACATACATTGGGACGTATTTTTGAGTAATTTGACTTCTTTATCCACCGTGCAATGGGCGAAGAGGCTTGAACAATATACGATAGGATATCTCATCCAAGATGCAGATGAAGTAGTCTTCTAACAGTAAAATATGATTGGTGGTTCAAGACAAGCAGTTCCAAAATACTTGAAAAATTTTGAGAACCGAAATGAGATATACATGAGCCAAACCAAACAAAGCGACTTCACAATCAGAATTGGGGACCTAGTCCCTGAGAACCAGGAATTGGCAGAAGTCAAGCCCGATGATGACTTATCTCAAGCCATGAAAGTAATGAAGTGTAATAACTACTCTCAGCTACCTGTGAGAGATGAAACCGGAAAACTAGAAGGCGTAATCAGTTGGAGGAGCATTGGAGAACGCACGACCGACTCACAATCTACCGCGCCCAATCTGGTTAGAGAATGTATGGATACTCAGGTAGAGGCCATTAGCCTTGACTGTTCGCTCTTTGAAGCAATCCGGGAAATTGAGGACCGCGACTACATAGTGGTCAAAGATAGTAACAGCGAAATCATAGGCATCGTTACAGCGAGTGACCTGGCAAACCGATTCGAGAAATTTAGCAGAGCCTTCGCCTATATAAGAGAGATTGATCTGCGATTAAGAAATTGCTTTATAAGCAAAGGTATCGAACTGAGTAGCCCACCGCGTGTTCCTGGGTTCAAAGAGTACATAAATAACCTGACAAAGATACAAGACATCATTAGAAGGGTTACTGTTCCTCAGCAATTCTCGTGTGAATTGTCCCATGTTAGATCGATTCGGAACAAGATTATGCACTTCAAGAATGAAAAACTGGGAGAAGCGAACGACGAGGATATACATGCCCTCCTGAAGGTACTTAATCAGTTGAGAGAACTTGAATAACCAAGGGCCATTCGGATAACAACAGAGAATGCAGGGGCACCCACGAGGGACGCCCCTGTGGTTTTGGGGTTAGAGGCCGAGTTCGGATTCGGTTTTGCCTATGGCGTCGTCTAGGCGGGAGACGAGTTGGTCAACCTCGTCGCGGGTTATGCAGAGGGGCGGAGATATGGGGATTATGTCCTGGCCGCGTCCCATGATGCGGTTCTCGTTAAAGTGGTGGGTGAGCTTGTCGCTCAGGCCGGTTTCCTTGGGGAATTTCTCCTTGGTGTCGCGGTCCTTGACTATCTCGATGGCGGCGAGAAGGCCCATGCCGCCGCGAACGTCGCCGACGATGCTGTGTTCGTAGAGGGTCTGGAGACGTTCGTAGAGGTAGTCGCCCATCTCGGCGGAGTTCTCCACCATGCCTTCGCCCTCCATTATGTCGAGGTTGGCGAGTCCGGCGGCGCAGGAGGCGGGGTTTCCGCCGAAGGTTATCAGGTGACGGAAAGTGGAATCTTCGTCGCCGATGAAGGCGTCCGCGACTTCCTTGCGGGCTATGGCCGCGCCAATCGGCAAGTAGCCGCTGGTGAGTGCCTTTGCGACGGTCGTTATGTCGGGCTGGACTCCCCAGTGCTCGGTGGCGAACATCTTGCCGGTGCGCCCGAACCCGGTGATTACCTCGTCGCAGATCATGATGACACCGTGTTTCTCACATATCTCCTGGACAGCGGGCCAGTAATCGGGATGCGGGATGTGGGTTCCCGCCGCCATGGAGATAGGCTCACCGATGAAGGCGGCGACGGTCCTCGGGCCTTCATGTTCGATGGCGCGGTCTATTTCCATGGCGCATTCGAGCGTGCAGTTGCCGTTCTCATCGCCGCAGATGCCCCTGTACGGGTCGTGGTTGGGGACATGTACGTTGCCGGGCATGAGCGGGCCTATCTGGGCGACCGCTCCACCCGACTGTCCGAGAGACATACACGCGTGGGTCGCGCCGTGGTAGGAGCCCTTCCTGCTGATGACCTTCCATCTACCGGCCTCACCGTTGTTGTTGTGATACTGCTTAGCCATCTTGAGCGCGGTTTCGACGGCTTCGGAGCCGCCGCTTACGAAGTAGATCCTGGAGTCCTTGTCCGGGGCAAGTCCGGCAACCCTGGCGGCCAACTGGGCAGTCGCGGGGGTGACAGTTCCACCGGGAGAATAACTGATGCCCTGCATCTGCTCATAAACGGCATCGGCTATCTCTTTTCTGCCGTGCCCGATGTTCTTGAGAAACATGCCAGAGATCAGGTCGAACCAAGGCTCACCTGCAGCGTCGTCCACCCAGACGCCCTGGGCGCTGGTGACGACCTTGAGTCCGGTGTCGTCAGAGACATTGCCCGCCTGCCGGGCGTGGGGCCAGAAGTGTTCGGCGGCCTGCTGTTTTACCTCTTCAAGTTGCTCTCCGGTCAGCGCGGTAACCATATGGGTGATGCCTCCGTCGGGACTGGTTTGTTGTTGTTAGTCGCCAGTTTACAGTTATTGTTCGTGAATGTCATTTCCCGGCGGATTAGCGGAAAATCCTGTCCAGGCTCACTGAGAAGCCTTCGAGGGTAGGCGAAGCCAGAGTGTCTCCCATGCCGTAGTTGCCGACGGTCTCGTATTCGCCGTCTTTCAGGAGCATGACGGTCACGGTTTGAGCGTCGGGATCGGCCAACCAGTATTCCTTGACACCGTGGCGGGCATAGAGGTCGAGCTTGATGGTTCTGTCCCTTCTGCCCGTCGAGGGGGAGAGAATTTCGACGAGCAGGTCGGGCGCGCCCTGTATGTTGGCGCGGGTGATGATGTGTTCGCGCTCTCTGGATACGAATATGATGTCGGGCTGGATGATGTTGATGCCTTCGGGGTCGGCGAGGACGACCTCGAACGGAGCAACAAACACTCGTCCCAAATCGTTGTCTTCTTCTACGAAGAAGTACATCCGGGAACCGAGTCTGATTTCGACTGTCTGATGACCTGCGTTGGGCGCGGAAACCAAGATGAATTCTCCGTTGATCAGCTCGTATCGGTCGTCGCCCGGTATGTCCAGGTAGTCCTGGTATGTGGGCCAGGGTCTTGTTCTCGTGGTTACCATGATGGCGCTCCTGTTTGGCTGGGACTGAATGCAGGACTATCGTGGAAGACGCTTCAGTTGGTCAACTATATCCAGGCCTACTCTTTCGCTCCAAGCGGCGAGGAGTTGATTAGTTATCGGGCCGGGAATGTCTTCTCCTATCCGCCTGTTGTCAACACGGCCCACGGGCAGTATGCAGTAGGGCGTGCTGCAGAAGAAAGCTTCGTCGGCAGTATAGACATCGTATGGCTGGAGGTCGTCCTCGACGGCGGGGATGCCAAGTGTGTCCGCGATCTCCATTACGGTCATTCTTGAGACGCCCTGAAGCACGCTGTCATCCCTGGAGGTCCTGAGGGTGCCATCAGTAACGACGAAGAAGTTGGCGCCGGTCCCTTCGCTGAGATGGCCGTCCGAGTCGAGAAGAACCGGGAGGGCGTCGGGATCCACGTCGGCGGCCTCGAGTTCGGCGAGGACGAAGTTCAGGCGGCTGTAGTGCTTGACCTTGGGATCGAGACTCTCGGAGGAGTAGCTGCGGGTCTTGGGAATGACGGCGTGGGCGCCGACGTCGTAGGCCGGCGACCACCTGGGAGAGCCGAGAGGGTCTATCCATATAGAGATGTTGGGTGCGCCGTCGCCTCGTCGGCCTATGCCTCCGGTGACGATCTGAGTGATCATGTAGTCGTCGTTGAGGCTCCGGCGCAGTTCCTCGTTGCGCTCGACGACTTCCAGAGTCAGACGCTCCATCCGGTCGAGCGACATACCCGGGTCAATCCGCACGTACTTGAGCGAGCGATAGAGCCTGGTGAGGTGATCTCTGAGGCGGAACACCTTTCCGTTGAACGTCCTGGATGTGTCGAATACCACGTCGCCAAGCCGGAAGCCGCGGTCGGTCATTCCGATTTGCGCTTTGTCCCTATCAACGTATTCGCCGTTCAGCCAAATCCGGTATTCCATCGTTCGCCTCCGTGTCTCGTTGTTGGTTACATGAATACGCTGTCCAGTCTTACGGAGAAACCTTCGAGGGTGGGCGATGTGAGGGTGTCTTCTATGCCGTACTCCCCGACCGTCTCGAAAGCGCCATCCTTAAGAAGCATTACGACCACTGTCTGGGCTTCAGGATCGGCTATCCAGTATTCCCCGACGCCGTGGCGGGCGTAGAGGTCGCGCTTGGTGGTTCTGTCCCTTCTGCCCGTTGAAGGGGACAGAATCTCAATCAGCAGGTCGGGCGCACCCTGGATGTTGGCGCGGGTGATGATGTGTTCTCGCTCTTTGGAGACGAAGATGATGTCGGGCTGGATGATGTTGATGCCTTCGGGGTCGGTGAGGACAACCTCGTAAGGAGCGTGGAATATACGCCCCAGATCTTTGGATTCCACGAAGTTACCCAGCGACAACACGAATCCGATGCTGGCGCTCTGGTGGGCGGTGTTAGGCGCAGAAACCAAGATGAACTCTCCGTTGATTAACTCGTAGCGGTCATCTCCCGGTAAGTCCAGGTAGTCTTGGTATGTGGGCCAGGGCTTTGTTCTCGCGGTTACCATGTTGGAGCTCCTGCAAGGGTTGGAGTCATCGGATGGCGGGATTAAGGTCGCACTGCCCTCTTGGGTCTCTGGGCCAGCTTGTGCAACATCGGCTGCGCGAGCTTTACGAATCTGCACGCTAACCGGCGCGTTTCACGCGGGTCTATGAGATCCACGACATCGCCCTTGTATGCTGCCCTGAACGGTGAACGGAACTTGAGCAGCCTGTTTTCTATCATCTCGCGGTGAGCGTCCGGGTCGGGGGCGTTTTCGATTTCGCGCCTGTAGGCGGCGGCGACTCCTCCCTCGATGGGGATGCCGCCCCACTCTCCCGCGGGCCATCCGAAGCGCAGATTGAGACCATTTGGGTGTCCCAGGCTGTGGGGAGCGTCCGCGGCGACCCCGTAGGCCTTGCGGACGTTGAACTCAATCTTTGGAACGTCGGCCTCCGCGCTCGCGATCAGGGCGCGAACTCCGCGTCGCATCGTGGCCTTGCGTTCGGCGTGAGATCCAAGCATGAAACCGGGCATGTCGAGGAAGATGACGACCGGCAGGTTGAAGGCGTCGCACAGGTCCACGAAGTGAGCGTACTTTTCAGCAGCCCAGCCGTCCATCGCTCCGGCCAGAGAGCTCGGATCACTTCCGATCACGCCGACACTGTACCCGTCGAGCCGGGCGAAGCCGGTTATGACGGCGCCCCCCCAGTGGCGGCGCATCTCGAAGAAATCACCATTGTCCACGACGAGCCGGATTAGCTTGCGGGGATCGTAGGAACGCTTCCGGTTGGTCGGGATGATGTTAAGCAGTTCCTCGGGCCTGCGATCGGGCGGGTCGCCGGTCTCGACCCGGGGGGCGACGTCGTTGGTTGTGTTCGGCAGGTAGGAGATGAAAGTCTTGATCTGCTCGAAGGCATCCTCTTCGGACTCAGCTTCGTTGTCCACCTGTCCGCTATCGTGGACGTGCATCTGGTAGCCGCCAAGTTCCTCCTTGTCCAACATTTCGCCAATAGCACGGCGGACAACAGGCGGACCCGACGGGAATATCTGGGACTGGCCCTTTATCATCACAGTGAAGTGCGACATGAGCGCAAACGCGGCAGGAGCGCCCGCGACCGATCCCATTACTCCGGCGGCCACGGGCACACGACGCAACAGTTCCACGTTCCTCCACCAGAGATCTCCGCCGGGAAGACCCATGTGTCCTGAAGCCTCGTCCGACTTGGAACTGTGCCCTACGCCCTCCACAAGCTGAACGTAGGGTATGCCGTATTGGATTGCTAAGGGCTGGGTGAACTGGCGAGCCCCCTTATGTACGTTGTGGGGACTGCCGCCCGAAATGGTGAAATCGTCACCGCCAATTGCGACGGGACGACCGTCCAACTCCGCAAGACCCATGACGTAAGCGCCGGGAGTGAATCCGCGGATATTGCCGTCAGGATCGAATTCGGCGGCTCCTACCATGGGGCCAGCTTCCATGAAGCTTCCGGGGTCAACCATCTTCTCGATGCGCTCACGCACGGTGTACCGTCCGCCGTCGTGCTGTCGCTTGACGCGCTCGGGTCCGCCAAGTTCCTTGGCCAGGCTGCGGACATAGTGAATATCTTCAATAGCCTTTTCCCAGCTATCGCCGGGCTTCCAATTCTTGCGGTTCATATCTACGGGCATACTCGCCTCCGTTGAGTCGTTTGAGTTCGCAGACTGAGTTTACAACGAATAGGGCGGGATATGAAGCCACCCCGCCAGGACAGGGCTTGTGCAAAGTGCCGATTTCGGAAATTCGTACCACGTCTCGTCATTCCCGCGAAGGCGGGAATCCAGGGGGGGAGGCGCGGGCCATATCGCCATAATGAAGACCTTGCACAGGCCCTGCCGCCAGGATACGTTCGTTGACACAGTGCGGAGCGGCTAATACACTCCGAACCAGATTTGGCAGGAGCGAATAATGACGATTTCGACAAACACTATTCTCTATGAAACGCGCAACAGTATCGCGTACATAACGCTGAATCGGCCGGAGTCGCTAAATGCCATCAGTCGCGAACTGGGGAGAGGCCTGCGAGAGGCCCTGGATCTGTTCAAGAACGACCCGAATCTCTACGTGGCGATCCTGATAGGCGGCGGGGGCCGAGCGTTCTCCGCTGGCATGGACCTCAAGGAGCGGGCAGCGCTGGACGCGGCTGGAAACAGGCCGGAAAGCCCGATCAGCAGACCGTTGGTCAGTTCCTACGCCGACAGGGGGGTATTCAAGCCCGTAATCGCGGCCATAGACGGCTACTGCGTGGCAGGAGGGCTTGAAATGTCCCTGTCCTGCGACATTAGGGTAGCGACGAAGCAGTCGCAGTTCGGCCTTCCGGAAGCGCGCTGGAGCATCTTTCCGGGCCACGCAGTCCACAACCTGTCCCGGATGATTCCACTAGGGGAAGCTCTGAATATGATGCTTACGGGCACTCGAATAGACTCACAGCGGGCATACGACATTGGTCTCATCCAGCACCTGGTGGAAGACAGAGATGAGCTGCTCCAGAAGTGCGACGAAATCGCGGAGGACATCAAGCTGTGCGCTCCGCTCGCGGTGCAAGGCATCAAGCGCATCGTCTATGGAGGGAAGGATGTGCCGGTCGAGCATTCGGTACGTCTTGGCGCGCCGATAATGGAGCAGGTGCAAGCAACCGAAGATGCAATCGAAGGACCACGCGCTTTCTCCGAGAAGCGGCGGCCAGTGTGGAAGTCGGGATAGTCAGAATCAGGGATTTGCATGATTTCAGTATTCTCAGGACACGGAGGGTTAGAATGGGATTGATAGAAGGAAGCGCGCTTGTAACGAAATCAATCGCGAATGAAGGCATCACCACCCTTTTCGGACTCGCGGGTGGCCCAATCGTCGAGGTGATGGGCTACGGTCCGCAGTACGGTGTGAGGCCGATTGGGGTGAGACACGAGCAGGCAGCCACGTTCGCGGCTACCGCCTACGGATATGTGAGGAACGAGGTCGGCGTGGCGGTGCTTGCCGCCGGGCCTGGCGTCACCAACGGCGTGACCGGAGCCCACGTCGCATTCGACAACTGTATGCCGCTGGTGATAATCGGCGGCTCGGGGCCGCAGACGGGGCGATATTCGGGAACGTTCCAGGAAACGGACAACGTACCGATGTTCCGCGAGATCACGAAGATGGCGGTGCAGGTGGACAGCGCGTCCCGCATCCCAGATTACATGTCTATGGCGTTCAGAAGGGCCAAAACGGGACGGCCAGGGCCGGTGTACCTGGATCTCCCGTCCGATGTACTCCAGGAGATGGTGGACGAGGACTCGGTGAACTGGCCTGAAGACTATTACACCGACGCCCCGCCACAGGGCAACCCGCAGCAGATCGCGCGCGCCGCGGACTTGCTGCTGAATGCGGAGCGGCCCGCGATGATAGTGGGCAAGGGCGTGCGATGGTCGGAGCCGACACAGGAACTGGCGCAGCTAGTCGAGACGCTGGGAATGCCCTACCTGCCCTCGCCCATGGGACGTGGTTTCATCCCTGACGACCATCCGATGAACTTCAACGCGGCCCGCAGCACGCTGATGCAGGGCGCGGATGTTATTCTGGTCGTCGGCGCGCGGCTCAACTGGATGTTCGATTTCGGACGCAGGTTCGCGGATGACGCGAAGATCATCCATATAGACATCGAGCCGGAGGAGATAGGACTCAACCGCAAGGTGGACGTCGGAGTTGTGGGCGACGCGGGCCAGGCGCTCGGCCAGATATTATCCGAACTGGAAGGCAGAACGGAAGGAGTGAGAGACCGGGCAGAAGAGGGACCGTGGCTGACCGCGCTGCGAGAGAAGGCCGCCTCAAACGCCGAGTCCATACAGCCTTTCATGGAGGCGGATACCACTCCGATAAAGACGTATCGCCTGCTCACCGAGGTCAGGAACGTTTTCCCACGAGACACGATCTACTCCGTTGACGGGCAGATTACACTTGCCACCGGACGACAAATCCTGCCGAGCAACACACCGGCCAGCCGGCTGAATTCCGGTACGAATGGCTGCATGGGAGTCGGCGTGCCGTTCGCGATAGGCGCGAAACTCGCCAGGCCGGACGTACCGGTTGTGAGCGTGAACGGCGACTGCGCATTCGGTTTCAACTCGATGGAGATGGAGACCACGGTGCGCCACAGTTTGCCAGTCGTGTTCATCGTCAACAACAATTCAGGCATAGTGGGGGGCAACCTCGAATCCATGATGGGACTGCCGGAAGACTATGGCGAGCGCGTGGCGCGGTACGTGCAAGACATTCGTTACGACAAGATGATGGAGGCGTTCGGCGGTCATACCGAGCATGTCACAGAACCCGACGACATACGGCCCGCGCTTGAACGCGCTTACGCCGCCAGCCAGGATGGGATTCCCTCCTGTGTCAACGTGATCACAGATCCGATGGAGCAGATGATAACCCGCTCGAACCGCGCCAGTGCGTTGATGGGGTACTGATGACGGCGTTCAATCGGATCGGGTAGGTTTATGCGTGGGATAGCAATACGTTAAAATGACGTGAGGACCGGTCCGCTCCAGTTAAGGGAGACATCAGATGCTCACGACGCTCGACATTGACAGAAAGTTGCTCGACGCCGTGGTAGAGGCCACAGGCGAGGAGACCGAGAGCGAGGCGGTGACCGCCGTAATGAAAGAATACATACGGCGAAAGCACGTCAAGGAACTGATTGACTCATGGGGCAAGATAATAGTTGACGATTATAGTGAGGACGCTCTAAAACTGGAGGAAGAGAAGCGAGCTTTCCTGGACTCCCTGGGTAGATAGACAGGATGAAGGTTTTAGTCGAATCATCCGTCTTGATAAATGCCCAAAGACGACCGGACTCCGATGATTCCATAGAGCTCATCTCTTTACTGTCCTCTGGAGAAGCTGTCGTGACTGGGCCAGTGATCATGGAATACATCCGGGGAGCCAGATCTGCCGAAGATCTCGACTTTCTTACTGAAAGAATCGTCTCTCTCGAGTGCCTCGACGTAGATCAGCAAACTTGGGTAACAGCAGGGAGAATAAGCAATCAGCTTATTAGGACGGGACAAACACTAACCGACCTGGATGTGGTAATAGCAGCCGTTGCGATCAGGCACGATATTCCGCTGTACACATTGGATCGTGGGTTTGATCGGATACCGGAATTGAGACTCTATCAGCCATCGTAACGCAAGCCAGGGCACGAGCTTGCCTTCAATGAAAATCCGGCCTGAGTAACTTCTACAATCGCAAACAAGCCAACATAAAGGAGTCGAGATGATTTACGAGTTCAGGACTTACGATCTCAAGCCCCGGTCGGTGCCGGAGTTCGAGAAGCGGACATACGCGAAGTGGCAGGAAGGACGAGGAGACTATTCAGACCTGTTCGGATTCTGGCAGACGGAGGCCGGGCCTCTGAACCAGGTGGTGCATATCTGGCCATACGAAGACCTCAACCAGCGCGCCGAGGTTCGGGCCGAGGTGGTAGCGAAAGGCGTATGGCCGCCGAACAACAGCGAGTTCACGCTCAATATGCAGTCCGAGATATTCCTGCCCGCGCCCTTCATGGAGTTTCGCGGAGCGGCAAAGCTTGGGCCGGTGTATGAGATGCGGATCTACACCTACGCCGCGGGCGACATCCCCAAGGTGATAGACAAGTGGAGCGACCATATCGAGGAGCGGCAGAAGTATTCTCCCCTGGTGGGCGCGTGGTACTCCGAACTGGGCAGCCTCAACACCTGGATTCACATGTGGGCTTACGAGAGCTACGACCAGCGCGCGCAGGTGCGCGCCGAGACCCGCGAAAAGGGCGTCTGGCCGCCCCCGGGAGGCATCGCGCCGCTCAAGCAGGAAAATAAGCTCCTCCTTCCCCTGAGCGTTTCGCCGCTTCAGTAAGCGATCCGGCCGTCCGCGAGTAAAGACAGAGACGCCCCCAATATGACGGGGGCGTCTTGCTTTGGCCGAGCGCTCGCCGCGGGATGCGGCTTATGTGCCTCCGAGCCACGGGTCGAGGGTCACCTTGACCTCGCGCTCCGAGCCGAGCTTGAACAGGGTCAGAGTGACCTCATCGCCGGGAACCTTGGAATTGAGATAGCTCACCATATCTTCGACTGACTGGACAGGAACATCGTCAACGGCTGTGATGATGTCGCCAAGAGTCTCGTCGGTCAAGCCTCTGAACACAGTCAGCCCCGCCCTTCTCGCCGGGCTGTCGGCGAATATGCCCATAATCACGATTCCCTTGGGGAACCCCATTCTGTCCGCCAACTCCCGCGTTACCGCCGTACCCTGAATCCCAATCCAGGGCCTCTTCAGGTCGGTAGCGGTCTTCAGGTGGGGGAGGATGCTAACAGCGGTGTTGCTCGGCACGGCGAAGCCAATCCTGAAGTCCTCGACCGGCGCGTTGGGCGCGCTTACGCGAATCGAGGAGTTTATTCCTATCACCTGACCATCGGAGTTGAGGAGAGGGCCGCCGGAATTACCCGGGTTCAGCGGCACGTCGGTCTGTATCATGTCCGGTATGGGCCGATTCAATACGCTCGACTGCCCCCTGCCCACCCCACTTACGACACCGACGGCAACCGAATTGAATTCTCTGAACGGGCTGCCGATTGCTATCGCCATCTGCCCGGGCCTGACCTTGGAGGAGTCGGCCAGTTGCAGGGGCGTAATCCCACTGACCTCCGTCGGATCAACCTTGAGGACGGCGAGGTCGTCCGCTTCGCTGATCCCCATCTTTACAGCCTCAAGTTCCTTCCCGTTCGACAGGCGCACGGCGAAGCTATTTCCCGAAGAGACGATATGGTTGTTGGTGAGAATGTGTCCCTGATCGTCAACAAAGAAACCTGAGCCGGAGTAAACTCCGGGTATGGTCCTGTTTCCAAACGTTCGCGCCACGTCAATCTCGACCACCGCCGGGCCCGTCCGGTCGAAGACGCGCGATACTTGATCCTCGTCGAACAGAGGGGGGATTCCGCTTGTCCGAGGACTGACGACGGACGTGTACAGGAAACCGAGCGCAAACCCGACGACAATTCCAACAGCCAGAATTCCAACGACCAACCGGGCCCTGGAAGATGGCTTCCTGGGAGGCGGCTCTTCTTCGCGCCCGCCGTATCCTCTGTACTCGTCTGGAACCACTACCGCCGGATTCCTCTCTTGCTGATTCATTCGCTTCTAATTGATTATAACGCGATTTGAGACAGAATGGTTATGTTTAAGACGATCAACGCGGTCAGGCGCTTCTTCAGGTTCTTTTCATTTTCGAGTGTCACCTGTGCAGTCCGTTCGTGGTGAGCCTGTCGAACCATTGACCAGACTGCCCTTCGACAAGCTCAGGGCGAACGATAGATTAAAGACAAGACGAAAACGAAAAAGCCTTGGATGCTTCTTTCATGTCCACAAGTTTACTGCCAATAGTGTTACGATGGCGCTATAAATCATGCTCCAACGTATTATGCTTCCAGCCCAACTTGCGCACCTGTTTCTGCTTTCTGTCCTGTTCATTTCGGGATTCATCATGGCGGTGTGTGGTGGCCCGGAAAATCCCGGATCGCGGCAGCCGTCGGAACAGACCTCGACCGGTTCCTGGGCCCCTTCTCCAACAAACACGCCTGAACCAACACGAACGGCTACCGCAATACAGGTCACTCAATCACCGTCGCCCATACCCGTTCCCAGTCCTAGGAGTCAGCCGACTACCGCCGCTTCAACTCTGCCAGCACCCTTCCCGTCCGCTACTCCGCGACCTCCGTTCGGTGTAACCACAACGTGGGAGGACGCGACACTGGAGATGAGATACATCGGATGGAAGACGGACTTCACGAGGTCCTCAGTTCCATACTCCGAAATCAAGCGGGGCGGCCCTCCCAGGGACGGCATCCCGCCAATTGACCGCCCGGCGTTCGAGACGGTTTCAGAAGCCTCGTCTTACATGTCGGATCACGAACCCGTCGTGAGCGTCGAGTTGGGAGGCGAGTCCCGGGCCTATCCCCTGGCGGTCCTGATCTGGCACGAAATCGTGAACGACGAATTGGGAGGAAAGCCGATAACCGTCACCTACTGCCCGCTCTGCAACACCGCCATCGTGTTCGACCGACAGGTGGGAACAGAAGATATAATCCTGGACTTCGGCACGACCGGCTATCTGCGCCACAGCGACATGGTTATGTGGGACAGGCAGACAGAGTCTTGGTGGCAGCAGATAACCGGAGAGGCCATCGTTGGAGAGTACACCGGGACTCAGCTTAAATTCCTTCCAGCCGCGCTGGTGTCCTGGCGGGACTTCAGGGATTCGCACCCTGACGCAAGCGTTCTTTCCAGAGACACGGGATACCCTCGCAACTATTCGCGTCCTCCGTACCCAGGTTACGATTCGATTGATGGTCGTCCTTTTATGTTCTATGGCGAATTGGACGACACGTTCTCGGCCATGGAGAGGATCGTCGGCTTGAAGATCGGCGAAACCGCCGTCGCCTATCCCTTCCCGTTATTCGAGGACTCTCCCGTAATCAACGACAGCGTAGAAGATACTGACATCGTTATCTTCTTCGCGCAGGATACGCTTTCGCCGTTTCTGGGTATGTTTGGTTCAGAAAGTCCGGTCGTGGGTTCAACGGGCGTCTATGACCCGAACCTGGGTGGCCGCAAGCTGACGTTCAAGTCGGAGAGCTATGCCATAGTGGACGAGCAAACAGGCTCGACCTGGAATATCTTCGGCGAAGCCATCGAAGGGCCTCTGGCGGGAAGCGTTCTCATGCCTGTGGTCCACGCCAATCATTTCTGGTTCGCCTGGCGCGTCTTCTATCCCGACACGCTGATAAGGAGCGCGGATGAATTCGCCGACTAGAAGTTGACCACGCCGTGAGCCATCGCTATGATGTATGAAAGCCGCTAGCGTAAGGAGTTCAGAGATGCCTTTCGGCATTGGGCCGTTGGAACTGGTAATCGTCCTGGTCATAGTCATGCTGATCTTCGGGGTGGGCAAGCTCAGCGACATAGGCGGGGCTTTGGGCAAGTCTATCCGCGAGTTCCGAAAGTCCTCGATGGACGAGACACAGGAACAAGCCTCGGTATCTAAGGATAACAAAGAGGGCAAGACTACCACCTAGTCCGAGACCTGTACGAATGAATGTAGGGCCGCCCGCCGAGGGCGGCTCTTTTTATTGGCTGGGCTGTTCCGCGCCGACGGTTCGCGTTCTGCGTCCCCTTCCCGCGAACTTGGCGAGCCAGATGCTCAACTCGTACAACACGATTATTGGGAGGGCGACAAGGCTTTGGTTGATGGGGTCGAAGGTCGGGGTGATTATGGCGCCCAGGATGAATGCGGCGACGATAGCGTATCTGCGCTGCTTTGACAGGAATTCGTAAGACACCACGCCTATCTTGGCGAGGAAGAAGATAACCACGGGCATTTCGAAGATAAGGCCCATCCAGAAGGTGAGCGTTAGAATCAGGTTGATGTAGTTGCCTATCCTGATCATGGGAGTGGCTATGTCGCTTCCGAAGTTCAGGAGAAAACTTATCATCGGCGGGAACATGACATAGTAGCCGAAGGCCGCTCCCGCTATGAACGCCAGCAGGGTGGCGGGCATCAGGAGATAGAGGTATCTGCGCTCGGTTCGGTTCAGGCCCGGCGACACGAACATTACCACCTGGTACAGCACGAACGGGAGCGCGGCGAACAATCCCACAAGCAGCGAGGTCTTGAACGCGACGCTGATGAACTCGGTCATCGTGGTATATACCGGCCCGCCAAACGGTATTTCCTCGAACTGCCTGGCCGGCCCCATCAAGAACCTGAGTATCTGGCGATGGAAGATGAAGGCGAGGCCAGTGGTCGCGGCGACAGAAATCGCCGAGTAGATAAGCCTACGGCGAAGTTCAAGGAGGTGGGACGTGAGGGGAAGCGACTCGTCGCTCATGGCGTCTTGTCGCGCTCCGGTGATTGGTTCGTATCCGAGTTCCGCGAGGCTGTCTCGGGCGCCGGGGTGAATGCCACGGGGCCGTCGTCTTCGGCGCTGGCGGGGTCCTCGTTCGGGGAGTCCTCTCTGGGTGTCTTAGGGGATTTACGATCCGTGTCGCCCACCACGCTGATGGTCTCGCCCGCGTTGACCACCTTGATGTCGTCATCCTCCACGACCACGCGCGGCATCTCCGACGCCAGTTTGCGCCCCTCGCCAACCATGCGCCCCAGGAAGCGCGCCGCTTCGATCATGCGGTCCGGGCCCAGAATTATGAAGGCGATGACCAGTATCACCAGGATTTCCAGAGGCCCCATACCCAGGATGCTCAAGATTCACTCTCCAGTAGGCTTCGCAACCGACAGTCACTACACCTGTCATAGTAAGGGATTTGGTTGAAAGGGCGCAATTTGGGCTTCGCGCCCAGACGCTCAAGGGACAGAACCAGCAGGCATATTGGCAAGCCGACCACGTTCAGGTAGCATCCATCTACTCGCGTTACTGGGTTGAGTTCGTCGTCCTGAACGGCGTAGGCGCCGGCCTTGTCGAACGGCTCGCCCCGCGCTATGTATGTCTCGATGTCCTCGTCGGAGTAGTCGCGCGTGTAGATGTCCGAAGTTTCCACTTCGCGGCGCAGTTCGCCGGACACGGCGTCCGTCACCGCGATCCCAGTGACCACCTGGTGGCGACGGTTTCTGAGTCTTGTGAGCATATCCCTCGCCTCTTCATCGGAGTTCGGCTTGCCGAGAATCTCGCCGTCCAGCGCGACAACCGTGTCTGCGCTCACCAGCCAGCCCTCGTCCCCGGCGTAATCGCCCTTGCCAAGTTTAGCTATCGCGGAGCGCAAAACGTACTTTTCGGGGATCTCGTACTTCTCCGGCCTCGGCTCCTCCCCGCGCGAGCCTGAAATCGAAACCGGGTTCAGCAGAGCTTTGATAAGCTCCCGTCTCCTGGGCGAGGAGGACAAGAGTGAGATTTTGTTGGAGTCCGTCAACTTATTCGCTTTCTGCTATATAGGCGTCTATGATTTCCGCGCTGGCTTCGAGTGAAGAGTCGTTACCGATTCCACATGATAAGTCTGCGGAAACATATCCACTGGCTGAACGCCGCCGACTTCGTAGCCGCCCTTTACCAGAGCGTCCAGGTCGCGAGCCAAAGAGGGCGGATCGCAGGATACGTACGCGACCTTGCCGGGTTTCAGTCGGAGCAGCGACTCGATTGCCTGGGGATGGCAGCCCGTCCGGGGAGGATCCAGGATCACCGCTTCGGGCGCATTGGGGAGTTCACATATCTCCCGGAGATTCACCAACGCCTCTTCAGTCTTTAGCTGAACGAACTCGACGTTTCTCAATCCCTCAGCGTTTGATTTGCCGTCCTGAACCGCAGACGCAGACTCTTCTATGGCGATGGCGCGCGCGACGTAGGGCGACAGGAGTATGGCGAACACGCCGACGCCAGCATACGCGTCAACCAGGACGTCGCTCTCGTCGAGGTCCAGGCCGTCGCGCACCAGCCGGATGAGGTTCTCGGCCTGGGCGGTATTGACCTGGAAGAAGGACGGTGACGCGACCCTGAGTTCGCGTCCCATCATCTCTTCGACGTAGTGGGTCTGCCCGGACGGGATGCGGATGTCGGGATTCTGAAAGGTCGGCTGTACAAGCAGGTCCCCGGTGTTGGCTCCCACGCGCAGGGACATATTCGTCGTCTCAGCAGACTTGTCCTGAAACTCGGTGAGCGCGCCGTTTATCACGGGATCCATCAGCAGACAGTGTTCGATTCTGACGAACCTGCGCGTAATCCGGTTCGAGAAACCCAGCTGGCCGCCCATCCTAACGGTGAACCTGGCGTGGTTGCGATAGTAGTATTCGCTGGGGGCCGGGAGCGTGGGAAGTACCGTCGTCCCTCTGAGCGAGTCGTATTCGGCCAGGCAACTCTCGATCTTCTCGCGCTTGAATTCAAGCTGGACAGGATAGGCTATATGCTGCCACTGGCATCCCGAACAGGGGCCGCAGTATCCGCATCTAGGCGCAACACGGCTCGGCGACGGCTCGATGACCCTGGATACGATTCCGGATACTATGTCCTTGCGCCGCCGCCTGTAACGGTAGATTCTCACCACGGCCCGCTCGCCCGGAATGCCCCCGGCGACGTTTATGGGCCTCCCCTCGAATTCGGCAATCGTGTCGCCGAGCTCGCCGAGTTCGCCAAGCTCCAGTTCGGCGAATTCAGCGGGCATATCCGCAAATCTTTGTCGTTTCTTTCTACTCCGCGCCAATTGCGATTCGACCGCCATCCCGTTTGGTTAGATTTGTCACTGTGTTCAGAGATACAAATATAGCACAGGGGCGCGTACTGACTCCCGTGAAGTGAGATATGAATTCTCAAATCTGGTATCATCTAGGCAGCGACAGAGGGGGTACAGGATGACAGTAACGCGCCGTCTTCCGGAGTGGTTCAAGGTGCCGATGCCGGGCGGACCGAACTATATGAGTCTGCGTGAGCAGTTCAGGGCAGAGGAGCTTCACACAGTATGCGAAGAAGCGCGATGCCCCAACATCGGCGACTGCTGGGAACGCGGCACGGCTACTTTCATGATACTCGGCGACATCTGCACACGCGCCTGCGCCTATTGCGCGGTAACGACCGGACTGCCGCAGGGCCTGGACCTCCAGGAACCGATCCGGCTCGCCGAGACTGTCGAACGGCTTGGTCTCAGGTACGTCGTCATAACTTCGGTGAACAGGGACGACCTGCCCGACGGCGGCGCTTTCATCTTCGCCCAGTGCGTCAGGCAGATTCGCAGCCGAAGTCCCGAATGCAAGGTGGAACTGCTGATTCCCGACTTCCAGGGCAACTGGGACGCGCTCGAGTCCACAATGGACGCCGGTCCCGACACCCTGAATCACAACATCGAGACCGTAAGGAGAGTCTTCAGGCGCGTCAGGCCAAAGGGAGACTACGACCAGTCGCTCGAACTTCTCAGGCGGGTAAAGGAACTGTCGCCCGGGTCGGTAACGAAGTCGGGAATGATGGTCGGCTTGGGAGAGACCTGGGATGAGTTGGTCGAAACGATGCTCGACCTCAGATCGGTGGACTGCGACCTGCTCACGATAGGCCAGTATCTTAGGCCGTCGCAGAAGCACGCGCCGGTGACCAAGTGGTACACACCCGCGGAATTCGATGAACTACGGATGGAAGGCGAAGCGCTCGGCTTCCACCATGTGGCGTCGGGCCCTCTTGTGAGGAGTTCGTACCACGCCGACGAGCAGCACGAAACCGCGACTCGCGGGGGGCTTACACTCACGCCGGCCTGAGTGTCCGTGTTTCTAGTCGGAGGAGGGCAGCTTTCTGGGCTGCTGCACTTCCATCGCCTCGCCGTTGTATCTCAGGTCGCACTGGCCGGCCTTCGTTACCAGTACTGTCACGGCTCCGTCGGGAGACTGATAGCGCCTGCCGAGGTTGATAGTCTGAACATCGTCGCCAGGCGCGTATCCATTGTCGAACCCGGCTCCGGCTCCCTTCTCCTGCAGGTGAATCTCACCGTCCGACAATACGCCTTCTCCGCCCTTGGTGACGATCAGTTCAGCCCCTGTCGGTGTAACATATCTAGCGCCCGCCTTAATCATTCCTGCATACCTCGCGACCTTGGACTTGTATCCGGTGGCTCCGGCCCTTGTGCTGGCCTGAATTCACAAACCAGATAGTTGCGCACAAGTTATCAATTGAGCATAAGACAGACTATAAGACGATACATTTAGCGTTGTCAAATAAGACGCTGTGCCTTGCGGCGGCAAATTGAAAGGGCCGAAGGCTGCGTTTTCGCCCTCGGCCCTGATGATTGCCTTCAGTCGAACTTGCCGACCTTATTTCCACCCCATGGTCCCGCTCTTTCGCGGAATGAGTGAAACCCTGTGTCCCTGAATGCATTTGTAGCGTTCCTCCCGAATTTCGCGGCGCTTGCCACTCAGCGAAGACTGGTCCATCTGCGACTGGCAGAACGGGCACGTCACGGCATAGACCACTCGATTCCGTATTCGCCGTAGCTGCGCTTCGACGAGCGTCTCCTTGAGGTTGAGGGAATCGCCTATGTACCTGAAGACGAACCTTGTAGCGGAACTCATCAGGTTCTTCGCGCTTATTGGAGTGGGAGGGACGTACTTGTAGTCCACGAACCCACACTGGATACACTCCGGCTCATTGTAGGTTATGATCAGGCTTGCCTCGCATCGGGGGCACACCTGGTGCGGACGAGTTCTTACAGCGGGGCTTGGTACAGATGAAGTGACCATTTCCATAACTCCTCTCCGCGCGCTCCGATCTTTCAGATCGTCAAGATCAACTGATGTCGAGACGCGCACTTATACTAAGGTCTGACTGAATTATTGATTGCCAATCGGAGCCGGCCTGACAGAGGAGCCTGTGAAATCATGCTGGCGGAGATGCCCCACGCATAACCGCGAGCGATGATCAGGATGCTCGTCGGAGCCCGTATCCCGAAAGACGAGACGACCAAGTCGTGTTCAATTATAATTTTTCTGCCCTTAGCTTCCGCAAGGTGGAAATTTGACGAAAATAAGCAATATTTGGGATTTTTGATTAAATTTATTTTGTCCAAGTACAAAATATTGCGGATACGCCGGTGTCGAGATATTTACTTGTCATATCCTCTTCACGTTACGATTGCCGCGCCCAATATCTATTCCTGATGGGAAAGACATACGGCATACCCAGCAGCTTCCATGGGAAATGTACTCGTTGACCGATTTGCATACGAGTGGGTAACATGCAATTAACACCGAGACTCGAGGTAGTCGCATGGCAGGACCACTGGCAGGAATAAAGGTTCTGGAGTTCACCCAGATCATCGCAGGCCCGTTCGGGGGCATGATGCTGGCGGACATGGGAGCCGACGTAATCAAGGTCGAGCCGGTCGAGGGCGAACCCTGGCGCGTCGCGCTCGAGTTCATTCCGGGGGAGTCCAAGACCTATATGTCCCTCAACAGGGGAAAGCGCAGCCTTCCCCTGGATCTGACCAGGCCCGAGGCGGTCGAAATCATCCACAGGATGATCCCCGAGATAGACGTCGTGGTGATAAACGCGCGCCCCGATGTACCGGACAAGCTCGGCATAGACTACGAAACGCTGTCCGAAATCAACCCTCGAATCATATACTGCGACAACACGGCGTTCGGGCGAAGCGGACCCGACAGCTACCGTCCGGGATACGACCTGATCATCCAGGCGATGAGTGGCCTGATGGCAGCAGAGGGGAAGATCAGGGACGGCGTTCCGCAGCTCATCACCTCGACGGCGGTCGCCGACTTTGCCACCGGCATCGCCATAGCCTGGGGCGTATGCGCCGCCCTCTTCCATAGAGAACGCTCGGGACGCGGCCAGAAGGTGGAGACCACCCTGCTTGGGACAGCTCTGGGCGTCCAGACAGGCAGTTTTATGGAGATAGACGCTTTCGACGCCGAACGAAGGGCGGAGTTCCTGGCGGTGCTGAACGCGATGCGTGAATCGGGCGCGTCTTATGAAGAGATGCACGAGCAGTACGTCCAGATCGTCTCACCGTGGCGTGGCGGCAACATATATTACCGCACTTACCAGGCCAGTGACGGCGCGCTGGCCGTCGCCTGCCTGAGCGACCGACTCCGAAAACGGGTGGCGGACGTGCTGGGAATAGACGATCCCCGGTTCAGTCCGGGATTCGACCCGTTCGACGAAGAGACGATTGCCCATTCCGAGAAACTCGTCGAAGAGGCGGAGGAACTGTTCCGTAAAAGAACGGTGCAGGAGTGGCTCGATACTTTCGACAGTGTAGGCGTGCCCGCCGGACCGGTGCGCTATATACAGGAGTTGCTCGAGGACGAGCAGGTCGAGGCAAACGGATTAAGCGTCGAACTCGAGCACACCCTGGCGGGCAAGGTGAAGATGATCGGCCCTATCATCGGCATGAGCGATACGCCGCTCGAAGCCACCTCGGCGTCCCCCGCGCTCGGGGAACACACCAACGAAATCCTGCTGTCCATGGGCTACTCCCAGGAAGAGATTTCCGGCATGAAGACAGACGGGATCACGCGCTGAAACGCTCGCGCGGCGCAGTCGGTTTGACGCTGCGAAAGACGCGATGCTATAGTCGAATGCAGTGTTCCAGGTAAGATTCCATTCATATTTATGAGGTTCCGCTCGTGGCAATCAATATAGTCGTTTGCGCCAAGCAGGTCGTTGACCCGGAGACACCGGCATCCGCGTTCAGAATAGACCCCGACACCAAGAGCGTCGTCCCGGCGGCCGGGATCCCGCCCGTGGTAAATGGGTTCGATGAGAACGCGGTCGAAGCCGCGCTCCAGCTAAAAGAGTCCGAGGGGGCAAACATCACCGTCATCTCCGTTGGAAACAGTTTCGTCATGGACGTGATGAAGAAGCCGCTATCCATGGGCGCGGACGAGCTGATCCTGGTTGACGACCCGCTTACCGCCGAACTCGACGCATTCGCGACCGCGCAAGCGCTGGCGGAAGCAATCAAGAAGGCGGGCGACTTCGACCTGGTGCTCTGCGGAAGACAGGCGTCCGACTGGGACAACTCGATGGTCCCGCTAGGCGTGGCCGAGTTGCTTGGGCTTCCGAGCGTTACCATGGCCCAGAAGATAGAAACTCAGAACGGCGGAATCGTGGTCCAGAGGGCTTTGACCGATGGGTACGAAGTCGTCCAGGCCCCCCTTCCCGCCTTGGTAACGGTCAGCAATGAACTGGGCGAGCCGCGCTATCCGACGCTGCGCGGCATCATGATGGCTGGCAGAAAGCGTCCGACCGTATGGTCTGCGTCGGACATAGGTCTGGACGAGTCTGCGCTTGCGCCCAGGCTCAACCTGGAAGACCTGTACGTACCGGTAAGCGACAAACAGTGCGAGTTCATCGAGGGCGAGGACGAGGCGGACGCCGGAAGGCAGCTTGCTCTCAAGCTGCGCGAGGCGCGATTGGTATAGCCGACTCGAAGAAAGCTCACTACTCAACTATTTTGGAGATTTCTGATGCAGGGGATTCTGGTCTTAGGAGAATTGGATCAAAGCGGACTCGCTGGCGTTACGGGCGAACTGCTCTCGCTCGCTCGCTCGCTGGCCGGCGACACCGGCGGCGAAGTATCTGTCTCATTGCAGGGCGCGTCGGTGGGAAGCGAAGCGGACGATGCCATCGCGATGGGCGCCGACACCGTTTACAAGGTTGAGAGCCCGCTTCTCAGCGAGCCCCAGATTGACGCGCACCTCTCCGCGCTGGAGCAGGTTGCGACACAGACGAGTCCCTCCATAATTTTGATCGGCAGGACGCCACTTGGTCGAGACGTAGGGCCCAGGTTGGCGTTCCGTCTCGGAGCGGCAGTCGCGCAGGACTGCGTCGAAGTGTCCGTGAACGCGGACACCGGAAGGGTAAAGGCTACCCGTCCAGTCTATGGCGGAAATGCCATGGCAAGCGTTTCGTTCACGGGCGACGGAGTCCAGGTGGTGATAGTCAGGCCCAAGACCGTCGAGGCAAACGAGCCGGATTCCGCGCGAACGGGCAGCGTGGAAGATTTCCCGGTTGACCTGGATGAATCCGTAATCAAAGCTCGGCTCGTCGAGACGGTCTCACAGGAGACGGAGGGCGTCAGGCTCGAAGACGCCGGCGTAGTCGTGAGCGGCGGCCGCGGACTTGGCGGGCCTGAGCCGTTCGAGCAGCTTCAGACATTGAGCGACCTTCTCGGCGGCGCTCTCGGCGCGTCGCGCGCCGCCTGCGACGCGGGATGGATTGACCACAGCCACCAGGTGGGCCTGACCGGCAAGACGATAACGCCGGACCTCTACATTACCGTCGGCATATCCGGGGCAAGCCAGCACATGGCGGGATGTTCGGCTTCCAAGAACATAGTCGCCATCAACCGCGACGAGGACGCCAATATATTCAAGTCCGCCACTTATGGAGTCGTGGGCGACTGGAACAAGGTTCTCCCGTCTTTCATGGAGACTCTTCGGGAACTGAGGGACGATTAGCGGCAAGAACGAGCCCAGGAACGGAGTTGTCATGGAAGGGAATTTCCTCTTCGACATCCGAGACGTCATTCAGAACATAGAGCGCGCCGAAGTCATGTCGGTATTCTTTCCCACCTTCAGGCGCGCGCTGATCGTTGACACACGCTACAAGGAAGACGTCGGCCCCCTGGTGAGGCTTATGCCGATGGCGAGGTCGCCCCAGGATAGGATGAGGTCCATTCGACGCATGAGGCCCGAATTCCCAAGACCCACGAATCTCACTCTTGTGCCGTGGCAGAGATATGTCGGCAGCCTGGTCAGTTCAGGGGTCTGGGACAAGATTCTCGACCGCCTGGAAGAATCCGGCGATGACGCGGTGCTGGCCGCCTGTGAGAAGGCGATGAGTGAGCTTCGCCATCTGGAGAGCGAAGAACTAACCGCCGCGATTACCGGCGACAACTACCACACACTCTGGTCTCGGGAAGGATCGTCCGGCTGAGAGCCATGTTGACTGTTACAGCGCAAGCTAAGCGTGAACTCAAGAACATCGTGGAGCAGCGCAATCTCGGCGCGGGGCGCTGTCTGAGGCTGGCTATTCCACCGGCATGGCCGGGCCCCGGCGACTTCGGCCTAGTCATTGACGACGAGAAGAGCGACGACCTGACGGTCACCCTCCGAGGAACCAAGATTCTGCTGCTGAGCCAGCAGCTTGCGCCCCAGATGTCCACCTCTGTACTCGACTACAAGGAAACTCCGCAGGGCGAGGGTTTCACTCTCGACGTTTATTAAACCCACCCGGCATTTCGTCAATCATAGCACGGACGCTTCTATGGCTGAACCGACCTGTCCACTCTGTCAGAGCGGCGACACACGATTTCTGCACAAGTCTGACGACAGGCACGGAGTCCGGGAATTCTACGAATGTCTCATCTGCGACCTGGCGTTCGCGCCGCCGGAATTCCACTTGCCGCCCGACGCCGAGATGCAGCGATACCTGATGCACGACAATGATCCCGATGACCATAGGTACAGGTCTTTCCTGTCGAGGCTGTGGGGTCCTCTCAGGCCGCTGCTCGACGAAGGCGAGCGCGGCCTGGACTACGGCTGCGGACCCGGGCCCGCCCTGGCCCAGATGATGACTGAAGACGGTTTCCGCGTGGAGAAGTACGACCTGTACTTCTTCCCTGACCCGGAGCCGCTCGCCAGGATTTACGACTTCATAACATGCACCGAAACCGTCGAGCACTTGAGACGGCCTATGGAAGTATTCGCGCTCTTCGATTCGATTCTCCGGCCAGGGGGAAGAGTGGGAATAATGACTGGCATATTGAACGACCGCTCGAAATTCGGAGACTGGCACTACCAGCGCGACCCGACGCACATTGCCTTCTACACGCGCCGCACACTGGACTGGATCGCCGCCCGGATGAGATGGCATGTCGAGTTTCAAGTTGACGATGTTACAATTCTTACTAAACAGTGAAAGAGCTATACCGGAGATGTAGATGAAACTCAACCTGATAGCCGAATTCAAAGCCCATCCCAGGCACGCTCAGTCTGTTCTGTTCTCGCATGACGGGAACGAACTTGCCACGACCGGCATGGACGCGCTGATCCAGGTGTGGTCGGTCCCGGAATTCGAGCATTTGCGAAGCCTCACGGGACACGAAAAGAGCGCCAACGCCATTGACCTGTCGCCTGACGGGACTATCGCCATAACAGGCTCCACCGACCGCGCCGTCATGATATGGGACTGGGAAACAGGCGAGCGTATCCATCGCCTGTCCGGGCACCGCAATACGGTCGCGGCGGTCGAGTTCTCTCCCGACAGGACCCTGGCGGCCAGTTCCTCATACGGCGGCAGGGTCGGCATCTGGAAGAAAGGGGCTGACTCGCTTGAGATTTTCAGGTCCCATCCAAAGCACGTGACGTCTCTCAGCTTCTCGACAGACGGCGATTCACTTGCCGCCGCCGGACTTGGCAACATAGTAAAGATATGGGACGTCCGAAGCCTGGAACTGCTGAAAGAGCTGGAAGTTCCGGGACAGGCGGCGACAAGCTGCCTCTACCTTCCGGACGGCAACCTGTGCTGCGCGACATACGAGGGCGAACTGGCGATTTACGAGAAAGAGACGTATGAACTGATCACGTCCGGCGCTCTGAAGTGCGGTAGAGCGAACTCATCGGCAGTCCTGCCCGGAACGAACTCGCTCGTATGCTCGGTGGATGGCGGGATCGCGCTGCTGGACCTCGCCAGCCTGGAGATTTCGGCGCATTACGAGACGGGTATCAAGGGGATGTACGGAGTGGCAAGTTCGCCCGACGGCAGCATGGTGGCAGCCGCAAGCGCCGACGGCCGGTGCCGGGTATGGGAAGTAGCGCCGCAGAACTCCGCCGGAGACGGCTGAATTCCTGGCGCGGCTATAATCGTTCCAGCCTGCTCACCAGTTCGGGCAGGCGCTCTCCCGCAGGGCCGCGCAGGACGACGTCCGCGGAATCTGAAAGCGGCGTCGGATTGGGATTCGCCTCGATGAGCGCTCCGCCGTTTTCCTTGACCATGCGGGGGAAACTGGCGGCCGGAAACACCGTCGCCGAGGTCCCACAGACTATCATGCAGTCGCACAGCGCCGTCTCCCGGAAGCAGGCGTCTATCACCGAGGGCGGAATCGGCTCGCCGAACATCACGGTGTCCCCTTTCACAAGGCTGCCGCAATCGGGGCACAGCGGAGGAAGTTTCGCGTAATCGAACGACTCCCGCAGCCATCGCGTCTCGCAGCCGATGCAGCGCACCTTCGAGCGATTGCCATGAATCTCAACCAGATTTTCGGCTCCCGCCCTGACGTGCAGGTTGTCCACGTTCTGGGTGATCGTCATCTTCAGTATGCCTAGACGCTCCATACCGATGAGAGCGTAATGCCCGGCGTTCGGCTCGGCGGCGTCAATCGCTTCCCTGAACTCAGTTCGAGCCGGATCGGCGTCGGGATCGAGTTGATGCTCCCACCACCGAACAGGGTCGCGCAGGAACTGCTCGTATCCGTTCATGCTGGGTTCGCCCACGCGCGTCCACAGGCCCCCCGCGCCCCTGAACGTCGGAATGCCGCTCTCAGCGGAGAGTCCCGCTCCCACCAAAGCCACAACATAACCGGAGGCGTTTACTATCTCAGCCGCCTTCTCCAGCGCCGTCTCGATATCCTGATCCTGCAACTTTACCCCCAGCGCGTCGAGCGCTAATCGCTAATCCTTCAGTTGATCGAGGTCACCCGGCCAGAGTCAATTGACATACGTCGCACGGCGGCGGCGCCGATCAGATCAGTCAAGTCGGCCTCGGCCGTCGTTATAACGACCTGATCGTAATCTCTAATTCGGTTGAACACATGCTTCCTGCGACCCAAGTCCAGTTCGGACATCACATCATCGAGCAACACCACGGGATTCTCGCCGGTTATAGCGTCTATCAACTGAGCTTCGCCGAGCTTCATTGCCAATATCACCGTCCTGGTCTGCCCCCTGGAGGCGAACGAGCCGACTTCCATGCCGTTCAGTTCCGCGCTGAAATCGTCGCGGTGCGGCCCGATCAGGCAGAACCCCGCGCCGATTTCACGGCGCCGGATGGCCTGAAGTTCGCGCAGAATGGTCATGGAGAGGTCTCGCGCATTCTCGTAGTCTCCCATTTCGAGAGATGGCATGTAACTCAGGGAAAGCTCCTCGTCCAGCCCGCTCAGTTCGTCGTGGATATGATTCGCGGCTTCATCGAGGTCGCGCAGTACGCGAAGGCGGGCAACCATCATTCGGGGCCGCGTGAATCGAAAGCTGCACATCCCAGAACTCTAGCTCCGACTCCTTAGCCTCGCGCTCCCTGACGGACTTGAGAAGATGATTCCGCTGGGTCAACACTTTCTGGTATTCCTGCGCCTCCCTCACATAGCCGGACACAAGCTGGGTAGCCAGAACGTCAACGTACCTTCTTCTTGCGGATGGCGGGCCGGCCAGAAGGTCTATGTCTTCGGCGGCGAACAGCACGGCTTTCAGAATACCAACGAAATCCGAGGACCTCTTGGGGACGCCGTTCATCCTGAAGGTCTTCTGAACCCTCTGGGACTGGGATTGCATGCCTCCCGCCGAGGGATCAGGATTCCTGGAGCCGCCCGAGAAATCAATTTGCAGGTTGACTCTTCCTGATGAAGCAATGACGTCTCCGCTTACTTGCGCGTGTACCAAGAAGTCCTCAAACGCGCCCGCTCGCACCAACTGCCGGTCTGTCGCGCCCCTCGATGATCGCCCGACGACCATCAGGTATATCGCTTCCAGCAAGTTAGTCTTGCCATGCCCGTTGCGCCCGTCAATCAGCGTGACTCCACGATCCAGGCACAGGTCCAAGCTGACATAGTTGCGGAAATTAGAGAGTCTGATTCTGCGAATGTGAATTGGACAGCCCCAATATAGTATTGCGTAGGATGTTAACATACACCCGCTGATTCTTGATTCCCGCAACCGCCAATTATTGGTTGTTGGCGCTTAGACGTGTTACAGTATTTTGAGTTTAACCGTTGGAAAACACTGGCCGCATATTGTTGGCGCGGAGGGAAATCGGATGAGAGCGCTAGCCTTGACAGGTGGCGTCGGCGGCGCCAAACTTTGCTTCGGACTGGCTCAGATTCTGCAGCCGGATGAACTTCGCATAGTGGTCAATACAGGGGACGACGAAGAGTTCCACGGCCTGTATGTGTGTCCAGACCTCGATACCGTGATGTACACGCTGGCCGAACTTTCGAATCCGCACACAGGCTGGGGCATCAGAAATGAGACCTTCGCCGCGCTGTCGGCCCTGGACAGGCTGGGCCAGGAAACGTGGTTCGGGCTTGGCGACCAGGACCTGGCAACTCACATCGTGAGAACCAAGATGCTGAGGGAGGGGAAATCCCTTTCCGATGTTACAACGCATCTGTGTGGCCAATTGGGGCTTGAGCATCCAATCATGCCGATGTCGGACGACCCGGTGAGAACGACGGTCTCTACCGACATAGGAGACCTGCCATTCCAAACATACTTCGTAAGGCATGGCTGCGAACCCGTAGTTTCCAGCCTGGGATTCGAAGGCTCTCAGGAAGCGGGAATTTCAGCGAAATTCAGCGAGAGCCTCGATTCGAGCGACACCCTCATATTCTGTCCGTCAAATCCGTATCTCAGCGTGGCCCCGATTCTCTCAGTGCCAGGCGTTCGCGAGAGGATAGAGAGATTCGAGGGCGCCAGGCTGGCGGTGAGCCCAATCGTGGGAGGCCAGGCGCTGAAAGGTCCGGCGGCCAAGATTCTGGAGGAACTTGGGGAAGACGTTTCCTGCGTCGGGGTGGCCCGGCAGTACGTAGGTCTGTGCGACACATTCGTGATTGACGACCTGGACGCGGAGCTTGCGGACGACATCAGGGAACTGGGCATGGACGTTCTCGTACTGAACACGATAATGAACAGCAACCGGGACAAGATCCAGCTCGCCCGGAATCTACTCGAGGCAGCATCAGAATCCGATGGCAGTTAAGTCTCGCATCGTGGCGGTGGTTCCCATGAAACCGCTGGCCGAGTGCAAGACTCGGCTCAGCGCCCAGCTTTCGCCAGACCAGCGGGCGACGCTATCCCTGAGCATGTTCAAGTGGGTAGTCCGAACTCTTAACAAATCGAATGTTTCGCGGGTTGTGGTTGTCGGGGGCGACGATACCGTGGAAACCGAAGCGGTACGCGCGGGCGCAGAGTGGATCGAGGACGACTATCTCGAATTGAACAAAGCCATTGAGTTCGCATTCGGAAGCGTATGGGGAGACGGCCTGAGCGCGGCTTACATTCCGGCAGACCTGCCACTGTTGACCGTATCCGACGTAAATGGAATGATTGACGCGTCGGAACAAGGGCGCATACTGACGATGTGTCGCGCGCACGACGGCGGCACGAACGGGATCATCGTACCCCCGGACCTGGGTTTCGGGCCTCTCCTCGGTTCCAACAGCTATATAAGGCATCAATTGCTTGCAGGGGAACTCAAGGTGGGTTATCGGAATTACAAGTCGGACGGATTCTATCGCGACATAGACACGATAGAAGACCTGAGAATCTGCATGGATCTGAGTCCTCCCTGCCTCGCAGAGATCGCCGAAGTTCTCAAGGGTGTAAGTTAGTGAAGTTCGGAATACTAATGCCGACGCGCCGCCTGGTGATGGAAGGCGGCGAGCCGGGCCGGTTCAAAGAAATCGTTGACTTAGCCCAGACCGCGGAACAGGCGGGCCTGGACTCGGTCTGGGTCGGAGACAGTCTTACCGCCAAACCGAGGCTGGAGCCGCTGTCAACTTTGACCGCTATCGCGACACACACGGAGCGGGTACGGCTGGGAACAGCGGTTCTGCTTCCTGCGCTTCGACATCCTGTTCCGCTGGCTCACCAGGCCGCCACCGCTGATTTCATATCCGGGGGCAGGCTGATACTGGGGGCCGGAGTCGGGGGCGCATTCAACGACGCGCAGCGGAATGAGTGGCGACACGCTGGTATTGACGCGCGGACCCGCGCTTCGAGATTCGAGGAAGTGGTAGAGATCGTGAAGAGACTCACCTCCGGGGAGGTCGTGGACTTTCATGGGACGCATTTTTCGCTAGAGGCGGCGAGTATCGCGCCGAAGTCGCCGCAGGAAGGCGGTGTTCCATTTCTGATTGCATCTCACTGGCGAGCCGGAAGAGATGTCCAGTTCGCCCGGGCCGCGCGACTCGGCAGCGGCATCATCTCCATCTCGGACTATCCGGATGAGTACGGCAAGGTCGTTGGCAAGGTCGAGGAGCACGCGGCCCGGCTGTCGCGCGAAACCGAGGATATCGAGCGGACGTTCTATATGACGGTCAACCTTGGGCCGGACCAGGAACAGTCGGCGGATGAGGCGAACAGGTTTCTGAAGCTATACTACGGGATGAATTTCTGGGGGGACCGCTGGGGTCCATACGGCCCTTCGGAGTTGACTGTCGAGAGGATCAGAAGGTACGGGGAAGCAGGCGCTGAAACGATGATCGTTCGTTTCGCATCCTTCAGCCAGGAGACGCAACTTCGCCTGTTCCTGGAGGAAGTCGTCCCTCACTTCGCGTGACCCCGGTTCTGTCTTGACAGGGCTACCCCTCCCCTCCTAGATCGCAATCTCCATTTCAACCTGTTTATCCGAATCGGATTCGGTCCTCTCAGAAACCAGAATCTCGAAGTCGTCCTCGGACAGAACTTCGACTTCCAACTTCCGGGCTTCGGCGAGTTTGGAACCGGCGTCCTCACCGGCAACCAGATAGTCTGTGCGCTTGCTAACCGCCCCGGATACGGAACCTCCGAGCTCCTTGATCCTGTCCTGGATAGCCGAGCGGCTGTAGTTTGGCAGTCTTCCGGTGACCACGAATCTCAGGCCACGGAGTGACGTCGCGCCGTTTCCGTTTTCGGCGCTGGCGTCTTCCGTCGCGTTGACCCCGGCGCTGATGAGCTTGTCCACGACAACGCTGTTCGACTCGTTCTCGAAATACTCGACGACCGCGCTGGCTATCTTGGGGCCGATAGCATTGAGTTCTTCAATTTCCTCTTTGCTTGCGCGCCGTATCCGATCAATGGAACCGAAGTGCCGGGCGAGTACACCCGCGACCTCCGAACCGACGTGGGCTATGCCCAAAGCTACAAGAACCCTGGTCAGCGGCCGGCTCTTGCTCTTTTCGATGGCGCTGAGAAGGTTGGTCGCGCTCTTCTGGCGCAGGGTGTCGGGGCGCATCAGGTACTTTCTGTTCACGTAGTACAAGTCGTTCGGGTCTTCGATGAGACCCTGCTCGACGAATACACTTCCCTTCTCTTGCAGGACTCCGCGATAACCCTGGTCCCGGAAGTAGGATACTATACTGCCCGCCACTCGCTGGTTTATCCCGTCAATAGCTGTCAGATCCTCTTCCGAAGCGGCGTTGAGCTTCGCGAAAGAGTCATATTCCCCGGCGATGATGCCCGCGGTCTTCTTGCCTACATTCGGTATTCCGATTCTGTCGAGCACAGTGGCGAAGTCGCTCGATTTCGCTGTCGCGATGGCGTCGAGCAGGTTCATCTGCGCGAGGTCTTCCTTTTCCAGGTAATAGAGATCGGCCACGTCGCTGATCAGTCCCTGCGCTATGAGGATAGCGCCCCACTTTTCGCCCAAGCCCTCAATATCCATCGCCCCCTTGCTCACGAAGTGCTCCACCAGGCGGACAAGCTGCTCGGGACACGAGGCATTCACGCAATAGGACATTGCCTCGTCCTCCCTGCGAACGATGGACTCGCCGCAGCTTGGACAGTTCTCCGGCATCTTCACGACCGTTTCGCTTCCATTACGATTGGCGGGAAGCGCCCTGACCACTTGTGGAATTACCTCTCCGGCGCGTTCGACCACAACGCGGTCTCCAACCCTCAAGTCCTTAGAGGCGATGTAGTCTTCATTGTGCAGAGTCGCGCGCGACACGGTCGCGCCGCCGACGTAAACGGGATCGAGTACCGCGTATGGATTGATCGAGCCGGTGCGTCCGACGTTGAATCCGATATCCAGGAGCGTCGTGGTAGCCTGTTCAGCGGGGAACTTATAGGCAATCGCCCACCTGGGTTCCCTGCCAACCTCTCCCAAGTGCTGTTGGTAGTCGAAGCGGTTCACTTTGACGACCAGGCCATCGCAGCCATAGTCGAGTTCGTGGACCTTATCAAGCCAGTATCTGTACCAGCCGAGCACGTCTCCGACGCTGGCGAAAGTCCGGTTATGGCTGTTTACCTTGAAGCCCAGAGCGTCCAGATACTCCAGAGTGTCGCGCTGGTTGTCAGGCGCATCGCCGCCCTCTGAATAGCCTATGCTGTAGGCGAATATGTCCAGCGACCTTTCCGCTGTCATCCGAGGGTCCAATTGACGAAGAGAGCCGGAGGCGGTGTTCCGTGGATTGACATACGTGGGCAGTCCCTCAGCTTCACGCTTGGCATTGAATTCATCGAACTTGGACTTGGGGAAGTAAACCTCGCCGCGAACTTCCAGCAGGTCGGGGTAGTCATCGCCCGTGAGCCGGAGCGGTATGCTGTTGATGGTTCTAAGGTTGGCGGTGACATCTTCCCCGACTACGCCATTGCCCCTGGTAGCGCCGCGCGTGAATACGCCGTTCGAGTACGTCAGCGCGACAGCAAGGCCATCGAATTTCAATTCGCACACCATGTCGAACCGGTCAGTTTCGAGCAATCCGGTCACACGCTCGTGCCAGGCGTGAAATTCATCATCGTCGAAGGCGTTGGCGAGACTTAGCATCGCGCGATGGTGGGTTACTTCGGTGAATCCTTCGGCGGGAGCGCCGGCCACTCGCTGGGTGGGCGAGTCGGACGTTACGAGATCGGGACGATCTTCTTCGATCTTGCGAAGTTCGCGCATCAAGCCATCGTATTCGGCGTCGGAGATACTGGGACTCTCCTTGATGTAGTAGAGGTAGTCGTGTCCTCTTATCAGGTCGCGTAGTTCGGCGATTCTCTCCCGTATGTCGCCGCTGATGATCGTCATATCCAGTTCTCCAGGTCCAATTAGTGATTCGTTTTCAAATTCGGTCACGCTCTGTCGGATGGCTCAGAATAGATTAAGCGGCGCTATGGCGTTCCGGCTAGCAGATTTTAGTCGTGGGTTTCCGATTGTTAGACATATATTCGGATATATGGACGCGCCATCTATGCTGCCGCTCCCGCAGGCGGGCTGCAGGCAGGTTGCAGACAGCCCACCAGTGGAGTCTGGTACCTGCATTTCACCTGTATTACCCAGTATTCACCAGTTCAGAGGGTTTTTTTTCGGTCCCACCTGACTTCGTTCATAAACTCTACTGAATGATTCAGTACGGGTGTTCTGCATGCATACATCATAGCATAGCGCCGGGAGAATGTGTAGGGAAGAAATTTCTCTCAGCCCGACCTCGTGCATCAAGGGAAAAGGAATTTTCGCGCACGGGGTAAAAAGTTTCAGAATGTCACGGGTGGAGGAGGTCGTCTAAAGACAGCGGAGCGCAACGTATAAGCGGTTCGCGGCGTCTGACTAGACTACATTCGGCGAAAGTGGCTATACTCAATGCCTAGCTATGGAAGTCCGTCTCAATCTGTAATCGGAAGGGTAAGGGGTACTGACTTTGGCTCCTTCAAAGGAGTTTCTCGAATTCATAGAGGGGTATCCGCCTCTAAAGGCTATCGGAAACACTCCGATGGTGAAGATCGAACTCAACCGGCCCACTGGCGACGCTCAAGTATATGCAAAGTATGAGCATCTGAATCCGGGCGGCTCCATCAAAGACCGTCCGGTGCTGAGGATGCTGGTGGAGGCGATTCTGGCGGGCGATTTGACTCCCGACAAGACGATCCTGGACGCGACGTCCGGCAACGCGGGGATCGCCTACGCGATGATAGGCGCGGCGCTTGGATACAGAGTCACGCTGGTGATGCCGGAGAACGCGAGCGAAGAGCGCAAGAAGCGCCTGATCGCGCATGGCGCTGAGATCATCTACACGGACCCGATGCTCGGCTACGATGAGACCCTCTATGAGGTCAAGCGTCGCTTCGAGTCGGAGCCGGACAAGTATTTCTGGTGCGACCAGTATTCCAACCTGAATAATCCACAGGCCCATTATGATACGACCGGAGAGGAGATCCTCGAACAGGCCCCGGACATCACTCACTTCGTGGCCGGAGTGGGCACCGGTGGTACGATCAGCGGAGTGGGCCGCCGCCTCAAGGAACAGAGCGCGGACATCCAGGTTATAGGCATAAATCCGCCGGAATGGCCGGGCGTCGAGGGTCTGAAGCCGCTCGGCGAAGGGCACATCATTCCGAATACGCTGGACCAGAGTGTCGTTGACGAGATGCTTCCGATAGACGTTGACGAGGCCAGGGAAGTGTCGCTGGCGCTGTCCGCTAAGGGGCTTTTCGCCGGGCAGAGTTCGGGAGCTTATATGCTGGGCGCGTTCAAGGTGGCGGAAAGAACAGGGAGCGGGAAGGTCGTGACTATTTTCAACGACATTGGAGAGCGTTACTTCAGCACTGGTATGTGGGGCTGACCAATCCTGCAACGATCTGAACTTGGTTGTAAGAAGGCTACTCCCCCTCACCCCTGGATTCCCGCCTTCGCGGGAATCCAGGGGTGAGACGTGAGGCTGATTTCGCGGGAACATTCATAAATCGCAGGGGCGACGCAGAAATTGCGCCGCCCCTCTTTTTGTGTCAGCGAATGTGAAAGTTCGGCTAGATGTCCAGATTCTTCACTTCTAGGGCGTGGGTCTGGATGAAGTTTCGCCTGGGCGCGACCACATCCCCCATTAGGGTAGAGAACACTTCATCGGCGTTTGCGGCGTCCTCGATTGTTACCTGGAGGAGGGTGCGCTCCTCGGGGTCCATAGTGGTCTCCCAGAGCTGTTCGGCGTTCATCTCGCCGAGGCCCTTGTATCTCTGGACCGTTACATTTCGGCGGCCCTTTAGCTGGATCATTACGCCCTCGCGCTCGCCCTCGCTATAGGTGTAGTGAACATCGCGCCCCGCCGATATCTTGTAGAGCGGGGGCTGGGCTATGTAAACGTAGCCGTGTTCGATCAACTCGCGCATGTGGCGGAAGAAGAACGTGAGAATCAGCGTCCTGATGTGTGAACCGTCCACGTCGGCGTCGGTCATTATTATGACCCGGTGGTAGCGCACCCTGGAGACATCCAGTTCGTCGTCCAAGCCAGCACCGATGGCGGTGATCATCGAACGTATTCCGTCGTGGCTCAGCATCTTGTCGGCTCGCGCCTTTTCCACGTTCAGAATCTTGCCCCACAAGGGGAGGATGGCCTGAGTTCTGCGGTCCCTGCCGGACTTGGCGGTGCCGCCGGCGGAGTCTCCCTCCACCAGGTACAACTCGCACAGGGCGGGGTTCTTTTCGGAGCAGTCCGCGAGTTTGCCGGGCAGACCGCCGCCGTCCATGGCGTTCTTGCGAATGATCAGATCGCGCGCCTTTCGCGCGGCTTCCCTTGCGCGCTGCGCGGTCAGGCACTTTTCGACGATTTTCTTGGAATCGGCCGGATTATCTTCAAGATAGTACTGAAGGGCTTCCGCAACGACACTCTGAACCTGGTTGGATACTTCAGGGTTGCCCAGCTTGTTCTTGGTCTGGCCCTCGAACTGGGGGTCAGTCAGTTTGACGCTGACCACGGCGGTCAGACCTTCGCGAGTTTCCTCACCCGCGAGGTTGGGCTCGTTTTCCTTGATGAGATTCTGTTTTCTTCCATAGTCGTTGAGAACTCTTGTCAGAGCGGACCTGAAACCGGTGATGTGAGTTCCACCATCAATGGTGTTGATGCAGTTGGCGAATGAGTGAACAAACTCGTTGAAGCTGTCGTTGTACTGGAGAGCGACTTCTACAATCGTCCCGCCTTCGAGCGCTTTTTCGACGTAAATGGGACTGTCGTGGAGCACTTCTCTGGTCTGGTTCAGATTCGTGACGAAACTGGCTATGCCGCCATCGAAGTAGAATGTCTGCTGGTTGTTGGGCCACCTGTTGGCATGGTAGTGGCTGGTAAATCGGATCTGGAGCCCCTTGTTGAGGTATGCCATCTCCTTGAAGCGCTGCAACAGTGTGTTGAAGTCGTACTCATATTCGTAGAATACATCCTTGTCAGGGAGGAAGGTGATCGTAGTTCCAGTTTCGGAGGCGTCGAGTTCGTCCTCGCGGGCGCGCCTGTACTTCAGGTCGCTCATACTTTTGCCCCGAGAGAAGTCCTGGTAGTAGATCCTGCTGGATCTGCGGACCTCTACCCTAGTGTGTTCAGACAGGGCGTTGACGACGGAGGCGCCGACGCCATGCAGTCCACCGGATACGGAATACGCCTTGCCCCCGAACTTGCCTCCGGCGTGCAGTGTGGTCATAACCGTCTCGACCCCGGAGACGCCCGTGGTGGGATGTTTGTCAACTGGTATGCCGCGTCCATCGTCCTGAACCCTGACAGAGCCGTCCTCATTCAGAGTGATGTCCACGCTGGAGCAGAAACCTGCCATGAATTCGTCAACCGAGTTGTCAACGATCTCGAAGATAAGGTGGTGCAGACCTCGCTGGTCGGTGCTGCCGATGTACATACCGGGTCGGCGCCTGACGGCCTCCATACCCTCGAGTACCTGGATATCGGTTGCGGTGTACTGGTCATCAGTAAAGTCGGGTTTCGTTGCCATTCGACACTCCTATTTCATATACGTATCTTAGCATTTTTGAAGCTATTTCTCAATCATCTTAAGGGTCTTCAGACACGAATTTAGAACTAATGGATTGGATAATTTCGGTATTGTGTTCAGACTTGACAGAGGAACGACTGCGAGTCCATGATTAGGGCGTTCGCATATTTGAAAACTGAACTCCGAAGGTGGGAGCGCCCGTCACAGGGCTTGAAAGAGGAAGCTGGTCAAAGTCCAGCGCTGTCCCGCAGCGGTAGGCTTCGCGCTCAAGCGGAGCAAGCCCGATCCACTACTCTCATCAATGTCATGGCCTTCGAGGAAAGGCACAGGCATGGCTTGCGAGCCATGACAGGCCCCGTTTTTCCTGGAAGCGGGGTCTTTGCTTTTGTCGGATCAGCGTCTGTTATCCAGACGGACCGACCAATGTTTGAGAATCAGGGAGTAACCGTTGATCAAGAGTAAGTTCATCATTCCGGTCTTGGCGCTGAGTATCGCCCTTGCGACTCTTGCGACAGGCTGTTCGTCCGAAGCGCCGCCCGCGCCCCAGCCACCTCAGCCGCCGGCGCCCGCGGCCCCGGCGGAAGCGCCCGGCCGGCCGGTTCAGCCAGCCGCGCCTCAGCAGCCCCAGCAACCCGCTCCGGCGGCCCCGGCGGAAGCGCCCGCCCAGCCGGTTCAGCCAGCTACGCCTCAGCAGCCCCAGCAACCCGCCCAGCCAGCCGCGCCTCAGCGGCTCGTGGAACCGAAGCCCGTATTTCTAACGGCGACGTTTCCGCTAACCGTGCTGTCGGAGGATGGACGCGAGATAGTATTCGAAGAGCCGCCTGAGCGAATAGTGGCGTTCGACTCGGCTGTAGTGGAGATGCTGTTCGCGATGGGCGAGGGCCACCGCGTAGTCGCGACCCACGACTTTGTTACCTACCCGCCCGAGGCGGCGGATATCGTCAGAGTGGGCAACGCCTTCGACATGGATATCGAGTCCACTGTGGCCCTGGAGCCGGACCTGGTTTACGTGTTCTTCAACAGATTCAACGAGGACCTCGAGCGCGCCGGGCTGAAGGTTCTTTACATTCCGACTCTTTCAGACGACTTCACGAAGGTTGCGGACAACATCCGGCTGTGGGGCCGTATCGTGGGCAATCCGAACGACGCGGAGAATGTCGCGCTGGAGTTCGAGGCCAAGCTGGAGGATATCAAGGAAGCGCTGGCGTCTGTCGGTGCGGGGCCGAGTGTGTTCCAGGACGTGGGATCGTACTGGACACCGGGCCGCGGCACGCTCATCCAGGAAGTCTTCGACCTGCTGAGATTGGAGAATATAGCCGCGGACATAGAGGGATACGCGCAGATCAGCCCCGAGGTCATAGTGGAGAGAGACCCCAACATCATAATCACCTCGTCGCCGGACGCGATTCTGGCTGAGCCGGCGCTGGCGGAGGTCTGGGCGGTGAGACACGAGGCGTTCTACACACCAAGCAGCGACGCTCTCAGCATCCCAGGTCCGAGATTCATAGACGGGGTCGAGGAGCTTGCGCGATGGGTGTATCCGGGTCTGTTCAGGTAGCTCAGCAAGATGGAACGAAGCGGGGAGCAGACACGAGCCGGGAACATCGAGGCGGCAAGCCTGGATAAGATCGCCGTTCGCCTGATTGGCCTGAGATACCCATGGTGGCGGCTTGCGATAGGTGGTCTGGTAGTCGTTCTGACCGCCATATTCGCCTCGACGCAGGGCTCAGTGGATATACCGTTCATGGCCGTAGTGAAGATTCTCATTTCGCGCCTCCCGGGCGTCGCCTCGGCGTCCGACCTTCCTTCGACGTGGGACACCATACTCTGGCAACTTCGCATTCCGAGGGTCGTACTGGCGGCGATTGTGGGCGCGGCGCTAGCGATGTCGGGGGCGGCGTACCAAGGGCTGTTCAAGAACCCTCTTGCCGACCCGTACCTGATCGGAGTGGCGTCGGGAGCCGGGCTAGCGGCGACGATAGTGCTGCTCACGGGCGTTCCGCTGGTCATTCTAGGAATCAGCGTTCTGCCAATCGCGGCCTTCGCGGGTGGGATCGGAGCGGTGATCGCCGCGTACTCGATTGCGAGAAGTTCGCAAGGGACCCCCTTGACGACCCTGATTCTCGCGGGTGTCGCGATTTCAGCGCTGGCGGGAGCGGTAAGCAGCCTGCTGATGATAAGGAGCGATCCCGATCTCAGGCCGGTCCTGAGCTGGCTGCTGGGGAGTTTCATTTCGGCGGAGTGGAACGAGAGCGGAATCGCGCTGCTCTACCTGATTCCTAGCGTAGGGGTGATCCTGGGATTCGCGCGGACGCTGAACGTGCTCCAATTCAGCGAGGAGCACGCCGTCGCGCTGGGAGTGGACGTGGAGAAGGTAAAGCTGATCCTGATAGGCATGGCAACGCTGGCGACGGCCACTGCTGTCTCGTTCAGCGGGCTCATAGGATTCGTCGGCCTGGTGGCGCCCCATGTGGTGCGCCTTATCTGGGGAGTTGATTATCGCTTCATACTACCCATGTCGGGGCTGGTAGGGGCAACATTCCTGGTGCTCGCGGACCTCATTGCCAGGACTGCGGTCAGCCCCGCCGAACTGCCAGTAGGGATTGTCACAGCCTTCTGCGGAGCACCATTCTTCCTGTACATACTCAGGCGCAGGCGCGTGCGCGGAATCTGAGCGAGCTAGTCGTGACTGATAGCTACATTAAAACCGATCAGCCAGAGAGGGCAGGAATCTCAGCCAGGGATGTTTGGGCATCCTACGGTGAGCGGGGCGTGCTAAACGGCTTCAATCTGAGCGTGGAACAGGGCAGTTTCGTGGCAATCGCCGGACCGAACGGCGTGGGCAAGTCCACGCTGCTTCGGCTGGTGTCAGGCGTTATCAGTCCCAGCCGGGGCAGTATCGAGGTGGCTGGGCGCGACATACTGGCTCTTTCGACGCGGGAGAGGGCGCGGCTCGTATCAGTCGTGCCACAGGACCCTGAGCTTCCTCACGGCGCGCCAGCGATAGAGGTCGTCCTGATGGGGCGCAACCCTCACCTCGGACTGCTTTCCTGGGAGAACGACTCGGACGTTCAGACAGCGGTCGAAGCGATGCGAATGACGTACACGGAGGACCTGCTGGACAGGTCGGTTGACGAGTTGTCGGGCGGGGAAAGGCAGCGCGTGGCAATCGCGATAGCGTTAGCTCAACAGACGCCATTCATACTGCTGGACGAGCCCACCGCCAACCTGGACCTGGCCTACCAGCCCGCGATAATGGAGTTGATGCGGGGACTCGTGTCTTCGGGAAAGACGATACTCGCCGCTGTCCATGACCTGACTCTGGCGGCGCAATTCTGCGACAAAGTGGCCCTGATGAGCGGCGGCGCAAGCCTTACCGTCGGCACTCCTGAGGAGACGCTCACCGAGGAGAATATCAAGGCAGTGTACGGCGCGGACGTCAGGATCATGGAACATCCCGAAACGGGCAAGCCGGTCATAGTGAACTCGTGGGGGTGAGGAAGCGAATGGACAGTAAGCCGCCTCTGGGCAAAGTCGTTATGCTGCAAGGGACCGGATCGTCGGTCGGGAAGAGCCTGCTGGTCACCGGGTTCTGCCGGATCTTCGCCCAGGACGGGTACAGGGTCGCGCCGTTCAAAGCTCAGAATATGTCGCTGAACTCCGGGGTAACGCCGGACGGACTTGAGATAGGTCGGGCGCAGGTGGTACAGGCGCAGGCGGCGGGCATAGAGCCGAGCGTGGAGATGAACCCGGCGCTGCTGAAGCCGGAATCGAACGCGACATCGCAGCTCATTTCCATGGGGAAGATGAGCGGCAAGATGCGCGCCAGGCAGTTCATGACCCGGCGCGAGCGGCTATGGGGAACGATCACGTCGTCCCTGGATACCCTGCGCTCCCAGTTCGATATCGTCGTGATAGAGGGCGCCGGGAGTCCCGCGGAGATAAACCTGCGCGCGGGCGACATCGTGAACATGGAGGTCGCGCTGTACGCCGAATCCCCGGTGTTCATCATCGGGGACATAGACAAGGGTGGCGTGTTCGCGTCCCTGTACGGGACACACGCGCTAATCAGCGACGAGGAACGCAGGCTGGTCAAGGGGTTCATCATCAACAAGTTCAGGGGCGATGTCAGTCTCCTGGAGCCCGGGCTCGCCCAGATAGAGGAACTGACCGGAGTGGGCGTACTCGGAGTGGTACCGTATCTCACGGATGTCTATGTGCCAGAGGAGGACTCGCCCAGAGAGGCGCGAGTATCCGGTTCGGAGAGCGAGAGCGGGGAGGTCGAGGTCGTCGTTGTCGCACTCCCCTATATGGCCAATTTCGATGAATTCGATCCACTCGCCAGGCGGAGCGACGTTCGGCTCAGGTACGTGAGAGAAGCGGAAGAGTTCGGCAACCCTGACCTCGTGATCCTGCCGGGATCGAAGGTGACGATTGCGGACATGGACTACGTGAGGCAATCAGGCATCGAGAGCAGGATAAGAAACCACATCTGGAACGGGCGCGCGCTGATCGGGGTCTGCGGCGGGATGCAGATGCTCGGCAGGTCCATTCACGACCCGGACGGTATCGAATCGGATCGGCGAATGGCAGAAGGTCTTGGGGTTCTGGACATCGAGACGCGGTTCATCGGCGAAAAGCTGACGACGCGCACGGCGGGCAAGATAGTGGGGAACGAAGGTCTGCTTGCCGGCGCGCGAGGGATGTCAGTGTCGGGGTATGAGATACACGTGGGCGTCACCGAGTCGGATCAGGGCGCTTCCTCGGTGATGGAGACGGCGGACGGCGGCGCGGTCATCGGGTATGCGGACAGAACGGGGCGAGCGTTGGGCACCTATGTCCATGACCTGTTCAAGAACGAGGCGTTCGCGGAGCGCGTCGTGGCCAATGTAGCGCGGATGAAGGGGTTGGATCGGCCTTCGGAGTCTGAGCCGTTCTCACAGGAGGCGGAGTTCGACAAACTAGCCGCGCACCTCAGAAAGCATCTCGACATGAACAGAGTCTATGAGGCGATGGGGCTTTAGGGGCGAGTGTAGGACGCAGGTCGTCAGATGACACCAATGCGGGCGACGCTCCATCAGCATCGCCCGCACTCATATTTTTACACCCGGAACAGGGGAGACTCTGCTGGGAATCGAGGTATATCCCTATGCAGGTGACATCAGTCCGACGCCCGCGCCCTGGGGATCCATGAGGAAGGCGATGCGGCGGCCGGCTTCTGGGATGTCCATTGGCTCCATGGCGACCTGGGCGCCGTGGGACTTTGCCTTCTCCAGCGCGGCGTCAACGTCGTCCACCTGGAAGTAGGTACTCCAGTGCGGAGGCACGTTCATGGCCGCCAGATGTTCGGGCATTTGCATGATGCCCGCGACTCCGACGCCGTCCACGGTGAGTACGTGGTACTCCCCGCCACCACTCATTGGGTAGGTCTCCGACTCCACACCAAGAAGACCCTCGTAGAACTTGATGGCCTTCGCAGGGTCGCCGGTGAGAAGCTCGCACCAGGCGATTGAGCCGTGTTCGCTCTGAACCCCGGCGCCGATGTGATTCTTCTTCTGCCATAGGGCTATGACCGCTCCGGTGGGGTCGGCGGCGACTACCATGCGGCCCGCGTCGAACACGTCGAACGGCTCATCCATCATCAGGTTGCCGCCATTCTCGGAGACGTGGGTGGCGAGGTCGTCAACGTCCTCCACGGTCATATAGACGTTCCAGTGCGGGGGAATGCCCATCTGCTTCTCATCGTCCATCTGGGAAAAGATGGCGCCCGCGTAAGATCCATCCGAAACGGCCATCGAATAGACCATGCCGCCCATATCTTCCATCGCATTGTCCTCATAGGTCCACCCGAACAGGTCGGAGTAGAAGCGCTTGGCGGCGTCCTGGTCGGTGGTGGCGAGGTCCGTCCAGGACGGGGTTCCCTGCTTATAGCTTTCAATCTTCGGCAAAGTAGTTCTCCTTGTGCGTTGTCTTTCGCCGACTCTCATGAGCCGAGCGTACACAAGAATGGAACATAGTTTCTTTTGAGGTCAAGGCTTTTTGAGCCGAAATTGATCGAATTTAGGATTTATGTTACGAACTAGGCAGGGCTTTTCGGAGTCGTCGGTACGGGTTCGGGAGCGTTGGGTATATATTGCGCTTTATAGTGTACTGGTGGAGTTCCATTGGAAGTTCCGCCTATTCTTTCGCCGCGCCCAGCCACTTCATGAACTCATCGGCGCTCATGCAGTTCACGATGTCGTCCTTCTCGCACCAGCCGCGTCGGGCTAGCGACACGCCGTACTCCATGTTGCCCAGGCCCTCCGTGGTGTGGGCGTCGGTGTTGATGACGAGGGACGCGCCCAGTTCTGTCGCGCGGCTGACGTGGGCGTCTTTCAGATCGAGGCGTTCCAGGGAGCCATTTATCTCAAGGGCTGTGCCGGTGTCGGCGGCGGCCCTGAAGATGGCGTCGTAGTCGGCGTCCACCGGGCGTCGCTCGCCTATGAGCCGGGTGGAGAGATGGCCGATGGCGGACACGCGGGGGTTTCGCATGGCGGTGATTATCCGCTCGGTCATGGTGGCGGAATCCTGGCCCATCGCGCTGTGGACGGAGGCCACCACCCAGTCAAGATTGTCAAGAACTTCGTCGGGATAGTCCAGAGTTCCGTCGGCGCGGATGTCCATTTCGGTGCCGCGCAGGATGCGTATGCCGCCTATATCGGATTCGAGTTCCTTCAGACGCCTGCCGTGACTCTCCAGGCGTTCGATGCTCAGGCCGTTGGCTATCCCCCGCCCCACCGAGTGGTCGGTCACAGCGATGTACTCCAGACCCCGCGCCTTCGCTTCGAGGATCATCTCCTCCATCGTGTCGCGCCCGTCGCTCCAATCGGTGTGGGTGTGCAGGTCGCCCTTTATGTCGGATAGCTCGACCAGCCTGGGGATGTGACCATTCCGGGCCAGTTCGACCTCGCCAGCGCCCTGCCTCAGTTCAGGCGGTATGTACTGGAGGCCGAGCCGCTCGTACAGCGCCTCTTCGGTGGAATAAGTCTCAAGGTCGCCGGTCTCCACGTTCTTGAGGCCGTATTCGTTGAGGGACAGTCCGAGGCCGGTCGCTATCTCACGAAGCATGACGTTGTGATGCAGGTTGCCGGTGAAGTACTGGAGCATCGCCCCAAGATGCTCCGGCTCGCACACCCGGAGGTCCACCTGCAAACCGGAATCGAGGACGACGGAGGTCTTCTTCTCGCCGTGTCCCATAACGTTAGCCACGCCATCCATTCCGGCCATCGCGTCCATAGCGGAGGCCGGGTCGGAGGTCACGCACACCAGATCGAGGTCGCCGACTGTCTCCTCGAAGCGTCTGACGCTGCCGCACACAACGAGGTCGGATATTCCGGCGCAGTTGTCGCGCAGGTAGGCGGTCAGGCGTCGGGATATGTCCATGGCGCGCGCCATCGGGAACCTGTCGCTCTTGGACTTGGCGAACTGGATGGCGCGACCGATGTTCTCCGCGCTCTTCTTGCCCATGCGGGGCAGCGAAGCCACACGACCATCTTCCACCGCGGCCTCGAGCGCGTCAATGGAGGTGACGTCGAGTTCCTTCCAGAGACGAACGATGGTCTTGGGGCCAAGTCCGGGAATCTCGATGAGATCGAGGACGCCTTCGGGGAACTCGGCCGCAAGGCGTTCTAGGTAGGACATCTTTCCGGTGGTGACAAGCTCGGTTATCTTGTCGGAGATAGCTTTTCCGACGCCGGGAATCTTTGTGAGGTCTTCGCCCTCGGCGACCATAGCGTCCATGTCGCGGGGGAAGCGTTCGATGGTGCGCTCGGCGCGCTGGTAAGCGCGGACGGTGAAGGACTTCTCGCCCTTCATCTGGAGAAGGCTGACGATGGTTCCGAAGCGTTCGGCGATTTCGGCGTTGGTCATAATTTCCTGGCCTTACTGTCCCATAAGCGAGTCGGCGCACCCATCGGGGAGACTGACGGCGTCAACCGCCGTTTCAATGGCGGTTTTCTCGAGGAAGTTGCGCTCTGAGGCTGGTTTGTTCAGGTACTCTATTACGGATTCGGGTACGCCCGCGTCTCTGGCGGCTGTGATACAGTCCTCAGAGTTAAGCGCTTCCGATATGCTGGACGCCGTTGCGACCATACCACTTATGTCGGGAATGTCGGCTCGGGCGTAGGCCGCCGTGTAATCCGGTCGCCAATCCACAACTTCCTGTCCCTTTATCCGTAGAATCAGCGGCAAGCCAGCCTCGAATCCGGCATACTCAGGGAATGACACGCTCGCGGTCGCGGTGACTTCCCAACCATCGCCCAAATCGCGGGCTGATGAATAGTCCCACTTGATGACCTCATGTATCTTGTCTTCGATTAGCTCCCCGCCTACTTCCTTTGCCAACCAGCCAGCGGCGCCCGAAGGTTCCACCGGGCCAGCGCCCAGTATCCACTCGGCCAGCAGTTCTCCACCAAGGTCAACGTTGTCATTCACCCAATTCCGCGCTACTTGCTCGGGCGTTAGTTCCTCTGAACATCCGGCTCCAAGCGCGAAGATCAAGATTGCTGCCAGAACAACGGCGACCATCGCCCCCGGTACAGGAAGGGACAAATGGCGCTTCTGGTAGATTCTTTCATTGTTCACTAAATTTCTCTCCTGAAATATGAATCAGCGCCCTGCGTTCATTCCAACAAAGCACCGCTCAAGAAACTATCAGGAGAGAATTTGCTTGCTCAAGGCAGTTTAAGCGCGTATTTACGCCGCCATATCCGACTACGGAGTTCATTCCGTTTCGATAATCCTGCGCAGTTTGCGCAGGAATTCTCCCTGCCCAGCGGCTAAACTGAGACGGTCGTCCGTTAGTTTCAGCCAGTAGAGACAAAAGGCAGTGGGCGCGCTCAACCCATCGTGCATTTCGTAGTGAACCCACTCCGATGGCGCGGGTCCATCAATCTCAAGATGGAAGAAGTACCGGTCTTGTATTTCATACCGATAGGGTGAAATGTCGTACTCAGCGCGGCCCAGGAATTGCACAAACCTCACGTCTGACAGGCCGGTCTCTTCAAAGAACTCCCTCAGCACAGCTTCTTCGGGTGGTTCGCCGTCCCTAATCGTCCCTGCCGGGACCTGAAGTCCGGCTTCCGGCGAGTCGCGATGTTCGAAAACCAACAGCCTGCCCGCGCTCGTTGCGTAAGCGACCGCCTTCTTAACTCTGGTCTTAACGTTCACCTTTGAGCCGTAGTAATAGCGACACCGACTATACCGCGCGCTTCTGGATTCCCGCTTTCGCGGGAATGACCGATTTGTAGTTGAGATTTCATCCCCATCCTAGCCTTCCCCCGTCGAGGGAGAAGGGATTTTCAACATAGCTTAGCCCCCGCAGCAGCGTTTGTATTTTTTGCCGCTGCCGCAGGGACAGGGCTGGTTTCGGCCCACCTTGCCTGATCCGACTGCCTGGTCCCGACTTCTTCCGCCGCCGGCCCTGGACATGACGGTTTCTCTGGCGGGTCTGCGGACCGCGGACCGGCCACGTCCGCGATTGGACGTTCCATTCCGTCCGCCGTTTCGCTGCTGACCGTTGCGAGCGCCGTTCTGCCGCGCGGAGTCCAGGGAATTGCCGTCCAGCGCGTCCTGCAATCTGTAAACGGAGTGCGCTATGTCGCTCTGTATCTTGTACTGAAGGCCCTGGAACTGCTCCATGCCCTCCTTCTTGTACATCACCAGAGGGTCGCGCTGACCGTATGCGTACAGGCCGATGCCCTGGCGCAAGTTCTCCATCGAGGTCAGATGATGCACCCAGTTGGAGTCCACAGAGCGCAACATCAGCCAGCGCTCGATGTCGCGCATCGTCTCCTGGCCGACCGCGGCCTCCATCCGGTCGTATGCCTGTTCAGCGTGAGCCAGCAGCCTGTCTTCTATGCCGTCAATGCCAAGATTCATCAACTGCTGGTGGTCGTAGAAGTCGTCGGGCGGCGGCAGAACCGTTCCAATCTCGGCCAGGAAGGCGTCGACGTCCCAGTCGGCGGGGCGTCCGTCTCCAAGCGAGGACTGCACTATTTCGCCAAGCTGCGCCCCGACCATCTCCTGTATGTTCGCCTTGAGGTCGGCGCCCGACAGTATCTTGTTGCGCTCGCCGTATATGACGTCCCGGTGGGTATTTACGACGTCGTCGTACTCCACCAGGTGCTTTCTCATGTCGAAGTGGTGGGCTTCGACCTTGGTCTGGGCGTTTTCGATGGACTTATTGACCATCCCGTTCTCAATCGGAACGTCGTCATCCATTCCGGCCCAGTCCATGACCGACTTTATCCTTTCGCCACCGAAGCGGCGAATCAGGTCGTCGTCGAGAGCGACGTAGAACTGCGTCCTTCCCGGATCGCCCTGGCGACCGGAACGTCCGCGCAACTGGTTGTCAATTCGGCGAGCTTCGTGTCGCTCGGTCCCGATGATGTGCAATCCACCCGCGTCCAATACGTTACGGTGTAGATCGTCCCACGCCCGCTCGGATATTCCTTCCATCTCGGCGTTCCCGCCCAGCACGATGTCCGTGCCGCGCCCGGCCATGTTGGTGGCGACGGTGACCGCGCCCGGCTTGCCCGCCTGCGCTACGATCAGCGCCTCGCGCTCGTGCTGCTTGGCGTTGAGCACCTCGTGGGAGATCCCCTTCTTCCGCAGCATACCGCTCAGAATCTCGGACTTGTCAATGTCCGTCGTGCCGACCAGGACGGGCTGTCCGGCCTCGACGCGCTCCTCGATCTCGCGCACCACTGCCCGGTACTTCGCCCCCTGGTCCCTGTAAATCAGGTCGGTCGAGTCTTCGCGCACCATCGGCTTGTTTGTTGGAATGGCGACCACTTCGAGTTTGTATATCTTGTCGAATTCTTCGGCCTCGGTAGCCGCCGTGCCCGTCATGCCGGACAGCTTTTCATACAGCCTGAAGTAGTTCTGGAGAGTGATAGTGGCGTAGGTGATGGACTCGGGCTTGACCCGCGCGCCCTCTTTCGCCTCTATCGCCTGGTGAAGCCCGTCGGAGTAGCGTCGGCCCTCCATGAGCCTGCCGGTGAACTCGTCAACGATGATCACCTCGCCATCCTGAACGACGTACTCGCGGTCGCGCTGGAAGACGACATGCGCCTTGAGGGCGTTCTCCACGTGGTGGACGACGCCAAAGTTTTCGGGCGCGTAGAGATTGCTGACGTTCAGGGCGCGTTCCAGCTTTGAAATGCCTTGCTGAGTAAGGGCGACCGTTCTGTGCTTCTCGTCCAGAGTGTAGTCTTCTTCGAGCCGGAGCATAGGCGCGACCTTGGCGTACCTTACATAGTCGCGCGCGGACATTTCCGCCGGACCGCTGATTATCAGGGGCGTCCGCGCCTCGTCAACCAGGATGTTGTCAACCTCGTCAACTATGGCGTAGGAGCGCTCCCCCTGCGCGCGGGCGGACAGCTCGGTAACCATGTTGTCTCTGAGGTAGTCGAAGCCGAACTCGTTGTTCGTTCCGTAGGTAATGTCGGCCTCGTATGCCTCTTTTCTGTCGGCCGGCCTCATGTGTTCGAACCCGCGGTCTCCGTCGGAGAAGTCGGGGTCGTACACGAACGCTTTCTGGTTCTGCAGCGCGCCCACGGTAACGCCCAGTTTCGCGTACACCGCGCCCATCCAGTGGGCGTCTCTGCGCGCCAGATAGTCGTTGACGGTAACGACGTGGACGCCGGCGCCGTCCAGGGAATTCAGGTAAGCCGGAAGGGTGGCGACGAGTGTCTTGCCCTCGCCCGTCCTCATCTCGGCGATCTTCCCCCGGTGCAGTACGATTCCGCCAATGAGCTGGACATCGTAGTGCCGCTGACCCAACGCCCTCTTCGCGGCCTCTCGAACCGCCGCGAATGCTTCGGGCAGAATGTCGTCGAGCGAATCCCCCTGCGCCAATGCGCGGCTCAACTCATGGGTCTTTCCCATAAGCTCGGAATCGGTCAGCCGCTCGAACTCCCTCTCCAGCCCGTTTATCTCGTCCACCAGCGGCTGCATCTTCGAAATAACTTTCTCGTCCGAACCGCCGAATAGTTTCGCGATGGATTTGAACATTTCAACCAGCCCCTCTCGTAATTTTCTCGGACAGCCTTATTCTGCGCGCGCATCGCGCGCGAGACGAACGGACGTTCAGTCCGCCGACTCTCCCCGGCTATCGTACCCAATTGTCTGGTTTCAGCATACCAAATATATTCCCACATTGCTTTGTTTGCGGTATAGACTGAACTTCCCATCCCATCCACATCCATGCTACAATCCGAACATCCAAACTAAATCAACCACTCATAACTAAATACTAATAACTGAAAACTCATAAACCAACGATTATACGAACCAAAAACAGGGTGCCGGGAAAAAAGGCCCTCATAGCTAACGCAGGCGAAACGCAGGCAAACTCTGGTCACAGCGGTCGCCTGTCGCTCCCCTGTTAAACCCCAGCCGCCCGTCCAGCCCGAGCTCAGCGCAATTATAAGCCACGATATATAAGACCACTGAAATCCAGCCCCGATTGCCCCGCGACTGAACCCTTCAGCTAGACGGGCGGCGGTATCGTCATGCCGGTTTCAAACAGGAAATCCCCGGCGTAACCGGACGCTCAGGCCATCATGCGTTGCTACCATTGAATTGGGTGCGATAACATCTTTGGGACTCGCCGGGTTTCGAGCGGTCAATATCAGTCTGGAACGATCAGCCATCGGTTGCGTCAGGAGGATTGCGTGTACGACGCCGTGATAGTGGGCGCGGGGCCCGCCGGAAATACGGCGGCGCTTGAGCTTTCCAGGCTCGGTTTCAGCGTAGTGGTTCTCGACTATCGCGAGCGCGTCGGCGACAAGCTCTGCACCGGCGTCATAGGCATGGAATGCTCTGATCGCTTTCCCGTCCCGCCCGAACTGATATACCGCCGGACGAATACGGCGTCCATATATTCGCCGAGCGGCCGGATGTATAGAGTCGAACGGCCGGACACCCAGGCCCTGATTGTGGATCGCGTCGGCTACGTCAATTCGATGGCGGCGGCGGCGGCGAGAAGCGGCGCGGAATATCGGCTGGGGTGGCGGGTCGGAGATGTGTTCCGCTCGCCCAGAGACATGAGCGTAACCGCCCATCGCAATGGGGCCAGTGAAATGCTGCGCGGTCGCATCCTCATCATCGCCTCCGGCTTCGGTTCCTCACTGGCGGAAGCCGTGTGTCCGACGAACGGCAATGGACGCCCGCGCCTCGTCGGAGCGCAAGTCGAGGTGGTCACGCGGAACGTGACAGAGACGGAGGTGTATGTGGGGGACGGCGTAGCTTCCGGCTCGTTCGGCTGGCTGGTCCCCACGAACGGCTCGCGCGGACTCCTGGGGCTTATGTCGCAAGAGAGATCATCGGGCTGCCTGGAACGGCTCTACGACAGGCTAGTCAATGAGGGCAAGGCGCTGCGAATGGAGTCCTCGCCAAGACGCTGGGGAATCCCGATCAGGCCGCTTTCCAAGACATACGCCGAGCGCGCGCTCATACTCGGCGACGCGGCGGGATTCGCGAAGCCTACCACGGGCGGCGGGATCTACTATGGGATGCTGTCGGGGAAGTTCGCGGCGGAGACAGCCGCCGAAGCGCTGTCATCCGACACGTTTTCCGACGACGCGCTAAGCGCCTACGAAGAGAGGTGGAAGGCCGAATTCGGCTCGGAACTGCGAATCGGCTACTATGCCCGGATGCTGTTCGAGTCGCTGACCGACGCCCGGCTGGAGAAGTTGATGGAAGTCTTTCTCTCGGAGGAGATGCAGAAGGAACTCATCAGGTCTCCTATCTTCTCATTCGACAGGCACAGCGGGATCATAATGAAGACAGTCGGACATCGCCGGATGCTGGACCTGATCAGGAGCGCGGGGCCGTCCGTCCTGCCGTTCCTGGCGAGGCTGGCGAAGTCGTCCGCGTCACCCTGAGGCGACGTCGCCCTTGGAGAAGAGCTCGTGCAGGACTGCCATCCTGGCGTACAGCGCGTTTTCGGCCTGCCTGTAGAATGCGAGCCGTTCGTCGCGGACGGCGATGATGAAGTCGCCGCTTCTCTGCATCGGGTCCATGACTATGCAGTCCGGCTTGAGCGAGTCCATGAACCGCTCGTCTATGACCAGCCTGCCCTGTCCCCTGGATGCGAGAAGCTGCATGTGCGCCAGGGTGCGCGGACCGTTGAGATATATCACGTCCGCCTCGGAAACCGCGTCCAACTCGGCATCGGAGCCAATGGTCATACCTCGTTCGGAGCAGTGCTGAACGACCTTCTCGGGCATCTGGCCGCTGAACGGCACGGGAATGATGTTCACGCCTTCGAACATGACCAGTCCCTTGAGAAGCGCGCTCACGTTCCTGTGATCCAGGCGTCCGACAATAGCGACCGTGGCGCCGTCAATCTCGCCCCGTTCGCGCTGGATGGTATAGAGATCGGCGAGGGCCTGCGTGGGATGGTCGTCGGAGCTGCCGCCGTTGATCACGTGCATGACGTTGGTGGCCGCCGCGAGTTCAGCTACGTGAGTGTCGCCCGCGCGAATGACGACGGCGTCCATCTTCAGGCTCGCCAGTATCTGGATGATGTCGTCAACGAATTGAGCGCTGTGCACCGGAAAGAACTGGGAGGCGTCCTCGGTGTGATACGCCCTGCCTCCCAGCAACTCGCAGGCGCGTTCGAACGAGGTGCGGGTGAGAAAACTGGGTTCGTAGAACAGGCAGTACAGGGCCTTGCCGCTCATGGGCGAGAGCGAGTTGTCACCGTTTCTGAGGGCGTCGCACAGCGGGAACATGACATCTTGGATCCAGTCACGGTCCATCTCGGTTGTCTGGGTGAAGCGCTGGTATCCGGCCATTTAGCGTCTCCTGAGAGAATCGAATGTGATCCCGACAGCAGATTGTACATGAGCCGAACGCTTCATAGCTACGCCGACATTTGACACATATCCAATCCCGATGCTAGATTTGAAAGGCGGCTGGCAGTCGTCGGGTAGGACTGCTAAGAGCAGAGTGAACTGGGAGATAGTAACTTGCCGAGGTATGATTATCGTTGTACGGGCTGCGGCCACCAGTTCGAGCTGCGGCAGAGTTTCAGCGCGGCCACCGTTCAGGAGTGTCCGGAGTGCGGGGCGGACTCGAACAGAAAGATCCACGCTCCCCCCGTGATATTCAAGGGATCGGGCTGGTATGTGAATGACTATGGCAAGGGCCGCGGGAACAACGGCGTCTCCTCCGATAAGTCGGAGGAAAAGCGCGAAGAGAAGGAGTCCGCAGCCAAGAGTTCTTCTTCTACCGAGGGCAGCAAGACCAAGACGGCTTCGGCTTCCAAGTCAGGATCCAGCGAATAGAGATTGCGCGCGCTTGTACAACGAGTGACGGAGGCTTCGGTCTCCGTGGATGGAGAAGTCCTGGGTCGGATTGGCCCGGGACTTGTAGTTTTGGTGGGAATCGCCGGCGCCGACGAAGATCGGCATATCGAGTACATCGTCTCCAAGACGGTCAATCTGAGGATATTCGAGGACTCCGAAGGCCGGTTCAACCTGTCCGCGCTGGATACGGACGCCCACCTGCTGGTCATCAGCCAGTTCACGCTATACGCCGACACGCGGCGCGGTCGCAGGCCGGGATTCACCGAGGCCGCGCCTCCCGATGTAGCCGCCAAGACGTTCGAGGCGACGCTGGCCAGGTTCAGGGAGATCGGACTGCGAGTCGAGACGGGCCGATTTCAGGCGCACATGCACGTCGAGATTCACAACGACGGCCCGGTTACGATCATGCTGGATACCGCCGACAGGGGGTTGTGATTCCATCAGTGAACGCGCTCGGGGTTTCACCCCCCATCCTAACCTTCCCCCGTCAAGGGCTGAGAGGGGTAGGCATGAATGAAACTTGGATTGGCGGAGTCACCCCCATCCTAACCTTCCCCCATCGAGGGGGAAGGAACTTTTGCCTACCCTTGTGAGCCCGTCAAGGGGGGAAAGGAACTCTTGCCTGCCACTGTCATTCGAGAAGACCCATTTGCGCCGCCTGTTCCAACAGGGCCTGCGCGCGCTTGACGACCGGGACGTCAACGACCTTGCCGTCCAGCGACGTTGACCCGCGCCCCATAGAGGCGGCTTCCTCGAACGCCTCAATCACACTTCGAGCGTGCGCGATTTCCTCCGCAGAGGGCGAGAACACATCGTTCAGTATTTCGATCTGGGCGGGATGAATGGCGAATCTGCCCCTGAATCCAATACCGCGGGACGCCAGGGAGTTCTCTCTTAGAGCGTCAGGGTCGCGGAAGGCGAAGAACGGGGTGTCAAGGGCCAATATCCCGGCGGCGCGGGCAGCAATGGCTATCGCGGCGCGGGCATACGCAATTTCAGCGTCGCTGTCGGTGCGCTCGATCTCCATGTCGTTGGTGTAGTCCTCGGCGCCCAAGGCGATTGCCGCTATCCGGGGGGAAGAACGGCATATTTCGCTCAGCTTGACGATTGACTCGGCGGACTCTATCCAGGGAACGAGCCTGGTCGTCCCGATGGGCAGACCCTTTCCAAGTTCGATTCTCTGGATGATCCCGACGACCTCGCTGAGGATTTCGGGGTTGTCCATCTTGCCCACGGAGACACCGTAGATGTGCGGCCCGATTACGGCGGAGAGGTCGTCCTCCAGCAGTCCGGTATCGAGCGAGTTGACTCGCGGGATGACTCTCACCCCGGTCTTCGCCAACTGGGGAACGTAGGCGGCGGTGACCTCGCGTGCGTTCGCCTTTTCGTCCCAGGGCACCGAATCTTCCATGTCCGGCACGAAGGCGTCGGGTCTGAGGTTCAGCGCCCTGTCCAGCATCCTGGGAGTATTTCCCGGAACGAACAGCAGGCTTCTAAGTGTAGGCGGCATATCTTGGTCCTTGCTTCTTACTGGTTGCCTGTTAGCCCGTCACCTTGAGAAATGCGCGGGTAGCCTCGACGAATTCGGCGGGCTTGTCCACTGTTACGACGTGCCCGGCGTCCGGAATGTCAATTGAGGTCAGGTCATTGGCCGCCGACTTCATGCGGTCGAGTATCTCGTCGGATACGAGAGGGCTGTCGGCGCCGCGCACTTCCAAGATGGAACAGGATATGGTCTCGAGCGCGCTCCAGTACCGCGAAATGAGACCGGGATCGCTCATGTCGGGAAGCGGCGTGTTGAAGAGCTGGGGATCGGCTTTCCATGTCCAGTTTCCGTCCTGGTTCTGTTTCATCTTGTCCCGGGCGTCCTGCATCAGGCGTTCGTCTGTTGCCCAGGGATTCGACGAGCGCATCCAGTCGAAAGCGTCATCGAGCGAAGGGAACTCCATGGGAGTCGAGGGACGGTTGGAGGCGCCCACTTTGGCCTCTTCGGACGGTTCGGGGCCGATGTCCACGATGACGATTCGCTCGACGCGGCCAGGGTGGTCTGCCGTGTACAGCAGGGAGTACCAGCCACCCATCGAAAGGCCGGCGAGGGTGAACCTGTCGAGACACATCGCATCTACGAATGCGGCCAGGTCTTCGACGAAGCGGTCGCGAGCGTATCCGTCGTCCGCGTACCCGGATTCGCCGTGTCCCCTCTGGTCGAGGGCATAGACGTGGTAGGAGCCGCGCATGGCCTCGGCGAATTCGTCCCAGATGCGGGCCTGGCCGGTGTGTCCATGCAGACATACCAGGGGCGGCAGTCCGTCAGTACCCCAGTCGAGGTAGCGGATGCGGACGTTGTTGATCGTAATGTACTTGGAAACCGGCTGTGTGGAAGTCATTTCAATCTCCGAAATTGGGAATTTAGCTGCCAGAGTTCAGGTAGGTGGCGATAGCCTCGTTCATCCTCTCACGGGCGGACTGCGCCATCTGAGTCGGATGACCGTCGAAACCGTGAGGGCCGCCCGGATAGACGGCCAGTTCCGCCTCGTTTCCGGCGGCCGCCCAGCGGGCGCGCATGAACAGTGTATCGTCGAGCAGCGGATCGAGGGTGCCGATTGTGAAGAGCGCGGGAGGCATGTCGGAAAGGTCGGCGTACAGGGGCGAGACGTCGGGGTCGCGCCTGAGGTCGGCCGGTACGAAGTGGTCGTAGAACCAGTCCATTATTGGAGTATTGAGGACGAGGAGGCGGTCGCCCCAGTTTCGCTGGGAAGGCGTCATGCTGAGGTCGTAAACGCCATATACCAGGTTGGCCCCTGAGAATCCGGTGAAGTCATGCTTGTCGCGCATCCTGATGAGGGTGGTAGCGGCGAGATGGCCTCCAGCGGATTCGCCGCCGATTGCCAGCCTGTCCACGCCGAACTCGGACATGGCGTTCCGCGCGACCCAGAGCGCCGCGACTTCACAGTCGTCGAGCGCGGCGGGATAAGGATGTTCGGGCGCGAGCCGATAGTCAACGCTGATAACGACGGCGGAGCAGGCGTTGGCGATCTCCTCATTGCGCGGGTCCTGCAGATGGGCGCGTCCGAGCACCCAGCCGCCGCCATGGATGTGCAGATAGATGCCCTGCGGGTCGTCGGGCACGAACATTCGCAGCGTAATGGGTCCGCCGGGGCCTTCGATCTCGCGCTCCTGGGCCATGTCGGACAACACGACGGGGCCGGACATGGATGTGCCTTCTTCCCTTGCCCTTCGGGTCTGCTCGGGAGGGACGGTATTTGTGGCCGGCGGCGCCGCGAGAAGCGCCTCAAGCTGGCTGTTGAATTCAGAGGTCTCGGCGTCTATCGCTTCGGGAGTGAAGAGTTTGGGATCAGGCATATTTATCCTCCGCTGTCATAGAAGTCGGCAGTCCGCAGTCAGTTTACATACTTTGGTCGCAGATAGTCAGCATCCTCAGCGAATTGTGGTAGAAACTGGACAAAATGCCCGAATTAAGGCATTATCTGTGCATGGATGAGTGTAAATCCATTCGTGAAACAACGGACTCTCAGGCGGTCGCGCATCTTAGGCGGGAACTAAAGAATGGCGCCGACTGGCCGGACGCACTTATGGGCGCAATCGCGCTTTGGACGACCCCCGAGGAAATCTACGAAGGCACCAGGCTGGTCTATCTGATCGCTTCGGAAGCGTTCGACTGGCTCACTCTCGCGCACCGGCTGTGCGCGGAAGCCCGAGACCTGATTCCTGACGATGAACTGGAAGACTTCCTCTTTACCGGACGTTTTCCGCCGCGCGTGGATGAGAGCGACTTCAAGGAAGTTCTGGGCGTGGACAAGAATAGCGCGTACCTGAATTACTTCTATGGGGTGGAGGTCGAAGCGGCGCTTCAGCAGGTTGTAGAGGCGGAGATAGAAAAGCGCTTCTACGCCAGCGGCAGGCAGTACGCGACCGACCACACTAACGAAGCGTTCCAGCGAATCTACAACTCGACGCGGGACGACCTGCTGATCGCATACTGGGATCACGTGAAGCGTCCGTACCGCAACATAACCACGCTGACCGAGTTGAAGGAATTCACGTACTGGTTATTCAAGCGCAGGCTGAACGTATCGGACAAGGCCAAGATCGCCTCGGACACAAAGAAAGGGATGGAAGCTCTGGACCCGGCGGTTCATATCCCGGGCATATTCAGCTTCTAGTCGCCAACGGTCTGCTTTATCTGAACATATCGCGGTCTCGCTCGCGCATGAGGGGCGAATATCCAGTATCCGCCGGCGTGAACGGGTAGCCGCGCACCACCGACACCGGCACTCCGATTGCCTTGAACTGCACGAGCTCCGCGGCGGCGGCCAGTTCGTCGGCGACCGCAATGGTAGTGACGTGCATCTCCCGACCCTGGGCATCGCGCGTACCCCGGTAGTCGGTCATCGGGTCCATACCCGCCACACCGATTGCGAAATTGACGTGACCTTCCCGCCACGCCCGCCCGAAGGTATCCGACACGATAATGGGAAGTGAGAGACCAACCGAATCTCGTATCTCGGCGCTGATCCGTCGAGCCGACGCATCCGAGTCTTCGGGAAGCAGGCAGACGACATCATCTCCCGGCACGTTCGACTGGTCAATGCCGGCGTTCGCGCACACAAATCCGTGATGTGTCTCGGAGATTATCACGCCCCGGTCGGGATCCATGCGTACAATTGACTTGCTCTCTCTCAGAACAAGCTCAACCAGCCTGGGATCGCGACCCGCGCGCCGGGCGAATTGAGTGGCGAAGTCGGACGGCGTGATCGTGGACAGCTCAACGAGCCTGCCCTCGGCCTTGGAGATGATCTTCTGAGTTACGACAAGGATGTCGCCCCGAAGCAGCGGGCTGCCCTGCTCGCCGGCCGCGGACGCAATCAGAGCGCCGAGCCGGTCTCCGGGCCGCACTTCAGGAATGCCGGTTATTCCGAATATCGTTACCGAGCGTCGCTGGGTTTCATCGTCAGGCATGACTAGCAATGCTCCCTGAAATTCAGGCGTATAACAGCGCGCCCGCTATGGATACCACAGAGCCGCCATTGTGGTCGGCGGGACACTGATCATAACCTATATGAACGCCGGACGCGCCTTCGAGAAGTCTGAGCATCAAGTATATGGGCGATAGTCCGCAAATCTTTCTGGCGTCCGACTCCGCGACCGATATATCCAGAAATTCCCCGGGACTGCCCGAGCAGATCGCGTTGATGGACGCGCCGTCTTCAGCCTTCAGCCTGGCTTTGGCCATATCGTCCAGTGGCTCCAGGTCGCCAAATGCGGGCCCAACGTGGGCAAGATCGCCGGCGGCGATTACCAAGGTCCTTCGGCTCTTCATGGTTCGGCCAAGAACATCCAGGATTTCCGTCATGCTATCGTCTTCCCTCGGAGAAGAGCCGCCATTGGTGAAGTGGTGGAATGACCCACACAGGATGGGCAGCGCCAATACATCCGCGTCGCGCATGAAGTGGTGCATCCAGACGAGCGCCAATTCAATGGAGTGCTCAGATCTGTGATGGAGTTCCTCATCGAATGCGGATTTGCCCAGTATCCCCGCAATCTCCTCAGCCGTATCCGTGTCGGTTTCGATAGTGCCATACGGCGTGTGGTAGTTCTGAAGCGTGGGGGTGATTCTACCCAGACCTCCCTGGTGGTCCGTGCCCAGCACGATGACAAGCTCGATGGAGCCGAGGTCGTCCTGGGCCTGCTGCCAGAGTCTGGCGTATGTCGCGTGTCCCCGGTTGTAGTCAATATGTGGGCAGAGCATACCGACAAGATCACCGTCAGGCCGGGATACGGGAGTGTCGGGCCGGAATCGCCGTCGCCATTCATCTATAACAATGTCGAGCTGCGCCGGAGATTCAGGATAGACGGCGCCGGCGTGGGACGGCGGCCTGTATTGACCCAGTCTATAGCTGTCGAGCGCGCGCCTGTGCGCCCTGCGGTACGATCCATTCTCGATCATGAGGGCTTGATCGAGTTGGCTGATTATCGAATGCAGGTCGTCCTCCGTGAGTTCCAGGCCCACCCCGAGAGCGAGGGCCGCTCGGATCGCCGTCAGGTCCCTCGTTCCGTCCAGGAACGCGACCAAAGGCGCCAGATAAGAGGGCAGCATTATCGTGGATTCGGACATCTGGGCCGGATCGCGCAGGTATAGGAATCGCTGTCCCAGATGTTCGACCCACATTGGTTCGACAGGGCGGATTTTCGGTTTTGGCGGTATTGACATACTGGTCATCGGCGGCCAATCTCTAGCTCTGAATATCGGGAGGCGGCAAGTCGTGAGGGAAATGTTAACACACAGAAGCGCGAATATGGCGGGAATTACGCCCCTGGGGTATATGCGGTTCGGAATGGCGCTGTGCTACAATTTCATGGCTTCGGGACTGGATGTACCGAGCGAATGGAGCCTGCACAATGCCTATCGCAGAGGATTTGAAAGTATTCACGGGCAACGCTCATCCGCGATTGTCGCACGACATCTGCTCGTACCTGGGCATACGGCCCGGACAGATAGACGTGTTCAAGTTCAAGAACGACAATACGTTCGTGAAGATTCTGGAAAACATTCGCGAGCGCGACGTTTTCATCGTTCAGCCGTTCAGCGCGCCCGTCAACGACAACATAATGGAACTGCTGATCATGCTGGACGCCGCCAAGCGCGCATCCGCAAGGCGAATTACGGCAGTCCTGCCATACTACGCCTATGGGCGCAGCGACAAGAAGGACCAGCCTCGCGTCCCGATAACCGCCCGCCTGGTCGCCACCATGATAGAGGCGGCCGGAGCGGACAGAGTTTTGACGCTCGATCTGCACGCGGGACAGATACAGGGCTTCTTCAACATACCGGTTGACGAGCTGACCGCGATTCCCATGCTTGCCCACCACTTCGCCAACGGGGAAGATCTTGTCGTGGCCGCGACAGACGCCGGTGGAGCGAAGCGCGCCCGGGACACGGCGGACTTGATCGGCGCCGATATTGCCATAGCGGAAAAACGCCGCTTGGGAAACTCGGAAAAGGTTGTGGTTGACGAAGTGATAGGCGACGTAAAAGACCGAAAAGTGATCATCGTGGATGAGGAGATCAGCACCGGCGGCACGGTGGTGGCGGCGGCCGGCGCTCTTGCCTCGCACGGCGCCCGGGAAGTCTATTGCGCCGCAACGCACGGCGTTCTGTGCGGCGACGCTCCGATTCTCATGGAACAGAGCCTCATCATCGAGACCGCGGTGACAGACTCCCTGCCGATCAAATGCGAAAAACTGGGATCCAAGACACGGGTCATCTCGGTAGCGTCCATGCTGGGAGAGGCGATTCGACGAATTCACAGCGGGCTTTCAGTGGGAGAGATGTTCGAGGGCGCGGCGCGGACTCCTGTGGCTACCTTGTGAAACTATTCTCAAATTGATAGAATTGGGACAATATGGTTAATTCAAAATCCTCCGATACCCCCGACAGTAGAACCGGCATATACGCCGACATTCAAAACCTTCAGGATATTTCCAGGGAGATCCTGGTCGTTCTCATACGCCGCTGGCCCGAGAACGTTCCGCCGCCCGGCAAGTTGAACCTCTACGTAAGAGCCGACCACGCCGACCTTTGGCGAGTGTGGGCAAGCCATGAATTTTCTGACATGGAGGTGGTTGTCAAGGGCGTCCAGCACTATACCCTATCGGCCACCAAGAACGCCGCAGACATGGCCATCGCCGTAGATGCCATCAGCGACTTCAACCACAATCGCGTGAATCACGTAGCGGTCGTCAGCGACGACAGCGACTTCATATCGCTCTACGCAAAGCTGGCCGAAGAGGTCAACGGGTTTGACTCGACTTACAGCAATGGGAACATCCCGTTCCTGTGGGTCTTCACAGACAGAATGGGAACGCGCTCAGCGCTGCTCCAGGAGTTCTTCCCTCACAAGTACATCCACGTGGTTGACCACAGACTCTTCCACCAGGTACAGATGGATAAGAGGCGCGCAGAGGCGGAGGCCGCGGCAGCCGTCGCCGCGGCTGAGGCGATCACCGAGATACCGGTCGCTCCTATTGAGCCAGAAGCCGAAGTCGCCCCTGAACCGGAGCCGGACACCCCCCGACGGGTACCCGAACCCGAACCTGAGATCGAGGAAGAGCAGCCTCTGATCTCAGAAGCTCAGCGTGAAGCCTCAGAGACGGAGCGCATCGCCCTTCAGTTGATCCGAGATATGCCGGTTGGCAAGTTCAAGAGTATGGACTGCCAAGACATAATCCGCACCAACTTCCCGGGACATCACCTGTCGAGCGCAGACGGACCCGCGTTCGGCACTATCTTCAGAAAGCAAGTGCTTCCCTTCATGGAGAAGCGCGGCGTCAAGGAAATCGGCAACCAGAGCCCGCGCCAGTACGAGATGACCCATGAAGCCAAGCGGTCTCTGGCTCGCGCGTAAAGGCCGATAGCATAATAGATAACTTCAGGGCCGGCGCCGTTCCGGCCCTTTTCTTTTGCATTCGAGGAGGCCGCGAAATGGATTGTGCGGCGGGATGGAACTTCAGCGCCGAGTCAATAGCGGAGTCGCTATTCCTGCGCCCTCAGACGCTTTGCGAGTATAAAGTACAGTATTGAGACAGCCAGTCCGATAAGGCCCATCGCTGTCAGCGCCCACGTTACCGACGTAATTCCCGCGAACCATCCAACCAGCAGGCTCGACCCAACCACAAACCCCTGCCCGATTCTCTGAAGACTGGTTATCCTTCCTCGCAGTTCATCGGGCGCCAGGGTCTGTGTAAGCGTACCATTGGTAGTCCTGAACGCCGTCTGTGTGGAAGCGAACAGGGCAATTACCAGGAGGGCGAGCGGGAGCCACACAGCCTGGGTCAATGCCAGCGCCAGAACGGAACTCGCGATTGCGGTCACCAGGCATACCAGCCCCCGCCTGAAGAAGAATCCGAACGACGCGATCACGAGCGCCATCAGCAGGCCGCCAAACCCATTTATGGCGAGCATATAGCCGCCGACGTCCGCGCCGCGCCCCAGTATCTCGAAGGTGAAGAGAGGCAGCGAGAAGATGACGGGCTGCAATATGACGTTGGGAACGATTGTCAGGGTTATCAGAAAGAAAAGCACCCTGTTTCCGGACCAGATGTATTTGAAGCCCTCGAGGAGATCCGCCAGAAAGCTCCCGGCTCCAGAAGCCGGCCTCCCGCGCCCGACGCTGGCGTAAGGCGTTCGCATTGGCAGGAAGGCGAGAATCATGCCTACGTAAAGCAGCGACTCGATTGTGAAGTTCCAGAAGAAGCCCAGAGTGGCGACGATTATGCCGCCAATGAAGGGCCCGATGGCCCTGGTACCCGGAATGGTCAGCACATTGGTGGCGTAGGCGTTACCGAGCAGATGCCTCGGAACCGTGTTGGCTATGAGCGCCTGCCTCATGGGCTGGGTGATGGACAGACACATGCCGCTGACGATGGCGTAAGCGAACACGTGCCACACTTCGACGAACTCGAAGTGCACTACCCAGGCGAATCCGAAGGAAAACGCGGCCATGAACGCCTGAAGCGACATGATCAGCCTGCGGCGGTCAACCCGGTCTCCCAGGACGCCACCGAGCGGACCCACTATCAGCCCGGGAAGGGTATTGATCCCGCCAACACCGATAACAAGCAGCGCGGAGGCCTGAGTATCCCGCGTGAGATGCTGTACAAGCCAGCCAAGCGTGAGCAGCTGAAGCCAGTTTGCCGTATTTGCGAAGAAGTTGCCGACCCACAAAAGACGGTAGTCCCGCGACGCAATCCAAGCGTCGAAAGTCTGAACTCTGGGCAGGGTTACTCGTCGAACTATGGGAGGGGCTCCGGGGGAATCTTGTCCTGAGCATGATACATTGATAGGGGCCTTGCAGTACAATGCGGTCGGGGTCGGGAGGAAATCCTGGGGAGGTCTTGTTCATGAACATTGTGGAATTGGTAACGGTAGTAGGCGTTATCGCCGGAGTCGGGAGCATTCTCATCGCTATGTCGGTCTTCACATGGCAGATGGTGTCTTCGACGAATCGGTTCGACGCGAAACTAGACAGGCTGGATGCCAAGATAGAGGCGCAGGGCAAGGACCTTGAAGGCAAGATAGAGACGCAGGGCAAAGAACTTGAGGGCAGGATAGAGGCGCAAGGCAAGGAACTCAGCGCTAAGATAGACGCGCTGACAGCCGAAACTAGGGAGATGGGCGAGCGGTTCAGTCGTAAGATAACGGATGTGGAGATAGAGCAGGCGCGGCTGAACGCGATCAACGAAGTCACGCTCGACGACCGCCACACACATAACCGAGCGGATGATTAGCGGGGTGGAGCCTTCCGAGCCGAAATCACCACGGCGAACGGGACCTTAGTCAGCCTCTCCCAGTGGTCTGCCCAGTATCGTCCCGCATAGGGAGAACGCGGGTCATCGGGGAGACCGACCGGATAGGGTTCTATCAGCCGCTCTATCGTTAGGCCAGCGTCCGTCACCGATGACACAAGCTCCTCAATCGCGCGGAAGAAAGTAAGACCGGGCGAATGACCCTCGGGGACCGGATCATCCCAGACTTCCACCGGCGGGTTGAAGTAATCGGTCACGCTCAGTGATCGGGTGGCGACGCTCCAGTCGAACGCGCTGAGTGGATGGACGGTGGACATCACAAGCTGTCCGTTCGGACGAAGTAGATCCGCGCAACGAACCAAGCAGCCACGAAGATCGGGGATGAACTCCCATCCAAACGACGACAACACCAGGTCGAAGGAGCCGGGTCTGAACATCGTGGGCGACTCCATGTCTCCGCTGACGAGATCGAATTCGGCGCCCGCCTCTTGCCTCAGAGACACGGCATGGAAGAGCTGCTTTGGCGAAATGTCGAGGGCGACCACCTCGGCACCCCATCTGGCCAGCGCGATTGAGTTCTGCGCGCCGCCACAGGCGAGCTCGAGCGCGCGCTTGCCCGAGACATCGCCCATGAGCCGGTAGAAACGTTCGCCCGGCGCGAACGGGGCGTAGTGAACATCGTCGAGAGCGATCCGGCTGTCGGACTGATAGGACGGGGACATCGCATCCCAGCCGGCCCTGATGGCGCTCTTTACATCCAAGGAGTCCAAGTGAGCGCGCTATCCGAGATCGCCGACGCAGCAGACCGCCGATCTTAGCCGGGACATTGCATCCGCGACGCTGACGCTGTCGTTGAACACCGCAGAGCCGGCTACCAACTGATCGGCTCCCGCATCTACCACCAGCGCGGCGTTGTCAGCCTTTATTCCGCCGTCAACCTCCAGGATGGCCTTCGATTCCGCCTCGTCAAGACATGCCCTGGCACGAGATATTTTGGAGAGGCTGGAGGGGATGAACGGCTGGCCTCCCCAGCCCGGATTCACGGTCATCACAAGAAGCAAGTCTAATTCGGGTATGACTTCCTCAATCGCCGCGAGGCTCGTTCCCGGGTTTACGCCTACGCCAGATTCCATCCCCAATTCGTGAATCTGGCCGGTGGACAGGTGCAGATGATTGGTCGCCTCCTGGTGAATGATGATCCTGTCCGCGCCCGCGTCTTTGAGCTGGCTAAAGTGATTCTCCGGCTCGACGACCATCATGTGAATTTCGAGGGGCAGACTGGTCTTCGGCCTGATTGCTTCTACTATCACCGGTCCGAAGGTAATCGGAGGCACGAATTGGCCGTCCATTATGTCAATGTGGAGGCAGTCCGCCCCGGCCCGCTCCGCTTCGACAACCTGCTCTCCGAGTCTAGCGAAGTCGGCGGACAGAATGGATGGGGCTATTTTTACTCTTCTATCTGCTCCCACGCTGCTCCTCCAATTCCGATTTGGCGGCGACAATCGCCTCTGAGACCCGTGGTTGGGCCGTCCCTCCGACCACATCCCTGGCGGCGATTGAAGACTCCACTGTTATGTCATACACATCCCGACCAAACAGATCAGAATAGGACTTATACTCGTCAAGCGAAAGGTTTTCAAAGCCGACACCCTTCCCCAAAGCGTACTCGGACAGTCTCGACACGACTCGGTACGCCTCCCTGAACGGGGCGCCGCGTGCCACGAGATAATCGGCAATATCGGTGGCCAAGACATAGCTGTCGCCCGCCGCCTGGCGCATCCTGTCTGCATTTACCTCAATGCCTGAAACAAGATCGGCAAAGATTTGAAGCGTCGCCAGAATCGTGTCGGACGTGTCGAAGAATCCTTCCTTGTCTTCCTGCATGTCTCGATTGTAAGTCAACGGAAGTCCCTTCAGGACTGTCAGCAGCCCTATCAGGCTTCCATACACTCGACCAGTCTTGCCGCGCGCAATTTCGGCGAAGTCGGGATTGCGCTTCTGAGGCATGATGCTGCTGCCCGTCGTGTACTGGTCAGGCATTCGGACAAAATCAAACTCGTCGGAGGACCACAGCACAAGCTCCTCGGCTATCCGGGAGAGGTGCATCGCGCATATCGAGGAGGCCGAAAGAAAGTCGAGCAGAAAGTCGCGGTCGGACACGGCGTCCATGCTGTTGGCGGAAACGCACGAGAATCCGAGTTCGTCGGCGACGAATTGGCGGTCTATCGGATAAGGCAGACCGGCAAGCGCACCACTTCCCAGCGGCATGACGTCCGTTCGGTCGAATGCCTGCTCGAAACGTTCGGAATCGCGGGAGAACATCTCGTAGTAGGCCAGTAGGTGGTGTGCCAGCAGCACAGGCTGGGCGCGCTGGACGTGCGTGTAACCGGGCATCGGAGCGTCAGGATGCCGGTCGGCGAGCGCGACAAGGTTCCATCGAAGGTCGAACAGGGCAGAAAGTATGCCGGTGATGGACTCTTTGGCGTACATCCGCACGTCGAGCGCGATCTGGTCGTTCCGTGAGCGAGCGGTATGCAGCCGCAGCGCAGGCTCTCCGATAAGCTCGAACAGCCTGCGCTCGATGTTCATGTGAATGTCTTCGAGTTCGGGCTTCCACGCAAACTTGCCGGAGCTTATCTCCTCCTGGATGTCGTTGAGCCCAGCGATGATGGCCTCCGAGTCCGCCTCAGAGATTATCTCCTGTCTGCACAGCATCCTTGCGTGAGCTATGGAGCCGGCTATGTCCTGCTTGTACAGCCGCCTGTCGTAATGAATCGAGACGGTGTAGTCGGAGAATACTTCCTTGAGTCCCATGAGCGATCTAGTCCGGGCGCTTGGGGACCAGGAACCGGCGGCGCATCGTGAGAATCCGCTCGTCGCGGTTGTTGTGCGCCCTGGTCTCTATGTAAACGATTCCGCGGTCGGGCCTGGAGCGCGATTCGTTCACCTCCAGGATCTCGCTTTCGGCATAGATCGTATCGCCGTGGAAGGTAGGGCCGGTGTGCACTATCTTCTCGTATTCCAGGTTTGCGATAGCTTTCCCGGACATTTCGGGAACGCTCATGCCCACAACCAAGCTCAGCACCAACGCCCCGTTCACAAGAATCTTTCCATGCTGGTGTTCGGACATATATCGCTCGTCAATATGCAGCGGATTGTGGTTCATCGTGAGAAGCGAGAAGAGATGATTATCCATCTCAGTGATCGTTTTGCCGGGCCAGTGCTTAAAAATGTCGCCCGGAACGAAGTCCTCGAGGTATCCGCCGAAAGTGTCTCTTCTGTCGTGAATCATCTGTTGTAGTCCTTATTCAGTCTGAGCGGCTTCGTATTCAGCTTCCTTCTCCCTGACCGCGGCCAACTCCGCCGCCCGCAACTCCTCCGACGAGACCGGCGGCCCATGCTCCACGAATTCAAGCGTCTTGAGTTCGTCAAGGTTAAGTCTGGTGGAAGCGTCGAGAATTTCGATCCCGACGACCACGCGATTTCGGCCTATGTCCACCATTATTTCCTCTTCTTCAATCACATGAGTTGTCAATTCATGCTTCTTAGTCGTCAGATAGATGTACACCGCATCCGCGTATGGGTCGTATGTGACTTTCACTCTATCCACTCCCCGTATTTGGTTATTACCGTTACCACCACGGTTACCGAACCTTCCTCAACATAAAATACTCTGACCAGTTTATGCAGGTAACGCCTGCCTTTATGTTCGTATCCATCTCGGAACACCCTTTCTCTACCCAATTTGGGCGGATGCGCCGGATACTCGGCTCCCATTTGAATTGTATCAGCAACTTCAGACTCGGTAGCCCCTCGGTCCTCCATATTCTCCCTAGAATGTTTGGTATGTCTTATCCTCACCGTCCGCTACACCGCATTTCTCTCAAGCAGACGGCGCGCTATCAGCAGTTGCTGAATCTCGTTGGTGCCTTCGCCTATTATCATGAGCGGCGCATCGCGGTAGTATCTTTCGACGTTGAAGTCCTTGATGTAGCCGTAGCCGCCGTGAATCCGCATCGCCTCCATCGCCACCTCTCCGCATACCTCGGACGCGAACAACTTCGCCATACCGACTTCAAGGTCCACGCGCTCCTGTCCGGCGTCCTTCTTGGCGGCGGCGTCATAAGTCAGCAGCCGGGCCGCCTGAATCTTGGTCGCCATTTCGGCCAGCTTGATCTGAATCGCCTGGTGCTGGGCTATGGGCTTGCCGAACGCCTCTCGCCGCTGCGCGTACTTGATGGCGGCGTCGAATGCGGCGGTCGCCACTCCGACGGCCCTCGCGGCCACGTTGATGCGTCCGGTTTCGAGTCCGGCCATAACCTGCTTGAACCCCTGGCCCTCCACTCCGCCTACCAGCGTCTCCGATCCGACACGGCAGTTATCGAAGATCAGCTCAGACGAATCCAGTCCCCTGTATCCGAGCTTATCCAGATGCTGCCCGACACGGATTCCGGGGTTCGGCTTCTCGACTACGAAGCAGCTCATCCCGCGATGGCGCGGCTGCGCATCGGGGTCCGTCTTGGTCATGACAGCGAACACATTGCCGTACTCGGCGTTCGTTATGAACATCTTCGTACCGTTGATTACGTACTCCTCGCCGTCCTTTCTGGCGGTGGTCTTGCCGCCCTGGACATCGCTGCCGGCGTCGGGTTCGGTGAGGGCGAGTCCGCCCCTTAGCGCGCCACTCGCCAGCCTGGGCAGGTATTCCTCTTTCTGGTGATCAGTACCGAAGTTCGTGATTATGTGAGCCAGTACATGGTGCGTCCCGATTATCCCGCTGACGCTCATCCAGCCTCTGCTCAACTCCTCGAATATGGTAGCGAATGTAGTGTGGTCGAGTCCCAGCCCGCCATACTCTTCGGGTATCGTAATCCCGAACAGGCCCATCTCGCGCATCGGCTCTATCAACTGCTGAGGGTAGATGTCCTCGTTGTCGTACTCCTGGGCGATAGGCTCTACTTCACGCCTGACGAAATCTCTCACGAGCGTTACTATCTGGTTTCTGACTTCGATTGCATCCACTGTGGCTGTCATATTCCACTCCATATTCGGGTTTCAGAAGAAAGCGCCGCGCTTCAGGAGATCAGGTCGAGGGCCGAATTGTCTTCGATGGCGGCCCAGAGTCGCGACAAAATCGTTTCCGACAACTCTAAGCCGCGAGGCGACTGAAAGTCCAGCGTTGACCCGATGATCCCCACGAACGTGACTATGTCCAGGAGCGCCCAACCGAAGTCCTCCGCGCGGTCCGCGGAGGCGTAGTCAATTCCATGCGCAGAAAGAGCGTCCGCGTATGCCTCCAACAAGTTCGCCTGATACTGCCTCCTCATTTCCACCGGAACCGACGTGGACAAAAAGTAGGCCAGGTCATACATGCCCCTGCCCAGTCGAATCGCCTGCCAATCTATGAGCTTGAGACCGGCGCTACCCTGTTCTTGTCCGAAGAACACATTATCCAGCCGAAGATCCCCGTGCACGAGAGTTACGGGTGAGCCGGACAGCCGGGTCTTGACCTCGGACACTCGTGGCCCTACCCGCCGCGCGGCTTCCAGCAGCCCTTCCGGTATCCCTTGTATGGTTCTCTCCAGCCGCCTCCACGCCACAGAGTGCATCCGCTCGAAGTAACCCGTACCGCCATCGAATGTGGGAACCCAGGAGAGCTGGGGGCCGATTTCTTTCGACCAGAATTGAGAATGAAGCCGCGCCGCGCCGTTAACGACTTCGAGGGCCTGCTCGAATGTGCAGCCCTCTATCTGGTCGCCAAGACTCATATATGACAGGTCTTCGATGATAAGACAGAATGCCCCGCTCTCAGGGTCGAATTCAGAGTACAGCGTAAGGGGCGCTATTTCGACTCTGACCGCCAGAAGTTGGTAAAACCTGAGCTCTCTCTCGTACACGCCCAAGGTCGTCAGGAAGTTGCGCGCGCACTCATCGCCGGACATCGTCTTCCAGATCAGCGTTCTCGCGGCGGATGAATCCGCGTCCCTGTGCGCGAGGCGTATCCTGTAAACCGAGCCCGCGAATCCGACGCCCGCTCCGACGGGTTCGATCTGGACGCTCGCGACTCCAAAGCCAAGAGCCGACTCAAGCCACTGGGCCGTCATCCGGTCAGGCGTAGTGGGAAATAACTCAGTGGCCAAATTCAGTTCCTCGGGAGCGACTAAAGGTTGAGCCCCTGCTTGCGTCCCAGGTTCTTGGCCGAAATGCCGAGCACCCGCAGAAATCCTTCGGCGTCCGAGTGGTCGTAGGTTCCCATCGCCTCCATCGAACTGTCGTCGGTGTACAGCGAATGGGGCATGGCGTCCGGCGTATCCTCGGCGGTATCGAAGTATATCTGTCCCTTGTGCAGCCGCACGGATATCGTGCCTGTCGCCAACTCGGTCATCGGCTCCAATGCGGCCAGCGCCGCCCTGGTCGCCAGGTCCAGCCAGTACCCCTGGTATATCTGGACGCTGATCACATGAGAAACGTGGCTAAAGAATTCTCTGGCACGTCGGTCCAGCACGAACTGGAGAAGGTACTCGTAGCTCTGCCCAAGCAGTTCCATCGCTGGCGATTCGTAAATCCCCCTCGACTTAACGCCGACAAAACGATTTTCCACGACGTGAGTGCCAATGCCTACACCGTGTCGTCCCGCGACTGCATTCGCAGTCTCGAATACTTCCTCAAGTTCCAGGGTTTCACCGTCAATCTCGGTAGGGACTCCCGACTCCCATCGGATAGTCACCACTTGCGACTGATCGGGCGCGTCCCACGGCCACACTCCCATGCCGGGCTCGACGAACGTCGGCGAGATCGTAACATCCTCCAGGTCGCCCGCTTCATGCGTCAGGCCCAGGAAGTTGGCATCCGTGGAGTACCGGGCCTCGCGCGCCGGACGGATGGGCAGAGCGTTCGACTCGCAGTATTCGATCATCTCCTGACGCCCCGGAAATCTCTCGACAAACTCCGGGTCGCGCCAGGGAGCGTAAACCTCGGTATTCGGGTCAATCATGTTGGCGGCGAGCTGCATTCTAACCTGGTCGTTGCCCCTGCCGGTCGCGCCATGGAACATAACACTGATTCCACGTTCTCGCATGTGCTCAAGAATGGCGGCAACCGTAATCGGACGCGCGATGCCGGTCGTGTTCCAGTACCCGCCTTCATATCGCGCCTGCGACTGGATGACCTTCAGGCCCGCCTCAGCCAGCGCCGCCCGTCCTGGAACGATCACCGCGTCCGAAGCGCCGCAGCCGATCATCCTGTCTGTGATGGCGTCCAGATTCTCCTCGTCCGGCTGACCGAGGTCCACGGTGAAGGCTTGTACCTCGAACCCGTTCTCGCGCAGCCAGTGGGTCACAGTGCAGCTATCCAGTCCACCGGACACTGCCCCGCCGACCACACTCACATTCTTCTCTCTAAGTTCGCGCCAGTTCATATTTGATAGCGTTCCTTCCAACTTACTCCGAGGCGGCTACTTTCTGGTAAGAGAAACTCTCGACATCCATCCGCTTCTTGGCGTGTTCAATAGTCATACTAACGAGCGCACCGTCGCTATCCAGTTCAATGAGGATGTTCTCGTTGATGTCCTTCGTCTCCACAATTTCATCATCGGTGAAATCTATCAGGAGAGTATCCGTATCAGAAAAGTATTTGATGTCCATTGACTTTCTCCCTGAAAGAACTATCAAAGAATGCGTTGTGCACCGTTTCGCCATCTTCCAATAGAATAACACGCAGATACTTATTCCCAGCTTCTCCAATTCTCGCCCAACGCCTTATCCGTCCGTCAGACTGTATCTCTTCCCTGACAGGATGGTCTATAACATACTGAATCCATTCAAACTTAATCCATTCCCTGTCGCGTCTCTGGCGTGTGCTCAGAAAGTATTCTGTGACTTTCATATTATTTTCACGAACTCTCTGAGTCATACATCCTATCTTTGACTCTCCACTTAACCTCTTTCCACGGAACCGTTATATCAGGATTCGCCCTATACTCTTGCAATCGCCTGTCAATCTCCTTTCTCTGAGCCTCCGTCAACTCGAACTCTCCCTCCTCCTCCGCGATGCTGTTCCATATCTCCCCCACCAACTGGATACGCTCAGCGACGCTCAAGTCTCTGATATTCAACTTATCCAGCAACTGAGTCATCAGAAATCTCCTCACCGCCCTTATTCAAAAGGCGTCCACCCCAAGACGGACGGACGCCTCATGATCTAACTATTCTGGCCTGCCCTACGCCCCCACCGCCTTTATCGCCGTCTCCAGACGCTCCATTGCCTGGTCTATCTCATCGGCGGAGACAGTCAGCGGCGGCATCAGCCTTACGGCGTTCGGCCTCAGCGGGTTCGTCAGCAGGCCCTCGTTGTTGCAGTTCGCAACCACGTCGGGACCAATGTCCGAGTTGAACAGCACCGCCCACAGCAGACCCATGCCGCGGATCTCGGCGACGCTGCTGTTGTTGGCCTTTATCGTGTTCAGCGCTTCGCCCATGCGCTCTCCCATTTCAGCGGCATTCTGGGATAGATCGTTATCTATGATGTACTTCGTAGAGGCGTACCCGGCGGCGCAGGTCAGCGCGTTTCCGCCGAACGTAGAGCCGTGATCGCCCGGCTCGAACGCGCAGGCTTCATCCTTTGCCATGAACGCACCGATGGGAACGCCACCGCCGAGGCCCTTGGCCAGCGTCATGATGTCCGGCTCCACGCCGAACGACTCATATCCGAACAGCGTGCCCAGCCGCCCCATACCTGTCTGCACCTCGTCGAATATCAGCAACAGCCCTTCCTGGTCGCAGAATTCGCGGACGTTTTCGAGATACCCTTCGGGCGGGATATTCACGCCGCCCTCCGCCTGTACCGGCTCCAGCATCACCGCGACCGTCTGGTCCGACACCGACCCCTTGAGCTCTTCAAAGTCGCCGAAGGAGACGTGCTTGTATCCGGGCGGTATGGGCTGGAAGAGTTCCTGGTAGTGCGGCTGGCCGGTCGCGGACACGTTCGCCATCGTGCGTCCGTGGAACGAGTTCAGCGCGGTGACTATCTCGAACGCGCCATTCTTATTCCTGGCGCCATAGCGGCGCGCCAGTTTCATCGCGCCCTCGTTGGCCTCGGCGCCACTGTTGCAGAAGAACACCTTGTCCAGAGCCGAGTTCTCCACAAGAATCTCCGCGAGCTGAAGCTGCGGAACCGTGTAGAACTGGTTCGATGTCTGGAGAAGCGTGCGCGCCTGCTCAGAGATTGCGTCCGCGATGGCTTCGTTCGCGTGGCCGGCGTTGTTCACGGCCCAGCCGGATGTGAAATCCAGGTACTCCTTGCCGTCAACGTCCCAGACCTTCGTGCCGTCGCCCTTCACGATCACTACGGGCTGGCGACGAACCACGAACATATAGTATTTGCTTTCTACGTCTTTCCAATCGGTGGTCATCCTATTCTCCTCCGGTGAGTTCCTTCAGCCGCTCGATTGCCTCGTCCAGCGAGTCCAGATCGAGCTTCATTTTCTCTATTGTGTCCACAAGGACCTGTATCTGCTGTCCCAGTTCATTGTCCGGCACGGTCACTGTGCCTGGAGTCGTCTCGGTTCGAGTGGGTTCGGGCGCGCCCACGTTGACCAGCGATCCTTCCCCGGTCAGCGCCGCCAGCGCCTCGCCCAAAGAGTCCTCCATTACCACTTTGTCTCCAGTCGCCAGAATCACGCGCTTCAACTCTGGGAAGTTCACTCCCTCCGCCCGTATATACACGGGCTCGGCGTACAGCAGACTCTCGCCCAGCGGTATCACGAGCAGATTGCCTCGCGTACAGGTCGAGCCCTCGGTGCATCTCAGCGTGAACCACGCCGATATGTCCGGGTCATTGTCTATTCTAGCTTCCACCTGCTCAGGTCCGTCAATCTGCCTGTCCTTCGGGAAGTTGAAAGCCACCAGCTTCCCATAGTTCTCGCCATCGCTGCGCGCGGCCAGCCAGCCGATCAGATTCTGGCGCTGGCTCGGCGTGTAGGGCATCAGCAGAACGAATTCTTCCTCCTCCTGTCCGGGCAGCCGCATGATCACGTAATACGGCTCCACTTCCTGGAGAGTGTCCTCCTGCCCGAACTTCTCGTTCGGTATCGCCCACAGGTCTTCGTTGTTGTAGAAGTTCTGCGGGTCCTGCATGTGATATTTGAGATACCTCTCCGCCTGTACCGAGAAGAAGTCCTGCGGGTACCGGACGTGCGATTTCAGGCCCTCCGGCATCTCGTCCCCGCTCTTGAACAGGTCAGGGAATATGCGCGCGTAGGTGCGAACTATCGGGTCCGCGTCGTCCCAGATGTAGTAATTGAGCTTGCCATTATAGGCGTCAACAACCACCTTGACGCTGTTCCGCATATAGTTTATCTGGCCGGTGGCAGGGTCGCCTATCGGATCCGAGTAAGGGTAGTGGTCGGAAGTCGTGTATGCGTCCTGCACCCAGAATAGCTGACCGTCAGCCGCCACGATGTAGGGATCTCTGTCCAGCAGCAGGAACGGAGTCGCCTTATTTACGCGCTCCTGTATAGCGCGATGATACTGAAGACGGCTCTGAGGAGTTATCTCACCGCTTATCAGGATGTTGAAGTCCCCGAACTGCCAGGCATAGGCCAGTCTTCTGAAGATCGAAGACATCCTAACGCCGCCCTCGCCGCTGTAACGGCTCCTGAACAGCGTTCCCTCTTCCGTCTGGTAGTCCAGTTCCTCCGTGTTGGAATTCACTATCACGTAGTTCAGCGTGTTCTCGCCGTAGTAGATGCGCGGATTGTTCACCACCAGGTCCGGCGGCGTGGTCTCGTCCTGCAAGCCAATCGGGATCGCCCCTTCCGCCGGTATGTCCTGCGCGAAGAACTCGGGACGCCCCTCGGCGGTGAATTCCGTCGCCGGACTCATCGCTATCCCGATTCCGTGTGTATAGACCAGCGTGTTGTTGACCCAGTTCTGCGACTCCGGATCCAGGTTCTCCGGCGCGATCTCGCGAGCTGATAGTAGAACCTGCCTGTACTCCCCCGCGATGTTGTATCTGTCAACGTCCGCGTCCTTGAAGTCGTAGTATAGCCTGATTAGCTGAATCTGCCGGTACACCGCCGACAGCGGACGATAGTCCCACAGCCGTATGTTGTTCACCGTCTTGATATTGTCCTGTATCAGCTCCGCGCCCACATGGGGCTCCGCCGGGTAGAAGTCTTCCTCTATGCGATTCAGCGCGAACGCCTGCCGCGTAAACTCGATGTTCCTGGCTATATAGGGCTGCTCACGCACGAACTCGTTCGGCGTCACCGAGAACTGCTGTATGAGAGCGGGCCAGGCCGTCGTCAACACAAGCCCCAGTACGATCCAGAGCACGACAGACCCAACGACGATGCGAAGCTGTCTGAAATAGACGTTAGCCAGAATCAGGATCGCGGCGGCGACCGCTACGATGGTCATTATCAGAAGCGCCGGCTGGCGCGAGTTGACGTCCGCGTAGGCCGCGCCGAACACCGCGCCGTCCTCGGACAGAACCAGCGCCCACCTGTCGAACCAGTGTCCCGCCGCTATCGTCAGCATCAGAATCGCGCCGATGACGGACAGATGGATGATTATCCTTCCGGTGAATTCGTAACTCGCGCCGCGCAGAGTGTAATTGATGAAGTGCAGCGCGATTGTTCCGATAAGGGTCACTATTCCCAGACCCAGAATCCACCCCTGTATGAAGGAATAGATTGGCAGATTGAATATATAGAAGCTCAGGTCCTGTCCATACACGGGGTCGCTCTGTCCGAACGTCGCCGCGTTAGTGAACCTGAGAAACAGTTCCCACTGCGAGGAGAGCACCGATCCGAAGATCAGGCTCAGCAGCAGAATCGCGATTATCGAGCCCCACACGACTATGCGGGACACGAAACTGGTGACGTCCTCCGGCAGCGGCAGAGTGACCTCGCCCTTTGTATGCGCGTAGCCAATCCGGAAGCTGACCGACAGCACAATCGCAGCGATCACCGCGCCTATAGCGAAGAGCGCGATCCGCGTCACCGCGACCTTGACGAAGATGCTGCGCAGGTCGAGAGCCTCGAACCAGAGAAGGTCCGTGTAGATCCCCCGCGTGAAAGAAAATATGCCGAATATGACTATCAGCCCGATTATGACGGCGCCCCATCTGAATGAGGAGCCGGAGGGCCTGGGACCGATCTCGCTTGTCAGGCTATCGTTATCGTCGCCGTTGCGCGAATATTCTTCAGCCATTGTTACTCCTATCCTACGCGCGTACCCAAGTTCTCGCCTGACAGCGAGCGACGAAGCGCGCCGGGACTTCTTCCGTCTATTATATGCGATGAACTGTTATTGACGAGCGCGTTGACGCACGCCTCTATCTTGGGAATCATGCCGCCTGAGATAGCGCCGGAACCGCTCAGCTGTTTCGCCTGCTGGACGGTGAGCCTGGGAATCAGGCGCCGGTTGCGGTCCAAGACGCCCTCCACATCGGTCATGAACACCATCTTCTCGGCGCCGAGCGCCTTGGCGATCTCGCCGGCGGCGGTGTCCGCGTTGATGTTGAGAAGCGAGTTGCCATAGTCGGGGTCGTCCGACGAGCATATCCCCACGGGCGCGATAATCGGAATGAAGCCCGACTCCAGCGCCGATTCAATCGGGAGAGTATTGACCGAAACGACCTCGCCCACGTAACCCAGGCTTGGGTCCTTCACTCTGCACACAAGCATACCGCCGTCCGCGCCGCTCATGCCCAGCGCGTCCGCGCCGAAAGCGCGCATCTCGGCTACAAGCTGCTTGTTGATGAGTCCTCCGAGCGCCGCGACGACTATCTGGAGACTGTCCCGGTCTGTAACGCGAAGTCCGTCCCTGAATACGGGACGGATATTCTGCGCGGCCATCCAGTCGCTTATCGTCTTGCCGCCCCCGTGCACCACCACGGGATTATAGCCTTCATCCCGAAGCTCTACCACGTCCTTCAACGTCGTGTCGCGCGTTCCGAGAGTGCTGCCGCCGATCTTGACTACAATCGTCCCATTAGGGAAGCGCTCCTTTGGCAAAGTAGGGCCTACGTCGAGTAAGCCGAGTTGAACGTTACGTACTCTTCGGTCAGGTCCGAACCCCAAGCGGTGGCGGACGCCTCGCCGATATTCAGGCTGACCTGGAAACTGACCTCTTCCGCCGCCATGCCGCTTATCACCGAGTCCATATGATACGAAATCGCCTTGCCCTCGTGGACAATATGTATTCCGTTGATGAAGATATCTATCTTCGACTCTTCCAACTCCACGCCGCTCTTGCCCAGCGCCATCATGATGCGACCCCAGTTCGGGTCCCGGCCATGCACCATCGCCTTCACCAGGTTGGACGATGAAATCTCCCTCGCCGCGCACCTGGCGTCAGACATGCTCACCGCGCCGTCCACCGTAATCTCCATCACGTGCCCGGCGCCCTCGCCGTCCCTGACCATATCTTTGGCCAGATATATCGAAACCGCGTTGAGCGCCTGCTGAAAACTCTCAGCGGCTTCCGAACCTTTCGTAATGTACTCTCCGCCCGCCGCGCCGTTGGCGAACAACAGAACCGTATCGTTCGTGGACTGGTCTCCGTCAATGTCAATCATGTTGAAACTCAAGTTGACCGCCTCTTTCAGCGCATCGCGCAGAAAGCCCAGCCTCACGTTCGCGTCGCACGTAATGAAAGAGAGCATCGTCGCCATGTTCGGGTGGATCATGCCCACCCCCTTGGCGACGCCGCCGATGGTGTACGTCTGTCCGTTCGCCTCGAACGTGGCCGCGATATGCTTGGGACGCGAGTCGGTCGTCATGATCGAGCGCGCGAACGCCTCGCCGCCGTCCTCGGTTAGTTCCACGCTGCCCATGGACTCGCGGATGATCCCCATGGGCAACTCCACCCCTATCATTCCGGTGGACGCCACGCACAGGTCTTCAGCGTGAACTCCGAGGTGCGCCGCCGCCAGTCGGGTCATATCTTCCGCGTCCAGAATCCCCTGTTCGCCCACAGAGCAGTTCGCGCAGCCGCTGTTCGCCACCACTCCCCTGGAACCTCCTCCGTTGGCGAGCCGACTCTTGCTCACGGTCACCGAAGGAGACAGTATCTTGTTCGTGCTGAAAGTTCCAGCGACCGCGGCCGGTCGGTCCGACACCAGTATCCCCAGGTCCAAGACGCCTTCGCCGGCGGTCTTCAGACCGGCATAGACGCCGCCTGCCCTGTATCCCTTTGGAGATGTAACGGATCCGCCTTCGATCAGTTCGATACCGTCTGCCATTTTCTGTCCTTCAGATTCAATCGCCGCGTATGACCGGCGTCTCCGCGCCATCTCTTAATCGCAAATGCAACAGCCGTGTTGCAAATGCCCTCGAAAAGCTATCGCAGTATAGCACAACCGCTACACAGCGAAAAAGAAGCCCTGCGCCTGTCAGCAGGTTCTTTTCATTTTCGGGTGTCACCTGTGTAGTCCGTTCGTGGTGAGCCTGTCGAACCATGAATGGACAGCCCTTCGACAAGCTCAGGGCGAACGAAAGATTGACGACAAGACGAAAACGAAAAGGTCGCGCGCCCGTCAGGCAGCTACAAGGTCGGCGGACGATACTACATATATCATAGTTTATAGATACGCGGGAAAGTGCTGGGCGCTAGCTGGGAGGGTCACAGGGTCGTGCTGGAACGATTTTCATCCAGCGTTGCCCAGCGTTTTCCCAGCATTGAAGCTACGAAAGAATTCTTTCGCTGTCTATCGGTCTGCGCTATAAATAGTGACTTATATATATGTTCTGAATCCATGCCGCAATTGTAGCATAGATTGAAGTATCAGGCGAAACTGTGTAGTTGAAGTTCAACTTGCCTAAGAACCACGATTAAGATAGAGTACCGCCTAGAATAGACAGCGGCTCGGCCAGTCCCGCCGACTTGTGAGAGAGACAGAATACCGGCTACGGCAACTGACATACCAAGCATCCAACAGGAGGAGAGACGTGACCACCCAAACGGCAATCGGTGATAGCATAAAACGCCGCGAAGACCCCAGGTTGATCACAGGCAAAGGCACCTATGTTGACGACGTTCGCCTCGTGGGAATGTTGCACCTGGCTCTGGCCCGCAGTCCCCACGCTCACGCCAGAATCACCAATGTTGACACATCCGCGGCGCTGGACGTCGAAGGCGTCGTGGGCGTTTACACAGGCGCCGACCTCCACGAACAGCTCGGCTCGCTCATCTGCGGGTGGGTAGTTCCCGACACCAAGGAAGTCCCCCATCCGCCCATCGCCATTGACAAGGTAAACACCGTCGGCGACGTCGTTGCCGCCGTAGTAGCGGACGACCCTCGCACCGCAGCCGACGCAGCCGAACTCGTCGTGGTGGACTACGACGTCCTCGACGCGGTTGTGGACATGGAGGCGGGCGTGCAGGACGGCGCGGCCCAGATTCATGAAGACGCCCCCAACAACATCGCCTTCGAGTGGGAAGTGGGCGGCGGAGACTACGACGCGGCGGCGGCGGGCGCGGAAGTCCGCGTGTCCGAGCGCATCGTCAACCAGCGCCTCATTCCCAACCCGATGGAGCCGAGAGGCGTAGTGGCCGACTTCAATGCCGGAACCAACCAGCTTACCGTCTATACTTCCACGCAGATTCCCCACCTGGTCAGGCTGCTACTTGCGCTGGTCACCGGACATCCCGAACACCAGATAAGGGTGATAGCGCCCGACGTTGGCGGAGGATTCGGCTGCAAGCTCTACCTGTACGCCGAAGAAGTCATCGCGGGCATGATAGCCAAGAATCTCGGCCAGCCGGTCAAGTGGATTGAGGGCAGGCAGGAGAACTTCCTCGCCACCACACACGGACGCGACCACGTGGGCCAGATGGAGATAGTCGGCGACTCCGAGGGCAACGTCACCGGACTCTCGACCGACCTGTACGCTAATATGGGCGCGTATCTCTCCACCTTCGCTCCGGCCATTCCCACCTACCTGTTCGGCCTCATGCTAGTGGGCCCATACACCATAGACAACATCCACTGCAAAGTGACCGGCGTGTTCACCAACACCACCCCGGTTGACGCATATCGCGGCGCGGGCCGTCCAGAAGCCACCTACCTCGTGGAGCGCATGATGGACCGCTACGCCGCGGAGATCGGCATGGACCCGGCTGAAGTCAGGCGCAAGAACCTCATACCTCCGTTCGAGGATGGCCACGAGGTCGCCACGACCGTCATATACGACAGCGGCAACTACGAGGCCGGGCTTGACCGCGCACTCGAACTCGTCGGCTACGACGACTTCCGCAAGGAACAGGCCGCCGCCCGCGAGCAGGGACGCTACCTCGGCATCGGCCTCTCCACCTACGTGGAGATATGCGGCATGGCGCCCTCCGCCGTCGCCTACACGCTCGGCGCTCGCGCAGGCGTCTGGGAAAGCGCGCTCGTTCGCGTGCATCCCACCGGCAAAGTCACCGTATTCTCCGGATCTTCCGGTCACGGACAGGGACACCACACCACGTTCGCCCAGCTTGCGGCGGCAGAACTCGGCGTAGCCGTCGAGGATGTGGAAGTCGTCCAGGGCGACACCGACAAGGTCCAGATGGGGACAGGCACATTCGGCTCCCGCAGCGCGGTCTGCGGCGGCAACGCTATCCACATGAGCATCGAGAAGATCCAGGACAAGGCGAAGCGCATCGCCGCCAACCTGCTCGAAGCCGCTCCAGAAGACATCGTAAACGAGAACGGCCAATACTTCGTGCAGGGCGCGCCCGCCAACGCCAAGACTTTCCAGGAAGTCGCGCTCGCCGCCTACTGGTACGAGAGCCTTCCCGAGGGAACCGAGCCTGGACTCGAGGCGGTCAGCATATTCGACCCGCAGAACTTCACCTGGCCCTTCGGCACGCACATCGCGGTCGTCGAGGTGGACGGCGACACGGGCGAGGTCGAGTTGCAGAAGTACGTCGCGCTCGACGACGTAGGCAACGTCATCAACCCGATGATAGTCGAGGGCATGGTGCACGGCGGGGTAGCGCAGGGCGTCGGACAGGCGCTCCAGGAAGAGGCGATCTACGACGACTCCGGCCAGCTTCTCACCGGCAGCATGATGGACTATGCCCTGCCGACGGCAGAGGACATCCCCTCTATCATCACCGACCGCACGGAAACCCCCTCCCCGACCAACCCGCTCGGAGTCAAAGGCGCGGGCGAGACCGGCACAATAGCCGCGTCTCCCGCTGTGATGAACGCCGTCATAGACGCGCTTTCTCCCTTCGGCGTCAAGCACATGAACATGCCCGCCAAGCCGGAGAAGGTGTGGCGAGCGATGCAGGGCTAGAGCGCCAGCTAAAATAACCAAAACAGAATAGCAACCCCCCAATCAGCCCTCTCCCCACAGAGAGGGCTGATATAGTAATAGACAACCGTCAATCCAGTATAATCGGTCAGAAAGGAGAAGATATGGTCGAAGGTAAGACTTCTATATCCAAAGCCAGTTCCTACGAGGAAATCGGAGAGTTCTGGGACACCCACGACTTTACCGATTATCTGGACGATTCCCAGATAGTGGACCTCAACACATCCGACATCCAATCCAGCAAAATCTACTTCCATGTCGAGACCGACATGGCCAAGAAAATACGCGCTATCGCCAAGCGAAAAGGCATATCCAGCACAACTCTGCTGAATTCCTGGGTTCGAGAAAAACTCCGCGAAGAAATCTCATAGATGACTTCCAAAGGGGAATTGGTGAAAGCGTTGAACAAATACACAGCCATAATCAAACAGGATGGCGACTGGTGGGTCGGCTGGATACAAGAAGTCCCAGGGGTGAACTGCCAGGAAGCCACCCGCGAAGAACTGCTTGAAACCCTGAGAATCACGCTCGGCGAGATGCTTGAGCTTAACCGGGAAGACGCCGCGGCTGCCAAAGACTGAATCATTGATGAGGAAGCACTGCTATGTACCAAACCGGAAGAACCATCAAGGCAACCCTTGACCAGATCCACAGGCGTGATTTAGTTCTGCCCGCTATACAACGTGAGTTCGTATGGCGACATGATCAGATTTGTAGGCTATTTGACAGTCTTATGCAAGGCTATCCTTTCGGCGCATTTCTATACTGGGAAATCGAGAAAGAGAACAGCGGAAATTTCAAATTCTATGATTTCGTTCGTAACTACCACCAGAGAGATAATCCCCATTGTCTCCCTCTACCGGAAATGCCGAATCAGAAACTTACGGCTGTTCTTGATGGTCAACAGCGTCTAACAGCCCTGAACATTGGCCTACGCGGGACTATGGCATGGAAATTGCTGCGCTACCGGTGGAATAACAACTATGCCTTCCCCGTTCGTAAACTCTACTTAGACTTGCTCTGGAATCCTAGTGAAGATGACGAGGTGAAGTATCATTTCGATTTCCTGACAGACAGTCAGATTGAGCAAGTCAGTGATGACGTCTGTTGGTTTCCTGTCGGGGACATTCTAGCTATGAATGAAATACATGACATAAATGGCTGGCTGTTTGGCAATCTTCCGTATGCATATGAAGAACCTCTTTTCAAGATAGCTTCCAGAACTCTATCTAGACTTTTTGAGATTGTACATAAAGAAAGGATGCTGGCCTATTATGAAGAGCATGAACAGGATATTGAAAAAGTCCTCCAGATTTTCATTCGAACAAATAGTGGTGGCACGGTCCTCTCGTATTCTGACTTGCTTCTCTCCGTAGCGGTAGCTCAATGGGACCACCATGACGCTCGTGAAGAGATTCATGGCTTGGTGGATAATCTCAACGGAATTGGAGACGGGTTTTCATTTTCTAAGGACCTAGTTATGAAAGCTGGTCTTGTGCTGAGCAACATAGCCAACATCGGATTCCGAGCAACAAATTTCAATCACCAGAACATGGCCGTCTTTGAAGATAATTGGGACGCCATCAAGCGAGCGTTGAATTTGACAGTTCGGTTGATTTCTAGCTTCGGCTTCAACCGACACGTCCTCCGCTCACACAACTCCATTCTCCCGATTGCATACTACCTCTACCTAAAGAATCCTGGAGAATCATACCTTACACATAGCCAATTCAAAAATGACAGGCAAGCTATCCGTGGATGGCTAATCCGAAGCCTTCTGAAATCCGGCGTCTGGAGCAGCGGATTGGATCCGCTGTTGTCTGCTCTCAGGCAAATCATCAGGGAAAGCCATGACGATGGCTTTCCCATTGACCAAATCAACACGGAAATGAGAAATAGAACAAAACCGCTCACATTTGACGCTGAAGAGATAGAGGGCTTGGCGGATATGCAGTATGGTAACCCGCTCACGTTTACCCTGTTGTCGCTAATCTTCCCATTTGTTGACTTGCGTAACCATTTCCATGTTGACCACATATTCCCTAGAACGCGATTTACTGAGACACAACTCAAGGCCGCTTCAGTTCCCGAAGATCAGATAAGCGACTTCATACAAAGTAGAGATGGACTCGCAAATCTCCAATTACTTCAAGGTCCGGAGAATTTAGAGAAAAGTTCCAAGATGCCTGCCGAATGGCTGTCCGAGACTTACCCTTGTCTCACAAGCAGGCAAGATTATCAGGACCGACACCTGCTAGGAGAAGTCCCCGGCTCGATAACGAAGTTCGACAAATTCTACGACGCTAGAAGAGAGCGGCTAAAGACGAAAATCACAGAGTTGCTGGGCAGGCGAGATCATCCTTAAGTTTCCTATATGCTCACTTGGATTTGTGAGCGTCGTATCAGTATTGCAAAGTTTCTGAGAAGGAGATGAACAATGTCAACGCAGGAAAACAACCCGCTTTCTAGATTCTCGGATAATCCGTTTAGGCCAGCTAACCCTACTCCAGAGCAACAAGAGTGGTATGCAAAGCGTGACGAGGCATTGAGGCAGTACAGAGATACGGGTGACCCGACTATGGCGCAGGAGATAGGCTTGTTCCCCAACCCTGAGAGTAGCGATGAATCGAAGGAAACGGAAGAGGAAGGAATGACTCTCATCAAGAGAATATATGAGTACAGAGGGAAAGAGTTCGAGGTCACTCGTATATCGCCGGACTCGATCACTATTGGACTCAAATGTGATGACCGCAAGCTTGAGGATTTCATCATCGGCACCGTTGAGGGCCATGCCGGATGGGGCGTTGGCAGAAAGACATCAGGCGGTTACATTCTCGATGATATCCCATTCTCAGAGGCCGTAAACCATTGCGCCGACGCGCTTTCTGCGGAATGCGATAATATTACGGCAATTGATCAAGTTGACGAACTGTTTGACTTTGAATTCCACGAAGACGAAAATGCCCCCACACTGAAAGAAAGGCTGGACACGCTCGCGTCATTCTTGCCAGAGTTTGAATCACGGGGATTTGAGTTCGGCACAATGAGAGATAAGCCGGACGGAACGCGATCATACCACCCATCTCCCAGCGCTTCTCGTTTCACCCAAGTCTGTTCCAACTTGGAGTGGGTAGAACCCTTCGACTGGTTTGATTGGAAAGATTCCCCCGAAGCCGACAGGTTCTGGGAGAATACATCCGCCATAGCCGAGGCCACGCCCGAGCAACTGGGGCGACTGTTAGCGGTTCTCATAAGGCTGGACCGTATCGCCGAAGGCACCATGATCACCGCGTCGGATTCCGGTCTGCTGGTCAGTATTCTTCGGAGGGCCGCAACTCTGGCCGGTGATAATGAACCGGAAGGGGCCGACAGCCTTGATTAGGAATACGCCTAGTTCTCGCTGAAGGATCTGAGGAAGGAGACTGCAATGACCGTCAAGAGACCCGCCGATGAGACAGTCCGTCTTGGGAAAGAGATTTACGAGAGGGACATCCGCCATCTGGTCGAGGCAGACCACCACGGGCAGGTCGTTGCTATTGACATTGACAGTGGAAACTATGCGCTCGGCGAAAACGCTATTGACGCATCGGAACGCCTGCGCGTCCATCACCCGGACGCCGCAGTCTGGCTAATGCGAGTTGGACATCAGACACTGTACCGATTTGGGGGAAGCTCCCTGCGGAGAGCCAAGTGATAGAGGGCATCGTGAACGCCAACCTTGAAGCCGTTGTTACCCTTTTCCTGAGAGGCCCGGAAGGACAGGTCCAACAGGTGGACGCTGTGATAGACACAGGGTTCAACGGCTATCTGGCCTTGCCGCCAATGCTGGTGGCGGACCTGGAACTGCCTGTCGTGGGCGATGGTGAAGCGGTCCTGGCCGATGGCAGAGAGGTTTCCTTCAACGTGTACGGAGTCACCGCGCTCTGGGACGGACTGCCTAGGTATGTCGAGACCGGCGCGGTGGGCGATGAGCCGCTGGTTGGAATGTCAATGCTCGTTGGACATGACCTCCATGTAAAGGTCACGAATGGCGGGCGTGTGACCATAAGGCCCGAGGTCGCCAATGGATAGAGTTGAGAGAGGCTATCTGGATACGGTAGGCGAGACCCACCGCAAGGCTTTCGGTCAGTTCTTCACCCATCCGAAAGTGGCCGACTTCATGGTTCGCTGGGTTGCGGATTCGAAAAACCGCCACGTGCATGACCCCGGCTTCGGACTGGGCGCGTTCTACAACGCGGCGTTACGGTACGGCGTTGAATTCACTGCCAATGAGATTGATCCCAAAGTCCTGAACTACTGGATAGACGCCAATGCAAATAGCCATATTGACATATCCAGAGAAGACTATCTTCTATCCTGGGGCAGGACTTTCGGGAATATCGTATGCAATCCGCCGTATATGAGATTTCAGAAATTCAAGAATAGTGATTTAGCGCTCCACAGGTTTGAAGAGGAGCTCGGAATCAAGCTGTCGGGCTACACGAACTCAGCCTCCGCATTCCTTGTCAAGTCCCTGTCCGAACTTGAGCCATCTGGAAGGCTTGCGTACATAATGCCGCTCGAATTCCTGAACACCGGCTACGGAACTCTTATCAAAGAGCGTCTCATTGACGGAGCGCATCTGTCCGCAATCATAAGCCTCGATTGCGAAAAGGAAGTCTTCCCCGACTCCATAACATCAGCCGGAATCGTACTCTACTATTCATCTGCCAGATACCCTGGCGTCAGGTTCTTCACAGCCAAGTCCATAGAATCGCTCGATTCCATTCTAAGCGAATCCCCTGTATCTGAGATTCCATACAGCCAACTCAATCCAAGCGACAAATGGCTAACATATTTTGAAGACGACTTGATATCGGTTTCTATCGAAAAGTCAATTACCTTGGACTATTACGGACGATTCATCAGAGGCATAGCCACCGGGGCCAACGAATTCTTCGTCCTGAGACCATCAGACGCAGAGAATCTGGAATTGGAAGACTCGGAACTGACTCGAATCATCACCAAGAGTTCGCAGATTCAGGAACCCTTCTTTACCGACGACGATCATTCTGACCTGATGAATTCCGACGAGCGAACATTGCTGTTCAGCCCAAACGGGAGATATTCCAAGAAAGCGAGAGATTATATACAGTTAGGAGAGCAAAACGAATTCCACCGGAGATTCCTGACCAAAAGCCGAACGCCCTGGTACAAAACAGAGTCTCGCGTACCTTCTCCACTGCTTCTCGGAGTCTTTGCCAGAGGCAGATTCAAGGTAGCGCGAAACAGTTCCTCGGCGCTCAACCTGACATGCTTCCACGGATTTCAGCCAAACCTTTCAGGGTTGAAATATCTTGACCACATTTTTCTATACCTGACCTCTGCCGTAGGACAAGAGATCATATCGCTGTCTATGAGAAGATACGGTGACGGCCTTAACAAATTCGAGCCGAACGACCTGAATTCCGCATTGGTCCCAAGTCCCAACGTGTTCGATCAAATACCCTCGTCGGATGTTGACAGAGCCCTTGAATCCTTGCGAGATACGGGAACCATCCCTGACTATATAGAGTCACGGTTTGATAAGTTGCGAGAGTGATTTGTTGCACATATCGGAACTATAATGTAATAATACGGGACAAACTAAGATTGAGAGTAGCCAAATGGCAACCACTGCATTCCATACCGACACCAGCCGCCGCTTCATCGAGCAGGCGGAGGATGAACTGCGTCGCGGCGACCGCCTCCAGGCGTCCGAAAAAGCTTGGGGCGCGGCGGCTCACGCCGTCAAATCCATCGCGGAACGCGAAGGATGGCGACACGATAAGCATAGCGAGTTGTTCAGAGCCGTTGACAATATAGTCAACCGAACGGGAGACCCCGAAATACGCAACCTATTCTCAGTAGCGAACAGCCTCCACCAGAATTTCTACGAAGGCTGGTTCAGTGATCCGTTCATAGCCTCGAACATAGAAGACGTCAAGAGACTGCTGGACAAGCTGGACCGTGTCTGACCATACCGACCCCATCCGAGACATCGTCCGCGAACTGGAGTCGCGCGACTACATAGCAGACCCGGCTATCGCCACGTCCATCTTCATGGCTCAGGCGCTTGAGCGCCCGCTGCTTATCGAGGGACGAGCCGGAGTCGGCAAGACAGAGATCGCCAACGTCATGGCGCAGCTCCTCGACACCTCGCTCATTCGCCTCCAGTGCTACGAGGGCCTCGACGTGACAACCGCTCTGTACGAGTGGAACTACGCCAGGCAACTCCTGCGAATAAGGCTGGACGAGGGCAGCGGACTCTCGACCGACGAGAGGGAGCAGCAGATATTCAGCCGCGACTTTCTGCTGGAACGTCCACTCCTTGCCGCGCTCACCCAACCGGACAAGCCTCCGGTTCTGCTGATTGACGAAATAGACCGCGCCGACGAAGAGTTCGAGGCATTCCTGCTCGAAGTCCTCTCAGAGTTCCAGGTCACCATCCCAGAGATAGGCACGATCCGCGCGAAGCACAAGCCGCTGGTCATTCTCACATCTAACCGCACGCGCGACCTCTCCGACGCGCTGCGTCGCCGCTGTCTCTACCTGTGGATAGACTATCCCGACCTGGAGAAAGAGCTGCGAATCGTCCGCCGCAAAGTCGAGGGGATAGACGCCAGGCTCGCCAGACAGGTCTGCCGCTTCGTCGAGGAAGCGCGCGAGTCGGGGCTGGAGAAAGTCCCCGGCATCTCCGAAACCCTGGACTGGGCCAAGGCGATGGTCATTCTCCATTACGACCACCTGGACAGGGAATCAGTAGAGCGCACGCTGGGGACGCTGGTGAAAGACGCCGACGACCTGGACCGCTTCCGCGACGAATCCATTGACCGCATCATCGCGCTCGTCCAGGACTAAGCCGAGTCCAAGCCGTCTTCCAGCGTTGACCACGCCAACAGCGCGCACTTGATACGCACCGGGAAGTCTCGGACTTTCGCCAAGGAGCCTAAATCGCCAAGATCGGCCAATTGTTCCGGCGTAGGCTCCGAGCCCTGCATCATTTTGTGGAACCGATCCGATAGGCTTGCTGCCTCGTCAAGAGTCAGTCCCCTGATGGCCTCGGACAGCATGGATCCGGTAGCCTGGTTAATGGAACAACCCTCTCCCTGGAATCCGACTCGCAGGACACGTCCGTCCGGACCGAGCTTGATTTGCAGATGGATTTCGTCTCCACAAAACGGATTGACGCCGTCCATGAATATGCCGGCGTCATCTATCCTGCCAGAGTTGCGGGGGTTGCGGCGATGATCCAGAATCACATCGTCGCGATAAATCTCGTCCAGATTACCCAACGCCATCGGAGAAGTACCTGACAGCCCTCTTCACAGAATCCACAAGGGCATCTATCTCGTCTTCCGTATTGTACAGGTAGTGGCTGGAACGCGCGGTCGCCACCACTCCGAGTTCTCTCATAAGAGGCATCGTGCAGTGGTGTCCTGTGCGAACGGCTATGCCGTCTCTGTCGAGGAAAGTGCCGAGGTCATGCGGGTGCGCCACTTCGGAGTAGAACGAGAAGATGCCGCCGCGCTTTTCAGGGTCGCGCGGCCCGAATATGTCTATCTCCTCTTCCAGTTCCTTGAAGGCGTTCAGGGCGTGAGCGTTCAGTTTCACTTCGTGGGCGCGAATGTTGTCCATGCCTATCTCATTCAGATAGTCCACGGCGGCGCCAAAGCCGATTGCGTCGGCTATGTTGGGCGTTCCGGCCTCGAACTTCATGGGCAGGTCGTTCCACGTGGCCCTGTCGTACCATACCTCCAGCACCATCTCGCCGCCACGCAGGAACGGCTCCATGTTCTCCAGAATTTCGCGCCTGCCGTACAGGACGCCGATTCCGGTCGGTCCGAGCATCTTGTGTCCGCTGAGCGTCAGGAAATCGCAGTCCAGGTCCCGCACGTCCACCGCGAGGTGGGGAGCGCTCTGAGTAGCGTCAATCAACACCGTCGCGCCGACGGCGCGCGCCTTGGCCGCGAGTTCCCTGACCGGGTTCAGTATCCCAATGCCGTTGGACATATGCACGACCGCCAGCAGCTTGGTGCGAGGCGTTATGAACTCGTCAACGCGCGACATATCGAGGCTCTGGTCGTGTTCCAGCATGGGCATGATACGAAGCTTCGCGCCCTTGTCCGCCGCGACCTTCTGCCAGGGAACCAGGTTGGAGTGGTGCTCGTATGGCGTTACGACGATCTCGTCGCCCTCGCGGATGTTCTCCTGCGCCCAGGTGTGCGCTACCAGGTTCAAGGACTCCGACGCGTTGCGCGTCCAGATTATCTCTTCCGGATGTTCAGCGCCTATGAAGCGGGCAATCTTGACGCGGGCGCCTTCGTAGAGTTCGGTCGCTTCCTGGCTGAGAGCGTGGACTCCCCGATGCACATTGGCGTTAGAGCGCTCGTAGTAGTCAACCAGCGCCTGTATTACCTGACGCGGCTTCTGGGTCGTGGCGGCGTTGTCCAGATAGACCAGTGGCTTGCCATAGACCTTCCGAGACAAGATTGGAAAGTCTTCCCGGACCTTCTGCACGTCGAACATATTCCGCATCCTCGCGATCTTATATGAGCTTCAGAAAGCAGCCGCTAGACGTCCAACTCGATGTCGTCGCCTTCCACGCGAACCGGGAAGGTATCAACCGGGACCACCGCCGGAAGCGCGGTCGCCCGCCCTGTTGTCACGTCGAAGCGCGCGCCGTGTCTCGGGCACTCAATTTCGCAGCCCTCGAGATACCCCTGGTCCAGCGGAGCCTCGTCGTGCGTGCACAGGTCGTCTATGGCGTAGAATTCGCCTTCCACGTTGCACACCGCTATGTACCTGTCGCCTATCTCGTAAACCTTAGACGTTCCAGCCGGCACTTCCGACGCTTTCCCTACTTTAACGAATGCCATTTCACTCTCTCCTGAATACGATTTCAGTTCCTTCTGTCCTGCAATATGGCAGGCTGAGTCATCAATTCTCTGTTTTTCAATATCTCGTGGCTTCTATCAACGAGATTCCCGATTGTTCGGGAATCGAGTATCCGGTACACCGCCAACTCGACCTCCTGCCACACTTCTCTCTGAGCGCAGGAAGGAGCATGGATGCAAACGGCGTTATCGTCCAGGCAGTAAACTAGGTTCTCGGTAGATCCCAGACACTCCATGACCTCGCTCAACCGGATATCTTCCGGATCCAGCGCGAGCGTGTGGCCTCCATGAGGCCCGCGTTGCGCCTTCACCATGCCGGCTTTGCCGAGCGCGTGTAAAACTTGCGCCAGATAGGCTTCGGGAATCATCGTCCTGCCCGCTATTTCACTGGCGCGCAAGGGTGAGTTCTGGCGGTGTATCGCCAGATCAACCAGCGCTCTCACTCCATAGTCCACTTTTATTGGTATCTGCATGTCTCCACCCCTACGCAAAGCCGCCGGAGAGTCCGGGCTCTATTCCGTGGAAACCGTTTTCTTATTTCCGCTATCTATGGCCGACGCAAGCGTGTGCAACGGCAACGTAGCGCACTTGATTCTTGTGGGATAGTTGGAAACGCCTTCCAGAATCTCCAGGTCGCCCATGATTTCGTAATCCGGCTCTTCGCCGTCCCTGTGAGTAAGCATATGCCGGAATTCAGATACTACACGCTGAGCATTCTCAAGGCTTTGACCCTTGACAGCCTCGCTCATCATGGAAGCCGCCGCCTTAGATATGGCGCAGCCCGCGGCCACATATCCGATGTCCTGTATAGAGTCGTCATCGCCCAAGTCAAGGTACAGCGAAATCTGATCGCCGCACAGCGGATTGAATCCGTCCGCGGTGCGGTCCGCGTCGTCAATCTTCTTGAAGTTTCGCGGCCTGCGATTGTGGTCCATGACCACCTCGGCGTACAGGTCCTGGAGGTCGTTCATCAACTGGAACCCCTAAAATTTGAATTCGTATCTTGGTATTGCATCCAGGAAGGAGGATTCGAGGTACTCGTGCAGTTCCGGCACGGCTACGGTATCTATGATTTCAGAAGCGAATCCGAATATGAGCAGTCGGCTCGCGGTTTCGAGGTCCACACCTCGGCTTCGCATGTAGAAGACCGTATCTTCGTCCACATTGCCGGCGGTCGCGCCGTGTCCGCACTTCACGTCGTCGGCCCAGATGAACAGCGCGGGCTTCGAGTCCACCTCGGCGTCCGGGGACAGCAGCAGGTTCTTGTCCGACTGGAGCGAGTCCGTCTTGTCCGCGCCTTCACGAACGAAGACGGTTCCGCCAAACACCGCCCTGGACCTGCCGGACAGGATACCCTTGTAATAGAGTCTGCTCGTGGAATGCGGGCTGGCATGGTCTATGTTTATGAAATTGTCCATGTGCTGAGCGCCGGACGTGATGTACAGGCCGCTGAGGTCGATCTCACATCCGTCACCTATATGGACATAGAAGTCGTGCCTGCCAAGTCCCGCCCCCTTGTAGAAGGCGTGAGAAGAGAACGAACTGCCGTCCTTCTGGTGAACGCGCGCTACTCCCACATGGTATGACTCGTCGCTCTCATCCATCAGGCGATAATGCTCTATCCTCGCGCCTTCTCCAACCACTATCTCGGCGACGGCGTTATTGAAGTACACGTTGTCGCAAAGGCTGACATAGCTCTCGATTACCGTAGCTTCCGATTCGACTCCCGTCACTACCAGGACACGCGGATGGGCAATGAAACTATCTTCCTCAGTTGACACGAACGCCAGGTGAACAGGCCTCTCCAATCTACCGCCATCGGGAACGTGAACCACCGCGCCATCGCCGATGAAGGCGGTGTTTAGCGCGGTGAATCCGTCGTCTTCCACCGAGGCCAAAGAGCCAAGATGCTGTCGGGCGACAGCGCCGTCCGACTCCATCAAGGCTGACAGACCGGAGACGGTGACGCTCCCAGTGTCGTGGATGATGGACAGTTCAGGTGAGAACCGCCCGTTCACAAACACGAGCGTATTCCAGTCTTCCACCCAAGGCAGGGTCTCGCGTAGCGACTCTGCGGAGGGCGATTCATCCGATGTGGATACAGAAAATTCCGCGCGCGCTACCGGCGCGACATTCGTGTACTTCCACGCCTCGTTTCCTCTGCGTGCAGTCGGGAATCCGAGCCGCGAGAAGTTGTCGAAGCCCTTCTGTCTCAGATTGCGCAGCCACGTCGGTCCGAAACTCGCGACGTTAGCGTACTGGTCGGCATAGCGGTCGTATTTTGTCAGTGTTTGAGTCATGTCTTCCCAAGTCGTTAGCTTTCAGTTCTCAGTGATCAGGAACCGTTAAACACCTACGGCTGCCGCTTCCTTGATTATCCAGTCGTATCCCTTGTCCTCGAGTTCCAGCGCCAGTTCTTTGCCGCCGGAGCGGACTATGCGACCGTCAACCAGGACATGTACGAAGTCCGGCGTGATGTAGTTGAGGATGCGCTGGTAGTGAGTCACCAGAACGATGGCCTTGTCCTCGCCCCTGAATCCGTTGACTCCTTCGGCCACGATTCGCAGCGCGTCAATGTCCAGGCCGGAGTCTGTTTCATCCAGCAGCGCGAGCCGAGGGTCGAGCAGCGCGAGTTGAAGGATTTCGTTGCGCTTCTTCTCGCCGCCGGAGTAACCCTCATTGACAGAGCGACGCACGAGGTCGTCGTGAATGTTCACCATTTCTCGCTTCGAGTCGAGAAGGCGGTCGAACTGCCGAATGGACAACTCCGGTTCGCCCTTGTGTTGGCGTATCGCGTCAACCGCGGCCTTGAGGAACTGCCATGTGCGGACACCGGGAAGTTCAACCGGGTATTGCATGGCAAGGAAGATTCCCTCGCGGGCGCGGTCTTCAGGAAACCACTCGGCTATGTCCTCGCCATCGTAGAGTATCTCGCCGGAGGTTACGGTGTACTCGGGCCGTCCCGCGACCACGTTGGCGAGCGTGCTCTTGCCTGAGCCGTTCGGTCCCATGATCGCGTGAACCTCGCCCTCGTTGACGGTGAGGCTGATGCCCTTCAGGATTTCGGTGTCTTCTATCGAAACGTGTAAATCTCGTACTTCAAGCATTTGTATTGCGCTTATCCCTATCTCTTGAATTTTCCCAATGACGCCGATGTATTTCGGGCGCCGAATTTAGCACAGAGATGCACTCGGCATTCTTACACTGAAACGAAACTGCCCACATCAGCGCCGACTTTAGCCCACTGTGCCTTCTAAGCTCACGCGCAGGAGTTGGCTCGCCTCAGCGGCGAACTCGAAGGGGAGTTCCTTGAATATGCCCCGGCAGAAGCCGTTGATTATCATGTAGTTGGCCTCTTCCTGGTCAATGCCGCGCTGCTGGAGGTAGAAGAGCTGGTTGTCGTTGACCTTGGAGGTGGTCGCCTCGTGGCCCATCTGGGCCGTAGGATTTCTGACCTCGATGTACGGAACGGTGTGCGCGCCGCACTCGCTTCCGATAAGCAGGCTGTCGCACTGGGTGAAGTTGCGCGCTCCCGACGCGGACGGCATTATTCTGACCATTCCGCGATAGGTGTTCTGGGCGTGGCCCGCGCTGATGCCCTTCGCCACGATGGTGCTCTTGGTGTTCTTGCCCATGTGGATCATCTTGGTGCCGGTATCGGCCTGCTGGTAGTTGTTCACCAGCGCGACCGAGTAGAACTCGCCGACCGAGTCGTCGCCCTGGAGTATCACGCTCGGATACTTCCAGGTGATGGCCGAGCCGGTTTCCACCTGAGTCCAGCTTATCTTGGAGTTCTTTCCCCGGCAGGCACCGCGCTTGGTCACGAAGTTGTAAACCCCGCCGTTTCCCTCTTTGTCGCCCGGGTACCAGTTCTGAAGTGTCGAATACTTGATCTCGGCGTCATCCAGCGTTACAAGCTCGACCACGGCGGCGTGAAGCTGGTTCGTCTTGCGGATGGGCGCGGTGCAGCCCTCGAGGTAGCTGACATAGCTGCCCTTGTCGGCGATGATGAGCGTCCTCTCGAACTGGCCGGAATCGAGCTCGTTGATCCGGAAGTAGGTCATAAGCTCGATTGGGCATCTGACTCCGGGCGGCACGTAGCAGAATGAGCCGTCGCTGAAGACGGCGGAGTTGAGCGTGGCGTAGAAGTTGTCGGTGTACGGCACGACCGAGCCCAGATACTTCTGAACGAGTTCGGGGTACTTCTGAACGGCCTCGGATATGGGGCAGAATATGACGCCCGCGTCTTCGAGCATCTTCTGGTAGGTCGTGGCAACCGAAACGCTGTCCAGCACCGCGTCAACCGCGACGCCGCTCAGCTTCTTCTGCTCTTCCAATGGAATGCCCAGCTTGTCGAACGCCTCCAGTATCTCCGGGTCCACGTCGTCCAGGCTCTTGGGGCCGTCGTCCTGGGACTTGGGCGCGGCGTAGTAAACGATGTCCTGGAAATCAATCTGGGGGTAGCTCACGTTCGCCCAGGTCGGCTCTTCCAGATCGAGCCGCTCCCAGTGCCTGAAAGCCTTCAGGCGCCATTCGAGCATCCATTCGGGTTCATTCTTCTTGTGAGATATGAACCTGACCGTATCTTCGGAAAGGCCCTTTGGAGCCGTTTCCGATTCGTAGTCGAAGTCGAAGCCCCACTTGTACTGAGAATCGTCGAGTCTCGTTTCCCTGGAAATGACGTTCGCTGTCGTCATGCGAATCACCGCTCCTGACATTTGTTGATTCGTAAGGTCAAGAATACCGAACTCAAGTATAACGAAGCCGCTTTCGACGGGTCAAGGAAGGCTGAGCCTTCACCCATGGGAAACAGAATTTGCCTGCTGTGTCAGTCAATAATATAATCCTGTGCAGAATCAATGAATGCGGATTAGCCGGCAGTCGGTGACTGCCGGGACCGCTCTCGTCTGAACACCCCTTAGAAGTTTGGAGACGAAGACAATGGCGAACGACGACCTTTCCCTGATGGCTCACCTGATGAGACGGGCTGGCTTTGGCGCGACCCGCGAGGAGCTTGAGCGGCGGCTGGAAAAAGGATACGAGGCGACCGTAGAGGAACTGCTTCAGCCCGACGACCAGGATCCGGTGGACATCTACGAGTTCCTGCGCTACTACCACTTCCAGTGGAAACCCGGCACGGCGGGCGGGCGCGGACAGACAGGCTGGGTGTGGAGAATGATAAACACGGACGCCCCTCTCCAGGAGAAGATGTGTTTGTTCTGGCACCAGATCTTCGCTACCGGAGTCTCCAAGGTTGACCACTACGACGAGATTACGGACATGATTGATCTGTTCCGCGAGAAGGGACTGGGCAGGTACAAAGACCTGCTGATGGAAGTCTCCAGAAATCCCGCGATGCTGTTCTGGCTCGACAATCACGAAAACCACGCGACGGCGATCAACGAGAACTGGGGCCGCGAACTGCTGGAACTGTTCACGATGGGCGTGGGCAACTACACCGAGGAGGACGTTTACGAGTGCTCGCGCGCGTTCACCGGCTGGACGATGACGCCGAAACTGCCTCGCTTCCACATGGGTCGCTGGGACTGGTATTTCGAGTTCAAAGCCGACGACCACGACTACGGCGAGAAGGATTTCCTCGGCCATAAGGGAAACTTCGACGGCGAGGACATCGTTGACATAGTTCTCGCTCATCCCGCCACGGCCCGGTTCATCGCGCGCCACCTGTACAGCTTCTTCGTGGCGGACGAGGTGCAGGTGCCCGCGTGGCAGGTCACCCCTCCGAGAGACCCGGAGGCGGTCGAGGTCATAGCGGCCGCGCTGGTGGAGTCGGACTTCGACATCAGCCACGCGCTGCGCGTTCTGTTCAACTCCGACTTCTTCAAGGACGCGCGCTTCACGAAAGTCAAGAATCCCACCGAGGTCGTCGTCGGAACGGTCAGGATGGCAGGGGGCGTGGAACTTCCCGGCCCTGAGATATTCGACTGGGCGAACCACATAACCTACATGGGGCAGGAACTTCTGAACCCGCCAAGCGTGGAGGGCTGGCATTCGGGCGTAGAATGGGTAAACAGCGGAACCCTGATGAAGAGGGCCAACTTCGTGTCGGACATGATGGGCGACCTGGAACGTCCCGGCGTGCGGGACATAGTGGAGCGAGTAAAGGGAGAGGACACGTCGCCCGAATCGGTCGTAAGGGCCTGCCTGGAGTTGCTCGGAGAGGTGGAGGTCAAGGACGAAACCATGTCTGAACTGGTAAGCCACGCGGAGATCGAGGGCGACCTGTCATGGGACGAAGCCAACGAAGCCGATTCCGCCAGGCGCGTGTCGGAGATGTTGCAGCTAATCGTGGCGACGCGCGAGTACCAGTTCGCGTAGGTCAGTTAGAAATTGAGAATTGGCAATTAAGAATCAGGCGCGGGACGGGAATCAGGAACTATGCTGACTAGAATCGTAGGGGACAGAGTTTACGACTTCAGCCACGTCGTTGGCGGAAGAAATGAGGTGATGGGACCGGTCGCGCTGGCGCCCGGCGGCGATGGCGAACTGTTTGCAGTCATCACGAGAATCGAAGGGACGTGCAACATAACCAGATTTCACGCAGGCGGGAGAGCCGGCGAGGAGGAGGTTATAGGCCGCATAGGCGGCAAGGGCGAAGAACCGGGCCAGTTCACCTGGCCTTCCGGCATCGCGCTGGACGGCGACTCGAACGTCTATGTCTCCGACTCATGGACCAACCGCATTTCGGCGTTCGGTCGCGACGGGTCTTTTCTGAGGATGTTCGGCGAGGTCGGCGACGGCCCCGGCCAGTTCAACCGGCCATCCGGCATGGCCATAGACCACGAAGGCAACTTGCTGGTAGTGGACACCCACAATCACAGGGTACAGAAACTAGCCACCGACGGACGGCACATCTCGGGGTGGGGAAGTCGAGGATCGGGCGAGGGCGAGCTGGATTCGCCCTGGGGCATCACCACCGACGCGGACGGGTTCATCTACGTCGCGGACCACAAGAACCACCGGATACAGAAGTTCGACGCCGACGGCAGGTTCGTCTTCGCTCTGGGCAGCCACGGCAACGGGAACTATGAATTCGACCACCCGTCGGACGTCGCCGTTGACCCCGACGGCGACATCTATGTGTGCGACTGGGCGAATCACCGCGTCCAGGCATTCGACGCCGAGGGCAGCTACCTCACGACCTTCATCGGGGACGCGCAGGAACTCTCCAAGTGGCAGAAGGAGTACGTTCTGAGCAACCCGGACGTTTACAAGGCGCGGCGGAGGGTGTATTCGCTCGAAACGGAATGGAGATTCGCGCTTCCCACGGCGGTCGCGTTTGACGCCGCCGAATCGAGACTCATGGTCGCGGACACCCAGAGGTGGCGCATCCAGATCTACAACAAGCTACTTGATTACAGCGACCCGCAATTCAACATTTGAGGCTGAACCAAAGATGAAGTATCTCAAGACCATCGGATTCAACTCCAACCAGCCGATAGGCCGCGGCTTCAACTATCCGTATGACATCGCCTTCAGCGGCGACGGGCGGATATTCGTCCTGAACAGGATGGGCGGGCTGAATCCGCGCGGCATACGGATCCAGATATGCACGTTCGACGAGGACTGGCTTGGCGAGTTCAGCACGGGCCCAGGCGACGGAGACGACCAGTTCCGCGTTCCGGTCTGCATGAATTTCGACGCGCAAGATAACTTATACGTCACGGACGAGTCGCTGAACGAAGTGAAGGTGTTCGACAGCCAGGGCAGCTTTGTGAGGAAGTGGGGCAAGGAAGTCAGGGGAGTAGGCGCACTCGGCGGCCCGGCGGGGATAACTCACGGCAAGGACGGTTCGGTTTACGTGGTCGAGCAGTACGCTTCCAGAGTTCATAAGCTGACGCCGGAAGGCGAGCCAGTCATGTCCTGGGGAGAGCAGGGAAGCGACCCCGGCCAATTCGACCTGCCCTGGGGCGCGACAGTGGACGCCGAGGGCGACGTTTACATTGCCGATTGGCGGAATGACCGTATCCAGAAATTCACGGCGGATGGCGAGTTCGTGGCCGCCTACGGGGAGTCCGGCGACGGCGAGGGACAATTTCATCGCCCCAGTTCGGTAGCGGTGGACGGCGAAGGAAAGATGCACGTCGCGGACTGGGGCAACGAGCGCGTCCAGGCGCTGAACCCGGACGGCTCATTCCACCAGCTGCTGCGCGGGGAGGCAACCCTGTCGAAGTGGGCTGAGGAGTGGCTTCTGGTAAACCCGGACGAATACGACGTTCGCAGGGAATCCCAACTCCTGGTAGAGGAACTGCCCGACCATCTGCAAACCCCCTACCACGTCGCATCCCAGACCGAGCCGCTGTTCTGGGGGCCGGTGTCGGTCAAGCTCGATTCCGAGGACAGGCTGTACGTGACCGAGCACAGCAGACACAGGATCCAGATATACGAACAGTAGAGACTTCAAGAAGCCAAATCCCGACCGACCTTCCCGAAAACCTGGCATCACAGATTCCAAGCGCCGGAAACTTGCCGTATCCACACGTTGAAGAACAGGCGCGAGGGTAATAGAGTAACGATACATCTTGTGTTGCGTTGTGATTCAAGGGATTTGGGCATTTTGAAATGAGCAATCGCAAAGAAGGAATACCGTCCAGAATCAAGAATCACTTTCAGTCCAGGACTGTGGACGGGCTGATAGAGATAGCGCCGACCATCATCACCTTGATTGTCATATTCTTCCTGGTCGGCTATGCCGATTCATACGTGAAGCCATTCGTGGACCGCTTCCAATTCTCATTCATAGGCGACCGGTCGCTATATTTTCCCGGAATCGGCGTGGTCATCGGTATCATCGTTTCGTACCTCATCGGCCTGTTCATATCCTCCGACGTAGGCATGAAGTGCATGAGAGGAATAGACAGCCTGATGCTCCACATACCATTCGTGAAATCGGTGTTCGGCGTTTCGCGCCAGATAATGACCTCTATGACCTCACAGTACAACTTCTCCCGCGTAGTATTCATCGAGTGGCCCCGAGAGAACATGATAGCCATGGGATTCGTAACCGGGCGCGCCTATTCCGAGAGAACGGGAGAGTCTCTGGCAGTCGTGTACGTTCCCACAGTCCCGAACCCCACCAGCGGCAACATGGCGCTGGTGCTGGAAGACCACATCATAGAGACCGACATGTCGGTGGAGGACGCGATGAAACTGGTCTTCTCAGGCGGCATATCGCTGCCCGAGGACTTCGCGCTGGCGCGCGTGCCTTTCGAACAAGACGGGCATACGTTTAGCTCCTACGGAGGATTCAGGGTAGAGAAGTCGCGCCAGACGGCGAGGGAGGATGCGCCCGGACCGTAAACGCTATATACTCGGAAACCAAATACGGATTTTTGGAGGAAAGGCAAGAATGAGTTCCGAAGAAAGAAGTCTGATAGCGCATCTGGCGAGACGCGCGGGTTTCGGCGCGACACCCGAAGAGCTTGACCGCTACGAGGAGATCGGCTACGAGTCGCTGGTCGAAGAATTTCTAAACCCGGACGACTCTCTCCATATACCCGACGACCTCATCTTCAGGCGGCACGTTGACCTCCACACCATGCAGGGACACAACGCCGCGTACTGGGCGTACCGATTGATCTCCACCCAGTGCCCGCTGGAGGAGAAGATTGCGCTGTTCTGGCATGGCGTCTTCGCCACCGGCGAGGGCAAGCTGAACAACCTCGGATCGCTCACCAACCAGATCGGGACGTTCAGAAGATGCGGTCTGGGACGCTTCGACGACCTGCTGATAGAGTTGTCCAAAGACCCCGCCATGATCATCTGGCTGGACAACCACACAAACCACAAGGACTCCATCAACGAGAACTACGGTCGCGAGATTCTCGAACTGTTCTCCATGGGCGTGGGCAACTACACCGAGGATGACATCAAGGAATGCGCCCGCGCCTTCACCGGCTGGACAGTAAAGAACGGCGAGTACATGGCCATGATGGCGCAAAAAGATTCCATCTGGCCCTACGGAAGGATCCTGTGGCATCACGAGTACCGCGATCACGACCACGATGGCGATCAGAAGTCTTTCCTCGGAGAGCGGGGCGACTTCAACGGAGACGACGTCGTTCGCATCATTTGCCGTCAGCCCGCGACCGCGCGATTCATCGCGAGGCATCTCTACAACTTCTTCGTCGCGGACGAAGTTCCGGTGCCGCAGTGGTTGGACACTCCTCCCCTTGACCCCGGCGCGATAGACACGCTGGCCGCCGCCTACGAGGAGCATGACCATGACATCCGTTTGGTACTTCGCGTCCTCTTCAACTCCGACTTCTTCAAAGAAGCCCGATTCCGGCGCGTCAAGAGCCCCACTGAGGTCATAGTCGGAACGCTGCGAAAGACCGGCGAATACAGCGTGCCCGACGGGGGAGACAACGGGATCTTTATGGTGATGGAAGAAGCCGGCTTCATGGGTCAGAAACTTCTGGACCCGCCCTCGGTCGAGGGATGGCATACCGGCGAAGAGTGGATTACAAGCGGATCTCTTGTTGACAGGGTCAACTTCGCCGCTCAGCGACTCGGAGACGCTTCCAATCCCGGCGTGAAGAACCTGGTCGGTCGCGTAAACGACTCCAGCGACTCGTCCGACCCAACTGACTTAGTGGACGCCTGCCTGGAAGTAATGGGACCGATGGACGTGTCGGACGACACCCGAACGCTGCTCATTGATCTGGCGACCCGCGGAATCGAAGCGGAGCCATCGGGTTCAGCCTCGCAGGACCTGATCCTGTCCATATTCAAGCTGATAGTGTCCAGCCGAGAGTACCAACTCTGCTGAACCCGTCGTCAGCGAAAGAACGGTAAACAGGGAAAGAGAGGGACGCGCAGACTATGGCGCGTCCCTCTTTCGTACACGGGCCTAGGTGTGCAGTTCTATGATGTCCCTGTCGCTGAGTTGGTGTGTCCGACCCACGTGCTGACCGTCGAACTTGCCAGAGTCTCCCCACAGCACCGCGTACTTGAGCCCCTGCCCTATCTCCTTGTGGACGCCCTGCGCCGCCTCTATGACGGTCGCGCCCATCGGAAGCACCAACGGCTCTGTCGGCACATAGTCTTCGACCTTTATGCGCGGCGACTTTGTGTAAACCCGGATCACCTTCAGCGCCTCGAAGATTTCCCCAGACATCTCGTCGAATCCGACGTTCTCCTCGGCGCTGCCCATGATCACCGGATACGTGTCGCCAAAGCTCTCATCGATCAGCATATACTGGTCGAGCGCGCCCGGGATATCCGCCTTGTTAGCGACTATGATAGTCGGCTTGTTCAGCCAGGGATCGTCTTCGGGCGGCGCCTCGCCCCTGCCAAGCATCTTGAATCCCCACTGTTCGAGCGCGAAGAACACATCCTTCGCCTGCTCGCTCGCGTCCATCGAAAGGTCCAGCACGATGACGAACACATCCGTGTTTCTCAGAAGACCGTACAGACGCCCCTGGGTGGAGGGGTTGGAAATCGGAGGAGTATCCACCAACTGAATCGGCACGTCCTCGTAGATGAGCATCCCCGGCACAGGCTCGATGGTGCTGAGCTCGTATGCTCCGACCCTGCTCTTCGCTCCCGTGGACTTATTCAGCAGCAGCGACTTCCCGACGTTCGTAGGCCCGATCAGCGTCGCGCGGCCCCCGCCCTCCTTGGGCATGGAAAACGGCTCTATCCTGCCGCTCCCCTTCCCCTTGGATGAACTCTGCTCCAGGTCCGCCATCAGCCTGGACAGCCTGGACCGCAACTGCGCCTTGAGATGGTCCGTGCCCTTGTGTTTGGGCATTATGGCGAGCATCTCCTGGAGCGAGGCGATCTTCGCCTGTATCGTCGAAGCCTGTCTGTATCGCTCCTCGGCCTCTCTGTACTGTGGAGGTACATTTGTGGGCATGACAACCTCCTTTGGCCCATACCGCATTTACTTCACACATAGGATGATCGCATAAGTCCCGTGCCCCGCTTATTCGTCATTCCCGCGAAAGCGGGAATCCAGGGTGAATAGGCCCTGCAACTGCCGCAATTCCACTTATGCAAATTTCTCACGCATACAGATAATACCACTAGCGGAGCCATTTTCGTACAATTGACCTTTGAGAACGCTTAAAGTATATTCGTTTTCAATCCCTCTCAGGATGGATATGCTTGAAATGGTCGTAAGGGTGCGCCGTCCCACCAGCGTAAGAAGGCGCGAAATCATAGACGCTGCCCGCCTCGCGGTAACACAACATGGTATGCAGGCGCTCACCATTGGCAACCTGGCGCGCGCCGTAGGCGTGAGCGAGGGCGCGATATACCGTCACTTCCGGGGCAAAAAGCAGATTCTCGCCGGTCTCATCGAAGATATTGACCTGAGACTGACACGGCGCATTGACCTGATAGACGGCGACCCCGACTCCGGGCTGAAGCGCCTCGAGCAGGTGCTGCGCGACAACGTAGCGCCTTCGACTCTGACCGGCGTCTCATTTCTGGTTATAGCGGAAGTGCTGATGAACGGGGACAATGAGCTGCGCCAGCTTATGCAGGCCTCGATTGACAAGCACCTGTCCATGATCGAAGCGCAACTAACCATCGGAGTGCAGAAGGGCGAAGTGAGACCCGAGGTTGACCTGAAAGCCGCCGCTCTGCAATTCTACGGGCTGATACAAGCCGTCAACACGCTGAATCACTTTGGAAACGAAGACTATCCCGTCGGCGACAGCCGCAAACTGTGGAAGATATTCAACGGCGGCGTATCCGGAGTCAAGGAAGAGGAGAATTCCAAATCGTAGATTCCTCTCAGTACCAAATAGAAGTCTCGGGCCTGTGGAAGGTGTTCGGCGATAACCCTGAACGCGCGCTCGATCCGGCCTACTCTTCAAAAGACAGGTCTGAAATCCAGGAGGAGTTGGGTTTAGTCGTTGGACTGCGCGACATTTCCTTCAAAGTCAGGGCCGGCGAAATTTTCGTCATAATGGGTCTGTCAGGGAGCGGCAAGTCAACGCTGGTTCGCTGCCTCATCCGCTTGATCGAATCCACGAAGGGGCGGATTGCGTTCGACGGCGAGGACATTCTCGAATTCTCCCAGGAGCGGCTAATAGAATTCCGTCGCAACAAGGTCGCGATGGTCTTCCAGAGCTACGGCCTGTTGCCGCACAGGTCTGTCCTGGACAATGTCGCTTACGGACTCGAAATCCAGGGGATGGGCAGGGAGGAGCGGTACAAGGTCGCCTCCGAAGCCATCGAGACCGTGGGGCTGGACGGCTGGGAAGACTACTATCCCAGGGAGATGAGCGGCGGGATGCAGCAGCGCGTCGGACTGGCGCGCGCCCTGGCGGTCAACTCGCCGGCGCTGCTGATGGACGAGCCTTTCAGTGGCCTCGACCCGCTTATCCGCCGCGAGATGCAGGACGAGTTGATCTCACTGCAGACCGACCTCCACAAGACCATCGTATTCATAACCCACGACCTGGACGAGGCGCTGAAGCTGGGGGACAGCATCGTCATCTTGCGTGACGGCGAAATCGCCCAGGAAGGTTCTCCACAGGATATAGTGTCCAGTCCGGCTGACGACTACGTCGCCGAGTTCGTGAAGGACGTCTCCAGATCCAAGGTGATTCGGGCCAAATCGGTAATGCGGGACTGCGTTTCCGTCGTCCGTCGGCGGCAGAGTCCGGCCGACGCCCTCGATACGATGCAGAGGACAGGCGCCGAAATGGCGTACATCCTCGAGGATGACCAGTCGTTAGCGGGAGCGGTAACCCTGGAACACTGCGCGCTGCTTGTCGGACAAGACGTATCCAGTCTCCTCCAGGTTCCCGTAGAACTCCCGGAAAGCGTAGCCCCCGACGCCTACCTGGATGAGATAGTGCCACTGGCCGCGCGTTCAGAGCGTCCGGTTGCCGTGATTGATTCGGAGGGCCGTCTGTTGGGCGAAGTACACAGGGGTACGCTGCTCGCCGGGATGTCCGAAAGTTCGACGGAGGTCTGAAATGGCTCGGTTGGAGAATGTTCGGTTTGGTTCCGAGGCCGGTTCGGGAGGCGGTTCGCTGATTGCCTTCATTCGCGGAAATCCATGGATTGTCGGGCTGGCCCTGTTCCTGGCGGCGCTCCTGGTCAGTCTGCTGATCTGGGGTTCCAACATGGACTTCCCAACGACGCTCTCCAGTTCCGAGATTCAAACGTCCAGCGGCAATGTCGTAACGCTCGACAAGACCGTGAGAGAGGTTACCGGCGACACGATTGACGACGTAGTTGACTGGATAACGCGAGAAGGCAGCTGGCTGTTCGACGGTCTGAGCACGGGAGTGACCTACGCGCTGGTCTGGATCGAGGACGGACTGAAGTGGATCCCGTGGCCCGCTGTCGTGGTGGGACTGGCGCTGGTGTCGTTCGCGGTCGGGCGGTGGAGTCTGCTCGGCTTTACGACGGTCGCGCTGCTCTTCGTCGGTTTTATGGGTCTCTGGTCGAACACCATAGACACCATAGCCCTCATGGTCGTCGCCGTGGTTATATCCGTAACGATTGGTCTTCCGCTGGGCATATTGGGCGCGCGCAGCAGGATGGCGGACAACCTGATGCGTCCCATCCTGGACGCTATGCAGACCATGCCCAGCTTCGTCTATCTGTTGCCGGGGATTCTCTTCTTCGGACTGGGCAAGCCCGCCGGGATATTCGCCACCATCATCTACGCGGTGCCGCCCGTCATACGCCTCACCAACCTGGGCATCCGCCAGGTCTCCTCCGAAGCCGTCGAAGCCGCGCGCTCTTTCGGAACGACGCCGTACCAGCTTCTCACCAAAGTTCAGATACCGATGGCATTGCCGACGATCATGGCCGGAATCAACCAGACGACCATGATGGCGCTGGCAATGGTCACCATCGCCAGCATGGTGGCCGCGGGCGGACTTGGCGACAACGTATTGCGCGCCTTGCAGAAAAACCAGCCCGGAAACGGCGCTATCGCGGGACTCGCCATAGTGTTTCTTGCTATAGTTATTGACCGGCTCACACAGTCGGTTGTGCGAGGCCGCCAAGAAACTCTTAGAAGTTCAGCGGGATGAGCGGTTCAAACAAGTCAGGCTTCATATAACCGAAAACGCAAGTCAGGATAGTATAACAGCAGTGAAAGGAAATACGATGTTAGCCAAAAGCGTGAGAAGGCCACTGATACTGGTAATGATACTAGCGGCGATAGCGGCCCTGGCCGCCGTCGCCTGCTCCTCTGAACCGACCATCGTCGAAAAGGAAGTCGTGGTCGAGATCGAGAAGCCCGTCGAGGTCATCAAGGAAGTCGTAGTAGAAGTTGAGAAGGAAGTCGTAAGAGAAGTCATGGTGCCCGGCGAAACCGTCGTGGTCGAGAAAGAGGTCGTGAAGACCGTCGAGGTGCCCGGCGAGACTCTCGTGGTCGAGGTCGAGGTAGCTCCGCCGCCGGGACCCAAAGAGACCATCGTATTCAGCGACCTCAACTGGGCCAGCGCACAGGTGCAGAACCGGATCGCCCAGTACATCGTCGAAGAAGGATACGGCTATCCCACCGATGTGGTATTCGGCTCCACTCTGCCCCTCTTCCAGGGCCTGCGTCGCGGCGACTCTCACGTGACGATGGAAATTTGGCTGCCGAACCAGGACGAAGCCTGGATGGAAGCCCAGTCCATGGGTGAAGTCGTATCCGTCGGCGAAAGCCTCGGCAAGGACTGGCAGTCCGCCTTCGTAATTCCGGCCTATCTCCAGGAACAGTACCCCGACCTGGACAGCGTTGACGACCTCATGGACGATCAGTACAAGATGCTGTTCGAGACCGCTGAAACCGGCGGCAAGGCCAGGCTGGTATCTTGCGTCATCGGCTGGGCCTGCGAAACAGTGAACGCGGCGCAGATCACCGGCTACGGCCTGGACGATCATGTCCACATCGTCAACCCCGGAGACGGCGCGGCCGCGAACGCCGACCTCTACGGCGCGTACGAAAAGCAGGAGCCCTGGCTGGGCTACCAATGGGGAACCAACGACCCCGCGCTGGTGCTGGACCTCGTGCGCCTGGAAGAGCCCGCGTACAGCGACGAGTGCTGGTTCACGACCAAGGCTTGCGCCTATGAGGACGCCACGATTCTCATCGCGGTCCATCCTGACGTACTGACCAGCGCGCCGGACGTAGTCGAAATGCTGCGCGATTGGGACTTCAACATAGGCGTTTATAAGGAAGTCGCGGCCTGGATGTCTGAGAACGAAGGCGCCACTACCCACGACGCCGCGCTCTGGTGGCTGAACAGCAACCCTGGCATGTGGGGCGGCTGGGTTTCCGGCGACGCGGAAGCGGCCATCAACGCCGCGCTCGCGGCGGGAGAAATTCCCGACGGCTGGCCCGAAGAGTAATACCCGGCAATACAGACCTGCGTAAAGCATGAATGGACAAAGGGCGTCCCCGGAACCGGGGACGCCCATTTCTGTCGCCATTGTCTATCAGAATGCCTAAAGCCAATTCTCCACGGACAGGCCAGGAACACGCTCGAAATGCCGCACGTTTCCCGTAACCATAGTAAGATTTCTGACCAGCGCAATGGCGGCTATACACGAATCGGCGTCCCCTATCGGAGTTCCCCGTCGTTCTAAATGCGCTCTTAGTTCGCCGTAGCGTCTGGCGGCGGCATCGAATGGAAGCACTGTCAGATTTGGCAGAAGTTTGGTCTCTATTCGGCTCAAGAGATATTCAGAACGCGAACCTGCGCGGTAAGCTCCGTAAGTCAATTCTCCCAGCGTGACGCTGGATGTGAACTGTCGCTCGGCAGGCACGGAAGCCAGCTTCGCCAAGAGGACTGCGGAGGGTGAACGCTTGATCAGGTTACTCAGAATATCCGTATCCAGTAGGTACATCAGTCCTCCAGGTTCACCAAGCGGCCCGTATCGCCCGACCTCCGCGCATAGATATGTCTGATCATCTCGTCAACCTCTTCGTCCTCCACCAACCCGCTCCACGCGCCCACGAGCGCCAGCGCACCCTCCGGTCGGATATCCGATACCCGCGTTCGCTCTATCAATTCCAGGTCGTCCACGCTCACCAGAGCCGCAATCGGCCTTCCCCCCTTCTCGATGATAACGCGCTGACCTCCATTAGCCACTTCGGACATGAGATCCGAAAAGCCCGACTCGGCCTGCGCCGCGCTAACTCTCTTGGACAAGACGAATCTCCTTTCTTTATGTCTTTCGACGCCAACCAACTATATCACGCTGAGATTATCTAAGCTCTGATATCGAACATCGAGCTTGAGTCAAACCGACCAAGAACGCCCGTCGTACCCACCGGAGTCCTGTAATTGACCGAATCTGTCCAGTTCTGTATATTGAATGCGAGCGTTCACTTACTTATTGAACGCAGTTTAGAAAAATAATCAACCCGGACTCACAGATCCCCGAGAGGAGACACTATGTTGTACCATGCAAAGACAAAATCGCTTGTCCTTGTCGCCGCCCTGATGTCAATAGCCTTAGTCGCGGCGATTGCTTGCGCCTCCGACCCCGAAGTCGTCGAGAAGATCGTCGAAGTTGAAAAGGTCGTCGAGGTAGAGAAGGTCGTCGAAGTTGAGAAACCCGTAGAGGTAGTCAAAGAGGTCGAGAAAGAAGTCGTAAAGGAAGTAGAGGTCATGGTGACCGCCGTTCCCTCCATGCCGAGCGACGACCCGGTTTATGGCGGCACGATCAGGTTCGGAATGATCGCGTTTAACTCGCTCGACCCAATGCTCGCCGGCCTGGCCCAGGCCGAAGCGCCATATGGCGAGCTTAACTATGACCACATCGTCGCATACTGGTACGATGGCGAAGTTACCCCCTGGGCAGTCGAATCCTGGTCTTCCACAGACGATCTGTCCCAGTACACATTCAAAGTCCGCGACGGCATAAAGTTCCACAACGGGGATCCGCTCACGTCTGCTGATATTAAGTACACGCTCGACCGCATCCGCCACGAGGATTCGGCGTCGCCCCACAAGGACAACATCGCTTTCATTGACGAAATAAGAACACCGGACGACAACACGGTCGTTCTGGAACTCGGCGACCCCAACGCCTTCGTGATGGGTGAAATGACAGACTATCACGCAAAGATAGTCCCGGACGGCATCACCAACGATGAGATCACGACCGGCGAGCACGGTTCGGGGCCATTCACCCTCCAGGACCACAACGCGACCGAACGGTCAGTCATGGAGCGCTACCCGGATTACTGGCGCGAAAACAGGCCATACCCCGATCAGGTGATATTCTTCTATATGCCTGAGGCGGTCACCCGCGTCGAAGCTCTCAAGACAGGCGCGATAGATGTGATACTGAGTCCCCCGCTTTCCTCGCTCGGATCGCTCGCGGGCAACCCGGACATTCGCATCGCCGAAACTTCGTCGGCGGGTGTCGGCGTTATTGATATGCACACCAGCTACAAACACCTTCAGGGCGACGACAAGTTCGCGCCGTTCCAAGGTGTGGAAGAGCCTCTGTTCGCAAACAAGAACCTGCGTAAAGCGATGCAGTACGCCGTGGACCGCCAATTTGTGGTGGACGCCGCTTTCTTCGGACGCGGCAACCCTGCGAATGACCATCCCGTAGGCATAAACGACCAGTACTACTGGGACGAACAGCCCATCATCAAGCAGGACATAGCGAAGGCAAAAGAGTTCCTCGCCGCGGCGGGCTACCCAGACGGCATTGATGTCGTACTGAATACGTCCGACTTCAACCAGATGCAGGATGTCGCTCTCGCCTTCAAAGAGTCCGTCAAGGAAGCCGGAATCAACGTGGAAGTCGTTCCGCATGACGAATCAACATACTGGACAGCGCAGTGGATGAATCCCTGCTGCCCATTCGTATCCAGCAACTGGGGTTCGCGGCCGGCCTTCGCTTCCATTAACGTACAGCTCAAAGGCGGCGGTGTCTGGAACGAATCGTTCTACAACAACCCCCGCCTTGACGAGTTGCTAGATCTCGTCGCCGGCGAAGCCGATTTCAACAAGCGTAAAGAATACTTCCGCGAGATGCAGGAGATCCTGATTGAGGATGTCCCAGTGCTGTATCTCACCTACAACCCCGTCCTGTACGCTCACCGCGATAACATCAAGGGCGTCAAGGCGCACGCTGAGAACGGGCACTGGCTGTTCGAGGAGTGGTGGGTCTCGGATAACTAGGCAGCGATGTCAATCGGCCGGCGGGCGAGTGACGATACTCTGCCCGCCGGCCGATTGAGTATCGGATAGTAAGACGCGCCCATCACCGTCGGAACGGGCGTATAGTCAGTACCCAGGCACACCAAGCGAGCGATAGCGCATGGCACGGTTTCTAATAGTCAGACTCTCCCTCATAGTGGTAACGCTGCTTGCCGTCTCCATCGCTATATTTACACTGATAGAGTTGGTGCCGGGAGACGCCGCTCAGGTTATGCTCGGCCAGCAGGCGACTCCTGACAACCTCAGAAACCTCCGAGCGCAAATGGGCCTGGACCGCCCCCCGCACATTCGTTACTTGGACTGGATCACCGGAGCCGCGCGCGGAGACCTCGGCGAATCGGCGAAATCCAGGGCTCCTATATCCAGCATAATAAGTGGACGCTTAGCCAACTCGGCGCTTCTCGCCGGACTGGCCTTTCTGATAGCCGTACCGCTCGGGCTGACCATAGGCGTATGGGTTGGAACCAGAGCCGACACCAAAATGGACCGCTTCCTCACGATGGGCGGACTTGTAACTATATCACTGCCCGAGTTCGTAACCGGAGTGGTGCTGATACTGATACTGTCTTCCACCCTGAAATGGCTGCCCTCGTCCAGCATAATGATGCCCGGCGAATCCATACTGGGCAATCCGCAGGTGCTGATAATGCCGGTTCTCACGGTAACCGGCGCGCTGTTCGCCTATATCCTCAGGATGGCGCGCGCCAACGTGATAGAAGTCATGGGAAGCAACTATGTCCGCACGGCGATCCTGAAGGGTCTTCCAATGCGAACGGTGATCGTAAGGCATGCCATTCCAAACGCCTTGCTGCCTACGATAACCGTCATCGCCAACAATGTCGGCTGGATGTTCGGTGGACTGATAATCATCGAGAACCTGTTCTCCTATCCGGGCATGGGCAGCCTGCTCATATCAGCGATAAACACACGCGACATTCCGCTTCTTCAGTCCACCGCTATGGTGATCGCCTCGGTCTATGCGTTCAGCAACCTCGCGGCCGATCTCGCATACGGTACGCTCAATCCCAGGGTGAGGTTGGCCTAATGGCAGTAAGAGACTACGCTCTGAGTACCGGACAACAACAAACTCCCGCGCTGTTCAGGGCAGCACAGACCGTTCGGGATGGGCTGTCACTGATTCTTCGCACCAACACCGGGCGCATAGGTTTCGTCATCGTAGCGATCCACCTTGCGCTAGCCCTGGCAGGTCCCTGGATAGCGCCTTATCCCCCGACGGACTATCACCTGGACGCTCGATTCAGTGGGCCATCTTCCGAGTATTGGCTGGGCACCGACGAATTCGGACGCGATGTGCTCAGCAGGGTCCTGGCCGGAGCGCGCTCGATAATATGGATCTCGGTCATAGGCACCATATTTGGTGTCACGCTTGGCACTGTCGTAGGTGTAACCAGTGGATACCTGGGCGGCAAGATAGATCAGTTCATAATGAGAATCGTGGACTGGTTCCTCGCTATTCCATCGCTGCTTCTGACGATTCTCGTAATCAATATGGCATCACAGCGTTTCAGCAATATAGACCATTCTTGGATAATCATATTCGTTATAGGAATATCGTTCATGCCCAACAATAGCCGCGTCATCAGGAGCGCGGCGCTCGCCATCAAGCCTCTTGAGTTCGTGCAAAGCGCTCGGCTGAGAGGAGAACCGACGCTATACATAATGTTTCGCGAGGTGCTCCCCAACGTTTTTCCCGTCGTCGCGGTGGAGGCTACGATACGACTGAGCTTCGCGCTGCTGCTCACCGCCGGACTCGGCTTTCTGGGGCTGGGAGTGAAGCCGCCGGAACCTGATTGGGGACTCATGGTGAGTGAAAATGCCGACCATCTGGGAACCGTTCCATGGGCCGCGCTCGCGCCGGGGCTGGCGATGGCATCCTTGGTCGTCGGGATAAACCTTCTCGCCGATGGCATACGCCAAGCCCAGAATCTGCCTGAAACCGGAGAGTGAACGTGAATCACGCCGACAACTCGGACGCGCCGATCATACAGCTGGAAAATCTGGCGGTGACTTTCCAGACGCCGCGCGGCGCGTTCCGCGCGGTGCGGAACGCGTCCCTCAAAATCGCGCGTGGAGAGGTAGTAGGACTGGTAGGCGAGTCCGGATGCGGAAAATCCACAGTCGCTTTCGCCATGATGGACTATCTTCCCGGTACCGCCAATGTGGAGGGCGCGGTTCGATTTGAGGGCATGGACATCTCGCAGTTCACCGACGCCGAACTGCGAGAACTCAGAGGCAACCGGATAGCGATGGTTTACCAGGACCCGATTACCTCACTCAACCCTTCGATGAGAGTCGGGCCGCAGATCGAGGAAGTCCTCAAGCATCATCTCGATATGGATGGCGAAGCCGCCAGGCAGCGCGCCGTCGAACTCTTTGACAGTGTAGGTCTCGCCGATCCCGAGCGAATAGGCAGACGATATCCTCACCAACTCAGCGGCGGTATGCAGCAGCGCGTGGTCATAGCGATGGCGCTGGCCTGCGACCCCCATCTGCTTATCATGGACGAACCCACCACGGGCTTGGATGTCACTACGGAAGCGACGATCCTCGACCTCATCGTCGAGCTTAAGGACAGGGTCAATGCTGGCATCTTGTTTGTCAGCCACAACCTCGGTGTGATAGCGAGGGTCGCCGACAGGGTCGCGGTAATGTACGCGGGCGAAATAGTCGAAGAGGCGCCTGTGCGCGAACTCTTCAAGAACCCCAGCCATCCCTACACGGCGGGGCTTCTTTCCTGCGTTCCCCAACCGCCGGGAGACGACGGCGTCGAATTACAACTCAGGAGCATTCCGGGCGCGGTGTTCGATGCTCAGATGGAGCAGACGAATTCCTGCCTGTTCGCTCCCCGCTGCCCGCTCGCCAAAGAGGACTGCGCTACCACAACTCCGCCGCTGACGGTAGTATCCGGGAGTCACCGGGCAAGGTGCTTGTACCACGATAACGTAAACGACGGAATCTGGGGCGATTTGATGGAAAGGGTCGTCAAATCGGCTCAGGAAGAGGCGACACCGGCCTTATACGCCGAAGACCTGCGTAAGTTCTACGGCGGCGGACGCAGGAAGTACATCCTGTTCGGCCCCCCGGTCAGGCCCCCTGTCAGGGCGCTTGTGGACGTGGACATGCGCGTTGGCGGCGGGCGAACCCTGGGCATCGTGGGCGAGAGCGGTTCAGGCAAAAGCACGGCGGCGCGCGCCATCGTGGGGCTTGAATCAAAGGACGGCGGCGTCCTTCAGCTGCGAGGACAGGAACTAGAGGGCGACGTGGGCGACAGGACCGAGGACCAGCGGTCCGCGATGCGGATGGTCTTCCAGAACCCGACCGCATCCCTCAACCCAAAGCTGCCCATCAAGCACGCGATCACCCGCGCTCTCCGCAAGTTCGCCGGAGTCAGGCGGGGCGAGATTCGGGAACGCTCCGAGGAGCTAATGAGCGCGGTTGGGCTCGATCCGCTTTACCTGGACAGGCTGCCCTCCGAGTTGAGCGGCGGCCAGCAGCAGAGAGTGGCGCTCGCCAGCGCATTCGCCGCCAATCCCGACCTGGTGGTCGCGGACGAAGCCGTGTCCGCCCTGGACGTATCCGTACAAGCCCAGGTGTTGAACCTGCTCGAAGAGCGTCAGCGGGAAACCGGGAACGCCTACGTGTTCATCACTCACGATCTGGGTGTAGTGCGCTACGTATCGGACGACATTCTGGTGCTCTACGCGGGCCACGTCGCTGAGTACGGTCCGGCAGAAGCGGTGCTGTCATCGCCGTCGCACCCATACACGGAGGCTCTGCTGTCCGCGGCCCCGGTGCCCGACCCGGACGCCGAGCCTACTCACATACGCCTGGAGGGATCGGTCCCGACACTGCGTTCGGCTTTCAAAGGATGCTTCTTCGCAGGCCGATGCCCCAGGAAGATAGGGGACATCTGCGACACGGAGCAGCCCCCCGAACAGCGTGGCCCCGGAGGTGAGGCGCACATGATAAACTGCCACATCCCGGTAGAAGAACTTGAGCGACTCCAGCGGGCGGACGTCCCCGGAGCCGCCGTAGCGGGCTAAGCCAGACTCTCGCGCTAAAGCTGCTTCACTGGCTCACGCGCCGAATGTCAGACGACGCCCTCGTCCCTGAGTTCGGCCAGACGCTCTTCAGTCATACCCAGGTCGCCCAGATACACCTGCTCGCTGTGTTCCCCCAGAAGCGGAGCTCGATTCTGTATTCGCCACGGCGACTTTGTCAGTCTGTACGGCGCGCCCGGGTATATGAAAGTTTCGTCCAGCTCGGGGTGTTCCACCTCTACGGGAAAGCCCCGCGCCTTGAAGTGCGGGTCGTTCAGGACATCTTCGGGCGAGTTTATGATCCCCCACTGAAAGCCTAATTCCTGAGCGCGAGTGAACAGGTCATAGGAGTCGGTCTTCGCGGCCATCTTTCGCAGCGTGTCGGCTACTCGTCGCTGCTGCGCCATAGCGTCCGGGTCGCCCCGTCGCATCGCCTCGCGGCTGGGATAGCTCAGATACTCGCCCAGATTCTCTACCAGACCTTCCTCATCCATCCAAGCCAGTAGATGGAACCACTGCTCCTCGGTGCGAGCGCCGATACCCACGTTGACGTAGCGCCCATCCTTGCAAAGAACCTGCGCCTGCGGAGTGGATATGACCGACGCGTGGCGGCCTGTCTGCCTCTGTACAGTGTCCCCGGCGACCAGCCAACTGTAGGTGGCGGCCTCGGTGGTGATGTTCAGCGCCGCGTGCATATTGGCGTCTATGTACTGGCCGACTCCTGTGAACTGGCGATGCACAAGGGCCGTCATGATTCCCATGACGGCATAATGCCCGACCGTGTGATATGCCTGATTTCCACCGCCGCGCACGGGCGGGATGTCGTGATCGTCGTATCCGCAGCTCCACACCGGACCGCCAAACGCGAGAGCGGTCAGGTCCGTGCTGGCATAGTCCCTATATGGCCCGTCCTGGCCGAACGGCGTTATCGAGGCCATGACGAGGGAGGGATTCGACGCGCTGAGTTCTGCGTAGCCCAGCCCGCGATAAGGCAAATAGCCCGGTGGATGACTGTCCACTATCACGTCGGCGCGAGCGGCGAGGTCTCTGAAGACGCGCTGCCCGCTCCCGCTCTCGATGTCGAGGGTAACGCCGCGCTTACTCGTATTGTAGTGCCAGAAGAAAAGGCTCCTATCCGGCCCGGGTTCATTCTGGTAGAACGGCTCGTAAGCGCGGGTGGGGTCGCCATTCGGGGGCTCGACTTTAATCACGTCGGCGCCCATGTCGGCGAGCAGCTTTCCACACCAGGCGCCGATCTCCCCGCCAACTTCCAGAACACGGATATCTTCGAGAACGCTCTGTGCGATGTCAGCTTCCACGTCAGATGACCCCCCCATCCGTCAACGCGCGCATAGTCTCGGTCGGCATACCCAGGACTTCTCCAAATACCTCGTCGTTGTGCTGCCCGAGAGTAGGCGCGCCCGTTTCGATAGCAGCCGGAGTTTCGGATAGCCTGACCGCCATTCCGTCCACTCGCACATTGCCTATTTCCTTGTGTTCAACGGTTGGGAATAGGCCCCACGCCTTCGTGTTCGGATCATGCTCGATCCGGTCTTCGGGATGCTGGACGGCGGCGGCGGGAACGCCTCTGGCCTGGAGCGATTCCATCACCTGCATCGGCGTCCGTGTCTCCGTCCATCCCTCGATTCTCCCGTCGAGTTCGTCGTGACGTTCGATTCGACCCTCCACGGAATTGAGCGTGTCATCGGCGGCTAGGTCTGAGAATCTCATTGTTTCGCACAGCGCCGCCCAGTCGTCGCTATTACGCGCGGCGACCGCCGCCCACTGATCCTCTCCGGCGCACTTGTATATGCCATGCGGCGCCATCCTGGGATAGACGCTCCGGTTGCTGTCGGGATTTCCGGGACGCCTGGTTGGGATACCGTTGACCGTATAGTCGAGCACCGAGGGGCCGTTCAGCGCCGCGGCGCCGTCCGAGCAGGACATATCCACCCACTGTCCGACGCCGGTGCGGTTGCGGTGATAGACGGCCATCAGAATAGCGATAGCCATGTGATAGCCCCCGGTGTGGTCCATGAAGGAGTATCCCCAGCCCGCCGGGGGCATACCCGCGAGCCCCGACTGGAATGTAAGCCCCGACACCGCCTGCACTATGGGCCCCCATGTCTTGAAGTCGGAGTATGGCCCTACGTGTCCGAAGCCGCTGTTGGAGACGTATATGATGTCGGGCTTGATCTTCACCATCTCGTCGTAGGAGAAGCCCCAGCGATCCAGCACGCCCTTGCTGAAGTTCTCGGCGACGACATCGCTGACCGAAATCAGTTCGCGCAGGATGTCGCTGGCCTCGGGCTTCCGCATATCGAGAGTGACGCCCATCTTCTCTACATTGTGGTTATTGAAGGTGCCGCCGAGATTGATTCCCCTGCGCTCGTCCGTCCATGGCCCATTGCCCCGGAAGATGTCCCACTGCCCCTGCCTGAGCCGGTCTTCGACGCGGATGACCTGCGCCCCGAACATGGCCAGCGCCTTAGTAGCGCCGGCGCCGGCGAGTTGTCCGGTAAAATCGCAGATGCGTATCTTGGACAGAGCTTGGCGCTTTCCATTGGTTGGAGTCATATATAGGACATCTCCCCGGGTATCGTGAGTTTAGGCGTTCCAATAAAAAGCTGTGGCAGGCGGTCAGTCATTGACCCGCCTGCCACAGACGAAGATGCTGGTAGGTGGCGAGAGGCTCAGGCTACGTGACTTCCAGGGTCACGTTTCTCAGCGGCGCGGCGAACTGGGTGCGGTCGAGTTCTATCGCGTCCTTCTGGTATATCTGAACGCGGTAGGACTCGTAATCGGGTATGAAGAGCCGAAATTCTTCGTCTATCCTGACGGACCTCGGACGACGCAGGTACTTTTCGTCCTCCAGGCGGCCCATCTCTCTCAGACGGTTGGACACCGCGTTGGTCAGCATATAGTTGCGCGCGACTCTAGAAAGCGTGGCGTCTCCCGCGAATCTCCAGATGTACTTCCCTTCCGAGTTGAACATCACAACACGGTTGTTGCCCCAGTCCGAGACGTAAATATCGCCGTGCGCGTCAACCGCCACGCCCGTGGGCCTGTCGAATTCTCCATCGCCCGAACCCTGGCGTCCGATTACGTTCTTGAGTTCGCCATCCGCGTCGAATACCTGGAGCCTGTTGTTGCCCCAGTCAGCCACGTATATATCGCCGAACTCGTCCACGTGGACTCCCCAAGGAAGATTGAACTCGCCCGGCGCGTCGCCATGAATGCCGCCAAAGCCGCCCAGATATTTGCCGTCGGGCGTGTATCTCTGAACGCGGTTATTCTCCGAGTCCACGACCACCATGTTGCCGTCCGGGTCGAAGCCTATGCCATTGGGCCTGTTGAACTCCCCGTCGCCATCGCCGTAAACTCCCCACTTGGAGACGAATTCGCCGTCCGGGTCAAACTTGGTAATCCTGTGAGTCCCTTCGTCGCTGACATAGATGCAGCCTTCGCTGTCGGTGATGATCTGCACCGGCCAGACGAACTGCCCGTCGCCCGTACCGGGACCGCCGATGCTCTTCATGTCCGAGGTAAACTCGGCCATATCCTCCAGAGGCCAGACCCTGATGCTCGATCCGCCCTCGGAGCGCATCAGAACGTAGGTATCGCCATCGCCGGAGAAGGCAATATCGGTCGCGAAACCGATGACCCTTCTCATGCCCAGCGTCTTCAGGTAAGGGTATCCCGCTCTTAGCAATCCATAAGGTCTGCTCATCGTCTATCTCCCTGAATTCCCTTTTTCAATCTAGTTGGCGAACGGGGAAATCTGCTCGTACTCGCCCTTGACTATTGGTCGCGCCTCGACTTCGAGTATCTGTTCGAGGAGCGTGGAGTATATGCCCCTGAAGTCAATGGTGTGCTTCAGGTCTTCGCCGTGTTCCCAGTCAGCCGGGTGCAGCGACGGGTACTCGCTGTAGAGTCCGCCGATCACGTTGTTGCCGAATATGTAAGCGCCGCCGCCCGATCCGTGGTCGGTGCCACTGCCGTTGTCTCGCATCCGCCTTCCGAATTCGGTAAAGACGAAGACAGTCACGTCGTCCGCGGCGTCGTGGGCATTGAGGTCGTCGAGGAAGTCCGAAATCGCGCCGGAGAGATCGTTCATCAGCTTGGGATGGGAAGGCATCTCGTTGGCGTGCGTGTCGTATCCGCCGTGCGCGGTGTAGAATATGCGCGTGCCGAGGTCGGCCAGATGTATCCGAGCTACGTCCCGCATATTCTTTGCGATTTCATTGTCCGCGTACTCGATTTCGGAGTCATACTGGTCGGCGACGTCTGCCAGCATGTCCGCGCCCTTGAGCACATCCAGGCCGGTCTGGCCGATGTACTCCGCGACCGGGCCTGCGCCAATCGCCTGCCCATAGATGCCCTTGAACGTCTCGAGGGCCTTGTCTCGCAGACGCTGCTGCTCGATGCTGTTCATTACGCCATAGCCCTCGAGGTCGCCTACGGAGGTCACAGGGACACCCGTAACCGACATCGCTCGGGGCAGGCCCATGCCGACGTTCACGCCGGTCAGAACATTCTCCGCGTTCGGATCCAGCTCCCTGACGGCCTGGCCCAGCCAGCCCTCGTTGCCGACCCTGTCCGGCTCGGCGGTGTGCCAGATGTCCATGCCCCGGAAGTGGGAGCGATTGGAGTTCGGGTAGCCAATGCCCTGGATGATGGCCATCTTTCCCTCGTCGTACAAACGTTTGAAGGGCGCGGCGTTGGCGTTGATCGCCAGATCGTCGTTGATGGGCAGGACGTCATCCTGGCTCATCACGACTTTCTTGCGGGCGTCGTAGTAGCGCTCATTGGTATAGGGCACTATCGTATTCATGAAGTCGTTGCCGCCGGTTAGCTGAACAACTACCAGCGTCTTTTCCCTGCTCTTGGTGGTCATATTCTCCCCCATGCGCTTTCTGCTTTAGGCTATGCAAACTGGTAGTCAACGGTCGAGGCGGTCATTTGAAGAAGGTTGTGGACGCCCACTGAGTCGTCGTCCTGGCCGCCAATGGAATTAAGCTCCTCGGCGTATGCGACGAGCGAAGCGTATGTGCCTTCGCTCACGTTTATTCCGCCCAGAATATCGAGGCAGCGATCAACAATCCTCGACGGGTCGTCATCCAGGCTTCCCACGCGATCTACCATGTCCTTCACGCCTGGCTTGGATATGTCCTCGAACTGGCTCTCTACGAAGCCCACACGTTCGCTGAGCGTGCCGGAGTCAATCCACTCGTGCCCGGTGTGCCAGCCTTCCACGGTCGGCGGGTTCATAAGGCGCTGTCCCATGATGGCCATTGGACCCTCGAACAGAGAGCCGTTGAGAGTTGTGATTGCGAACTGGTGTATCCCGGGCGTCGGAGCGCTGAACTCGCCGGTCTGCTTGAGAACGCCGGCCACGAGTTCCGTAGGGCTCTTGACCTTCTTGAACTCCCTGGCGTTCTTGAAGGAGTCGGAGTTGAAGAGTTCCTTCAGTACGGGCCGAATCTGTCCACCCGACTCCAGGAATACCTCCGAAAGCCTCTGAATAGCGGCCTCGTCCTTGGGTGGCTCGGTATTCCAGGACGGCACCTGCACCTCGTCCTCTACGAAGAAGTTGTAGAGGTGTCGTGAGATGAAGCGCGCGGTGGCGGGCTGTTCCACGATAATGTCAATGACGTCTTCGCCGTCGAAATTCCCCGTGTGTCCGAGGAAGGTCTTTTCACCGTAGTCGTGGTCGTCCGGGTCGAAGACGAATTCGGCGTTGTGGTGCCCGACCGGATAGAGCGAGAGAGGCTGCCTGAACGTCCAGCCGGTGAATGCCCTGGAAGCGGCTTTTATGTCGTCCTCGGTGTAGTTGCCAACGCCCATCGAGAACAGTTCGAGCAGTTCGCGCCCGTAGTTTTCGTTTATCTCGTCTTTGTGATTCTCATTGTTGTCCAGCCAGAAAATCATAGCCGGATCCTTGGAGAGCTCCAGCAGGATGGTCTTCATGTCCGTCATTCCCACGCGCCGGAACATGGCTATCTCGTTATACAGAGACGGGCCGTGCTCGCTCTTTCCCCACGCGACGGGGAATATATGGTGCAGGAACAGCGACATCTTCTCTTCAAGCGGCCTCTGGGTGTTGACCATACGGTACATCCACTTGCCAACATGCACGGCCACCGGCTCACCGCCGTAGTACCTGTCAATATAAGACTGGTCCAGCTCGGGGAACCTTTCGGGGTTGACGAGGTCGTCAACTATCTCTTCGTAGGTCTTGTCGCGGGTGAGGGCGTCGAGTTCAGCCGGCGTCGCGCCAAAGCCCGCCCGTCTCATGAGATGCGCCACAAGCGCCCTGTCCGATTTCATGTCGCTTTCCTCCTGCGTTCGCTTCCGGTTTCAGCTACGAAATATCCGATAGTATTCTACCAGCACATTATAACCTTAAACTTGACTCAGTGGACAATTCTGGGGTGAATTTTCCGACGAGGAGGATAAAACGCCATTTCCTCTATTTTCGGTCAGCGACACGATCACCTACCATCCGGTCACTGCCATGACTTGAGCAAGTCTTCAGCGATCATCGCAGGCGCAAGATAAAGGCAAACGTCTTGTCCCGCGATGGACGCTCGCATATACTTGCATTGACTTCGCTCGACGACTATCACTGAGAGGATTGCCGAATGCAGGTTGGTTTCTTCACAATGCCGCTTCACCCTCCGGGGTCCGACATCACCCAGACCCTGGAAGATGACCTTCACCAGTTGGAGGTCTTGGACTCGCTCGGTTACACTGAGGCTTGGATAGGCGAGCACTTCACTACGGTCTGGGAGAACATACCGGCGCCGGATATGTTTATCGCCAACGCTCTAGCGAGGACACAGAACATCAAGCTCGGCACCGGCGTAACCTGTATGCCGAATCACAACCCGTTCATGATCGCGCATCGCATAGCGCAGCTAGACCACATGGCCAAGGGCCGCTTTCAGTGGGGCGTTGGATCGGGCGGATTTCCCGGAGACTTCGAGGTGTTCGGCTTCGATCCGAGTGCTGGCGACCACCGACGCATGACTAGGGACGCGATTGAAACCGTTCTCAGTATCTGGGACGACCCCCGTCCGGGGTCTTACGACAGCGAGTTCTGGAAGTTCAACATCCCTGAGCCCGTTGACGAGTTCGGACTCAGGTTTCACCTAACGCCATACCAGAAGCCCCACCCGCCTATCGGAGTGGCGGGGGTGTCTCCCAATTCGGATACGCTCATACTGGCCGGCCAGCGCGGATGGATACCCATGAGCATCAACCTCGTTCCATCCCGAATTCTGAAAACCCACTGGGACGCGGTTCAGAAAGGCGCGGACTCAGCCGGCATATCGCCCGACAGGGCGGAGTGGCGAATCGCAAGGGAGATATACGTCGCCGAGACGAGCGAGCAGGCGCGAGAGGACGCGCTGAACGGAGTGCTCAGAAGAGACTTCGAGCAGTATTTCCTGCGGCTGATGCCCAGGATGGGTATGCTGGAGCTGTTCAAGACCGATCCCGAAATGCCTGATTCCGGCGTTGACATCGAGTACCTCGTGGACAACGTGTTCGTGGTCGGAAGCCCGGACGAGGTGTCTGAGAAGCTCGGACAACTTTACGACGACGTTGGCGGATTTGGCGTTCTGCTGGCGATGGGACACGAGTGGCAGCCCTACGACAAGTGGGTGCGCTCTATGGAACTGCTGGTGAAGGAAGTAGTCCCCGGACTTCCGACGCCGGGCTAACCGCTCCGAGTGTACTTATGCAGCAAGGTGACATCATCGTCGTTCGGCTAGACTCAGGGCCGCGGCTTGGCCGCTTCATCGAAACCAAGTCCAGCAGGGTTCGTCTTTCTATAAGCCGCAACCGGGAAGCGCGACTCCCGCTCTCGCGGGTGATTCACGAAACCGGCCTTTCCGCAACCTCCTTCGATGCCGTAGAGGCGATGGGACACGAGGTGAGCGCGGTCGCCAGCGAGATTGACCTGGAGGAAGTCTGGGACGTGGTGTGCGACGACGGCGACGCGCTTACCCTGACGGATATAGCGGAACTGTACTGGGGGACCGAACCCACACGCCAACAGTGTGTGGGATTGCTGTTTCACCTCCTCGACGAGGAACTCAGGTTCGCCAGGGACGGCAGCCATTACATTCCGCGAGACCGGGAGACGGTCGCCCAGACATTGGAACGTATGCGGCGGCAGGCGCAGCGCGCGGCGGATTCGGAAGCTCTGACAGCCGCGATCAAGTCAGGCGCGCTTCCGGGCGAACTCACCGAATACCAGTCGGGAATGCTCGACCAGATAAGGGGTTTCGTGCTGTACGGCGACGAATATCCTCGCGCCAATCCGGCGAAGCTGTTCCTTAATGAGGCGGGCGTAAAGGGGCGAGACCTTCAGCGTTCGGCTTTTCAGACGCTGGTATCGCTCGGACTGATGCGCGAGGACGAGCATCTCGCCCTAGAACGCGAGGACATCACACCCGACTTCCCCGCTGACGTGATTGCCGAGGCCGAGACGATTGACGTCGAACCGCTGCTTTCAGACTCGGATCGCGTTGACCTGACAGGCTTGACCGTCTTCTCGATTGACGACAGCGAAACGAGAGACAGGGACGACGCGCTCTCGGTTGAAATACTCGACGGAACCGAAGACTCTCCGACATACCGGGTCGGAATTCACATCACGGACGTCGGGGCGTTGATTCCGCAGGGGTCGGCTCTGGACACAGAGGCAGACAGACGAATGTCCTCCCTGTATCTGCCCGAACAGACCATCAGTATGCTGCCGACTCAAATTTCTACCGACCGGGGCAGCGTCAATCCCGGAGAGACGTGCGCGACTATCAGCCTGATCGCGGAGTTGAGCGATAGCGCGGAGATAACGGACTGGCGAGTGGTGAGGTCCGTAACCCGGAGCAGCCATGCGCTATCTTATGTCGAGGCGGACGAGATAATCGCCGAATCCGGTCATCCGCTGCATGAGAATCTCGCCACAATGTACAGACTATCCAATCTGCTGCTAGCCCGGAGGGAGAAGAGGGGAGCGCTGAACTTCGACCGGGACGAGCTTGTGGTAAAGGTGGACTCGGAAGGCGACATAAGCGTCGCCGTGATCCCGCGAAACGCGCCGTCCCGCAGTCTCGTCCAGGAATACATGGTCCTTTGCAACTCACTGCTGGCACAGTATTGCTCTGAAGCCGAGTTGCCCGCGCCGTACAGGACGCAGTCCGTTGCCGACGTTTCAGACATAGCGGCTCAGTATCAGCCGGGGCCATTGCGCTCGTATCTGATGATGCGGCGGCTGACGCCCGCGGTAGTGACGACAAAACCCGGACTGCACGGCGGGCTGGGCCTGGAGGCATATACGCAAGCGACATCTCCTCTTCGCCGCTATCCCGACCTGATGGTTCAGAGGCAAATATCTCACCATCTGCGAACCGGCGAGACGTTGTACGACAACGAGGCCGTAACCTCGGTGGCGCATCGCGCGGACACCCAGATTCGCCAGATGTCCAGGATCGAGAATCAGCGCAGGCAGTATTTCTTCCTGAGGTGGCTGGACGCGCGCCGCGCGAAGATCGAAGATGGCGGCGGCGTTTGCGTCCTGAACGGCGTCGTTCTGGAGAACCCTCCGAACCGCGCCGCCACCGTGGACCTGGTGGACTGGCCATATAGGACACGAGCCGCGCTTCCAAATTCGACGTCGCCCGGCGATGCGGTCGCTCTGCGCCTTCACAGCGTTGATCTTTGGAGACGCACCGCTCAATTTACGCTGGCAGTTGCACAAAATTAGCGAGTGTTATTATAATAACTAAGTCGGCTCGATATGCAGTGCCGTGTCTTTGAGTATGCCGAGGTGGTGGAATTGGTAGACACGCAGCGTTGAGGGCGCTGTGGCCGCTTTGGCTGTGGGAGTTCGAGTCTCCCCCTCGGCACCAGAACCCGGCCCATGCCGCAAATCGAGAACGATGAACAAGGCGACGTAGCCAAGCGGTCTAAGGCGGGGGTCTGCAAAACCCCTATTCGGCGGTTCGAATCCGCCCGTCGCCTCCAACCCCAACAACCATGATGGCCTCCGACACAACGCGGAGGCCACTTTCATGCAGCAAGCAAACCCTTCCGACTAACTAACCCCACGCTGCCCCGAATCCGACGGCAAGCCTACCCACGCCGAAGATAATTGCTAACTGATAATTCACAATTGATAATCGACACGGGAACCCGCCTTGACCCAAAGAGTCTCTGAGGCCCAAGAACCCCTCGCGGTTCCAGCCGACCCTCGCCGTCCCGCCGGACTGATACCGAGCGCTTTCTCCATATTCATCGCGCTGCTGTGGGGCGGTCTCCCGGTAAGCATCAAGTCATCCCTGAAGTACAGCCCTCCCCTCCAGGTCGGCTGGATGCGATTCGTCCTCGGCGGCCTGGTAACGCTGGCGTATATGGCCGCGCGGAGGGAATCCTTCAGACTCGAAGCGTCGGAGGTCAGGCCGGTCCTGATAGTGAGCCTGCTGTTCTCCGTCCAGCTGGTCTTCATGAACGTGGGACAGGACCTGACGACCGCGGGCCACGCCACAGCCATAGGAACGACTATGCCGATCTGGGCTGCCGTCATCGCCCAGATAATGATCCCCTCGGAAAGGCTGAGTCGTTGGCAGATACTCGCCATCGCGCTCTCATACGCCGGAGTGCTGGCCGTGGTCTTCGGAGACGTGAACAATCCCACGGAGGGCGCCTCGATCCTGGGAGACGCGCTCAGTCTCGTGGCCGCCATTCTGCTTGGACTCAGGATCGTGCTAATCTCCAACTTCGCTCAGAACGTATCCGAGTCGAAGCTGATGATGGGCCAGCAGGTTATCGGAACCGTCCTGTTTCTCATCGCGAGCTACCTCTTCGAGAGCCCGGTTTACACGCTGGAATCTGGATTCTGGCTGGCTATGGCCTACCAGGGTCTCGTGATAGCGGGCTTTGGCTTCCTGGCGAACGCCTGGCTCGTGAAGAGATATTTGCCGTCCACCATCACCTTCTTCTACTTCGTAATGCCGGTAGCCGGGGTCGCTCTGGCGTGGCTCATCCTGGGCGAAGATCCGGGCCGGGGACTCATAGCCGGCATGGCGCTGGTGTGCGCCGGCGCGTTCGTCTATGGCGGCGAGGCATACTTCAAGGCAATGCGACCCGCCACCCACTAATCAAAACACCCTCAAAAAATCCTGCATTCTAAATTCACAATTCTTAATTTCCCCAGAATTGCCCTTTACACAACTTTCAATATACTGTATATTACCCTAAGAACATATCTTCCGCACATCTGAACACTGAGAACTGAATACTGAAAACTAACAACTAAGGACTACCAAAAACCAATGACCACCCAGACCCTCACACCAAGACAGCGACTCGCCAAGATAGTCGCAGAAGAAACCGACGGCGGACGAAACGTCGTGCGCTTCTTCAAGCAAGTCGTAGAGGGCAGGCTGGACTCCGACGGCTTCCAGGCCCACCACCGCATGGACGCCGCCAAAGAACTTGTCAAGATAGGACTGGAAGAATTCGAGGAATACATAGAATCCAACGCGGCCCCGGCCAAGCCACGCGCCCGCAAAACGCCCCGTTCGCCCCAGGACGAACAACCGTCCCCCGAACTCGCTGCCGCGCGCGCCGAACTCGCCCAGTACGCCCGCGAACTCACCGACGGCGGCAGAAAGATGGTCCGCTTCTACTCGGACGTCATGGACGGCGTCAAGAACGACGAGGGCTTCAAGCCCCACCACCGCGTAGGAGCGGCCCAGAAACTCATCACAATCGGCTTCGGCCCCGACGCCGAACTCGAATACGCGCCCGCGCCCGCGCCCGTCCTGGAAGCCCGAAACGCCGTCTCCGGTCATCTGGAGCCGGACTCTCCACCCTGGACCATGTACCACCCACCCATAGAGAATCAGGAATCAACCGGGGACGTATTCAGAGAAATCCTGTCCCCCGACCTCATGGCCGCCATAGAGAGCGACGACCCAATCGAATGTCCCTGTATGGACGAGGAACTTGATGACGACGAATACGAAGAGTGCGTCGGCAAAGAGAACGGCTGCCCCTACGCCGACCGAGAGTTCCCCGAATTTAGCGAAGAAGACAGCCGCAGGATAAAGGAATCCGCCAAACTGGGACTCAGGCTGCGCATGGAGATAATCTGCGAACAGACCAATGGCCGCGTCCCCTGCCCCGCCCACCACTCTGACCCTCAATACCAACACGACCCCTGACCATAGCCCAGCCAAAAATCCCTTCCCCCTCAATGGGCGAAGACCCGGGCCGCGGCCTGATAGCGAGCATGGCGCTGGCGTGTGCGTTCGCGTTCGTGTATGGTGGGGAGGCGTACTTCAAAGCTATGCACCTTCAGAATTCTATATAAGACATGAGAAAGGTACCGTAGGATGACTGACATAGAAATCCGAGAAGCTCACGACCGCCTGATTGGTGTATATGATAAGATCCGCACGGAATTTTCCAGCCTTGACAAGGAACTCCTTCTTGGTATTTACGGGGAGGAACATCTCAGTGATGTTCGTAAGTATGGGGATGGTCACACGCTTTGGGCAGTTCCAAGTTGTGCTGGCAAATTGATAGATATATTGTCCGACACTGAGCTTGTGTTGATAGTCGCGAAGTTTCCCTATCTTGGGGATAATTCCGAATTCAATCCATACGAGAACCTCACTAACATACAGTATTGGTGCAACAAAGTTAAATTGCGTCCGAAAGTAGATTCCACAAGCGAGGGGTCAATTCAATATCATTTCTGGGTATGGCAGAATGACTGCCCAGTGCATGGTATATCTGTAGAAAGGGCTTGCGAAAACAGGAGGCGACTGTTAGACGAAAATCCGCGACTCTGTGAGAGGATGCAGAAACAGAATGAAGTATCGGGACGTTTGGTAACAGCGTCCTGGGAGTGGTTGAGGAGTCAAGGCCGGGAACTGAAGGTGTTTGTCCACAATAGCCTCAAAACCGAAGTCCATCATGCGATAAGTCAGCTTAAAGACTCTGAGTCAGTATTCTACAAACGCACAGATGTCTTCAAGGCTGGGAATATCATGGAACTTCTCACAAAGCATGAAGCTGGATAAACTGCACCATTCTTGGCGTGAGCGACGCTGATGCCAATCTCCATCACGGTCTGCGGCATTCCTACTCCTGGATTCAAGCGACGCTGATTTGCTGAACTCCTATGCCAGATCCCAAGTGCCTTCATCAGGCAATCAGTTAACGTTGCCCTTATCTCTGGGTTGGTTCAACAGAATAATAACTCACGTCAGACGAGGATGGTGGCGCATATATCAGGACAAGTTGGTCATCATCTGAAAATATTTCCACGCCAATCGCTCCAGTAATTTCACCCCCTCCAAAGAATTCACCTCGGCCCAAGTAGAGTTCACTACCTTCTGCAGAGTGAACTTCATCATACACAAATCCAAGCCCCCCTACTATCCAGAAGTGGTCTTTAGAGTAAGTCCGAGTTTCGTTGCGGTCACTAACATTCCTCAAACGCAACTTTATCCCAATGTAATGGTATCCCGCCCGCGCTTCTTCAAGGGATAGCCCAGGGAAGAATCTACCTTCTTTGGCGAGACGCCTTGACTCCAGAATGGTGACCTCCATGCCATCGTGGATGAATGACGAGCCATAAGGCACAGGATTGGTTCGTCCGGTTCCAACCGGTGGTAAGGGCCATATCTGACTTGGTGCTATCCCCGACACACCTTGTGGAGCCTCACCAGCAGTTGAACGATTCAGTGATAGATATCCTGATTCTTGCAACCTTGACGAATAGATCAAGACGAAGTCGTCATCTTCTCTAGCAACTTGTGCAATCAAGTGCCCGGTGAGTTCAGAACCTCCGAAAAACTCTCCTGAATCTAGATAACGCTTACTCAAATGCCGTTCCAGCCTTTCGGCAAAAGAGAAATACTCCCGCTGTCTCTTTGCTGGGACATTTGCAATTTCATAGATCGATTCCGATTTTCCCACTACCTTAAAATGCGCCGGGCCGAAAATCGATGTTTGATTAGGATCCCCTACGTTTCTCACTCGGACTTCTATGACAAGCCACTCGAAGCCTTCTTTTGTCTCGGGGGCATATAGCCTTTTCTCGCTTGTAAAGTGGCCCTCCCTCTTCACACTTTCGAATAGAAGCTCTCCACCCTTCCAGCTAAATATGTCCAAGACAGTGATCTCAAGGTCCCCATAAGAAAGCGGGTGTCCATACGGTACTGGGTCTGTCCTGAGGGTACCTACCGTTGGCGTAGGTGTAGGAGGTGCCAAAGTTGGCACTGGCACACCCGTTTTTTCCGGGGGATCGTCTTGGTTAAGCTCAGAACAGTTTATTAGTAGCTGCCCGAGTGCAAAAGCAAAGATTATCCTTACGAGGATATGCCTATATGCCAGATGTATTCTCATATTTGTAAATCTGCTTGGCATTATCGAAAGATGAAACTGAAATGTGAAACAGCCATACGTGCATTTTACTTTGTATCAACAGATGGCTATCCACCCGATAGCCCATAAAAATGGTTCAGCGGCCCATGCCCCCGCCCCACCCCGTAGCTCGCTTTCATCGCGGCGGTAACGAAGTCCTTCGCCTGCTGGATCGAGGTCGGCACGTCGAGGCCCTTCGCCAGTCCTGCCGCAATCGCCGACCCCAGCGTGCAGCCGGTGCCATGGGTGTTGGTGGTATCTATTCGCTCAGCGGTGAACGTGGTGAAGTCCGAGCCGTCGTACAGAATGTCGGTCGCCGGGCCTTCGATATGACCGCCTTTGACGACGACGTTCCGGGCGCCGAATTCTTCCACAAGCGTCTTCGCCGCGGCCTTGGCGTCGTCAACCGTGTTGACTTCCATGCCGGTGAGGATCCTGGCCTCGCGCGTGTTGGGCGTGAGAACGGTCGCCAATGGCGTGAGGACGTCCCTCATCGCGTCCACGGCGTCCTCGCGGAGCAGGGGCGCTCCGGTGGAGGCCACCATAACCGGGTCAATGACTGCGACGTTCAGGTTGTGGAAGACCAGCCTCTCGGCGACTGCGCCGATTATCTCGGTGCTGGACAGCATCCCGGTCTTCACCGCGTCGGCGCCAATGTCCGAGACGATAGCGTCTATCTGCGCCTGGATGACCGGAATAGGCGTCTCCAGGACATCGGTTACTCCGAGCGTGTTCTGCGCGGTGATCGTCGTTATTGCGCACGTGCCGTACACACCCATAGCTCCGAACGTCTTCAGGTCCGCCTGGATTCCGGCCCCGCCGCCGGAGTCGGAGCCCGCTATCGTCATCACCTTTGCGACGCGCCGTTCAGTCATCTCGATCTCCTGCTTTTGGGGTTGCGTCCGGCATTCGTCTTTGCCTTCGCGGTCCGACTCTTCTTGAGGATGATGTCCTGCAGCGTTCGCACGCTGGCGCCGCTGACGCCCATGTTGCGCCTGCGCTGTCGTTTGCGCTCGCGTCGCTCTCCCCTGGTCGTATATTCCTCTTGCATCGTATTCCCTCAGTCGTCCGGCCAGCTATCGCCGTTGTACGCCGCTTCCCAGAACAGGTACTCATAGCGCAGCGCGGTGTGAAATACGCGCTCTATCCGCGCTCTCCGTTCGCCGCCGTCGTCGGCATTGTTCACAATACCCTCGCACCAGCTCACGAAGTCGCCCAGGTAGTCCGGCCCGTGAAGTTCGATCCACTCCCTGTATATGGGATTCTCCGGACGCTTGCCCTCGTTCAGAAACCTAGTCCCCCAGTCGAGGTACGTTCCCTCGGTCACGTAGCACACGGCCACCACTTCCTCGAAACTGCCTTCCAGCCCGGTTCTCGCCAGAAAGTCTCCGAAGGCGCGCGTGACGGGCGAAGCGGTCGCCGACGAGTAGTCCTGTTCCGTCGCTCCAAGTATATCAAAGGCGCGCATGAAGAAATCGTTCTCGTCCGCGCTATCCGGCGACAGTATGACCGACAGGAAGCCGTACAGATGACTCGCCGCCTCTACGCTGGGAGCCTTCGCCGTCCCGTGAGCTATCATCGCCACCAGGTCGTTCACGAAAACGTAGTCCTGGAGGAAGTACCGCCGCGCCCTCTCATGTGAGAGCGTCCCGTCGCCCATCTCCACGATGAACGGGTGGAATACCATCCGCCGCCAGAGATCGGCGTGCCTGTCCTTGAGTTCCTGGGTTAATGACATATATTCCTCGCTTTCCGCTCGCTGTCTAAGCGGATGGCGTCAGCGGTAGGGGCGAACCCTTCTGGTCGCCCTTCGCGCTGTTGCCATCTGCCTGTCTAGTTGCCGATGTCGGCGCGGTAGGCCGCCGACGCGTCCAGCGACTGCTCCAGCATACCGTTGTCCTTCATCCATTGGACGAAGCTATTCCAACGTTCGGGCTCCTGCGTGCCGAATCCGCCGCCCGACTGAAGCTGCCACATCGGAACGAGCAGATCGGCGCCGGGGCGGTCAATGGCTTCGTCAATCTCGCCCTCGTTCTCGGCGACCAGAACATCCACGCCAGCCTGCGGATCGCCGATTGCCTCCTCGTATCCGCGCTTCATGGCGCGAACGAAACGCTCCGCCACGTCTTCGTTCTCTTCCAGATAATCCTCACTGGTCACCAGCACTAGCTCGTAGTAGTCGGGGACGCCCCACTCCTCCATCCGCATGACGTTCACCGGATAGCCGATGTTCTCCATGTTGATGCTCTCGTGCGTCCAGTAAGCGCCGACCACCCCGTCAACCTTCTCGCCTATCAGCGACTCCGATATGTTCCAGCCGATGTTGACGAGTTCGATGTCTTCAAGACCATTGAGGCCGTCATGCTTGAGCATCGTCTCCAACAGCGGCTCATTCGTCGGAATTCCGGGATACCCGACCTTCTTGCCCGCAAGCTGTGCCGGTCGCGTTATCCCCGACGACTCAAGCGTCATCAGCGAATTCAGAGGATGCTGCACCACTCCCAGGATGGAAACAACCGGAACGCCTTCGTTGCGGGCCAGAAGCACGTCGGGCTGGTAACTCATGCCGAAGTCGTCCTGGCCGGCGCCTACGGTCTGCAAGACCGTCGAGGGATCGGACGGCGTGTACATGGTCACGTCGAGGTTCTCCTCCTCGAAGTATCCCTTCTGCTGCGCTATGAACAGTCCAATGTGGTTGGCGTTCGGATACCAGTCCAGCGCCAACTTGACCGAGGCGGTTTCCGGCTCATCGTCCGAAGAAATCGAGAAGTCCACATCCACCCCGCAGGAAATCGCCAATAGAAGGGCGAGCGACAGCGCCAATACCGCGATGGACATAGTGATTAGCTTTTTCATGTGAGTCATACTCCGTATGTTTTTTTGGTGTTTTGGGACTTGCTAGTTCTCAATTTCCGACTCTTCAGTAGTTGGGCGACGCCACGGGATGGCAAACCGCTCTATTATCCCTACACATCCAAACAGACCTATCCCCATAACGGACAGAATCACTATCGAGGCGAATACGCGCTCAGTCAGGAACTGCGGCTTGGAGCGCAGCATCAGGTATCCCAGCCCCTCGCTCGATCCGACCCACTCCCCTATCACCGCGCCGATCACGCTGACCGCGATAGCCACGCGCATTCCGCTGAACAGGTACGGGAGCGACGTGGGAACCTGCACCTTGAAGAATATCTGCCGCCGGCTCGCGCCCAGCGTCCTCATCAGGTTCACCATGTCGCGGTCAACGGACTTCAGACCGTCAACCATGTTGACCACGATTGGGAAGAAGCTGATCAGCGCGACGACGATGACCTTGGGCGCCAGTCCGTATCCCACCCAGATCAGCAGCATCGGCGCTATCACTATGATGGGTATGGTCTGCGACGCGATTATGAACGGATACAGCGCGCGCTCAAGAGTCCGCGATATTCCGATTGCCGCCGCGAGCAGTACCCCCGACGCCAGCGCCAGCGCGAAACCGACGAGGATTTCCGACAGCGTCACGCCCGTGTGACGCCGCAGCAGTCCGGCGTCCTCGACCAGCGCGACGCCTATCGCCGACGGAGCGGGCAGGAGCCAGGTCTGCACGTCGAATACGCGGACATAAGCCTCCCACACGACCAGTATTCCCAGCACTATCATCAGCGCCGGCAGCCATCGCCTGACCGTCCTGTCCAGGCTCTTCGTCCACGACCCGGCTCTTGCGGTTGCGGGCGATATGCGTGTTTCAGCGCTCATGCCACTGGCTCCGAACGGTCTTCTTCCCTGATCGCCGTCAGCAGCTCCGACTTTATCTCCATGAACTCAGGCGTCGCGATGACGTCCATGCTCCTGGGCCTGGGTATGCCGACCTTCCTGTCCAGCTTCATCGTGCCCGGCCGCGCGGTCATCACATAGACCCGGTCGGACAGGAAGATCGCCTCGTCCACGTCGTGGGTCACCATTACGATGGTCTTCTGCATGGACTCCCAGAGTCCGGTGAGCCACTGGTGGATATGCGTCCTGTTGAGCGCGTCCAGCGCTCCGAACGGTTCGTCCAGGAGAAAGACCTCCTGGTCTGCGAGCACGGTGCGAAGGAACGCCGCCCTCTGCCGCATCCCTCCCGACAGACTATGCGGATATGACTTCTCGAATCCCTCCAGTCCGAAGCGACCAAGATGCCGCCTCGCGCGCTCCTCGGCCTCCCGCCTGGGAACGCCCTGGAGTTCGAGGCCCAGTATCGCGTTGTCCAGCACGCTCCGCCACGGGAGCAGCAGGTCTTTCTGCTGCATATATCCGACGGACCCCAGCCGGTTCGTTCCCTGCCTGCCGTATAGGGAAAGAGTCCCCGAGGTCGGCCCGTCCAGTCCGGCGATGATATTCAGAAGCGTGCTCTTGCCGCACCCGGAGGGCCCGATGATGCTGACGAACTCGCCGTCGCGGGCGTAGAAGTTGACATCGCGCAGGGTCTGGAGAGGCTGTCCGTCGCGCTCGAACGTCTTGGAGAGCGACTGAACAAGAATCGCGCGGCGTGAATCGCCCGCGCCCACGTCCGGCTCGTCCGGCGACGCCCGATTTTCGGCGGCTATTGGGTCTTTTTCGTCCACAGTCAGCATGAGCCTAAAAGAAAACCGCCCACCTGAGCGGGTGGACGGTATTTTCGTCTCTGTGGAACCAACCACATCCCTCCGCTGGCATTATCCAGATCAGGTTCTTAGGGGTCGACAGCATTTTGGGCTGCCCTCTCAGCCTGGCTTACCAAGCTCCCCCAGGGCGCGTATTCTATTTTCATTTCAGGCAGTCTATCCCGAAGTCGGGCTAGTGTCAACAGCGGTATCTAGGAACTAAAACTACCCCATGTCCGACTCACCTGACGTTTTCGACCCGAACGACAGACTACGAACTTCAAGATACATTGCTGAAAGCCGATCCATTTTTGCAATAGAGCGTCAGTTCTGTGATACTCTATATCCAACGGCCCCTGCTGCGTACGCATGATTGTGGGGTGGTAGTGTGGACGAATAAGACGCTCCATTGACAGGTCGAGAGTGGGTGATACCATATCCAGTGAAGACTAAAGGCGGGAGCGTCAGGGAGGAGGACATTGTGGACAAACAGCTATATGTCACAAATGAACAAAACACCCGGAAGGTTGAACTGGGACACGCGGAAAGCGCTATAGAGAAACGCGATACGACAGAAGAGGCTCTTCTATACGGGTGGCTGAACGAAGTGAATTGGGAAAATAGGACGGCCCGCCTGTACCAATACGGTGACCAATACGTACGTCTCAGATTTGATTCCACTCTCGATGACCAGATGCGGTCTCTGGCTACTCGGCACATACAAGTTCGAGGGTATGGGCGCATCAACAGCAAGGACAAATGGACATCTGTCAAAGTCCAAGAAGTCAGCGAGACAGGTTCTTGGGATAGGCCTTTTGATCTTGAAGCGTTCCAAAATGATCCTAACCCGAAAATCTTCGCCTCTAAAAATATAGTCAGGGCCAGCGAACCCTTCGACGCGCATGACTTCATTCGCGGGATCCATGAAGACCGCGACGCCGACCTGGATAGGGAGGCGTCATCGAATTGGTAGTCCTGGATACGAGCGTTGTTTCTATAATCTTCAGAGGCGATACAATAGCCCCTTACTACGAGCGGATCATTGAGGGCAACAGTGCGCTAATCTCATTCCAAACATTGCAAGAGGTCTGGAAAGGAACGTATATCAACGGTTGGGGGCAGCGGCGAAAGAATGAACTCGCGCAACACCTTGATCAATACAGGATTGTATGGCCGAATCGAGAACTGGTCGCTACCTGCGCTCTATTGCAGAGTGAACGGCAGAAGGTTGGGCGTCGCATAAGCATGGCAGACGCATGGATAGCGTCAACTGCGATGATGATGAACTGTCCGCTCGCTACTCATGACCGCGATTTCAGCGGCATCCCCAACTTGAGAGTAATTAGCGCGCATTCGCGTTAGTGAGCTCGTCCATCAGTCTTGCAACGCATGTTTCGTGTCCGGCGCATACTTGCGGCATACTCTCCAACCCACTAAGATAATCTGCAAGATTATGTCGCAACCCAAGAATGAATTCACCAGCGTAACCAAGCTCGAAGCCGAGGCCTTCGGCAATCCGGGTCAGCGGACGTTTCGCATGTACGTGGACAGCGCAAGCAGTTCCGCCTCCGTGTGGCTTGAGAAAGAGGACCTGTTCCAGCTCGCGCTCGCGATTCAGCAGATCGTCAACGCCATAGACGACGACAAGCTGTCGCTGGCCGGGCCGCCGACCGAAAGAGAGGCTCCGGGCCTTACGAACCTCGACTTCAAGGCGATGAACCTCGCGCTCGGACACGACCCCAGGCGCGGCCTCTTCGTAATAGACGCCTACAACGCCGGCGACGGGGAAGACCCCACTATCCGCGTCTGGCTGGACAAGCGGCAGATGCTGGACTTCTCCGAGGACGCCATGAGAGTCTGCGCCTCCGGGCGGCCCCTCTGCCCCCTGTGCGGCAGGGCGATTGACCCGGACGGACACCGCTGCGCCCGCGTCAACGGCCACGCCAAGCTCACCCCCGAAGACCTCTCCGAAGACACGAGTTCCGAATAGCGACTCTGCCTGAGCCGCTTCCGAAGAGGTTTCCTTGCCCCGCCGCAGCAGACAGAGCCTTGGCATCGCCTATCCCGTCCCGGAGGGCGCGTCTCCCGTGACTCTCGAAGAAAGAGACGCGCTGCCGCTGCTCGAATCCGGTGAGATAACCGGCGGCCACCGGATGCCATACGGGTCCAACTACACGTTCCTCGTATGGATAGACGCCGGCCCCGGCAAGTACCTGCGAGCGATCTACAAGCCGCGCGACGGGGAGCGTCCGCTGTGGGACTTCCCCCTTGGCACGCTCTACCAACGGGAGCGCGCCGCCTTCCTGCTGAGCAGGCTGCTCGGCTGGCCCAACATCCCGCTCACCCTAGTGCGGGAGGGGCCTTACGGGATAGGGATGTTCCAGAACTACGTGGACTGCGATCCAAGCGTCACCTACTTCGACATGGTGGAGGACGACGGCTTTCACGAACAGCTTTCCCGGATAATGGTCTTCGATCTCATCACCAACAACGCCGACCGCAAGGCCGGCCACTGCCTCATGGACGACGACAGCCGCATCTGGAGCATTGACCACGGCCTCACATTCCACCCGTCGTTCAAGCTGCGCAGCGTAATGATGGAGTTCTGGGGCAGCCCGATTCCCGACGACATGGTGGCCGACCTGGCCGACCTGTACGAAAAACTCGACGCCGGTTCCCACGACACCGCGCCGCTGGTCGAACATCTCGACAACCGCGAGGTCAAGGCGCTGAAGAAGCGCGTCCGCTTCCTGCTCAGAGACCGCGCGATCCCCAACCTCGACCCCAACTACAACATCCCCTGGCCCTTCGTATAATTGCCGGGGCAGTATTTGACGCCGCCTCCATAGCTGTTACTATATACACATGGAAAGCCGAGAAGTTATACGAAGACTAAAACGGGAAGGTTGGAGACATAGGACCACGAGGGGAAGCCATTACCAATATACACATCCTGAACGCCCCGGCCGGGTTACTGTCCCACATCCCGAAAAGGATATAAAGATTGGAACTCTGAGAAACATATTTCATCAAGCAGGTTGGAACTGGAGAGACAGATAATGCGATACCCCATAGTCTTGCACACGGATGACGGCAGAGGTTACGGAGTAACCGTGCCTGACCTCCCCGGCTGTTTCTCCGCCGGCGACACTCTGGACGAAGCCTACGAAATGGCGCAAGAGGCAATCTGCTGTCACATCGAAGGACTGCTTATGGACGCTCAGCCCATCCCCAAACAACAGCCCATGCGTGTACACATGGCAGACCCTTACTATGCCGACGGCGTCTGGGCCATCGTTGACGTTGACCTCTCCAAGCTCCGCGTCGAAACTGAGCGGATCGAAATCGAGTTGCTCACACCGATCCTGAACATGATTGACCAATTCGCCGCCCGCTCAGGAGAATCCCGCTCCGGCTTCCTTGCCCACGCCGCCCTTCAATACGCCAACGCTCAACTGGAAGAGAGCCTCGCGGATTAACACAACGATTTCATCAAGCGAGTAAACGAAGATGTTAGTGTCCAAAAAGCTATCGCCGTTCATTCATCTCATCCCGCGTGAACTTCTGTCCCTTAGTATTTAAGGTTTTTCGCACTTCGCGCGCGGTCTTCATAGCCTTGGCGGCGCGCGCCTTGCGAATCTCAGCGGCCTCCTTCTCTGTGGGCAGTTCGCCCGCGTACTCCTTCAGCAACTTCTTAACCGCGCCGTTCAGAGTCATTCCCTCCGAGAGAGCGCGGTTATGAGCCGCGGAAATCACCCTCTCGTCCATTGTTACGCGTATGCTCTTGATCATCCTCAACTCCTCTCGATCAGCGCTGCCGTCACATTATACGCCCACTCCCATTGCCGACCGCGCCAAAATCCCTTCCCCATACTTGATACGAGGATGGGGCGCAACGCCTCAACCACAATTCCAAATTGACAATTGTTAATTGCCAATTGACCCCCACCCCCTACGAACCGTCCGAGATCAAGTCGAAGTGGTAGCCGCCGTACTGGTCTATCGCCAGCACGTAGTACGTATAGTTCCCCGCCTTCAGACCTCCGAACACGTAACTGCCTGTGTTCGCCGCCAGGCTGGGGCTGATCTGCACCGAGGAATCGTCGCCCGGAATATGCGCCGCCACCAGGTGACTCGCCGCCTCCGGCCCCGGCGTCCAACTCAGAATCGCCGTATTGCCCGTCCTGTCCACGCTCAGATTCGTCGGCTTAGCGTTCGGCACCGGCGGCCCGCTGTCCGTGACCGACGCCTCGTACAGAGCGCCGTCCGAACCTCTATAGCTGCCGCCCGCGTCCCTGCCAATTACGACGTACCTGTACACCTGCGGCCTCAGCCCCGTGAAAGTATAACTTCGAGCGTCGCCGCCCAGGTTCAGGTCATACTTAGTATCGCCCCCGCTCGTCGCCAGAATCGCATGGCCCGTCGCGTCCGCCCCGGGTATCCAGTTGAGCGTCGCCGTGCTCCGCGTCCGCTCCGCCACCACCAACCCGCTCGGCGCCACACCCGGCCCCGACATCGCCGTAGGCGCGGCCCGCGCCGTGGCGGTCGCGTTCGCCTGCGCTATGGCCGTGGCTGTGGCGTTCGCCCGCGCTATGGCCGTGGCAGTGGCGTGGACCGCCTGTGTCGTAGGCACGGGCGTCGGAGTATGAGTCGGTGTGGGTGTCTGTGTTGGCGTAGGAGTATGAGTCGGCGTAGGCGTGATCGTCGGCGTAGGCGTGATCGTTGGAGTCGCGGTAGGCGTAGGCGTCGGAGTCCGTGTAGGAGGCGCCTCCCCTATCTGGAGACCAATCAGCTTCACCCTCGCGACACCGCTTGTCTCATTCCACCTGGTGGTGTTGCTTATCGTTGTATCCGTAGTCGTAGAGTGGTAGTGCCTGTTGACCAGGCTCCACCCCTGTTTGGGTTTTGCCCTGGAGTCGTTCGTCAGCCACACCCTTTCTGTCCTATCCGATGTCGTATCCGACACTACCACATAGTATGTCTTGCCCCGGCTGACGGTCTTCCCATCCGAAAGACCGTAGGTATGAAGAGCGTCGGACGGTTCCATGTCGTCTGTGAATACAGAGCAGGCGCCGGTACTTAAGTCCGGCGCGTTGGCGTCGCTCTTTTTGGGGCAAACCTTGACCTCAATGTCCGCTATTGATGCGGATGTAGCGTCGAAATCCACCTGGACGTATTCCAGACTGTAATCACCACCGCCGACCATGAACGGCTGCGCGATAGGAAGCGTACTGGAACTGGACGTAGCGCTCCCGATATTGTCCAGGAACGCGGCGGCTCTCCGTCTGTCGGTCACAGTGACGCTCACGCTCGGCAAATTTGCCACGTCCTTGATGTTGTCAGTATCGCTCGTGCTGTGCGCTATGGTCTCCGTCGTGTCGCTATCCACGAAGCCGCCCTTGACCGTGACCTCATGCGGCTCCCACCAGCACTTGCCCACGGTGGATCCGTCATCGAGAATGCAGCCGTTGCCCTTTCCGAAGGTAAGGATCCCGGGTGAGATTGTAGCCACCGAACGGTCTTGGCTGGCCGCCATGATAGTCGTCTCGGACAGCGGCGGCGAATCCAGGCGAACCTTGTACGTGCTTTTGCCGTTCTCGTTCACCCTCAGAGCGGTCTGCGGGCCGTCCGTATCAACAACGACCCCCCCCCTCGGAATCCCGCTGACTTCCATCTTTAGCGACCGGGAGGTATCGGGCATCCAGTCGGGAAGAGAGCCTGCCGCATGTGTACTCTTGAGGATTTTATCCTCGATAGTCCATCCAGACTGACCTTTCTGGTCACGGGAACTGGTCGTCTTCAGAAGACCTCCCATCCCCTTAACTACGACCCAGTACGTGGTGTTCTTCTCGAGAGGTATGCCCTCCGGCTCTGTGAATATCATCTCTGCGTCTTCTGTTGTTAATGAAGTATCCGTATAAGTGCAATCCGTATAAGCAACGGGAGGGCACAGCAACTTGCCGATTCTCCCCCCTGGTTGTCCATTACTATCCTTGTTAAGTCCCACGGTCACGCCATCCGGCGTGTTATCAGCGTGGCCTTCAAACTGGAGCTTGACGTTGTTCATCCGGTATCCGTGAGGCTCCGGTCCGGTCGTGAACGCCCCCGCGACCATAGTCTCGCTCCCAGTTGAAGCGGTTAGGTCAGTGGTGGTGGCGGTCTTGTCTGTATTATCAACATACACGCGCTCCCCCACTATCTCAATGAAGGTCGTCTCCAACAAGGTTGAGGCATTATTTGCGCCCACGCAGTCAGAAGTATCGCACAGTGCTAAGTATATCCTCTCATCTTTGTCTTCGATCATCGAATCTTGATGCGGTGTGATCGATAAAGACGCTTCGCCTGCCGTCGTGGAATTAGCAACGAAACTAACCGTTGGAAGACCGCCTGGTGTGAAGTCACCACCATCACCTTTCCCTGCATTCTTAGCCGGGTCAACGCATGAAGAGATGAAATCGCATTGAAAGTCACCGTCATCTTCGTTGGCAATGAGTAAATACACAGTCTTGGAGCCAGTGGGTGCCTCATCCACCGTGACATTCACCTTAATATCCACCAAGGAATCCGACTCCAGAACCTTATCCGGCGTCACCGAAATCGTGTAGGTGGGTGTACTCTGCGCCTGCGCGACGCGCAGCGCGACCAGCGCGCCTATCAGCGCGACCGCCGCCAGAATGATGATAGTTCCCCGTACCGCCATACTCTTCATGTCTCTGAGCTCCTGCCCCTGGCCCTGTTTGGCCGGAATCAAAACACTTCGTCAAGAAATCGAAAACGCCCGCGTCCCTCGGTCCTCGCCTCCGAAACGCGCAGCCGCAGTCCATTATACCCCAACAGCCCCCTGAAAGCGTCACCGTGTCACAAGATATGTCACAAGACTGCCGTCAATCTCGCGAGAGACAATTCCAAATCCGGGCCGTCCGTCATTCCCGCGAAAGCGGGAATCCAGAAATTGGCGGCTTTGTGACTGCTGCAACCTCACTTCTGAAATCGTCTCCCTCGCGACCACTCATCCGCCAGAACGTATTCCCTCATGTTACAATCGCCGACAATCCACAGACAGACCCGCCGCCCCGGCCGCGCGCCGATATGGAGGTTCACCATGGCCACCGAACACAACATCGCAGACGGCATAGACCCCGCCGAGGAGGCCAAAGTCCCCACACCGATCATCCTCACCCAGGAAGAGTGGGAGGCGATTTTGGAAAGAGAGGCCCAGGAGAAATTCGGCATGAGCGTCGCCGAGTTCTTCGAGGCATGGAAAGCCGGAAAGTTCAAAGACAACCGCGAAATGCACGATGATGTCGTCGGCTTGGCTATGTCCATACCCGAAGCATGGGAATGCGACGATGCCTGGTAGAACCCCGGCCGCCCACCACCTGCACATCGGCCACGGCGCGATAATCGGGCGCGAAGAACTTCACCACGCTCACCTGACCTCCGGCCACGTCTCCGTTCTCGACATCCTCATACCCCAGACCGCCCCACCCGTTGAACCGCCGAGCGCTTCCATTGACAGCGTATGGGGGCGGCGGTACGATACGAATACCATAAGTTGTGAACAGGAACAGGGTTCTATGACTACCATTGAACAAAGCCATGATGTCGCCACACGACTCGGACGGTTGGAAGGCGAAGTCAACGGGATCAAGGGCCGCATAGACGATATACACCGCTTGCTCATGGTGCTGATCACCGTCGCGGGCGCTGGGCTGCTATCCGGCGTGGTCGGCGTGATACTGCAATTGGTGAAATAGAGTCCGCGCCGCGCCGATGACGTCGCTGTCATCCCCGCTCGGGACCATTGCCGCGAGCGTCCCGCTGAATCTCCACCCGCCGGATGTCAGCCTCCGAGATACCAGCGTCCCGCAGCGCCCGAATCATCGCCGCGCGCTCTTCCGTGCGTCCTTCCTCAAGCCCCCTGTCTCTCGCCTCTCGTATCTTTCCCAACGCCATGACCATGTTCCACATACCCCTTCAATCAGGTTCGTCTCCGCTCGGAACCATTGCCGCGAGCCTCCCGCTGAATCTCCACCCGCTCAATGTCAGCCTCGGGGATGCCTGCGTCCCGCAGCGCCCGAATCATCGCCGCGCGCTCTTCCTCACGCCCCTCTTCACGCCCTTCCGCGCGCCCCCTGTCTCTCGCCTCTCGTATCTTTCCCAACGCTATGACCATGTTCCACGTAACTCCTTCCATTACCAGTGCCAACAGAAACAACGCCCCGCCCACATCCGCCAGTCCGCCCAGAAAAGCTATCGTATCTCCCGTATTCAGCAGTACATACACGCTGCCCGCGATACCTATGAGCGCGTAAGCCATGACCACCATAGGCTGTTTCCAGTCTTCCTGGTCCCACTGAAAGAAGAACAATCACAACTCCCCGCGCATATTCAGCTTGCGTCAATCATACCACTAATCAGATTCGTGCCGCTTCGTGTCCTTCGTGGATAGAACCGAACGTGCCGCCGCGCGCCACTCTTGTGACGCTTCCCAAAGACCTCTTCAAATCCACAACCGCGCTCCAACCTGATACACTCCGCGTGGCAATCAAAATTTGTGGAGGCGCCAACAATGAAAATCACCGACATACAGGTAAACCAACTCAAGCCCAACGTAAACCAGGCCGCCGGAACGCCCTTCGTCGGAAGGCCCGGACGCCTGCTCGTCCGCATATTCACCGATGAAGGAATCGTCGGAATATCCGAGGGCTCGCGCGGACTCGGCGTCTTTCGAGCTTATCTCGACGAAATCATAAAGCCTCTCCTGGTCGGCATGGACCCGCTCCAGCCCCGGCAGATTTGGGATACGCTTTCGCTCGGCACAGGCGAGCGCGCCACCCGGCTGCCCTCCCAGATAGTCGGCTCTATTGACGTCGCGCTCTGGGACATCATGGGCAAAGCCGCCGGCCTGCCCCTGTACGCGATTCTTGGCGGCGCCGCAAGGACCGAGATACCCCTGTACTGGAGCAGGGGCAGCGGGTGGCGAAAGTCGCCCGGCGAAATGCTGGAAGAGGTTCAGGAAGGCTACGAGCGCGGCTTCCGCGCCTTCAAGATTCGCATGGACTGGCGCGACTACCGCCAGGACGCCGACCCGGAGAAGGACTTCGCCATATTCAGGGCCTGCCGCGAGTGGCTCCCCGACGACGTGCCGCTCGGATTCGACGCGAACTGCGGCTACTCCGTCTCCACCGCCATCATGCAGGGCCGCAGGCTGGAGCAGATGGGCGTCGCCCACTTCGAAGAGCCGCTCCCGCAGTACGACTTTCCCGGCCTCAAACAGGTCGTGGACGCGCTGGACTGCCCCGTCTCGACCGGCGAACAGGAGACCTCCGCCTGGCGATGCCGGGACCTCATGCTGCTCGGCAACCCCGACATCCTCCAGCCCGACATCCTCAACATAGGCGGCGTCTCGGAGATAATGCGCGTCTATGAAATGGCCGTGGCCAACAACAAGGTCATCATGCCGCACAGCCCGAACATCGGCGCGAACTCGCTCGCCAGCCTGCACGCCTACAGCACAGTGACCAACGCCATTCGCCCGCACGAATTCTCCGAAGAGTTCACCGGCCCGGCCGAGGGCGTCGCCGAGTTGTTCCAGGAACCCATCATCCCCGAAAACGGCAAGATAAAGCTGGCCGACAGGCCCGGACTCGGACTCGAACTGGACGAGCGCGCCCTGGCAGCCGCAATCGTAGAGTAACAGCAAGTGATCGACTGCCCCCTTCCCCCTCGACGGGCTGAAAGGGGTATGTAAATCAATAAACCGTTCGTCCTGAGCCTGTCGAAGGGAGCCTGTTGAAGGGAGCTTGTCGAAGGAAGCCTGTCGAAGGACAGTCCAAAGTCCCTTCCCCCTTGACGGGGGAAGGTTAGAGCCTGCCCCGTACTTGATACGGGGATGGGGGTGACTCCGCAGTTGAACCTCACACAAGTCCGACGTCATCTAATCCGCGTATATCAAATGAGCAAAGGGGGATTGCTATGAAATTACGAACATTGGGCTTTGGCTCCCTGGTCGGCGTCATGTTGGCGGCTCCGATGATCGCCATGATGTACGTCGCTCAGAAGTGGGTAGGATTGTCGTTTGCCCCGTTCGACGTATTCGACTGGATAGCTCGTCTGCTGCCCGGCCCGGTCGTCACGTTCGGCATAGACCGGATGGTTGACATGCTGCTTCTCTTCGGAGCGAGCGTATCCGGCACCGCCAAGACCGCCGAGCAGGCCATGGCCGTCGGACTCTTCTTCGCCGGAGTCGTAGTAGCGACCATCGTCGTGTTCTGGTACGTGGAGGCGCGCGACCAGGCCGAGTGGGTCGGCCTCGGCCCGCTGGCAGGCGTTATCCTCGGCATTCCAGCCGGCGCTATTGTCGCCTACATTGGTCAATCAACCCTTCACCCGGCCGTCAACTTCCTGTGGGTATTCGCGCTGTTCGTGACGTGGGGCAACCTGACCGTCAAGTCCGGGCGCAAACTCCTCACCGTGCCGCCCTCGGAGATAACGGAGGACGACGGTGAAGCGCCGGAAGAGCGCTCCGTCCAGGTCATAGACAGGCGCAAATTCCTCATACAGATGGGCGTGGCCACCGCGACGATTACGGTGGCGGGCGCCGGACTTGGTCGCAACCTCGCCGTGTCCGAGCGCGAGCGTCTGGAAAACGAGCTGGCCGCGATACAGTCCCGCCAGATGCCCGACATGCCTCCCATGATCGAGCTTCCCAACGAGGCCGACCCGCTCAAGCCCGCGCTCGGAACGCGACCCGAGTACACAGCGGTCCGGGACCACTACCAGATATTCATCCGCTCCCAGCCCACCGTCATTGACGGCGACACCTGGGAACTCCCCATCACCGGGCTGGTGGACAATCCCGTAAATCTGACTCTGACCGACATCCGCAACAACTACGAACCCAGAAACGAGTTCGTCACCCTGTCCTGCATATCCAACCGCGTCGGCGGCGACCTCATCAGCACCACCTACTGGACGGGCGCGAGCCTCCAGGACATACTCGCCGAAGTGCGCCCGCAAAGCGACGCCCGGTACATGATCATCAAGTCCGGCGACGGCTTCTACGAGACGGTTGACCTTGAGTTGATAAACTCCGACGAACGCATCATGCTCGCCTACGCCTGGGACGGCAGGCCGATCCCCTTCGACCACGGCTTCCCGCTCAGAATCTGGCTCCCCGACCGATACGGCATGAAGCAGCCCAAGTGGATTACCGAAATCGAGATAGTGGACGAGTACGTGGCGGGCTACTGGGTAGAGCGCGGCTGGGACAAGGACGCCATAGTCAGGGCAACCTCCGTCATAGACACCGTGGCGGTTGATTCCATAGTAGAGAAGGACGGCCGGAAATACGTCCCAATCGGCGGAATTGCCTACGCCGGAGTCCGTGGAATTTCGAAGGTCGAGATTCAGGTTTACAACCGCGACGAGTGGTACGAAGCCGAACTTCGCCAGCCGCTGTCGGACGCCTCCTGGGTCATCTGGCGCGTTGACTGGCCGTTCGAGGAGGGCAACCACGACTTCGAGGTGCGCTGTGTCGAGGCGGACGGCTCTCGCCAGGTAGAAGAATTCAACCCGCCAAGGCCCAGCGGAGCCACCGGCCTTCACCACAAGAGCGAGGTGATCGAGGCTAAAGATGCCTAGACCTTTGGCAACGAGCGAATATGAGCTATCTCACAAATGCCGGCTCCATGCTAAAGTCCCTTCCCCCTTTGATGGCCTGAAAGGGGTATGTAAATCAATAAACCCGTTCGTCCTGAGCTTGTCGAAGGAAGCCTGTCGAAGGACCAGGCCAAGAGTCCCTTCCCCCTCGACGGGGGAAGGTTAGAGCCTGCCCCGTACTTGATACGGGGATGGGGGTGAAAACACACCGTCCCTACCGAGCATTGATGTTCACGAGATAGCTTCTAGTTACCCAACACCGAGAGTCTTCACATGAACGATCTGGTCAAACTCACCGCCAGGCAGGCGGTGTCCGAACTGAAACGGGGAGCGGTCTCCACCCTGGAACTGATTGACGCCGCCCTGGAGCGCATAGGCGAGACCGGCGACGCCGTGAACGCTCTCCCCACCCTCTGCGCGGACAGAGCGCGATACCACGCCGCCCGGCTGCCCGACCTGGATGAGTCCGACACGCCGCGCGGCTATCTCCACGGCCTCCCCATAGCCATAAAGGACCTCGTTGACGTCGCTGGCGTCCGCAGTACCCGCGGCTCGCCCATATTCGCCGACCACGTACCCGACAAGTCCGACCTCCTCGTCACCAACCTCGAAGACAAGGGCGGCATCGTTCTCGCCAAGGCCAACACGCCCGAATTCGGCGCGGGCGCGAACACCTTCAACGAGGTCTTCGGCAAGACGCGCAACCCCTGGGACACCTCCAAGACCTGTGGAGGATCATCCGGCGGCTCCACCACCGCGCTCGCCTCCGGCCAGATATGGCTCGCCTCAGGCAGCGACTTCGGCGGCAGCCTGCGAATACCCGCCAGCTTCTGCTCCGTCGTCGGCCTGCGCCCCACGCCTGGCCGAGTAGCGCACGGCCCCAGCGCCGTCCCGTTCGCCACCCTCTCCGTCGAAGGGCCGATGGGCCGGAACGTCGGCGACGTAGCCCTCATGCTCGACGCCCAGGCGGGCGCGTATCGGGACGACCCGCTCAGCCTGCCCGCTCCAAGCCGCTCCTACGTGGACTGGGTGGACAACCCCACGCCGCCCGCCAGAGTCGCCTACTCCCCCGACCTCGGCATAACCCCCGTGGACTCCGAAGTCGCCCAGATATGTCGCTCCGCGATTGACAGGTTCACCGACATCGGTGCGGAAGTCGAGGAGACATCCCCGGACTTCACCGACGCCGAGTGGATATTCCAGACCCTGCGCGGCGCCCAATTCGTCGCCTCCTACGACTCGCTGCTCAGAGAGCACCGCTCCGAACTCAAGGAAGAAGTCATCTGGAACATCGAACACGGCCTCGCGCTCAGTCCGCGGGACATAGCCCGCGCCGAACTCGGACGCGGAGCCATAATCAACCGCTGCGCCGAATTCTTCCGCGACTACGACCTGCTCGTATGCCCCACCGTCGTCGCTCCCCCCTTCGACGTGGACATCCGCTACCTCGCCCAGATGGAAGGCCGCGCGTTCCCCACCTACATAAGCTGGCTCATACTCACCTTCGCCCTCACCCTCACCGGCTGCCCCATCATCTCCGTCCCCTGCGGCTTCACCAAATCCGGCCTCCCCGTCGGCATCCAGATAATGGCCCCCTGGAAACAAGAAGGCTACCTCCTAGGCGTCTCCGCCCTCTTCGAGCAAGCGACGGGCATCAGCGACCTTGTACCGGTGGAACCGGGGGTGCCCTCCGACTGATACACTGACGGCACGAGGTACGTCCAATGGTCGCTTCAACGCTCTTCAGAAAATACATCACAGATATTCAGCAGAGTCTCAAACTCGGCAACGCCACTGAGCATACACACAGGCCATCATTCAAAGCCTTCCTCGAATCCGCCTACGACGACGTTATCGCAACGAACGAACCCGCCAGGATAGAGTGTGGCGCGCCCGACTTCTCTATCAGCAGGGGCGCAGCCCCTGGGCAGATTACCATTGGCTACATCGAGGCTAAGGATGTCGGCGCTGACCTGTATGCCATGGAACGCGACAGCGCCCGCGCCAATCCCACCACGCCCAACGGAAATCAGTTGAAGCGTTATCGGAACGCGCTTCCCAACCTGATTCTCACCAACTACGCCGAATTTCGGTGGTACGTGGACGGAGACCTGCGTTCGGCAACCAGACTGTCCGAATACGATGGTAGCCTGTCTGTCAGCAATGACGACATTTCCAAGACCGACGAAATGTTGTCCTCATTCCTCAGCCGCTCCCCCGAACCCGTATCCAGCCCCATAGACCTCGCCAAACGCATGGCCCGGCTCACTCACATGGTGCGCGACATAGTTCGAGAGGGGATGACGAAAAGGCGAGCGTCTCAGGACGTGAACGATCTGTACCGAGCGGCGAAGGAAGCGCTGGTTCCGAATCTGTCCCTGGACGACTTCTCTGATATGTTCGCTCAAACCCTGGCCTACGGCCTGTTCGCCGCCAGGGTAAACCACCATTCTGGCGACTTCCGCAGGCGCGACGCCGTTTACGACATTCCCGCCGCCAACCCATTCCTCCGCCAGATATTCGATCTGACGGCTGGACTGAACGCTGAGAACGAACCCTTCATCGGATTCGTGGACGACCTCGCCCAGCTTCTCGCAAACTCCGACATGGAAGCGATACTCTCCGACTTCGGCAAGCGCGGCGTTCGACAAGACCCGGTGATGCACTTCTACGAAACCTTTCTGGCCGCCTACGACCCCCAACTCCGCGAGCGGCGCGGCGTGTACTACACCCCGGAGCCTGTCATATCATACATAGTCCGCTCCGTTGATCGCATTCTCAAAAAACGTTTTGGCTGCGCGGAGGGCCTCGCGGACTACCAGCAGTCAGAGTATGAAGTCCTGGAACAGGTGAATGGAGAACAGAAGAAGGTTACGAAACAGGCGCACCGCGTACTTGTACTAGATCCCGCCTGTGGAACCGGCTCGTTCCTCTACGCGGTCATTGACCACATACGCCAGTACTATCGAGATAGCGGCAACGCTGGAATGTGGAACGCTTATGTCCGGGAGCGCCTGCTGAATCGCGTCTTCGGATTCGAGTTGATGATGGCCCCCTACGCAATGTCCCACCTGAAACTCGGTATGCAGCTTGCCGCGCAGGATATGCCCGAAGATGAACGGAACGACTGGGCGTACAGGTTCGGAGACAACGAGCGACTGGGCGTGTACCTCACCAACTCCCTCGAACAGGCGGAACAGCAGACCACCACGCTATTCGGCCCGATGCGCGCTATCACCGATGAAGCGAACGCCGCTTCGGAGATAAAGTGCGACCTGCCCATCATGGTCGTATTGGGCAACCCGCCCTACTCCGGCCATTCGTCCAACGCCAGCAGGCGGGGTCGGAAACTCACCTGGATAGGCGAACTCATAGAGGACTACAAGAAAGTTGACGGGAAGCCGCTTGGAGAGAGAAATCCCAAGTGGCTTCAGGACGACTATGTGAAGTTCATCCGCTTCGGACAGTGGCGCATCAATCAGTCCGGCGCGGGCATCCTGGCCTTCATCACCAATAATGGCTACCTGGACAACCCTACTTTCCGAGGGATGCGACAGCAGTTGATGGACACCTTCACCGACATATACCTGCTTGACCTGCATGGCAACGCCAATAAGAAAGAGAGCGCACCGGGCGGTGGAGTTGACGAGAATGTTTTCGACATACGGCAGGGCGTCTCAATCGCTCTATTTGTCAAAGAGCCTGGGAAACGTAGCCCTGCCATAGTGCGCCACGCAGACCTCTATGGCGCGCGGGAATCCAAATATGAGGTACTCGCAGGATCGGACATTTCAACCACCGATTGGGAAACCCTGGAACCGAAGGCGACCAACTATCTCTTCAAGCCGTGGGACAACGAGCTTGAGGACGAGTACCGCCAATGGTCAAGCGTAAATGAAATCATGCCCGTCAACTCGGTGGGCGTCGTGACTGCCCGTGACAAGTTGACCATTCGCTGGTCGCCCGATGAAGTGATGGAAGTAGTCAATGACTTCTCTGGATTGTCGCCTGAAGATGCGCGGAGCGAATACAAACTGCCCCGCGACGTTCAGGATTGGAAGGTTCAATGGGCGCAAGCTGACCTGAAAGAATCAGGGATACGCGATGATTTAGTAGCGCCGATGCTGTACCGACCATTCGATACCCGATACACCTACTACACGGGTACAAGTCGCGGTTTCATATGTAGGCCACGCTCAGAAGTCATGCGGCATATGCTGGCCGGCGACAATTTGGGATTGTCAACCACACGATCAACCGAAATACAATCTCCATTTGAGCATATCTTTGTCAGTAAACACATTACTCAGCATCACACTGTTTCAATTAAAGAGGTGAACTACCTATACCCTCTCTACACCTACCCATCCGAACAGGAAATCGCCCAGGGCCTTTACCAAGCCGGAGAGAGGCAGCCAAACCTCGCGCCTGGGTTCACTGATGATTTAGAACAGCGAACAGGCTTGCGATTCATCAGCGAAGGCAAAGGCGACCTGAGAGACACATTCGGCCCGGAGGATGTCCTCCACTACATCTACGCTGTATTCCACTCCCCAACCTACCGAGAGCGCTACGACCAGTTCCTGCGCTCAGACTTCCCACGCGTTCCAATTCCAGATACGCCTGATATGTTCCGCGCGCTTGCGAGCGTCGGCCAAAGACTCACCGACGCCCACCTGATGAACTCGAATGCGCCAAGCCCGTCTCCAATCGGATTTCCTGTAACGGGCGACAATATAATCGAGAAAGCGCATCCTAAATACTACGCCCCTGTCGAAAAGCCTCCGGGCGGCAAGTCCCCCCTTGAGCGCGGCAGGGTCTATATCAGCAAGAACAACCGTCGCTCCGGCAAGCGCGGCCAGTATTTCGACGGCGTAACCCCCGAGATATGGGAATTTCGCATCGGCGGCTACCAGCCCATGCGTAAATGGCTGCAAGACCGCCAAGGCCGGACGCTGACCTTCGACGACCTGGGCCACTACCGCCACATCGCCGCCGCCATCGAAGAGACGATTCTGCTAATGGAAGAAGTGGATACAGCGATAACTGAAAACGGCGGCCTATGGTAGATAGGACGAGCCCTTTTCTCTACACTATGCTTAGACCACCTCAGTCAGGGAAAGAGAAATCCATGACACTCAACAAGACCGAAGCCTCGCCCAATCTCCTGTCCCCATCAGAAAAGAGCGTCATGGACAAAATAAACGCGCTGGGAAATCCGCTCGGAGATTGGGACATCGAAACTGACCGTCTCATCCAGGCTATGCGCTCAAATACGTTCGCATCTCACGGTAACGACACTGACCTCTTCAAGTACATCTACGCCTTAGTGAATTCCAGCCTGATTCAGTGGTTTCTCCAGACAACACACCCAACTATGAAAGAGCTCGACGTAGAATCGGCTCCCATCCCCAAAATCACCGCCGCCGAACAGCGACCCTTCATCAAACTAGTTGACAAAATCCTGGAAGCCAAAGCCGCCGACCCATCCAAACTCGAAGAGTCAATAGACTGGCTAGTCTATGACCTCTACGACCTCACCGACGAAGAGACGGCGGATATCGCCGACTACTTCTGGGACGGCGACATGACCCAAGAAGAAGAGGACGCTGTCTTTGTGAGGATGATGGAAGAAGATCTGGCCAAGACCGATGAGCGCGTCAGCGTAGAAGAGATCAGAGAGATACTCCGGGCATAGGATGAAAGTAGATTCCACGCCCGGCTTCTGTAGCTCGCCTCAATTCCATCCATCTGAGAATTTTCGCCCGCAACACTATGATAGAATTCAAACATAGAGCCACTGGAGTCGGACGCGATTGAACCATGATGAGGAGCGAGTGCCCATCTGGGGCATACCCGGTGTGTGGACGTGGTTCTACTATGGCCTATTCGGAATCCAGATCGGACGTGATATGGCATGAGATCAAATCCGTAACACACGACTCGCCTTATGAAACATACATCGCCATCTACCACAACATATCTCCAAGCGTCATCGCTATTACGGCGCAGACGCTGGTTGTCATATTAGCGCTGGAGGGTTTGAGAATGTTGGCTGAGAGATACCTGAAGAAACGCTACGCAGAGGGAAGAGCGGAAGGTAAAGCAGAGGGCAAAGCGGAGGGTGAGGAGGTGGCGCACAGCCTGTACCCACCCGAAATCAGGGAATGGAATCGCCGCAGGCTTGAGGCCGAGGCGAGAGGCGAAGATTTCAACGAGCCGCCCCCGTCGTTCAACGGAAGTAGCGGAGCATCCGGCGAGCGCTAGATTTACGACCATCGAAAACCCAAAACGGCCAGCCCCCACCAAGAGGCTGGCCGTTCCACTCAAGCGGTACTATGGATCCGACCTATCCCCCCTGACCTATCAACTCCGCTATCCGCTCCCCTATCATCATCGTCGTCACGTTCGTGTTCGCCCGTATGCAGTCCGGCATTATCGAGGCGTCCACCACGCGCAGGCCCTCCAGCCCGTGTACCCTGCCATGCTGGTCAACCACCGCCATCGGGTCGTCCGACGGCCCCATCTTGCACGTCGCCGAGATGTGCTGGCCGGTCGTCGCCTCGCGCATCATCCAGTTGTCCAGCGCGTCGTCCGACTCCAGGTCCGAGTCCAGCGGCTCCAATCGCTCCGCCAGAACATCCTTGAAGTCATCGTGCTCCGCCAGTTCCAGGCACTTCCGCACCCCCTCGCGCGACCGCTGCCTGTCGAACTCCTCCGCGAAGTAGTTGTAGTTCAACTCCGGCTGGTCGTTGATGTCCGTCGAGCTCAGCCTCAATTCGCCGGAACTGACGGCGAGGTCGAGAATGACCGACATACGAACGCCTATCGGCTCCATCCTGTCGCCGCCGCGATTGATCCGCTCGGTGGCGAAATTCTGCATCGTTATCTTTATGTCGTTGCGAAGTTCGGAGCCAGTCGCGGTGTACCTCAGCATGAGCTGGCTTCTCGGCTCCAGCGCCAGGCTTTCCAGGTCTATATGAGGCTGAGTCCGCCAGGTAGCCCACACAACCGGATGGTCGCGCAGATTCTGTCCCACCCCCGGCAGTTCATGCACGACCGGAACGCCAACCTCCCGCAGATGGTCAGCCGGGCCGATCCCCGACAGCATCAGTATCTGTGGCGAGGCAATCGCGCCCGAGCTCAGGATGATGTTCTCGCCTTCCACCACGAACTTCTCGTCCCCGCTCTCCACCTCCACGCCCGTCGCCCGTCCGTCTTCCACGATGACGCGATGCGTGAGACAGTCGCCCCTGACGGTCAGGTTCAGCCTGTGTCTGGACATGGACAGGTAGCCGACGTTCGTGCTCCAGCGTATCCCGTTCGGATTGTTGTACGGCGTCGGACCTATGCCCGTAACGTCGGGGTGATTCTGGTCCGGGCCGTCAGGGAATCCCGCCGCCTTGACCGCGTTGTAGAATGCCATCTGCGCCACGGGCCAGGTGTCGCGGCTGAAGCGTCGCGCGATTATCGGCCCTTCCGTCCCGTGGAAGTCGCCGCTGAAGTCCGTGTCCGTCTCCAGCTTGCGGAAGAACGGCAGCACCTTCTCGTAGCTCCACTCGTCATTGCCGAGCGAGGCCCAGGCGTCGTAGTCCTCCGGCATCCCTCTCAGGAACACCTGACCGTTGATAGCGCTCGAACCGCCGGTGACCTTCCCCCTCGGCACCATCATCGGCTCCGCCAGTTCGGTCGGCTTTCCCCAGAACTGCCAGTTGTGGTCGCTCGTCATTACGTCCATTCCGGTCGCGTACCCGTGCCTGACCTCTTCCGGCAGATTGTCAATTTCCGAGCCGTAGTCCGGCCCCGCTTCCAGCAGCAGGACGGACGTATTCGGATCCTCCGATAGCCTCGTTGCCAGTATAGATCCCGCCGATCCCGCGCCTACGATGATATAGTCGTATTTCATAGTGACAGCCTCCATGTCCGGGACTCTGAACCTGATTTGGCGAATCCTATATCCGCAAACCGAATTCGTCAATAATGTTTCAGGTTTGACCCGGGGTCTTTGGGTTGTCAGCCTTCTGCGAATCGTGTCTAATTGGCAGGTTTCATAATGCTTGGTTTATAGTTGCGCTGGTCTCCGGCTGGGTGAGTCGCTGGGCGCTAACAGGGGAGCGACAGGTGACCGCTGTGACCAGCGTTTGCCTGCGTTTTGCCTGCGTTAGCTATGAGGCCCTTTTTTTCCGGGCTTCCTGTTTTTCATAGAATAATCTCCTGTTTATGAGTTTCCAGTCGCCAGTGGTCAGCTTCTAGTCATTAGTTCCCAGTTATAGGCAACTGTTTTAGTTTGTATGTTCGCATATTAGCATGATTAGAGAGTGAGTGTACAGGGAGGTTTGACCCCAATCCACGCCGCGAATATACTCGCTGGGACATCCAACTGAGCAAAGACGCGGAGAGACCAATGACCACCACCCGCATCAGCCCCGAACACGACACCCGCGAACTCACCACCCAGGACGTCCTGGGCGGCGGCAACCCCCGGATTCTCACACACGCGCCCGGGCCAAGTGGAACGCTCCCCTTCACCGAGGACTTCCTGGTCAACGGCGCCAGCGGCGACCACTTCGGCATGACTCAGAACGCCGGCATGGGCTGGAATCCGGTCGAGCTTCTCAGAAAGCAGTTCGTCATCCTCTCCACGGCCGGCGGGCTCCGCAACCCCGACGGCTCTCCGGTCGCGCTCGGACTACACACCGGCCACTTCGAGCTTTCGACCATGGTTCAAGCCGCGGCCCTCGAACTGCGCGAGCAGGGCGCGATCCCCTTCGCCCTCTTCTGCTCCGACCCTTGCGACGGCAGAACCCAGGGCACCACAGGTATGCTCGATTCCCTGCCCTATCGCAACGACGCCGCCCAGGTATTCAGAAGGCAGGCGCGCTCTCTTCCCACCTCTCGCGGCGTCATGGGCGTCGCCTCCTGCGACAAGGGCCTGCCCGCCATGATGATGGCCGTCGCCGGACTGCGCGACACCCCCGTCGTCGTAGTTCCGGGCGGCGTGACGCTCGCCCCCGAGCACGGCGAGGACACCGGCATGATCCAGTCCATCGGCGCGCGCTTCGCCCAGGGCGAGGTGACGCTAGAATACGCCCAGGACGTCGGCTGCCGCGCCTGCGCCTCCCCGGGCGGCGGATGCCAGTTCCTCGGCACCGCAGGAACCTCCCAGGTCGTCGCCGAGAGCCTCGGACTCGCCATAACCCACGGCGCTCTGTCGCCCTCCGGCACCGGAGCCTGGTTGGACATAGCCCGCCGCTCCGCTCGCGCCCTCGTGATGTCCGAAAAGCGCGGCGTGTCCTCCCAGGACATTCTCACCGACGCGGCCTTCCAGAACGCGATGGTAGTCCACGCCGCCTGCGGAGGCTCCACAAACCTACTGCTGCACACGCCCGCCATAGCCCACGCCGCCGGACGGGCGCGCATGGGCGTGGAGGACTGGAACCGCGTCAACAAGGAGACCCCGCGCATAGTGGACGTGCTGCCCAACGGCCCGACCGGATACCCGACCTCAGTGCTGTACGCATCGGGCGGTGTGCCGGAAGTTATGCTCCACCTGCGCCGCATGGGACTGCTCGCCACCTCCGTCCTCACCGTCACCGGACAGACGCTCGGCGAGAACCTGGACTGGTGGGAGGACTCGGAGCGTCGCCACGACGTCCGCCAATATCTGCGAAACGAGACCCGCGTTGACCCCGACAACGTCATAATGACGCCGGACAAGGCCAGGTCGAACGGGCTGACCAGCACGGTCTGCTTCCCAGCCGGAAACCTCGCGCCCGAAGGCTCGGTCATCAAGAGCACCGCGATAGACCCCACAGTCGTTGACGACGACGGCGTATATCGCAACACCGGCCCCGCGAGGGTGTTCCGCTCCGAGAGGGCCGCTATAACCGCCATCAAGAGCCGCGACGACGATGAGAAGATAAAGGCGGGCGACATCATGATACTCACGTGCGGCGGGCCGCTGGGCACCGGTATGGAAGAGGTATATCAGATAACCGCCGCTCTCAAGCACCTGTCCTATGGCAAGAACGTCGCGCTGATAACGGACGCCCGCTTCTCAGGCGTATCCACCGGCGCCTGCATCGGACACGTCGGGCCAGAAGCCCTCGCGGGCGGCCCGATAGGCAAGGTCAGAGAGGGCGACGTGATAGAGATTGTCGTGGACCGCAACACCCTTGAAGGGACGATCAATCTCGTGGGCGAAAACGGCCAAAGTCACGGCTCGGAGTGGGGCGACGCCGAACTGGACGCCCGCCCGGATCCCGACGACCTCGAGCCGCACCCCAGCCTTCCCGACGACTCCAGGCTCTGGGCCGCCCTCCAGCACGCTTCAGGCGGAACCTGGGGCGGCTGCGTATTCGACGTCGACACGATAGTCGAGACAATCGAAGCCGGAATGAAGACACTCGGCAGGATGGAATGAGCCTCAGCGCCGCTGATCAAAATGCCAGACTGTATGTTACCATTCTCAACCAAAAGAGGAGTCCACTAACACTGCTTCACGGAGAAGCCAGCTATGACTATCCCAGCTACCGAAAGGGCAAGACACTTGGAGGCCGTTCTCGAACTGCTTCCGCCGCCCGACCTCTCCCACCTGGAGCCATTGCCGGATCCACCGAGGGAGCCTGATATGCAGCAACACGAGTGGATAATATACTTCTGCGCCATACTGAGACTCTTCTTCGCCAACCGCCACGACGTATTGGTCTCAGGGCAAGGATTCCTGCGCCACGACCCCTATAATCAGGACGAACGCTTCGCGCCGGACTGTGTGGTGGTCACCGGGGTGAATCCCAGGAACATCATATCTCGCAATGGCTACGTTATAAGCGAGGTCGGCAAGCCGCCCGATTTCGTGCTGGAGATAGCTTCGCGCAGCACGGGACGCAGGGACTACACAATCAAGCGTGAGGGATACGCCCGCTACAACGTGGGAGAGTATTGGCGGTTCGACCACACCGGCGGCAGATTTCACGACGCGCCGCTTGCGGGCGACCTGCTGATTGACGGGAAGTACGAACCCTTTCCGATACACCGCGACCCGGACGGACTGATATGGGGCCACAGCCCTGTGCTGGGACTGGACCTGTGCTGGGACGACGGAGAATTGCGCCTTCGCGACCCCCGCGATGGGGAATATCTCCCCACCCCGGAGGAAACCGCTGTCCGAGCGAACCGCGCCGAAGCGGAGCGAGACACGGCCTTGAACCACGCCGCAGAAGTCGAAGCGGAGCGAGACACTGCTCTGAACCGCGCGGGCCGCGCTGAAGTGGAGCGAGACATGGCCTTGAATCGCGCCGCCGAAGCCGAAGCCGAGAACGCCAGGCTGAGAGAAGCGCTTCGACGCCTGGAAGAAAATTAACGCGCTCGCCCCCTGCCCGAGGACACCAATGGAAAAAGAACGACTCGACCGCGAAATAATAGCCATGCGCGTCGCGCGCGAACTCCAGGACGGCGACGTCGTGAACCTGGGCATAGGCATACCCACCCTCTGCTCGCAGTTCATCCCGGAGGGCCGCAGCGTCACATACCACAGCGAGAGCGGCGTCCTCGGCTATGGGCCGATGGCAGAACCCGGAGAGGAAGACGTTGACCTCATCAACGCTGGAGGGCAGTTCCTCGCGCTGAACCCGGGCATGTCCTTCTTCAACTCGGTCGAGGGATTCGCCATGATTCGCGGCGGACACATAGACGTCGCGGTTCTGGGCGCGATGCAGGTGTCCGAGCGCGGCGACCTCGCCAACTGGATGCTGCCCCAGAGAGGCATAGGCAACGTCGGCGGAGCTATGGACCTAGCCGCCGGAGCGCGCCGCATCATCGTCGCCATGGAACACACCGACCGCTCCGGCAGCCCCAAGATAGTCACCGAATGTTCATTCCCGCTCACCGCCCCCGAATGCGTCAGCCTGATAGTCACCGACATAGCCGTAATGTCAGTGGACGACGACGGCCTCGCGCTAACCGAGGTCGCCCCAGGCTGGACCGCGGATGACGTCCAGGCGCTCACCGAGCCGACTCTCACCATCTCGCCAGACCTGCGCGATATGGAACTATAGTCGCCGGAGCGCGCTGGCTGTCCAGCGAATCACGCCCATACTATCTCGAAGGTTGATCCCATATCGGTCTTCTGCACCTGGATGCGCGTGTCGAAAGCCTCTTTTATGCCCTCGACGTGCGTGATGACTACAATCTTGTCGAAGTCGTCTCGGATGGACTGTATCGCCTCTATCAGCCGCTCCTGTCCCGATGCGTCCTGCGACCCGAAACCTTCGTCAATGAACAGGATGGGCAGCGGAGCCCCTGATCGCCTCGCCAGGAGCCGCGAAAGCGCTATCCGAAGCGCGAAGTTTATCCTGAACGCCTCCCCGCCGCTGAACGTCTCGTATGCTCTCGTCCCCATCTCGTCGGAGATGTCTATGCTCATCTCTTCAGAGAGAGCGTCCGATCCCCTTATGCGCCGTCCTTCGATTAGCTGGAGTTTCAGCGACATCCGGTTGTCGGTCAGCCGAGCGAGCAGGTCGTTGGCGTCATTCTCAATCTGGGGCAAGGCGTCCTCAATGATGAGAGCCTGGATACCGTTCTTTCCGAAGGCAATGGCCAGCTCCTCATACAGACCTCGTTCCCTCACGCGCTCGTCGCGCTTCTTGCCCAGTTCGACGGCTTCACGCGCCATCCGCTTGCACCGTTCGACCGCGTCTTGCGCGATCCCCAGACGGACCCTGGCGGCGGTCAACCCCTTCTCCAGATCATCGAAATTGACCCGGAAACTCTCCAGTTCGGACTTCGCCTCCGGCAGACGCGCCACCTCGACCGAGAGCAGGTCGCGCCGTTCCTTCATCTCAGACAGTTCTGAGCCTAAGTTCTGCAAACCCGAGACGGTCTGCTCCAGTTGGCCCCTGTCCCACTCTATCTGACCGAGCGCTGAATCCAGCTGCTGACGCAACTTCGCGAATCCGACGAGGTCCATGATTTTCTCACGAACTTCGTCGTGTCGCGCGGCATCGTAGCCCAGCTCTCCGATTTCCGCTTCCAACTTCTCCACCCGGACCCGCGCTTCATGGGAGAAGCTCCCTGTTTCAAGCGCGGCGACTATCGGGGCCAATTGTGTCTGCGCCGGCTCTATCTCGTCCCTCGCCTGCATAGCGACGGTGAGTCTCTGGTTTATCTCACTCTCCGCTTTGTCCACGTCCACCCTGAGTTCGTCCAGGTCACGCTGCGACCCTCTGATTTCATCCGTAATCCTGCGATGATCTTTCGTAAGTTCGTCCAGGTCGCGGGGGTCGAACTCGATGCTGTTCAGCAACTCTTTGATCTGGTTCGAGATTCTGCGCTTCTCCGGCATAAAGGACCCGGATTCCAGCGTCTTCTTCAGCGCGGCGATCTCGGACTCCAGCGTCTTCACTCTATTCTGTGCTGATCTTGCCTCCTCGATTCGCGCGGTGAGTTGTCCCATACTATTTTGGAACCGGCGAGAAGCTGTTTCGCGCTCGGACTCCATCTGGGCCATGCCGCGGGCAAGAGGACCGCGCTGTCGCGCAAGAGACGCTATTTCATCTTCATTCGCCTGAAATTCGTCCTTGCTCCGCATACCTATCTCTTCGTACTCCGCCCGCAGATGTTCGCGGCCGTCGCTGTCAAGTTCTTTTCCGCAGAGTGGACAGTCCAGGTCGCCGCTCTTCAGCAGGTCGAACTTCTGGCGAGTATCCTGCATCGTCTCACGCAGGCGATCATTGTTCCCCCGCAAAGTAATCACTCGCTCGTCAATGGAATTCACGCGCCCCCTTGCATCCTCGATTCGGCCAGTGAGAGCTTCCAGCCTCTCGGATTCCGTGTTCAGAGTCTCCCTCTCCTCCATCAGTCCGGGCAGAAGCTCCGACCGGGGGCGAATATCCTTTTCCAGAGTGGAAGTCAGTCTCTCCAGTTCTGCCTCCAACCGGCTCTTTTCTCTGAAGATCTTTGTTTCCAGGTCCAGCATCTGCTCGCGCATCTCTTCATACTCCGCGCGATAGCCCTCCATCTGTTCCAGCTTGTGCCTGGTCTGCTTCTCCTTGAGACTGAAATCCTCGATGCGCGCCTGGAATTCGTCTATCTTAGCCCGCCTGGGACGCAGCTTCCCCAGCAACTCTTCTAGCTGCGGAATAATACTTGCCGCGGCCCGCATGGATTCGATCAACTTGGTCAACTGGTCGCGCTGCGTGATGAGCCGCTCTCGCTCGACCGCGATTTCCTGGCGATACCCGGCAACCACAAGCTCGATCTCGTTCTTGGAGTTGAGAGCGCGATTCAGTCTTTCGTCCTCTTCCTGAAAGCCTGTCAGTTCCGAGTGTCCTTTCTCTATTTCGGCCTGTCTCAGAACCAACTCCTCGGCCTCGTTTACCCTTGCGCGATACCTCTCTGCCCTTTCGGACGTCTCCTGCAACAGATTCTCGGCCTGTGGAATCCGGACAGTCAAATCATCTAGCTCATTACTCTTGCCTTCCAGATCGGCAACCAGCCCCGTTCCATGCTCCAGCAGATTGCGGGCCTCCGCAAGTCGTGGTTCCAGGCCCGCTATCTCCCGCGACACCTCATGGAGCGTATCTTCGCGCGCCGCCTTCTGTTCGGCCTCGCGCTCTCGTATCTCGATGTCCGCCTCCAGGCGCTGCGTCTCCTGGCGAAGTTCGCCCACTCTGTCCCTCGCGCGCCGTTCCAGATCGTCGTAATAGGAGAGGTCGAGCACCTCAGCGAGGATGCGCTTGCGGTCTGACGGCTTGGAAGTGGTGAATCTATCCGCGTCCCCTTGGCGAAGGAACGCCGTGTTCACGAACGTCTCGTGGTCCATCCGTATTCGTTGGGTTATGAACTGCTCAGTGTCCCTGACCGTGTTCCCCGTAATCGCGCGCCAGTCGCCCGCGTCATTTCGTATGAAGAACTCGAGCCCCGTCCGTCCTTGAGACCTGCCCCTCGCCCTGCGACGCACCACCCTGTATCGCTCACCAGATGACTCGAATTCCAGTTCGACCAGCATATCGCTCTGGCCTTTGTGAATCAGATCGTCGTGGTTGCGGTCGCCGAGGCGCGAACTTCCCCACAGCGCGAACGTGATAGCGTCGAGCAGAGCGCTCTTGCCATGTCCGTTGTCGCCGCACAGGCAGGCCAGGTGAACGCTTTCGAGGTCCAGCGTAGGTGTGTTGTCCCTGTAGCAAAGGAAGTTCTTGACAGTCAGCTTTAGCGGAATCATATATACTCACCCATCTTGGTTACGAACAACATTTTAGTCCAGCGCAGAACAATTCGCCATATCGCACCGTCATTTGACCTGCCGACTTCCATCGTGTACAACCTCTTTAACTGCAACTGTGAACCCCACCAAGTGTCATGGGAGGAAAACGACATGACCACCACGCGCGACGAGAACTGGGAATACGGCTTACGAACCGAGGGACACGAGGGTGAAGCGGGAGGCCCCGTCGTCCTGGGCGAAGGCGACTTCAGATACGAAGTCTCCGGCGCCGACTGGGGAAATCTGCCAGAAGGCTGGACGTACAAGGAAGCGACTTCCGTGGATGTGGACCCCAACGACCGCGTCTATGTGTTCAACCGCGGCACATGCCCCATGATCATCTTCGACTCCGAGGGCAACATAGTAGATACCTGGGGCGAAGGCGTCTTCGCCAACCCCCACGCCGTCACCATAGCCCCCGACGGCAACGTCTTCTGCGTTGACAACGGCGACAGCACGATTCGCAAGTTCACCGCCGACGGCAAGCTGCTGATGACGCTCGGCGTGGCGCACGAACCGGCCCCCAAGATGAGCGGGCAGCCCTTCAACAGACCCGCCCACGTCGCGATAGACAAGCGAAACGGCGAATTCTACGTGGCCGACGGCTACTCCAACGCCCGTGTCCACAAGTACTCCCCGGACGGCGACTATCTTTTCTCCTGGGGCGAGTCCGGCACTGACGAGGGCCAGTTCAACATCGTCCACAACATCACCACCGATTCCGAGGGCTGGGTGTACGTCGCCGACCGCGAGAATCACCGCATCCAGATTTTCGACGACAAGGGCAAGTTCGAGACCCAGTGGGTAAACCTGTCCCGAGCCGCCACGATCTACATAGACGACGGTACGGGCGAGGAACTCGTTTACATCGGTGAATACTTCGCCGGAATCGCCACCAACGACATCGGCATGGACTTGGGCCCGCGCGTTACCATCATGAATAAGAAGGGCAAAGTGCTGGCGCGCATCGGACGCGAGAGCTACGGCGACCAGAGCGGACGATTCTACTCCCCACACGGCATCGCCGTTGACTCCCGCGGCGACATCTACGTCGCCGAAGTCTCCTGGAGCGACTACGGCAGCAAGATGGACCCACAGCGCGAACTCCGCTCCATGCAGAAGCTGGTCAAGCTGCAAGACTGACAGATCGCTCATGTATAATTCGTGAGCGTAGATTCATAATCAGTGGAGGTCTATCATGGCAACTGAATCCGAGAGCGTAGAGGAGGTAGAAGTTCCAGAGCCGATATTTCTCACAAAGGAGGAATCGGCGGCGATACGGGAGAGGGAAGCCCGCGAAAAATTCGGCATGAGCGCCGAGGAGTTCTTCGAAGCCTGGAAGGCCGGCAAATTCGATGATACACAAACTAATCACGTCAGGTCCATCGGTCTGGCGATGTCGTTCCCGGAATACTGGAAGCTCTGATGCTCGGCAGAACGCCGGCGGATGCCGTCAGCAACTACGTTGACTCGATTCAGCGACTCATATCGTGCGTATCCGACGCTGTCATCTCAGTTGATGGTGGCTACTACGTCTCCGATACTTCAAACGGCGCATCTGCCCACGGGGTACGTATCCGTCACCGACATCCTTCGTCTGCTCATCGTGGACTTCGGAGTAGCGCCGAGACGAGACGACTGGGAATCTGTCCTGGGCTCCTTTCAATGACGGAATTGCTAACCATCCAACCGGAGGATACCTGTTGACCATACAGACAGAAACTAACGACACCCTCACGCTTGATCAGATTGACGGATTCAGAGACGGCTTCGCCTCCGACCCGCGCTATCGCCTCATGCAGAACACCGTCACCCAGCGCGACGTGAACGAGGTCGCGCTCGACCACGACATAGTAACCAACGCCAGTCACACCTTCTCCACGCTTCTGGACGAATGGGAGCCCACTCACCAGGGCAACTCAGGCCGCTGCTGGCTGTTCAGCGGCCTCAACCTGTTCCGCGTGGACACGATGAATTCGCTGAATACACGCCAGTTCGAGTACAGCCAGAACTACATGATGTTCTGGGACAAGGTAGAGCGCGCCAACTTCATCCTCGAAGCCGTAATCGAGACGGCCGACCGCCCAACCGACGACCGGATCATCCAGCATCTCATGACCGCGCCCGTCGAGGACGCCGGCCAGTGGGATATGTTCGTCAACCTCGTGGACAAGTACGGCGTCGTGCCAAAAGAGGCGATGCCCGAAACCGAAAGCTCCGGCAACACCCGCCAGATGAATATGTCGCTCTACTACCAGGTGCGCCAGGGCGCCGCTAAGATCCGAAGCCTCTACAAGGATGAAGCAGGGCTGGACGCCATGCGCCAGGCCAAATTGGACACCCTCACCGCCGTCTATCGCATCCTGTGCATCCACCTCGGCAACCCACCGTCCGCTGTGGACTGGCAGTGGCGCGACAGTGAGGGCAAATTCCACCGCGACGGCGAACTGACCCCGCTCGACTTCGCGGACCGCTACATATCCACTGACTACCGCGACATGGTCTGCCTCGTGAACGACCCGCGCCCGGATCACCCCTTCTTCCAGACATATACCATCTCCTATCTCGGCAACGTCGTCGGCGCGAGGTCAGTCCGTTATCTGAACGTTCCTAGTGAAGTGCTGAAGGACATCACGCTTCGCCAGTTGCAGGACGGCCGTCCCGTGTGGATGGGCTGCGATACGGGCAAGCAGAACCATCGCAAGCTCGGCCTGTGGGACGCGGACCTGTTCGATTACGGCGCGGTTTACGGCTCCGAGTTCGAGATGGACAAGGCAACCCGGCTCGAATACGGCCAGACCCAGATGACCCACGCCATGCTGTTCACCGGCGTGGACGTCGTCGAAGGCAACCCCAGACGCTGGCGCGTCGAGAACAGCTACGGCAACGCCGTCGGCGACAAAGGCTTCTTCCTCATGAACGACTCCTGGTTCGACGAGTACATGTTCGAGATCGCCGCCCCGCGCAAGTACCTCTCCCAGGACCTGCTCGCCGCCCTCGACACCGACCCCATCCCCCTCCCGCCCTGGGACCCAATGGGCGCGCTGGCCGGGTAATTCACGGCTTGGAGACTGTGATATGCTAATGATCTATACATCCTGATCTGCTTGACGCATCGTGTAGTCAATGTTGGCTCTTGGCAGCGAGTCTAAGTTCACCCTCTGGGTTTAACCGAAACATGGATATGGCAGAGTGGGATTTAGGCGGGCAATTCGAGGAGAGAATACATGAAAACAAGGACTGCGGATGTTGGGAAGATAGACGCGAACGACCCGCCGGCTCTCGTAGAGGCTTTGCTCGATCTATACGACGCGCCAAGAATAGCCGAAGAAGATGGAGACATAGTACCTGATCGCGACACGCTGCTCAGAGCGGAAGACATTCTAAGAGCGATGTACAGAACGGATCCGCGTCCGTACTCTGTATATCCGATGCCGGACGGAGACATTGCCATAGACGCTCATAGCTCTCAAGGCTCCAAAGTTGTAATGATGTGTGACCCTGGCGGTGTGATCAGGTGCCTCGCTTATATCAATGGTGAGTTCAGCAGTCGAGAATATGACGATCCTAGCGCCATACCCGACTCATTTGTGAGAGACGCTCTCCAAGAGACTCGAGTTGCATCAACCAAATACGCCCTATGATTAATCCGTCAAGTCTAACGCCGGATGAAGAATTGGGACGGCGTGTTTCCTCAAGCAAGGATAGTAGAATGGCGCAGCGCGGCAACATTCCGCTTAGATTGTTCGTGCGACGAGACACCCGCGAATTGTCAGCCGACAGGATTCATGAGGTTTGGTTGCCAGAAATAACTGGCATAGCTGTAAACTATGATGAGGGCCGCAATCGCAATTTCTATGGATGGGCGGTAGTCGCCCAAGATGTGGCTTCGAGTAACGGACGCCGGATAGAACTGTCTCCCCAAGAAGACAACGAATACCATGCCGATATAGTCCTCCCGGATAGCGTCCTCTCAGACAAGAACGAGCGAGAGCGGCACGCATTAGAGCTATCCGCCGAGGCTATCTGGCTGGGCCGCAACTCATAGGGGAAATATGAAGATGACCACGCCCGAATTCGGCAACCTCGAAATCATAGACCTGCGTGAAGCCTGGCCCCATGAGGCGCACGACTTCACGCCATGGCTCGCGGACAACCTGGACCGACTGTCGGACGCTATCGGTATCTCTCTGGAATTGGAAAGCACAGAGGAACCCGTAGAGCAATTTTCCGCGGATATCTTCGCGCGCAACCCGAAGAATGGCAATTTCGTGCTGATTGAAAATCAGCTTGAAGACTCTGACCACACTCACTTGGGTCAGATCCTGACCTATCTTGCGGGACTGGAAGCCCGGACTGTGATATGGGTCGCGCGCGACTTTCAGGAAGCGCACCTTTCCGCCATACGATGGCTGAACGAAAATACCACCAGTCAGTTCGCTTTCTTCGCAGTTCAAGTGATGGTCGCTAGAATAGCTGACTCGCCCTTAGCTCCAATCTTCAATGTACTTGAGCAGCCTAATGAGTGGGACCGACGTATCCGCTCCGCATCTCAGGAAAAGCGCGGAGAACTAACCCCACTAGGACAGTTCCGCTCTGAGTTCTGGACATACTATGCTGAACGCTATCCTGACGATGGTGTCCGTCCAGGCTTTGCAGGCATCAATCCTGACTATATCGTTGAGAATACGGGACTCAAAGTCCGACGTTTCCTGGCTCAGGATCAGGTGGGATTGTGGATAACTACGATAAAGAAAGTAACATGGGAAGAAAGTGATGAACTTATAAACCCATACCTATCTGCCTTAGAAAAGGAACTTGACCTCAACTCTGATGAGTTCACCGACAATGAGTTTGGGCTTTGGACATCCACTGCTCACAGAAGCGTCTTCATTGACACTAAAGACCCCGGCAACTGGATGCAGGCTGCCGACTGGCTTCATCAGTATCTAGCAATCTATCGCCGCGTACTCTCGAATCCGCCCGCCGACTAAATCCTGCCCATCAGAAAAATTCCATAAATCACAGTTCAGACAACAGGAGCAGCGCCCATGACTATCGGAATCTCAACACCACTCCCCGCCTACAAAGTCAACGCCGCATTCATGGCCTCCAAGGCCGAAGAACTCGGCTTCGAGTCCATCTGGTACGCCGAGCACCCCATACTGCCCGTACATTCCAATAGCCCGTTCCCAGGCTCCGAGGACGGTGTCATCCCCTGGACTTACGCCCATTTCGCCGATCCCTACATCGCGCTCGCGCAGGCGTCGGGGGCCACCAGCACGATCAAGCTCGGCACCGGCATCACCCTCATCCCCGAACGCAACCCCCTCGTACTCGCCAAAGCCGTTTCCACGCTCGACCTGTTCAGCGGCGGACGCTTCATCCTCGGCATCGGCACCGGCTGGCACCGCGAGGAAACCGAGATAATGGGCGGCGACTTTGATCACCGCTGGACGCAGGCCAAAGAATCCCTACTCGCACTGAAAGAACTCTGGACGAAGGACGAAGCCGAGTTCCACGGCAACTACTACGACTTCCCGCCCGTGCAGATGTACCCCAAGCCCGCGCAGAAGCCTCACCCGCCTATCCTCATTGGCGGCATGGCCAGGCGCGTGCTTCAGCGCATCGTAGAGGTCGGCGACGGCTGGCTCCCCAATCGCGTCACTCCGCAGCAGGTAGAGGACAGCCGCAAGCAGCTTGACGCGCTCGCCGAGGAGCGCGGACGCGACCCGGAGGCCATCACGATCTCCGTGTACGGCCAGCCGCCCGACCGCCAGAACGCGCAGGACTACCTGAACGCCGGCGCCAACAGGGTGATAGTCCGTCCCGACCCCAAAGATACAGAAGAAGAGATGGCTGAAGAAATAGAGCGAGTGGCTGAGGCGTCGCTTTAACCTATGTCGTTCCCCTAAGCCTTGGGTCTAGCGCGTCGCGGATGCCGTCCCCGAAGAGGTTGAACGCCAGCACTGTGAGCGTTATCAGAAGGCCTGGGAAAGCGACCAGCCACCACATCGGGTAAAGCGTCGGATTGGCGTCGCCCAGCATACGCCCCCAGGATGGCGTGGGCGGCGCAATGCCGACTCCCAGGTAGCTGAGGGACGCCTCCGCGATGATGACACCGCCTATGTCCACCGTGATCAACACGATCAGCGGCGCTATGCACTGCGGCGCTATGTGCTTCCAGATTATTCGCGCCTGCGAGGCGCCGATAGTGAGCGCGGCGTCCACGTACATACTCTCTCGCACCGACAGCGCGACTGACCGAATGACGCGCACCACAGTCGGTACGCGAGAGATTGCCAGGGCCCCGATCACAGTCCAGAAGTTGGCGCCCAGAACGAGCACAAGCAGGTATGCCAGTATAAGTCCCGGAAGAGCGAGAAGTATTTCGACGAATCTCTCGCTAAATAAGTCGAATCTCCCGCCGAAGAACCCGCTGATCAGTCCCCACACACCGCCGATGAGAGTGCCCAGAACAACTGAACTCACCGCTATGAACAGCGAGGCGCGAGCGCCGTAAATCAATCTCGAAGTAACGTCCCGGCCCACGATGTCCGTGCCAGTCCAATTCTGAGAGTCCGGGGCTAACCGCATTCTTTGCACATTCGGCTGGATGGGATCGTAAGGGGCGATTACTGGCGCGAGCGCCGCCATCAGAACGAGGACGATGATCACGACACCCCAGAAGGCGTGCCACGGACTCTTGCGCGCGAAATTGCCAACGGCGTCCGCGCTCTTGGACATTCGAGTCTGTGCAGCCCTCTCGGCGAATGCTGACTCCATGAGGTCGCTTCTTTCTACAATTCCTGCTGGGTTTCTTTGTATAAGTCGGGCTTCGGTCGAACTATGAGAGCCTTATCCTCGGGTCAATCCATCCGTATAGCAGGTCAACCACAAGGTTGACCAGCACGAAGGTCATGCCGTAGAGAAGCACCAGGCTCTGTACCACGTTCATGTCGCGCTCCCAGGCCGCGCTCACCATCGTCTTGCCAATTCCCGGTGTGCCGAACGCGACCTCGACCGCCACCGAACCACCCAGTGCGAAGCCGAGCATCACGCCGCTGAGAGTCAACACGGGAAGCAGCGCGTTTGGAACGGCGTGCCTCAGAATGGTCATTCTCTCTACCAGACCCTTGGCCCTGGCCGTCCTGACGTAGTCCTCCCGCAGCACCTCGAAAAGCGACGACCGCGCCATTCGGGCGATTATGGCCGCCATCGAGGTCCCAAGCACCACAACCGGCCAGACCACGATCTGGAAGTTGGTCCACGGGTCCTCCCAGAAGTGGACACCCGCAAGTGGCGGATGATACCCCCAGAAGGTGACCGTCACCAGCACGATGAGAAGTCCAAGCCAGAAATTGGGTATCGCCAGGAACAGCACGGCTGTCGTGCTGACACTAACGTCGGAGAACGAGTGCGGTTTCAACGCGCTTATGATGCCCACAGGCAGTCCAATGATCCACGAGAATACAACCGCCAGAAAGCCTATCTCCATGCTGATCAGGCCCCTGCTGCGTATCGTGTTGATAATTGGGTCGTTACGGTGATGCGATCTGCCGAACGAACCCGTCATAACGTCGCTCACCCAGTCCCAGTACTGAAGAATGAGCGGACGGTCGAGACCCAGGTCTGCCTTGAGCCGATTGATCTCCTCGTCCGTCATGATTTGGAAATAGTCCCCGGTCATGAACGTGCCTAGAGGGTCGCCGGGCAGAATCCGCATGATCCCGAAGATCATTATGGTGAGCCCGATCAGCGTGGGAATCGCGAGGAGAATCCTGCGCGTAAGATACCTGTTCAAGTGGGTACTCCGGGATCTTCTGGTCGAGTAAGGGCATGAAAGGAGGGGCAGGGCTGCGAACCCCGCCCCTGAGTGTCATTCTAACCTGTATCGCAAGTCACCGCGTGGGTTTCGTGGCTTCAGTCTCTATTTGCGGTCCAGCCAGACGTGGTCCCACTTGTTGGTTATGTAAACACCCCTGAACTCGGTGTTATGGGGCATATAGCCCTTAACGTCGTCGTTATAGACGTGGTAGGTGATCTCGCCTGTGTCCCAGGGCACCATTATCATCTCTTGAGTGAGATAGTCCGACAGTTCCTTGGAAAGCGTCATTCGCCTGTCGGGATCGAACTCCAGCTCCAGCTCCCTTATCATCATGTCGAGCTTAGGATCGTTATAGTTGAAGATGTTGGCGTTGCATGGGCCGCCGCCACACTGTCCGAACGCGTTCTTGATGTAGTATTCGGGAGTCGGCACTCTCATACTGGAGTTGACCTCAGGGAATATGTCGAATCTCAAACCCCGGACGTCATCGCCCACGACGGATACCTCGGCCAGCCTGATTTCAGAGTCTATGTTCAAGTGCTGCTTGAGCCACGCCTGTTCGAGCACCAGCACCAGTTCCCACCAAGGACCGTCCGCCCTGCCCAGCAGGTCCAGCGTAGGAATTCCCTCTCCGTTCGGGTATCCCGCCTCGACCAGCAATTGCTGTGCCTCGGCGATATCTTCAGGGGTTGGGCTCCGCCAGTACTTCTCTTCCCTCAACTGCTCGGTGGTGAGCGAGTAAACGCCCTGACCTTCTCCAAACCAGCCACCGGCGAACAACAGCGCCTGCACCTGGCTTCCACCCTCGATGAGAGCTTCCTGGTCGAATACCAGCGCCACCGCCTTGCGAACGCGAACGTCGTCGAACGGCGGCCTCGTCAGGTTCAGCGGTATCAGGTGGTATGTGGGCCGCAGGTGGGTAGCTACCTTGAACTGAGGGTCCTCCAGAAGAGTCGGAATGTCTCCGGGCGGAATGAACATGCTCCAGTCAACACGATTCGCCGCGAGCGCCGCGGTAATCTGCGGTGTCATCAGCGGAAGCCAAATATGCTGTATCTTGTCCAGATACGGCGCGTGCGGGTTCCAGAAATTCGGGTTGGCCTCCTGAACCACGTAATCGTCCGTTCTCTCTACCGTAATAAACGGGCCGGTGCCTGAGACCTCCGTAGGGTCGGCGTCCCTGAGATTGCCGTCGTATTGGTCCAGCACCGAAGCCTGGCTTATCTTCACGCCCTGTTCCGAAGCGCCCGCCATTACCCAGCCAACACTGCGCGGCTCCTCCATGACAAGTTCGACCGTAAGATCGTCAGGAGTGTTTATCTCCGTAACCTTGGCAGTCTGGAAAATCGCTTGGTAAGCGCTTCTCAGGCCCGTGGTCTCGAACCTGTCCGGGAATATAACGCGCTCCAGCGTCCTCTTGACATCGTTAGAGGTAAGTTCCGCGCCATTGTGGAACTGGACTCCCTCGCGCAAGTTGAATGTGTAGGTGTCGAGATTGTCGTTGGCCGACCAGCTATGAGCGAGATCTGGAACTATCGTAACGTCAGGTGTGCGCGTGTCCTTGCGCAGCAGGTTGTCATACATCGGTGTCATCCACCCGTGCCAGGTGATAGACCCCGAAACGTAGAAGTCGAAGTGACCGGGCGGGCCGTTGTTGGACGTGATTAGAGTGCCGCCACGATTCGCCATCGGATCCAGCGTAGTCATGAAGAATTGCTGGTCCGCCGGGCTCGGTGTGGCTATAAGCGTCTTCGTCCGTTCGACGACCTTTTCGACCTCGATGGGGACTTCCTTGACCACCTCTTTCACCACTTCCTTCTCCACCACAACCGTCTCTCCCGGAACCTGTACCTCTTTCACCACTTCCTTCTCCACCACAACCGTCTCTCCCGGAACCTGTACCTCTTTCACCACTTCCTTCTCTACAATGATTTCCGTCGGCACCTCCCTGACCACCTCCCGCGTACAGGCAAGTACCAAGAGCATAGCGAGCGCCAATCCGGCTATGGCCGATAATCTAAAGCGGAGCAAAGACGCTGACATGATTATTCCCCCTAAGTCCGCGCCGTGAAAGTCCGGTCGAGTCGAAGGCGCTGTTGAATTGTTAAGTGGCTATGGGCGACTGATAGAAATGTCGGACTACCCATAGGACACGACTGGTCTAGCGCGATTAAACCATGATTTTTCTCTCAGGTCAAATAATTCGAGAAGTATCAGACAGGAATAAAGACTGCTGAATCTTATTGGCATTACCCAAGCATCCGGCGAGAATTCAGTCTTGTTTGTTGGCGCCTGTTCCCTTTCTCTTGACAAGCAGTCCGTTTGAATACGCAATGAAGGGCGATATGCGATACAATCACAACGCTGGACATCCGGTACATTTCCATCCTGAAGCGTAGTGGAAGTCGGATATACTGGATGGTCGCCACATGCGAGCGAGCTACTCGTTAGGATTGCCTAAAGGACCAAGAGTAATATGAAGATACTCGGAATATGCGGTTCCCTCCGAAAAGAGTCCTGGAACCTCAAGCTGCTTCACAATATGCTGGAAATAACTGCCGACAAAGGCGTGGAGACCGCTCTCTTCGATCTGAACGGCGTCCCGATGTTTCACCCGGACGTCGAAGCCCGGGGCATACCCGCCGAAGCCGAATCCCTGCGCGACGCCGTCCGTGAATCCGACGCCGTGATTGTCGCTTGCCCTGAATACAACGGATCTATGACCGCCGCGCTCAAGAACGCCCTCGAATGGCTGTCCAAGCGCGGAAACTTGCTCGACGGCAAGGTTTTCTTCATCATAGGCACCGGACCCGGACGCTCGGCATGCGCGAGAATGCACGTACACGCCTCCTATAGTCTCGAGTCCGAGGGCAGTTACGTTCTTCACCAACCTCGTGTACTGCTTCCGCAGGTCGCCAACTTCATGGACGAATCAGGCAATATCACCGACCCCGAAGTAAGCGGACTGCTAGACCAGGCCGCCGCCCAACTGGTCTGGTTCACCGGGAGAATATCCAGCGCCAATTAACGGAGCGCCTCCGATTCAACACAGGCTCCCGCCACTTGATGGCGCTGCCTTAGCGAAAGCGAAATGCGTCGAGAATGCCAACAACTGAAAACTGATAACTGACCACTAACAACTGTGACACAGGAGCGAACCGCGTGCGATTCGGAGTATTTTGGCAAGTCCCGGGGTTTGTGGACTCATCTGTCCCCCGAAAACACTGGGAAACTATTGAACAGATAGCGCTCGCCGACAAGCTCGGCTTCGATACCGCGTGGCTCGCCGAATCGGTATTCTTCCCGGCCCGACCGATGTCCAACCCACTCATGGTGGCCTGCGCCGCCGCTCAGCACACCGAACGCATCAGGTTCGGCACGCTCGCCGCGCAGTTCAACCTGCACCATCCGCTCCACATGGCAACCCAGGCCGCCACCTGCGACATACTCACGAATGGCCGGCTCGACCTCTGCCTGGGCGGACGCTGGGGCTCGCCTGCCGGCCAGACTTTCGGTCAGCCCGGAGACATCAGCGGACATGAGAGCCGCGAGCGCGTCGCCGAGGGCATTGAACTCGTGAAGATGGCCTGGACGCGCGAGCGAGTCAATTTCCAGGGCAGGTACTGGAGCGTGAAGGACCAGCCCGTACTCCCCAGGCCGCAACAGCGGCCACATCCTCCCCTGCTTCTCGCCGCCAACAGCGACGAGACCTTCCCGTATGCGGCGGGAATGGGAATCGGAGTCATCGGGACCACGCTGAGCCAGCCCATGCCCCGCATGATTGACAGGCTGCGAGAGTTCGAGGAGGCTAAAACTGCCGCTGGCAGCGACCAGCCCCAGCCGTTCAATGTAAACATATCGTTCTTCGTAGCGGAGACGAGACAGAAGGCGCGCGACCTCATGCGTCTCAACTGGCGCGACGACGACGTTGTAAATACAGTCCCGGACAGCTCCGCGTCGTCTGTCGGAACCACCAGGCACAGCTTCACCAGCGGCGTCGGCGGATGGGCCACATGGGACTTCGACGAAGCCCTCAGCTACTCGATCTACGACGACCCGCGCGGATGCGTAGAACAACTGCGAAACCTCCGGGAACAACTGCCCGGCATGAGCGAGTGCATACTCGAGTTCAATCGCAGAGGCCGTATCCCCAACGACGAAATAAAGAAGTCCCTGCAACTCTTCGCCGACAAAGTCATGCCCGAACTCACGTCCGTATAGTGCCGACTGCCCATCGCCATAGCTCAGAGAGCAGGCATCTAACAACTAATAACTGATAACTAAAGACTACTCTAGGAGAAAACCATGCCCGACCTGAGTCCCATGGCCGCGAACGTCGCGCAATTGCTGAAAGACAGGGGCGACACCATCGCCGTGTCCGAATCCTCATGCGGCGGCCTGCTATCCGCCTCACTCGTCGCAGTTCCGGGCGCGTCCGCCTACTACCTCGGCGGTGCTGTGGTATATACTCGCGCTGCCCAAGAAGGGCTCCTGGATGTCCCCGACGAGGCCATGGAGGACATGAGAGCCAGCACCGAGGAGTACGCCGCCCTCAATGCCGCCACCATCCGCGAACTGCTCGGCACGACTTGGGCTCTCAGCGAGACGGGCGCGAGCGGACCGACCGGCAACCGCTACGGCGACGACGCGGGCCACGCCTGCATAGCCGTCAGCGGCCCCGTCGAGCGCGTCATCACCGTCGAGACTGGCGACTCCGACCGCGAAGCCAATATGTGGGTCTTCGCCACCCGCGCCTTCGCGCTCCTGGAACAGTGCATCAACGAATCACAACCAAATTGACCTCGGACCCCATTCATTGTAGAATTTATATGAATTCACTATCCTGCATTCAGCAACAGCATTACCAACCTCCGGGAGCGTGAGACAATGACCACCAAGACGATGCCTTCTCCTCTCACCATCAATATCTCCGAAGAGGCCGCCGACCACGTGCGCGTATTCGCCCAACAGTCCGGCAAGCCCGACTCCAACCTGCGCGTTGCCGTCAAGGGAGGCGGATGCGCCGGCATGACCTACGTTCTCGACCTCATTGACGAGCCGAGAGAAGACGACAAAGTGATCGAGGAACACGGCATGAGGCTGTTCGTTGATCGCAAGTCCTACATATTCCTCGCCGGAACGGTGCTCGAATACTCCGGCGGACTCAACGGCAAGGGCTTCGTGTTCAACAACCCCAACGCCAAGACCACCTGCGGCTGCGGAACCTCCTTCAGCGTTTAGACACCGCACAAAACGGACTACCGGACATGACGCCGCGCTTATAGACGCGGCGTCTATGATTTCATGGAGAACCATCGTGACTACGACCGCTGCCCCACAATCTCTCACATCCCGACTTCAGACAGAGACCGCCCGGTTCGACATGAGCCACTTCGGAAGGCTGGTAGTGTCCGGCTCCGACGCGATTGACCTGCTGAATCGTCTCTCCACCAACGACCTGGAGCGGCTCGAGCCCGGACAAGGAATGAGCAGCGTTCTGACCACGAACAAGGGCCGAATCATAGACCTGCTTCATGTTCTCCGCAATCAGGACGACGGCCTTCTGGTTCTCACAAGTCCCGGAACCCAGCAGAAGGTGGCGGAGTGGATAGACTTCTACACTTTCATCGAGGATGTCAGCGTGGAGGACATCACGGAAACGACCTCAGAGCGCCTCTACATAGGCGGTGGCGCGGCGGACCTGCTCACTGAAGCAGGCTATATGCCGACGAACCTGGCCCCGAATCTCTCCCACGCGCGCATCGGCGACGCCGATTCCCAGACCTCCGTCGTGCGTTCGGACATCGGCGAGATCCCCGGATACAGGGTTATCGCCCCCGCCGGCGTAGCGTTGCCCGACTTCAACCTGACTACACTCGGAGACGACGACTTCAAGACGCTGAGAGTTGAGCAAGCCATCGCGGCATACCCCACCGAGATGAACGAAAGCCGCAATCCGCTCGAAGCCAACCTCAAGCCGTATATCAGCTTCAACAAGGGCTGCTACATCGGCCAGGAAGTAGTGGCTCGACTGAATACCTACGACCGCGTTCAGCGCTTCATGTGCCGCCTGGAACTCGACGACGGACTTGCGGTCACGCCGGGTTCCTCTATTGTAATTGACGGCGGCGCAGTCGGTGAGATAACCACATCCGCGCCCGGTATCGCCCTGGCGTTCCTCAGAAAGAGACACTATGAGGACGGCGCCGAGGTGACTATCGAGTCGGACGGAGAGTTAGTATCCGCTCTCGTAAGAGACGTCCGCCCTCCGGAGGACAACGACTAAGAAACTATCTCAAAACTATCGCCGGAAACGAGCGACAAGGGTAGGCAAGCAAAGTCCCTTCCCCCTTCACGGGCTCACAAGGGTATGTAAGTCAATAAACCGTTCGTCCTGAGCTTGTCGAAGGAAGCCTGTCGAAGGAAGAGTCCCAAAGTCCCTTCCCCCTTCACGGGGGAAGGTTAGGATGGGGGTGAAACTACCCCTCAGACCTCAGCGTCACCCCGCCGTCAACGACGATGATCTGCCCTCGTATCATCTCCGCGTCCGGCGAACACAGGAAGGCCACGGTCTTGGCGATGTCTTCCACGGTAACCATCCGACCTACCGGCGTGTTCCTGCCCGCCTCCAGCATCTCTTCTTTCGTCGGAAAGTGGTCCAGCGCTCCGGTGTCCACATAGCCGCCTGATACCGCGTTCACGGAGATGTTCCGGGGCGCGAGTTCGACCGCCAGATAGCGCGTTATCGCCTCCAGCGACGCCTTGGACACGCCCACGGAAAAGTACAGGGGAAGAACGCGGCGCGAGCCTTCGCTGGTGATGTTCACGATGTGGCCGCCGTCTCTCATCAGCTTCGAGGCTTCGACCGCGCACATCCACGCCGCCTTCGCGTTGACGTTGATCGTCCAGTCCCAGTGCTTCGATTCGAGTTCGAGCGCAGGTCGCTGGACTCCGGTGGCGGCGTTGTTGATCAGAATGTCGAGCCTTCCGCACTCCTTCTCGATCTCATCGAAGAGCGCGGAGATCTTGTCTTCGTCCCCCAGGTGCGCTCTCACGCGCAGGCAGCGAACGCCGAGCGCCTCGATCTCTTCCTGCGTCTCTCTCGCGGCGCGGTGATTGCGGAGGTAGTTGAACGCGATGTCCGCGCCGCGTCTGGCGAACTCGAGCGCGATAGCCTTGCCGATTCCGCGCGATCCGCCCGTAACCAGCGCGACCTTCCCGTCGAGCCTCATATGGCCATGCCGCCGTCTATGCTCACTATCTGGCCCGTCATGTAGCGCGCCTTCTCACTCGCGATGAAGGCCACCATGTGCGCCACGTCATCCACCTCCCCGAAGTGTCCCTGCGGAATCCAGGTCATGATGCGGTCCTTGGTCGCCTGCGGAAGCACATCAACCGTGTCGGTGTTGATGTAGCCCGGCGTCACCGTATTGACCGTTATACTGCGCGACGCCACTTCCTTAGCAAGCGCCTTGGTGAAGCCTATGATTCCCGCCTTGGAAGCGGAGTAGTTCACCTGTCCGATATTGCCGCGGATTCCGACCACCGACCCGATGTTGATGATTCGGCCCCATCGTCGCCTTATCATCCCTCTGAGCACGGCCCTGGTGCAGTAGAATGTACCGTTCAGATTCGTCGTAATGACGTCGTCCCAGGCCTTGTCGGACATTCGTATGAGCAGACTGTCGCTGATGATCCCGGCGTTGTTGACCAGAATGTCAATCTGTCCGAAGCGCTCGGTCACCTCGTCAACCATGCCCGTAACTTCTTCCAGGTTGCTCACGTCCCCCTTGACGGTAAACGCTTCTACACCCAGGGCTGCCAGTTGCTCAACCGTATCCTCGGCTTCCTTCTGCGAGCTGTTGTAGTTGACTGCGACGTTGACGCCCTGCTCACCGAGTTTCAGCGCCGACGCCTTTCCGATGCCTTTCGACGCGCCGGTCACCAGCGCGAATCGTCCGCTTATGTCAGACTTGCCCAAGATTCCTCCCGCCAAACTGCAAATGGTTTTCCCTGATTTTTGTTAGTGCCAATCCGGCTAACGCTCTATCCGCCAAGCCTCGAATCCAACTCTTCCAGTTGCTTATTCATCCGAGGGATGAACTCGATCTCGACAGCCAACTTAGCCATGCCGATTGCCCTCTCCACGGCGTCCGCGCGAGCTGAACCGTGCCCCACGACGCTGACCCCGTTGACGCCCAGCAGGGGGCCGCCCCCCCGCGTCTCTACCACGTTGCTTGTACTATAGAACTCGTCCAGAAGGGCATCCAGTTCACTGTCGGCTATCTTGCCGGTCAGACTCTCTCGAAGACGCGCGTTGACCTGCTGGCCGAGTCCCTCGGTCAACTTCATTACGATATTTCCAACGAACCCGTCGCAGACTACGACTTCAGCCGCGCCTCTCGGAATATCATCCGCCTCGACATTGCCTATGAAATTCAGGCCGCTTTGCTCGAACATCTCGGTCGTCTCGCGCACCTGCCGGTTGCCCTTCCCCGCCTCGGCTCCCACGCTCAGCAGCGCGACACGAGGATTGTCATGCCCCCAGAACGAACGCGCGAAGACATCTCCAATCGCGCCGAAACTAAGCAGTTGTCGCGGACGGCAGTCCACGTTCGTTCCCAAGTCGAGTATGCACGTCTCAGGCGCCACTCCCACGACAGGCCCGCCGAGCGCCGGACGCTCCACGCCTTTCGCCAGTCCGAGTACCACGGCCGCCGCCGCCATCGCCGCCCCCGTCGAGCCCATCGTTACGCAGGCGTCCGCCATTCCGCGCTTCACCATTCCCGTAGAAACCAGGACCGACGCCTTGGGTTTCTGGCGCAGGGCCAGGGCCGGCTGCTCCCCTTCGCGTATGACCCCTTCGCTGGGAATCACGCGAATCGGGAGGCGGGATACGTCGTACTGGGCAAGTTCGGACTGAAGAACTTCGGGGTCGCCGACAAGCAGCACATATCCCTGTCCCGTTGACGCGAACTGCGCGGCGCCCCTGACGACCTCGGACGGGGCGTTGTCTCCCCCCATCGCGTCCACGGCTATTCGGAGGATTCCATTTTCAGAAGCCAACTGCGCTATCTCCTTCGCGGGCCTATTCCATCCCTCGTGCAACTACTACTTCAGCCTGTCCCGCTATTGCCGTTTCGCCGTCCTCTTTGACTACCGAAACCGAACACGAGACCCTGCTTGCGCCGTCCGAGGACTCGACTCGCCGGACGCTGCCCTGCGTGGTAACGCGCTGGCCGGGCTTCACGGGCGAGCGAAACCTGATCTTCATGCTGCCGCTCTCGGGCCAACTGCGTCCGAATGCCGCCGCCATCATCTCGGATATGGTCGCGGCGACCATCATTCCATGCGCGATTGTTCCGCCAAACTGTGTAGATTCAGCGAATTCGTTGTCAATATGTATCGGGTTGAAGTCGCCGGACGCGCGGGCGTACTTCTCGATCCGCTCCTGCGTAATCACCTTCTCTATGGTTGGAAGAGAGTCGCCCTTCTGCATCACTGCTCTACCTCGCGTGGCCCTAGATCCTTGGGAATCATGATCGTACTCTTTCCGTTCATGACTTCCGAACCAGCTTCGTCGGCCACCAAACATTCGACAACGAGAAAACGCCAGTCCCCTCGCACCGAGTTCTGCGCCAGCGTCGTCACGCAGTCCACGGAATCTCCCACCATTGCCGCCCCGGAGAACTCGAACTCCTGGCCCACGTGAAGCGTGCCGCCCGGAATCCTCAGGTCCTCTACAACGCCTCTCATGCTCAGCGCGGCCAGCGCCATCGCGGGGACAAGTTCATCCCCTTCGTCGGTATGCAGCGGCGCGTTTTCATCCTGGACCGCTTCGACGTAGCCGGATACAAGCTCGACATCGAGGCAGTAATTATGCCTTGAGACTTCCTGGCCTGCTTCCAAGTCTCCGTATTCCAACGTGTTCATACCTCTACGACGCTGTACCAATTTAGTCGGCCATGCCCGTGTCTCCAAAGTCCCTTCCCCCTCGATGGGGGAAGGTTAGGATGGGGGTCACTCCCCTACCTACCAAAATTGACACAGGCTCTACCTTTCCCGGCAATTGACGAATTCGCAAAGATTATAGTGGCGCTGTGTAGTCAAAGCAACGGAACTAATCGGATAGAACCTGTAACAGTTTAGTCGGCGCTGCCTGTGTCTCCAAAGTCCCTTCCCCCTTGACGGGGGAAGGTTAGGATGGGGGTGATTCCTTATACCGACCAAATTGGTACAGCATCAATCAGACAGGTTCCTCGCGCCGCGCTGCATCTCCGCCTCTTCCAGAAGCGTCTCCAGGATCACGTAGGACGCGTCCTCGGAATAGTCCAGACTGCACACGCCCAGGACGCGGTAGAGGACGCCGGTGGAGACCCTGGCGATCACGGACTCCCCCAGCGGCGGCAGCTGGACCCCCAGCGCCTTAGCGACAAACCCCCCCGCCAACATCCCGTTCGGAGTAAGAAAGCATCTCAGAAGTTCCCTGTCCTGGTATGTGAGCGCCAGGCCCTGCTCATCCTGGGCCAGGTTGAGCCGCAGATGCGCGCGCGGGGTTTCAATCAACTTATCCGCATATTCGGTTACACGAGTATTGACGTTGGACAATTCATCCGCTCCAAAGACTCAAGACTCCATTCAGTGACATTATAGCCCACAGGATGCCCTCGCCACACAGGGCTTGTACAAAGTCCCGGTTCCCGGATTCCAATCCACATCTCGTCATTCCCGCTTTCGCGGGAATCCAGTGCGCGGTTGCGGAGGAGACGACAGTAATGCCGACCTTTGCACAGGCCCTCCCTCGCCACATCACCGCTCTTGCGCGTCGGCGGCTCCTGTCAATAGAATGACTTCACTCGGAGATGTAAAGGAGCTGACCACTGATGACTACTATTTTCGAAGAACTCGGTGTCCGTCCGGTTATAAACGCGCAAGGGAACCGCACCCTGCTGGGCGGCGGAACGCCGTCCGCCGAAGTTCGGGAGATGATGGACGCCGCCGAGGAATACTACGTGAACCTCAGCGAACTCATGGACGCGGTCGGAGAGCGAATCTCGGGTATGCTGGACGTCGAAGCCGCTCTCGTCACGTCGGGTTGCTCCTCCGCGCTCGCATACGCCGCCGCGGCCTGCATGACCGGAAACGACGAAGAGAAGATCGAGCGCATCCCGGACACCTCCGGGATGGCAAACGAGATAATCATCCAGCGACAGCTCCGTGTGAAGTACGACCGCTGCATGACGATCCCGGGCGGGCGTCTGGTGGAAATCGGCGACGAAGACCGCACCACCGCGGACCAGCTAAACGAGGCGATAGGCCCCAACACGGCGGCGATACACTACTTCGCGCCGGGAACCCAGCACCCTGGCGCCCTGCCAATGGAAGAGGTAATCGAGATAGGCCACTCCCGCGACATTCCCATCATCGTGGACGCAGCCGGACAGGTGTACCCGACCGATCTGCTGAGCCGCTACGTGAAGATGGGCGCGGACTTCGTGGCTTATGGCGCGAAATACTTCGGCGCGGTCAACTCGAGCGGCGTCCTGACGGGACGCAGGGAAATGGTTGACATCGCGCGCGCTCACAGCTTCATAGGCTTCGAGTCTACGCCCGTGCGCTCTTTCGGGCGTCCAATGAAGGTGGACCGCCAGGAAGTCATCGCCGTTTACGGCGCTCTCAGAGAGTGGCTCACCATGAACCACGAGGACAGGATTGCGGGCTACGAAGCCAGGGTAGCCGCCCTCAGCCCGTCCCTGTCGGACATAGACGGCATCACCCTGGAGGACTTTACCCCGGACGGCCCGTTGGAGGGCCTGACCGTCATCTCCGATCCTGAAGTGACAGGCATGACCGGCGCGCAGATTGTGGAAGCCCTGAGAGACGGCAACCCCAGTATATGGGTGAGAGAGAGCGATCTCGGAGACAGGTTCGCAATTCGCATGATGACGCTGAAAGAGGGCGGAGAGCGGATAATAGCCGAACGACTGCGAGAGATTCTGGAGTAGATGTCAACCTATGATAGCGATAGAACTGATACGCCAGAATCCCGATACCGTCAAGGAGGCCATGAAGAAACGGGACGCCGATGTTCCGATTGACCGCATCCTGACTCTCGACCGGACACGCCGCGCCATAATCTCCGAGACCGACACCCTGCGGGCCAGACGCAACGAGGTCAGCCGCGAGATAGGGCGGTCGAAAGAACGCCCCCAGGAGTTGATCGAGGAGATGCGGAGTGTCGGCGGTCGGATCCGCGAACTTGAAGATCAGCTAAGTGAAACGGACAACGAGCTCGACGACCTCATGCTCAAGGTCCCGAACCTCCCTGATGAGTCCGCCCCCGTCGGCCCGGACGAGTCGGCCAACATCGAGGTCAGGAGAGAAGGCGAGTTGCCGTCCTTCGACTTCGAGCCGAAAGAACACTGGGACATCGCCGAGGAGCTGGGCGTCGTGGACTTCGAGCGCGGCGTGCGGCTTGCCGGATCGCGGTTCTTCGTGCTTCGCGGTCTGGGCGCGAAACTCCAGCGCGCGCTCATAGCGTTCATGATTGACATGCACGTCGAACGGCACGGGTACACCGAGGTCTATCTGCCCTACATCGTGAACCGCGACACTGTTCAGGCCAGCGGACACCTTCCGGGGTTCCGGGAGGAGATGTACCACGACGAGGAAGACGACCTGTGGATGCTTCCGACCGCCGAGGCCGCCATAACCAGCCTGCACAGGGACGAAATACTATCCGCCGAAGACCTGCCTCTCTACTACGTCGCGCACACGCCCTGCTGGAGGCGTGAGAAGGCGTCCGCCGGACGCGACACGCGCGGCATCATGCGCGTCCATCAATTCGACAAGGTAGAGATGTACAAATTCGTCGCGCCCGAAGAATCAGCGAATGAACTCGAGTCGCTTGTCGCGGCCGCCGAGGACGTGGCGAAGGCTCTCGAAATCCCCTACCGGGTGCTCGAACTCGCCACGGGCGACATGGCGACGCCCGCGGTAAAGGCGTTCGACGTGGAGATGTGGGCTCCGGGCGGAGAAAGGTGGCTCGAAGTAAGCTCGTGCTCGAATTGCACCGACTTCCAGGCGCGTCGAGGCAGAGTGCGATACAGGACGGAACGAGGCGCCAGGCCCAGGCTGGTCCACACGCTCAACGGCTCTGGGCTCGCGCTCCCTCGCGTCATAATCTCAATCCTGGAAAATTACCAGCAGGAAGACGGAAGCGTGGTGATACCAGAGGCGCTGCGCCCTTATACAGGCTTCGAGCGGATAGGCTGAAGCATAGAACAATCATCATGGCTGAAATATACGACCCACTGAGCTATGACAATCTGGCGCGAAGCGTTGTCCACGCGCTTTTGAGCGCGGACCGGAAGCCCTTGCCCCCTGATCAATTTGAAGGGTCAGGGGTGTATGCCATCTACTACACCGGTTCTCTAGATTATGCTTCTGATGAATTTCTGGCAGACACGCCAATCTATGTAGGGAAGGCCGTGCCTCCAGGCGCAAGAAGAGGCGGCGGCAATATCAGTCAAACGACTAACCGGACTCTCTATCAGCGACTACGCCAACACGCTGGTTCAATCGAACAGGTGACCAATTTAGCGCTTGAGAACGCAGAGTGTAGATACTTGGTAGTTGAACCCGTCTGGATCACTCTGGCTGAACAATTCCTACTCACCCATTTCAACCCGCTCTGGAACACCGTTCTGGACGGATTCGGAAATCATAATCCGGGGCGAGGACGCTCAAACAGCGCGCGCCCCCGATGGGACATCGTGCATCCTGGCAGGCCGTGGGCAAACCAACTTCGCACGGATGAGGAGAGGGATGACATTCTGGCAGAGATACTAAATCGTCGAATCTGACCATCACGGAATTCTCAACTCGACAGCCGTTTCATACAGGCGTGTCGGCTTTGACACCTTTCCTCTCCTGACTGACGAATTCACCACGCTGTTGCCAGTCCGTTTGCTTCGGACTTCGTGAATGCCTACGACCTCAAAGCCCTCCATACTTGCGATTTCGGCGAACAGCCTGTCTGTCTGGAACTCCATTCCCTGGATGATATTGTTGCCGATAACCACAACTACTGTTCCATTGGGGCGCATAAGCGGCTTTGTTACTTGGCAAAACCTCTGGCAATCATTGAAGTAGGACGCAGCGTAATTTGCCCAACCGGGGCCACCGTAGGGGCCTCTGCCGACATTGAGATTTCGTAATTCATGGATCTGATCAGCCAGATGCGGCAGCTGGGGTCGAAGGGATATTTCAGGCCCGGTTCGTACAGTTTGCCAGAACTGTCCAAAACTCTTACGCTCTATGGTTTTCAGATCCGAGGTGTCACTCACCATTCCCAACCAGAACAATTGTGGGCGAGTATTGCGAATATAGTGATAGTTATTCAGGTAGGGCGGCGAAGTGATGACGATATCTATGCTCTCCGGAGACACGCATCCCGCATTCTCCATGTAAGACAGTGGATACACCTTTGCATTGGGCGTAGGATGGATCCGCGCCATATCGTCCTGCAAGTCAACGATGTCCTCAAGCATATCTCGTAACTTACGGACGACAATGCCGTGCACATCCGCCTGTTCCACATTGGGCTTCCCGGCGGCGGCGCGCGTACCCAGACTGGGTTCATAAGAGTAGTTGGAGAAACTGACCATGACAGCCCCCAGCGCAAGCCGGAACACTTCCCTCACCCAATCGGACGTCTCTTCCCTTATGAAGTCCAAGCACGCCAGCGCTTGAATCTCAATGTCCGGGCTGAAGAAGGGAACACGACTCCTGAATGCCGGAGGCGGAACAGAAATCGGTGAGACATCCAGCCAGGGTTTAGCGTATCTAAAATCGTCAAAACATTCGATTGCAGATTCCAGCAGGCCGACATCATAGTTCATAGCGCCAACTTTGGCGCGACAAGCCAAGGCCGCGTATGGATTGATCTCAAAACCAATGGAGTTGTCGCCACTCTCGATTGCGGCAATGAGAGTCGTTCCGACGCCAGCGAACGGATCAAGTACCCTAAGCGCGCGATCATCGCGCTTCGCGCTGTCCAAGACTCCCGTTACAAACGAACTTGAGTACCCGGCGATCCAAGGTACCCAGCGATGCAATCGCCGATTCCGATTCTCGGAGAAGGCCGTATCGCCGAAACCTGAGAAACGCATTTCAGATTGCATTGCCAACTCTGCCACTCATTGATTCATTCCGCTTCTACCGGGTAGCTGTGATCATCTCTCAGAACGCGCTTGAGCACCTTGCCCAACGGGTTCCGGGGCAATTCCGACAGGACGATCACCGATTCGGGTTTCTTGAAGCTGGCCATCCGCTGACGGCAGAACTCTATCACGTCCGTCTCATCAACTTCGCGGCCCGGCCTGGCGACGACCAGCGCTCTGACGCGCTCGCCCCAGTCCAGGTCCGGCACGCCGATTATGGCCGCCTCGTCAATGTCCGGGTGAGAGTGGAGCACCTGCTCCACCTCTTCAGGCGAGATCATCTCGCCGCCACGCTTTATAAAGTCCCTGGCCCTTCCGGCGAGGAAGATATAGCCGTCCTCGTCCATATAGCCCAGATCGCCGGTGAAGAGCCAGCCATTGCGGATTGTCTCAGCCGTAGCCGACTCCTGGCCCCAGTAGCCCTTCATCAGCCTGTCGCCGCGAGCTACTATCTCGCCGGTCTCTCCGCCTGTCACATCGGCTCCATTCTCGTCAACTATGCGTACCTCGACATCGGCGAGCGGCTTGCCGATGGACGCCAGCCTCTTGAGCTTTCGCTCTACCTCTTCGGGGCTGCCGTTCAGCATGTGGTCCTCGGGCGGGAGCATCGTTATCGTCGCCGCCGTCTCGGTCTGGCCGAATGCGTTGATGAACTGGGCATTGGGAAACTCGACGATAGCTCGCCTGATTACCTCGACCGGCATCGGCGCGGCGCCATAGGTAATGACCTGAAGGCTGCTCATATCGTGCTTATGGAAGTCATCGTGGTCCATGAGCATCTTTAGCATCGTGGGCACGACCATAGCGCGGTCGGCATGCTCAGTCTCCACGAGTCGCATCCACTCGATGGGTTCGAACTGGCGCTGGATTATGAGTCTGCGCCCGCCATAGATCGCGCTCATCATAGCCTGCATACCGGCTATGTGATACAGGGGCACCGTCAGGATATTCGACTCGTCAATCTCCGGGTCGGCGGGAGAGACGTTGCTGAGGATGTAGGAAGAGAAGCTGTTATGGCTGAGCATGACCCCCTTAGGGAATCCAGTCGTGCCAGCGGTAAACATCAGAACAGTCAGGTCGTCGTCGTCGGACAGCGGCCACAGATCCGCCTCCTCGGATTCTTCTATCATATCCGAGTACGTGAGCCAGCCGTCCCGGGGCTCATCCATGGCGATGAGATGCTCTACGCTCTCTAGTTGCGACGAAACCGATTCGACCATCCCCGTGTACCGGCTTCCGGCGAGCAGAACTTTCGGGCCGGAGTCGTTGACCATATATGCGATCTCATCCGCGCGGGCGCGGAAGTTGAGCGGCACGAATACGGCGTCCAACTTCGTCGCCGCGAAATAGGTCTCGATGACCGAGTCCGTATTGACCTGCAGTACCGCTATCCTGTCGCCGGCGGATACGCCGAGCGCGCCCAGCGCGGACGCCAGCCTGTTGACCCTGCTCTGAAGCTCCTCGAACGTTGTGCGCTTGCCCTCGAAAACCATCGCGGTCCTGTCTGGAACGATGGCTGCGGAAATCATCAGGAACTCGGACGTATTCATCGTGCGGGCGTCTCTCCATACCAGTCTGAACAGCTGCGCCGAGAGTGAATCGGGAGCCATCCTGTTTCGCGGATTCGCTATCTGCCAAAGCGAAGATAACATACCACCAAACTGCTGCCGAATTCCACCTCGTAACCATCTCATAGACGGTGGGTTAAAGAAAATGACGGAAAATCCGGCGAGCCTGTGTCTCCAAAATCCCTCCCCCCTCGACGGGCTGACAAGAGTATGTAAGTCAATAAACCGTTCGTCCTGAGCTTGTCGAAGGACCAGGCCAAAAGTCCCTTCCCCCTTGACGAAGGAAGCCTGGGATGCGAGTGATCCGCCCCACCGACCAGACTGATACAGCATCCGGGCCGGGGCAAGACCCCGGCAACTGACTACTCCCCGCCCTCCGACCTCGGCCCGAACGGCTCCGGACTGAACGGACCGTCCCGTACCTCCAGGAACCCGCGCATCCCGCGCTCCATCGCCGCGTCCAGCATCTCCTTGCGGTTGTAGTCCGGCCTCTGCGACGAGTGCGCGATGGAAGACAGCAGCCAGTTCGTCGTTATCGCGTTCCTAAGACCCATCATCTCCAGCCCCAGCGTCGCCACGTACTTGTTCGCCGCGACCGTCTCCGGGCTGATCTTCGCTATCCTCTCCGCCAGCCTGAACGCCTCTTCCATCATCGCGTCCTTGTCGGCGAAAACCTCGTTCACCAGGCCGATTCTGAACGCCTCCTGCGCGTCTATATGGTCGCCGGTGAGCGAGTATCTCAGCGCGTTCTTGTAACCCGCCATCAGCACCCACAGGAAGCTCGTATTCGATATCTGCCGCACCTCCGGCTGGGCGAAAACGGCGTCCTCGGAGCAGAACGTCATATCGCACGTCAGCGATAGCCATGTGCCACCTCCCATGCACCAGCCATGCACGCACGCGATAACCGGCTTCGACAGCTCCAGAATATGTGTCTGGTTCTTCAGCATATTTCGATCATGATAGAACCAGCGCGATACGTGGTCCGCCGCGCTCGCTCCCTTGGCAATCATGGACACCGGGTCAGTCTCGCCGAACGACGCTATGTCGTACCCGGAACTGAACGCCCTGCCCGCGCCCTGGATGATGATGACTCGCGCCTCCGGGTCGGACTCAGCCACGTCCAGCGCGTCGTGAAGGTCCGCCTCCATCGGCTCCGTTATCGCGTTCAGCGTCTCAGGACGATTCAGCGTTATCAGCCGGATCGGACCCTTCTTCTCGTACAGTATGAATTCGTATTCGGGCAATTTGTGCCTCCAGTTGTCGTATATTTATCGTAGGCAGGTACGGTTCTCACTATGCACTCGACGTTCGCCTACTATACCAGAACGCCCGAATGCCAAATTCCTATTGTCGAACCTGTATCAACTTAGTCGGTCACCTCATCGTCATACCCGCGAAGGCGGGTATCCAGGGGTGGGGCGGCGTAGGTCTTGATTTAGTCCACCGACTAAATTGGTACAGCATCCCTATTGTCGGGGCAAGTTGTAGCCTTTGGCGCTGCGATGTTAGGGTATGTTCGTCGAACGAAATTTGCACCATTTCGGCTAACACAATGAATCAGGAGATGAATTTGACATCACAATTCCTCAGCAACGAAGAAATAGTCCAGAGGGCCAGGAAGAACCTGCCCCAGGGCGCGTGGGACTACCTCGTCGGCGCGTCCGAATCCGAAACCACCATGCGCCGCAATCGCCTCGCATTCGACCGCCTCGCATTCCGCCCACGCGTACTTCGCGACGTTTCCACCGTAGATACATCTACCACATTCCTGGGACACGATCTGAAGATTCCCGCCCTGCTTGCCCCCATCGGATCCCTGCAGGTCTTCAATCCCGAAGGTGGAGCCGCCTCCACCAGAGCCGCGTCCGACTTCGGCATAATGCACGTCGTCAGTTCCGTCACCGAACCTACTCTGGAGCAAATCGCCCAGGCCGCCGACCACCCCAAGGTCTTCCAGCTCTACATACACGGCGACTGGGAATGGACCAAAGAGATGATAGCCCGCATCCAAGAAGCCGGATACATCGGACTCTGCATCACCGTTGACACCGACCATTACAGCCGCCGCGAGCGTCCAATGCTCACCCGATGGACGCCTCCCACTCAGCGCAGGCGCGCCTCTTACTACGACCCCTCTCACGCCGCCTCCGTCACCTGGGACACCGTGGACAAGATAAAGAGCCTCGCCGGTCTCCCATTCATGCTGAAGGGCATCGCCACCGCCGAGGACGCCAAGATCGCCGTCCAGCACGAAGTTGACGTCGTTTGGGTATCCAACCACGGTGGACGCCAGCTCGACCACGGCCAGGGCACCATGGAGATGCTCCCCGAAGTCGCCGAGGCCGTTGACGGACAGGCCGAGATAGTCCTTGACGGCGGGGTCCAGCGCGGCGCCGACATCCTTAAGGCAGTAGCCCTCGGAGTGCGCGCCGTAGCGCTCGGCAAGCTCCAGGGCTGGGGACTCGCCGCCTACGGACAGGCCGGAATCGTCCGTATGCTCGAAATACTGGAAGACGAAATCATCGTCGCCATGGCCCTGCTCGGCGTAACCTCCATAGACCAACTCGACTCAAGCTACGTGTGCGAGGCCGAATCCGTCATCGCCCCCCACGAAATGAGCGCATGGACAAACATGCCCGGCAACCGCATACTCTAAGAACCAGGAACTAACCGCGTCGCCCGTAGGGGCAACCCTTGTGGTTGCCCTGAAAACTGAATACTGATAACTAAAAAACTAAGGACTAAACCCCATGCCCTACTCCATCAACCATGTCCACATCAGAGCCGCCGACCCCCACGCCTCAGCCGCCTGGTACACCGAGCACTTCGGCGCCAAGGTACTCGGCGCGAGAGAAGTCATGCCCGGCACCATCACCGTCAGCATGGACGCCGGCGGTCCCGTCCGGCTCAACATCTCCTCCAAGCCCGAGGGCACGCCCGACCACCACGCCGTCGCCGAGCTCAACCGCCTCGGACTCGAGCACTTCGGCTTCGACGTGGACGACATCGAGGCTGACATGGCCCGGCTGGAAGCCGCCGGAGTCCGCGTCGTCCTCCCCATCACCGAAGTCGGCGGCGGTACCAAGCTCTCCTACATCGAAGGCCCCGACAACGTACTCATCGAGCTGGTCCAGCCCGCCCGCTGATTCCCACGCCTCTCGATAGTAACCTTTTCCTCCTCCGACGCGTTCTAATACGTGACACAACCAGATAAATATCCCCTCTCCCTGAGGAAAGTCCTTCCCCCCTCGACAGACTGACAAGGGTAGGCAAAAGTCCCTTCCCCCTTGACGGGGGAAGGTTAGGATGGGGGTGAACTCGGAGGACACCAAGTATGAGACAGAGAAGCTACGGCAGGGACACCGGCCTCACGGTCCGCATGTTCTTCACCATGTTCATGCTGGCCGGAGTGTGGGTCGCATTCATGGGCCTGCTCTTCTGGGCCGGCATCTCCCCCGTACTCATACTCGGATTCGCGCTCATCGGCGTCGTTCTCCAGTATTTCATGTCCGACAAGCTCGTTCTCATGTCAACCGGAGCCCGCGAGGTATCCCCGCAGGAAGAGCCCTGGCTGCACTCCACTGTCGAGCGTCTCGCCCAGATGTACGACATCCCCAAGCCAAAGACGATAGCTGTCATGGACACCCACGTCCCCAACGCGTTCGCCACAGGCCGCAATCCTCAAAACGCGGTTGTCGCCGTCACCAGAGGCTTGCTCTCCCGCCTCAACGACAGAGAAGTCGAGGCCGTCCTTGGACACGAACTCGCCCACGTCAAGAACCGCGACGTCGCCGTCATGACCTGGGCCGGACTCATCGTCATCATGGCCGGATACCTCATGCAGATGCTCTTCTGGATGAGCCTGTTCGGCGGCTTCGGAGGCAGGGACTCCGACGACAGCGACAGTGGCCCCGGACTCATGCTCGTTATGATGGCCGTTTACGCTGGCACCATCGCAATCTACTTCATCGCCCAACTTCTAGTCATGGCCCTGTCCCGATACAGGGAGTACGCCGCGGACCGCGGCGGCGCTATCGTCACCGGAGCCCCGATGCAACTCGCCTCAGCCCTCGCCAAGATAAGCAACGACATGTACCGCATACCCGACCAGGACCTGCGAGAAGTCCGCCACGCCAGCGCCCTCATGTTCGCGCCCGCCCTATCCCGAGAGGGAATAACCGGCCTTCTATCCAGCCACCCCTCCACCGAGAGCCGCATAGAAAAGCTCCGCGAAATGCAGCGCGAACTCGAAACCGCCCGCCCCTTCAGGTCCTAGCGCGCGTCAAACAAATCCTCTCTCCCTCGACGGACTTGCAGGGGTAGGCAAAAGTCCCTTCCCCCTTGACGGGGGAAGGCTAGGATGGGGGTGACTCCCCTACCGACAAAACCAATACAGCATCCCTCGTCTCGGTTGCCCTTGTGTTACCCCCTAATCGGGCATACAATCTGTCCTCAAGCAACTGAAAACTTAAGACTAATAACTAACTACTAACACCATGGGCATCTTCAGCGCAATCTTCGGACACACCAAGATCCAGGCCCCAAGCCGGGAAGAATTCTTCTCCATCGTCGGAGCGGCCCACTCCCTCGAGGCCAGGACCGATCTGCGCCCCACCCAGAAAGCCGGCCTCGTCGTCAACCCCATCGAATCATCCTACTTCGACAACCTCGACTCAGAACTCCGAACCCTGCTCGACATCAGCGGCAGGGCGACCGGAACCCGCTTCGAGATTCGAGACGACGAATTCGGCACCCGCTGGATCATCCTCGACGACCCCGACTTCGACGATCTCGTCAGCATCATACACACCACCGCCGAGACCATTATCGAGCACGGATTCGCCGACCGGATCCTAGCCGCCGCGTTCCTCGTCGAGTACCAAGGACGCCCCGCCTACTGGCTCTACAACTACAAATTCGGGCGCTTCTACCCCTTCGTCCCCACCGCCAGCCGCGAGCGCGACAACGCCACCGAAATGCGCCTCGGAGAAATAATGCGCGAGGAGAAAATCCCAGTAGCCCGCCGCCTCGAACAGTGGTACGCCCTCTGGGGCATCCCCTTCTGAAGCAACCACCAACCCTCTTGCCTCCATTCCATGGCAGGACTACAATACCCGCATGGCTTGGGAAGTCGAATACACCAACGAATTCGAGGACTGGTGGTTTGGGCTATCGGGTAGACAGCAGGATTCTATCAATTCTAAGGTTAATTTACTGATAGAACGCGGCCCCAGACTGGCATATCCTCATTCATCCAGTGTACTTAGCTCCAGGCATGGACGAATGAGAGAACTTCGGGTGCAGAGCGGAGGTAGGCCAATACGAATCTTCTACGCCTTCGATCCCAGACGCGCATCTATCCTCTTGATAGGCGGCGACAAGACAGGAAACGACCGATTCTACGAAGTGTATGTGCCGGTAGCCGACGATCTGTACGATATATACTTAGAAGAACTTCGCAATGAGGGGTTGATATAATGAGCGGACACCACCCTTTCAGCAATCTGACCAAAGACTTCACGCCTGAGCGCCGTCAACGCATCAAGGCCATGACAGATAAACTGCGCGCTGATATAGAACGACGCGAAGCACTTGAATCCCAAGCCTCCCAAGAAGACCTTGATGAACTAAAACAACCTCAGCCCGCAAATTAGAGTCTGTCGACATGAGCGGACACCACCCATTCAGCAATCTGACCAAGCACTTCACGCCCGAAGACTGGCGAATCATCAACGCTATGAAAGCCGAACTGCGCACCGACATAGAACGACGCGAGTCTAAATCCGCCCCTACCTCGGCGGCAGCGACAGACCCTCTACGAACTCCAGATTTCCCAACTTCCCAAGCTCCGACGGAGCCATCTTCAACTTGAAAGACCGGCTGCCCCCACCCAGAATCACATAATCCAGGTCCCGCAACTTAGCGTCCGCGTAAATCGGCAGATCCTCAGGCAGGCCGAACGGCGTAACCCCGCCAATCATCATCCCCGTCAGCTCCATCGTCTCATCCGCGCTCGCGAACGACGCCCGCGACACCTCCATCAGCCCCTTCACCCGCTTATTCACATCCAGCCTGTCCGTCGCCGCCACTATGCACGCGCAATACTTCTTCGCTCCCCGCTTCGACGCCACCACGATAGTATTACCCGACTTCTCCGGCGGAAACCCATACTCCTCACAAAACTGCGCCGTATCCGCGAAATCCGGGTCAATCTCGAACATCTCATACTCCGCCCCCGCCGACTCCAGCCGCTCCCTCACCCCCTGCTCAATGCTGTCTGATTCGCTCATGCCTTATTCCTCGCCTTGGTGAACTCGTATCTTGATTGAGAATTTACCCACATATGCGCCGGAGAGCCAAGAACCTCTTCCAGCTTCACGGCAACCTCATCAGTTATATCTCTCTTGCCCTGTATGATCTCGCTGACCACATGGACCGATACACCCATCCGCTCAGCAAGCTCAGGTTGCGTTATCCCAATGAACTCCATCTCTTCCCCCAGGAGTTCGCCTGGGTGTATAGCAAGATTGGACACCAGGCGGGTAGGCGGTTTAGTCGTCATAGTGGTTTGTTACCTCCAATATGCCAACTGACTCTTCACTTTCGTCATAAGTCAGTATGACACGCCAACTCCTGTTCAAATCTATCGCGAATTGTCCAGTCCTCTGTCCTGAAAGTGGATGCAGCCTAAGCGAGCGTATCCTACGCAGACCATTGAAATCTTGCGTATCCAGTATCAGGTTGACGCGCTGAATATACTTCCTTGCGACGGCGCGTCCCCACCTTCTTTCCCCTTGGTTATAGTCTTCAAAGCATTGCCGTAGGTATCTATTGGAGAAGAAAACTTCCATGGATTCCAGATCGTAGCTAGACTATCCTGAATCCACCGACGACATGAATTTATCCAAATCGTAGTTCCCACAAGTCACCCTTACCAGTTTCGGCCAATCAATAGCCCCCGACAGATAACAGTATTCATCTACGAAATCCCGCGTGATTCGATTCGCTGCCTCTGCCTTCCTTACCATGTACTGTTCGTTGTGTTCCTTCGCCCGATAGCCGATTGGGTCAACAATCTCGGTGTAGAGTTCTTTGTTCTCGCTGATGAAATACCAGAAATTCTGACCAACCACCTTCAAATATCCTCTGAGAAATCTCGTTCTGGTCTTTCCATAGCAGATTCCTAGCACTGACTGGACATTTGCCAGCATATCTCTCTGTTTCACACGGGCGACCGCAGTCTTCAAATTTTCCTCAAGCCGATCCTGCTGAGAAGAGTTGCCCCAATTGGGACCGGACTTGATTGATACGATATAGTGAACCCCCTTGTTAATGAACTCTAGGTCAACGCCCGGAGCCGTTGATTTGTGTCCACCCGACGTTTGCTGAGCTACGAATATAGCTAAGCCTTCCAGAAACTGCCCGAACCGTTCTTCTTCCGACGACGACAGGAAAGCGTCCATGAATCCGTCCACCATCTCGGAAGCAGTCAGGATATTCTTGGCCCTGAAAAGATAGGGATTCTTCCTAAGCAGCCGATTTATGTCCAGATTCTTTAGCGAATCCAGCCGCCCCTCGTGAAATACTCCGATATTCTCATTCACGTACTCTTCCACTGCGGGAAGGTTGAGCGGTTCCACCAGATTCCCCCTGTACGACCTCTTCTGAGTATTTCGCCCTGCGCTCCGCGACACCCGGCATCCCAGTTTGCACATCCGCCAAGCGTTCCTCAGATAGTCGCACATACTCTTCGTTAGTGTCTATACCGACATATCGCCTGCCGAGAGACAGCGCGGCAACAGCCGTCGTGCCTGAGCCAATGAACGGATCCAGCACTACATCCCCTGGCTGTGTAAATAGCTTGACGAACCAGGTCGGTAACGGCAGCGGGAACACGGCGCTATGCCTCTTGTTTGAAGACTCCGTCGCCATGTGGATGACGTTGTTCGGATATACCATATCGCGCCCTACCCAGTTCGAGATATTCTTGCCGAACCCGCTCCCAACTCGCGATTCGTCCCGTATTCTGTCCGTCTCGCTCAGGTTGGCGAGTCTGCCATTCGCCCAGTCCCCCACCGGAACCATGACCGCTTCCTGGTACATATTGAACTTGCGGTGCTTATTGAACTGAATTAGACGCTCCCAATTATCACGGAAGCGATTCGGCCATTTCCCCGGATAAGAGTTCTTCTTGTGCCACATGAATTCCTCAGTCCACAGCCAGCCCCTTCTACGCATTTCCAATATCAGTTCGATCACGTATGTATGCCTCTCCCCGTTCACCGCGCGCTCCTTGATATTCAGGACGAACGTGCCGGACGGCTTCAGTACCCTGAAGAACTGATCAGCCTTGGGCATGAACCAATCCACGTAGTGGTCAGGCCTGATGCCGCCGTATGTTCTCTGCCTCTGGTCGGCATAAGGCGGCGAGGTGAAGATCAGGTCTATCGAGTCATCAGGAAAATCCTTCAGTACGTCTCCACAGTCGCCATGAATAATTGTGTCAAGATATTCCATCAGGCATCGCCTCCCTATATCGAACATACATTCGTTCAAGGGTATTTGTCAAGGAAAATTGAGGTAAGCAAATTCCACTAATGCCACTACCCAGAACTGGCAACGAGCTTCACCAACCGAGATGGAGCATCACAACATTCCTTCTCCATGGAAGACCCCTTATCCAGCGAAACACTTGGTGCGCTTCCTTTGACCCTATCCCCTCAGACCTCACATACTCTGATGCGCGTTCGACTGCGCTTCCGTACGTGAACTCCAGGAACAGGTTTCCTTCCCCCCAGACCTCCCAGTCATACATTGATGGATTGGCCGCCACATGCCAAAGAAACTTGGTAGGCGCGTCTCCAGGGTACTTCAGATATTCTATATTTACCGTTCCGACGTGCATACTCACGGCTCACCCCCCTGAATTTTTAAGGTCCAGCATTCTATCGGACCCTACGGACCATGCAACCCCCTATACATCCACTCCCCCACCATGCTACAATCCGAACATACAAACTAAAACTAACTGGCCACAACTCATAACTGGCCACTTATGACCGAACGACCATAAACAGGAGATTATCCTAACGAAAAACAGGAAGTCGGAAAAAAAAGGCCCTCATAGCTAACGCAGGCAAAACGCAGGCAAACGCTGGTCTCAGCGGTAGCCTGTCGCTCCCCTGTTATTCCCCAGCGACTCAGCCAGCGGGAGCCCAGCGCATTCATAAACCAGAAATATAAAACTCAGCCATCCAGCAGAATCCATACACGCCGATAGCCACAGACCGACAACCCAAAGCCCCGCCCTCGGCGCGGCGTTGTTGTCCACAAGCGGGATATGTACGATAATGCCGCTCAACCGAACAGACACGGAGCTACGAAGATGCGGCGAGACCAAGCCCTCAGAATACTCACCGATCACAAGGATGAACTCCGCGACAAGTTCGGCGTCACCTCCATCGCCATCTTCGGCTCCACCGCCCGCGACGAGGCAAGGCCCGACAGCGATGTTGACACCCTCATAGAAATCGAGCGACCAGCCAGCCTCTTCACCATATCCAAGGTGAACTTCTACCTCGAAGACATACTTGGCGCAAAGGTTGACCTCGCCACCCCAGGCGGACTGAGGTCTCCCATCCGGGAGAGGATATACCAGGATCTGATATATGTCGGAGCCGAACCCGAGAACGGATACATACGGAGATCGACGATGTCTATGTCCAATGAGCGCGAGTGGCGCTTCCGACTGAACGACATCCACGAATCGGCAGGGAAAATCCTGCGATACGTCCAGGGAATGGATTTCGACACGTTCAGCGAGAACCAAATGGTCATTGACGCCGTAATCCGAAACTTTGAGATTATCGGCGAAGCCGTAAGATACATCCCGGACGCGTTCAAGGCTTCCCATCCACTTATAGACTGGCAAGACATGGCAGACATGAGAAACAGGCTAATACACGGCTATTCCGACATCAACATGGATACCGTATGGAATACCATAGTCAACCATCTGCCTCCCCTGCTTTCTCAAATAGAAGAACTAATAGAACCTCAGAACGACGCTTAAGGAGACCCAAACCCAAATGCCCTTCGACAACATTGAACTCTTTCCCTACTCAGCCGACATCAACGACCGCGACCGCCTCGCCATAGGCGGCTGCGACACCGTCGAGCTCGCCGACGAGTTCGGCACCCCGCTGCTCGTCTTCGACGACGCTACCCTGCGCGGTATGTGCCGCCAGTTCGTCAACGCCTTCGGCTCCCGATACCCCGACAGCCGCGTCCTCTACGCCTCCAAGGCGTTCGTCAACGCCGGCATAGCGAAGATAGTCGCCGAAGAGGGACTCGGCCTCGACGTCGTCTCCGGCGGAGAACTCGCCGTGGCCGTCGCCGCAGGCTCCGACATGAGTAGCGTCTATTTCCACGGCAACAACAAAACCCCCCAGGAACTCGAATACGCCCTCGATGTCGGCTGCGGACGCATCGTCGTGGACAGCTTCTACGAACTCAACCTGCTCAACGACATCGCCGCCCGGCGCGGCGTGGTCCAGCCCATCCTGCTCAGGCTCTCTCCCAGCGTTGACCCCCACACCCACGTCCACACCACAACCGGCATACTCGACAGCAAGTTCGGCTTCTCCATCGAGACCGGCGACTCCACCCACGCCATCCGCCAGGCCATCGCCGCCTCCAACCTAGACCTGCTCGGACTCCACTTCCACCTCGGCTCCCCCATATTCGAGCTTGAGCCTTATGCCATAGCCATAGACACCGTTCTCACCTACCTCGCCCAGTTCAAGGACGAGGGCCTGAACATGCGCGAGTTCAGCCCGGGCGGTGGATTCGCCATCGGCTACGTCCGCGACGAACTCCCGCCCGCCATAGACGACTACGCCGAAGTCATAACCTCAGCCTTCACCCGACGCTGCGAAGACCTCGGCTTCGGCCAGCCCACCCTGCTCCTCGAACCAGGCCGCTCCATAGTCGGCAGGGCCGGCGTCGCCCTCTACACGGTGGGCGCGATAAAGCAGATCCCCACCGTTCGCAAGTACGTCTCAGTGGACGGCGGCATGGGAGACAACATAAGGCCCGCCCTCTACGGCTCCGAATACGAGGCAGTCCTCGCGTCCCGTATGTCCGCCGAACCCAGCGAGCTAGTCACCCTCGCCGGCAAATACTGCGAGTCCGGCGACGTCCTCGTCCGCGACATCCAAATGCCCGAGTTGGAGTCCGGCGACATCATTGCTATACCATCCTCCGGCGCCTACGCCCCCTCCATGGCCAGCAACTACAACCTCAACGGACGCCCCGCCATAGTAGTCGTAGCCGACGGCCAAGCCAACCTAATCCGCCGCCGCGAGTCCTTCCAGGACATGATGGCCCTAGACGTAGTATGAGAAGATTGCGAAAATCCCTTTCCCCTTGATGGGGGAAGGCTAGGATGGGGGTGAAACACACAGTTCTACCGAAGGCCGATGTTTGTGAGATAGCTTCTAATAACTGAAAACTAAGGACTGATAACTCCCATGACCGACATCATCTACTCCTCCGCCACCTCCATAGCCCAGTCCATCCGCGACAAGCAAGTATCCGCCGCAGAGGTCGTTCAGGCCCACCTCGACCGCATCGCCGAGGTCAACCCCAAGCTCAACGCCGTCGTCCAACTCTGCGCCGACCGCGCCCTCGAAGAGGCCGCCGAAGCCGACGCAGCCCTCGCCCGGGGCGAGGACACCGGCCCACTGCACGGCGTCCCCATGACCCTCAAGGACTCCCTTGATACCGAGGGCGTAGTCACCACCGGCGGCACCACCGGACGCCGCGACTTCGTTCCCGACACCGACGCCACCGTCACCGCCCGCCTCCGGGCTGCGGGCGCAATCCTCATGGGCAAGACAAACACACCCGAACTCACCATGGCCGGCGAGACCGACAACAGCGTCTATGGTCGCACCAACAACCCGTTCGACCTCGAGCGCAGCCCCGGCGGATCCAGCGGCGGCGCCGGAGCCATCGTCACCACCGGCGGCTCCCCCTTCGACATCGGCAGCGACACCGGCGGCAGCATCCGAATGCCCGCCCATCTCTGCGGCATAGCCGGAATCAAGCCCAACTCAGGCCGCGTTCCGCGCACCGGACACATCATCGAGTACACCCTGGGCGCAACCGACTCCTACACCCAGAACGGCCCAATGGCCCGCTACGTCGAAGACCTCGACCTCGTCCTGCGCGTCATCTCCGGCCCCGACTGGATAGACCCCGCCATTATTGATATGCCCCTCGGCGACCCCGCCGACGTTGACCTCAACAGCCTTCGCGTCGCCTTCTACACCGACCCGCCCGGCTTCAAGGTTCCCGCCCAGGAAACCCGAGACACCGTGCAGGCCGCCGTCCGCGCCCTCTCCGACGTGGCCGCCTCGGTCGAAGAAGATGCCCCAAGCCCCCTCGAACGCGTGCCCGACATGACCGCCCGCATCGGCGGCGGAGACGGTCGCGCCGGGACCCGCCGGCTGCTAGACAAGGCAGGCACTTCCGAAATATCCGTCATACTGACCAGGCGCATAGACGAAGCCGAGCCTATCACCACTCCGGAGTTCACGAAGTCGCTAGAAGACCTCGACCAGTATCGCAGCGACATGCTCCAATTCATCAGCGACTACGACGTGATCGTCGCTCCCGTAACCGCGCAGCCCGCCCAGCCGCACGGCGCCTCATTCGAGGACCGCAATCGTCACGCCTTCTACACCGGCCCGTACAACCTCACCGGCTGGCCCGGCACGGTCGTCAGATGTGGAACGTCGTCCGAGGGCCTGCCCATCGGCGTACAGGTCATCGCCCGCCCCTGGCGCGAAGACGTGTCTCTCGCCGTCGCCGCCTTCCTTGAATCCGCCCTCGGCGGCTGGCAGAAGCCCCCAATGTAGGAAGCGCCTATGACCGAAATCACCAACGTTTCAGCCAAAACCATAGCGCGAGCCATACACGACAGACAGGTATCCGCCGTCGAGGTAGTACAAGCGCACCTCGACCGCATAGCCGAGGTCAATCCAAGCCTCAACACCGTCGTCTGCCTCTGCGCCGACCGCGCCCTGCGCGAAGCCCGCGAGGCCGACGCCGCGCTGTCTCGCGGAGACGAAGTCGGCCCGCTGCATGGCGTTCCCATGACCCTGAAAGACTCACTGGATACCGAGGGCGTCGTCTCCACCGGCGGCACAGCCGGACGCCGCGACTTTATTCCCGAGCGTGACGCCACCCTTGTCGCGCGTCTGCGAGCGGCTGGCGCGATACTGCTTGGCAAGACCAACACACCCGAAATAACCTGGTCCGGCGAGACAGACAACGATGTCTATGGTCGCGCGAACAACCCGTTCGACCTCGAACGCTCGCCCGGCGGCTCCAGCGGCGGAGCGGCCGCCATCGTATCCGCTTGCGGTTCCCCATTCGACATCGGCAGCGACACCGGCGGCAGCATCAGAGCGCCGGCCCACGTCACGGGCATTGCCGGAATCAAGCCCAATTCGGGCCGGGTCCCACGCACCGGACACATCATTGACTACACGATGGGCGCGATTGACTCATACACTCAAAATGGCCCAATGGCCCGCTACGTCGAAGACCTCGCCCTCATCCTGCCCGTTATCTCCGGGCCCGACTGGATAGATCCGGCAATCGTCGCTATGCCCCTCGGCGACCCCGCCGACGTGGACCTCGGCAACCTCCGGGTCGCCTTCTACACCGACTCGCCCGGTTTCGAGCCACCCGACCAGGACACCAGGGACACCCTCCAAGCTGCGGTCAACGCCCTGGCGAGCGCTGTCGCCTCGATAGAGGAAAATGTCCCCCAGCCATTGAGCCGCGTGCCTGAACTGAATGACAAGACGAGCGAGGGCGACGGCGGAGCGGGGACTCGCAGGCTGCTCGACAAGATTGGCGCAACTGAAATCACTCCTCGCCTGACCAAGTGGCTTGATGAGGCCGAACTGATCCCGACCACAGAGTTCACCAAGGCTCTCGAAGACCTCGACCAGTACCGAAGCGACATGCTCCAATTCATGCGCGAATACGACGTGATCGTATCTCCTACGACCGCGCAGCCCGCCCAGCCCCACGGCGAGTATTCCAAAGAGGAGGGGTACGCAATCTACACCCACCCCTATAACCTCACGGGCTGGCCTGCCACGGTAGTCAGGTGCGGAACGTCATCCGAAGGACTGCCAATCGGAGTGCAAGTCGTCGCCCGCCCCTGGCGGGAAGACGTTTCCCTCGCGGTTGCAGCCTTCCTCGAATCCACTCTCGGCGGCTGGCAAAAGCCCCCGATCTAACTGGAAGTGCATCCATCCTGAACATCCTAATATCCTGCAAATCCTTATTCAGACAATACGGAGCAAAACATGGACCTCGAACTCACCGGAAAAAGAGCCATCGTCACCGGAGGGAGCGTCGGCATCGGTAAGGCCACCGCCCGCGAACTCGCCAGGGAGGGTGTGGACGTCGCCATCTGCGCCCGCCGACAGGACGTGCTCGAACAAACAGCCAGCGAACTCGCCTCCGAAACCGGGCGCAACATAATCCCCATCGTCGCCGACACAACATCCACCGAATCGGTCGAAGCCATGGTCGCCAAGGCTGTCGAAGAACTAGGCGGAGTGGACATTCTCGTGAACAACGCGGCGGCCCCCGGCGGATTCGTACAGGGCCCCCTCGCCGAGTCCGACGACTCCGACCTTCTCTTCGACGTGAACACAAAGGTCGTCGGCTACTTCCGCTGCGCCAAGGCGGTGGCTCCTCACATGCAGGCGCAGGGCTGGGGCAGAATCATCAACATCGGCGGGCTAGCCGCCAGAAACGCGGGAACTTTCAGCGGCCTACGAAACGCCGCCCTCTCCCACCTGACAAAGACTCTCTCGCTGCAACTCGGCCCAAATGGGATAAACGTCAACCTCGTCCACCCGGGCGGCACGCGCACCGAGCGCACCACCGAGGAAGCCGCAAACGCTCCTCAATCCAACGACATCCGCAAGCTAGTTGATGCCACCGAGATCGCATACGTCGTCGCCTTCCTAGCCTCGCCCAAGTCCACCGCCATTGCGGGCGAGACAGTCGCGGCTGGCGGTGGAGTCGGCGCCTCCGTTTACCAGTAACGATAGTGACCCTGAGCAGTGACCAGCTACGAGACGAACTCGGAGACTTGCTCGACCGCGTATGCCGCGACGAGCCCTTCTCCGGTGTCGTGCTGGTGTCCGACGATCAAGGCGATGTATTCGTTAGCTGCTGTGGGTACGCCAACCGATCCTGGAAAGTCCCCAACCGGCGGAATACCAGGTTCCGTATCGCCTCAGTCGGCAAGATGCACACTTCCGTCGCAGCGCTTCAACTTATCGAGCGGGATCGGCTGTCCCTTGACGCCGCAATTGTAGAACTCCTTTCTCTTGAGAACTCTCGGATATCCACGAAGGTCACCATAAGACACCTGCTTACCATGACCTCCGGCATATCCGACTGGATAGACGAGTCTCCCACAAGTAGGTGGAACTGGAACGCCCTCAAGCGAACGACCCCGCTCTACCTACTCAGAGAGGCCGCCGACTACCTGCCCCTGTTCGTCAACCGCGAACCACGCTTCCAGCCCGGCGAGAGTTGGGCATACTGCAACGCCAACTTCGTCCTACTCGGCATGGCGATAGAGAAAGTGTCTGGAATCCCCTACGCCGACTATATGCGACAGAGCGTCTTCGGTCCCTGTGGGATGACCGACACCGATTTCCTCCCGGCAGACTCCGCCGCAGACCGTGTAGCCGAGGGTTACGTCCCCATTCTCGACGGCGACAGAAACCTAGTTGGCTGGAAGAGCAACGTGTACGACCTGACAATCGAGGGCGGCGCCGACGGCGGATCCACCTCCACCGCTGACGATCTGATACGATTCTCGCACTGGTTAAGGCACGGCAAACTAATCGGCTCCGGTCTTCTCGAAGAAATGCTCGCCCCGTCAGTCGAAACGCCGTTCAGCCCACAACTCGGCCGCCGCTGGTGGTACGGCTACGGAGTCGAGATAGTCTCCGATATGGAAGGACGCGTCATCCATTGGGGACACGGAGGCGAAGAGGCCGGAGTAAGAGGGTGTCTGAGAAGTGTTAAGATCGTCTCATTATGAAGCGCAAACCGTATCCCACAGACCTGACAGACACCGAATGGACCATCCTCAAGCCACTGATTCCGAAAGCCAGAGCAGGCGGACGACCGCGCTCAGTGGATATGCGGGAGATCGTCAACGCCATCTTCTACGTTCTCAGAGGTGGGATACCGTGGCGGATGCTTCCCCATGACCTTCCGCCATGGAAGACCGTCTATCACTATTTCAGAGCATGGCGGATGGAAGGTGTGTGGGAGGATATGAACGAAGCATTGCGCGAGCGAGTCAGAGCAACACAGGGACGATGTCCCACACCGAGCGCTGGCGCGATAGACTCGCAGTCTGCCAAGACGAGTGAAAGGGGGGCATACGCAGCTACGACGGCGGCAAGAAGGTGAACGGCAGGAAGCGTCATATACTTGTGGACACCGAAGGGTTAGTGCTGAAGGTGAAGGTGCATGAGGCTGGATTGTCTGACAAGGCGGGCGCCAAGATAGTTCTGGAGGGTCTGAACAGCCGATTTCCGAGGATGCGGAAGGTGTGGACGGACTACGCATATCGTGGACTTAAGCAGTGGATGAGAATCACACTGGGCTGGGACTTGGAGGTTGTGAGACATAGTTGGTCCGGCATGGTATGGGTGGTAGGAGACCAGGAACCTCCGAGTCGTCCGAAGGGGTTTGTGGTATTGCCGCGGCGCTGGGTAGTAGAGCGCACATTCGCATGGTTGGCGCGTAACCGCAGATTGTCGAAGGACTATGAATTCTTGCCTGAAACTGAAGAGTCGTTCGTGTATGCTGCCATGGTCAGACTGATGCTTCGCAGACTGGCGCGTCCTACCTGAAATGACTTCTCAGACACCCTCTAAGCTGCCGCCTGCGCCACTACCCCAATTCGGGCTTGGATGTGGCTATAATGGGCAATGCCACCGAATGCGCCGGCCCTCTTGGGATGCGCATTGGCGAGATTATCGAAAACATGGCAGACTGAACCCCGCAGGTAAAATGTCCTGGCAACAAGATTACAACAGCAAACTCGCGACCCCCGAGGAAGCAGTCTCGATAGTCAAGGACGGTGACCGCGTCGTCGTGCCGCTCACCGAGCAGCCGATGTCTCTCATCCGCGCTCTCGCCGAACGCGCTCGCGAAGTCAGCGGCGCGACCCTGTCTGTCGCCGTTCCGCAATTCGATGTCGGCCCATTCCTGGATGCTGGGTGGAACGTCGAGATTGAGAACTTCATAGGTCCTTACGGCAGGCCATACGAGAACGATGGCATTGTGCCGTATGCGCCGCTCGCCTTTTCCCTGACATTCAAGTCGCCCGACGAACGACCGGACACGTCCAAGCCGATTGACGTGGCGCTTGTGAGCGTCGCCCCGCCTAATCGCCACGGACAGATAACCTTCGGCCCCCAGGCATGGTACAAGCGTGGTTTCGCTCAACGTGCCAACAGGACCGCCGCGGAGGTCAATCCTGCGCTCATCCGCACCCATGGCGACACCTTCATGCCCCTGAACGACATCACCACGCTCGTCGAAGTCGAACCGCCGAAGGATGGTCAACAGCGTCTAGATCAGGCTATCTCCGGCCTCCCCGAGGAACGCAGGGCAGCCATCGAGGAAATCATCGCCTTGGTGAACCCCAATCGCCTCGTCCCCGCGATTCCATACTTGGAGACCATGGATCTGGACAGGCTGAAGACTCAGCTTGGCATAGACGACCCATCCCCCGAATCCCGCGCAATCGCCGAAAACGTGAAGAGGCTCATACCCCACGGCGCTACGATTCAGGTCGGCGTGGGCACTCCGTCTTCATACATGCCGAGACTAGGCGTGTTCGACGACAAGATGGACCTCGGCCTGCACTCCGAACTCACCGTGCCGGGCGTCGCCAGCCTGGTGGAAGCGGGCGTGATAAACGGCTCCCGCAAGACTATCCACAGGAACCGCGCGGTAGCGGTTTCCTGGTCGGGCGCGAATGACGAGGACTTGCGAATCATTGACGACAATCCAATCTTCGAACTCTACTCGCCGGAATATCTGCTGGATCCATGGTTGATCGCTCAGAATCATGCCCAGATAGGAATGAACAACGCTCTGTCCGTTGACCTGACCGGCCAGATAGCGTCGGAAAGCGTCCTCGGCGGCAGGATGATCAACGGAATCGGGGGCCAGCCTGAAACACACATTGGAGCGCTGTATTCCAAGGGTGGACGCGCCATCACTATGCTCTACTCAACGGCCTTGGAAGGAGCGGTGTCGCGGATCGTTCCGAAGCTCGAATCCGGGGAGTTGATTACCATGCCCCGCTTCTGGGCCGATACGATAGTCACCGAGTATGGAGTAGCCGACCTCCTCGGAAAGAACCACAGGGAGCGCGCCGAAGCCCTCATCGCAATCGCCCATCCAGACTTTAGGTCGGAACTGAAAAAATCCATCTCATCCGGCTTTATTTCATAGCTGTCACGTTGTCGCGGTACTCAATTCGACACTTGACATTAAGCTCAACTAATGTGAAATTATGGGGACGGCATATACTTGTACAGGGGGAAGACTTGACCTCACTCGCTAATATCCTCGACGACCGGCCCGCCGATAAATCTTCAATACTCATTCCCGACGGGCCTGCAATTACATACGGCGCTCTCAGGGATGAGGTCGAACGGGTCGCCGAGACGCTGGCGACCACTATTAGCCCCCAACAGGCTGTCTCAATCGTACTCCCTAATGGTCTTGAATTCATGGTCGTCTTCCTGGCCGTAGCGCGCGCAGGCGCAATCGCCGCGCCGCTGAATTCGGCCTACACCCTGGACGAGTTCACATTCTTCATTGAGGATGCGGAGTCCCAACTGGTCATACTTCCCGAGGGGAACCATCCGGGCCGCGAAGCCGCCGGTCAACTAGGCATTCCCACGCTGGACGTATCCCTGAGCGACAACGGTAAAGTGCGGCTGTCGCGCGACGGTTCCGAACTGACTGAAAGGAAAGACACGTCCGGGCCTTCTCCAGACGACGTGGCTCTCTTCCTACACACTTCAGGAACAACCAGCAGGCCCAAGGGCGTGCCATTAACACACGCAAACCTCCTGGCGTCCCTGGGAAACATTGGGGACACATACGCGCTTACTCCCGACGACATCGCAATGGTCGTTATGCCCTTGTTCCACGTGCATGGCCTGATAGGGGTCGCGCTCTCGACTCTCAATACCGGCGGAAGCATCGTTGTGCCCTCCAGGTTCAGCGCCAGCCGATTCTGGCGCGAACAGAGTTCAACAGGGGCTACCTGGTACTCAGCTGTGCCCACGATTCACCAGATACTGCTCATGAGGGCGGACGACGACAACGCGCCGCGAGAGAGTTTCCGTTTCATTCGGTCCTGCTCAGCTGCCCTCGCGCCGTCCGTCTTCGACGATCTGGAATCTCGTTTCGGCGCGCCCGTGCTCGAAGCCTACGGCATGACCGAGGCATCGCACCAGATGGCGTCCAATCTTCTGCCCCCGGGGAGCAGAAAGCCCGGTACCGTCGGAATCGGGACAGGAGTGGACATCGGCATCATGGACGACGATGGCGACCTTAAAGACGACGGTCAAACGGGCGAGGTCGTAATCAGAGGCCCAAACGTAACACTTGGATACCACAACAACCCAACGGCAAACGCCGAGGCATTCACCAACGGCTGGTTCCGCACCGGAGACCAGGGCGTGCTGGACTCAGAAGGCGTTCTCACTCTCACAGGACGGATCAAGGAACTCATAAACAGGGGAGGAGAGAAAATCTCTCCTCTGGAGGTTGACGCCGTGCTCTTGCAACATCCGAGCGTGGCGGAAGCAGTCTGCTTCGGTGTGCCGGATGTGAAATACGGCGAAGCCGTACAAGCTGCGGTTGTGCTGTCGGACGCGGTCACAGAGGGTGACATCAGGTCTTTCTGCGGAGGACATCTCGCAGACTTCAAAATACCCGACAGAGTCTATCTCGTCGACGCTTTACCAAGAACTGCAACAGGCAAGATTCAGCGCAGGAACGTCGCCGCGCAATTCGCTCTCTAATCTCGATTTCAACTCTGAAAGGCCGCCTCTACCGATTGTCCGGCATCAATCCTCCGCAATCCGGGGCGCGCAGCACGTAAACGTCGCATGACCAAACTGAAAGACCAGACTCTTAGCTGACTCTGTGGATGCGGTATTCTCAATGCTATGATAACTGTCGCTCGATGGTAAAAGTACAAAGCGACCTGCTTCGCTTGAGTCAAAAGAAATACTATGCCTGATACGAACTTCCACCAACTACTCATATTCCATAATGTCGCCCAATTGGGCAGTTTCACGAAGGCCGCCCGGGAACTGAACATCAGCCAGCCCGCGGTGTCCATACAGGTCAAGGAACTCGAGCGCAGTCTCAATACCGTGCTGGTCAATCGCGTTCGACGAGGCGTTTTCCTCACCGACTCAGGCGAGGTAGTCTATGGCTATACCAAGCGGATATTCTCGCTGGCCGACGAGATGCGCCTTGCGGTTCAGGACCTGGAAGGGCTGCAAGCCGGCAAGCTGACTATCGGCTCTTCGTCAACCCCTGGCGAGTACATACTTCCGCTGGCCATGGGCATATTCCGGGAGCGGTATCCGAAGATTGACATCTCGCTTTCAATTTCCAATACCGATACCGTCGTGCAACAGATACTCAGTCACGAGCTTGATCTTGGCATGGCGGGCGCGGACGTTGACATCAAGGGCCTGAGTTCGTTCCCATACGTAGAAGACGAAGTGGTGGTTGTCGCCTCTCCCACCCACCCGCTTTCCCGCGACCGTAGATGGGTCAGCCTACAGGAAATCGCCAGCTATCCCATGATAATGCGCGAGGTAGGGTCCGCGACTCGAAACGCGGCCTCCGATTTCTTCAGGGCGCACAACATGGAAGTGAACGTTGCCATGGAACTAGGCAGCAACGAGGCGGTGAAGAGAGCGGCCGCGGCAGGACTGGGGCTCGGTCTGCTCTCGAAGTTCTCCGTAGGACCGGATGTCGTCGCGGGATTTCTGAGTGTCCTGCGCGTGCGAGGATGGAAGTGCGAGCGTCCCCTGATCGTCTTCTACCGGGACGACGGCCACATCAGCACCGTACAGCAGGCCTTCCTGAGGCTTCTCCAGGTAGAAAGGCCGCTTCCCCCGGTGCCGCTGCATTTCTAACATCGCAGATTCAAACTGAAGACTCAATCACCAGATCGTCATAGAGTCCAGGAATAGCTGCCGGAGGTCTTCCTCTTCGACCGGGCGCGGGGACAGCCCTATGACTCTCTGCTGGGGCATTGCTCCGGCCGCAAGGGCCGGAGCGTCTTCCGGCGAGTAGCCGATTGCGCTCAGCCCGTTGGGTACGCCTATCTCCCTGAGCAGCGACACGATGGCATCAGCGAGGATGTCGCCAGCGTCCTCCGGGCCGGCGCCCGAAACGTCCGCGCCCATGAGCCGAGCGGCGTAAAGGTGCCTTTCCGGATTGGTCGGAGCGGTGTACCTGAAAACGGCGGGAGCGTTGAGTATGACGCTCATGCCGTGCGGCACGATGGGATGGTCGTCCGGGTAGCCCTCAGGAACGAACTCGCGCACCATGCCGGACACCGGGTAAGACATCCCGTGCGGCAGGTGGCACCCGGCGTTCCCAAATCCGACGCCCGCGAACGTCGCCGCAAGCATCATGTTGGAGCGCGATTCAATGTCTTCCGAGTCTTTGACCGCGCTGACCATGTTGTGCGAGACCATCTCGATGGCGCGGGTGGCCCACACGTCCGAGATCGGGTTAGATCCCTGGTAAGACGGCCTGAGACCGGGGTTGGGCGGCGCCTCCCTGCGGCTGAACGGCAGCGCGGTGTAGGACTCCAGCCCGTGGCACAGCACGTCGAAGCCGCTGCAAGCGGTCACCATACCGGGCAGCGTTCTGCTGTTCTCCGGGTCAACGATGCCCATTGTCGGCCTCAGCGCGCGATGCGCGAGACCGGTCTTTGCCTTCATCTCAAGCAGGTCGAATATCGCCACGCCGGTCGTCTCCGAACCGGTGCCGGATGTCGTCGGCACCGCGACGTGAGGCTTCAGAGGGCCCGGTACAGGCTCTCCCTGCCCGATTGGCGCGTTGACGTATGTCAGGAAGTCGGCTGGGTACGTCGAGTATAGGTTGGCGGCCTTTGCGGTGTCTATGCTCGACCCGCCGCCCACAGACACGAAGGCATCGAAACCGCCGTTGGAAGCAAACTCAATCGCCTCCTTGAAAGACTTGTCCGTCGGCTCGACCTCCACCTGGTCGAAGAGAACTGCGTCTATGCCCTCCGCCCTGAGCGAGTCCAGGACGACAGCGACCGGCTCAAGCCGCGCCATCCTGGGATCGGTCACGATCATTACGCGCTTCGCGCCCATCCGGGCGACCTCATACCCAATTTCGCGCGTGACGCCGGGGCCGAATTTGATCGCCGACGTGTCTATCGAAAATGCGGTTTCCAGTTCGTGGTGAGTCATTGCGAGTTACCCTTTACCCTTGGTTAATGTGGTCCGGCTCTCTTGTCTCTGTCACTGCTAATTCTTGGTTGTGTATCGCGCTCATAGTACACAGCCGATTGGATACTCTATAAAATAGTTGGCGGTATCAGCAGATTGCAAGCCTGAGAGTTCGATCTCTGCCAATCGGATATCCTAAATACTTCACGGAGTAGGTATCTTGACTTCAGTACTCATCGTCGTGTTCGACGGGCTTCAGCCCGCGCAGATTCATTCCGAACTCATGCCTAACCTGTCGCGGTTCGCGGACGAGGGGGTGTTCTTCGAGAATCATCATCCGGTGTTCCCGTCGGTTACTCGTATTAACGCCGCCAGCATGGTGACCGGACGCTATCCGGGCGGACATGGGCTGGCGGCGAATACTATGGTGGCGAGGGACTATGATCCCGCGCTGGTCTTCTCCGCGTTAGAGCCGACACTCGCCGATATAGGGCGCAAGACGGGGCGAGTGCTGCTTGCGCCGACGTTGGCGGATATACTATCCGGTCATGGCATGGAATACACGGCTATCGGGGTCGGGACTTCGGGCAACGCCTACGTTCACAACCCGAACGCCGACAAGTCGGGCGGCGCGACGATCCACCCGGACTTCACGCTGCCCTACTCGCTCCAGGAACGCCTGACGTCGAGGTTTGGCGAGTGGCCCGCGGAGTCTCAGCCGAATACTCCCCGCTTCCAACAGGCCATTCGCATCCTGACCGAACACATCATTCCCGAACGCGAGCCCGCCGTGGCGCTGATCTGGTCGTCTGAGCCGGACAAGGCGCAGCACGCCAGCGGTGTCGGGTCGGAGTTGTCCGACCGGGCCATACGGGAGGCGGACGCGGGTTTCGGGCAGATGATGGACTGGCTGGCGGCGAATGGTCGCGCGGAAACCGACGTGATGGTCGTGTCCGACCACGGCTACTCGACGATACGCGAGGCGGTGGATATCGAGGCGCATATCCGTGACGCAGGGTTCTCCGGGCAGGACGTACTCGTTGCGCCGAACGGCGGGAGTGTTCTGTTCTACGCCCGTGATGAGGCTGTGGCTTCGAGGCTCGCGTCGTATCTCATGGCTCAGGATTGGTGCGGGGCTCTGCTGGCGTCAGAAGCGGCGGGTGTGATAGATGGCGCACTGCCTATGTCTCTGGCAGGATGCGAAGGTCCGAGGGCGCCGGAACTCGCAGTGTCGTTTGCCTGGGACTCGGAGACCAATGACGCTGGCTACAAGGGGTACGCTCATTCCAGCGGAGGGGCGAGCGGCCTGGGTCAGCACGGATCCATGAGCAAACACGAGATGAACAATACCCTGCTCGCGAGAGGGCAGGGTTTCAAGTCGGGGAAGCGGATTACTTCGCCGACCGGAAATGTGGATATTGCGCCGACGGTCTTGGAACTGTTGGGACTGCCGATACCGGAGGATATGGACGGGCGGGTTATAACCGAGGCGCTAGTGAATGGTCCCGATTCTGTGGAGTCAACGACGGACGCTCATCTGGCTGGGAGAGAAGTCTTGGATGGGGTGTACCGGCAGGGAATCACGCTGTCGCGTGTGGGCAGCACGGTCTATCTGGATGAGGGCAGTGGATGGCGGGAGTGAGACTAGTTTAACGTCCAGTTAGTTTTGCCAATCATGAGCTGCCCCCCACCCCTGGATTCCCGCTTTCGCGGGAATGACGAATAAGCGGGGCAGGGGGACTTATGCAATCGTCTTGTAATCTAGGCCGGTTTGAATTTTGGAAGCGAGATGTCGTCGGTGATGTCTTCGAAGACGACTTCGAGCGCCATGCCTATCTGGAGCTTCTCGGGCGTGGGGTCGTCCATGACGATGTTGGTCGGCATGATCGGCCCTTCTTCGAGCTCGACCATCGCTGTCACGAACGGCAAGTCGCCGACGAAGCCGGGATGGAAGGGGCGGTGGACGATGGCGTAGGTGTACAGAGTCGCCTTGCCGCTCGCCTTGATCCAGGTGGTGTTCCTGGAGAAGGTGATGGGCGAGATGTCCCTGGGATAGAAGTACGCCTGCTGCGCATCGTTATCGTACCTGAGCCACAGCTCGTGCTCCTTGCACTTCTCCCAGTAGAAGTCGGACTCCACCTGGGGAACCGGGACGGGCTTGTTGTATCCAGTTGTCATTTCATTCTCCTGGTAGTAGTCGGTTCGGAATTGCCGCTTCTTCATTCGACAAGCGGCAGTTTCCCTATTGTCGAGGTCTTAGTAACTACCTCAAAACCATTGAGGGGAATTTCACCCCCATCCTAACCTTCCCCCATCAAGGGGGAAGGGACTTGCATCTCCACTCCGCTCGCTCTCGAAAGGAGTTTTAAGATAGTCTCTTAGTCAATGCCCAGAACTACGGTGCCGGTGGAGGAAAGCGATCCGCCGGTGCCGTTGATGAGGCAGAGCTTGGGATCGTCCAACTGGCGCTCGCCGGTTTCGCCGCGAAGCTGCCTGACGGCTTCGAGCACGAGGAACATGCCGTACATGCCGGAGTGGGTGTAAGACAGTCCGCCGCCGCTGGTGTTCATGGCGAAGTCGCCGCCGGGCGCGGCGCGCTGGTCGGCGACGAAGTCCGGTCCCTCGCCCGGCCCGCAGAAGCCGAGGCTTTCCAGCGTAACCAGAACGGTGTAGGTGAACGAGTCGTAGATCATGGCGAGGTCAATGTCGTCGTGGGTGACGCCGGCCATCTTCAGCGCGGCCGGGCCGGACTCGCGCGCCCAGGTGCTGGTCAGGTCGGGCATCTGGCTTATGAGTCCGTGGTCCAGGCCCTCGCCCGCGCCCAGCACCCAGACGGGCTTCTTGGGCAGGTCTCTCGCGCGTTCGGGCGTGGTTACGACGTAGGCGCCGCCGGCGTCGGTGGTGAGACAGCAGTCGGGCAGGTGGAAGGGCCAGGCTATCCAGGGGGAGTTGTGGTATTCGTCGAAGGACATGGTGCGGTCATTGAAGTACGCCTTCGGGTTCAGGTTGGCCCACTTGCGGGTAGCGACCGCTACTTCGGCCATGCCCTGCCGGGTGTAGTCCTCGCCGTACTGGTGCATATAGCGGCGGGCGGCCATCGCGTAGTTGACGGGCGCGCCGATGAGGCCATACGGGGACTCGAACTGCGGGCCGGGTTCCGATGCGTTGCCGCCGGAGCGGGAGCGCGCGCTTCTTCCGGCCTCTCCGTGCGTCACCAGGACCGTCTCGCAGTAGCCCGCCTGGATGGCGAGCATCGCGTGCGCGATGTGTATGATGAACGAAGAGCCGCCGACCGCGGTGGTGTCGGTGAACCTGGGGTTGACGCCAAGGTACTCGCCCAGGGTAAGGGTTGACGTGCCGGCCGTCATAAGGCCGTCCACGTCTTTGATGGACAGACCGGCGTCCTCAAGCGCGTTGTACGCCGACTCGGCGTGCAACTGCAAGTTGGACTTTTCCACTCTGCCGATCTCGTCGGACTCCGCAACGCCGACGATGGCTACGGATTTTGAAATATCAGCCATGCTGACCTCCTGTAAATTATCCCGGGGCGCGATGACGCTCTTCTGGAAGATTCCGAGAGTTTCGCGAGCCCATTTCGGGTTTTTCAAACGCGGTAAGGTTAACTTAATCGGCATCGCCAATCAAGTTAATGAAGAGACTCCGGGCAGGGCGCGCAAGTACAGCCGGTTCTATCCATGAAGGACACGAAACGGCACGAAGGATTTGGACCGCGACGTTTAGACGTTGAGCCGGTCAGGGGTCGTCGTAGCCGGTTAGTCCTTCGGGTGGGTCAGGGATCTTTACGCCGGATTCTCGCCAGAGTCTCTGTTTTTCGACCGCCTCGCGGAAGAGAGCGGCTCCGATCCTGGCCTGTTCCCTGGTGATTACCGGAGGCGGCTGGGCATCTATGATGTCCCACATGGACAGGTCTTTGCCCCGAAATTCGGCTTCATGCGCCTCGCGTTCTTCGGGGGTGGCCTGTTCGGCGATACGCTTTATCTTCTCCATTACCCTGGCCAGGTTTTCCGGGGATTCAAGGTATCTCTCGCGTTCTTCGTCATATTCCCATTCGGAATCATCAGGTATCAATTCAGGGGTTTCAGCCGGGCGCGCTTCGGGCGCGGGCTGGGTGTAGGTTTCGTCGAAGCCGCGCTTTATGAGTTCGCGGGCGGCTGCGATACGGTGGTGCGGCTTGAAGCCTTCGTCCTCCCTGAGACCGTCCATGACTTCGGCGTACAGCTTGATGACGGTCCGACCGTCCTGGGTGAGTTCCCTAGCGTACTCGGCAAGCTGCTGTCGCGCCTCGGCTATCTCAGGTGAGATGTCGGCATCGGGAGCGCCGGTTCTTTTGGCCCTGGGTTTTGGTGGCGTGGAGTTTGTGTGTATGTAGTCGGAGAACTCGGTGAGACCAATCTTGACGAGTTCTCTGGCTGCGTCCATGCGGTGGCATGGCTGGAAGCCTTGGGAGTGTAGTTCGCCGTCGGCGACCTGAACGAGGAAGCGGACGATGCGTCGCCGGTCGCCGGTTTCTTCGGCGACTATCTTGGCGAGGCGTTCGCGCGGCGCTAGGTTGTCGTTGGCGGTCATTGGCGCTTAGTCCTTAGTTTTTAGTTATCAGTTTTCAGTAAGCGGAAGCGCCCAGTTTTCACTGGGCGCTTCTCACCCTCACCCTAGCCCTCTCCCATCAAGGGAGAGGGGACAGGAGGCCCCTGCGGGTGAGGTTGGTCTATTCGATTTGGATGTATGGTAGCAACTATGTTCTGTGGCCGTCAAGGGCAACTTTGGGGCAATTTTCAATTGGGGATTGGGGTGATGGACAGGAACGCCGCATCTTTACTTGGGCGGTCCTCTACTTGACTGGGCGTCCAGCGCCCATACAATGTCCATAGAACCTTGCCGGCGGCGCTGAATGCCTACGCTCTACATAGTCCCCACTCCGATAGGGAATCTCGAAGACATTACCCTGCGCGCTCTGCGCGTTCTGAGGGAAGTTGACCTGATAGCCGCCGAAGACACTCGCGTAACCCGCAAGCTGCTCGCGCGATACTCCATCTCAACCCGGACTACGGCGTTCCACGAGCACAACCGCGCTCGGAAGACGCCATACCTGCTGGATCTGCTCCTCGAAAAGGACATAGCCCTCGTTTCGGACGCCGGAACGCCGACCTTGAATGACCCCGGACAGCAGCTTGTGGCCGCCGCCGCATCCGCCGGATTCGCCATAACCGCTTTGCCCGGCGCGTCCGCGATTACCACGTCCATCGCGATTTCGGGGATCCCAGCAGAGGGGTTTGTCTATCTCGGCTACCTGCCCAGCAGAAAGGCCGCGCGAGCCAGGTTCCTCGGTGAAATCGCGTCCGAGTCTAAGACCCTGGTCGCGTTCGAGACGCCACACCGCCTGACCGCGTCCCTCAGGGACATTCTGGAAGCGCTGGGCGACCGCCACATCGCCGTATGCCGCGAGCTGACCAAGATGCACGAGGAGGTCTTCCGAGGGGCCGTGTCCGAGGCGATTGACCATTTCACAGAGCCACGCGGCGAATTCACGCTGGTGGTAGAAGGCGCAGATGACACGACCACCCCTGTTCCTAGAGAGGATGCCAGAGAGATGCTGGCGCGTCTGAAAGGGCAGGGGGCAAGCGCGCGCGACGCTATCTCGGTCACTATGGCCGCAACCGGACTTTCACGGCGCGAACTCTATGCGATATGGCTAACGCTGCCCTGACGCCCCGTTCGGATTCCCCACATCCTCAGACATTCACGACCGTCTTCACCCGTTTGTCCAGCGTGGAACGGGACATCAGCAGGCGTCTCTCGCAGGTCAGGCACTTCAATCCTATGTCCGCGCCGAGGCGGACCACCTCCCAGTCCGTACCGCCGCACGGGTGCCGTTTCCTGAGCCTGACGACCCAGCCGAGTTCGTACTGCCTTACCACGATCTTCCCTGGAGTTCGAGTATCCTGTTTATCGAATCCCTCAAGTCGAGCGCGGCGCGTCCGGCGGCTTCGGCGAACGTCTCCGCGTCGGACGAAGCGTAGATGATCCCTCTGGACGAACTTATCAGAAGATTGGGTATGTCTGCGTCGAGACCGTGGCCCAAGCTGCCTTCCAAGTCTCCTCCCTGCGCCCCGATTCCGGGCACGAGCATCGGCATACCCGGACATCTCTCGCGTATCTTTCCAAGCTCACCGGGGTACGTCGCGCCCGCCACCACTCCGACATTCCCCGCCTCATTCCATTCGTTCAGCTTGACCGCCATCCATTCATACAGAGGGATATGGCTTCCTCCGTATGACACGGGCAAGTCCTGGAATTCCGCCGCCCCGGGATTGGACGACCTGCACCACACGACAACTCCGCGGTCCTTATAGTCCAGGTATGGCTCCACTGAGTCGCTGCCGCCCCAGGCGTTCACAGTGGCCGCGTCGAACCCCCAGGTATCGAACAGCGCTCGCGCGTACATCGTGTTCGTCGAGCCAATATCCCCCCGTTTGCAGTCCGCTATAAGAAGTACATCGGGCGCGACTTTCCTGATATGCTCCACCGTCCGCTCCAGCGCCCTCAGCCCTGGCAGCCCCATCGCCTCATAGAAGGGGAAGTTAGGCTTGTACGCGCATACCACGTCACGCGTAGCGTCCACGATGGCCATGTTGAACTCGAACACGTCCGAAACCGGCATCAAGTCCGGGTCCGGGTCCAGTCCCACGCAAACCAGGCTCTCGCTGGACTTCGAAGCTGAATACAGCCTATCAACGAACACTGACACTTCCTTCACCTCTATCGCTATATCTCTACATTAAGTGTAAGTCTATGATTCCCACGATCACAAGACCGCCGCTTCACGGAAACACGCTCCCGGATAGACGCTCGCCAAACAGTGCGCTATCATATTCACACGAACAGAAGCCACTGGACAGCGAGGCGCGTATGGCGGAGGGACTCAGAATGATAGCTGAAAGATACCTCGCCAGAAGATTCGCCGAAGGCAAGGAAGAGGGAAAGAAACAAGGGCGGGAAGAGGGCAGGGCCGAATCCGTTCAGGAACTCGCGCGCTGGCTCGACGCCAACCCGGTCATCAAAAATGCCATAGAGTCGGCGGTAGAGTCAGGCGAAGCCAATCCGCCCCCATTCCTCAATGGCAATCCCCGCGACCAACAATGACCGAACCAAGATCAGGCCCGTACATCTGGGTAACGTGGCTCTCCAAGCTCCTGGTGGGCGACCGCTCCTGCGAGTGGGCGGCATGGTTCAAAGCGCACCACAAGAACTACGACCGCTCTCCGAGCCCTTTCGACGTTGTCACCTGGCAGATGAATCACACTGCGCTACTTGGAGATGTTAGGGCAGGTCTGGAGACGGATGGCAACAGGGTCCTCTCCGAAGACCAGAACTACTTCAATCTTCGTGGAAACTCCGGCGCGGTCCTTGGAGGCAAGCCGGACCTCGTCGTCATGCGGCAGGATGGCACCGGAACGATCTACGACGTGAAGACCGGACAGCCGCGCGCGTCGGACAACGCGCAGGTGATGATCTACATGTACGCGCTGCCATACGTCAACCAGTTCAGGGGCATCGAGTTCCAGGGAAGACTAGTCTATGGCGAAGGGCGCGAGGTAGAGATTCCATCCGACGCCGTTGACGACTCCTTCAAGAGTCGCCTGTTCGGACTGATACACCGCATATCCGACTCCGAACCGGCGCGAATAGTTCCCAGCGGACTCGAATGCGGTATGTGCGACATAACCGAGTCCGACTGCCCCGAAAGGATAGAGAGCGACCCGCGTGAATCAATCGCCGAGGGCGCGGAGTTCTAAAATCCGCGCCGACGGCGATCTGCAAACGCTACACGCCGCGCCAGTATCGCCTGCCGCTGACTCTCACGATATGCCCGAAACCGGGATCCGGGAAGTGTCCCGCCGAAACTACGTGCCCTTCCCGCTCCAGCATTTCGAGTACCGCCCGCCGGGTCCGGCGCGCCATCGCCGGGTTCATGTCGAAAATGGGCGCCCAGTCGGAGTGCGTTATCTGGACAGGGTTGTTCGCCACGTCCCCCAGGATGAACCCCTTTTCGCCTGCTGACGAAATCACGATGGACGTATGCCCGGCAGTATGCCCCGGCGTCAGCATCGTCGTGAGTTCACCTGTAATCTGGTACTCGTCCTCCATGAGGTCCAGAACGTCGAGGTCTTCGAGCGGAGTGACCTGCTGGCCGATGTGGGGATAGTCGGCCATGACATCTTCCTGCGTCCAGAAGTCCCAGTCCGCCCTGGGAATGAGGTATCGCGCGTTTGGGAACGTAGGCTGTCCGTTGGTCAGGTTCCAACCCACGTGGTCCCCGTGAAGGTGCGTCATGACAACCAGGTCAACCGCGTCCCTGTCCACTCCGCGCCTCTTCATGTCGTCCAGGAGTTGGGCGCCGGGCATCTGAAGTCCGGTGTCCACGACGATGAGCTTGCCTTCCGACCTCACCGCCGTCGTACCCACGCGCGACATAATCTCGTCGCCCGCGTACAACGCTCCCGGAACCAGTCGCCACTCCTGCAGCAAAGATCCCGGAAAGATCGCCAGCGGGTCCCGCATGGAGACGCCGTCCGCCAGCGCGGTCATTTCCACATTTCCAACATTGATGGTGTAGTCTGCCATTTGCTTCCTCTCGTATGCGCAGCGCCGCTAGCAGCGCCGCTATCTGAGCGACCTGAAAGACTCGCGTATGTCCCGCGCGAGCAACTCCGGCTCTTCGGCCGCGGCGAAGTGTCCGCCGCTTGGCATCTCGGTGTACCGCGCGAGATTGTAGAACCGGCGCACCCACTCTTCCGGCGGATAGCTGATCTCCACCGGGAATTTGGCGAAGTTCGTAGGCACGGTCACCGGGTTGTCCGAACTGAGCTGCGACGGGGCCTTGCCGCTTTCGTAGTACAGCCGCACCGAAGAACTGATCGTCTGCGTGGCCCAGTAAACCGTCAGGTGAGTCAGCAGTTCGTCCTTGGAGAAGCGCGATTCGACATCGCCGCCGCAGTCGCTCCATGTTCGCCACTTCTCTACTATCCACGCCGCGAGACCGGCGGGAGAGTCGTTGAGCCCGTAGGAGAGTGTCTGAGGTTTCGTGCGATGCTGATGTCCGTATGCCCCCTCGGCCTGCTGCCACCACTCTCGGTGCGCGAGGAACTCCTTCTCCGCCTTCGACAACTCTTCTTCAGGCGGTATGGGAGAGCCACCCGCCGCCATCGTGAGATGAATGCCGCTGACAGTATCGGGATACTCCAGGCCCAGCGTCGTGGTGACCTGCGCTCCCCAGTCGCCGCCCTGCGCCACGAAGCTGTCATACCCGAGCCCATCGGTCATAAGCGTATGCCACAACTCCGAGATGCGGCCTGGGCTCATGCCGCGCTGCGACGGCCTGTCCGAAAACCCATATCCCGGCATGGACGGCGCGATGACATCAAAGGAGTCAGCCGCGTCCGCGCCGTGCCCAGCCGGGTCGCTCAGAAGCGGGATGATCTTCAACATCTCGACGAATGTGCTCGGCCACCCGTGAGTGATGACCAGTGGAATAGGATTCGGGCCGGCGCCCTTGGCGTGTATGAAGTGGATCCCGAGCCCGTCAACGTCCGCTCGGAAGTGCTCGAACTCGTTGATTCTGCGCTCCCGCTCGCGCCAGTCGAACTCATTGAGCCAGTAGTCGCACAACTCATGGATATAGGCGAGGTTCGAGCCATAGTCCCAGTCGGCGCTTTCGATCTCGTCGGGCCAGCGGGTGCGAGCCAATCTGTCCCTGAGATCATCGAGAGTCGCAGCAGGGATATCTACCGTGTATGGCTGGATATTCATTGTCGGGTTCCTCCGGTTCGCTCGGGACTTCGTATCGCCCCAGCTTCTCGAATGATGGTTTCAAGTCCGGTGCAATCTAACACATATCGCCTGAGGGGTGCAGAAAGTCCTACAGCCGCCGTCCGCAAAAATCCATTTCCTGCTAACATAGGAGAAAATTGCATAAGTTTTGTCGCTTCCCCGTCCAGTACGCAGTGAAGGTAGGTACCGAAGCTAAACACCCTCACCCTAGCCCTCTCCCTGAGGGACAGGGGACTTTTGCAATCGTCTTTTAACATAGAAGCTAGGCTTCGATATGAGAGGTTTGATAATGGACTCTGTGGGAATAAAACAGTTGAACCGCGACACAAGCGCGGTAATGAGAAGGGTTCGTGATCATCAGGAGACACTTGAAGTCACATACAAGGGTAAGGTGGTAGCTCACATAGTGCCTGTGCCAAGCTCGAATGAGACCTCAACCAGGAATTTGGAAGACGCCTGGGAGGACATGGACAGGCTGTCGGTCGGGATTACTAAGCGGTGGCCTGAAGGTGTGGCGGTGGTGGACGCCGTTAGGGAACAGCGCCGAGAACTTGCGTCGGCCAGTCTGGAGTCTCTGGCAGCCCATATCCGAAAAAATGGCGCAAAGCGGAGAGAGGAAGCGCGCGCGCATTTCGATAAGACGCGAGGCGCTTTCACTGATGAGAAATGGCAGCATGAGGCAAAGATGATTAACGCCGAAGGGGATAAGATTGCCGCTGAGATAGGCAGTCGTTCGACAGGCCCGGTGTCTTCTGTCACTCTTGTTCGCGAGGGACGCAGGGACTTCGGCCATGTACGTGATTGACGCCAGCGTATGGGTGAGCCGATTTCTGTCGGGAGATATTCACCACCAACTGTCTGCTCAGTGGACTTCCCATATCATTGAAAGCCGAATCCCCATCTATGCTCCGGCAGTAATGTTGCCAGAGGTGGCCGGAGCCGTTGCCAGAGTCACTGGAAGCTATGAGTCCGGTGTCAATGCGACGACCTATCTGACTGATACGGTGAACGTACACCTGGTTTCCCAAGACGCTGAAGCTGGGTTTGGCGCCGCTCTTCTGGCAGCGAGGCTAAGATTGCGTGGATGTGACGCGACTTACGTCTATACCGCCGCAGAACTGAACGCCACGCTGGTGTCGTTAGACGCTCAGCAGATTGAAAGGGCTAGCCGGGTAGTTCCGGCAATGCGGCTCTCGGAAGAGACGGTCAGTTAGCGTAGCCAGCAGCAAAGGTTATATCTCACCGTAGGCCCATGTCTTGATGAGATGGTGAGCTATCGCGAGGGGCTGCGGAACGGCTAGGCGGCGACTGCGTCCTTCGAGCGCGAGCAGCACCTCTTCCCGGTCGAACCACTGAACGTCGGTCATCTCTTCGGCGTCCATTCGTATGTTCGTGGTCGCGGCCTCGGCATGGCACCCTATCATCAGTGACGACGGAAACGGCCAGGGTTGCGACGAGTGATATTTGACGTTCTTGACCTCTATCCCGGCTTCCTCTCGCACCTCTCTCGCCACTGCCTCCTCTATGGACTCCGCCTGGTCTATGAATCCGGCGAGAGCGGAGTACATCCTCATTCGTGAGAGGCGACCTCTCGACTGGCCCAGCAGACACATCTCCCCGTCATGCACCAGCATTATCGCGACAGGGTCCGTTCGCGGAAAGTGTTCCGCGCCGCAGCTCGGGCACTTGCGCACATGGCCGCCGCGTCCCATCTCCGTCCTGTTCCCGCACACCGAGCAAAAGCCGTGCCGGTTGTGCCAGTCGAGTTGCGCCCGCGCCTGCGCCACGATGCCGGTCTCCTGGCCGCTGAGGAATCCCGCCGCCGATCTCGCGTCCGCAAACCGTATGGAGTCGTCTCCCCTGAGTTCCGCGGCCGCTCCGCTTGTCGCCGGCACATGCACCGCGAAGTGAGCAACGCCGTCGAGAAGACCGAGAAATACAGGTTCGCCGTCTATGCCAAACCAGCGCGCGTCGTCAGGCGACATCCAACTCAGCTCAGGCGACGGTCCGTCAGTCATTGGCACGTCGAGTTCGGGCATAACGAGCACGCGGGAATCCGGGTCGCTTGCCCGTTCTCTCAGCCAGTCCTCGTCGCGGCGCTGCTGATCGCCCCTGTCAATCGGGTTGTCGGCAAATACGTGAGGCTGGTATGGCATGAGTCAGGGTGTCCTCTGGCTGTGGGAATAGTTGAGGTTGGCGGCAAGAATCCCGTGGGATGGAAGCCACCTCACAGTGTAGAAAGGGCGGTCTGGCCTGTCAACAATCCGTCAATTCGAAAGGAGTGTCGCGCAGGTGCCCCCCATTGACCCCTTCGACTAAGACCAGTTCGTGTCCTGCCTCGACGCAATCGAGCCGTCGCCCGCTCGCCAGACCGCGGCGTCGTCTCTCCACGGGTTCGCCTTCACCCAGTCCTCGTCAACCTCGACTCCAAGACCAGGCCCCTCTGGAAGCGGCAGGAAGCCGTCCTTCTGCCTGGGGAAGTTGTCGAAGCACACGTCCTGGAACCAGGGATGTATCCCACCTTCCTGGATCATGAAGTTCGGCACGCAGGCGTCCAGGTGCAGCGAGGCTATCGTGCAGAGCGGCCCATAAGGATTGTGCGGCTGGAATCCGACGTAGTGCGCTTCGGCCATCGCCGCTATCTTCTTCAGTTCGAGAATCCCGCCGCCCTGAACGATGTCGGGCTGTATCATCGCCACTATCTGCCTGCTCAGAAGGTCGGCGTAGTCCCACTTGGTGTAGAGACGTTCCCCCGTCGCTATCGGGATGCTGACCGATTCGGCGACCCGCTGAAGAGCGTCTATATTCTGCGGAGGCACCGGCTCCTCGTAAACGAACGGGCGGTATGGCTCCATAGCGTTGCCGATCCTGATAGCGTCGGATGGGGCCAGGCGTCCATGCACCTCGACCAGGAGCTCTACGTCGTCGCCGACGGCCTCGCGCACCGCTTCCAGCTTCTTCACCGCGATCCGTTCCGCTTCGATGGGGATGAACAGGCCGCGATGGTCGAACGGGTCGCCCTTGAGTGCCGTGATGCCCTGCTCGGTGAAGCTGAGCGCTCGCTCGACAGCGGCTTCCGGCGTCGCGCCGTCCCAGCGTCCGTAGCACCAGATGCGATCACGCATCGGTCCGCCTAGAAGCTCATAGACCGGCGCTCCGAGCGCCTTTCCCTTGATGTCCCAGAGAGCGATCTCGATACCGCTTATTGCGGACATCTGCACCACGCCGCCCCGGACGTGGAAGTGGTGATACAGCGTCTGCCAGTGCTGTTCGATGCGGCCCGGGTCCTGCCCGATGAGCTGCTGCCCGAACTCCTCCACCATAGTCGCGACGGCCAGCGGCCCCGAGGTGGCTTCGCCCCATCCCGTGATCCCCTCGTCCGTCTCGACCTTCACAAACATATAATTCCGAGCCCCGAAGGGGGTGCTGCTGGAAACGGGGATGGGGGTTACGGCGGTGATTTTCATTGGGGTCTCCTAGTGCCTAGTTCTAATCTACATTCTCATCCCAATCTTTGGGACCGTCGTCGTAGTCTTCAGTTGGCGTACCCAGCCAGAACAATTCCTCTTCACGGGATACGCTCTTTCCCATAGCTGACTCAATACTTTGGATCAGTTCCTCGGCGCGGTCGGCAAAAAATTGGTTGAAGTCGTCAGCGCGAAGTGGTTCGGAGGGAACCCGATGCGAAGCCAGTATCCCGTTCATGTCTTCAACAGACATATTTGCGTTATTCTGAAGAGTATTCAGATATGTGGAAGGCGCTCTGCCACCAATGCTCCGATTTGTTCTTGCGGAAATCGCCGTTTTGTTGACGATGCTATTGAATATGCTGCGGTCTATCCCCTGGTTATTGCACCATGCTTGGGGGAATATGTGGTGTATATCAATGCTGTCATCGAAGAAGGTAGCAGCCTCGATAGACACGCCTGATCGAAAATCTCGACTACCGTCGCGCATGAGCAACGCATGGATACCTTTATACGCTGCGCTGTTCCGTGTCCGTAGTGTAAGCAGCCGACCAGCCTGAAAGTTCGCGTCCTGAATGCTGGATGGCAGTTCCGTCGCGTTGCCTCGTATCCATCCCACGACTTCTGGGAGGTCCCTGGAGAATATAGTCTCGCTGGCTCCGCCGTAAATTTCGCCCAGCACTCCGCACCAGTACCAGCGAGCGATCTTCTGGCGCGCGCCTTCCGTATCGGCTGCATTCTCCAAATCAGCCAGAATGGCGGCAAGCGGAACCAGTTGGGTCTGATATGGCAAGTCTTTAGAATTGAAAACCTTCTGCTCGTGAAGGAATCTTGCCGCCTTCATGAATCCCTGCTCGACTCTATCTGCCCATGTCTTGTAATCTTCTGCTTGCAGTCGCAAAATATCTCTGCGTCTGCAACTTACCGCGCCGCCCTTCGCTTTAGTCACCAGCAAGGTGAGAGCTTGCAAGAAGAGAGTGCTCTCCACTCGGTGCAATACTGGATGCGTGTTCTTAAGGCGATTTTCCCTGGCTGCCCAGTCTTCACGAAGCTGAAAGTCGTCTGCCGCGAAAGATGCGGTAAGCAGTTCGAATACCGTGAGAGTTACACCGCCGGTGTTCACCTTCTCAAAAACGATGCACACAGCCTCTTTCGATGTTTCCTTGTCAAGCTCGATCACCGGCACCTGATATTGCTCGAAACGTTTAATCACTTCTTTGTCAAATTCACTGTACAAGTCAAACTTTTCTCGGTCTAGATTCCAAAATTCAAGATAGCCTTTCATCCAGTCTGAGGAATCAAAGACCTGACTCAGAGGAAACATATCCTCGGCATATTCTCTATCAGGTGAAGATAGATCAAGGGTTACCTCTCCGCGAAATGTCTTCATCATACGGTCTTCGGGAAGCGACAGAACGGCATCCTCCCGGTCAGAGTCAGCGGCAACGCACTTTTTCATATCAAGGTAGTAACAGCGTAGTATCTTTCTCCCCCGTGTATCTCTGGTGGTCACAGGTTTCCCCAATTTCAGAGACTGGAACAGCGAAGTCAACCGTTGCTGACCATCCAGAACAAGAGTGTCAGGCTCTCTCTGGGTAAAGAGTGAGTCATCGGCGCCTTCAATAGGGCGCGGCTTGAAACTGACATCCTCACCTCCCGTTTCCAAGGTCATCACCGCTCCTATTGGAAATGAAAGCGATACACTGGCTATAAGGTCACGGATATGGTGATCGTCCCACACCCAACCACGTTGGAAGTCTGGAAGTTGGGTCTTCCCGTTGCCGACATCATTGAGTATCTGGTCAATGTGATGCTTCGTGCTATCGAAACTCGCTACGTTCATGAATCAATGCTCCTAATCCCACAATACTCAACTTAGTCGCTCAACAGTTCATCGTGCTTCAATCGTCTCAAGACTTTAAGTGAGGGTTGGCTTGCTTCCGAATATCGCTCAGACCACCGCATCTACGCTATGAGGATAAGCGATTTCCGAAGAGGTCATTGCCTTGACCTGCGATACTGGCACGTCAACAATGTCCGCCGTATAGCCGTCAAGGGATATGAACTCTACTACGAAGACATCGCCGCCCGGGTAGCCCGGGTATATGTGTACAATTGTGCCTCCGTCGCCTGACTTTAGACTCTTTTCCTCAATGTCGGATGTAAGCGTGATGCAGTCATGTTCCTTGAACATCTCATCTCCTTATGGGATATGCCGTAATCAACCTGGGTGTATTGGAAGTCTGCACTTGGAGTGCTGAATTCAACAACCACCGCTTAAGCTCACACCGCCGCTTCCACGCTGCGGGTATGAGTGATGTCCTTGCTGGTTGCGGGACGAGCCTGCGATGGCAGTACATCAATCAGAGCTATCGTGTCGCCGTCCAGAGTCATGAACTCCACCATGAAAGCGCCGCTTGGGTACATATTCACAATCGTTCCAGCGTCGCCCGCCTTTAAGCCTTCCTCCTCAATATCAACCGTGAGTACAACACAATCAAGTTCTTTTAGCATTTCATCTCCTTATCGGGTATGCAGTGATGAACCTGGGCACACTGCTCCCAACATCCACCATCCATACTGTTCTCACAAGTAGATTACGTCCATCAGGAGTTTGGAGTATCCCATCCACAATGTATTTCATGCCGTTATCAACCTCTAGTGTCTCGACGACTTCATGTTCTGCTCCGTGAAGCCTCAGCGCATCCGCAAGCTCCCGCCACTGTTCTATACGAAACCCAAACGCTGAGAAGAATCTGGCTTTGCTTCGACCGCGTGGATTGCTACGCGATAGCAGGTAGAGCGTAATCTTCTCCCGAGCAACGTATGCCCTTTCCCCATTAGGCAATTTCATCTGAGGCTTCCACACCCCCAATATACCAGAACCTCACCCCCAGTGGCGGGAGCCGCGCATCCCCGTCAGGGATCATTCAGGCATCCCGTCCTAATGCCGATTCCCTATGCTCTCGAACCCAGTCATAACCGACAACGCCCTCAAATCTACCGTAGCCCTACACAACCACTCCCTCACCATGATATAATCCGAACATACAAACTAAGGACTCAAAACCGATAACCGACAACTAATGACCAAAGACCGACCGCCAATAACCGAAAACCGATAAACCTGAGATTATCCGAACCAAAAACAGGACGCCGGGAAAAAAAGGGCCTCATAGCTAACGCAGGTAAAACGCAGGCAAACGCTGGTGACAGCGGTCGCCTGCCGCTACCCTGTTAAACCCCAGCGGCCCGCCCAGCCCGAGCCCAGCGCAATTATAAACCAGAGATTATGAAACCTGGATATAACGCGTCCTTCTACACAATTCACCCGCGTCCAGAAACCGAATACCGACAACCCAAAGCCCCGAGCGTCACCGCCCCTCATAATCCAGATACGTCTGCAGAATCACCGCCGCCGCCGCCGCGTCCAAGTGGCCTCTGGCCCTCTGACGGCGACGGCCCGACTGGCGGAGCATTCCTTGGGCCTGGACGGTGGACAGGCGCTCGTCCACCGTCTTGATTGGCAGGTCGGTTTGGGATTTCAGGTCTCTGATGAAGCCGCGCACCTTGCCCGCCTGGACGCCGGAGTCGCCGGACATGCTCAGCGGCAGTCCGACGACTATCTCTGCAACCTCGTTCTCTTCGGCAACGCTCACGATGTCTGCCAGATCCGAAGGCCCACGCTCCACGAATCCGTAAGGCGACGCGAGCATACCCGTCGGGTCGCTGAGCGCGAGACCGATTCGCGCGTCGCCTACGTCCAGACCCAGAACCCTCATTCGGAGACGCTTTCAGTCACTATCCCCGGAACCAGCGCCAGCGCGTCGTCGAGCTTGGAGGCGTCTCGCCCGCCGGCCTGCGCGACATCCGGCCTCCCGCCTCCGCCTCCGCCAATCGCGCGGGCGGCCGTACGGGCTATGTCCGCCGCGTTAAGTCCTTTGTCGCTGATAAGATCGGACGTCACCATGGACACCAGCATCGGGCGGTCGTTGATAACCGAGCCGAGCACGACCACTCCGCTCCTCATCTTGTCGCGCAGGTAGTCGCCCATCTCGCGGAGCGAGTCCGCGTTCGCGGCGGTCGCCCTCACCGCAAGCACACTCACTCCCGCGACCTCCTGAACCGAATCGAGGAGCGCTTCGGCGGACTGCAAGGAAAGCCTGCGTTCCATCGCTTCCCGCTCGCGCTGGAGCGTATCGAGTTCGTCCATCAGCGCCCGGACACGCGACTCCACTTCCTGCGGCGATGTCTGGAGAGTTCGCGCGACGCGCTCCTCTCTGTGGAACCGCTCCCACACCATACGCTCCGCCGCCCGTCCGCTGACCGCCTCGATGCGACGCATTCCCGCGCCGATGCTCGACTCGCCCAGCACGTAAACAGATCCGACCTCGCCGGTTTGCTGAACGTGAGTCCCGCCGCACACCTCGAAGCTGAACGTCTCGCCGTTCGCTATCTCCACGAGCCGGACTCGCTCATCGTAGCGGTCCCCGAAGAAGGCGAGCGCGCCGCGCCTTATCGCCTCCTGGTAGGTGTCTTCGTCTTTCAGAACGCGCGCGTTCTGCCGGATCTTCTCGTTGACCAGGAGCTGGACCTGCCACATCTCCTCATCCGTCACCTGCTGAACGTGGGTGAAGTCGAATCGCAGGCGATCCGGCGATACAAGCGATCCCGCCTGACGAACATGCGCGCCCAGAACCTGTCTCAGGGCCGCGTGAAGCAGGTGTGTGGCCGTGTGGTTGCGGGCCGTGTCCTCGCGCCGGATGGGGTCAACGTAGGCGTCAACGGTCTCGCCCATGCTTACTGTACCCTGCGCCACCTTGCCAAAATGCACGGCGAGGCCGGGCATGACATCCTGTGTATCGTGAACCCGGATGCTGCCCTCGGCCCCGGATATCTCTCCCGCGTCTCCGACCTGTCCGCCGCCCTCGGAGTAGAAGGGCGTGGCGACCATTACGACTTCGACTTCCTGACCTTCCGAGACTGAGTCCGTTACTTCGTCGTCCGCGATCAAACCGACCACGACCGACGATGCGCTGAGCGTCTCGTATCCCAGGAACGCCGTCCCGCCGACCCCGAGACTCTCATACACGCGTATCTTCGCCCGGTCGTCGCCGAACTGCGCTCCGGCGCGAGACTGTTCCCGCTGCGCGGCCATCGCGCGCTCGAACCCTTCCATATCCACCTCGACGCCCTGCTCGGACGCGATTTCGCTCGTCATTTCAACAGGGAACCCATGTGTGTCCCACAGCCTGAACACAACCTCGCCGGAGAGAGTGTCTGTTCCCTCGATTTCCTGCATCAGCAGCGCGTAGCCGTTCTGGAAAGCCTGCTGGAAGCGGTCCTCCTCCAGCCTCAGCACCGTGTGTATGAAGTCGCGGTTGTTGACCAGTTCGGGATATATGTCGCCCATCTTCTCGATTGTGGCGTCCGCGACCTCTCCAAGGAAATTCCCCCCTATGCCCAGCCGTCTGGCGTACCGGATTGCGCGACGGATTACGCGGCGCAGCACGTAGCCCCGTCCCTCGTTGCCAGGCGCCACTCCATCCGCCACAAGAAAAGTAACGCTGCGTCCATGCTCGGCGACGACCCGGATGGCGTAAGTGGATTCGGTGTCCTCGCCGTACCTGTGTCCGCTTATCTCCTCCACTTTGGCGATAATCGGCGTGAACAGGTCCGTCTCGTAGCCCGTATCCACGTCCTGGAGAATCCGCACCAGCCGCTCGAAACCCATGCCCGTATCCACGCTGGGCGCGGGAAGGTTGGTCCGGCTGCCGTCCAGGTGGTGGTAGTATTGCATGAAGACCAGATTCCACAGTTCCACGTAGCGGTCGCACGCCTCGCCATTGTCCTTGTAGTTCTTGCAGTTGGGAATGCAGTCATCCTGGCCGCAGCCGTTTCCGGGTCCGTAGTCATAGTGCAGTTCCGAGCACGGACCGCAGGGGCCTTCGTCTCCCGCCGGTCCCCACCAGTTCTCGTCGTCCCCGTAGCTGTAAACCAGCTCTCTCGGGATGCCCTTGTTCACCCACAGTTCGCGTGTTTCGTCGTCTGTCTCATGCACGGCGGCGGCGAACTTCTCCAGAGGGATGCCGTAGCCCTCGGTCATCAGCTCCACCGCGAAGTCAACGGCGTTCTTCTTGAAGTAGTCGCCTATGCTGAAGTTGCCCAGCATCTCGAACAGGGTATTGTGCGTGGCGTCCCCGACCTCTTCGATGTCCGGCGTCCTGAAGCACTTCTGGGATGTGGTAAGCCTGCGATTGGGCGGTTCCGCTTCTCCCGTGAAGTAGCTCTTGAACTGCACCATTCCGGCGCTCGTGAATAGCAGGGTCGGGTCGCCGACCGGAATCAGCGACGCGCTCGCCATGCGGCTATGCCCCTGCGACTCGAAGTAGCCCAGGAAGGTCTCGCGCACTCGTTCGCTCGTCCAGTTTTCTTTAATCATGTTGAAACTCTCACCTTGTGTCTGTCGAGTCCCTCCGATGGCGCAATACGACACGGACGGACTGCAAATGGTCTGAAAACGAAATGGCGCTGCGCGTCTGAGATTCAGGCAACGCGGATCATGCCGCCACAAGGCAGGAATTCGTTCTCGACGAACCCGCCCGCGCGCACCTCTCAACCTGGGAAGGAATGTAAGACATCAGAGAATTCTCTGATTCTGTATGGGGTAGATTGCACATAAGACGAGATTGATTTTAGGTTACGGCTTTGGCGGGTGTCAATTTGGCGTTCTCAACGCTGCCTACCGTCCCGTTTCCTATTGTTTCGCATGGCGGGAAGCGACATAATTCTGGGCATGAGAGAATATCCTGTACGCCGGAAAGCCTTCATACGCGGGGTGCTGAATCTCGGTTTATGGACTGCGCTGGCCGCGTTCTCGCTTTTTGCGCTGATAGCGTGCGGCGGGGAGAGAGACCTGCTCGTATTTGCGGCAACAAGCCTTAGGGACCCGCTTACTGAAGTCAGTCGGAAGTACGAAGAAGACAGTGGCGTGAGTGTTGACCTCAGCTTTGGCGCTTCACAGTCCCTGGCCCAGCAGATAGCGAGCGGCGCTCCGGCGGACGTCTTCATATCCGCCGGAACTGCGCCGGTCGAATTTCTGGAAGCAAGGAACTTGGTCTCGAGTGAAGGCGTCCTTCGACTGCTGGGCAATGAGCTGGTCGTCGTTATGCTGGTAGATAGCGAAGAAATCAACTCTCTCGGCTCGTTGACTCCGGACGCGCTTAAGCGTCTCGCGCTGGCGGACCCCTCTCTCGCCCCCGCCGGGGCATACGCAAGAGAGGCGCTTCAGTCGGCGGGAGTCTGGGACGATTTGCAGAGCAAACTACTATTCGGAAAGGACGTGAGAGCTGCGATGACCTACGTCGAGGTGGGAAATGCCGATGCGGGCATCGTCTATCGCACGGACGCCCGCAGTTCCGACTCCCTCAAGGTAGTTCACGCCATTGAACCCACTTTGCATTCTCCAATAGTCTATCCGGCGGTTGCGATAAACGACTCTTCCAATCGAGAGGATGTCGCGGACTATCTGGACTTCCTATCCTCTGATGGATCCTTAGACGTTTTCCGCGGATTCGGCTTCGCCGAACCCCCTCCGAAGTGAACTGGCCTTGATATTCGAGACAATCGTACTCACCCTGCGCGTCGCGGTAGTTGCGACGCTTCTCAACTTGCCCCTGGCGCTGGCGCTTAGTTGGCTGGTGGTCAAGAAGCGAGTCCGTGGCGCGTTCATCCTGGATGTCCTCGCATCCCTGCCACTCGCGGTACCGCCCGTGGTCGTGGGCTATCTGCTGCTCCTGCTCTTGGGACGCCGGGGTCCTATAGGTTCAGTCGTCGAAAGCTCTCTCGGACTGGAAATAGCCTTCACCTGGGTCGCGGCTGTTCTGGCCGCGGCTGTCGTATCGTTTCCGCTTGTGGCCCGCGCCGTAATGACCGCCATGGACGAGGTGGACGACAGGCTTGAGAGGTCGGCGCGGACCCTCGGAGCCGGAACAGTCAGGGTGGCGTTTACGATAACTCTGCCGCTCGCTTACCGGGGGATACTGGCTGGCGTACTGCTTGGATTCATTCGCGCCCTGAGCGAATTTGGCGCGACGATAATCGTAGCGGGCAATATCCCGGGCAAGACGCAGACTGTCCCGCTCGCGATCTACGACAGCATTCAGCTGGGACGCGGCGATGAGACGATGATTCTTGTGCTGGTGGCGCTTGGGCTTGCATTGGCGACGCTTGCCGCTCACAACTGGTTACTGGGACGCTCACGCGGAAGGAGGGCATAGATCGGTATGCCTGAGTCAGACAGGAATCAGACCGACACTTTTCTGAGATTCGACGCGCGAAAGGCGTACCGGGGATTCACTCTCGAATGCGCCGGACAGTTCGACCGAGGAATCACCGCCGTCTTCGGACCTTCCGGCAGCGGCAAGACGACGCTGCTCGATTGTCTCTCCGGTATGCTGTCACCTGACGAGGGCGACATCGAAGTGAACGGTTCAGTCGTTTACTCGTCGTCTTCCGGGGTAAACGCGCCGCCCGAGAAGCGTCGGTTCGGCTACGTGTTCCAGCAGGGCGCACTCTTTCCGCACATGAGCGTGCGCGACAACATAGAGTACGGCTACAAGCTCACGCCTCGCGCCGAGCGTGAATTCGAGCCTGGCACATTGGCCGAACTTTTGGCGATAAGCCATCTTATGGATCGTGGTGTCGCTAATCTCTCGGGCGGAGAGAGGCAGCGCGTCGCGCTCGCCCGCGCGTTGGCTTCGTCTCCCAGACTGCTCCTGATGGACGAGCCGCTGGCGTCCCTCGACGCCGCTCACAGGGCTTCCATTCTCACACACCTCAAAAGCATATCCGAGCAGCTTGCCGTTCCCATGGTATTCGTCTCTCATTCGCTGTCCGAAGTCCTGGCTCTCGCCCCGAAGATGTACGCGATGGACGCGGGCAGGGCGGTCGCCTACGGAGACACTCCCGAAGTAATGTCCCACCCGTCGGTCGCCCGAATCGCAGATTACGGTACATTGGAAAACATACTGAGCGCGCAAATTCTGGAACAGGACAATGAAGACGGCACTTCCAGGCTGGCGATAGGGGATGCCGTACTGGTTGGCCCTCCCACCGATTCGAGTCCCGGCGAGACTGTGTCCGTGTCCATCCGTTCGGGCGACATCATTCTCAGCCTCGGAATACCGCCGCTCACCAGCGCGCGCAACGCCGTTCCCGCCGTCGCGCGCGAGGTCCGCGAGACCGAGGGGCGCGTCCTCGTATATCTCGACATGGGTGAGATGATAGTCGCCGAAGTGACTCCGGGCTCCGCTCGCCAACTCGACCTCAAGCCCGGACGCGACGTTCATCTGGTCATCAAGACCAACAGTATCCTCACCTTCAGACTGGACACCGGCTAGACACCGACCTTCGGACACGCCGTATCCAGCGGGCACATCGAGCAGGCCGGGCGCGTCTTGCACACGTCTTTGCCGTGCATGACTATGAGCGCGTGATACTCGTTATAGAGCGCGGCGTCTCTCGGAACACTGTCCTGGAAGACGGACTGAATATCCGAGTACTTCAGATTCGGGTCCACCAACCCCAGCCTTCCGAATATCCGGCGCGTGTATGCGTCCACCACGAACACCGGCCTCCCGAACGCGTACAGCATAATGTCGTCCGCGGTTTCGTCACCAACCCCGTATATGGACAGTAGCTCTTCTCTTAGTTCGATGTCGGACCGCTCCGACATCGTTTCGAGATTGTCCCCGTATCGTTCGCCCAGGAACTCGCACAGCGCCCGCAGCTTTCTCGCCTTGGAACGGAAGAAGCCCGACGGCCTGACTAGCTTCTGAAGCTCTTCTTCATGGCTGTCCCTGATCGCTTGCGGCGACAGCTTGCCCGCCGACTTCAGATTCTCGATAGCTCGTCGCGTGTTCGCCCATGTCGTTCTCTGTACGAGTATCGCGCCAACCATCACCTCGAACGGCGTATCCGCCGGCCACCAATTCTGCGGCCCGTGACGCTCTCGCAGTCGGTGATATACGTCGGTGAGGGATAGCTGAGGGATGATTCTCTCCCCGTTCGAGTTGTCAGGGCCGGTGTTGGAGTTGTTCCCTGGTACGATTATAATGAATCTCAGGAAATCTGACCGACGAGGTGAGAACATGAAGCTACGGGGAACGATACGGGGACGGAGCATACTTCTGGACTCTCTTCCCGGCTTTGGAATGGACCAGCGCGTGGAGGTTGACATCACGCCCGTGGAGGACACGTCTGAGGCAGTCGAATCTGAACTTGACGAAGCCAGCGCCCGTGAACCTGCCCGGAAGCGCAAGCGCGGCGGTAGGTTCTCAGAAATGGGCATATCCCAAGAAGAGTTGGAGGCTCGGATAGCGACCGAGCCGCGGTTCGAGTTCATTAGGCGAGCCGACGAACTTAGGAAAAAAATGGATAAACGACGGGGGGCAAATCTGACATGACTACGCAATAGATAAGGGAAGATAGAGACCGTTGATCCCTTACGTCATAGATACCAGCGCACTGATCAAGTACGTCATAACCGAAGAATACACCAAGGAACCCCCATGCTAGACCTGCTAATCCAAAACGGACTGATAATAGACGGAACCGGAAACCCGGGCTACTACGGCTCCATAGGCGTCGAAGACGGGACGGTACGCGTCTTCAGGGGCGCGGTACGCGACGCCGAGGCTGCCCGAACGATAGACGCCACCGGCATGGTCGTCTGCCCGGGCTTCATTGACATGCACGCTCACTCCGGCCTTGTCCTGCTGTCCGAGCCTGAGCACGAGCCCAAAGTCCGGCAGGGAGTCACCACAGAGCTCATCGGCGTTGACGGCAACTCCTACGCTCCATTCAAGTCGCAGGAGGACTTCCGCAAGTTCGTGGAAATCAACTCCGGCCTGGACGGCAACCCGCCTCTGCCCGGATCATGGTCAACCGTCGAACAGTACCTCAATATGTTCGACCGCAATTCCGCCGTCAACATCGCATACATTCTCGGCAACTCGCCCGTCCGAATTGACGCCATCGGCTGGGAATCCACGCCCGCCACCGACCGAGACATCGCCAACATGAAGGCGATGATCCGAGAAGCGATGCAGGAAGGCGCGCTCGGCCTCTCCACCGGGCTCGACTATCCGCCCGGAGGGTATGCCAGCACCGATGAACTCGTCGCGCTCTCCGAGCAGGTCTCCGAACTTGGCGGCATCTACCACACCCATGTCCGCTACAAGTCGGGCGATATGTTCATGGATCCGTTCAAAGAGGCAATCGAGATTGGCGAACGCAGCGGCGTACCCGTACACATCACCCACTTCTATCAGAAGGCTCCCGCTCCAGGCGGCGCGCCACAGTTGCTCGGACTCGTCGAGGACGCCGCTGAGGCGGGCCAGGACGTCACGTTCGACAGCTACCCGTACAGCCTGGGCAGCACCCGAATTCTCATAGTCTTCCCGGACTGGGTACACGAGGGCGGCCCCGCACGACTGAAAGAGGCGCTCGCCGACGAGAACGCCCGCGCCCGTCTGCGAGACGAGGTCATACCCCGCGCCCCGACCTGGCACGATATGTGGCTCACCTACTTCAAGCGGCCCGAGAACCACGTCTATGAAGGACGCTCCATAGCCGAAATAGCGGAGATGCGAAAGCAGCATCCGGTTGACGCGCTCTGCGACCTGCTGATCGAGGAAGACCTCCAGACCTGCTACGTCGCTGAGGGCCTGAACCTGAAGACGCTGCCCGCGTTCGTCACTCACCCGCTCTCGATGGTCGGAAGTGACGCCGTGCTGCTGGGCGACTTCCCGAGTCCGCGCACCTACGGCTGCTTCCCGGTCATACTCGCCGAGTACGTCCGGGAGGAGCGGCAGATGTCACTCCCCAACGCCATACGCAAGATGACTTCGTTCCCCGCCCAGCGGCTCGGTCTCCAGGATCGCGGCGTCCTGCGCGACGGCATGAACGCCGACATCACCGTATTCGATCCTAACTCCGTCCGCGCCCCCGCCACCCGCACCAACCCCAAGCAGTTCCCCATCGGCATCGAGTACGTCATCGTGAACGGGGTTCCAGTCATAGACGGCGGACGGCACACGGGGGCGTTGCCGGGCAGGGCTATCAGGAAGAACTAGCCCCTAGCGCTATCTCAGGCTCCTCACTCTTATCACTGACATTATGCGCTGGGTGGTACTTTTCGGTTATTCAGACCGGGGCTTTTCGGAGTCGTCGGTTCTGGGCCGGGAGCGTTGGCTATATATTGCGATTTATAGTGTACTGGTGGGGTTCCAGCTGAGTTTCCAAGCGAATCATGCGTTTAGAACACCTGGAAACGACCTGGAGTCACCTGGCTTTAGCTTTGGGCCGAGAAATTTTCGGCGGCGAAATCGTTATTGATAATCTCCTGTTTATGTAAAGGCAGGGACGTTCGCGGTTCGTTGACCGGACACATGATAGCATTGATGTTCTGTCGGGTGGAAGGGCGTCTCAAGACTGCGCAGGGTCTTTCGGTTATCTAAGAGGGTGTTTCCAAAGGTGTATGTTATGAAGGTTTCAATCGCCGGAGCATGAGATAAGTCATAGCTATGTTGATCCACGCCTCCGTGGTCTCACACATTTCTTCGTAGTCTTTGCTCAGGCGACGACACCTGCTGAGCCATGCGAATGTTCGCTCGACCACCCATCTGAGCGGCAAGACATTGAACTGGCGACTGTCCCGTGGACGCCTCACGATTTCAAGCCTCCATCCTGTCAAGCTCCGTACCCACTCGACCAGCTTTCCACTATAGCCCGCGTCAGCCCAGATCAAGCTCAGACGCTCAAACCGACCCTTCAGTTTACAGATAACCAACTTCGCTCCATCTCTGTCCTGAATGTTTGCCGGATGAACTACCACATCCAGCAACAATCCTGTGGTATCTACTATGATGTGTCGCTTTCGACCATTTATCTTTTTGCATGCGTCGTAGCCGCGAGGGCCCCCTTTTCAGTGGTCTTGACCGACTAGCTGTCTATGATCGCTGCGCCGGGCGTGGGACTTCTGCCCTCGGACTCTCGGACGGCGGGGCGCAACTCTTCATGCACTCGCTCCCATGTTCCGTCCAGAGTCCATCTGCGAAAATACTTGTGCGCTGTTTGCCAAGGGGGAAGATCGTTCGGGAGCATACGCCAGGCGCAACCGCTCCGAAGCGTGTACAGGATACCGTTGACTATCTCGCGCAGATCCACCGAACGGGGACGCCCTCCGCTCTTGGCTGTAGGGAGCAGAGGCGCCAGAAGGTCCCACTGCTCATCGGTCAGGTCGCTCGGATAGGCTTTACGCATAATGAACCATAGGTTAATACAAGCTCACGACTTTGGAAACACGCTCTAAGATGATTTATCAAGAATTGTTTAATCAAATCATCACTTCCTGTTTCATCCATAAGTCGTTATCTGTCAGGTTTCGCGAAAGAGGTACCTCCAGGGGGATGGAAACTCCGGGCAGCCGTGCTAGGCTGTATAAGCGATGTGCAGTGATATGATAATCAAGCAATTATGGATGTGATGATATATCACTCATTGATTATATACTTTATAAAACAGCTTGGAAAAGAGGGCGACATGATAGTGGCGGTAGTGGCAGAGAAGGGGGGAGTGGGAAAGACGATGGTGGCGACCAACCTGGCCGGCATGAGGGCGTCGTGCGGTCGCCGGGATGGTGGTCCGGGACCGCGTGGTGTACCAGTGCTCGCACATGCTCGGACAGACAGTGGTCGAATACCTCCCCGGGACGACCGCGGCACAGAAGAGATGCTCTCCTTATATGAGGAAGTGTTCAATGAGCGCCATCCGGCGGCGGTCCCCGAACCGTCCGGTGAGACGGCACAGGTGACAGGAGGCGCGCGATGACCACGATGCCTATGGGTCCGCAGAGGCCGGACGCCTCCCAGGGAGAAACCCGGGCGGAAGAGGATACGGGGCACCCCCAGCCCACGCGAAGAGGCAGCGGATCTTCCGGGAGGAAGTCCTCGGAGCCGAGGCGCTACATGGGAGTGAGGTTCACCGAGCGCCAGCGTGATATGATCAAGCTGGCGGCGGACTACCGCAGGGAGTACCTGCACGACTATATCTGGGAGCGTATCAAGGATTACGTCCACCAGGACGTCGCCGAGCTCCGGCGGGATCTGAACGCGCTGGGTCCGCTGGGCGATGAGGAGTGAGGGCGGCGGCGGTCTTTTGACTAGTCTCGGAAGTGTTTGAGAACATTGGCGTTATATGTCCGAAAAGCGCAATTATCGGACATATACGGCAGTAGTCTCCGGTGGAGTGATTCAGGGCTTCTGCCATGTGGATGTGCGGCATTCCCGGGATCAGGCGGCTCCAGACTGGCTGCGACTTTTTCAAATGGGACAGAATACTTCAATATCGGGACCACGGGTAAACCCGCCTCGAATCCGGATACACAGGCGAGCGGGCTGGTTTCTGCCGGACGGTTATGTATGGATAGCGCGCCCGAGCCGCTGGTCCAATCCAGTTCGCATCGAAGGTGAGGTGTACCGCGAGGATGCCGTTCGCGGATTCCGGTCCCTGCTGCTGGAGGAGAAGCTCCCGGTAACGGTCGAGGACATCCGGCGCGAGATAGGCGAGCCGGGACATGGCGTGGCCTGTTACTGCCGTCAGGACCAGGACTGTCATGGAGACGTGATCCTGGAAGTGGCATATTCGTGAGGTGTGCTGAGGTTGGTTCCACTCGCGCCTCTTCCATCAACCGAGCGGAACGGCGTGTGCCTCGGGCCGAAGAAGTTGGTGTATGGAGCAAGAGGCAACCAGGGAACTGGTGAAGCGGAAGTACATGGGCACGGCGGAGTGAAGCGGCGGTCCGATGCCAGCCTGGGATGCCCCAAGGAGGGTATGGCCTTTGCCCAAGTTCTCAGTTCGGGCTACAAGCTGATTTTCGACCTCGCAGGTATGCCATACGCGGTGCATAGCAACTCCGACGGCTCGCATATGGTGATCTGCGGAGACGGGCAGTAGCGCATCGAGGCATTTCGCCGAGTCGGGGCCAGGCTACTCCATAGCCTGGATGATGACGCGCCCGCCGTCCCGGACCTGGATGTCCAGATCATGGTTGTCGAGGATAGCCATTCCCAAGAGAGGTGTACTCCCCACCGCGTCGGCCTCGATCTGCCGTGGCCCACTGTCCCAGAGCGCGGTGACGCGATACACACTGAAGGCAACTTCCGTATCGTCGGCCAGGGTTGCCCTGCTGCTGAGCACATAGGGCAATTCTAACTCCACGACCAGCGACGGGGGCAGGGCCAGAGAGCCGCTGTAGCCGGTGTCAATCACAGCGTCAACTTCCCCTTCCTGTCCCCCAGGACCACGGAGTGAGAGGGGTACAACGGCTTCGAGATTCTCGTTGACGAAACCTTCAATCACCCGGCTCTCCGCAGGGAACTGCCGCCAAAGGCTCGCAGTGTCCAGTAACCGACCCTCACTGCCCAAACGTCAAGGGCGGGGCGCCGCTCTCTTAGGGCGTCCGCTGCGGCAAGGGAGGTATCGGCGATGGCGTAATCCCCGCTGTCCACATCTATGGCGACGATCTTCCCATGGTGCGTCGCCTCGACCTTCGAGCGAATGTCCCGCTCGTATATCTCATCTCCCAGGCGGGCAGTCTCGCTGAGAGGTCGGCGGGAGGGTACGGCGACCTGCCCTTCACAGGTGGGTACTGTGGTCTCAGAGACTCTCATACATCCTCCCCTCATAGCAATTCTCTACAGGCATACTCTACCATTTCGTGGCGTGGCGCCACAATGAGAGAGTCGGCGAACTTGGCCCTGGTTCCAACCCCGGGAATACTATTACTCCTCCGGTTGAGAGCCCTGCGTTAGCCGAGTCGAGAGGTCGGGGATGCCTACAACCTGCCAAACCGCGTCTCAAAGACGGTTCTGTCTACCGTCAAGATAGGTCCACCAACTCGACAGAATCAAGAACCTTCGAGATCAGGGCTCTCATTGGAAGTGTGACCAGGCTTTGGTCATGCCCCTTCAGGATTGGATACGCTGTTGCTGACGGCAAGCCAGTGGTCCGGCTCCGCGCCGGCGCGGCCGCAGATGCACTCGCGATTCGGCGCCAATGGATCGCTTTCCAGCCCGGTCAGCTTCCCGTAGGCTGCGGAGTGCCATACAAGACAGGAACGATGCCATATCTTCTCTCCCGCCCGGGGCTCGGCGTCTGTACGGTACCGCTGCACTTCAGCGGCTCGTAGAAGCCCTGATGATCCACCCTCAAAGCAGGACGCCTTTCGTCAAGCTACTTTGACCTGAACAGTAGCGCCTCATCATTGGAGGTATGGAGAGACATCTGGTTTCCGAATATGCGATAGAAACTCACGCGCGAAAGGATGTCGAGATAGCGGCGCTCCTGCTCCATCAGGCCATCGGCGTCGTGACACCACGCCCCGGTCCCCATGGTGACTCTGACTTCCAGGGTCGAATCATCCACGCTGGCGGTCCCGCTGTACATATTGCAGCCGCCAGAGCCGGACACGCCGTCTTTGCCGAACTCTATCGTGATCTCAATCCCCGGGATGACGTCGATTGTGTGCGAGTAATCAGTGCGCCGTGCGGAAACAACCCTGGGCTCCACGAAGACGGTGAGCGTCCACACTCCTCTAAGGGCACCATCTGCGGGAGGCGTCAGAGACTCATACTCCCACGTCCTGCCGTCCTTTGTGCGAACCCGGAGCACTTTGCCGGCGGCGCTCTCCTCCACCCAGTAGTGGTCGGCCCACGACAGGCGCATCCTGTAGAAACTCTCTTCCATCTCCAGCAACTCATCGGAGCAGTCTTCCGTCGAACCGATCATGAACCTCGACGGGACGCTCAAGCGGACATCGTTCTCCCTGTAGCCCGCGACGTACTCTCGGCAGGCGACCACACCCGCGGCTATGTGTTCGGTCAGGAAGGCTAGAGTCGGTGTATAGACTTCTGCTCCGTCTTCCTCAACGACCAGGCGCCACGCGGTCCCTGCCAGTTCGATGGGACGTCCAGCCAGCGGGGGTGGTTTGAAGAGGACCGCCCTGACCTCTCCCGCTTCGTCGCGGACCTCCAGCCTGTCCCCGTCGAGGCTAAAGCTCTTCGCACCTATTAGCGCATCCTGGTACGCGTCCTCCTGATCCATGATGTCATTGTCGCCGTCGCGACGTTCGCACAACTGGAGTGTACTCTCGACGAGGACTACGGGCGGTGATACGCGACAATGACTTTTGCCGGTCACGACAATAGAACTTGCCGGTTGTAATGGGTGATTATCTCCCGCCAGGAGGTGGGAGATTGATGACCGACAGACAGGTAGTCTTGACGAGGCAGAAGATTATGGAAGGCAAGAGTCAACAGGCAGCGGCGGCGGCATCAGGGATGAGTGAGAGGTCGGTACGGAACTGGCGTAAGGGTCCGTTGCCGTCGGAGAAGAAGGCAAGCCGAAGGCAGAGGACGAGACCGGACCCGTTCGCCGTAGTGTGGACTGAAGATATAGAGCCACTGCTTCGGTCCGATGTGGAAGGGGTGCTGAGCGCGCCCACAGTGCTCGATTGGCTGGACGGGCGGCATCCGGGACGGTTCGGCAGGTCTCATCTTCGCACGTTGCAGCGGAGGATGCGGGACTGGCGCGCTCTTCACGGACCGGACCGCGAGGTGTACTTCGAGCAGGAGCATCCGCCTGGACGCGAGGCGCAGATGGACTTCACGCACTGCGGGGAGCTCGGGGTGAAGATAGGCGGAGAGCCGTTCGGCCATCTGCTGTTCCAGTTCGTTATGAGTCACTCGGGCTGGCGATATGCGGAAGTGGCATACGCCGAGACGTTCACCGCGCTGGTGAGCGGACTCCAGGGAGCGCTGTGGGAGCTTGGCGCCGTGCCCGAGGTGGTCAGGACCGACAACCTGTCGGCTGCGACGCACGATCTGAGGGACAGTCGCGGTCGTGCGTTCAACGAGAGCTACCAAGCCGTACTCGACCACTACGGGCTGAAGGCTACACGCACCAACCCGCGAAGCTCGCACGAGAACGGGGTCGCCGAGCAGGGCCACCGCCGCCTGAAGGACGCCATAGCGCAGGCTCTGGTCCTCAGAGGCAGCGACGACTTCGAGTCGGTGGAAGCGTACACGGCGTTCGTCAGGAGTATCGTGGACAGACGCAACAGGCTTATCAAGGACAAGCTGGCGCGTGAGTATCCACACCTGCGCGCGCTGCCTCCGGCCCCGGTGCCGGAGTACGTCAGCTACCGCACCAGGGTGCGCAAGTGGAGCACCGTCAGGGTGAGCGGTAGGACGTACTCGGTCCCCTCCCGTCTGATAGGCGTGGAGGTGGACGTGAGGCTGTACACCGATCACGTCGAGGTGTACTACAAGGGGCATCTCGTCGAGAGCATGGAGCGGATACGAGGCGGGGGCGAGGCGCATATAGACTACCGCCACATCATAGGGTCCCTGGTACGTAAGCCGGGAGCGTTCGCGCGCTATCGCTTCAGGGAGCAGATGTTCCCCTCGCACACCTTCCGCCTGGCATACGACGCTATGCGTGGCTGGAAGGGAGAGCGGGCGGACGTGGACTACGTTCGCATACTGCATCTTGCGGCGACGACCATGGAGTGCGATGTGGAGAGGGCTCTGAGGAGGCTGCTTGAGTGCAGGGTGAGGTTCGACTACGCGACGGTGCGGCAGCTGTCGGCGCCCGCGTCCCCTGAGATCCCGGCGGTGGAACTGTCCGGAGTGGTGGACCTCGGCGTGTATGACAAGCTGCTCGTGGGAGGTGTGCGATGACGACGGAGACGTACACGCCCAGCGTGGTGGGAGAGCGGATCAGGGAGCTGTGCAGACAGTTCAGGCTGCCGACGCTGGCGTCGGAGACCGTCGGCCGCTTCAGCGAAGCCGGACATGCCGACGCCCTGCCGACCCTCGTGGAAGTGCTGGAGCAGGAGGCCGAGGACCGGCGCATACGCAGAGTGGATAGGCTCAGGCGGGCGTCCAAGCTGCCGGCGGGCAAGACCTGGGACACGTTCGAGCACGAGCGCGCTCCGGTGAAGCTGAGGCAGCAGCTCGAGGGGCTTGCCGAGGGCGACTTCGTGGAGAGTGGAGTGAACGTTCTGGCTTTCGGTATGCCCGGCACCGGCAAGACTCACGCGATGTGCGCCATAGGACACCGGCTCGTGCAGGCGGGACGCTCGGTGCTGTTCATCCCTGCGTACCGGCTGGTGCAGGACATGCTGGCTGCCAAGCGGGACCTGGAACTGCCTCGGATGCTCAGGAAGCTGGATAACTTCGACCTGCTGGTGATAGACGACCTGGGCTACCTGCCGCAGGGTGCCGGTGAGTCCGAGGTGCTGTTCACCCTGATAGCCGAGCGCTACGAGCGTCGGTCTCTGGGCATCACCTCGAACCTGGTCTTCAGTGAATGGGAGAAGGTGTTCGCCAACCCCATGGCGACCGCGGCGGCGATAGACCGGATCGTGCATCACTCGGTCATATTGGAGTTCGACCTGCCGAGCTACCGGACCAATGCGGTGCAGAGTCGGCAGGCGGAGAAGTTGTCGCGCCGGCAAGAGTAATTGACGCGCGTCAAAAATGGTTGTCGCGTCAACTACAAGTTGTCGTGCGTATGCAGGGCGAAATCAACAGTCGGAGAAGGAGTCAGAGCGGCAAAATCCATTGACGCAACCGGCAAAAATGATTGACGCGGTACAGGCGG